>NZ_BBDM01000025.1 GCF_001316245.1 Vulcanisaeta sp. JCM 14467 | reverse complement strand
CAATGTACCACTGGGCATTAGAGGCAAGAGGCCATGGGATGGGTTCAGATGGGCCATAAGGTGGAGGATTCACCCACAATTCCTCAGGAGGGCTTGTACATGGATAAAAAAACCCAAACCGTGAAGTATAGGTATCCCGTGCTGCTTGGTCCTCCTGGGTAGCCACTTGCTACATAATACTCAATAGCTCCCTGAACCCAATTCCCAGTACTCCCCAGGTTGCTGCACACCATATTCACGTCCGGGTTGTACTGCAGTGTTACCCATCCAGGAGAACCCCCACTGTAGGTCTGCACGGTCATCGTGTTCGTTATAAGTGCGAAAGCGCTGACAAAGCTTGGCGTCACGCCATTCGTCGTAAACTCGTAATTACAACCGCCAATGGCCTCGGTGCATGAATTACTCTGTGCAGCGGCATGCCTCGGCAGCACCGTTAATGCAGTCAGTATTACTAGGATTGTTAGCAACACGATTACTACTGAAATCCTAATCTTACCCGCCATGTTCATCACCCGTTCCTGCGGTTCTTACATGCTGCGGTAATTGCGCGTATCCCATTGCGTATGATGGTGCGTAGTTGGTGGCTAGTGGTTTTGC
>NZ_BBDM01000024.1 GCF_001316245.1 Vulcanisaeta sp. JCM 14467 | reverse complement strand
ACCTATCGAACTCCCCATCTGCCATCGTAATCTTAACCACGGCCTCATCATAGACGCGGCCATTGATTTTGAGCTCCTCAACATCTGCATAGCCATCACCAAGTATCGCACCCAACATAAACGCCAATAACTCCTCCTCACCGAGCTTCTCAACGTCATTGAGGATCCTCCCCTTAAGCGGGTCATGGTTAGTCCTTAAACGCCACGTAATCGTCAAGCCACCCTCATTGACATTAACCGCTTTTACATGCACGTAATTCTCGCCTGGGTAAAGAAGCGACCAAACAATGGCTTGCCAAGTCTGACTAGTTCCCATGCCTACCTTACCCTCATTAATGAATCCGTCAGTCTCCTCAAAACCACCCTCCAACGCCCTAAGCACATCATTAACGAACTTCCTGTACTCCTCCTCACTCATTGTCTTAATGAGAATGTCGGGCACCATTATGGTCACACCCTCAAGTCTATTAAGCACCAGGTGAACTATTACGCCGCTTGTGCTCGTCCTATTCACATCCAGTGTCACGTGACTATAATGCACGCTTGCTCCTGATGCATTATACCAAATAATGACCTCAGCCCTACCGCTCATTAAGTCATCAATTAGCTTCTCAACCTCATTGCCGACTTCACGCCAGTAGTTCAAGAACTGCTCGTTGTAGCTTATGAACTTGTCGACAAGCCCCGTGATTGCATTGACAACCTCATCACCGTACTTACCCCTTAACTGGACCTCAAGCCTGTCACGCTTCTCTAACCATTCGTCCATTATTTCCTCAATCCACCACGCCTCCCAAA
>NZ_BBDM01000023.1 GCF_001316245.1 Vulcanisaeta sp. JCM 14467 | reverse complement strand
TTTAGGTTGTCCTTCTGGGGTGGTTCATGGGTCCTAAGCCTTTGCGGTGATAGTGAGGTTGTTGAGGGTTCGATCACAAGCCCACCCTTCGAGATCGCCAGTAATAAGTACCTCGGTGCATTGACCTCGAAGCTCAGGGAGTTGGGTGCCGTGAATATTGAGCGGGGCCTTACAGCGGTGGTGCCTATGGGATTCTCGATAGGGCGAGTGTTGGTGTTCACCTGAGTATTGACTTTAACGATGGTTCGACTGCGAGATCATGCTTATGACCGAGACACCGGGCATTGGTGAGTGGGTTTTAAGGCCGATGGCAATAGTACTAGATGGAGAATGCATATACCCACAGGATTGCCATGGGATATACTGACGTATGTTTGTTCCCTTAAATGATTAAGTGATGATTGTGAGTTATGTCTGTATGTTTGGTGTTTGTGGTGTGTATGTTATTGTTATGTTTGCGAATACCGAGACCGTGCTTGTACTCGGCAGTACGTTGCTGATGACTAGGTAGTAACCACCATCACCCAACTGCTGAGTACTCAGCAAAACCTGCGTGTTGAACCTCGTTGACTCACCACCGTAGTAATAGGCGGGCCCGAAGAAGTACCAGGCTTTTGATGTCGATAAGCTCTCGTTGAAGTGTTCGTACTGGTCTGGTGTGAATATGAATAGTCTGACCGGGCTTGTGCTATTCACGTAAACGTTGAGCGTAACGTACTGCTGATTTGTTGGTAGGCTATACTGTATTGGCACATACTCATAGTACTGTGGGTAAAGCTCGATGCTGAATGCCGTGACGGGTATTGTCACGGGTCCACTACACCAATTACTCAACTCAATGACAAGCCACGTGGTGTTTTTAAGCTCGACCTGGCAACCCATGGATTGGAAGTACTGCGGAATGTTTATGCCGGGCCCGGGAATCTCAGTCACCGGGCATGAACCAACAACCACGTAGCTAGGCCCATAACCAATG
>NZ_BBDM01000022.1 GCF_001316245.1 Vulcanisaeta sp. JCM 14467 | reverse complement strand
GCAGGTTAAGGGTGGTAGGTTTGATAGTGTGGCTTCGCTTAGGGCGTACCTAATTAGTAACAACATTATTAAGCAGCAGCGTTAAACAAGCCCCTCCCTCCATCCCAAGAAATTCTTATTAAGTGATTATCCTCCTTGGTTTCGAGCATTGCGAGGAGTGGTAAGTCATTCCGTCATGAAATGCGTTGAGGGTGAGGTATGGTGATGGGTTTTATGCCTACGTTAATAGGGGTGGTAAATACCTAGCCGTCATAGTACCAGTGTACGTGTTTGAGGGGTACGACGACATCAAGGCGCAAGTCGTTGAAGTACTGCGCAGAAAACTCGAGAGAACAAAGGACGAGAAAAAGAGACGAATAATCACAAAGCACCTAAGACGCCTAGCACCCACGGAGAAGGCAGCCGCGGTGAAAACAAGCACCCAGCACAGCCAAGCCCTGAACAATGTAATTAATTACTCACTAATAACTAACAATCCGAAACGCAAGACTTAAAACCAATGAAGGCGAGAAAATATCGGCCCCGTAGCTCAGCATGGATAGAGCGGCGGCCTGCGGAGCCGTAGGACCCGGGTTCAAATCCCGGCGGGGCCGCCACTCCTCCATTCAACCCCTAATAACCAGTAACGTGGGTTATGAACACTCGGTAACGCACCCATGAGCACTCATGTACTAGATAATGTATCATATCAATAATATCTTCAGCTAAGCAATAAGTTGCTTAATATTTCAATTTAAGGGAATAAACGATGATGCATGTTCATTAATACCCCTTGCGTTAGTACGAAGTTTAAAACCTAATCGAACAGCCTAAAAACGCCACGAGCTAAGGCTCGGAGATTGGGTGAGTGATAGTCGTGATCATGAATATATTGGGGCTATGATAATTCCTTTTCATTAAATACTCATGAGAATTTATGTTGATTCTCCTGACCAAGTCCTTAAGGCATTGTTTACATGCTCGTAAAGCCTTAATAATGCTTCATTAGCCTTATCCTCATCTATTGTTGGATTAATAGCCTTTAGAAAATCCAAATCTATCCCTAACCTAATTGGGTCGGGATTTTTCGGGTCAAATTGCTCTGGGATCCTCTTCAATTGCTTATCTACGTATTTTTCAAACACTTTAATGAGCTGTTCTGTAGTGTTGGAATCCAGGGAAGTAATATCTATTGCTGGCATTGATCTCCACTTAGTCTTGGTGAGTTCAATCCATAATCCCTCAGTCTCCGTTCTTTCGGCAAGATTGATAAGAGCCCCCATGTTGTATTAAACCACAACACTAATACTTTAAGGTGGTCCTCCTTGAGTGTATCCCTTGGTTTCAGCCCAAAGAACATATTAGCAACGATGGGGTCCTCGCTGTACAATGCGGTGGCATGTGCAGTATTGACTCGTATCCTGTCAGGAACTAAGAACCTGCTTGCGGTATTTATGTAACCTGCATACTCGGGCTTTGCTACGATAACCCAGGAATTAGGTTTCACGAGTATGCTCCTTCGATAAATCTCATCACCACCTATAAGTGCTGGCACAGCGCCAGGAACCTTAGACGGCACTTGCTTAAACACTTCATGGAATGTACCCCTTCTTACAGCTAAACCAACAACATTCACAATCTTGCCCAGCTTTGTAATAGGAATCCTTATTGCCGATCCACCTACTTCTAATATTTTTCCATTTTCATACATATCTATCATTACCCTATTCAATTCATCATTGGGAAATGCGATCAGCCTATTCCAATTATCAACATTCTCTATGAGCTCTTTCCTCTTAAATTTCGTAATTATTGCGATAGTATTTCCGTACGTACTTACGTATCTTTCATCTCTTTCAATAGTTCTCTTTATAGAGTCTACGAACATTATGGTCTCTAATGCTGTTGATGGTTTTCGTAATAAGTTTATGAATATTGTTTCCTCATTATCGCTATGACTATTTACCCTCTTTGCAACAATGAGTACTTCACTGAGGCTTGTGCCTTCACTAAAGTTGTACCCGCTTTGAGGATCATTACTAATAATTACGTACTTTAAGTGGAATTTTGTTAAAAGCAATACTCTAGCTAAGAACCATGATATTTCTGCCAATAGACCCTTAGGCAGTACAAAAGCTATTACTCCGCCGTCCTTGATATATTTATATGCTAGGTATAGGAATAGGAGCCCCTCACCTGCCTGCCCGATGTTTAAGTAATATTTATGTTCATCCTCCTTTTCCTCAATTATATCCTGTATTGAACCTGGGAAGATTTCCTTATTTTTACGGGCAAGCTGCCTTAGCTCATCTCCCACCATAGTTCTAACATGTTTGTAAACATCAATAAACGATTGCCTAACATCCTCGTTAACCATAAACCAAAGAGCCCCCTCCTTTCCCCAAATCTCTCGGTTCTTCCTGTGGGTCTCGTGAATGGGGGATTCATTATGATTAGGTCGAATTTCTCGGGTAATGAAAATACGCCCTCTACACCCTCAACATTAACCCTCTCGACGGATCCTTTTAGTCCACCCTCAATATATGCCAATATTCCGCCAACCCTTTTACCATTATTGAGGAGCTCTAATGAACCGAACCATGCTTGCTGTTTTCCTGGGATTAACCCTAAATATATCGTGAAAACGTTCTCCCTTGATATAACCTCAGGCCCTATTAAGGCGAGGTTTATTGCTGTTATTTGTGAGGCATACTTTAAGGCGTCGATTCCATAAATGCCATTCTCTATCAATTCCTTACCAACATTGTTCAAGTCTACATCAACATCATAGTAATACTTTAATAACGCTATTAAGCGCATTAATGCGCTATAAGATGCCGTAAGTAATGTACCACTACCGCATGCAAAATCCCCAATCTTGACAGATCTTATCCTGTTAATTAGATTATGAGCTTCATCTCTAGATAATGTAAGAGGATCCTTCATATCAAGGTTTAGGAGGAATTGCACAGCTAATGACGCTAGTAAGTATGCTGCCGGGACCTCTGTATAGAATGTTGCAAAACCCTTTCTAACGGCTATATCACCCGTTATCCTATGATACACCCTACCAGCGAAATCCTTCCTCAATAAACTCCTCTTGGCCGCGATCTCTGCGCCTAACTCTATCAAGTCCTTTACCCTCAAATCTATATCCTGAGGTAATGCATCAAGTATGTTAAGTGTTGTTTCAATAACTACCTTATAATCCACTTTGAGAAGATCCTCCAGGGCCCTTCTCAAGCCATTAATACCTCCATGCTGCCTTATATAATTACTCAGTGACCTTAGCTCTGGATTCATTGACCTTACGTGCTCATAAAAGGTTGATGATAATAGTATTGATAATGCTGCATGGCCAAAGGCTACGTCCGGATTCTCGGCCTTAGCCACAGATAGGCCATAAAGTCTATAAAGAATGTCGTATATCCTCCTCCTAATAATACCTTTATTATCCAGAGCCTTTAACGACTCAGTAAAATCGTTTATCTTTTCCTCAATAAACTCCAGATTACGTTTTATCTCTTCTTCACGGACTAAGAAATCTATACTGCTCTCTATGATTAATTTTAACGTGGGTATATCAACATCCTTAAACCATTCCGTGACAGGTTCAGCCTTCTTAGAAATTTTACTCTCTATGAATGGTATTAAGGTACCCTTAATCTCCGAGGGAACGAACACCTTAACGTCGAACCTAGGCCTCTTTATTGCATCGTAAAGCTGCGACTCTGGTATATCTTTAAAGCGTTCCTTAATCCATAGGGCTACGGAGATATCCGTAAGCCCCTGCTCTATTCTCCCCCTGGCATCCTCTTCAGCATCACTGGCACTATAGGATGCCTCTATGCCTATTATGAAGCCCCTGTAGTAGCACCTTATGTCTGGTCTCCTCCTACCATGAATTCTCTCAGCCCTTGCATCAATACCTAGTTCTCTACTTAAAATATTCGCAAGCTTAACGTTAATAACCTCCTCATGAACCTCAGGCATAAAGGTATCCTCTTACAAAATATAATACGATTTAGGAAATAAATACTTTACAATTAATAACTCTAAAAACCCTAAAGTTCATTAAGACTCAGTACCTGCCAAGGCGTGAGTCATTCTGGCGAAGTCACGAAGCGATTACAGCCAGCAATTAGTTCAGTAATGATACGATTGAGCGTTTTAGAAATAGGTTTCTACCTTTGACCAGGGCAGGCTAAGAAAAGAACTCAAGGAGGAAACCAAGCAGGTTCTTAGCCGCGAGTCCGAGCTTTATGGGCTTAGGAAGTTCTTCGCAACCTAAATGATAAGCAGAAGCGTTCCAGAGGGTATTGTGAACATCTTACAGGGGCAGGACTTCATTAACTGAGCAAGGGTACTTATTGAGCATTATTGGTCACCCTGCATGAGAACTTTAGGAAATGGTACTTGGAACACGCATTATGCTTGTTATGTTGACGTTATACTAAACATAATGTTCAGTCGCCTACATTCGGTGAATGTAGTATGAATAGTAAAAGAGGAAAAGCATTAGCTTTTGGAACGCCTACGTGGAGTGAATAATGGCAAAGACACTGCGTTGCTCTTTGCCATATCTATAATTCAAGCATTGACTACAGTATCGGTCATAGACACATGTAAACGCTTATTCAGTATTAATTATCTACCTCAGCCTTGATTTCTCTTATAAGGGTTATTACTATTTATTCCCCTTGGTCTCGAGCGCGATGCCCTGGCTCACCCTGCAGGGCGTTTATCAGGTAAAGCTTGGCGTAGAAGTGCTCCGTCTCCTCGTCAATTATGCGGTCAAGTCTCTCAATCATCTCCTCCGTGAGGGAATCGCCCAGGACCTCCTTGACGAGTTGGGCCACCATCCTCATCATTAGCTCCTCATCAATCAGTAGGCACGATGAGTCTAGGCCCTTACTGCTGTCTGACAGACACTTGGCCTCGGACTCGCTTACCCTTCTCATTACTGTGTCAAGGAATGATGTCAAGACGGGCGAGTAGGACGACCATCTCGCAATTCCAAGGGTATCGGCGATTTGGGCGTACACCTTAGCATGCCCAACACTCTCCCTCGAACTCTCACGAATGAGCTGCACCCTTGGGTCATCACTGCCTAACTTCACGGCCAATCCCTCATCGTAATGTGATATTGCGGTTTCAAGCTCAACGGCGTAGTGGACGAGAGGAGAGACTTCAAACAGCTCGGGCATGTACTTCTGCTTCCACGTCCTCCTCATACGGGACGGGGCTTCGCCACCCACTATCAGGAACAGTCCAATACCATAACCCGTTAAAAGCCAGAGGCCCAGAAGAGGTTGACGGCAACGGCGACCCTGTACCAGAAGTTCGCCCCCTCAAGTAGCTTCATAATGCCGAGGATCGAGGCGGCCAGGAGTAGGCCAATGATGATCAGTGTCGGTAGGATAAGCCTAATGGGGGTCCTCGTCCCGCCTCCCTTTGGGGTGACCTTAAACGGTCTCTTCCTGCCCGTAATCCATGTCAGGAATGAGAGTGTGGTTGGAAATGAGTCGATGGATTGGAGGGAATAGTGAGCAAGGAAGGCCCTCAGGCCGTATTTGTATCTCTTCATTGACAACAAGTAGTTATACAGTAAGAAGAAGAAAATTGGTATGTAAATAATGAAGAAGAGTTGGGCATACCTGAAGTAGTACGCATTAAGGAAAATGAATAGCACAGGCGCTACGACCTCTGCGAGCGCCAGGATGCTTACTTTGAACCAATACAATACGCCGTTGAGGTAGTCCCAGAATTGAGTTAGGACAATGCTTGCATTGAGGAGCCTTGGAAGAAGCTGGAAGCCTCCTAGGGACCATCTGGACTGCTGGACCCAATAGGCAGTATATGACTGCGGGGGCTCGCCGCTCCACAGGGCCGGTACGTCGATGTACCTGCCATAGTAGCCCCTCTCCAGCAGCTCAAGCGATGTGTAAATGTCCTCGGTGACCGTATCCTCGTTGAAGCCTCCAACCTCCAGCAGCGGCCTTATCTTGAAGAGGGTTCCCGAGCCTAACATGAAGGGTGACCTTTGCACATCCCTTGCCCTCATCACTACCCTGAGGAACGGGAGTTGTTGTATCCACGATGACATTCCTATCCAGGTGCGTGTGTTTGAGTAGTACTGTGGGATCTGAACGAACGCGACCCTGTCGTCGTCAAAGAACTTGAGGAGCCTACCTATCACGCCAGGGAGTAGCATCTGGTCGGCGTCAAGGATCATGGCGTAGTCGTACTTGTCGCCGTATGCCCTGAGCCAGTCGTTTATCGCGCCTGCCTTGTAACCCCTCCTGTTATCCCTATGTACGTAGTTAAAGCCAGTCCTCTCAGCTATCAGTTTCAGCCTGGTAACAATGGTGGGGTCTGTCGAGTCGTCGAGGACGTAAACGTTCTCCGGCCCGACACTGAGACTTGAGACGAGGGCGTTCTGAGCGACCATGAGAGGGTCCTCATTGTAGCTAACGACGAGGATTGCGACCCTCCTTCCATTTAGATCAACAGGCTTCTGAGAGTAGAAGTCAAGGACCCCGCGGTAGTAGGTGTTAGCAAGGGTCCTGTAGCGCAGATAGGTTGCCGCCATCGAGATGGCGATGACTATGTCGAGGATTATGAGGAAGGTGATTATGGAATAGGGTGAGCGGGGGCCTATGAGGATGGTGATTATAAGCGGGGCTCCCACTATGAGCGACAGGAACACGGCGTAGTTTCTTGCTGCGGCAGCTTTCATTACCATGAGCATCATCAATACTTTTAACTTATTTAATAAAACTTTCTGCTCTTTAAGAAACTGCTCAGAGTTAACCTGCCCTGTCTCTCCGCGGTCTGCTGGGCTTGAACTCAGGTCCTACGGCTTCAAGCCCTGGTGGAACCACTGGTTCTCTTTTAATCTTCGCATGTATCATTAACATGGTCGTTTCTACGCATTTAGAGAACCTTTTTCATAGGACTTAATTTCTTTTAGATTAATGTTCCATACTAATTGTGAAGATAGCATAAACTTACGGCGCAAATAATGCTAAGTTTATGAAACCGTGAATAATGACGGTATAGGTGCTAAAGGTAAGTACTTACTCCCGTCATTAAATTGCCCCTCCATGGCGTGGCTTGAGCCTAGCGTAAATAATACGGACCCGATTAAGCCTAATACTGGTGGTAGTGCCGTGATTATTATGCCAAGTGTTTCAATTAATTCGAAGGGTAGTTCAACCCTTATTGGTATGCTCGTCTCAATACTAGTGATGAACCTGGCCCATATTGGCGCCAGTATCTCCATTGTCCCGAAGAACATTATTATTGAGACACCCACTAATACCAGGGTTACGCCAGTCCTAACCATGGGTCTCCTAAGGTCGTTACCCAACCTACGTAGTGTTATCGCAATTAATATCGTGGCTGGGAAGAACGTTAAGAAACCTAGGTATTCAGTAATATTCGATACCCACCCCAGCGTTGGGTTGGGTACCGGGATGGTGTAGAGTCCAGGTGGAGGGAATAGTAGACCTACGTAGTAGGTAACCATGGATGTGGTGGCTAATGCCCAAGTGGTTATGAGTAATATGATGCCCGCCTTACCATGGACATACCTCCTACTGGCATTGGCCAACTTCATGAAACCTGGAGCTTGATATAGCGCCGAGGTTAAGCCTATGGTGAGGGCCGATATTAGTATGAGTAATGTGTTTGGGTGCTCCGCCACGTAGAACCATATTAACATGAAGTTGAATATGGCAAGCCAGGCAATGATCAGCACCATGGATATGGAGACAATAGCATAGCCAATCCTGAGCCGTTTAATACCAATAATGAACTGTTTATCATCCCACACCTGGTGCATTATAATCCATTAACCACCCACGTATATAAGTGTTGCTGAACCAATTCCTCCCGAAGAACGCAATTCATAATTAATTACCATAACCATCAATGGCTATTGTAAATTTAGCCTTTTAAATATGTCATACAAAATGATTACCAGGCCATGAGACTTAGCCAGGAGGAGAAGGAGAGATCCCTAAAGGCTTTAGGGGAGGATTGTGCGTTTAAGTACGCAGTAATGGATTGCCGGTATCCAAGAGTTATTGAGGGGATCAGAAGGAGTTGAAGACTAGGATGGATAGACTTGAGAGGAGAGTTGATAGGATTAAGAGAACCCTAGAGAAGGTTACAATAACCATTGAGGAACGTGGTTAATTATTGCCTGAAACAGCGCAGCATCAATATCGAGACTGGTCCAGTACAATTGAACCCCAGGTATAAGTTCTATATTTATGGGACCGATAGGCAGATGACCATTGTTGGTGAGGCGAAGAATAGAGCCAGTAGGAAAATTGTAGAGCGTGCCTTAACTAAGGTTAGTGAGACAGTGAAGTTATTCCCACAAATTCCTAGGCAGGGTTATCACCGTCATTTACTGCCTAAGGTCCTCGTCAGGTGCAATTGAGGAAGCCAAGAAGCTGGCGTATGGCTCTTTGAGTCGATGAAAGAAAAATGCCATTCCCTGCTTAGCCCTCCTTCGTGGTTTTGTCCACTTCCTGTATTGTCTCTTTAATTTCCCAGTTCTTCATGGCCCTGTGCCTATTGTTACTTCCTCTATCTTATCGTTGCACGCTAATAATGCCCTTAGGGTTTTCTCGTCATTCGTCCTAATTATGTATGTTGTTTCCTCACCATTAACCACCCTCTCTACAGAGGCTCCTTCGCCCGGTATGATTAGTTCCGTATCCACGCACCTAACACTTATCACTGCCGCATACACGGTCCTCATGAGCTCCTCATACACCTGGCTAGCAATTACTGCACCTATGTGGGTGCAAAGGCCCCTGCTTTCGCCCCATGGGCTTGCCTGGCAGTCGCAGGTGTATTTACCGTTGATGAGCCTAACTATGTATTGCGGTAATTTATCACCCATTGATGGCTCGCCTCTAACAACCCATGCATTGCTGCTTAATGCCCTCACATCATTGTTCAGGAACCTCCTTAGTGATCTCCTGATCCAGGAACTGGACTTGCCAGGGTATCTATTCCTTAACTCCTTAATTAACTCCCTAATTACTCGCCTATCTATTCCATGGTGATTGTCAGGTAATACCTTGAGTATTTGGTTAAGGCTCTATCGGTTACTTTACCAACTCCTGCTAAGGACCTCCCTAACACTGTCTATTGCATTCCTTATACCTGAGGGGTCAATGCCGTAACCCTTACTCTCCCACAGCGTTAGCGCCTTATTGATTGATTCCTCGGCATAATCAACCTTGTCGATTAACCTCATCAACGCCGTGCCCCTGGCCTTATTCGCACTCATCAACATCTTCGTGATTAACACTAACGCCGAGTTGTAAGTCCTCCTCAGAGTCTCAATAACGAAGTCCCTACTCAATGGCTTTACGAAGTACGACGTATCCCTATAGTCATAATTTGACAAGACGCTCGATAAGTCGCTCAGTAGTGATATGTCTGGCAGTAAGTAAGTTGAATTATCAATCCTTGGACATAGCATCAACGTGGCTGTCTCCTTAATGAATGAGTATATGTGCGTCTCATAACCAGGAATGTCAAAGGACCATAGGACCAGGTCTCTATCATCATTAGTAATCATGAAGTACTGAAGATTCTTCCTGGACTTTAACGCAGTGGTCTCATGAACATCCCTCACATCATCAGCATCCTTATATGCACCTCCAAAACTCCTTGACGACTTACCACGTGTGTAACCAGTAACCACGTACATCAGAGCTTAGTCTCTTCAGGGATTTATAAGTTTTACTCTAACGAAAAATAGAAACATCAGCGAAAGTTTTGGCAAAGCATCTATTTATTATTGTTGTGTCGAACTCTGGACGGGAAGAGTGGAGGTAAGAATAATCTTACCTCCACTCTGCAGGTTCAAACCTCGGCCTCTCTATGATGGTCAAGGTTTTAAGTCAGGTTTTGGTTTTGCATCTTTGTATGACTGTGTTGGATATTGGTTTTGGTAATGCGGTTTGGGTTAGGGCTAGGGTTAGGATTTATGAGAGTACGAGGAGGGTTGGTGATAGGGAGTACAAGATCGTTAACGCCTACATACCGCTGCCAACAACGGTTAGGTACTTCGGCTTTAGGAATGGTGCCCCAGTGAGGATTTGGCTGTTTAAGGATAATAGGTACATGGCCTATGAGGGCAACATTAGGCGCATACACAAGACCCAGTACGGGGCCAGTTTACCAACAACGGTGATAGAGGGTCTCGGGTTAAGTAATAAGGATGAGGTTGAGGCACTGATATACCTGGAACTCACGGAGAGGGGGGAGGGCGAGACCGGGGAATTAAGCGAGGGCGGGCAGGGTGGTGAGTAATTGATTGTTTTGAACCTGTAGAGTGGCTGTAAGAATAATCTTACCTCCACTCTGCCTGCCCAAGGCGTTCAATCCCTAAATAAACCTGCATTCCACGGCATCCTCGGTATTAATGCCATGTATACTGCCTCCGTGTTGAGGACGACCCTGTCTATGAACCTCCTGGTCAGGGCTCCGATTAGGCCGTACTTCCTACCTATGTTAGGTTCTCCATAATACTTGCTGACGATTTCATTTAATTCAACTCCCTTCAACACCTCGCCCATGAACTTCCTAGGTACCATGAATCCAGCTCATGCCGAGGGTTACCCTACCATCCCTATCAATTATTGCGGCTATGGTTACGTCAAGACCCTCCTCAAAGCCTTCAACCCTAATTATTCCCGCCTCAATGCCAACGCCAAACTCTGCATTGGGTACGGCGTTAATTGCGTACCTAGCCCTCTTAATGGCTCCATTAATAGTCTCATTGAACCCAATGGGTTCTGGCGATAAGTCGCCAGGTGGTTCAACCGAGACCACGTTAACCCTGAAACCCGCGAGCCGGAACGCCAGCTCCGTACCCCTGACCTTATTTGGATTCCTTGAGCCGATGGCTACGGTTATCACGGCGGATAAAGTAAATCTAGGGGTTATAAGGCTCTAACTTGTGATGATGCTTAGTCGCCTACCGAGAAGTGAAGAGTGACTCCAATGCTGATGATTTCACAATTCACGATAGTAGTTACTTGAGGACCTACGTTGTATTTCCTTCACCGCATTAATGCACTGTCTTACTCAATGAATACTGTGGTGCCCGTGTACTTACTACCCCTGAGTAACTCGAGTCTTCTCGCCAACTTAACCGCGGCCTCCACAGCCCTCCTCGCGTACTCCTCAGCCCTCTCCAGCGCCTGCATTCTATTGGCTCCTGGCCCTATTATACCCATGCCCACGGGCTTTCTATGCTCCACTGACAGGTCCATCAACTTCCTAGCCGCCTGATGAGCAACAACCTCGTCATGCTTGGTCTCACCCTGGATAACGGCGCCTATGGCCGCCACGGCATCCACGTCATCCCTCCTAAGCAGTTCATCGACTATTATCGGCATGTCGTAGGTGCCAGGCACTTTAGCTACATACGTGACCTCAGCCCCCAGGAACCTGGCATGCTCCAGGGCCTTCTGGAGCATTAGGTATGTAACATCGTAATTAAACTCGGCAACTACGATTGCAAGCCTAACCTTATTCGCCATCACCATGGTTAGGGAATAGGGCAAATAAAAGCTTAATCCTAAGTATAGACCCACACCAACGTGACAGCTCTGCCTAACGCCAAGATATGCATCACTTAAGCCCCATTACTCCGTCACAAAGTCCACCTAGATCCTCTGCTGGTCCACTAGGAACTACATACCTATGTAGTTGCTACATAGGTATGTAGTCCTAAGCCCTACCACCGTTAACAAGCGTTTAAAAAGCCCTGGCACTGACTAATTAATGGTGTGATTAACTTCTCAGGGCTCTGGATTTGGAAGTACATTAGGGACAAGCTGCCCTGGTACTACGAGGTAGCGATTAACCGGAAACCGGCCAAGTACCTAATAGCCGATAGGATACCCGTCAATGAGAAAATAACCGAACTAAGCGAGGGCGAGTTATGGAGAGAGTTCGATAGGGCCCTAAACGACTTCCTGGAGTTATGGCGCAGGGTGAGGAATAACGAGGTTGATATTAGGGGGACGCCCAAGGCATCACCATCACTCCTGGACCTCATTTCGGAGATTACTAAGAGGATGATTAGGCATTGCGAGTTTTGTGAGTGGCGTTGTGGGGTTGATAGGACTGGCGGTAAGAGGCTTGGCGTATGTATGCTTGACTTCACTAGTAGGGTCTCCACGTACTTCCACCACCTGGGTGAGGAGTTGCCTCTTCGTGGCGTGATGGGTTCGGGAACCATCTTCTTCACATCCTGCAACTTCCGCTGCGCCTTCTGCCAAAATGCCGACATCAGTAGGGATAGGTTTAATGGGGTCATCATGAACCAAGGCAGATAGCCTCGGCAGCGGTCATACTAAGGCTTGAGGGTGTCCATAACATTAATTGGGTCGGCGGCGAACCAACACCACACCTTCACAACATAGTGGAGGCGATTAGGTTAATTGCCAAGAAGGGCATCAAGGTCCTTGATGAGTTGAGCGATGAGGAGTATGATGCCGTGCTCTCGGTTAAGGCAGACTTCATACCGTATAGTTTCTCGAGGGATTGGGCCTTCTATGGCGATGAACTCAACGTACCCATGCTATGGAACAGTAACTTCTACATGACGGTCAATTCAATGAAAATATTGAGAGTAATAGTTGATATTCATTTACCAGATTTTAAATATTATAATAATAACTGCGCATTTAGAATATCAAGAATCCCTCACTATTTTGAAATTGTTTCTAGGAATCATAAGCTTGTGTATGACTGGGGTGAGGACATGATAATTAGGCACTTGGTAATGCCCAGCCATATCGAGGATGATACTAAGCCCCTGCTTAGGTGGATTGCCGATAACATGCCCGGCGTCCTGGTGAACATAATGGATCAGTACAGACCTGAGTATGAGACGGACCCAAACTCGCCGAGGTTTAATCCTGAGTTTAGGGAGTTGGCTAGGAGGCCGAGTAGGGAGGAGTTGATGGAGGTCTATAGGTATGCTAGGGACTTGGGGTTGAACTTTGAGTTGATAAGCTTTGAGAAGAAGATTGACATCAGGTACTTCGGTGATGAGGACTCACTGATCGAGAGGCTTGAGGACTTGCGGTGAGGGTTAAAGCAGTAGTAATTCCGTCTTTTTAAGCGTTCCATTGACTGGATCCACCTCGAGACCCAGTATCTCAAGTGCGGTCATGCCAATCACCAACGCATCATCAGTCTCACCAAATATCACTGGGACGATGCCTCTCTCGCCCATGAGCATTAGACCGACATCCCCTACATCCCGTTCAACATAACCACCAAAGGCCTTAAACCTCCTCCTTCCACTTGGCTTTATACCGAGTCCCTCAAGGATGTCTCTACGTATTACCGTATACACTGCGCCAGTATCAACGATACTCTCAACCTCCACTACCTTATCAGGCATTAATGGGTTGAATACGCCGGCCTTAACCTTGATAAAATCCATCAAGCATAATTCCATAGCTAGGAATTTAAATAGTTTTAAGCACGTGTAATCACATAACGCCAGGTTCGGCGTTAGTAATTGTTTTTTTGATTTTAATCAACGACTCCCTCCTCGGTTATCCTGAACGTGACCTCCCTCTCTGGGTGATACGGCGAGTCGAATATCTTGGCAATCCTGACATTCTCCTTACCCTTCCTAAGCCAAACCCTGTAGGTTGCACCGTGGGCAATCACGTTACCGCCTGCCGGCTTCAGCGGGTTTCCGAAGAATACGTCTGGCTGGGCGATTACTTGGTTCGTCACTACAACGGCTACGTTGTATATGTCGGCAATCCTTAGTAGTTGGGCTATGTGGTGGTTAAGCTTCTGCTGTCTCTCGGCTAGGTTCTCCCTGCCGGTACTCACTCCTGAAGTGGGCGACCAATGAGTCGATGATTATTAGGCCTATGTTCTCCTTCTCGATAATCTTCTTACTCTCGTCAATGATCATTATCTGGTGATCGCTGTTGTAGGCCCTGGCATATAATATGTTCCTCAACGCCTCCTGCGGGTCCAAACCCCTGTACTTAGCCATCTGCATTATTCTCTCGGGTCTGAAGGTGTTCTCCGTATCGACGTACAACGCCTTAGCCTTTAAGCCACCCTTGTCCTCGGGTAGCTGAACCATTACGCTTAATTGATGGCATAGCTGGGTCTTACCACTACCGAACTCGCCGACCAACTCCGTGATCGCCTTGGTCTCAATACCACCACCAAGTAATTCATCAAGCGACTTAACACCGGTGCTAATCCTCCTAACGCCTCTCCTCTTCTCATAAAGTTCGTAAGCCGTTATGAATGGCGTCAAGCCAATGAGCTTCTGGGCGGCCGCAATTATCTGCTTAGCCCTATCCTCACTACCGAGTATTTCGGCTAACTCCTTAACGCTTGCGAAGCAACGTCCCTAGCCGTGTTGTAGCCTGCCTCCCTAAGCTTCTGAGCCGTTACCCTGCCAACACCCTCGATCTCCTCAACATCAATGACAGGATAACCACCACTAACGCTTGCCGTAACCGCAGCGCCCCTTTCACCACTCTCCTCACCCGTATCCTCAACCTCGACCGGTTCCTCCTTCTCTTCCTCCTCAACCTCCTGCTCCTGCACTTTTCTCTTCCCCTTTGGCATATTCCTCACCTAAAAATAAATGGTTATTACTTAAAAAAACTAAGCAGTGAGGAAGTACGGGATTCACCGAAGACTTGACTTAATCCTAAGCCACACGCCTAGGCAGGTCTCGCGCCAAAGCCTATTAATGTCATCACCGCCGCCTCAACAACATGCCTTAGTATCGCCAGTACGTCATCATTAGTGGTGGGCTTTACATAGGCTATATCATCGTCGTAACCACAGGTCGCCTTAAGCAACCTATCAACCGCCCTCCTACCAATGAGTCTCCTCAACTCATCCCATGTGTAACCAACGTAACCTAACGATCTATAGAGCCTGTCGGCTGGCTCGTTACCGAACCACGTGGTTGCGACATAGACATCTGAATCCGCGCACACCTCCTCAACTGTACTCATCAGAACCTTACCAATACCCAAACCCCTGCACTCCTCAACCACGGCTATGTAATAAATAACGCATAGCTTAATGGAACCAACATTAACGCCGTAATAAACAACTGCACCCGCGATCGACCCATCAACGGTGGCTAGAGCCACGGAGCCAACGCCGTAGTCAACAACGGCCTTTGCATACCTATAAGCCGAACCAAAGAACTCCCTCAATATTGGTTCTGCATGGCTCATTAATTCCGTACCGCCTATAACTACCGTGATTGGTCCACCGCAATTCATGAGTACCGCCTAAACGATAAATTATAGGGTTTGGATTAATTAGGAATAGAAAATAATGAGGACTTACACCCTCCTACCACGCCTACCTCCAGGCGGCCTAATGGTGTCGGTTGGTATTGGCGTCACATCCTCAATACGACCGATTATCAAGCCCGCCCTGGCCAAGGCCCTAATGGCGGCAGCCGCACCAGGACCTGGCGTCTTTGGGCCGTAGCCGCCCGGTGCCTTAACCTTTATGTGCACTGCGTTTATGCCCCTACTCATGGCTATTTGTGCGGCCTTATACGCAGCCATCATCGCGGCATAC
>NZ_BBDM01000021.1 GCF_001316245.1 Vulcanisaeta sp. JCM 14467 | reverse complement strand
GGGAGCCGTTGTTGGAGAGGCTGAAGGGTATGGGCTTTGGCTGGAGGCCCGAGCCAGTCGGTGGTGGCGTAATTGATGTGAGGTTCCACGGAAGCAACACCATCAATTTAGCAAGGGCGATGATTAATGTCTTGCCGCCCGTTCTACGTGACGTACTTGATGCGTTATCATTCGAGAAGTGGGAGAGGATTAAACGAATTGCCGAGATGGAGGTGAAGTTTAGGAGAGGTGAGATGTCGGTCGACATAGCTGGCTATGGATTCACGGTGCATGTTTATGAGAGAACCGTTGTCTTGGAGCATAAGGCTAAGGATGGGGCTGAGGTTGAAAAAGTCATTGAGGCGTTGAGGGCTGTGTATGGTGATGGGTTTTATGCCTACGTTAATAAGGGCGGTAAGTACTTACTCGTTATAATACCCATGTACGTGTTTGAGAAATACGAAGACATTAGGGCGCAGGTTGTGGAAGTACTCTGCCGAAAATACGAGAGAACGAAAGATGAAAAGAAGAGACAAATAATCACCAAGCACCTCAAGCGACTAACCGCACCCACAAAGGAGACCGCCATGGCGAGCCACCAAACCGAGGAATTCACTTAAGCCAAGCCTAGGTAATTAAGCAAGCGTAATCAACAAACAACGAGCCCCAGTAGTATAGCCCAGTCAACTACGCAAACCCCTCGAACCCAAAAACTTAAATCGCTGTTAATAAACTGTTGAGCTGGCGGGGGTGCCCGAGCCAGGTCAAAGGGGGCGGACTCAAGATCCGCTGGCGAAGGCCTGCGTGGGTTCAAATCCCACCCCCCGCACCAGAAATTGAAAAACCCACGGAACATATCGGTTACGGATCAACGGGCTTCCCGTTACAATGTCCTATTACATAAAATAATTATCATAATATGGATATGAGCAAGAGATGAGCAAGCGTTAATGCCACACTTAATCCATCATTATATGATACATTGTGATTACGAATTCTCAGCATTACCTAATTCCCTGATCTACGTGTGATACTGATACTTTAAATTGAGTGAAAATGATTACGTGATTGATATCCTGGGCAGTTTTTATACCCTCATGACTTAGTACGGCCCAACCCAGCTCGTTAGTGCTCATTGATGCCATGCTTCTACCCAGCTTTACCGCTGGCATCTCTTGATTGTGGGCGGTGGGTTTTTATTTGTTGCCTTGGTGTTTTTGGTGTATGTCTCTTCGTGATGAGTTTCTTAGGTTGCTTCGTGAGGATGAGGAGTTTAGGTATGCTGTGATGGGCCTATTGGGCGTTGCTGATCTTAGGTCTGACCTTAAGCGGCTGGCCGATGCACTGGATAAGGTGCTAGAGGTCGTTAGGGGCTTGGCCGAGGCTGAGGCAAGGCATATGGATCTCACCGGGCAGGTATTCGAAATCACGAAGCAATTAGCTGAGGGGCAGAGGCAGGTTCTTGAGGTTGTTAAGGGCCTTGCTGAAGGTCAGGCTAGGCTTATGGATGCCGTTAGGCAGTTGGCCGAGGGCCAGGTTAGGCTCATGGAGGGACAGGCGAGGCTAATGGACGCAATCAAGGAGTTAGCCGAGGGCCAGAGGGAGTTGGCTGAGAACCAGAGGGGGTTAATGAACATGACAAGGCAAGTCCTCGAAACAGTACAGAAACTCGCCGACGTTGAGGCCAGGCATTTAGAAATCACGCAGAGGATACTCGAGGAAATAAGGCGTTGAAGGAGGGCCAGGAAGAGCTTAGGAAGGGTCAGGAGGAGTTGAGGGTTGGTTTGGATAATTTGAGTAGGAAGGTTGATGGTCTTTCTAGGAGTTACGGTGGTTTATCCAGAAACATGGGCCTGTTAATTGAGCAAAATGTTAGGCATTACCTCCCCGCCTGGGTTAGGGAGGTTTTGGGCGTGAATGTTGATAGGCTTAGGAGGAGGGTTATTGAGGGCGTCGGCGAGTTCGACGGTTATGCCGAGGCTGGCAATAAGGTTGTTGTTGCCGAGGTCAAGGAAACACTAAGGCTAAGGGACGTGGAAAGCTTCCTGGAGAAAATAAACAAACTAAGACAAACCATGGCGAGTAAGGAAGTAATCGCCATAATAGCCCACGTATTCAGGGGGAGGGATTACACCAAAGCCATTGAGTTGGCCAAGGCCAATAATGTCAAGGTCGTCAGGCACATCGGTGAGGAGGACTTTGAGGAAATAGTCTAGGTCATTCAATGGTGGTGACTCGCTTAGCCCTGTAGCTCGTGCTTATTGGTTTTGTTGGGCTTCATGGCTTATGACTAATAGGGTTGTAGATCAGCCTTGTCAGCACCTGCACCGTGACATAGCCAAGCCTTCTGTAGGCCCTAATTGCTGGTTCGTTGTCCTCAAGCACGTGGAGCATTGCCATAGCGCCGGAGTTGATGGCATCCCTAGTGACTGCCGAGGTCACAGCCTTGGCAAATCCCCTATTCCTATGATTGGGTACCGTGAACACATCACCAACGACCCAAACCTCGGACAGCTTCAGGTACGCAGTTGCTATGGAAACCAACTCATTATTCATGAACAGCCCGTAGTAGTGCCAGTGGGGTGACACTAGTCTGAGTAGAGCCTCGACCTCACTTATTCGCACTCCCTGCAGCTCCTTAACCCTCAGGAGCTCCTTAACGTCATCGATCGATAACCTGCGCAACAAGCCCTCATGCATTTTAAACTCCCTGAAGGAGTTGCCCCAACAAACCATCGTTAAGGCCCTTAACCGCGTGATAGTGCCCCTCTTGGCTAGTTCATTCATTATGTGGTTAATGTATTTCGGCTCAGCCTCGATATGAATGTCAAGGCCTGTATTGAGAGGTAATTCCTCGAGTATGTTAATGGGCATGTTACCGACTATGTGCACTGCCGTGCGTGGTAGTCCCCTATAGATCAGTAGGTAGCCTATGACTTCATTACCTACGGTGTTTAGGTAGGCCTCCGTGAACTCTGGATAATAAATAATGTCGTAGTATAGGTAGGCGTACCTTACGGGGTCCATTAGGTAGGTCCTCCTGATTAGGCTAAGTATGTCTCTATTCAATTCCTTAAATACATCAATCACCATTACCCAATTAGGTCTGTATTATCGAGCCTTATTAATCAATCCCTTAACCATAGGGCAATATGGGTCAGGCGAATTAATAGAACCAAACACTGAGAATGCCCTGGCAGGGCAACCTGCATTACATAGGTCTGCCATTGGGCAAGTATTGCAGGGCTTGATGTCCCTATAATTTCTGTTCCTAAAGGACTTAAAGCCATCCCTCCAAATAATCCTCAAGTTATCCCTGAGGGCATTACCCTCGTAGAACGCCTTACCCATTAATAGCTCACACCCATACACACTGCCGTCTGAGTCTATAACGAACCTACTCCTACCCGCGGGGCAGGTGTTATAATTAATGATTCGAAGGGCATTAAGCCTCTCCCTAGACTTCCTATACGCCTCGTATATATTACTCAAACCAAACCTAAAGCCATTGAGGACCAACTTAACATTTGTTTTAATGCGCAATAAGTCATCAACGACCCTCCTCGCCATTTCATCACTAAGGTATAAACCATTATCAAGCGCCCGACCAAACTCCTGCACGCGTATGAACGTGAGCACGGGAACACCCAACCTCTCCGCTAGCCTGACCATGTCAATTACGTAATACGCATTATCAGGTATTACGGTGTATGACAATGACACGGCAATACCAACCTCCCTAAACACGCCCACCGCCTTGACCGCCTTATCGAAACTACCAACTCCCCTAATCACATCATTAACAGCAGGGTTAGGCCCATCAATACTCACCTGGACCTGGTCAAGCCCAGCCCTCCTCAGTTGAAGCGCGACCTCCCTATTCACCAGCGTACCGTTCGTGCTCATGGAAACGTAGAAACCAAGATCCTTGGCATGACTTATTATCCTCAGCAAGCCCCTCCTAACGAGCAGTGTTGGTTCGCCACCCAATAGGTAAATGTACTTAACACCGAGGCTCCTTAACTTATCAAGTATTATCAACCAATCATCAGCGCTTAACTCATTACTTAATGGTCTCCCCGCGGATAGGTAGCAATGCTTACATTCAAGGTTGCATGCATGGGTTAGGTATATCGTCACGTCATTTATGGAATCCATGCCGAGGTAAGGCGCCTCATCGCTGGCGCCCTCAACACTACTCCGTAATGCCAGTATATGTCCTATTGGAGATGCTGGGCACTCATCTAGGTATATCTCGGTCTCATCAACCACCTGACCGCCTAACAATATTAGTTCCGCGCCGGTTTAAATTACAGAGAATGTTATGGGTGATCAGGTGATCCGCTGCTCCTCACCGGGTCAGTTGACCCTCAATTCTCATCAATCAACGCATTAATCACGAGTTGAGGTAATAAAGTTATTGCTGCGACACGCCCTCGGAACTACCCTGAGACTTCTCCTCAGCCTTACCCTCGGCTTTCCTGTGTTTCCACATTGGTGGGTACGTGCCCTTCCTCATTACGACCCTTGTGGTCTTAACGGCTATTCCCCGCTGGGCCTTCATTATCTCATCACTACTCATCTCGGCATATCCCAAGGCAACCAACTCGTCCTTAAGGGTCATTATTGCAACGAGTGATCCCTTGCCTATGTTGTTCGTTAATTTAACAATACCTGGAACTGCCAACGCAGCGCCGTGCATATGGCGTCAACGGCAGAGTCCCTAATCCAGACCTTAGGTAAGTGCCTAACCATGTACTCAACAGGCTTCACGTAAGTCCTTAGCAGGTCCTCGACACCGTATTCCTTATAGAGCGTGTATGCGTCCTTAAGGTCCTGGAGTGTAACGGCCTCCTTCTCCGTGAAGCAACCAACCCTGGTCCTCCTGAGCTCCCTCATGTTAGCCCCAACGCCGAGCACCTCACCAATGTCGTAGGCGAGCTTCCTGGCGTAGGTCCCCGATTCGACATTCATCCTTATTAATGCGTACCTACCATCCCTCTCAAGGAGCTCTAGTTCATAGACATGCTTCACCCTCAACTGCCTCTTAACCGCACTCCTCAGCGGCGGCTTTTGGTAAATAGCCCCAGTGAACTCCTTGAGGACTACCCTCAACTTCTCATCATCAACATCGCCGTGAAGCTTCATAACCATTACATACTCCTTATCCAAAGTATTAATCGCAGGCATGGCTTGGTAGATTCACCAAGGGCTATTGGCAATACGCCCGAAACACCTGGGTCAAGCGTACCGGAGTGACCTGCCCTATCCAGGTTTAACATTTTCTTAACCCAGGCAGCAACCTCATGGCTTGTTGGCCCCCTCGGCTTATCAATCACCACGAAGCCATACCTTAAGTATAAATCCATGGGCCTCTTATCCGGTGGAACTCCCCACTCTGGGTTTGTCTGCTCATTCGGTATCCTGACCAGGACCTCAGGCTCGTTACAATAACTCGGTAGTGACACGTTGGTCACACAATGACTTCATGAAATTATAAAAGCCTATCCTCGTCCTGCGCCACGGTAACTAACTTTTATTTTACTGCATAGTAATGAGCCCGAGTGCCCAGTATCAAGGCATTAAGCATGGTGATCCTGGCACTGCTACTTGCTATAGTACTCATCTACCTAATACACGCACTGTACATGCCAAAGAATGAGGCTGCGGTGGGTAATTACGTTAATTTAACTAAGTATGAGGAATTAATGAGTAATTACACGAACCTACTCACTAAGTATACGGAACTCCTCCAGGAGCTAAATGAGTGCATGGCTAATGAAAGCTTAATTCAGCACCAGGCTCATTAAGTCATAGGGAGGTTATTGCAAGTAACCTAGTCCTAAATGCCACATTGTCAATAACCAACTGCAATGGTTATACCCTTCAGGCAACGAAGGAGTTATACTTCGAGACCAGGGGACCGGGTTATTTAGTGATAACGTATAGGTTATCGAATCCCCAGGTCATTGAGGGCTCCGTGTCGTACTACGTATATGTCATGGCCCAAGCAATGCCCTCAATACCCATGACCGCCATGTACACTTATGAGCTCAACATACGCCTATGAAGCAGGCCAATACGGCCAATTAATAGTCCCAGTACTACCAAACTCAACATACACGCTCACCCTTGGATTCACGTGCTACGCCGCCGAGTACTACCCACCAACAAACGCGGGTACGATAATTAATGGCGAGATACCGGAGAATGCCGTTGTTAACGTGACCTACGTATGGTAAAGGCGCTGAGCTACGTGGCCCTATTTAAGTGCAGGGGCGGCCAGGTAGTCACGAGGGGTAGGGAATTCGCGATAAGCGGTGGGCTGTATGCGTATGTTGGTTCCTGTGGTAATGCGTGCGCAGCAAGGATAGTTAGGCACCTTGGCAAGGTCGTTAATAGGTTTTGGCACGTTGATTACCTACACGACATATGCAATGAGGTCGCAGTCATGGTATTACCCTTCAGGGAGGAGGACGTGGCAAGGGCATTGCTTGGCAGGTTCCCTGGCGTGCCTGGCTTTGGGAATAGTGATAAGAGGGGTGACGTAACGCACCTATTCAGGATCGGCCCGGCCAGGATGAACGCGATCAGCGCAATTCATGAATTGAGTAGGTTGATACATGATGCATTGAGTAACCAAGTTCCTACCGATGATACGAAATCATTATAAATACGCACTGATATTACGTTAGTTGGTGATGTTGCTGGTGCGCCTGAGGCGTCATGATGATGGCTCGTGTTCCTGACTGCCCTTCTCATTATTCTCAGCACTATTAGTGTTATTCGCCAGCAACTCCTCGAGACTCCTTATCTTCAGTTTCTCCCTAATTAATGTATTGATGCTGCCCCTCAATTCATCAAGGTCAGCCTTACTGACGTAGGAGAGCGCGTTCGCAACCTCCTCAGCGTACATACTGAAGATAGCGTACTTCATTAGCAATTCCTGCTCCTTCTCCTTCCTCGTTATGTAAAGCCTAAGCTTCCTAGCCACCTCCCTAATGGCATTCCTAACCTCCGACTCGATCTCAGGGACCTCCGCAATGGCCTCCTTACCTGCGCTTGCATATGGGATCTTTGTGGAACACACGTGGACCACAATGGCCATGGGCGCCGGGAACTTAACCTTGTACTGCGTCCAATCAATCTCGTCAACGACCTTCCTAACCACGTCATTACCCTCATCATAGATGAGTGGCACCTTATTCGCAAACCTGTAAATAACCGGCTTATCACTAGGCTCAATGGCACCACCCCAGGCGAGGGCCGCCTCAACAATGAATGGATTACCCATGTAGGAGCTGGGCTTCCTGGTCACTGTGAACACGACCTCGGGTCGGAGCACGAACTTAACGCCCTCAGCAAGTATATCCTCACCAATTGGCGAGAGCCAATCAGCCCTCGGCCTCCTCCACCCATTAAACTCCCTCATCTTAGTTACGAAGTTCACCAACTCATCATTAACGAGTTTACCCACGGGCATGTCCTGCGATAGACCAACGAAGTCCAGGAAGTTCTTGGCAATGGCATCACCAACACCATCGAAGTTCTCCACTAGGAACTCAAGCAGCGGCATGTTTGGATCCCTCTGTATTAACTGCTTTATCAACTCCACATCAACACTCTTGGGATGCGGAAGACCCTCCTCGGGTGGGTCGGGCATTTTCGTGGTTACCCTGGGTATCTTAATGGCGTCATCCTCGTCAGGGCCCCTGAGCACGAACTCTGCGTAGGGAGTAACCATGGCAGTCCTCCTCAGGTACTCCTCAACCCTCCGCTTAGCCTTCGACCAATCACCCTCAAGCACAACCTTTATCGCCGTTCCATGCCACCCATACCTATTCTCCAACGTCCTCTGCGAAACTATCACAGGCTCATTCTTCGTAATATCAATCATCAACTGATACTCATAAATAACATCACTCTTCAAAGGAGCACTCCTGACAAGTATTGGCGTATTAGTGGTTGACTGGGCATAAAGTACGACCATCTTGCGCCAAGGCCGAAGATACCCCTGTGCTGCTTAATCCTATACTTACTACTGTAAAACACCCTGCCAAAGACATTGGGTATCTCATTGCCAGGTATCCCAATGCCATTATCCTCAACGTAAATACTAACCCAACCCCTCGACTGATCGGCATAATCAACGTAAATCTTAATACTCGGCAGGATCTTAAAGGTCTCCGTGGCATCAAGCTATTCTCAACGAGCTCCCTAATCGTCTGATAAACAGCCCTAGTAGGGTTACTGAAGCCGGCTATCTCCTTGTACTTGTGGAAGAACTCGGCCGGTGATAACGCCTCGAACTTCACAATATCGTTAGTGCCCATGATCTAGAGCCTAGGAGACGAAAGCGAATTTAAATTTTTTGCATTTTATAATATGCAAAGGTTATTAATAATCCATGAAGCCCACGGCGTGTGAGCGCGTCTCAACATTAATTATCTAAAGTTGAACAAATTCAATTTTTAACGTCATATGATTATGGCCTTAAGAATTTGCTTAACATCCTTAAGATTCTCGAGGTTTCTCACGAGGTTAATAACGGTATTGACCTGACCCGGCGTTAGTAATCCATCAGTTAACCTCCTGAACTTATCCTCAACCTCCTCATCAGTCATTGGATTCTTCGGGTGACCCCTTGGGTGATCCACCCTGGCCGTTAATTCCCTACCGTCCCTGAGCTTCACGGTTATTCTATTGGGTATTGCTGATGGGTAGAGCTTGTCGAGCTCTGGGTCCACATTAACCTTCATCTTCCTTATTAACGAGAGCACCCTGGGATCACGTATATTCTCAGGCCTGTAATGGTGGAGTTCGACGGTGCCGTGAAGCAGGGCGACGGCGGTTACCCACATTAGGCTGTGGTCCGCAGTCTCCTTTGTCTTTGGATCCCACTTCTCCGGGTCCTTGACTATTATGTCGTAGGCGGCCTTGAATGTGTCTATCGTTATTGACTCAACGTCATCAGGCTCAATAGCCTTACCATACTCCTGCCTAATAGCTTTAGCCGCATCAACCGCGGACTGTGCATGGTACTCCACCGGGTATGGCTTTATGTACGTGTCGAGTATTCTCTTTGGGCTTGGCATTGAGCTTAGGTCAAGGACTAACTTATCATTAAAGTCACCAGCCAGTAATTGCTTCACAAAGCCCATCTCACCCTTCAGCGGTGCGTCAGGCCCCGTGAAGCCCTCCCTAGCCAATAGTATTGCAAATACCGCATTCCTGGAGGAATTAGCCGTTGCTGCCGCCTTCCAGTGACTCAACTCACCAACCCTGGACTGCCTCATGGCTGCGTGGGGTACCGTGGCTATTGACAACGCGTTTAACGCCTCACTTTCACTAAGCCCCATTAACTTCGCAAGCCCCGCCGTGACGGCAATGCCTATGTAATTAAC
Organism: Vulcanisaeta sp. JCM 14467; assembly: GCF_001316245.1. Lineage (GTDB taxonomy): Archaea > Thermoproteota > Thermoprotei > Thermoproteales > Thermocladiaceae > Vulcanisaeta. The sequence continues at coordinate 6,423 of NZ_BBDM01000021.1, read as the reverse complement.
GTGATCCCAACCATGAAGCCTAAGACTACCTGCATCACAAAGCCTAACACCTATCTCGTAGGAGGTGGCTATTGCCGTTATTAAGTCCTTACCACTCAACCCCCTGTACTCGGTTGCTGCGAGTAACGCTGGTATCATGTCGCCTGGGTGGAGTGGCTCCTTTCCCAGGTAAGTATCGTTATAATCAAGATACCTAACCATGAGTGCATTAGTAAATACGGACCACTCCATCGAAGCCGTATCCAGCGTACCCCATAGGGTAGCCTCAACATTTGACCGATGGTTCTTGGCAATACCCCTGGCTATTTTGACGGGCTCCGCCATGAAGGCTGCTAATGCGACGCCAAGGCTGTCGAGGACCCTACGCTTAACCTCATTAATGACCTGTTGATCCAGGTCCTCAAACTTAACATTGAGTGAGTAATGAATTATGGCTTCACCGAGGGAGTCCCTAACCATACTACCCAATGCATTGATGCCAAATTTTAATGCATAACCTTAATGAACAATGACAAACCACTTATTAATCATGCCTCAACGCTGTAAAACGTGGGTAAGAGAGCCATATTACTATTATCGGGGGGCATCGACTCCGCCGTTGCCCTGTACCTACTTAAGTCGCGGGGCTACGACGTGGTTGCCCTAACGATTAACTACCCAGGTAGGGGGAGCGTGAAAGGGAGTCTGCTAGGGAATTGGCGAGGTTGACAAATACGAGGTTAATCGAGGTGGACTTACCATTCATGAGGGAGGTCGATGAGTTATGGAATGGTGAGGAGGAGAGACCAAGTCACCTTAGGAGTGCTCATCCAAGTACGATACCTGCGAGGAACGCAATAATATATGCGGTTGCCGCGCATTACGCGGAAATACTCGGGATAGATACGATAGTGGCTGGGCATAATGCCGATGACACGAAGTACTTCCCAGACACATCGAGGGAGTTCAGGAGGTTAATCTCGAAGGCATTAACAATAGGAACCTACATAGGCAGGGCTAAAGGCTTAGAGTCATTGCGCCACTGTCAAGACTTAGCAAGACCGAGGTTGTCAGACTCGGTCTTAAATTGGGTGTACCCTTTGAGTTTACGTGGTCCTGTCATAATAATTATGATGTTCATGTGGCCAATGCAGTGGATGTCTAGCCAGGAAGAGGGCATTTGATGAGTTGGGCGTTAAGGACCCGCTTGAGGAGGCAATAAGTAGTGGTAGGGATTGGTGGCTGCTAAGGAAGAAATCAATGACTAAGCCCTAGACTTAACATACGTCCTTAATGCATCAATAAGTCTCTCAATCTCCTCAATCGTATTATAACCGTGTGGTGACACCCTAATGGTGCCGGGTCTTGGGGAGACAACAATACCATTCCTACTGAGGAATTCTGCAAGACCATAGGGGTCTGGGTATTCGAAGGTTAGTATTGCCCCGTGACTATTAAGCGGCGTCGTTACCCTCAACCCCAAGTCCTTAAGGGAATCCGCTAAATACTGAATTAACCTCCTCGTGTGCTCCTCAAACCTATAGGGTACTTCATACTTAAGTAATAACCTCATTGATGCCAGCGTTCCCTCAAACGCAATTATCGGCCACGTACCCCACTCAAGCCTTGCGGCGTCCCTGGCTGGTACGTAGGTGCTTATGTCTATCGGTCTCTCAAACAACCTCTCACTCCTTAACCTCCTACTTACCTGGTTATCGTCAATTCCCATCCAACCCGATAGAGACGGCTTAAGCTACCTAGTAATTCATCATTAACATACACGAAACCAGCCCCATGTGGGCCTAGCAACCACTTGTAGGAGCCCGTAATTAGGGCATCAACACCATCCCTAATGACATCGATTGGTAGGACACCAACTGCGTGAAAGGCATCACTTATTAACACGGCGCCCCTGGCATGGGCAATCTCGGCAATCTCCCTAATCCTTTCCTTGTATCCTGTTATCCAGGATACATAATCAACGAAGACCACGGCCGTGTTATCATCAATCAATCTCTCATACTCCTCAAGGGGCACATAACCATTAACGGACCTCGCCACCCTGACCTCCTTAATTAACCCACGAGACTTGAGCGCATGGAATGAGAAAATGCCTGTCGGGAAATTGAGCGGACTAACAACCACGTTGCTGCCTGGCTTAAATTCCATGGCCGATAATAATGCATTTAGACCATACGTGGCGCTTGGTACTGCGGCGATGTTCTGCCATGATGGAGCATCTATTAATTGGGCAAAGACCTTCTTCGCTTCAACAATATGGTCAAGGGCTAATTCCCATGGTTCACCCTCAACCTGCCACTTATTTAGAAAGTTCGTAACAGCTTCAACCGCGTCCTTAGTTAATGGGCCAGCTCCCGCATTGTCCAGGTACGCCTTCCTCCGTGTTATTTCTATTCTATCCCTAAGCTCCTCGAGCCAACCCATAGATTGAGTTAGTAATTATTGGATTTAATTTTTATTGCATCATCGCACCTATTGAGTATTTCCATTATGACCTCTATTATCGCCTTCATGACTGAGACCCTTGTCGGCTCATCAACCTTGATACAGGTTCCAAATTCCACGCATAACTCATCGAGGTATTGAAGCACCGTCCTAAAATCCTCATTTGGGTTCACTAGCCAATCGATTATGTGGTAAATGGCCTTTACTGTCTCCTCCCTATCCATCACTAGTAATACTCACTAAATAATTAATAAGGCAATAAATTCAGGCACCGTGAATCCCAGGGTTACGATACACCAAGTACTGGGCTGACGGGCATGCCTTAGAGCATAGTAGGCAGTTTATGCATTTATCCTCATCAACAATGAATGAGGGGCCAGGACCAGCACGCCTCAGGGCCTTCGTCGGGCACCAATTAACGCATAAATTACATTCACCGCATATCGATGCCCTGGCTGCGAAGCCCGCTATGTGTATTCTTAACTCCCTACTGCCCGAGGAGACCATGACCCTATTACTACCCTGCTCAACCCTGACCACGGCCTCACCAAACTTACCCCTCACGATGTACGAACCATCAGCACCCTCGACCCTACCAAGCATCTTCAGGAACTCAACGAAGGTGCCTAGGTTAATGGGCCTGTCAATACTAACCGTTAGTGAATTACCGTTATCACTAAGCTCCACCGGGTACTTGACCCTGAGACTCACCCTGATTCGGCCACGAATATCGCCCGGCAACTCCCTCCTCCAGCGCCAAAGCCCGTAATCAATGAAATCCCTGGGCAGGCCCTGCCTATTAGCGAAATCCCTAAGCACCTCACTAAGCCTAGTGTAAATGCCAGGGTACCTCTCACGCACAATTTCGAACTCACCCAACTCATTCGCTGGGCATATCACACAGCCAAGCCTATCAAAGCCATACTCATAAGCCTTGTTATAGGGCAGGTTCCTCAGTAATATGTACCCCCAAACCTCGAGAGCCGTCCAATCCTGTATCGGCGCAACGACAATGTCCTTAGTAACCCATTTACTAACCGAGACCCTAGGCAACCTAGCCCTCTGGAAGGACTCATAGGCTCTTTGACCAACAACACTTATGAAACCCGTTGGAAATCTATACAACATTTCATTAGTTATTGGAGACATTTTGATAATTTTACAGCACCATCTATAGTCCCTCGCAGGTGGTCCGAATTCCTCAATGGCCCTCCAGTACCTGTCACCTGCCGATGCGATTATTAGTTCGGCGTTGTAGAGTTTGGCGACTTCCTTAACGTTTTCATAGGACTCCAGTGGTTCGAGGCCCGTGTCGTTGAATAATATGTGGAACTTGACGCCGGTCCGGGAGGTTAGGTCGAGGGCGACTAGGGAGTCCTTACCGCCTGAGTACGATACGACCACTGGCTTCTTATACTCATTGAATACCTTCCTCAGGAATTCTACGGCCTTCTCAGCCTTACGCTCTATGTACTCCCTATTTAGTTCGACGAAGTCCTTCAGTGTACTCGTCCTTGGATTGGGCAGTGGGCCTTTGGCGACCCAGCTCTTGATTATCCTAAGCCTGCCGCCCCTCATTGCCTTGGTAACGCCGTGGAACCTGCCGTCCTCCGTGGATACGCGACGTGTAGGTACTTCTCGCTGGGTAGGTTACCCCTTACTATTAATTCCCTATGAACGTCGAACCTCTCGGGCAACTTACTCATTCTAATCACGGCCCAGTAACCAAGGCCCCTATTGATCATCTCCGTAACACCCTCATATAACGGCCTAAACCTCCACATCCTCCTCTCAATATCGAAGAACCTATGTCCAATCACCCTACCCCTAACAATTACCTCATCAGCCTGATCCGCATAGCCGGGTATCTTATTGAGCAGCACAACCTCATTGTCAGGCACTAACACCCTGGCCAACTCCTCGCTCCCGAACTCGTTAACTACGGCCCTCCTCGTAACCTCGATATCCGCGGGAAACGCGGGCCTAACATCGCCTGGTCTCGTAACCCTAACAATACTCAATGATGAGCAGTGCTTAATGCCAATATCCCTGCTAAGCACTGGTACGTTCAAGTCATCACACCAATAAATTACCGAGGGCATTCAAGGCGTGATTAAGACGGGAGATAAAATTTAATGTTTTTTACAGTGATAGGATTACTTACTTCATGTTCCTCATTAACTTATTCCGCGTGCCCTCATCAAGGAGCTGTAGGACCCTGCCCACGATAGCCTGATCCCTATTCTGAAGGTCCTTGCTTAAACTGGACACAACCCTAGCCCTCAATGCCAACCCGGCCTTAACAACCTCGTCTGGGTATGACGCCAGGATCTTCATCGTGGTCTTGCACCAATTGATGTATTCCTCATCGCTCGCCCTACTGGCCAGGGTCTCAATTACACTTCTAAGGGCCTGGAATGCCTGATCCTCCTTCAACGTAAAGAGTGTCTGTAGTATAGACCTTATCTGCTGCTCACGTTGATTCTCAGGTAGTCTTGCTATTTGTATTGGATCGACCTGGGAACTCATCAGTCCCTAATTTAGCGCTAAAAAAATAAATAAAACCCGGCACATCGGTAAAAATAACAAAATCCCAAATTAATACCACGTCTCATGGAGGAAGCAGTAGACGTAATGGATTACCGACGTCCCTCAGGAAGTCGCGGAGCTCGCGCCTAACATTCTCATCCCTCAATATCTCGATTATTAATGCCTTAAGGGATGACTTGAACTCCTTATCGTTAATCACGGAAAGCATTGATGCTATTACGATTTTTCTAAGGTTTGGGTCGTTAACGAGGTCGGCTAGTATTACCTGGATTAGTGGTTTGATTGAGGTTAGTATGCCCGTAATGAGCATTTCCTGGTTGATGACCTGGTTTATCTGCGTCGCTGGTTTATCGTTACTGCTCATTAATGTGTCAATCCATATTTAGATTAAAAACCTATGCGTTTACTATTGTTGAACTTTCCATTCACCTTACAAACTAAGCAAGCTAATTACTAATTCAGTCGCACCACGTGTGGGTCATGGTATGGGTAATAGGGTAGCCCGATCTTTAAACTTTGAAGTAACCCAGCGCGACTGCTGATTAAGGTTTGAAAGCCGCGTCGTGCTTAACGACTATGGTTGAGGTTGGGGAGAAGGCGCCAGGCTTTGAGTTGTTAGATGCGGAGTTAAGCCCAGGAGACTCTCGGAGTTCCTCGGCAGGAGGTTCGTAATAATACTGACCTTCCCAGTGGCTTTCTCGCTGGTGTGCGCTAAGGAATTGTGTATCTTCAGGGATAGAATGGCATTACTCAACAAGGCTAATGCAGAGGTAATAGCCATAAGTGTTGACACGCCCTTCACCTTAAAGGCGTTTAAGGACGCTAACAGGTTGAATTTCACGTTATTAAGTGATTTCAATAAGGAGGTGATCACGAAGTATGGTGTAGTCCACGAAAACCTACTCGGACTCAGGGGAATCGCCAAGAGGGTCGTCTTCGTACTTGACCCAAGGGGTGTCGTGGTTTACAAGTGGGTTAGCGATAACCCAGCCGTGGAGCCTTCATACGAGGATATAATACGCATGGTTGATGAACTGAACAGGAAGTACTCTATTACCTAAGGCAAAGCTTCTTTTTAAACCTCAAAATAAAATTATGATAATCCAGGAAACCATTGGCATTATCAGCACGATACTGCAGCGGTTCACTCCTTATTGCTAGGTATATGCATGCTCATATACTCTAAGGTGGGTCTTGATGGGGTTGGGGAGGTGTTTGGCGTGATGTTTGGGGCTGGGGATAGGGTGGGTAAGGTATTGCTTGCACCGTAGTGAGTGATCCAAAGCCCTCCCGAGGTAAATACTTAAATACTGTGTTCATGGGGAGTCCCTGATGGTTGACGTTAAGAAATTGGCTGCTGAGGTCTTGGGTGTTGGTGAGTCCAGGGTTAGGATTAGCCCTGAGGCTCTTGATAGGCTTGAGGAGGTT
>NZ_BBDM01000020.1 GCF_001316245.1 Vulcanisaeta sp. JCM 14467 | reverse complement strand
TAGTAGCCATAGTACGTGTAATTAGGGTTCATAAGTCCCTTCCAGTGGATTATCGCGAGTTTCCTGGTGCCAGTGCCAGGTGATGTTGAGGATAGATTGAGGGCAATAGAACGCATACCTGGCTTCATTAATTTTGCGAGGGAGCTCCTAGACATACCACTTATACGCATCGCCTTAGATCTGTATATCGCTGTCCTTATTCAGATTAGCGCGTTAATTGGCTCATTTATTTTAGAAGTATTTCCTTATCAGAAATAGTAAGAAAATACCAGAAATGGCTGAGCGCCTTAAGGAGTACTTTAAGGAATATCTCGTGAGGTACTCTAACGATAAAAGCACGCAAACAGCAATAACCATGTTACGTATGTACGACTTAGCATAGTCTCATTCAGTATCGTTGACGTGACTATGCATTCAGCAATGCATTTGTTACGGAGAAACGTGCTAAACCACGAACGTTAAGTTACTTATTCATGGGCTTTTAACCCGTAGGTCCTGGGTTCAAATCCCGGCGGTGGTGCCACCTCCATTATAGAGCCTACGGGTTAATCAAAATACTTACCATTTATGTGGTTCTGCCTCGCCTGCAGCTATTATTTTTAATCTTTCTATTCCATTTATACTCCTTATTATTTCAGCCACGGATTTTGGCACGAGACTTTCCCACTCAGGGTCGCCCTTAAGCATTAATTCCCTAATCCTCGTGGAGTTATACCTCTGCCTATCATAAAGCTGCTGCTGCCTAACCTCAACACCTGCCTCCCTGAGCAGCATGGCTACGAATGGATTACCCGTGTAAGCCGCTTGGAATGGCGGTACGTACGACCTTAAGTAACTAAACCACGCAGCGTTATTTTCGATGTTCGACATCGGCACGATTATTACCCGGGACAAATCCACACCACCCTCCCTAAGCGCCTCCCTAAGCATCCAAATCCTCTCACCTACCGTGAATGGATCCTTAATTATGTAGTTGAATTGGGCAGAACCAATCACTATTACTAACTCATCGACCTCCCTGAGTATATCCCTCACAGCCCAAACATGTCCCCAATGGGGTGGTTGAAACCTGCCAATGAATAGGCCCCTGATCATTGAGGTTAAAGGCTTCATGTGGTATTAAGCCTTTTACTGTGGGGTTCTATGAATATAATTTTCTAGTTATCTATTAGGAATTCGACATTTGACTAACACCTTAGATCTAATTAAACTATATACTAGGATAGTATTTAAATAAGTGCTTATTGTGCTATGAATGGTATGAGTGAAGAAGTTAAGGAGGTTAAGATTGAGACAAGTGGTAAAGTCATTCAAAGCCCCTGTGGGCCTATAATTCATGGTCTTGAGGATGTTCTCGTAAAAACAACAACTATTAGTGATATTGATGGTAAGAATGGAATCCTTTGGTATAGGGGCTACAGAATTGATGAATTAGCCAAGTACTCAACATTTGAGGAGGTGGCGTACCTAATACTATATGGTAAGTTACCCAATAGGAAGGAGCTTGAGGACTTCAAGGCATTACTAGCCTCATACAGGGACCTACCGAATGAGGTCTACTCAGTAGTGACCACATTAGGCAAGGTTAAGGCTCACCCAATGCTGGCCCTTGAAGCCGGTGTGGCTGCCCTAGGCGCCTTTGACGAGAACCCAAACGATTACAGTAAGGAGGCTAACCTAAGGAGGGCTATTAAGTTAACGTCAGCCCTACCAATAATGATAGCCGCCCACTATAGGGCCAGCAGAGGCCTTGACCTAGTTAAGCCCAGGAAGGACCTAAGCCATGCAGCGAACTTCCTATACATGATGTTTGGGAAGGAGCCTGATGAAACATCGACAAAGGCAATAGACCTATACTTAGTCCTCCACATTGATCATGAGGTACCCGCATCAACATTTGCAACCCTGGTTGCAATCTCGACATGGACAGACCTGTACTCAGCCATTGCGGCTGGTATAGCGACATTAAAGGGTCCACTACATGGTGGCGCCAATGAGGCTGCAATGAAACAGTACCTGGAGATTGGGAAGCCCGAGAACGCCAGAGCTATGTAGAGAAACTACTCGCTGAGGGTAAGAGGCTCATGGGTGTTGGACATAGAGTGTATAAGGCCTATGACCCAAGGGCCAGGATTTACAAGGAACTCGTTAGGCAGTTAAGCGAGGCTAAGGGTGACATGACGTGGTATAGAATCGCTGAGGAAGTGGAGAAGGTCGTCCTCGAGAAGCTGGCACCGAAGAAGCTTTACCCGAACATAGACTTCTGGAGTGGCATAGCCATGTACCTACTCGGAATACCCTATGAGTACTACACGCCAATATTCGCAATGTCCAGGGTAGTTGGTTGGACTGCTCACGCCATTGAGTACCTGGATCAGCATAGGCTATTTAGGCCCAGGGCGTGCTATGTTGGTCCTCATGATGTACCCTACGTACCTATTGACAAGAGACAGTAAGGTCTTCGTTAGTAAAAAAGGTATTAAAAACACTGTTTCCCCAAACCTCCTCGATTTCCGATGAATAACAATGAATTACTGAAAGAGCTGAAAAATATGCAGGTGGGCTTAAAGGGATTAGCCGCCAGGGCCGTGATAAACTACGTAATGACTGAACTCAATGAAATTAGCTCAGTAAGTAATGAGGAGGTCAATGTTATACTACGTAATGCCCTGAGCCTACTGGAGGTTGAGGAAAATGATATTCATAGGGTTAAGGAATTCATCAGAAAGATGATTAATCAATGAGCTTGGTCTACTTAATTAAGTGGAGGGAGTGCCTCGGTAATGTTATTAAGAATGGTGGTGTAGACGTACTTAGCCTGAGCGATGAGGGGGCGCTCGTAATGACTAATGACGATACGGGCTTCGTGATTGAGGCCCTCGACAATGGATGCACGGCATATGCCAGGTACTATAGATTTAGACTGATTAAGATGGGTGACCTAGATAATGCCAGGAGAATCCTTGAGCCGCTTGATATTTGGATTGAAAATGACATACTCAACATAGTAATTAACCCACTAAGACTCAGCACACTAGACCTAGCGAAGGCCCTCTACGACTTAAACTTTGACCTTGAATTAATAAGTGAGGATGATGTTGAGTATACGAAGTGAGAGTGAAGAGAAAACTCTTATGCTTACTTATGAGCACTGTTAGCGCAGTATATGGATATAACGAACTTCATAAATAAGGAAGCAACGCCAGACCTCGAATACCTAATCGACCCAACACCAACCGAGGCCCTCCGCCTCATAAACCTCAGGAAAAGCACTCACGTAATACTCATTTACGGAGACATGACGGCATCTTACGAGGGCAGGGCAAAGTCACAACTAGAGGAGTTAATGCCCAGGTTAGTGATTTCCAAGCCAGACGGCACATTCATGGTCCACGAATCCAGTAAAGAGAAGCCCAGGCTCTGGAACCCACCACCATCCACGCTATACGCCTCAATAAACCTCGGCGTACTAACTCAGGAGCGTCAGGGCCAGCCCCAGGGAGGTCGTCACGGTGGAAATACCCATAATCAAGTTCATAGGCGCCACGAGACTCGGCATCACATCAAACTACAGGGTCTTCGGCACAGAGGAGGACATAGTAAACGCCATAATCAACAACCCAAGTCTCATTGAGGATGGACTACAAATCATTGCTAGAGAATACCATACCATCGTAGGCGATATTGACTTGTTAGCCAAAGATTCTCAGGGTCGTCTCGTGGTTATTGAATGTAAGCGATCGCAGGCTGGACCAGAGGCCGTTAATCAGCTTAAGCGTTACGTAGAGCACCTGAGCCAGAAGGAGGGTAAAAACGTTAGGGGTATTCTCGTTGCACCTTCAATATCATCAGCGGCTTACCATTATCTGAAATATTATCATCTTGAATATAGAAGGATTGAGCCTAAGGGCATTGTTTAGTCATGGTATTGCCGAGAGTAGTACTAGGAATACTATGGCGAGGATTGTGGACATTACGTACCAGCGTAGGGATAGTATTGCTAAGTCCCTGAAGTTCCTATTTCTTCCGTAATTAATTAGGGATAGTGATAGTAGTAGTCCATCTGTTGAGGGTATTGCTAGTATGACTGATAGTAATATCGTCTCTGCCATTATTGATATGGCGTCATTGCTTGATACCGCGTTCGTGGCTATGCCCGCGTATGCCCATTGATATGCCGTATTCCAAATACCAAATAGTGGTATTAATGATGGGCCCAGGTACACCATTAGGTTTGTCAACTCGTAGGAGAAGGCCGCCAATTGCGAGGTTGACGAGAGTTCATGAATTAATGACCGCTCATGTTTAATAATCTGATTTACCCTGGTTGCAAATTGCTGGCTTGGTTTCACGGCGTAGCCCAGGAAGTACGCTGCTAGGTAGAGTAGTAGTATGACTAGGAAGAGGTATACCCTGAGTCTCCCCACCTTGCCTATTATGGATACTCTTATACTCTCCTCCTGCGTGAACATTCACTATTCATTAATCGTGGGCTTTAAAAATGATTACTCTCTCACCTAATTAATCATGACCTTAGTACTATGTGCTCAACACCATCCTTATAAGTCCTGATGACCACGCCCTGCCTCTCCAGGTTTCTCAGTGCCAGGTCTATGTATGTGACCTTAACCTTAAGGATTTCATCGCCGTACCAATCAACCATCTTATTAATTATCTCATTCAGCGTCCACTCCCTTTTACCACCCTTAGACTCCTCAATGAGTACCCTCCTTATGAAGTTCGTGATATCCTCGGTAATGTTCCAAGGATAGACGAACCAGACCCAATCCTTAACCTCAATGGCCCAGTAGTCGGGCTTGAACTTGGCGACGGTCGATATCCACTGAAGGGCTGCAGTCCTGACTTCCACGTTCTTGTTATTACGTTCTATGTGCTCCTTAGCCAATTGTATGGAGTCCCCAGTATCGACTATGTCATCGATCACGAGAACTCTCCTACCGCTTAGGTCGACGGTTAGGGGATACTTGATGTATGCCTTCTCGGCAGCCTGGGCCGTTGATGGCCAATGAACAACTTGAAGACTAATTAAGTCGGTAATGCCTAGGTAGTCGCAGACGAGCCTAGCCGGTGCATAGCCGCCCCTGCTATTGCCACTACGATGTCGGGTAGCCACCCTGAATCCTTTATTTTCATTGATAGTATCCTGGCCCACTCGGCTATTTCGTCCCAACCAACAAGTCTTATTGGTACCTTAACCACGTTTTTTTAATAATGCTCATGGCTAATTTATAAATTTCATGCCTACGTCAGGGGCAATGGCATTATTAATGCATTTAAATCCTGAAGTCTATAATTAATTTGGAATTACATTTATGGTGATTAAGTATTACGTGGTACTTGCGATTGCGGTGGTGGCGATATCCTGGGCGTCAATACTAATACTACTGTCTGATGCTCAACCAATTGCCGTAGCCTTTTGGAGGGCGGCTATAGCCGCGGTGGTGTTATCGCCGTTACTTATAATTGAAAGAAAAAAATAACGCCTACTCACCATCAATGGGTGAACTCACGCTAATGGTGATTAGTGGCATCGCATTGGCGGCACACTTTATGACTTGGATTGAGAGCCTATACCTAACAACGGTAGCCGCGAGTACCACGTTGGTTTCGACATACCCAATATTCACGTTAGCAATGGGCAGGTTAATTGGGGAGAGGGTTGGTAAACGCTCAATGATTGGGACCTTAACGGCATTCCTAGGCATAGTATTAATTACGGCACCTGAATTTTACGTGAGCATGAAAACGTTGATTGGCGACTTACTGGCGCTCGCTGGTGCCGTGTCGGGCGCCGTGTACTTCCTAATTGGCAGGTTTATCAGGGTTAGGGCATCCCTCGCAACATACACAGTACCTGTTTACGGTGTTTCAGCGTTGACAACATTAATCGTGGGTTTAATACTCCATACGAGGTTTTGGCCATACCCACCATATACCTGGTTTTACATATTAATGATTGTCCTCGGCCCCATGCTACTTGGTCATACATTACTGAACTATTCCCTTAGGTACTCGAGGGCTATAACCGTAACCACGTCGACGCTTGGCGAGCCCATAGGCGCGTCATTACTTGCATTGGCGATATTTCACCAGGTCCCCTCGACATTAACGGTTATTGGTATTGCCGTGACATTACTTGGCATATATATGGTCATTTCTGAGGAATTGCATGGATAAGTTAAGTAAATTAATTGGTTCTTAACCCCTCTTGATTGGGAAATTTTGTGGATTGCGTTATAATAGTTGATTCGCGGGAGTATGAGACAGCTGAGGAGGTTGTTAAGTGGATTAAGAGGTTGGGTTGTAGTGTCGTTCCTCGTAAGCTCGACATCGGTGATTACGTATTACCCAACGACGCTGGTGTTGAGCGTAAGAGGGCCATGGACTTCATATCGTCGATAGTTGATGGTAGGTTATTCGAGCAGGGCAGGGAATTGCTACGTGCATATGGTAAGGCGTATGTTGTGGTTGAGGGTGACCTATGGAGGGCATTAAGTAGGAGGGATGTGCATAGGCACTCGGTGCTTGGTGCGTTAAGTATGTTGGTTGATATGGGCATTAAAGTCTTGTATACACCGGATGAGGAGGGTACGGCCTACGTCCTAAAATCCCTGGCAGAAAAGGCGGGTGGTAGGGGTATTAAGGCCGTGCCGATTAAGAGAAGTGAAACCATTAGGGATTTCCAAATTCAGTTCCTATCATCATTACCTGGCATAGGCCCAAGGAGGGCCGAGGCGTTATTAAGGACCTTTGGAACTCCGCTTAATGCGTTGAATAACCTGGGGCAGTGGGCTAGGAGAGTTGATAATATTAATGAGAGCGTAGTGAGTCTCGTTAGGAAGGTATTGACTACCAAGTATGGTGATGATGAGAACAATGCGGTGATTCCAATAGATGAGGCGATTAAGGAGGCGGGTGAGGGTAGCACTAGTAATAATGATGAGAGTAGGAAGGTTGGGGATAGTGTTAATAAGCGCGATATAACGGACTTCCTCAGTGATAAGTAGTGGTAATCACATGCCCATACTGCGGCATGAATAATTGGACAATGGTTCAGTTCCTAAGCAGGAGAGGTAGTGAGAACTTTATAATCGCATGCCGCTGTAACAATTGCGGAAAAATCTTTTACCTATATAAGACGAAATTCGCAACATTAACCTATAAATTAGAGGATATTGGTCTTTAATACATATGAACTTTCTTATGTGTAGAAAGAGGAAAAAAATCCTTAAATATTAACCTCAAAAGAGCATCATAATGCCGGAATTACCACTGGCGCCAATAGATAGAATTTTCCATAAGGCAGGTGCTGAAGTAGGTGAAGATGCAATACAAGCATTGAGAGATATCCTTGAATATATTGCATTTGATATAGCCTCAAAGAGCATAGAATTGGCGAGACATGCTGGTAGGAAGACGGTAACAGCTGATGATGTTAAAACAGCAATTAGAATTCTTAGATGCATACCTGCGCCAACATCGTAATATACCTCTTATTAAATTATAAATATTATTAGATATATTTTTAATTATTTATTAATCGCTTGATCTATCTGCATAATTAACAATGTACCTCCTTGGCTTGAGGACGCTGACAATGTAATTGAACGCTTTATCGGGCATGCTGTGATCGCCGCATGTATACACATCGACCGTGGCAAACCTGTAAACGGGCCATGTATGTATTGCTATGTGGCTCTCTACGACCAATGCCAGCACACTTACTCCCTCCTTATCGCCGTTTATGAACTTCCATGACTTAACCTCGACTAAATGGACATTGGCTATTTCGGCGGCCTTTATTACCAGTGACCGTAGGAATTTCTCATCACTTAGAATATTTGGGTCAACCCCGTATAAGTTACCATACACGTGCTTACCGATCACCCCATTTAATCTTTCGTACTCCAACTGGGATGTTGTGGACATGGCTTTGGGCTCTGAGACCTCGGTATGAACACGCCTTTAAATTCTTTTCCTTTAAATAAGATAGGGAATACGGCATGTCCGTACCATATGTGCCCACTCCGCGTGACGTTGCGATTGAAATGCTTAGGCTAGCCGATGTAAGGCCTGGCGAGGTTGTTGTTGATCCAGGTGCTGGTGAGTGTGGGATCGTTACGTTGGCAGTTACGATGTTTAACGCCATTGGTATAGGTATTGAGATTAACCCGGCGTTGGTTAGGTCTTGTATTGAGTCTTTCGAGAGGTTGGGGTTGAGGGGTAGGGCATATGTTGTGTGGGGTGATCTTTTTGACTTTGATTATTCAATAGCTGATGTGGTGACGCTGTACCTGGGTAGTGACGTTAATGAGAGGTTAAGGGTAAAGCTTGAGAAAGAGCTTAGGCGTGGTTCTAGGGTTGTTAGTCATGATTTTGAGGTGCCTGGTTGGCGGCCTGTGAATACTGTCGTTGTTAACGGACCATTTAGAATGCACAGAATTTATTTATATATTGTTTAGGGGATGACATACCGTGGATTATAGCGGTGATTTAATGGAGGTGTTAGGCGAGTATTTATTACCGCTTAAGAGTATCGATGAGCTTCTGAGTAAGGGTGGTGCAGGTGCAAAGGTCCTGGTTGAGACCCCCCTTGGATTTAAGAATGTTGGGTTAGAGGTTGTGCGATACCTGAATAATAAGGGCCATAGGGCATACCTAAGCGGTCAAAGTGTCTGGGGTGCCTGCGATTTTTCAGCAGCAGGTGATTATCAATACGTAATTCACCTAGGGCATGCGTTACCGCCTAATATTTTTCGTATAATAAGCAGGAACTTTAGGTTGAAGAGGGAGGGATTTAATGATGTTATTGTCGTAAATATCGAGAATGGGCCAACAGTATTATTCTCAGCCGTTTATTACGAACCAAAGCCCGAATTGATAAGTAAGGCCAGGGAGACGCTTAGTGATTTCTCACGGTTAAGCGTTAAGCCACTGATAGCTTACGCATTACCGTTTAAGTTATATGCCTATAAAATCGCCGAAATACTTAACGCACCGTTAGCGCCTGGTCCCATAACCGGCTGTTTTGTGCATTTCCCAATACCGGATACAGTATTGTTCATAGGCTCTGGACACTTTTACCCATTAACGTTTAAATTATTGAGGCCTAAAACAACCGTTTACTCATTTGATGTGTTTAGGGGCGTGGTTGAGAATATGGATAATATATACCGCAGGTACCTTGCCATGAAGGTTAAGGCTATCCAGGAATTTAATGGTGCGAGGCTAGTGGGTATTGTTATCTCGAGAAAGCCTGGCCAGTATAGGCCTGA
The DNA here is from genome assembly GCF_001316245.1 of Vulcanisaeta sp. JCM 14467. Classification (GTDB taxonomy): domain Archaea; phylum Thermoproteota; class Thermoprotei; order Thermoproteales; family Thermocladiaceae; genus Vulcanisaeta. The sequence goes on along the minus strand of NZ_BBDM01000020.1, from coordinate 14,321 downwards.
CTTAATTGAGACTCTGATTAATAGGTTGAGGAGACTGGGTAAGGAGTTCGTAATTATTGACCTTAGCGAGGTCTCGCCTGATTACATCAATAACCTGCCAGTGGATGCTGTGATAAATACTGCATGTCCGAGGATTGGCATTGATGACTTGGATAGGTTCATGAAGCCCGTTGTCAATGCAGGTGACGTTCTTAAGGTGAATCCCCTTGATCTAAGTAATTTGTTGGTGTGGTGATGAGGTGTTTTATTCTTCATGGGGAAGAAAGGTTTTTATAGAAGTGCTTTACGGAGTCGCCGATGAGCAGCGGTACACAGGCATATTTAGCACAAATCGGTGGTGTACCAGTACTCGTATTGAAGGAAGGAACTCAAAGAGCCTTTGGTAAGGAGGCAATGAGGATAAACATAATGGTTGCTAAGGCGATCGCTGAGGTCATGAAGTCAACACTGGGTCCTAAGGGTATGGATAAGATGCTCATTGATAGTCTCGGTGACATAACGATTACTAATGATGGAGCGACAATACTTGATGAGATGGATGTCCAGCACCCAATTGGTAAGTTGCTGGTTGAGATCTCAAAGACGCAGGATGATGAGGTCGGTGATGGAACAACAACCGCCGTGATACTAGCCGGCGCATTACTCGAGGAGGCGGAGAAGTTACTCGATAAGAACATACACCCAACAGTCGTTGTTTCAGGATTCAAGAAGGCACTTGATGTTGCCATGGAGCACCTGAGGAAGATTGCCGTCCCGGTGAAGAGGGATGACGTAGCCACGCTCAAGAAGGTTGCGGCTACGGCAATGCACGGTAAGATAAGCGAGACCGTTAAGGACTACTTCGCCGAGCTAGCAGTCAAGGCAATGCTGCAGGTGGCTGAGGAGAGGAACGGTAGGTGGATCGCTGACCTTGACAATGTGCAGATTGTTAAGAAGCATGGTGGTGCCCTTGAGGATACGCAGCTGGTTTATGGTATTGTTATTGATAAGGAGGTGGTCCACGCGGCAATGCCTAAGAGGGTTGTTAATGCCAAGATAGCATTACTAGATGCGCCGCTTGAGGTTGAGAAGCCTGAGATTGATGCGGAGATTAGGATTAACGACCCCAACCAGATAAGGGCTTTCCTCGAGGAGGAGGAGAACATACTGAAGTCATACGTCGATAAGTTCAAGGCCCTTGGAGTGAATGCCGTCTTTACGACGAAGGGCATTGACGACATGGCCCAGTACTACCTGGCCAAGGCAGGCATACTAGCCGTTAGGAGGGTTAAGAGGAGCGACATTGAGAAGCTGGTTAGGGCAACGGGTGTAGGTTAGTGACTAACATCGAGGACATGACCGAGGCGGACCTAGGTTTTGCTGGGCTTGTTGAGGAGAGGAGGGTTGGAGATGAGAAGATGGTCTTCGTCGAGCAGTGCAAAAACCCGAAGGCAGTCAGCATACTAATTAGGGGCGGCTTCGAGAGGCTTGTTGATGAGGCTGAGAGGAACCTAACGGATGCCCTAAGCGTGGTCTCAGACGTCATTGAGGAGCCGTACGTATTGCCTGGCGGTGGTGCACCTGAGATGGAGGTTGCCAAGGTAGTTAGGCAGTTCGCGGCTAAGGTCAGTGGTAGGGAGCAGTACGCAGTTGAGGCCTTCGCAAATGCCGTTGAGGTAATACCGAAGACCCTCGCTGAGAATGCCGGCCTTGATGCGGTTGACGTATTGACAGAGCTTAGGCACATACACGAGAGCAGGGAGGATGGCTGGAAGTACGGTATTAATGCCTTCACTGGGAAGGTTGCTGACATGTGGCTATAGACGTCATTGAGCCATTAACCGTTAAGCTGCAGGCGTTGAAGGCTGCTGTTGAGGCTGCTACAATGGTGTTGAGGATTGATGAGATAATCGCCGCCAGCAAGATTGAGAGTGAGAAGAAGGAGGAGAAGAAGGAGGGCGAGGAGGGTACTAGCGGAAGTTCCTCAAGCTCACTTGATTAATATCAAAAGTACGAAACTCAATAAAATACTCAAAATCATCACCATAAGAATCACGTACATATTAACACCTATATTAAACTCCCTCCTCATTATCCTCACAAAGATTATGATAACAATCGATATCACAGCCTGGATTAAAATTATGAAGAGAGTATTCCAGTGAATCCCAAGGTATTGAAGCGACTTCGCCACAGCAGGTATTGCGAAAAGAAGGATATAATAGCTAAGCATTACCGTTCTTAAACCCCTCCTTAACGCACTAATTACTGCCTTATCACCTGCATACCTGAGGGCAAGTATGTACCTGGCAAGGCTTAATTCAGCCATCGAGAGGTTGCCCTGTAATTCCCTGGATAGTAATGAGTCGAGCATATCATCATGAACATCATACAAAGACCTTAGCAGGTAAATCCACCTACGTGAATCATCGACTCTAAGAACATTCATTATCAATGACCCACCACTACTTAATAATTCACCCACGAAGTCATCCTTAATATTCATGGAATTTAGCAACTCATTATTGAGCTTACCCTTAAATCTGAGGAATATTCTCCTAATGATGAGCGTTGAGGTTGTTACGAAGATGGGTATTAGGAGAGAGAGGTATGGGTTTACCAATGTAGAGAATATGAATAGGGCTATGGGGCCTATTGACGTTATGCCAACAATTATTGTTAATGACTTATCCAATGAATCAATTACCTCCTGGGCCCTAGCCTAGCATCGCCTAGCAGGTACTCATTTATGCTCATCATCCTCACCAACACCACTTAATAACTTGTTTAATTGAATTGAATACCTCACGTAATCATCAACAACATTATTTAACCTCATTAATGAATTAATTACTGTGTTAATCTCCTGCTGCGTTGGATTAAATTTTTGAGGATAAATAATGGACCTAACCCGACGCGTTGAGCTTATCTTCTCCATTGTTACTAACACGAACCTACGCAGGTTTATTAATTCGCTCAGTGAGAAGGCCCTTAACCTATTCATTAACGCCTCATCACTATCAGCATGTGTGGTACCTAGTACCTGGAGACCGGCGTTAATGCCGTGTATTAAAGCCTCGAAGTGATCCCTCTCCCTTAACTCACCAATGATTAGCACACCATAACCCCTATGCAGCGACTTTAGTACTTCCTCGGTCTTACCAATTATTGACTTAACCTTAACGCTTGGTGCCGGTAATTCCAGGGATTCATCAGTTTCATCAATGTAAATCCTCCTTAGGTTCAGGGGTAGCGCCATATCCAGCGCATTCAGAAGCGTTGTTTTTCCGCTCGATGGGGGACCCATTATAAGGATGCTAAACCCATCACGCAACGCAATGATTAACCTACTCGCCTCCTCAATGCTTATTGAACCTAGGTTAATCAGTTCATTAATTGTGAACGGCCTCTTATGAAGTCTCACATGCACGGACAAGCCCTCAACCAGGGGCCACCTGTCAACTGAGATCCTGAGCTTTTTACCGCCTATTGTGATCGAGAATTTTCCGCTTGGACTATCAACCGAGATCCGAATACCGCTTATGTTGCTAGCCTTAGGAACTGCCCAGCAATACCCTGTGTATCAACGCCAATAACCCTGCAAATTCCGTACCTAGCATGGTTAATGTATATGGAGTCCTGGGTTATGAATATATCCTCAACATCCTGACTAAGGATGATTAGCGCCAAATCACCCAAACCTAGGCTTGCGAGTATTAATGATGACCTTAGCATAGGGTCTTCAATGAATAGGGATAGGAATCTCTCCCTTGACGACAACAGCGATGATAGGGAATACTCACCATTAGGAACAACCCTACTAGTTAATTCAGTCACGTATTTTAAATAATCATTATTAATCCTATGAAGCTCAATTACACATTCACTATCCCTAACCATTAGGTTGGGAAGTGAGATGTTGAATTGACCATTCAATGACTTGGCATTATCAAGCACTAATGAGAAGCCATCCATTACAATAATGGAGCCTTCCTTAAACAACTCCACCCTTAAACGAGACCTAACGCCCTCCTTAATCAATAAGTTAAGGAGCTTATTTATGAATTCCTTACCATTGCCTGACCTGCGTATAATACTGACTACGGTCTTTAAATTCGCCGATCCACATGCACTTAGTGTCTCAATAGCATCAACGTCAACCTTACCCTCCGCAGCCATGTTTGAAAGGTCTCTCGTGAAACTGCACCTACTAACTAAGGGGCATTTAATGCAATTCAGGATTTGATGCGCAATTACTAACTTTGTTATCGGTGTTTCCTTACCGTCAGATAACTCTAATGGTAATGTGGGATTATACATATAAAAGCTCACCGGACTTCTAAAATACGTATGTAACTAGTTATTACACAACTTACGCGCGTAATCCCTCAGAGTATATTGACTAACCTGGACGGCCCTAGCCACATCCTCAACCCTAAGCTTATAACCAAGTTCCTTACTTACGCAATAAATAACGGCGGCAGCCAGTATGGGTGGACTTCTCGACTGTATCACAGACCTCTTTAATGAGTTCAGGAATTTCTCGGCTTCGGGGTATATCGTGACCCAGGAATCACCAAACAGCTTAACGAGCCCCGACCTTATGTACGATAATACCCTATCCCTCAGGCTATACTTAACCCCAATACCTGTCAGGGAGTCCCTTATTGCCTCGAAGGTTAGTTTATGACCCTTTGACTTACACATGCTTATCACCTGCTTAGTGCTTACGGGCAGGTTGTGTGAGAGTATTACGTAAAGCATTGCGGCAACCGCAGCCTCGTAATACGTCACCGAGCCCTTATTTGCTAAGATCCTCTTAAGAATCGTTTTCGCCTCCTCCACATACTCATTGCCAATGCCGAAGGCCCTCGCTATGAATGACATGCAGTCATACGCCCTATATACTGAGTAGCTTTCACGGCCTACCCTGAACAACTCATTTATTGTCCTCAACCTCCTGTAAATGCTCATCCTCACCTCACTACTCTTCCTTACGCTCTTCTCCACCGACTTCCATATTGGTGCCAAATCTATCTCCTCACTGTCCATTAATGGTGATGCTTGTGCATACGTATCGTATACGTATACAGAACCAATCACAGTACCACAATCCATACACACATACTGTCCATCTCTCTCAATTATCCTTAAGCTTCTGCAGTAAGGGCATTGCATGGCGTAATGATTATCATCCTCGTTATTAATAAGTCCAGTGCTTATATGCTGAAGAGCTCAGGGTTACTAAACTCCAGTGGAGTGTGAGAGTTTACTGAAACTTTTGGTCTACCTTAACACCTTCAAGCCTATGTAAACCTTCTCGCCAACCCTAACATCATTTTTAAAGTTATTAACATCCATTATCAAGCCCCCAATCGATATCTTAACATTACTTTCACCCACGTAATAAACGACACCATTCATATACACATCCCAATTCGAGGCGTAATTCGGGTCTTTCTCATTACTAATACTAACCCTGACGTTATCACCCTGCTTAATATCAACACCGACGGCATCCCTCGGATACTCAAGGGCCAGGGATATTCCTGACTCACCGCTCATTTCAAGCCTTACAATGCCCCTATAATCCGTACCCTTAACATCCACTACCCTAAAATCGCCACTTAACCTCATTGGGCTACGGTAAGGAAAAATACTAAAAAAAGCTTATCTTATGTAATCCTGATTGATTATGTCATTACTCGCCGATGCAGCGAGAAGGTTTAATGCGGAATTGCTGAACATGGTTAATAAGGAGGTTAGGGTGACCACTAGCGCTGGAACCACCTATCAGGGGATGCTCGTTGGCATAGATAGCTCACTAAATGTGATGCTCGTGGACGCAGTTAATAACAGGAATGAGAGGTTCTCCCGAGTTCTAATAATGAGCCATGCAATAGTGGATATAGTCCTTGTCCAGGAGTTCGTGGATCTCAGGGAGTTCGCTAGGTACATAGACAAGTACTTCCCCGGGATGGTTAAGTACATTGAGGAGGCAAACATAGTCCAGGTTGGTAATGTTAAGGTAACGACAGCCGGTGTAGAAGGTTCAGGACCATTGGCTAAGCGCGTTAAGGAGTTATTTGATGAGTTCATGTCTAAGCGAAGGGCCTAGTCGATTGATTGGGATGTAAAACCGCCGTGATGAATGCATTATGAATATATTTTTAGGGCAAGCTAATCCCTGTAGTAGTCCCTGAATGGCATTTGAAATACTTGAGAAGGATCTGGCCGGGAGGATTGGCAGGCTGAGGATTAGGTCCGGCGTTATCGAGACTCCAGCGCTATTCCCAGTGATAAATCCCGTGAAGCAGGTGGTGTCATTAAACGATATCGCGAGATAGGCTTCAACCAGGTAATAACAAACGCCTACCTACTTAAGAGACACTATGGCGACTTGGTTAGGGAGGTTGGCGTACATAAACTGCTTAATTGGGATAAACCCATTATGACGGATTCAGGCGCGTACCAATTACTCATGTATGGTAAGGTTGAGGTATCGCCAGACGAGATCCTCAGGTACGAAATTGACATAGGCACCGACATAGGTGTAATACTCGATATACCAACCCAGTGGGGTAGGCCCAGGGAGGCCGTGTTTCTCGAGGTTGAGGAGACCCTGAGGAGGGCCAGGGCAGCCCTGGTGAAGGCTAAGATGTGGGATCCCGAGCATAAAATGCTGATTGTCGGCCCAGTACAGGGTGGTGATAGACTCGACATACTTAGCTACTCAGCCGTGAAGATGGGTGAGTTGAACTTCGATATTTACGCCATTGGTAGCCCAACAACACTACTTGAGGAGTACGATTTCTCAACAATAATGAGGATGATAGCCGTGGTTAAGGAGAAATTACCACCGGGCAAGCCAGTGCACCTCTTCGGGGCTGGGCACCCATTGATACTACCCTTCGCCGTTGCCATGGGAATCGACTTATTCGACTCGGCGAGCTACGTTTTGTATGCCCGTGATGATAGGATTATCCTTAGGGATAGAACCGTGAGATTAAGTGAGGTTAGGGTTGATAGGATACCCTGCAACTGCCCAGTGTGTAGGAGGTACAGTGTTAAGGAGTTAATGAGTATGAATAAGGCCGAGCGTGAGCGGTTACTGGCTATTCACAACCTATACGTGCTTTGGGAGGAGATTCAAGAAATTAAGGCTAGGATCAGGGAGGGAACTTTGGGAGTACCTTGAGGAGAAGGCGGGTGGTGATGCCAGGGTTAAGTCGGCATTAATGGCAATGAGGAAGGGATTAAGGGCATTAATGAAGGTAATACCTGACGAGGCAGGGCGTGTCAGGGCGCTGCATGTAACATCCGTGGAGTCGCTGCAAAGGCCTGAAATCATTAGGCATGTTGAGAGACTCCTCAATAATTATGAACCTCCTCAGGGATGCGTAGTCGTAGTACTACCTGGTGAGCTCCTTGACAGGCCATACATAAGGGATTCATTGGTTTACTGGTTGATAGATCAATTATCAGGTAATAATTTACTCAGTAGGGTTCACGTGGTGATAAATAACCCAGTCCTGGGCCCAATACCTTATGAAATAAGTGAGGTATACCCACTATCACAGCATGAATATCCTGAACCAACGCCCAACTACCTACGCTCATTATCCCGTCAATTACTACGTAAATACTTAACAAAACTGCGGGATAGAGGGTTCACAGACGTGATAATTATTGTGAGGGATGGCCGTGATAAGTTCATTAATGGGTTAATGAACATGGGCTTCAGGGGCATGGTAATACTGGAGGCCAGGTCGAGGCAGGAACTGTACTCATTAATACCCTGGGTCATTAAGGAGGTGAGCAACATTCAATGCGGTAATTAGATGTAATGGGGAGGTCCCTCCCTGCGTTTCATGCTTTCCTGCAATTCCTTAATCTCCTTATCAATCATGTCTGCCAGCTCCCTCAGTCTACTGACGTCAACCTCAACTCCCGTTAGTTCTTTTAGGAATTGAATTGCAACGATAGCCGCATTTGGATCCGCACGGAATGGCTCGGCGTATGGCAATATGGAAATCGCAGGTACGCCCAATCTCTCAAACTCATTCATTAACAATGCCAGCGGCCCAACCATTGCATAATTCAACTCCATGAGCTTAACCTTACCCAGGGAATGCCTATTCCTGTACTCAGTGGTTACCGCAATCCTCAACTGGTCCAGGTCCTCACCCCTCAACCTATTATCAAGCCCACCGAAGAGTATGGCCTCCCTAAAACCATTGATATACACCCAACGGGCTAGTGATTTAACGACTTCGTGGGCGTACTTCGTCATGAAATCGCCATCCCAATGCACTATGGAGATTGTAAACTCAGTACCTGGGCAATAATAAATCTCGCCAGGTGTTGAGAGTATGTTAGTACTGATGATGTAGGCGCTCAATGGTGGTTCCCTAGGCATCTCTATGAAGCCGACCCTACGGCAATTGAGTGCGTTGGATAGGTGCTGGACGACTAAGTAGCCGACCATGCCTATACCAGCAAATCCAGTTAGGAAGTAAATGGGTCTCAGTATTGGTTCCACCACATTAATCCTTACGTTACTCACGGCAGTGATAATGCCTGGCTGGTTATTAAAAGCATTAGCATTACGTATAATGACATAAGATTTTAAAGGGGGTTAGAAGTACGGTTGGTCAATGGGGCGTGTAAGGCCGAGGTACATAAAGAGCCTTGCAAGGAGGTTACTCGAGGTTTACCCAGACAGGTTTAGTGATGATTTTGAGACGAATAAGAAGGTGGTTGCCGAATTAGCCGATATACCGAGTAAGGCCGTCCGTAATAAGGTGGCTGGTGAGATAACTAGAATGGTTAAGAGAGTGAAGGCTAGCGCCGAGGAGAAGCCCGAGGTTGAGCTGGAAGGGCAATAAAGGTTTATTAAGTCTGTATTATTCCTCATTCTTGTATGTCGTGGTTCGAGGACATTGATAACTGGTTCAAGAGGATCCAGAAGTACTTCGAGGAGCTTGAGCGAGAGATGGAGGAGGAAATGGAGAGAATGATGAGAGGAATCGCGCCAGAGGAAGAAGAGGAAAGACGTGGTGGTAGGGCTAGGCCTAAGTATTATTATTACGGGTTTGAAATATCCATAGGCTGACGGGAAGCCAAGGATTAAGGAGTTCGGCAACGTTAGGCCCAGGGGTGAGAAGCCAATCATTGAGGAGGACATTGAGCCATTGACTGATGTGATTGAGGAGGAGGACTCAATAAAGGTCGTCATGGACATGCCCGGCGTCGATAAGGATAAGATAAGCATTAGGGTTACTGAGGATGGTAAGAAATTGATCATAAGCGCCAGGGATACAGACAGGAAGTACTACAAGGAGGTTGACCTACCTGCCGAGGTTGACCCAAGCCAGTCAAAGGCAACCTATAGGAATGGCGTGTTAACTGTGGAGCTGAAAAAGAAGAGCACAAAGAAGAGTGGCTTTGAAATTAAAGTCGAATAGATTGAGTAATTAAATCAACTCAATTAAATTCCCCACATGGACATACTCTTCAAATTCCTTGAGGACAGCCACCTTGAACTACGTAGTCCTCTTAACCCTCTATCCCGTCGTTGGCTGGTCTTGGTCATCGGCATGTTGCGCTCAACTGACGCAAGCCAGGAACTAATCTCACTTGTGGGGGATTGATAAAATCTAAACCGCGGCCGCCCCTTTGTAGGTGCCAACCTCTTTATGGCTTTAGCTATTTCCTCTTTCTTCTCGTCCTTTGTTTTCCCGAGCCTCCTGCACAACACCTCAATGACCTGCTCCTTAATGTCATTCCCGTAGAGGCTCACGCCACCCCTAACCTCCTTCGGTATTAGTATGTATTCCAGGTAATCCCTAGCCATCCTACGCCGTGGCACCCTCGTGTAATACTCAATCCCCACCCGCCATTAGAAACATTAGTTGGATTGCTTTTTAACCTCACCTGCTGATTAGGTCCTGATGATGGACAGAGGGTGGGCCATAGGTTAAGTAATTTCTCTTAGTGAAACTTAAAATTTAAATTGCTGAACCACGCTGTGCCAATTGGTGGTTCGGGTGACCAAACTGGAAATGCTAGGAGGAGGTGGGTCATAGGTTCTGCATGGCCTTACATATACGCAGTACCCCACCTAGGTAATTTAATTGGTTCCGTATTATCAGCCGATGTCTTCGCCAGATACCTAAGGCTTAGGGGGGATGATGTCGTCTTCGTATCAGGCTCGGATGAGCATGGCACACCTATCGAAGTCGAAGCGCTTCAGTTGGGTGTGAAGCCGAGGGAATTGACGGATAGAATGCATGAAATTGTGAAGAGGTTATTCGAGTTGTGGGAGATTAGTTTCGATAACTACACGAGGACGGAGTCGCCGGTGCATAGGGAATTCGTTAAGGAATTCTTCATGAAGCTCTACAATAATGGTTACGTATTCACCAAGGAGGATGAAGTACCCTACTGCCCGAAGGACAGGATATACCTACCCGACAGGTTCATAATAGGTACATGCCCATACTGCGGTTATGATAAGGCACGTGGTGACCAATGCGAGAATTGCGGTAGGCTGCTCGAGCCGAGACTACTAATAAACCCGAGATGCGCCATATGCGGTTCCAAGCCAATTTGGGTTAAGACTAGGCATTGGTACCTGGACCTAACGAAGCTTGAGGATAGGGTTAGGAAGTACGTGGAGGAAAACACGGCATTACCGGAGAACGCAAAGCAAATGAGCCTTGGGATGCTTAAGGAGGGATTAAGGCCAAGGGCAATAACGAGGGATAACAAGTGGGGTATCGAGGCGCCGTTCCCCGGCGCTAACGATAAGACGATATACGTATGGTTTGAGGCCGTCCTCGGCTACGTATCAGCAACGATAGAGTACTTCAGGAATAAGGGTAATGAGGATGAGTGGAGGAAGTATTGGTTTAACCCGGATACCCGCGTCGTATTCTTCGTGGGTAAGGACAACATACCCTTCCACGTAATACTACTGCCAGCAATGCTAATAGCCTCTGGGGACCATACGTGATGCCCTACACCACCGCATCCACGGAATACCTACTGTTTGAGGGTAAGAAATTCTCCAAGAGCCAGAGGATTGGTATTTGGATTGATGAGGCATTGGCATTGATGCCAGTTGATTACTGGAGGTTCATCTTAATTTACCAGAGGCCCGAGGGCAGGGATACGAGCTTCGCATGGCACCAGGCACTTGAGGTTATAAACTCAATATTAAATGACGTAATTGGAAACTTCATACATAGGGTATTAACATTCATAAGCACCAGATTCAATGGGGAAGTCCCTAACGGATCCCTCAGGGATATCGACATTAAGTATAGGGATGAGGCCCTAAACCACTTCAAGAGTTCTGAGGAGCATTACGAGAGGATTGAGCTTAGGGATGCGTTGATGGAGATCGTGGAGATCGCGAGGGTCGGTAATAGGTACTTAAACGAGAGACAGCCCTGGGAATTAATAAAGAGTAATAGGGATGAGGCAGGTGCGGTGATGCTCAATGCCCTACACATGGTCAAGGCCTTATCGATTGGTTTATGGCCCGTAATGCCGAAGCCGATGGAGGACTTATGGGCCATGGCAGGCTTCGGAAAACTAACCTGGAAGGACGCCTATGAACCACCAAAGCCTGGCACCAGGATAGGCGAGGTGAAGCCATTATTTAGGAAGATTAGTTATGATGAGTTTAAGGCCATGATGAGGAAGCTGAATGAAATAAGGGATGCGAAGGATAAGGGCCGATATCCATGGGAGCAGGTATTCCTACCTAATCAATAATTAGAAAAAGGAGGGATAATACGCTGGAAATACCTGCGGGATTTTCATGGTAATAAAAATAAGTTGTAAAACTCGTTGGTAATTGATGGCCGTACTAACGAGGGATGAGATACTAAAGCTCGTCAAGGGCGGAGCCCTGTCAATAGAGCCCTTCAGTGAGGATGTGGTTAGGGAGAACGGCCTGGACCTCAGGTTGGGACTGAGTACGCGGTCTATGCCTTTGAGGGCCAGGTAATAGACCCCTGCGAACTAGAGAGTGCTAGGCATTTGTTCAGTATTGTTGAGGCTAAGGATGGTAGGATAGTAATACCGCCAAGGAGCTTCGCCTTACTAACAACAATGGAGTACGTCAAATTCCCAACGGACGTGGTCGGCTTCTGCAACCTACGCTCGACACTAGCCAGGTATGGCTTGAGCGTGCCGCCGACGATAATTGACGCAGGCTTTGAGGGTAACGTGACGATTGAGGTCATTAACAATAGCGGTAACTACATGGTGCTTAGGCCTGGCATGAGGTTCCTACACGTGGTCCTTGTCAAGGCAATTGGGGAGGTTAAGTACATGGGTAGGTACCTTGGGCAGAGGGGCGTGACGCCACCAAAGGGTATGAAGGGCGAGTGCTGAGTCACTATGTGTATTTAATGACTTCCATGCCGAGGACACTGGCTATGGTTTCCAACTCTCTGGTCACATTACCGGGTAATATCACGTGGTGATTATACGGCGCCAGCCTGAGAATTAATGAGGAATCAACCCCAAGATCAAGTATTGCCTGCGTCCTGCACATCCTATTACTTAATAATCCTGACTCAACAACCCTAGCGCTGAAAATACCCATCCTCCTGAAATCACTCGAGACGGAGACCCCAGTCACCTCATTGAATAATAGTTTACCCGTTAAACCATAACTAAACCCAGACTCAAAGTGTGTGACCACCCTGGCCTCCCTAACCATGTTGAGGGCTATGGTGCAGTGGGACATCGTAACCCTACCGCCTTCGACATGATTCATATTCGCAATCCAACCACTATAGCCAGTTAGCTCCCTGGCAATGACCATGGAGAATAGGGCCCTCAAGTCAGTCTCACACGCCGCGATTAAACCCTCCTCATTAAGCCTAGCCAGTGCCAGGCATGGCGTGACCCCATGCTTAATCAAGTATGGGAAGCAGTTAATGGCGGTTGCATCGTACTTACCATAAAGGCTGCGCATGGCGGCGTATATCCTGCCAACATCAATAAGCCTCTCATCACCAACCTCAAACCTTGCCTTGCCCCTGATGTAATTCACGAATTCCGTGGCTACTCCCTCATCAGCGCCATTAATCATCTCCTCAAGGCTCTCCATGGGTATGGCATCAACCCTGGCCTCAAACCTATCCTCAAAGGTCCTGGCCACATTATCCTTAGCCCTAACGCCCAGCAACGCAACCCTAATGCCAAGTATGGAGGCAATGGCCTTGGCGGTCCTCAACGCATCATTGACGCGGCTTAAATCATTAAGGTGGAGAATGCCCGAGTCAATGCCAACCTCACTAAGCAGGGCCTTCGCATCAAGGCAGAGGCCAGGCTATTAAGGCCTGGGTGAGAAACAAGCAATAACCTACGCAACCCATAACTCTCGGCAAACTCCCTAACCAAGCGACTAACGCCACCAGACAATATCAAGGCAACCACAAATGCGTCACTAACGCTCAATCCCCTCAACTCATCAACGCTCGACACAACCCTATCAACTCCCCCAACCACAGGAACCCTATCCCTATGAAGCAAGGACACAAAACCCAAAACAACAACCCTCCTCATACCACTTAATAATTCCCAAGAGCCTTCATAAACAATTCTGGGTCAATATTGCCAATAGGATTGATTGAATAATATTGCCTTATTAGCAAACAAGATCTAATAATAAGTATTATATACGTCGGATAATGAGAACATTAAGACACTGGGTTACGTGGTTTATTTTAAGCATTGCAATGATTTTGGTGGACCGGCCGGGATTTGAACCCGGGATCTCCCGCGTGCGAGGCGGGCATCCTTCCAGGCTAGACTACCGGCCCAGGAAAAACGAGCATGAGAAAATTAAAAAGCTTTTGTTTATGAGACGACCTGGGCTCGGTTTTAGGCGAAGCCCTTAGGACAATCCACCGCGGCTGTCCTCTCCGTGGGTGTTGTTAGTCTCGTTAGGTGCTTTGTGATTATTCGTCTCTTTCTCTCGTCCTTTGTTCTCTCGAGTTTTCTGCGCAGTACTTCAACGACTTGTGACTCAACGTCGTACCCCTCAAACACGTACACTGGTACTATGACGGCTAGGTATTTACCACCCCTATTAACGTAGGCATAAAACCCATCACCATACCTCACCCTCAACGCATTAATGACGGAATGACTTACCACTCCTCGCAATGCTCGTAAATCAAGGAGGATAATCACTTAATAAGAATTTCTTGGGATGGAGGGAGGGGCTTGTTTAACGCTGCTGCTTAATAATGTTGTTACTAATTAGGTACGCCCTAAGCGAAGCCACACTATCAAACCTACCACCCTTAACCTGT
>NZ_BBDM01000019.1 GCF_001316245.1 Vulcanisaeta sp. JCM 14467 | reverse complement strand
CCCGCTTAGGTACCTTGGCACTGGTATTGCCATGATGCTCGTGTTGAATGCCCTAGCCCATGCAGTAGCTAGGGCTAGTTCGATGGCTGGCGCCTCACTTGCATTCCCGTGGATTATCAGGAAGTCGCCACGCCTAATCAACTCCCTAATTAGCCTGAAGCTTGTTGAGTTAACATTCACGCGCATCAAGCCGCTCCTATTGATGATTAGATTGGGACCAATCACAGACCAATCAATGACAACCAAGCTATTACCGGGAAGGCTGGGCAACTCACCAACCGTCACGGGCTTAATCAACGATTCATTAACACCAACACTAACCAGCCTCTGAACAAGCATCGACGGACCAACAACGTAAATCGGCACATCAATACTAATTGGCGAACCAACAACGCCTTGGCTGGCTGTGGAGAATCCACCCGTCACAGCACTACCAGGCCTAACCACGGCACTGTGGTTGGTTAAAGGCCTCGGCATGACAAGGATTACTGCGGCAACCACAACAGTAACAACCAAGACAGTTATGAACAAAAGCCTTGATTTGGAACCCATAATCATCAAAGCAACTAAACCCACGGACTTTTTTTCTCTCTCCAGTTATTCATAAAAGATGAGTCGAGTAGGTTGAATGAGTCTTAAGCCTTATTCTGTGTGCCCAACACACCGAGTTCACGTGTGTTATGGTTTCTCGTAACCATGCAATGCATCACTCCGTGGTTTCTCTATTTCGATTTCGGGAAGCCTATATAAATTACTTAGTTATTTTAGGGAATTGGCCAAGCAAAGCAATGCAGGTGTGGCATGGGCTATGCGGAGGATGCGTCCCTAGCGGAATCCCGCGGAAACTGCGGGGGAGTAAGGACACAAGACAGCAAGGAAGAAGTGCAAAAGCGGACCACCACAAACCATGAGTGAGGAGGAGCTTAGAAGGTTGTTGAAGAAAAATCACTTCTGCCGTGGTATTAAGCATGTTAAGGGATATCGACGTGGTGATGAGATCACTGAGAAGGAGAGAAATAGGGCTGGATGTGGTGCTTGGTGATTGTTCTCCATATTTTTAAAGATTGTGAGGAAAGGACGTGTTTATGATGAGGCGGCATTCGCGATAACGATATCGAACAAGAAATTCAATGATTGGGAAGCATTATTGGATAGGTTGAAGGGATTGGGGTTTAAGAATGCTAGGCTCAATCAAACCAATTATGATGTGATTGATATAAGATATTACGGAAGTAACGCGACCAATTTAGCAAGAGCAATGATTGATGCTCTGCCGTAAATTATCAAAGATATTTTCGACGTCATGGCTTTTGAGAAGTGGGTATGAATAAAGCAAATAGCCAATATGGAGTATAGGTATAAGAGAGGTGAATCACAAATTGAAATAGCAAACTATAAGTTCACGGTGCGTGTTCACAAGCGCAGTGTTGAATTAGTGCATAATGCCAGAGATGAGACTGAAGCTAGGAAAATCATTGAGATATTGACGTCAAAGTATGGTAATGTGTTTTACGCCTACGTTAATAAGGGCGGTAAGTACTTACTCGTCAGGGTACCAATGCGCGTATTTACAAGGTATGATGACATCAAGAAGCAGGTTGTAGAAGTGCTCTGCCGAAAATACGAGAGGGCGAAGAGCGAGGAAAAGAGGCGAGAAACACTCATAGCTTTGAGGAGGCTGACGGCACCCACAGAGGGGGCGGCCGCGGTGTGCGAATTACAACCATTTGATTCTCGAGTATTAACGCGGGTAATTCATCATTGCGTAAGTCATTAAAGCCCCTTATCAAGGTTTTCAGCCTAATTTTTATGAGCTGTCGCTGGCTTGATCATCAGTCTCCCTATCTATTTTAACGGATATAACCGCCTTACTCACCCCCTCCTTAACCCTCTCCCTGAACTCACCGTACTGCTCAACGAGGGAGCCCAACTTCTCCTTGTACCTCTTGAGCACTAGGTTGAAGCTGCTAACGGCTAGGTAGCCAATGAGTCTCTTAACTATGAAGTTCTCAACCTTCCTAGTTATAAGGCTGCTAAAGGCCTTGGCCTCCTCGAAGGACTTTATTAAGGCTTTAAGGATGAATTCACGCCTAAGTGGATCATCAAGCATCTTATCCAGTACTGTGAAGTCCCTCTTCCTTAGCGCACCCATTGGTATGAATGGTAGTGGGAACGTGAGTACCCTAAGTCTCTTTAATCTATCTAGTAATTCGAGACTCTTGACTACGTCATCGTCGGTTTCACCGGGCAGGTTTAGTATCATTGTTCCAACCACGACCCAATGATTATCATTAAGTATACCAATGGCCTCCTCAACAACGTCTGGGTACTGCTCAGGCTTATATGGCAGTGCTTTACCGGCCATTAATAATCTTAATAGCCTTGGTGAACCTGTTTCGATACCCATTTCAATGAAGTGCCAGGTACCACCCTCATTCATGTACTCCGAAACCTCCTTAACCATCTTAGGCGCGTACTTTACAACGGCAGCTGTGGTAAAGTCCGTGGTTATCTCATAATCATCGCCATAGGACTTAACGAGCTTATAAGCCTTAACCGTCAAGTCAAGAACTTTATCTGGGTTCGGCTCAATACCCTTAGCACCATACCTAAAGAATTCCTCACTATGAAGCGTTATCTCCTTGAAGCCGCCAACCTCTATGTTCAGCTTAATCTCCCTGTCTATATGGCCCTCAAATGGGAATGACCTAATCATGCCGCTGAGCGTTGGCGTACAGAATTGGCAGCCGCGTCCGCAGCCCCTCGTAACCTCGACCATACCACCAATTGATGGGGTAACGATGGTTGGAACCATTTCAACGGGCACAGGCCTACGAGCAACAACCCTACTTGGTACTGGTTCACCCTTCATTAACTTATCAAATACTTGGGGACCGTCTTCCTCAAACTCGCCTTCATATACAACATCAATACCAAGTTCGCCCTGCTTATCAGTATCAACAATTTGCCAACCAGCAGGGCCGCCAATAACGATCTTTAAATGATCTCTGTGTTTCTTAATTGCTGGGTGGTTGATGACTTGCAAAAAGGATTTTGCGATGTATGGCAAGCCCCTATATGGTAGATCAGCAAGTTTTAATATCCAGTAAAGTATTCCAGAGCCATAGCTTAACCCTAATGGGTCCATTACGTAAATACCAACTACCCGCGTATTTGGCCCAATGACCTTATCAAGCTTATAGGGATCTGCGATAATAACGTCGTTCCTCGTATATCCGTGGGCAAGTAATGCTGCTTCGACCTTTGCTAGACCATAAGGTGCTCTAAATACTCTACCATTTCTATCACTCTTAATTCTGAAGAATCTACGGGCAACCCAATCCCTGAAGTAGTTCTCCGGTATTGCGCTTGCGAAGCCGACTACGGACGATCCATGGGTATCGCTCATTGTCGCGATCTCGCCCGTTAAAACGATTGGGTATCCACCAAATGACACAGACCTACTGCATACCTGTAGTAAATAAAAACCCTTCTTCGTCAATATAAATTACTGGCTTCGCATACTTTAACCTAGTAATTGAAAATTAACTAATACCCTTCCTAGGAGTCCTTGCACCACATGCTGTGCACACGAGTACGTATATCCTACCCTCCCTCTCCAGGTAAGTATCTATTGAATGGCACACAGGGCACTCAACGTAGAACTTGATATATCGCTCGTAAACAGCCTCAAGAGTCCTTGGGCTCCTCTCGCATACAGGACAAAGGTATTGCCCTCAATATTGCCAGGAAGCGCCAACTCCTTAAGGAAGAACCTGGCTATGTGCGTCGGGTCCCTATTAAGTCTCTGTGCAACATCCCTAAAATTCTGGATAATTGTTTTCTTAGGTTGAACCTGAATACTCAGCTTTGGTATCTCCTGTCTCCTCTGAATCCTGGGCGTTATTAATGTGTAGGCTCTATCCAGTAACTTCATGTAAAGCTCATCATAATTAACCTCACTACCCATATCAACGATAGGGAACCTAATGCCTTAATAAATTCTTACCTACACCACACCTCTAAATAATTTATCGGAACCACGACCAGTCTGGTTTAAAGTCTCTGTGTTTTAGTAAATCATTAATGACCTTACTCGTCATTAAGACCGCCAATAGGCGTGGGATGCTTCATGAATTAACCGGCGTGATTAAGGACTACGCCAGCATTGAGTGGGTCTTCGTTTCGATACCCTCGGAGACCGAGAGGGTAATCGCCATGAGACTCAGCGACTCATTGCCAATAAGCGCACTTGATAAGTTGAGGAACATTAATGGTGTTCATGATATTTGGGCGAGCACGAGGCACCCATGGAGTTGGTGGGCTTTGACAAGGAGATCCTGAGGAGTATACTGATGCACATGATTCAGGGAGGCACCGAGGTCCACTCCTTCCTCACGAAGCTCGGCTATGAGATGGGACTATCCATGGCTAGTACAATGCTCAGGACGAAGTATGAGATACCGTCTAACGCGGCCATGAGTAAGGTCCTTGAGACTGCAATAAACATGCTAGTCGTTATGAACCTGACGAGGGGTATTGAGAACATTAACATGTCCATGGATAAGAATGGGTATGTCATTAATGTATCCCTACTGGAACCCTTCGACTTAGACGCTGGACTACCCTTCACTAGGGGTTACCTACTTGGACTAATGAAAGTGTTCCTTAAGTGTGATTGTAATCTTGATGCAATTATTAATAAGTCTAGGGTCACCTTCTATATTAAGGGCGGTAAGGTTGCATGATTATTAATTTATATTCAATATTGATAGTAAACAATGTTTAAATATTAAGTAACGTAATTAGGTTTGGTGAATTCACTTGGAGAGTTGGGTTAGGACTCTGGTCGACATAATGAGCAGAAGTCTCAATTCTAATGGCCTGCCAATACCAATGGATAAGTCCTACTGCACCGAGTGGGCCAAGGACCTAAACATACCCAGGGTGGGGACACGATAATATACACGTCCTGCCTATACCAAATGGCCCCAATGATCAATCAATTGGTGCCCTGGATAGAGAAAGTCAGGGGAACGCCACTAAGTGGTTTGGCTGGGATTCTCTCCAGGTTCGCGGGCTTCGTGATAAAGCCCAACAGGGCTGATATAGACAGGGCCAACAACATATTGAAGAACATAGCAAGGGCATTAACCAAGGCTGGGACCAACTTCGGCTTCCTCTACGAGGACGAACCATACAGCGGCGCCCTACTCCATGAAATCGGCGCTGAGGATGCATTCCTAGAGTACTTCGAGAACACGGTACTAAGGACCTTCAGGAAGTACGGCGTTAAGAGAGTCATAACCATCGACCCACACACCCACAACATCCTAACCAACGTAGCCTCGAACTACTTCAAACTAGACTTCGAAGTCGTGAACTACCTAGACCTGGTCAGGAGCGTCAAGGTAAGGCCGAAAATAAGTAGTGAGGTTGTTATCCACGACTCATGCCTATACGCCAGGTACCTCGGTAAGTATGACGTCTACAGGTCAATACTCGACAACGCCGGCGTTAAGCATGTTGAGGACCCATTAATAACTGGTAAGGAGACATCGACATGCTGCGGAGGACCACTAGAATCACTAAGCCCTGAATTATCGAGGAAGATAGCGAAGATCAGGATTGAGAACCTCGCCAAGCTCTCAAGGACTGTGATGACGGTATGCCCAATATGCCTAGCAAACCTCGGCAGGAATGCGGATGGCGAGGTCCAGGTCCTGGATATAAACGAGGTAATCGAGGCAGAATAGGCTTTTAAAACGTGAACCCGTTACAATCATTAGTGATGATGCGATGGCTGTCCAGACCAGTGAAGAGTAAGGTGTTAGCTGACTCATAATATTTTTACTATAATAATGACATGCGATGAACACAGCATTATATGTGGAGGGTTTAAATTTTAGTGTTGGTGTTTATATGCGTGGCATTAATACTATCGCCCACTGTAGCGGAGCTGTTGAGGGAATTGACTGGTGGCAGGGATGTTGAGTTGTTTATCGTTGATTTGATAGCTGAGAAGCTCGATCCCCCACGTAGGGTTGAGGTTTACCTTAGGCTTAGTGAGGATTATCTGAGGAGTGCGGAGGAGTTGTATAGCAAGGGCGATTTGGCGCAGGCCGGCGAGAAGTACTGGGGTGCGGTTACTGCGTTGTTGAATGCCATAGGTGAGTTGAGGGGTTGGGAGCATTATAGTCATAGGGATTACGACGTAATAATCGATAAACTATACGAGGAGACCCATGACAAGGCACTCCTAACAGGCTTCAGCATGGCCGAGAGACTCCACGCAAACTTCTACCACAACTTCATGAGTAAGGAAGGATTCGAAATACATAGGCAGGCAGTCCTAGAACTAATTGGAAGACTAAAGGAAATCGTCAAGGGGCTACAACACAATTCCTAGGCATGAGGGTCTTAGGTCACCAGAGGGGCGAGGGTCATTTACCATGCGTATCTAATTAAGTCGTTGAGGAAAGTGTTTTTATTTTGGTTTTGCATTGCGTAGGCTTGATGAGCTTCACGACGGTGTATGAGAGGGACTTGGAGGTGCCGATTAAAATTAGTAAGTCGGCTAGTGAGGATGCTAGGAAGAAGAGACTTGAGAGGTGGCCTAGGGAGGCTGGCCTATCCGTGCCACTTGACGACTCTGGTACGAGCTTCATGCAGTTGGTTAAGTCCTTCTCAACGGACTACGGCCTAACGCCTGGTGAGAGGGCGTGGGATGTTAAGGATGTTGGTGGTAAGTACAGTATTAACATGGTTTGGAAGTTAATGAGGGATAATGAGGAGAAGGGCTATGCAGGGTGACCGGCGAGATACCACTGACGCCAAGTGGTGAGGAGAGTAATAACGTTGTTTACACGGCAAGGCTCAAGTACGTCATTGAGATTAGCAATGACGTGCTTAGCGAAAAGGCCACTACGGAGAATGTCCCGGAGGTTAATTTATTTGGTTGATGTAGGTAATTCATTAAAAATAATCCTAAAGTGCTAATGGAGGTATGTACATAGTACCGATTAAGGAGTTTGAGAGAAGGTTAAACCTGCTTTATAAGGTGATGGATGAGAAGAAGCTAGATGCTGCTTACATAGTTAATCCCATAAACATTGCTTACTTCATTGGGTTTTATTACTTACAAACCGAGAGGCCGGCTGCGGTTGTCATACGTAGGAATGGCGAAATATACTTCTTTGGGCCCCTTCTCGAGAGGATCATGTGATGAGTCAGACGAAGCTCGTGAGTAGGGTATACACGTACAGGGACTACCCTGGTGAGGTCCACCCAATACGGTTATTTGCTGACTGGCTTAGGGAGCTTCACCTCGATAGTTTAGTTATTGGTTATGACTCATCGCCAGGCTACGTAAGTTACTGGGGTTACAGGGGGCCGAGCCTGACCAAGCTCCTTCCAAATGCGAAGTTTGTTAATATATCGGATGATGTATACTCCATGAGGTTAATAAAGAGTGACGTTGAGATAGAACTGCTTAGGGAAAGCGCGAAATGGGCCAATCTCGCTCACTCTCTCCTTCAGGACTATACTGCGCCTGGCATGTATGATTATGAAGTCTCGTTGAGGGCGTCACTTGATGCATCATTAATGATGAAGAAGGCCCTAGGACCTGGGTATAGGCCGCTGAGGTCTGAATACCTGCCTACGCGGGCTTTAGGGGTCAGGTTGGTGAGCATGGCGCTTATCCACATTCAATAAGTGTGGAGAGACCGATTAAGGTTGGGGATGCGCTTGTGACTGGCGCAACGGCAGACGTTGGCGGCTACATGGCTGAGCTTGAGAGGAACCTCTTCGTTGGCAAGCCAAGCAGCGATGTCGCTAAGTACCATGAGATTGCGCTTAAGCTTCAGGACTCGGCATTAAATGCCCTAAAGCCTGGTGTCAAGGCCTCTGATGTTGATAGGGCCGTTATAAAGACGGCTAAGGAGCTTGGCGTAATCGAGTACCTGCTTCATCATAGTGGCCATGGACTTGGTTTAGAGGGTCATGAGGCGCCATTTCTAGATATTGGTGATGATACCGTGTTGAGGCCGGGCATGGTCGTTACCGTGGAGCCGGGCATCTACATAAGTGGTCTCGGTGGGTTTAGGCACTCCGATACCGTGGTTATTCATGAGGATTATGTCGAGGTGATAACCTATTACCCGAGGGATACGGAGTCGTTAATAGTCGAGATTTAGGCTAAATTAAGCGTTAAATAATTCCCACAAACTGCATTATCTGTGAATGCTAAACAATTCCTAACATATACGGGCGTCATTGCGCGGTGCTTGCCTGGCTATTCATAGCCATTAGCATAAGCGTTAATCCCTGGTTCGTATTCACCAGGAACGCCTTCAGCGACTTGGGAGGATCGCACGCAACCGATCCCTGGATATATAATTACGGATTAATAACGACATCGATATTCGTCGATTTATACTCAATAAACCTACTACTAATATCGAGGAATAAGGTTGAGGATTTTGCCTCCGCATTCGTATTCATTGCAGGGTTATTCCTGGCATTAATAGGTATTTACCATGAGGGTACTAGACCTCACGTCTTTGTCTCAACATGGTTCTTTGCCCAAATGGATTTGGCGTTAATCACGTGGGGTATTGGCTCGTTAATGGCTAGGGATAGGCGGCTTGGGCTGTTCTCGCTGCTTCTGGGCATAGTGGCTCCGTTAATAGCGTTGGTCATCCCATGGCCGTCAGCAGCCACTGAGGAGGCCTATGGAATAGTAGTTATAGACCTGTGGGTTGCCGTGATGACGTACATAAACGTTAAACACGTGATTAAGCGACGAACAAGCTGAGTGGTAGGTCTAGATTAAGTGGTTGTGAGTTGGTTTAGGTCACATTCAGTTCCGGATACCAATGCACATTCATTGTAATTTGAATCAGCTTTAATGCTTTTAAGGGATGCATGCTTAATCGCCTTGATGCCTGACGAGTGGTTAATTAAGGATGTCAGGGGCGTGTTAGAGAGAGTTGAGAGGGTTGGGCTTGGGTTTAGGGCTGAGAATCCAAGACTGCTCATCGTAATCTTCTACGACCTTTACTGCCCAGGATGTGCATTGCTTGAGGATGAGGTTGGTGATTACCTAGTTGAGTTGTACAGGAGTGGTAAGGCTTCGCTATACTTCGTTGATTACCCAGTGCATAGGGGTGTCGAGAGGCTCCATGCCGCATTTAGGTGCATCTATAGGAGGGACCCGATGGTCTTCCTGGAAACCATGAAAAGGCACTATGAGGCATACTTAAGCGGTAAATTGAAGGGCGAGGAAGCCCTCATAGATGCCAACAATGACTGCATTAATGAGGAGCTTCAGAGGGTTATGGAGGCTAAGTCCGTGGCTAAGGAATTGGGCGCGCCAGGTACACCAACGATAATAATTGGTAACTTAATCAAGAATATTGGGCAGGGAATGTTTGGTTATCCAGGGGCTATGAAGCTCATGAAGCTTATTGAGGATATGTACATCTATTAAAAATCACCTATGATGAACCCTAACCGTCGGCACGTACCTCCTCCTAACCGAGAGTAGTGTTATTACAATTAATAAATCACCCAATGCATTTATGGCGATTCCAACCTCCATCACACTGGGCATTAGCGTTAACCACATAATCACCGCCACTATGGAGATTACTGCACCAGCCCTACCCACATTGCTCCTAAATTGGTTACTAACCATGTAGGCACCGATGTAACCAGCAACCGATAAGCCAAGTATTATGCTCACTGCTATTAGAAATAGAAATGCAGCAGCGCCCACGTCACTATATAGGTAAAATAGGTATGAGAAGGCCATAAGTGGAGTCACAATAAACATCGTATACCTGAATATGGTCGATAACCTACACGAACCCCTATTCACTATGCAAACCCCACCCCAACCAAACATGTTAATACCAATCCAGAGCATTGCAATTATGAGTTGAAACACGTCGTATACCAAGTCTGAAAAGCCCATGAATAGCAAGGCCTTGAGGGCTATGTCTAGGATGAAGCCGTACACCACGGCCGTGAATCCCTCATAAACACCCCTGACAATACTCATTACGTTTTTAAGAAATACCTATGATTTTAAGCAGTACGTTATAGGCTCAGGATTAGGTAATTGATTAGGTTCATTATTGGGTGTATTAACCATGATGGTGGTATGGTGGTTGAAAGCACAAGTATGGTGAACACTATTACCAAGCCCTCAGCCAAACCACCCTTCCACCCAGTCCCTAACTCCCTGGCAAGCCTCACGTAGTAGGGCACTGAAATCACGGAGTTAATCACCAAGAGCACCGCAAGCCATGCCAGATTTCCATAGACCAACGCCAATATTATATACAGCTTCGACCAGAAGCCAAGGAGTGGCGGTGTGCCTATGAATGCAAGCGATATTAACCAGGTACTCACCGCATTATTACCCTTTGAGAACACGGTATTAAAGAACCCCATCTTACCAATGGCATTCATGAACAACTGCAGTAATAGGCCGACGAGCGCCAGGCCTAGGGTTATGCCCATTTCCTGGGCACCCATTATCGCGGCTGCGAATGCCGCCATCACATAGCCCATGTTGGCTATTGAGGAGTAGGCAAGGACCCTTGGGCTCTCCCTACTGGTCAGGGCGCCTATATTGCCCAGGAACATCGATATTGTGGCGAAGGCACCGGCTATGTATGCCAGGTAGTAGGGCGGTACCCTGTAAAGCCCCATGGTCGTTAGCACGATCTTAACCGCAACAATGAATGGGGCTATCTTGGCTATGGAGGCTATTATCGAGACAGGTATTGGATTGCCAGCCGTGAATACATCCGGGACCCACTCATGCATTGGTGCGGCACCAACCTCTAGGGATAGGCCGAGGAGTAGTAGGGAGAAGCCTATTATGTAGGTTATTAGTGATGGGCCCGAGCTAATTATTATCGCACCTACGAAGAAGAGTACCGTGGCGATTATCATATTGACCACGTACTTAATACCAACCTCAATACTAACGCCTGGGTCGCCCATTAGGATTAGTAGGTATGTTGGTGCTGACACGAGCATTAGTGATAGTAGTGTTAGGGCTAGGTTGCTCGTGTATAGGGCTAGTACCGTGGCTATTATCATTAGCGAAACCAGTACGTAATCAACACCCCTTATTGGAGAGTTAAGCCTCATTAAAGTGATTATACCCAGTATCCCAATAACCACTAGGAACGCTGCATAGGCCATTAAGTAAATGCTTGGTGCTATTAGCAGAATTATCATTGCTATTAACGGCGCAATCCACGAATACCTCCTGGCACCCTCACTGAGCAGTGTTGGTGCTGCACCGACTAAGCTAATTATTGCCGAGGCAAGGAGGATGTATGTGTATGGTATGGGCACGACCCATCACCCCTATCCACGTGATTTAAGTATTACTCTTTGATTCGACATATTGTTCACCACCAGCTTTAATCTCCTCAACCCTTACTGACTTCCTAATCCTATCCATCGCCATTATGGCGGTTATCAGGGTCATGAATTCCGTGGACGACGACAATATGGTGACTATGAGGATGCCGAGGGCCACCACGGCATTTACGGCAAAGAACGGAACCAACGCCAGGAATATGGCGTTGAACATTAGCTCCAGCGATATTAATACCCTAATTAGGTCATTAGCCCTTAATGCGCTGTAATATCCAATCATCAGTATTATAGATGCGAAGCCATAGATTATGGCTGCATTCACGACCTCCATCCCCTACTCACCTCGAGGTAATACATTATTAACCCAATCATTATCGCCATTAAGAGTGATGCCAGTAATGCAATTAGTAATAAGCCATCAGAGGTTGAGACGAAGCTTATTAGTGATTGGCTCGTGACAGGTGCCACCTCATAATTGGTGAATGCCGAGGCGACGATTATTGAGACTATGAATAGCAGCATTGGTATTATCCAGGACTTGCCCACACCACCCCTGAACTCGATCCTCCTATATGTGGCCGCCAGGACTATGGTCATCGTTATTGTGGCGCCCACGAATATTAGGTATATCAGTACGAAGCCGTAGGTTATACCAAATAATCCATACACAGCGCCAACGAGACCTGTCGTCACGGCCAAGTATATTGCTGCGTATAGGTTGTCCTTTGTTATGGTTATGCCTATGGCTGATAATACCGCGAAAACACCAAGTGTTATTAATGCACCAATGTACGTGCTAACCATAGCAAGGGGAGACATAACTTACGTGTTTTTAAGTATAACCAATCGATATTCTACAAGTGTTTACTGAAGATACTGAATCACTGCGGTAATGCAAATTAATTCCATACATAGCGCCCCATGATGGGGCTGATACTACTCTATACAGGCGATGGCAAGGGGAAGACAACGGCAGCCCTGGGCCTAGCCCTAAGGGCCGTTGGACATGGCTATAGGGTCGTTATTGCCCACCTAATGAAGACCTTGATATACAGGGGTGAGTACGTGGGTGAGTACCTAGCGATTAAGAAGTTCCTCAGTGGCTACGTCGATGTTTACTCACTGGACCCAGACCAGCACTTAACACCTAGGGATGTGCTTAGGATGGCATTGGACAGGGCTAGGGAGGTCAAGCCTTTCCTATTAGTACTGGATGAGGTCAATAATGCAGTAAGTAATGGCTATTTAACGACTAATGAAGTAATCAACAGCATTAAGTCGCTGCCACCTGAGGTTAATGTGGTGCTAACGGGTAGGGGCGCGCCCAGGGAGTTCATAGATATTGCAGACCTAGTAACAGTCATGGAGCCCAGGAAGCATTACTTTGATAGGGGCATTGTGGGCGTGAGGGGTCTTGAGTGGTAATGCTATTTAATTCCCCATTGAATTCATAAGCAATGCCAACACTTAAGTTTAGGGATGACAGGCCGACACTCATTGGCGTTGTTCATTTACCGCCACTCCCAGGTTCGATCAGGTATGGTGGATTGGACATAAGCACCATCGTGGACTTTGCCGTCAGGAATGCCAGGGTGCTTGATGAGGCTGGATTCGACGCGGTGATCCTAGAAAATTACCATGACTACCCATTTAGGGCTAGGGTTAGGGAACCGGAGACCATAGCCTCCATGGCCATAATAGCCAGGGAGGTGGTTAGGTCCGTGAACATACCGGTAGGTATAAACCTACTGAGGAACTCGGGTCCTGAGGCTGCGGCGATAGCTGCTGTGTTGGTGCATCCTTCATTAGGTCTAACGCCTACTGCGAAGCCATAGTTAGTGCGGAGGGCTTAATTGAACCTGTTGCGAGGGAGGTCCTTGAGGTAATGGCTAGGCTTAACACGAAGATAACAGTACTAGCCGACATATTTGTGAAGCACGCAAGTCCACTGCACAGGATGACCATTGAGGACGTGGCCAGGGACTGCGTTGAGAGGGCGCTTGCTGACGCACTTGTGGTGACTGGCCCAAGGACTGGCGAGCCGCCAGACCCAATACTACTTAGGCGTGTTGTGAAAGCCGTGAACGCTAAGGTTCTGGTGGGAAGTGGTATAAATCCAAATAACATCAATGATTATAGGGACGCCCACGGCTTCATAGTTGGTACGTACTTAAAGGACGAGGAGGGACAGATAGACCTTACGAAGGCTAGGAACATGGTAAATGCAGCAAAGGCGCTAACCAAGGCGTGAGACCAACGACGGAAGTGCATTCTTATCTACCAAACTCTAGACGGGCAGGGTGGCCGTAGGATTAATCTTACCTCCACTCTGCCTGCCCAAGGCGTTCAATCTTTAAATAATTAATGCTACGACCAGCGATGATATAGTGGCCTTAATACCTAATCACAGTAATTGAGAGATCACCATGCCTTATTACGACATAGTGAGTAAGCATGGCTTAGGCGATTGATTCATTTAACAGTCTCACGTGTTATTTCTTAGTCGAGTAATCATTTATAAGGCTTTACACATTGGTAATGTTTAATCCAGGCACATACATAGCCAGGGTCTACGATGTTGATGGCGAGTACAAGACTTACGGCATTAAGTTCCAAATATACGTAACGGTCAACGGGTAGACCAATACGCCTTATTAATTCCATGTAAAATTAATGAATCCCCATTATTTCCTTAAGCTCATCAATCAACGGCCTTATGTACTTAACCCTCCTCTCAACCTCATCAATCCTAATCCTAACCTCGTGAAATCCATTAACATGCAGGAAATAGGCCTCAGCCCAAGCCCTCTCCGCTACGTCGCCTAGCTTCGAGACCGCGTCATCGAGTAAGCTCACGGTCCATCTGCCTTTTTCTGCGGCTTCCCTGGCCTCATCGAGACTCTTCGCAATGGCTAAAGCTTGATGCCCTCCTCCACCGCCTTATACAGCTTCTCACTGGCTTGAACAACATCACCCTTACTGACGAAGTTAAGGCCCTCATTGAACATGGCAATGGCTAACTCGGCATGCGCCTTAGCCGTATCGAGTGGGTCTAGGTCAAGTTTTGCGGCTAGGATGTCAATTAGGTCTTCAATGTCTAATCCCCTCTTCCTGAGGGCCTCGATTAATGCCTGCGGTATACTCACTATAATCAAGCATTTATTCCGCTTTATTAAGTCTTATATGATTAAGGCAAAGTCATTACTCCGGCTTACGCCGTAATCTCTCATTAGGTCGATGAGCCTAACGGCTTCACGCCTCATCTGCCTTATCCACGCAGTGGTCTCGCCATACCACTCCTCACTCGTGTATATGAAGAACTCAACCCTAGGCTCAATGAAGTCCTTGAGTAGTAACCTTCTCTCAAGTTGGTTCATACCCCTAACATCATCGCTAATTATTACCAGGTCAATGTCACTCACATCTGTGTAGTCACCCCTGGCCCTGGAACCTACAACGTATACCTCGACAATCCTTATCCTAGCCCTAGCCCTCTCCACGAATTCCCAAGCCCTCCTGAGTAGGACTACCTGGCTTTCTACTGCAGATTCTGCCTTACCCATTCCATCACCTCCCTGGCCTTCTCGAGTATTCTCCTTGCCATTCCCTCAGTATATATTTCGTAAGGCACACCATTAGCTGCATCAGGATACCTAGCCGTTGTGTAGTGGGTGGTTAGCTCCCTGAGGTTATCCATTATCTGTGATACATCCATGTGTAGTTCATCCCTAATGATGTAGCCGAGCTCCACGAGGTCATGTCCCCTGACCACCTTGCCCCTGGAGATGAGTAGTGCCTTCAGGGCCTTCTCAACTGCCTGCTGAGACCAGAATGCGCAGGCATAGTAGTCGCCGGAGTTTAGGGAGTTCTCCGCAGTGCGTAGGTCCCTAAGCGCCTGGGCAAACCATTTTTGGTACTCCATTACCCGACTTAACTAGGAAATGCATACTTGGGTAAAAATCCCTTTTCACATAAATTATAAATTGGAGTGATTTATTCACTGCCCTAAATGATTGTTTGCTTCAAAAGAGATAAAGTTTTGTATTTAATGTCCACGCTGGTTTAGCATGTCTGTGAGTGTTAGGTTTAGGGTTTGGGTTGAGGTTAATGGTAGGCACGTAATTGGTCCTGGTGGTTATGAGATCCTTAAAGCCATTAATGAGGTTGGTTCCATAAGTGGCGCTGCCCGTAAACTGGGCATGTCATACCGCTTTGTGTGGAATTACATAGAGAGGATGGAGAAGACGCTGGGCATGAAATTAGTCGATGCTAGGAAGGGCGGTAAAGGCAGGGGTGGCGCTAAATTGACGCCTGAGGGTCAGGCGTTATTGAGGTATTATGAGGAGATCATTGAGGAGATGAGTAGGGTGGCGGATAAGTGGTCGCATGAATTATCATTGAGATTTCAAGGCTTGATGAGTGGTGGAAATAATCCCTAATTCTTATTACCCTCATTAGATAGTTTCCTTAGTATTTCGTTTATTATTTGTTCCTTTGTCTTGCCCTGCGTCTCTATGTTTAATGACTTGGCTATCCTGACTGTGTCTGGGTCTATGGCGTTGTTTATTGTCCTCCTCACATCCATCACCGCAGTTATTTATCTTTGCGCTAACAATTGAATGAAAAACTACCTCATCAACTCATCGTTAAAAGTGGAGTTGAAATTAATCCCATGGGCATTATCAACCCTTTATAATAATTCTATGAACAATAACCAATAATACTGATGTAATTAATGTCAGGATTAATAGGGCAATTAATGAGTAATGAGTTAACTCAAATGCATTAACATCAAACATACCCATCACAACCATGGCCATGGGGGAAACACCATAGACCGGGGCTGTACAGACACCTAATCCGCAAGCTGAGCTCACGAAGGTGGCTGTACCCGTAGATGCTGCAATACCCACGGTACCACTAATCACACCACCTATCCTGCTGATCAAGCGCCTCGCCGCAATCCTCAACTGAAGATAGGAAACGCCAATTATCAACCACGTACTCAACACCAGGTTAATAATGCCTATGGTCACGATCATGTAATTAAACAAACCCATTAATGGGTAGGCAGTAAGTATCACGTGGTTGGGACCCACTACCCTAATGATCCCTGCGTTAACTAGGTAGGAGATTAAGGCTGGTATTAATAATATAAAGTACAATTGAATCAACCTCTTACGGGTAAATACGTCCAGGATGCCACGGGAATTATAAACCCTAACCACATCGCTCAAAATAACTCTGGACAATGATGGCGCATACCTATAAATTAGCACCGCACCAAGTATTAACAGGGGTGTTGCAATGGCTATGGAGTCAATATACTCATTGACGATGAGGCGTAAATTAATGATATTTAGGTAGTCTGATTGAACGCTGATTGGAATTAACATTAATGGTAGAATCACCGTAAATATCATATAAATGTACATTATCAGCAATGCAACACCTTCATTATTCATAGTCTCCGTTATTAATGCGGTGCCATTATTAGATTTAAAGTAGTTAATCCGAGTATTTTAAATGAATCATATAAGCCCACCATTTATATATT
Source organism: Vulcanisaeta sp. JCM 14467 (assembly GCF_001316245.1). Lineage (GTDB taxonomy): Archaea > Thermoproteota > Thermoprotei > Thermoproteales > Thermocladiaceae > Vulcanisaeta. The sequence goes on along the minus strand of NZ_BBDM01000019.1, from coordinate 30,290 downwards.
CAATTATATCTATGTCTATGTAATACCTTATCATTTGTCTAGTAAATTCAAAATAACAAAGAAACCTCCTTTAAATACATGATCACCTATTGACTCGTAGTATGCCAATAACAATCCCATCAATAGGGGAGAAATTCCCAGAACTAAACGTAATGACTACCCACGGACCAATGAAGCTACCGGACGCATTTAAAGGCAAGTGTTCGTACTCTTCAGTCATCCAGGCGACTTCACACCAGTATGCACAACGGAATTCGTGAGCTTCGCCAAGCACTATGACGACTTTAAGAAACTGAACACCGAGTTAATAGGCCTAAGCGTCGATACCGACATCAGCCACATTGAGTGGGTTCAGTGGATTGAGAAGACCCTGGGTGTTAAGATACCATTCCCAATAATCGCTGACCCATTGGGCAATGTATCAAGGGCCCTAGGAATGCTACATGCAGAGTCAAGTACAAATACGGTTAGGACTGTGTTCATTGTTGATGATAAGGCAACGATAAGGACAATACTCTACTACCCACTGGAGCTTGGTAGGAACATACCTGAGATACTCAGGATAGTTAGGTCACTGCAACTCATTGATAAGTATGGAGTTGTCATGCCGGCGAACTGGCCGTACAACGAGATAATTGGTGAGAACGTACTAAATCCACCGCCGCATCACGTTGAGGAGGCTCCAAAGAGACTCCAGCAGTATAAGGCTATGCCTGGTGGTTGACCTACAGGGAGTTGCCTAAGGAGGAGGTTGAGGAGACGAAGAAGATCATTAAGATCAGAATTGAGTAGGAAAGATGCATGCTTAACTTTACTTCGCTTCAATAACTTAAAATATATAAGGTCATTATCCACATACCTATCCTGAACTTAACATGAAATTTAAGGGAGAGACCTTATTTGGGAATGGCACCGTTAGCGGCGAGTTGGTGGTCTACCCAGAGCCACTCTCATTTCTCGGTGACGTTGATGGTAAAAGCGGGATCATAAGGACTATAAACGCCAGCATAGCTGGTAAGGTATTAGCAATACCAAGCTCCAGGGGTTCCACGGTTGGTCCTTACGTGATGTATCAATTGAGTAAGTACGATAAGGCGCCACTGGCGATCCTAAGTGTTAAGGCTGATACAATGTTAATAATCGGCGCTATCATGGCCCAGATACCGATAATGACGAACCTGCCCAGGGAGATACTGAGCTTAAGGAGTGGCGTAATGGCTAGGGTTGACCTGGATAGGGGTGAGGTCTATGTCAATGAGCCTGAGGCAAGGCTTGCGTTATTGCTGCTCGAGGAGCTTGAGTTGAGGAATGGCAGGGCTAGGCTAAGGTACCTAAAGGTGTATAGGATGATGGATTATTGGCTTGGCTCTAGGTTTGCCAAGGCAATACTCGATAGGCTTATTTCGAGCGGTTACGTAGCGGTTAAGGGCGATAGGATTGAGTTACTACGTAGGTTTAAGGCGAGTAAGTCCTGGACCCAGGTATATAAGGAGGCCAGGGAGGTCATCATTAATACTTACCTATCAATGCAACGACCACCAAGTAAATGAAGTAGTTCAGGAATCTTCTCATTATACATGTTGAGGGTCTTCGCCTCATCAATCGCCTTATCCACGTTGAATGATGAATTAATCAGTAGACCCCCTAAGACCCAAATAATGGAATCAAGATTGAGCGGCGGTATGCCACTAAGCCTACTGACCTCGCTCCACGCCCTTTGAATCTCAGCCCTGCGCCTCGTCATTAACTCCCTGGCCAGATCGGCAACATTACTGGGACTACCCATGACGGGCATTAAACCGCTACATATTGTTATTACCGTGACCCTGTAATCCACGGGTATTGGTATATCCATTGGAACATTAACGTCAAGACCGCAGGCCCTACCCACGTAGTAGGCCATTTTAACCGCAAATACTATGGTCTTCTCATCGCCACGTGCGTTCATGATCCTCACAATGAGTCTCCAGAGTGATGCCAGGTCACTTAGGTAATTGCTAATGCTTAGCCCAGCCATTTGTGGGCAAACGCCTTTAATTCTCTTTAACCTCGAATCCCTAAAACGGGCTAGGTACCTGCTATTAATGATATAGTTTACGAAGTCACCGCATAGATCCGTGGGTCTATTCCTAATGAAGTAATTAGCGAAGTAGTTCCAGTGATCCTCACCCTTGCCAGTCAATTGATAACTAACTAGTGCATTGAGCACGGTCAACTTAAGCGTCATCTCAACATCATGCCCCAATCCACGGCATAGCCTGGACACGGCAATGTACTGCGGGTCCCTCACCTCGAAATTCCTGACCCAGTTAATACCGAGCTCACGTAGTATTTCCGCTATCTTCTCCTTAGTACTGCTCATTCTCAACCCCGCATTAACCTACGAATTACGTAAAACCTCCAAATGGTCACCAACGCAATGACCTGCCCCCAGTCAAGGTAGAGGAGTGGCTTACCCACGGTAATTAACTCATAGGTCAATGGATAAATGATTACCGGGGCGCCTATCGTGAATAGGTATACGTAGTGGGTTACTACATAGAAGGTCCCGTAAACAATGCCCGATGAGTCGAGCACGATTGACGGTTTGATTATGTAGGCTATGTACGTGATTATCCATGCGAGGAATAATAATGACGAGACCCTCCACATGTAGAGGTAGAGCGGCAAATAACCCACGTGAATCACCTCTCCAGACTTATAAATCACATAGCCATAAGCCCTAAACTCCAGTGCAAATGCCTCACCAAAGGGTGACAGGCTCAGTGGTAGGAATAGGGCCGTAATGATGATGCCAAGTATGAACCCCCTCCTAACCCTCGCCCTCACGCCATCACGACCACTCATTACTGGTGACCCCACTAGGTAGTTATTAAGAATCACGCACTCCCTAAATCAGCCTATATAGACCTGTTACTAACGTGTAGTATAGTGTTAAGCCAATAAGCGACCATAAAACTATCGATACCGCTACCATGACCTTACTCCTCAGTGCCTGGTCCCTAATCACCTTCGTGAGCAGTGCCTCAAGGAATTGACCACCATCAAGCGGGTATGCTGGGAAGGCATTAAGTAAGGCTAGGGTTAGGTTTAGCGTGTAAATCCAGAACATTAGGTTATAAAATGACCTACTCTCAACGACTATACCCCACGGGCTTATGTACAGCTGAATAGCCGAGTAACGCCATTGTTAAATTCCTCGTACTTAGAACTTCGTGGAGTACAGCACCATCTGCTGGGTTAAACACGGTTAGTGTGACATTGCTTGAGTTGGCTGAGCTTAGTATTGATATTAATGAGTATATGCTGGCAATTGGTTGGTTATTAACTGCCGTTATTACGTAGCCGTTCTTAAGGGCTATATCCGTGGAGTTGGCCACGTAGACTACCGTGGTTCCTAAAAGGCTTTGCGTCAATGATGGACTTAATAGCGCAAGCTCTACAAGGGCCACTGCTATGTAGGCGAGGACTATGTTCATGAAGACCCCACTTGAGTATACAGCGAGCCTAACGAGCAAGCCCCTATTCCTCAATTCTTCCTCATCAATCTCAACGAAGCCGCCAAAGGCTAGGAAGAGTAGGGCGAAGGCTCCACCGGATTTTATCCTTATCCCATACCTAGAGGATACGGCTCCGTGAGCGAGCTCATGCAGTAGTATTCCAATTCCAATGGCCACTATTATATAGAGGAACGTATATAACGACACCGTGACCCCCGGGATCAACGGCGCCAGTGGTGTGAATCCTCTCTCCACGGTCTCCATGGGGCTTAGCCTATGTGTTACGGCTATTACCATCAGCACTAGGTTCTTGAACATTAGGTAGAGCATTGATGGTAGGCCCCAGGCGTTTATGCTCATTATCGCCAGTGGTATTGGAACAATCACGAACATGGATACTGAGAAGAGCCCCACAGTCAACAATATGATCAACCAACCCGGTACCCTGCGCAATAAGTTCCCAAGTGGTGCAATTACCTCCTTAACCAATTCCTCATCCCTAAGCATAATGAATACCCCGTAGTAAACCCGCACGGGCACATCGAAGCCCAGGTACCTAAGTAGGTATATTATACCAACGAGCGTGAACCAAGCGGCAATGACTATTATTAAGCCAAGGTATTGCACATCCATCACCCAAACCTCAGCACCGAGCCTGTACCAACATCATGAGCATTCCTATAATTACTCACCAATTCCCTCCTAAGCCTAGGGCCAGTACCGTGAAGTGGATAAACACCGCCTAAGCCCCTAATAACATCTCTCAATAATGCACCCTGATACTCACTTATTGATGTTGCCCCCAAACCACCCACGAAGTACTTAACGCCCAATTCCCTGAAGAACCTCGTTAATTCATCATCATTGATAAGCCATAGGTTCAACCCACAACCACTAATTAACAACCTATGGCTCGGAATATAAACGAGTAACTCACCAACCCTCTTATTACCAACCCTAATCAACTCCACAGTACCAAAACCAAGCCTAACCCTCTCCCTACCACTAACCTCGATAACGTCAATGCCAAGTTCCTCAAGCTTACCCCTAAGCTCAAAACCCTGCATCGTATTATCAACAGGCATCGCCACCGCCGATAAACCGCTAACAGCATCAATGCCACCCCAATGATGATTAACCGGCGTCGTTATAACGAGCAATTTAGGCCTAACATTAATGCCCAATGCCCTACTATTACCAATTAACTTACCAGTGCTTGAGCAAGTATCAATCATTAACTCGTTATTAATAAGTAGTGATATGGAATTATCCCCCTCCACATTGGGCGCCTTCACCTCATTATCGCAAATCACATTAATTACCAATTCATTACTAGCATTCATTTCCACTAGGCAACACCTATATAGGAAATAAATCTTTTCTCACACCCCGCCATATTCGGTAAGTTTTAAATGGCATTAAAACTTCTAGAGATCTCGAAATGTACCCACAGCAGGGTAGTACCTGGAATAAGGCGCTTAGGTATGCATGGCCAATAGCGTTTGTCCTAGCCTTCGCCATAGTCGGTGCCTGGGGTAATGTGGCCCATGAGACTTTCGTAACGTGGATAATAGTGATTGCCTATTTAGTGATATTCTTTGGCATAGTCATTGCAATAGGCATTAGGAGCACTAGGGTTAGGTTTAGGGAGATTGAGGAATACATGAAGTCGACGAAGTCGGGCGCCGTTGAGAAGTTAACGCGTGATGATTTCATGAAGGCCATGGAGAAGGACCCTGAGTATGTACAGGAGATGAATAGGTTCGTTAAGTCCCAAATGAAGAACTTAATAATACTAATGGTGGTTTTAATAGGACTACTCCTGCTGTATACTTACGTACTTTCTGGACCATTCATAACATTAGCTAAGTACATATCAAACTCGACAAACATAGGCTATTACCTAAAGCCCTGGTTCACACCAACAATCCAGGAGGCAAACCTATTCTATGCATACTTCATTGACTACCTCATTTACTTCGGCGTATTCTTCATCCTCATGTACGTGATTTTCAGGATCATGAGAATGCCCTTCATGACAACCAACGTGCAGATAACTGATTACCCATACACGGTCACGAAGGAGCTAATAATCTTCAGAGACGCAATGCTCATTGATGGCATGTACCTACTCAAGTCACCAATACTCGTTAAGCAAGTCGTGATTAACGAGAAGAGGAGGTTCGTAGAATTCCAACTCTCGAGACCACTAACTGGGCTTCCATACACTAAGATAAGGATTTACCACAAGTCACCAAGAGACCTGTGGGATAGGGCCATGAAGAATTTATTTAAGATTGAGGAGGGTAGCACCGGTGATTTTAAACGAAATTGAAAATTTAAACAAAGAACCTAGCCAAAGAGACTCGCAAGACCAGCCGCAATCTCCTCCTCGCTCGGACCCTCCTTCTTCTCCTCAGCCTTCTTCTCCTCCGCCTTAGCCTCAGCCTTCTGCTCACCACCAGCCGCAGCACCACCTGCCTGGGCAGTGGCAGCTGGAGCAGCAGCTACGGGCATCGCCACGGCAGTCTTTATAGCCTCATCAATATTAACCTCCTTCAAGGCAGCAACCAGTGCCTTAACCCTAACCTCATCAACCTGTATCCCAGCTGCCTGGAGAACCTTGGCTACATTCTCCTCATTAATGGGTTGTTTACCGTAGTGCAACAGTAATGCTGCATATACGTACTCCATACCTCCTCGACATGACAATTGAGAACCGCTTTAAAAACATTACTTAATTCAATAGGCCATAAATGCCGAAGAAGATAATCATAATAACGGCAGAGTGGGACCACTTTAAGGACCAATTAAATGCCCTATGTTCACAGTTCATTAATGAGGGCATCAACTGTGAAATTAGGGATTATGATGATCCCAACGCTCTTCAATTAATTATTAAGTATGGAATTAGCAACGGCATAGTAAGAATACCGCAAATATACATTATCAATAATGGTGATGTAAAAAGGGTTAATTATGAGGTCACGGATAATTTAAAGCTCGTAATTAAGGACAATTTATAAAGATAAGGTATGGCCGGGGTAACCCACGACCTTCATCGGCCCGCCTCGTCGGGTCTCTGTGTGGTGACTAAAAGTGTAGAGTTCCTGCGGTTTAATAATCTTTCGCCACTAAAGCCCCTGAAACCTTGGCTGTCTCTTCTCCTTAAATGCCCTAATACCCTCCTGGAAGTCCTGACTATAACGCAGTAATGCGAAGGTCTTCCTCTCAATGTCAAAACCAACCTCCATCGGCGAGTCCTGAATAAGCCTAATCGCCTCCTTCAACGCCTTAAGAGCCAGCGGCGAGAGACTCATCAAGTCCCTGGCTATTTCCATAACCCTATCGTAAATCCTTGACGAATCAACAATCTCATGCAACAACCCATACTGCAAAGCCTCCTCCGCCTTTATTCTCCTGCCAAGGAGTAGGTAGTACCTGGCGCGGAGTGGTCCAAGTGCCTTAGCAATCCTCGTCAAACCCCCACTGGCTGGTACCATGCCAAGCCTAATCTCAGGTAGCCCAATCTCCACGTCCGGTGTGCCAATCCTAATGTCACAGGCAAGCGCCAACTCAGTACCTGCACCAAGTACATAACCCCTAAGGAGGGCTATTGTCGGCTTACTAAGGCTCTCCACAGCCTCTATAGTCCTACCCCAATCAATTAAGTCATTGGGTGTGGTGCTTAGGAACTCGGCAACATCACCACCGGCGCTAAATGCCCTATCACCACTGCCCTCAAAAATCACAACCCTCACACTGCCATCCTGCTCCAACTCACTGATTATTTTACCCAAGTCCCTCCTCATCTCAAGCGTTATCAGGTTTAGCGGTGGCCTATTTATTACAACCTCGGCAACACCATTATTGACCCTGACCAACCAACCAACGCCTGAGTAAACTCTCTCCACAACAACTCATAAAGCGCCAATTTTAATTGAGTACTGGTATTAACACGTTCGAGTAAGCCCTTTAATCCAAGTGTTAAGTGCTAGTATTAACATGCATGGTTATGCAGGTAAGATACTATGGATTAACTTAAACCGCAATGAGGTTAGGTCTGAGAAGATTGATGAAAGTACCGCCAAGCTCTTCGTAGGAGGTAGGGGCTTGGGGCTCAAGATAATCTTCGACTTAAACCTAAACCTCACTAATGTTGATCCGTACGGTCCCGAAAACCCACTAATAATAGCCACCGGGCCCCTCGGCGGTACCAGGATACCACTAGCCACCAGGGCTGCCGCAATATTCAAGTCACCACTGACGAATAGGTGGAGTTACTCAACCGTTGGTGGAACCCTGGGCGCCTACATGAAGTATGCGGGCGTTGATGCGTGGTGATCACCGGGATCAGTCCAAGGCCTGTCCACCTAATCATTAGTGATGGTAAGGTCGAGATTAGGGATGCCAGGGAATTGTGGGGCTTGGACACGGTGGAGACAGAGCACGCAATTAAGAGGGAGTTTAGGGACTCCGCCGTCTTAACCATCGGGCCCGCCGGCGAGAATAGAGTGCCCTACGCATGCATCGGCCATGAGGACTGGAGGCAATTCGGCCGCACTGGGGCCGGAGCTGTGATGGGTAGTAAGAATGTGAAGGCCATAACCTTCATCCCGGTTAGCAAGACCGTGGATGTGGCTGACGATAAGGTGTATCAGGACCTGGTTAGGAGCCTTGGCAGGCAGGCCGTCACTAACCCAGGAATGATACCGTATAGGCAGGGCGGCACGGTAAGGCTAATAGATGTTGGCTGTAACATGGGGTTTTATCCATCGATTTATTGGACCAGGGTGGTCATGCCCAATTGGGAGGACATATCATGGGAGAAGGTACTGAAGCCCAGGTACTTCATTAAGAATGGCGCATGCCTATACTGCCCAGTGGCTTGCCATAAAGTCGTCAGGTCAAGCAATGGTGAGTATGATCTTGAGTACGAAACGGTAATGGCCCTTGGAGGTCTAACGGGGGTTCACGACCCACAGAAGCTAATAGACCTGGCCGAGCTCGCCGATAGGCTTGGCTTCGACACAATAAGCCTGGGCAACACCATAGCCTTCCTAACATACCTCGGCGAGAAGGGTATTATTAAGGGCGCGCCAAGGTGGGGTGATTATGAGGGCATTAGGCAATTAATAATCGACACCGCCTATAGGCGTGGGCTCGGTGAGCTGGCGGCATTGGGTACGAAGACCATCGCCGAGAGACTCGGCGTACAAGACCTGGCAATCCATGTTAAGGGCCTCGAACCAGCAGGTTACGACCCCAGGACACTCAAGGGCATGATACTCAATAATGCCATTTCCGAGAGGGGTGCCGATCACCTGTGGTCTAGTGCCTACGCCGTTGATATTGCTGGGCAGGGTGGTGGTAGGTTTGCCACTGGGGAGGAGAAGGTTAGGGCTGTGATGGATATTGAGGAGAGGAACGCCCTATACGACTCAATGCTCCTCTGCAAGTTTGGTAGGGCGATGTACACGTGGAGGTGATTAGGGACGTACTTAATGCCGTAACTGGATTCAACTATACAATTGATGAATTGAGAGAGACCGCGCAGAGGATTATCGTGATTCATAGGTACATGAATGGAACTACCATCGAGCAGGACAGGTTACCGCCGAGGTGGTTAAGGGAGCCCGTGGAGTATGAGGGCAAGCAGTACATAGTCACTGAGGAGGAGTGGTCATTCATGGTTAGGAAGTACTACGAATTAAGGGGCTACGATGAAGTTGGTAAGCCCAGGCAGGATACATTGGCCAGGCTTAAGATAATTCCTTCATGATTAAGCCTTAATGGCCCTTACCAATAGGAATATACCCAGGTATGTTCGGTAAGAAACTACATTACCAACTAAGTCCTTAATTAATTCCTTCAACCACGAAATATCTCCAATATTCCTAACCGTAATCCTCATGGTCGCATAATCCCAAACCTCCCTCGGCGCCACGATGGAAACCAGTAACGGTAGAACAAATACTAAATAGAACAGTAAAATCGCGTGGGCCAGCGGGTTATCAGGTCTCCAAAACTCAAGGACTATGAACGACCCACCCCTCCTGAGGATCCTACGCACCTCAAGCAGGGCGAGCGGTTTATCATTGAACTGCCTAAGCGCGAATGATGTGTACACGGTGCATATAGACCCAGACCTAAGTGGTACGTATTCACCAACACCAACAACCCTATCAACCAACCCAGGGCATAGGTCACCAGCGACTTAAGGCCGTTAATCGCCGGGTCAAGAAGTATTATGGGCCTACGTCTAAGGCCGTTACGTATTACGAACCTGGTCATCGAACCATCACCAGCGCCAAGGTCAAGTAGGTAGCCGCTGCAATCACCTATTGAGGAGATTATTTCCCGAAAAGCCCAGTACCTAAGCTTCCTTAATTGGAATAGCGTAATCACGGTATTCACCAATTCATAATTTGAATACGCAAACACCTTATTCATCACATCCTTAAAGAATCGAGGTAAACTCACACAATCACCTTAGCAACCTTAACGAACCAGTAACCTTATTAACTAAATCCTCAGGCCCAGGACCTATCGCCAACACCGTCACAGTGCCAGGCGGCAACTCAGTAAGCCCCGCATCCTCAACAAGGAACGTGGGCAAACCCAACCTCTCAGCCTTATCCCTAAGCCTAACCAACTCATCCAGCGAATCAACCACCAAAACAACCTTCTTCTGCCCAGAGGACTCCCAAGCCCTAAACCACTCAAGCCACTCCCTCCTACCCTCCTCAAGCACCCTAAGCACGGCACCCACAGCCCCATGAGCCACCTGAGCCGCGGTCTTACCACAGGACATCCCCAAATCAGCCCTAACAACAATAACCTGCTTATACACAACCATCACCTCAACAAACCCCAATCACTAAGCACCCTCCTAGCCGCATTATAGCCAGGCACACCAGTCACCTGCCCACCAGGCCACGTGCCAGCACCACCGATATAAAGCCCTGCTATAGGCGTTGAGTACCCCCAGCCAGGCACCGGCCTATTACTGAACATGTAGTCCTCAATCATTGGCAAGTGATTAAGGTTACCACCAGCCAACCTGAAGATCGCCTCGTAATCCCTCGGCGTTATTAACTCAAAGGCCTTCACCTCAGCCCAATCCAGGTCCACGTACTCGTTAAGCTCATCCCTCGTGGGCAACCCCGTAACTATTAAGTAATTATTGTGAACAACGGTTTCCCCAAAGGGTAATTGAAGGATTGAATCCCTATAATTATCCAACTCACCCCTCAACCTAATCGGTCCATTACTAACAATAACAAACCTAGACGCACCACCCAACGGCACACCCCTCAACCTATCAATCACAGACCTATCGAAGTACTCCTCACCAACCAGATCCAACAAGGTATTCACCGGACTAGCCGTGGAAAGGACTGCCCTAGCCTCGATAACCCTACCATCATCAGTAACCACACCCCTAACCCTACCACCCTCAACGACTATCTTCCTAACGCCAAGGCCAAGGACAACCCTAGCACCAGCCCTCAGGGCGGCATTATATAATTCGCGGGCAAAGACCTGCATACCAACCTCGCCATTCTTCGCAGGGAACCACCAGTCAGTGTCTGGGTTGTAGTAGCCGACCATGAAGGCTGGTTGGTCCAGGTAGGGCTCGAATATGTACATATTCCAGAAATCGCGGGGTAAATACTGACTTAGGAACTGCCAACCCTTCAACCTAATGAACTCGCCAAGCACCGGATCATTGAGTAGTTCCTCCTTGCTAGGTGGGTTGAGCCTGTATAGGTATTTACGCAGTGCCTTGTGGAATTCCGTGATTTTATTCCACATGGCCATTAGGTTGTCACCCAGGCCCCACCTGTTGAATTCCCTAACCCTATCCTCAAGACTCCTCCACCACCTGACTAATTCACCATCCTTAACATAAACCGCGATGGGTTCGGGCTTGTAACGCTCAATGCTTATCCCCAACTCGTTCATTAGGTCGTTGGGTATTAGGCCGAGTACGTAGGCTCCTATGGGTACCTCGACGCCGCCGATCACGTGGTAGCCGGCTAAGCCGCCTGGCCAGGTTACGTGGTCGAGAACCAGCACGTCGAGGCCGGCTTTAGCCAGGACTATGCTTGCGACTAGGCCGTTATGCCCTGCGCCTATTATTACTACATCAACCACAGGTGTGTGGGGATCCACGACTTTTAATAACTTAGCCTAGGTACTTCCTGCTGTATTGCTCCACGTAAGTCTTTAGTGACTCCGGCACCTTTATGGCTAACGCCGCCGCGCCTAGGATGCCTATGTCATCGCCAAACCTGGTGAATTCTATACGTGCTGGCTTAACTGCTAAGTATTTCTTTAGGTATTTTTCAATTCCCCTTCTAAACAGATCCACGTTATTCAGAGCCATTGAGCCGCCCAATACCACTAATTCTGGGTCGTAGGCGTTCATAACATTTGCCAGACCAGCAGCGTGAACCCTCATCAGGTAATTGTCTATGAAGTCCCTGGCAAGCTCATCACCCTCGTAATAGGCTTGAAACACCTCCTCAGTACTCACGTACTCACCCCTGACAAGCCTATCGTACAGCCTCGACCTGTACGACTTACCCTTAACGAATTCTCTAATGATCCTCGGCACGTTAGCCCCTGACCCAAGGGCCTCCCAATGGCCGTAACCACCGCAGCCACATTGGATTTCTGAGTTTACGTCAACTACCATGTGTCCTACCTCGTGGGCATTACCGTCTTTACCAACGAGTAGGTGCCCATCAACGATTACCCCCGCGCCAATCCCAGTGCTAAAGGTTATGTAGACTAGGTTATTAACGCTCCTGCCAACCCCGAATAGGTACTCGCCCCATACGGCTGCCATTGCGTCATTGCCCAGTACAACGGGTACCCTGAATTCCCTAATTATTGGCTCCACGAGTTTAAACCTCTTGATCGGCGCGTTTGGCGCCCATGGGACGATGCCCTCCCTGAGGTCCAGTGGGCCTATGGAACCAATACCTATACCATCGATATTACCTCCACCTGTTAAATCTCTTATGGACTTTATTATTACGTTGGCCACGGTATTCTCATCACCACTCATTGGCTGTCTCGTCTTGACCTTATTGATTATACTCCCATCCTCACTCACAAGCCCAACCCTTATGTACGTTGCGCCAACGTCGACCCCCACATACACCATATTAGGCTTTTCGGTGGGGTATGCACTTTTAAGTTGTAAATGGGCATAATTGATGGATTTATAAAAGGGACTTTAGATAGGGCTTTTCATAAGCATGGTTAAGTTGGTTATAAAGCCCATAGCCGATGTATTAAGTGAGGACGAGATTAGGAGGAAGACTGAGGAGTACGTAAGTGAGATGCTGAGAAATGCCCAGGTCATTGGTGATGACCTATTCCTCGTGGATAAACCCACGGGTAAGGCCACGCCGTCACTCTTCAGCAATGACTGCTTCGTTAAGTCGCTGATAAAGCTTAGGTTTGGTACAATAACCAACATGGAGGGTATTAGGAACTTAGCGAGGGGTAGGGCTATCCACGACCTTTACCAGGAGTGGTTTAAGATAGCAAACCCGAGGGTTCACGTGGAGGTTGAGAGCGGAATAGAGACTGTGGACACGTCTGGCAGGGCTGACATCATATACATGCGGGAGTTCGACGGCGAGGAAGTCTGGGGATTAATTGAGTTGAAGAGTTCGTGGAATCTCGACGAGGATAGGGAGAGGAGGTATCTTAAGCAGGTGGTTTCCTACGTGTTGATGCTCGGGGAGGCTGGTATAGACATTAGGGAGGCATACCTGGTGACCATGAGGGATGTTAGGTCATTACCAATAAATAGGTTGAAGAGGGAGCACCAAAACGTTTTAGCGGAGCTTAAGGCCATCGAGAATTACCAGGGCTGGCCCATGGAACCACCAGACCCACTGCTCTGTGTTAGGTGTGAATTAAGGCCCATTTGTAGTACCTACGCCATATATAGGGGCAATAAATCATTGATGAATATTAATAAGGCTTGAGGGCCAATAATACTTATTAACAAATTACATAGTGAGGAATTAATGTCATTAATAACAAAGATATTGGTTGGCTATGATGGTTCGAAGGCTGGGGATAAGGCGCTGGACTACGCAATAAACATTGCCAAGAGCTTCAACGCAAAGCTGTACATACTCCACGTGATTGAGGAGGGCAGGATAGCCATAGCCCCAGACTCATCCATGTACCCGGCCCTAATTGACGCCATGGAGAGGCAGGGGAGAGACTTAATTAATAAGGCCGTTGAGCGTGCCAGGAGTCAGGGCGTTAATGCGGAGGGGCTGCTCGAGACAGGAACTGATGCTGCCGAGACCATAATAAACGTGGCAAATAACCTGAATGTTGACCTAATCATAGTTGGTTCAAGGGGTTTGAAGGGACTAACCAGGTTCCTTCTAGGTTCGGTTTCTGAGAAGGTCGTGAGGTATGCGAATAAGCCTGTACTGGTTGTTCATTGATTGAGTTAGGTTTAAAACAATAATTGTCCTAAACATACTGTCGCAATGGTATGTCGATAGTAATTGCAATCAACGTCAACGGTACGGGCAATGCCAGCGGGGCGACTGGAGTAGGTAATTTCATCCTAATTGGGTTTGGAGTGCTTTGATCGTTATTGTGGTTGCCGTGGCGATTTACTTCGTTCTTGATTATGTATTTGATAAGTTGGTTAGGGCCTTTGTTAAGCTTTCGAGGAAGGGTGATGTGGAGAATGCGAAGTTTATCTTTAGGATGATGCTTATAGTGACCATACTATCGGCGATAGTACGTTTATCAGCAATACCTAATAGTTGGGGCCTTGCTCGTCATCTTTGCCGTAATACTCATACTCGGCACGAGACCCATAATTGAGGAGTACTTCACGGGTAAGTTTGCCAGGCTCATTAAGGATTACTCACTGGACGTTGGGGATCACGTGGAGGTTATGGGGATTAAGGGGTACATAATCAAGCAGTCCTCAATGGGCTTGATAATTAGGAGTTCACGTAATGAGTTGATATACGTGCCGTATACCCTGGTGCTTAAGAACGTGATTAGGAAGGTGCCGCCGACGGAGGGGATTGAGGTTAGGATACCGTTTAAGGTACCTAAGGATGGGTTACTAATTGATGACCTTCGTAAGGAATTGACGGACTACATGGAGAAGTTGGGTATTGAGGACCCACACGTCGATGTTGCGGCGATTGAGGATAGGTATGTTGAGTTGATTGCCAGGGGTTCGTATAAGGACCTGAGGACTATAGATGATGTTAGGTACTCCGTACTTAATAAGGCGTTCGAACTATCAATGGAGTTAGGTAAGAGGTATAGCGTTAGGAGTAATGAGTGATTACCCACCTAACTCGCTTATTAACTTATCGACATCCTCCGAGGGACCCACAATGACTAGCTCGTCATTGCTCTCGATTACGTGATCATTACTTGACTTGGTTATGCCATTTGACGTAATTACGTATGGTATTGAGACGCCGTAATTATCAATCACATCATTGATAGACTTACCTATTAACTGCGAATCAGTGTTAACCCTCACTATGGCGAATTTGAGGTTTGTTGATGGGTCAGTGAATTGAGACCTGACATTACTGCCCATGATTAATGTCGATACGTTGTTTGACACGAGGTCTTCGACGATTATTGCGTTTACATTCAATTCCCTAAATAAATCCACGTTATCCCTATTATTAACCCTGGCAATTATCAACGGGACGCCCTTACCCCTTGCTATGCTGCATGCCCTGTAATTTAATTCATCATTGTCAGACAACGCCAGGAATAGCTCAGCCTTGTCAATACCCACCTCATTAAGCACATCCTCACTGGTTGGGTCGCCCCTATAAACGAGTGCGGATGACTTAAGGGTCTTGAATGCCCTCGAGCAAGCTTCGTCGTTTGAATCCACAATCACCACGTCGTACCTATCCATGAGTGTCTTAGCTACGTTTATGCCCACGTTATTTGCCCCAATTATTATGGCAAGTCTCAATGTTAATCACCGATCACGTAACTTAAGCGGGGAACCGTTTAAATTCATTATTACTTTATTACCCATCGTGATACCTAGGGAGTGGATTGAGCTTGTTAAGGATGGGTTGAAATACTCATACGCACCGTACAGTGGGGTCAGGGTAAGCGCATTGGCTATTACGCCTGACGGTAAGGTGTACAGGGGTGTAAATGTTGAGAATGCATCTCTCGGGCTCACGGTATGTGCCGAGAGGGTCGCCATATTCAATGCTGTGTCCAATGGCGAGAGGAAGATAAAGACCGTGGTGTTGACATCAGACCTTGATAAGCCTATATATCCTGCGGGGCTTGCTTGCAGGTGATGAGTGAGTTTGGTGTTGAGGAGGTTATTATAGTCCATGGGGATAAGGTGATAAGGCATAGCCTTAGCGAGCTGTTCCCGAGACCATTCAGTGATTGGAGGAGGTAGGGCAATTAGGTAAATTAATGTTATGGGCCTTCAAAACCACAGACTGGGCACTTATAGGGATTTCCAGTCCTCCTGCAATGCTCACACCTCCAAATCTCTGCCTTACCGCAGTTTGGGCATAGGAAGTGGGTTGCTCTTTCATACGGCTTAATGGGCTTGCCGCATGACGTGCATACCGGCACTGTTGGTCCATGGAGTACTGGCCTTGGTCTCTCAATCCTGGGTAGTGCCATTGGGTACCCGTGGGGCAATCACTAATTTAAGCATTTCTATGACGTTCCTGTGTGAGAAATTCTTAATAAATCTAGCACCTATGGTGCTTGATGGACATTAACAGGGTAATAGATGGCGCAATACTCGTGTTGGTGATTATACTAGCCGCAGTATTGACATACTTCCTACTGGTTAGGGTTGTTGCACCGCCATCTAAGTTGCATAGTGGTGTGACTGAGGTAACGTACCCCATCGGCACCTCAAGCATTGTGGTATGGCCCCCATACTTCCAATTAGACAATGCATCACTCATCTTTAGTAGCTTCAGTAATTACAGTCTGGTTTATGGGCCAAGTACGGCGCCGATCAAGGTATTAATACTGTATAACCCAGTCATGCCGCCCTCGACCAATTTCACGGTCAATAACGTTAATTACATACTCAGCACCTCCAGGGATGGGCTTGTTCAGTATGAGATTGCGTTTAATGTTTACTCCTACATGGGTACAATGTCCGCATCGCCGCTAACGACTGCGGAGCTCAACGTGGCGTCAGTGGCTTACTGCCTATACTTCAACTCGACTAATAAGGATAATGCCCTCCTATTTCTTAGTAAGGTCGGTTCTATCATTGGCTCCAACGCAAGCAACATAGCGAACCTAACGAGTATTGCCTCGGTACAGTCAATACTTAATAGCATGGGCATTAACATGAATGCCACGACCTGCGTGAATGAGTATGAGAAGTTTGTCATGAAGTACCAGGAAATGGTTGGCCTGGTACTTACCCTGTACTACGTACCACCATTCCTAACACCATCACCGCTCACGTATGAGGTTCCCATAAACTCACCGGTGTTGTTCATGCTTGGCTATAACACATTAACGGGGGCTTATGACGATACTATTAATAATATTCAGCTGCCAATCTTCATACAGAACCTAATGACCCAGAAGTTCATGTATCAGAACCTAAGTGGTTAACATACCACTTATTAATTTCTTCAGCGCCATAATCTCGAAATACTCCACATTAGCCGCGATGTAGAGTAACACAACCGATATTAAGTAGTAGATTACCCATGTCACAATATCACTCTTAGTAATGCGTTGCTTACCACGTAGTGAATTAATGAGGTTCCCGGTGAATGTTAGTGAGCCTGTTGTTGAGAAGGCGTAGGCGAGGAGTTCTATTATTCCGTGCGGGAAGAACATCGTTACGAATAAGGATATTACGAGCCCGAGTATGGAATTTAGGGCATACGCAACATACACGCCAAGTATGAAGCCCGTCATCACCAGTGCGGATATGAAGACTAATGGCCCAATCACGGGAATAGCCATTAACGTATCTATTACCAGGTTATGAAGGAATATGTAGTTTGGGCCGAGATCCGCCGTAGCCATTATTTGATTCTGTAGCGACTCAATCATTGGCTGGCTCACGAGTAGTGGTCCCACGTAAAAACCCATCAATGATAGGAGTACTAGTATAACTAGCTCAATTACGTAGAGTAAGATGATCCTCTTAATATTTATTGCCATAAGGTTCCACCAGGCACTTCCTAATATCGTGAGGAGGGCTGTTTAAATCCGCGTTCAAATCCGTCGTCACCGCTCGGTACATCCCTCCTATCTTCACTACGTGTATGGTCATTATGAAGTACTTAAGCGTTTCTCTCCTCCCTCTTCACGGCTTACGGTCAATTCCTAAAAATACGCGTGTCTTATTGATGCAGGGTAATGTATAGGCTCCTCAGGGTGGCTAAGGGCCTAATGAATCATCGCCTACCAAGTGTTTCGAGGAGTCTATTAATCACTATTCTCCTAACGAACTCCTCACGCTCATCCTCATCAAGCTTGAGCCTAACGAACTTCGCGCTCTCGATTATCCTCGGTAATAACACATTATCTATCGCATTGACCATCCTCTGATACTCCCTAACCCTGGCAAGTAGTGTGTAGAACAAACTTTCTAGGTTCATCATCTCAGAAATAACCTTAAAATTACTGTAAATACCGTATAGGGCACTATCAAGCTCCGGCGGTATTGCGAAGATTCCATAGTTAGGGCTTGAAACACCCCTGAACTCAATTCCCCTGAACTTAAGGCCCTCCATCACTATGTCGACGAACTCCACATCAACTGATGGCTTCACTACCTCGCTTAATTTACCGTAATCCTCAATGCTCATCTTCGAAATAGCTGCCTTAAGCATTAGGGATGACTTACTCAATTCCTCATAAACGCTCTTCCTAGCACCCTCGAGTTTGGGTATTATCGCCCTAATCCTCTGTATTGTTGCGTTCCTCGCATCCTCAACAGTCTTCTTAATACTCCTATAAAGTCTCTCCTGATTCCTGAGCCTCAATAGCGTTAGCCTAGACGGTATTGGCCTCTCAAAGGCCACGTGGTTAGGGTACGTTTTATATTTTTAAACATTATTACATAAGGACTTAGGCATCAATAAATGAGCAGGGTTAGCCAGGCCGAGGCTTGGAGGAGGGTTAGGAACGTGCTGGAAATGAGTGACTTAGTACTTGAGGTTATTGACTCCAGGGACCCTGTGGAGACTAGGAATAGGAGGGTTGAGGAGCTACTGAGTAAGTTGGGTAAGCCGTTGATAATAGTCATTAATAAGGCCGACTTAGTACCTATCGATGTGCTTAAGGAATGGAAGGAATACCTAGAGAGGGAGTACCCCACCGTATTCATAAGCGCCAGGAATAGGCTAGGCACTAGGAAGTTAATGGTTAGCATTAAGCAGCATGCACCGAGACTCCCAGTTAGGGTCTCAGTGGTTGGCTATCCAAACGTGGGTAAGTCAACAATAATTAACTACCTAAGGGTAGGCACGTCGCAGAGACAAGCCCAGTACCGGCTGGACCATTGGCGAGCAGATAGTTAGGGCTAAGCAGTGGCTCGTGGTCATCGACACGCCAGGCGTCATACCGCCCGAGGAGGTTAAGGATGAGGCTCTACTAATCATTAAGGGCGCCATAGACCCCTCGAAGCTTGAAGACCCTGTCTTACCGGCGGTAAAGTTAATAATGAGGATTAAGTCGTTCAACCCCAAGGCATTTATGGATAGATATGGCGTTGATTCCGAGGACCCAATGGAACTCCTGGAATTAATTGGTAGGAAAAGGGGATTATTATTGAAGGGTGGTAAAGTAAACATTAGGGGTGCGGCTATTGCCGTGATTAAGGACTGGATACTCGGTAAATTAACCTATTACTACAGGCCTGGGGTGGTTGGTAATGCCTAAGAGATTAATACCAATGGTGCTGAAGCCCTCGGTTAGGCTGCTTAAGTATTATGATATTGTTGGTGATGTAATGATAAACTTCCTAACTAATAGGAGGGCGGCCATTATTAGGCAGGTCAATGATACGGCCGTATTAATGACTAGGGTTAAGCATGAGGATGGGAGTAAATTACCAATTATTATTAATAGTAAGGATGAGTTGATTAGGTACGTTAAGGCTGGCGGTACTGATTTCATGGCCTCCGTGGGCACTGCCCTATCAAGGGGTATTGATATGGCGATAATCGATGTTAAGGGTGGTAGGAGGGTTTGGATGCTTGATAGGGGTTTGGATCTCATGGACATGATAGTTACTGTGGTACGCATTATTTTTGAATATGTGGGTCTCACGAATAATGCCGTAATATTTGATGGTATGAATGGGTTCAAGGTAATTGCATCATTGTCGAAGGAGGTCAATGACGAGGTTGTGAAGTCTTTCGTAAACCTAGTAAGTGAGGTCGTGAATAGGAGTTTGAAGTGGCTTGACCTATTTCAGGCATATGGCAGTGACGTGATAATCGGCGGTAATACGATGCTTAAGGTTAAAATGTACAGGGTGCCGCTATCCCTGCATTGGTCGACCAAACTCTCGGCAATACCACTTGCCAGGTCTATGACTTCCTAACCCTCTATGCAGACCCATCAAACGTGATTAGACGCCTGGAGACTAATAGGAGGTTGCTTGAACCATTACTCACGAAGAACCCCGCCGATTTGTTGGTTGATGCCGTGAATAGGTGGGTTAATGGCGATTATACATTGGTTTACTATATTAAGGGTGTTATTAGGAATAGAATTAAGTACAGCGGTAAAGGCCCGAAATTAGAAATTGATAGAGAAAACCTTAAAACAGAGGATTAATTCTTTAGGCGATAGCAATGAAGAAGATCATGATGGCATTCATAGTCATTGGCATAATAATACTCATAATGTCTAATATAAGGGTCGCATTACCAATAACTAATGCGGCTATGCCTAATTTTAACGACGTCGTAAACGTAACGCCTGGGTTAAAGTTAATAGTCAGTGACACAAACGGCTCATTAACACTAATACCGATCAAGGGCTATTCACCATTTATAGACACAATCGATTACTTATCGCCAATATTCGTCTTCGTGGGTATAATGATATCAATAACAATGTTAATAATAAGGAAGAAACAGAGCATAGATGTCTCAGACCCGCTATTCTTCGGCGTAATCCTAATGCTCGCACTAGCCCTGGCATTCTCACTACCCATACCAACCCAGGTCTACCTAAGTGAGGGATCAACAACACAGTCGATACTAATCGGCGTTAATGCATATGTCGGGTTCTCATCAATAACGTACCTAATAAGCACAATACTACTCATGATGAGCACCTGGCTTTACCGCGAGAGGACAGCTATAGAGGACGTGTACTCAGACATTGATCAATTAATGAGCATGACAATCATGCTTAAGAGCGAGGAAGAGACCGAGCGGTCTGAGAGTGATGAAGAGGAGCAATAAGGGTGTCATCTGCTTCTTCTGCCTCAGGAGGGTCAGGGAATACTACATAGTCGATTATGAAGTCAAGGAGTTGGGAATAACCTTCAAGATATACGTATGCCCAGAGTGCTATGCCAGGATCACGTCAAGTAAGGGAAAACAATCTCGGTGATACTCAATAGCATTCACTATCATATATGACCCCAGGAAACCCTAAACGACCTGGTTTCGTTGATTAACCCATCAAGCTCATTAATGAAGGAATTAACCTGGTAAATACCAACAACTGGGACGCCATCGATCAACTCCGTGGATACCCTATGCCACGTAATAACCACAGGCACTAGGACAGCCTCGCCCCAGTTAATGCCGATCCTGCTCATCAAGACCTCAGGCTCCCTAGCCACTAAACCAACCTTCTCAAGGTGCCTACTAACTATCTGCCTTATTGATGATGAAACCCTCTTCCAACGCTTAGCCTCAATAAGCAGAACCCAGGGCCGTTTACCGGCAATAACATCAAACTCAACCCTCGAACCAGCCACTGGGACCCTAAGCCTACTAACAACCTTGAAACCCCACTCCTCGAATACGAGCCTTATGAGAGCCTCAAACTCATCCCAGGGCAGGTACCTCGACATGGACTCAAGGTCAATATTCACACCCTTACCCATGAAGTACCTAATCAACCTATGAGGCGGCATGGTCGACCTATACCCATCACCAACCCTAACCAAAACACCCTCATTAATCAATAAATTTATGAAATCATTAACCAGGGAATCACCGACACCTGATGCCGCCTTAATCGCGTCAAGCGTGAAGACTCCATCCTTCGAAGCCATGATCAACGCCTTAGCAAGCCTCTTCCTAAAACTCATCCTCAGTATGTTTTTAAACACCACTTAAATAGTAAATTCCCAAGGAGTGATGAGACTTCAGCGGCGGATGAGCAAGTGAATGGTGGGTCAGGGACTGATCACTTATACGTTATGACTATTGTCTTTAACTCAGTAACGTCCTCAACACTAAAGCCAATACCCTCCCTACCGAAGCCTGACTCCTTCACACCGCCGAAGGGGAACAGGCCAAGGCCATGGCGTGGAAAATCGTTTATTGTGACCTCACCAACCTCGAGGGAGCGTGCAACCCTCCATAACGTGCTCACGTCGCGCCCAAACACTGCGGCATCAAGTCCATAGACTACTTCGTTGGCTACTTCAATGGCTTCGTCAACTGACTTAACTTATGATTGGTATTACGGGTCCGAAGGTCTCCTCGAGTGCTAGCCTAGACTTCCTGCTCACGTTGTCGATTACCGTGGGTTCGTGGTACGTGAGCCAGTACTTACCGCCGTAGATTAGTTTTCCTCCCTTCACCAGCGCGTCATCAACCATTGAGTGCACCCTCTCGACTACGTTGGAGTCAATTAGTGGGCCTACCCTGACCTTGGGGTCGCGTGGGTCACCAACGGTCCATTCACTCGTCTCCTTAACTATGTAGTTGATTAATTCATCGGCCACGCCGTCCATAACGATAACTCTACTAATGGCGTCACAGCGCTGGCCAGAGAGCCTTAATGAGCCTGTGACTATTTTCTTCGCCGCATCCCTGAGGTCAGCGTCCTCAAGGACTATGGCCGGCGCCTTACCGCCAAGTTCGAGCTGTAGCTTCTTCAGCCCAGCCATCCTCATGACCCTGAGTCCCGTCTCGGTGCTACCCGTCAATGTGATGGCCCTGACCAGTGGGTGTGTTACCATGCATCGCCCACGGTTGCGCCGGGTCCCGTGACCATGGCGAAGTAGTTGCCGAGCCCCGCATACTCGATGGCCTTGGCGATCAGTATGCCGGTTATTGGTGTGTAGCTTGAGGGCTTGAAAATGACTGGATTACCCGCTAGGAGTGCTGTGGCGATCTTAACCATTGATGTGAATAGTGGGTAGTTGAATGGTGCTATGGCCGCAACAACGCCGACTGGCTCCCTAACGACTATTGCGTACTTATTCTCGGTGCCTGCCCCGTACTCGCCGGGAATGCCCACGTTTAGTAGCCTGCCCAGGTCCTGGTGGATCATCCTGAGCCTGGTTATTGTTGACTCAACCTCACCCTCGGCCTCGTTTATGGGTTTACCGCCCTCGATGATGAGTACGTCCCTAAATAACTGCCTGTACTCCTCAATGAAGTCGGCAACCTTAATCAGCATGTCAGCACGCTTATGGGCTGGTATTGCCTTAAGTGATGGCCATGAGTAATGAAGCCTTTCTATGGCTGAGTTCACGTGATCAGTACCCAGCTTATTCACCTGGGCTATTACCTCACCATTTATTGGTGACTTAACGGGCATGTAACTGCCGAAGTCAATCCATGAGCCCGCAATGAATGCGCGGAAAACCCCGAATTTGGTCATTGTATCGTGAAACTCCCTGGGGAATTCTGGCAATGTTACAGGGCCGAGTATGTTTATGGTTAATGCCTGCATTAACCATGCCTTTTAATGGCCTTAAAATAAGCCTTGTGGGTTTAACAATGTCCTGAGGGTTTAATAGGGTTTAATGATTAGAAATATTTAACTGGGGATGCGCCAAATGATTATTAATGAATGCGCAGGAGTTAATGACAGGTAACGTACTTACAATAGGTCCCAACCAGGAATTAGCGGAGGCCATGCAACTAATGGTTGATCACGGATTTAGGCATGTACCAATCACCGAGGGTAATTCCGTGAAGTCCCTATTAACTGCGCTGGACGTAATCAATGGCATTATTAACAATGGCATTAATGCCCTGAGGGAGCCCGTGATTAAGTACGGAAGTAGTAAATTCCTCACTGTATCGCATGGTGATGATGCCATTACCGTGATTAGGAAGATACTCGATAGTGGTACTGATTACGCACTTGTGCTTAGGGGCGATGAATTAATTGGTATCATTACTGAACGTGACGTGGTTCATAAAATGCCTGAACAATCCTTCATGAGGTATAGGGTTCATGAGGTTGCCAATAAGAACCCAGTAAGGGTTGGTGGAGATGAACCGTTAAACTCCGCGATGGGGGTCATGGTTAGGCATGGCATTAGGCATTTGTTGGTTACGGAAGAGGATAAATTGCTTGGTATCGTAACTGTTAAGGATGTATTAAAGTACATAATTAAGTACTATAGGGTTAGGGGTCAGGTTGACCTTAGTGTTGCCGTGTCGAAATTAATGAGCCATAATCCGGTGACTATTGATAGTGCTGCCTCGTTAATTGATGCTGTTAAGTTGATGAGGAGGAATAACATTGGTTCATTGCCGATTGTTGAGGCTGGTAGGTTGATGGGCATTATTACTGAGCATGATATTGTTAAGAACGTAATTAAGTAATTTAGGTATATCGAGCTTTAGGAATAGAACCATTTCATTTTTAAGGCATTAATCATCAAGAATGGCGCGCCCGGTCATATCTTAATTACGTTCTTAATCACATCAACAACCTCCTTACTCAGCTCAGGTACTTTACCCCTGACGTTCTTCCTAAGGTCCTCATAGTAATTATTACCGTATGAATCAATTATCACCGTTAGTGGGCCGAAATTCTCAACCTCAAGGACCCACATGGCCTCCGCAATGCCGAGGTCGAGCCAATAGACATTAATAACCCTCTTTATCGCCTGTGCCGCTAGGACCCCAGCACCGCCCGTGAATATTGCATAGGCTGCCTTGTACTTCTTCATTGCCTCGGTTGTCTTTGGTCCCATGCCACCCTTACCAATGACCAACTTAACGCCAAGCTTCTCAATGACCTCGGGCTCGAACTCCTCCATCCTAGCGCTCGTGGTTGGCCCCATACTTACTATCCTCCAAGTATCACCCTGCTTAAGAGCCACGGGGCCCGCGTGGTAAATGACACCACCCCTTAAGTCCACGGGTAGTTTCTCGCCTTTATGCAGTAGCTCAATCATCCTCACGTGCGCGGCATCCCTGGCGCTTACGAGGGTGCCACTGACGTATATTGTATCTCCAACCCTTAATTTGGCGATATCGTCATCGGATATCGGTGTTTTAAGGTAGTACGTGCCCATACGCGCTATAATTCCGAATGCTGGTATAATTAAGTATTCTCCCCTAAGTTTTCCACAGTAGATATAGAATTAAAGCTTTAATATGAGCAATAAATCGCCATACCTATGCCGAGCCTTGAGGAGGTTGTGAAGGAGGCAGCTAAGGCCATTGTTAGGATGGCTAGCGTGTCCCCGGCCGAGGATGTCGTAAATGCCCTGAGGAATGCCGTTAAGATTGAGATTCACGAGCCTAGTAAGGTTCAGTTAAACGCCATTTTAACAAACATTGAGTTAGCCCAGAAGTACACGGCAGCCGTATGCCAAGACACTGGTGTACCAACATTCTTCATAAAACTCGGTGATGAATTCCCCATTAGGAGCAAGTTATTCTCAATACTAACGGAGGCGGTTAGGGAGGTAACGAAGGAATTACCACTTAGATCAAACTCTGTTGACCCATTAACCGAGAAGAATAGTGGCGACAACACCGGCATTGGTATACCGGTCTTCGATGTGGAGTTATTCGATGGAGATTACCTAGAGATGATTTATACACCGAAGGGTGGTGGTACGGAACTACCCAGTAAGGCATTTGTTGTACCGCCGGGGAACGCTTGGGAGAGATTACCAGAACTCGTGCTTAACGCAGTAATAGATGCAGGACCAATGCCATGCCCACCAGTCATTGTTGGTATTGGTATTGGGCCGAACTTAGACGTCGCTGCTAAACTCGCTAAGAAGGCTGCCGTGCTTAGGCCCGTTGGCTCGAGAAATAGCAACCCAGATGTTGCTAAGATCGAGGAGGCGCTGTTGAGTGCGATTAATAAGTTGGGCATTGGTGCGCATGGTACTGGTGGAACCGTGACCGCGCTTGACGTGCACATTGAGTACGCCTATAGGCACCCGGCAACGTTTGCAATAGGCATAGTCTTCTCCTGTTGGGCGACCAGGAGGGCTAGGGCTATCGTTTATCCAGACGGTAGGTATGAAGTTAAGCCATTATAAAATATTCCTATGCTTATTAGTAAATAACATAATTAAGGATTGTTATAAATAATTGCTAATTAGGTATATAAAAATCAATATTTTTATTGAACATGTAAAAAGTATTTATAAACATCGCACTAAGCCGTAAGTTGATGGAGCGTAATAACGAGGCTTATGACGTAATAATCATAGGCGCTGGTATAGCTGAGTTTAGCGTGACATTGTACACAGCTAAGTAGGGGTTAAGGATATTAGCCATTAATTAAGGATATTAGTGGTCAATTACCCTTACTAAGTCTTTATCGAATGGCTTACCCATACCCTTCATTACTTACTATTTCTTCTTTTTTCAATTATTCTCTTCCTTACCTCTCTGAAATACTCTGCATTAGCCTTAATTATATTCTCCAGGGCTGCGGAGACCTTCATGATGGCTGACATACTATCAGCCTGCACAAAAAAATTCCAACAACCTTGGGTAAACCCACATCCTATACTCCCTCTCTGAACACTTCACTTGCTTGCACTCCCTCATTTTTTTCATTTAGGAAGTTTATAAGATCGTTCAGCTTAATAGAAGTACTCCCTGAACTATTACTGTATCCCTCACCCTTGTAGAAGAAGAATACGTAATCAACGGCATTGAATCAACCTGCATTGCGTGAAACGTCGTCTCATACGCCCTGAGGTATGGCTGAGGCGAAACCCCTGCGAACTTAAAACCTGCTTTTCTAACCGAGTACACGAATGCGCCGACCACGGAAGCATCCTTGCTATTGAAGGTGGATATTAAGGCCCCACCTGGCTTAAGCACTCTATAGCACTCCCTAAACACCTCCTCTAAACCCTGCTGATAATGATGGATGGAAAAGCCCCTGGTCCTGTTAATCACGATCTCCTCATTTTTCGGCGCACTCTCTCCAAAGAGCCAGAGGAAGTAATCACTTAACTCGGCATAGTTCACATTATCGCCGTAGGGTGGGTCCGTTATCACCGCATCAACACTCTCACTTGGTAATGGTAATTTCCTGGCGTCAGCCTGGATAACCATGTAAGTAGCCTCTGTAAGTAAGTCGCTGAAGTCCCTCGCCTCCTTGGCATAATAACCTATGTACCTATTAGTGTAGGACTTACCCTTTAACACCGCCTCCGCCCTATTCAGGAACTGTTTCCATACATTAATCTCCAGGTACTTAGGGTATATCCAGTATGCATGGATTGCCCATCCCTCTATTATGGATCCTCGTAAGTGCTCATCTTCGAAGCCCACTTCAACGTACTGCTGAGGGTGAATAGCAGGAAGGACTTCACATCCTCATCAAATGGATCCCCAAGTCTCTCTATCTCTTCCTTGAGCCTCAAAACCATGTATAGGTTCCTTTTCGTATATAGTTGATCGAAGAACCTTATGCCCCTCTTCAATAAATCAGAGGTCTTATCACCTATTGGTATTTGAACCCTCCTGAACTGAGGCATTGATTGAGGCTCAGGCAAATCCCCCGGTTCAGGCTTCTTTATGCCCTTAGAGCCACAGATCGGGCATTCATAATATATCCTTATTGGCTTATTACTTGTTGAATCGTACTCGGTCCAAATAGCCATGGCTTTACCTCCACAGTGAGGACACCTCACAGCGTAAATTTCCGAAGCGACTGGTTCGATGACTTCGGCAAGTCTCTTTAAAGCTCCTTTATAGAGTCCCATATTTAGGGGCTTCACCTCGTGTTTCATTATTTTCACGGCGAGTGGATTTAGATCAACCGCAATAACCCTTCTCCTGGCAATTAATCCCTCGACCAACGTCACCCCACCTCCTGCAAAGGGATCTAATATGATATCGCCAGGCTTAGTAAACCTAGTTATGAGCTCCCTAAAGACTCTCCACGGACGCCTTGCCCAGAACTTATGCATTGTGTATGGTGGTGTATGAACCGAGGTCTCGATTACGCCTAGCTTGCCAATCTTCTCCTTAAGCTCCTCCGGTGCTTCAGCACTAATAATGGGCTTATATTCCTGAGGTTCATGCAGCACAGCCTTCCTTATCTTCTTAGATCATTACCTTAAATTTAAGTCTATCTTCGAACTTATTGGCAGCCTTATGAAGCAATATACTATTCAGGTATTCATCGAGACCTTAAAAGATTATGCGTCGAAGGGTCATCCTTAAAATGGGCATGTAATCTTTAGCGTGGAATAAGACTTAGAAGATGTTAATTAATGAAGTAATCTGAGACCTCATGAGCATAAGCTTACTAAAGCCCATTGAGCTGCTCCTCATAGCATTTACGGTATCCTTCGTAACGTCTCAGGGAGGGATCTCGGGCGCCTACCTATTACTGCCAATACAGTCATACATCCTTAATACTGCGAACCCCGTAATAAGCAGCACGAATTTGATGTATAATTTAATCTCAATACCACTTAGTATGCATAGGTATATCCGTGAGCAGCGACTTACGGCACCGCTTACATCAATACTAGTCGTGGGGTCGGTAATTGGGGCTGTGGTTGGCGTGTGGTTAAGGTGGCAGTATTTAGTGGGTGGTTACGTATTTTCCTACTTCATGGGCTCAGTACTGATATTACTCTCAATAGAGCTCATCCTAAGCTCTTTACTTGTGAGGCAAATCCATACGTATGAGTCAACGATGCAGTGTAGGCATGCTGGATTATCATTAGTTATCATAACAAATAAAGGTAATACCTATAGGGTCAACATGCCATTGCTATTTATCATCGCCGCATTAGTCGGAATAGTAAGTGGTGCCTATGGCATTGGTGGTGCATCGATATTATCACCAATACTCATGGGCCCCATGGAGCTGTCACCCTACGTGATATCGGGGCCGACGTTAATCGTTACCTTTGCCGTGTCAATAATTGGGGTTGTGTCGTACACATACCTTGGTTATCCACCTGACGTGATTAATGGATTATTCATGGGGCTTGGCGGTATGGCGGGTATTTACCTGGGAACAATCACCCAGAGGAGACTTCCTGAGCGGTATATCAAGCTCATGGTGGCTGTGGTCACGGTACTCATGGGCCTCTACGCAATGTTCTACGCGTCAAAAATTTGAAGACACCGCAATATCATTTATATCTAAGTTCCTCGCAGTGCTGATGATGCGTGCCGTAATATTTGATAGGCCAGGTATGGATAACCTACGGGTAATGGATGTGGAAACGCCGAAGCCAGGCCCTAACGAGGTATTGATTAGGGTTAAGTTTGCAGGTGTTAACCCGGTGGATTACTTTACGATTAATAGGGGTGGTAAGCCCATGCCTCATATACCTGGTGCCGAGTTCGCCGGCGTGATCGAGGAGGTTGGCGCTAATGTGAGGGGTGTCGATGTTGGTGATGAGGTCGTGGTTTATAATAGGTTGTTTGATGGTTCGTGCAGGTATTGCCTGGTTGGTCATGAGGAGTTGTGCGTGAATGGTGGGTTGATTGGTGTTGTAACTAATGGTGGGTTTGCCGAGTATGCCGTGGTTCCCGCGACTAATGCCATAAAGGTGCCGAGGAGTGTCAGCCTTGATGAAGCAGCGACACTACCAGTCGGCGCGTTAACGGCTTGGCACATGGTCTTTGACAGGGCTGGCGTGAGGGCTGGGGAGTTGGTGGTCGTCTTTGGCGCCACCGGGAATGTGGGTAGTTACGCAGTTCAATTTGCGAAGTTGGCTGGCGCCACGGTCGTTGCGGTGAGCCGTAAGGCGGGTAGGGTTAGGGATGTGTTAATGGGGCTTGGTGCTGATTACGTAGTGACGCCTGATGAGGCTCAGGCATTAGTGAATGAGTTAAGCAATGGGCTCGGCGCTGACCTAGTCATTGACGCTGTTGGTCAGGCTACCTGGAACCTAAGTTTTCAATTGGTTGCCCGCTATGGTAGGTGGGTTACTGCGGGCGCATTGACTGGAGGTGATGTTACGCTTAACCTACCATCACTTTACTCAAGGGAGGTTACGGTGATGGGCTCCACAGGCGGCACAAGGGCCGAACTCATAAAACTACTTGAACTATTAAGTAGCGTAGGATCAAGGCGCCCATATACTCTAAGGTGGGTTTTGATGGGGTTAGGGAGGTGTTTGGCGTGATGTTTGGGGCTGGGGATAGGGTGGGTAAGGTACTGCTTGCACCGTAATGAGTGATCCAAAGCCCTCCCAAGGTAAATACTTAAATACTGTGTTCATGGGGAGTCCCTGATGGTTGACGTTAAGAAATTGGCTGCTGAGATACTTGGCGTTGGTGAGTCCAGGGTTAGGATTAGCCTGAGGCTCTTGATAGGCTTGAGGAGGTC
>NZ_BBDM01000018.1 GCF_001316245.1 Vulcanisaeta sp. JCM 14467 | reverse complement strand
TACCCTCTGTGCCTTGGCAGTCTCAGGCGTCGTCATTGCAGACCCACCACCGTGTTCAGGAACTCCTTAATTAACGGCGTAATGGATTTAACGAGCTCCTCCTCCTCAATCGTCAACTTATCCAGGAAATCCCTTGAATCAGCGATACTCGGGTTAACGGCAAGGAGCATGAGTATCTTCCTAAGCCTCAACTGAGCCAACTCACGCAACTGCTGGGCAAACAACCTAACACTCCTCTGGTCACCACCAACCATGCTAAGCCTAGCCCTCACATAGAAATCCCTGGGCAACTCACGCAACTCACTCGGAGCCCTATTCTCAAGCCAAACCCTCTTAAGAATCTCCTCACTACCAACCTATCCTCATCAAGCAGCGAGGCAACCCCACGCTTAATGAGGACCTCAAGCACGCTGGGCGGCGCATTAATCACCGTACCAGCTTGGCAGGGGCAATACTGATTATGCCCAGGTCAACACCATCCACATCCCTCGTAAGCACAGCCCTGGCGCTGGACATTAGGTAGGAATAACCCATCAATAGTAATTACCACAGGCCAATTAAAAAGCCACTACAGAATGGAATAGGTATTACTAATGGAATAGGTGGATGGTAATATTCACGGCACAACCTTGATGCCCCTCTTAACAGCCCTCTTTGCCAAATCTCTATCAAAGGTGGCTAATGCAGCACCCTCATTTATTGCTGTTGATAAAATTATGTAATCATTCATCTCCGCAGCAGATGCGCCATCCTCAATCATCATTTTAAACGCCCTCTCGTAGATACCCAAGTCCTCAAGTAAGTATTTAACACGCGGATCTTCCAAGTATTCCCGAAGTTTCATTGATATAAGGTTAAGATTTACGCTAAACGCCTAGCCAATATCCACACATATTCATGAACCACTATTGAGGGTATCACTAACTCAGTCGCATTATCAATAATGGCGCTAGCATTACTGTGATACTCGCTATCCTCAATAGTATCGTACACCAACACGTTAGTATCAACGAGTACTCTCATCCATCACCTCTTCAATACTCTTCTCAATCTCCTCAACGGTTATCCTCCTACCAAGCCTAATCGTAATCCTACTCCTCTTAACCGGGACTATCTTAACGACACCTTCACTCTCATCATAAATAACTCTAACTAAATCACCAATCCTTATCCCAAGCCTCTCCCTGACGCTCGCGGGTATCGTGACCTGGTAATTCCTAGTAACCTTAACCAGTACCTCAACCACAATTATTAAAGTACAATCAACTATTTAAGCATTACTTACTAGATAATAATAAATTACTAACCCAGCAACTGGGACTTAGTCACGTCCATGTAATCAACCTCAACCACATCCCTAGGACTAACATTAAGGGCGTTACTAAGGTAACCAAGCACCTCCCTAGCATAGGCCGCACTAGCCCCATAATCACCAAAACTCAAAGCCTTAAGACCAGAATGTGCAATAATCCTAACCTCAGTCTCGGAACCACGCTCAATGACCAGGGTAACGCAGGAAATATACTGACCAACCCTAAAGAAGTACTTCTGGCCATACGCAACGGCAACCCTAGGGCTAGTATTCAAAACCGTGAAGTAGATGTTGGACGCCTCATCATAACCCCTAACGGCATTAGCAACGGCATCAAAGCTTGCTGAGAAGACAGCCTAATCCCATGAGCCAAAACCCTACCACTCATTGGGTAATGCAGGGATCCATTGCATTTTTAAATATGGTACTTATGTCATTACCGTGCTTATTAAGTGCGTCTTTAATGGCGCCTCTTAGGCCTTCTTCATCATTAATATGTCCATACCTAGAAAGGAAGTCCTCCAATGATGGTACCACAAATATTAAATTGAAGGTAAACCTCACCATCGCGGTATCTCAGAACGCATCTATAAAGCGTAAATGAACCAACAATAATCCTTTGCCCACAAGCCATTTGAGGTTCATGCTTAGGAAATCTATTTCTATTCTTAAGAAAATTCCTAATACCATGCCCTAACTCGTTAAACACCGCACCTACGTCATTAGAGTCAGAATCCCGAAGAATCAGCACCTTGATAAAGGATCTAGAGATAGAACGCAACTTACTGATGAAGACCTTAACATTACCATCAAGCACATCTTTACCACCCTCAACAATAACTGGTACGTAGGAAGGCAATATACCCTCATAAACACGCCTAATCAAAATGTCCTTATCATCAGGAAAATGCTCCCTAACCCGAACATTAGGGAATAACGTCATGAATGTCTCTCTGATAAATTCGTAATCATGCTTGCCCTCACAGAGGACTATCAATACACATTTAGGGACCCTGAGGTCTGACCTAAGCTTATATCTCTCGTCATACGCCTCATCACCGCTCAACTGCTCATAATCAATATCACCATCGGGTAATAAATAAAGCCTAATCAATCTAATCCTATTAAGCATATTACGTTCCTTGGCAGCATTAAGCAAATAATCAAGGAACTCAAGGGATTGAGTAGCCATGACAAACTGAACCTTATCAAGGAACCTAGGCTCAACCATGTACTTGGTAATTACCTCCATGAAGCCAGGATGAAGGTGGGTCTCAGGCTCATCAATAATCGCAACATCAACACCACCAACAATGAGACCGAGCATCCTAACCAATGCCCTAAATCCGTCGCCCATTAAGGCGTAGGGTACGGAAACCTTACCACTATCAAAATTAAGAATAACCTGCCCACCCCTATAATCATAGAAGTAACGAACCTCACCCCTCAATAAGTCAATCAATTCTGACTGCTTATCTGGGGTCAAATCATCTATTAAGAATGAGTGTAATGATGCATGCTGAACGTTCACCGGCTTTATATCTATCTTTTTGCTAATATGGATGACGCGACCCTCCGAAACCCTACTTACCTGAATATCTAGTAATCTCCTGGCCTCACCACGACTTAGGCCTAGCCTTACTAACTTACCTACTACGTAATCATCAATTACCACAGCACTCATAGGCAGCAATGCGATGTTAAGTGGCTCACCATCAACGTAGGTACTTAGGAAGACGGCATCCGCCAATAGATTATTCACATAATCGTTAAGCACAGTAATCACACCATCCACAAACTCCCTAAACGCCTCAGAGACATTCCCAGTACCCCCACGCTCCTTCTGAACCCTACGAAATGCGTCCATGAGTATTTCCTGAGATCTTGGCGCTAACTCAACAATCGAATTCGCAACCTCACGCATCACGTCATTACGGAAATCGCCCAATCCATTAATGCCCCTAACCACCCTAACCATGACACTACGCCTAACTCCCTGGTGAATAACGTCTCCTGAAATAACGGCAATATTACTATTGCTTCGTAAATTAATTAAGTAATTAGCCCTAGAACTCAGTCTTGAAAGCATGGCAACACTCGTCTTAGGCGCATAAAGCATAAAGCCGTTGATTGATGACAGAAGTAAGGCTACAGCCTCAAGCGCCGTGCTCTTCCCAGTATTATTTCTCCCAACGAATACGGTAATGTCACCAAGGTCAATGTCTAGCTTGGTGAATGGTCCGTAATTCTCGAGGGTTAAATGCCTAAGTATAATAACCACAGGATAAAACCACGGCATTAAACTATAAAGTTTTCGGAAAGGCCTCGACATGCTTATGAGCCCAATAACATGCCCATACCTTAAAACGTCGAGGAAGGGTTAAATAAGGAGAGAGCAACGGCTAAATTTGGATGAGCTCCTCCCGTCCCCACTGACCAGGTGATGTAAACTGGGCCGGCGGTGATTATCTAACAATCCTTAACTATCACCAAACCCCGGCTAGACGCTCACTCGGCCTAGGATACGCCAATCACCATTAACTTAGTTTACAAATGCATCATTAATCTTGCTCAGGAATTTTTCAAAATAACTACGGCGATATATATATATATTAGTTAAAATAAGATCCCTTGATGAAAAGGCAAATTATTATATGGAGCATGATACTCCTCATAATAGCCCTAGGCATGGTAATGGCGATACTCCCAGCATACCGCGCACCACCGCCAAACCTAGGAGGTGGCACGTGGAGTAGCTACCCAATGACATCTATAAATCCTCTCTGCGGTCCTTTGCTATGGAGCCCACCGTGCTGGGCTATGTAATTTAATTTACTAATTAAATTTAAAAATAAAAACATAACTTTTATATGATGAAACGCTTTCTTTATTTATTGATTGGATTTGCCATAATAATCATGGGCGTCATTATTGCACTACTATTTTATCCATTCTTCCTCTCAATAAGTAATGGCGCCATATTTATAGTGGCTCTTTTAATCCCGCTGTTGTTTGGTATTGTGGGCATTGGCTGGGTCCTCGGTGGTTGGGTCGGCGTTGGTGCAGCGCTTGGTGAGTTGTGGTTTAGGTTTAGGGTTTGGCTCCTCGCGCACCTCCTATACGGTGATAGGGAGTTCCTTATCGACCTAATGCTCATTCAGCACGTGCTAATGACCGTGTATAAAATTCCATATGAGCTCGTGATAAACGGTAAAGAGGTCATCATCAGGGCGCCGCTGGGCAGGGACGCGGGTATTAGCTGATGAATTACCTAAACCAATATATGAATAAGTTAATAATCATAGACATAGAGCAACTAAGCCACTAACTGAGCAGTGGGTTATTACCGTGATTTTCATCCTGGACCACCTTTTTAATAACACCTTAGTTAAAATAGCTTTTTAACCCAGGAACCAGTTTTACTACCGGTGGAGCTTAAGGACGAATTCCTACAGTTACTGGAGCGTGATAGGGAGTTTAGGTATGCTGTGATGGGTTTGTTAGGCATCACCGATGTTCAATCAAGCCTTAAGCAATTGATTGATGCACTGAGTAAGGTGCTTAATGTCGTTGAGGGTCTCGCCAGGAATCAGGCAGTCATGATGGATGCATTGAATAAGGTTCTCGAGATTACTAACCAGCTAGCAAAAACAGAGGAAAGCCACTTAGGGATAACGAGAAGCATCCTAGAGATTAACCAAAGACACCTTGAAATAAGCCAGAAAATCCTTAAGAGCCAGGAGAGACTATGGCAAGAGGTCAGTGACATTAAACGTAGGCTTAATGATCTCTCTAGGAACTATGGCGGACTCTCCAGGAGCATTGGTTTACTGATTGAACGTGACGCTAGGTACCACCTACCCACCTGGATCAGGAAGAGACTCAACCTCAGTATTGATAGGCTTGAAAGACGTGTAATCGAGAATATAGGCGAGTTCGACGGTTATGCTGAGGTCGATAATAAGGTGGTTGTGACTGAGGTTAAGACCACACTTAGGCTCAGGGACGTGAAGAACTTCGTGGAGAAGGTCAACAAACTAAGGCAG
This sequence comes from Vulcanisaeta sp. JCM 14467, assembly GCF_001316245.1. Lineage (GTDB taxonomy): Archaea > Thermoproteota > Thermoprotei > Thermoproteales > Thermocladiaceae > Vulcanisaeta. Next base: position 45,113 of record NZ_BBDM01000018.1, on the reverse strand, counting down.
GCCGTGGCGGGTAGGGAGGTCATTGCCATAATCGCCTACGTATTCAAGACCAAGGACTTCAGCAAAGCCATGGAACTAGCCAAGACAAACGGCATAAAAATCATCAGGCACATCCACGAAGAAGACTTCGAGGAAATAACGTAGATTCGACGTTAATGCAGTTTCACCGAGGTTACTCATTGCCATGGGTTACGTAGTTAAGGGTATTAGATCAGCTCGTGATGCGAATACCAGTGCTTATGTGTTAGGAGGGTTGAGTCTTGCGTTCTTAAGATTAGTTTAGGCGAGTATGTAATCCGTGAAGAGAGGAGCAAAGATAACACGAATAGTGATGCCGAAGTATCTTCGGGTCAATTTCTGTCGGTTCATGAAGTCTATGAGGTTAGGTGATCGTGAGTTGTTGGTGGTCCATAAGAGTGTTGTTAATTTGCATTCTTTGGCGTATGTTGTGGAGAGTGGGATAAGTCATCATGTCCATGTGGATTTATTGAATATTGAGGATTTTGATTCATATTGCCATCATTACTACTTTAATGATGAGTATGTGTTGATGTACCTGGGTGATTTAGATGGCTGTGAATTGGATACGGCATTGTGGAATACCCGTGATGCTGGTGTGTATTACGTAAATGTTTTGGTGGCGCCCCACCATGGAAATGCCAGGACGTCCCGTGTAAATGCCGTGTCACATTTGCACATCACATACATCCCGAGGTGCGACGAGCATGTCAACTCTAGTTGGAAAAAGAACCTAAACATGGCATGGTTAATAGGGGCCATCCCCGTAATATCGAATCACAATGGTTTGTTGAGGGTCTGGGTGCATTAGTGATGGTTTGTGGCGGGTCTTTACGTTGTGCTGCTCTACCTGGTCCTCGCCTTGGTGTTATGTTAACTCCTGCGTGAGCTCTCCAGGACTCTCCTAATGGCTTCCCTATGTATTGGTGTTTGCCATGCCACGTACTTGCCGATGCCCAGCTCTGGGTCTCGTTCTGGCGGTGGTGCGTCGATCCAGAACCATTGGTCCCTCTCGGGTAGGAAGTACATTATGAGGTTCTTCTCAATAAGTTCATCAATCAACTCCTCCGGCGCATTGTACCATAGGTAGTCTGGGTCGCTCACGGCCTCCCTGAGGTGACTCAACCACTTTCTAACAAAGTCATGAGTTAGCTCCTTTCTATTAATCAACTCGTCTATTACCGCATTCAGTTTCCACCTACTCTCGTAGAGTCTCTCGAGCATCCTTGGGTTTCCGCCCGTGAGCCTCCAGACCTCCTCGAAGTCTGGTTTATTCCCTGGCAATTGATCATATAATTGCTTGAAGCCCTCCTTGCTCATGTTCCATATTGGCCTTATGTCAGCCACTCATGCCTACCAATCTCACGCCTAGAAACACTCTCACTGGTTGCTGCAATCGCAATAACCCTCTCGTAGGCTCCGGCGGGTGTTCTAGAATGCCCAGTAGCCCCTTGACATAGATTGCGGCATTGTCAAGGCCGATGACCTGGAATGCATCGTCAATTATTATGGCTATTTTCCCACGCCCAAGCCTTATGGCCTCCCTAACGATGTCAATCACGGACCAGGTAACCCTAACCCAGGCCAGTTGTGAGGTTACTTCACGAGCCAGGCTGGTTAGTTTATCCTTAAGCCTTTGAATGCCGAGCTCAGCCATGAACTCCTTCTCGATTGGATTAACGTAGATCACGTCAAAACCCAACTCCCTGAGTAACTCGGCGGACTGCCTAAGCCAAGCCGTCTTCCCACAACCCTCCGGCCCATAAACGACCTGGGGAAACGCCACACCCCTACTAACCCACTCCTCAATACGCTTGAGGGCTTGCTCCCTATCCACGAACTCTACCTGTTGGTTGGCGAGGCTTAGCTTGATTCTTTTCATTGTGTTTGCCTTTTGCTTCATTATTTTTCCTTAATTTCCTTTTTGTGTTGTGGGTATTACTTAATAATGGGTCTTGGTTTGGTAAGTAGGTATTGATGGTTGGTTTGGGGATTTCCTGGTGCGGTAGGTATTTGAGTTGGTTGTTTATTGGGTGGTTGATCGCCGTTTTGCCCTGGGTTATCTTTATTGGCTTGCTTTTTGCGTGGTTTCCGTAATTGGGCCTGGTGGGGTGGTGTTGTGGGTGGTGTTATTTTTAGTGGTGCTGATGGTTCTGGTAAGTCCACCGTTGCCAGTGCCTTACGTGGTTATCTATTGTTTAGGGGCGTTGGTGTTTGCCTGCATTGGTTTAGAGGTAGTCACTTGTTTGTTTCCGTCCTCCTCCGCTTCCTATCGCATTTCCGCTCCTTCCGTGGTTTATGTAATCCCTACTACCTGGTTTGTATTCCCCGTTCACTAAGGCATGCCTGGGCTTTCCTGGAGTTCCTCGGCTTTCTACCTCACCTCCTTATTAGGCGTTTACTTGGCTTGCTTTGTTTCGTTGTTGGTGATAGGGGTGTCCTGGATTTCGTTGTTTGGATTGCGGTGACCCTCGATTACCCCGGCTTCCTCAATTCCATCATTGGCCGGTTCCTCCTCTTCTTCGCCCTGCGTGAGTTCGTTGTTTACCTCCATGCCGATGTTGATGTCCTCATTAGGAGGTGTGATGTGCCTAGGCCCTTCCTCCTCAGGGAACTTGCCTATTACAGGGTCCTCTCCAGGTACTATGCCGATTACACCATTGACACGGGCGCCCTAAGCTCTGCCCAGGTTGTTGCCAGGGTTTTAAGGCTTATTAATGCCCATTAATGTGCACGCCGTATGGTCACAGCCTCACTTAGGTTATTAGGTGCCATTGAGGGTTGGTACAGGCCCAGTGGCTTGGGTGAAGTCCTCGAGTTGGGTGGCTTAGCCAGGTTGAATAAGCTCTACCTACCCTTCCTCAGGGCAGTTGGTGCTGGGCTTGACGGTGAGTTGAGGCTTGAGGAGGCCAGGTTCTCGTGTACGTCACTAATGCTATCGACGTCGCCAGGGCCCTAAGTGGCTTGGATTATGCATTCTTCAAGTTTAGGAGGCCGGTTGACCACGTCTCCGTGGACCTGGACATCCTCATTAATTCCCGTGATGTGTCTGCGGCAGTCACTAGGCTTAGGAGCCTTGGCTTCAGCGTAATTGTTGGCGAGCCTACACCGTGACACTGTCCAGGAGGGGCTTCATAGTTGACCTGTACACGCACCCATCCTTTGCCTGGGTCGTCTACATGAACGGTGAGGACGTCTTGAGGGATTTCACGGAGGATTTCGAGGTTGGTGGTCACTTGGTTAAGGGCTTGAGTAGGGAGGCTGAGTTAGTGGTTTATGCAGTCCACGCCATCTATAAGGAGCACATAATCCTACTCATCGACTGCCTAACGCTCTGGAGGTGGTTCAGCGGGAGGGTCATCGACATAGCCAATACACTCGGCGTCAAGCACTCCCTAGACATACTGGCAAGCACCTGCGGCGAGGTACTCTGCGGCACCGAGACGCCCATGAGGCTTGGCATAGCCACGCTAGCCAGGGCCTACGCCGATAAGGCGTTGAGCGATCCCATCTTCAGGGGGACGCCCATAAACATTCTCAGGTACCTCCTCACCAGGCGTGATGCCGGTCGTGCCGTGCTCTCAAGATTAACAAGGAGAAGTTATTAATGGAACCCCATAAGGGTGTGGCCAGGGGCACTGCAGAGTCTGCAGTTAAAGGATAGCATCGTGCAAAATACCATGTCCATAAGGCCCATATGGCATTTGTCATGCTTTTAAAACCTCATGCGGCTCTAGCTCTCTACGTCCGCTCTATCGAAATCCTTATCAAACGACACCAACTTAAGGCCTAGCTTCTTGGCGTAATAGTAATGGAGCCCATCATCGAAGTCAAGCCCCACCCTAGACGCCAACTCCGCAGCCATAACCTCATCATCAATCCGTGAATCAATAATTGTTAAACCACGCCAAGTACTCACCTCGGATAGGAACTTACTCACAAGGTCTGGCTTGCCAAGTATTGCTGAGACCGCATGTATCGTGAAGTGAAGGGTATACGCTCTAATGGCGCCCTCCTTAACCCTATTTAGGAATTCATAACTTTCAACCCATTTATCCCTCTTATAAAGCACCTCGAGAAATACATTCGCATCAACCAGGTACATGGGCCCTCCTCCTCAATGCCTCAATGATGTCTTCACCATCCCATTGGTAATCAGATTGGAGTCCAAGTCCAACAATCGCATCTACACCACCTTTACCCTCGCTATAAAGGGCAAGTTCCCTGGCTATTAAGTCGGCAATAGCCCTCGATAGGGCACCCCTCCTAAGCCCATACCTCTCAGCAACGTATTTACGGAACTTCTCGGCTAGATCTCTAGGTAACTCGACCTTGATAACCTCAACATCCTTATTCTCCCTTTTACCTATGTTAGTCACTAAAGAACTTAGGTACAAAAGCACTTAAGAACCTTTTTCCATTAATAATTCATAAACAGCACCCATACTGATGGGACATTATTTATGGCGTGAATCCACAACGGCACTAGGTATTTATACCCTAGCAATAAGGTAATTACTTAGGGAATTGCCTTGGTTGATGTTGCAACGATAATCGCAGTGGTCGTGAGCGTAGCCACATCAACAGCCAGCCTAGCCTACTGGCTCGGCAAGAAATTCACTGAGATCGAGATAAGATTTAACGCGATTGAGAATAGGCTTGAGAAATTGGAAGAGAGGGTCGGTAGGCTTGAGAATGTGTTTGTCCAGTTCTCCGAGGTTCTCATAACGATGCTCGAGATGAAGAATTTACTCACGCAGACTGAGGCAATGACCTTGAGGAGCTTGGTTAGGACGATACTCCCCATCCCCAAGACTAAGTACTACACGTGGGAGGTTTATGAGAGGCTTAAGCAACTCCTCGACAAGGACCCAAACGACTACACGATGGCCGACATCGAGGAGATGAACCAGATAGCCGACCTCATCGAGAAGGAGGGCACGGAAACAAATAGGAAGGACCTAATTGACTACGCATGGAAATTAAGGTTCTACGCCATGATCGCTAAGGTCGTGTTCATATACCCGAAGCTGATTAAGCAACAGCAGCAACAACAGAAGTAACCCATACAGCCCTGCCGAATGCTTCATGCGATTATCTCATTCAACGTCTTCCTCAGGCCTACATCTAGCGGTGTTGGGTTCATGATAATCCTCGACCTCAACCTACCCACATAAGCATAACTATGCCTTACGTCCCCAGGTCTCTCCCTCTCGTGAATCACCTTGAGATTCTTCTTGCCAAGGACCTCCATTACTATCCTCGCCAACTCATTTATAGTCGTCGGCCTCCCAGTCCCTACGTTATAGGTGTTGTTGTCGAATAGTCCTCCCTCGATTATCCTTAGTACGATCTCCGCCACGTCACCCACGTATATGAAGTCCCTCGTCTGCTCACCATCACCGTAAATAACCAACGGCTCATTCCTCAGAGCCCTCTCAATGAAGCTTGCTATGACGCCGGCGTAGGCAGGGTTTTGCCCAGGTCCGTAGACGTTGAATAGCCTTAGTATTACGTACCTCAGTCCATACACCTCGCCGAAGTGCCTAATCACGAGCTCACCCAGGTACTTACTCAACCCATAGGGTGACTGTGGGTTTATTGGGTGGTCCTCGGGTATTGGTAGCTTCACTGGGTTCCCGTAGACGGCCGCCGAACTCAGGTAGATTAGCCCCGCGCCAACCTTACCACATTCATGGGCAATCCTTGCTGTGCTGATCACATTATTCTCCAGGTAATCAAGCGGTTTACTCATTGACTCGGGAACGCTTACGTATGCTGCCGCGTGGATCATCACGTCGAAGCCTTCACAGTCATTGAGCGTCTTAGCGTACCCTTGACGATGTGTATTCCATACCGCTTGAGCCTATTTACTGCGAATTCCGTGGACCTCTCAAGCTGTCCAGGGTAACTACGTCGAAGCCTTCTCGGCTAGGTTTATGGCTAGGTTGTGCCCTATGAAGCCCGCGCCGCCGGTTATTAAAACCCTCGTTCTCGGTCACCTCGGTCAATCCTTACGTAATTCCTCAATGGCCTTCCTGAGCCTGTACTCCATCCTCTTCATGTATATGGACATGGCCGCCATACCTAGGAATTGAAGTCCAATGAGTGTGAGCATTATGGCGATTAGGCCCTTCAGGTAGTACTTAATGCCGTAGAATATGTACCAATAACCAACGTAGCGCCAAGTGCCAGCCCTGGAATGAGGAGTAGCGAACCCAGTAGGAATAGGATGAGCATTGGGTTATACCTAGTGGTTAGTATCGCCATGTCCATGAATATCTTAGCTCCATCAAAGACGCTAAGCTTCTTCCTACCAACCCTGGGCCTATACTCGATGGGAACCTCCCTAACCGTCTTCCCAGTACTAACCATGTGGGCGACTATCTGGGCCTCAATACTGAAGTCCCCAACCTCCATTACGGCATCCCTAAGGGACTCAGTCCTTATAATGTACATGCCACTGAGTACATCGTGAAGCCTCGTACTGAATAGTAGGTTGAAGGCCCAGGTAAGTAGCCTATTCCCAAGCCTATAAACAAAGCCCTGACTACCCGGCTGCGGAACCCTAATGCCAATGACCTCATCAGCGCCCGTGGAGGTTATCTCCTCGATGAGAACCGGCACGTACTTGGCAGGGTATGAATAGTCCCCATCCATGACAAGCATGTAGGGCGTGTTAACATGCTTAAGCGCAGTCCAAATGGCGTCAGCCTTACCCCTACCCTCCTGCCTAACCACCCTAACACCATACCTCCTAACAACATCCACAGTACCATCAGTACTACCACCATCAACAACGAGAATCCTCTCCCTAGGCACACCAATCCCAAGCAACTCATCAAGAACGAGCCCAATGCCTTCAACTTCATTCAAGGTCGGAACGACCACAGTCACGCTATCTAACAACGTACTATCAACACCACATATTATGACCCAATAATTAAATAACATACAATTAAGCATTACCCAACAACACAGGCAGCGGAGATAGCTACCTAACTAACCATACGGTGAAGAAAGACTTAAAAAGCACGTAGGAATAATGACCACAGCGGGGTAGGGTAGCCTGGTAGCCTGCGGGGCTCATAACCCCGAGAACCCAGTCGGGTCGGGAAGTCCCCGGTTCAAATCCGGGCCCCGCTACCAATATATCTTTCAATACTTACCAATTATTTTGCAAAAGATTTCTAAATTAAGAAATACATCCATTGGTGATTATATGGTCTCATGACATAAGCATTATCAATACATGCGTCCATTAACTAAATCCTCAATGGCAAGCCTTACTTCGGCTGATGATCATGTTATCCCTCGGTAATTCATGATCGTTAAGTATCACCAACTTTACATATCATTCTACCCCCTCCTTAATCGGCAATCTCAAAAATCGCTAATGCGGAGGTTAGGCTTAGGTTTGATAAGCCTCGGCTGTGGTTTGTGATGAGACATTTTATCGCCTCTGTGGAAAATACTAGGTGGTTAGGGATGATGACAAGAGGATGAAGTAATTATGGCGTTTAATAAGCCGTGCATGCCGGGGAACCTATCCGTGCTTGTCCAGGTAGTACTTCACGACCTTCCTGAGCGCCTTACGTAATACTTCATCAAGTGTTGGTGTTGAAACGCCCAGCTTCTCAGCTAGTTGTGTTAGGGTTATTTTCCTATCATCGTCGAAGTAACCAAGCTTGTAGGCGAGCTTCAGTATTTCTATCTGCCTATCCGTCAACACTGCGTCAGTTACCTCGGATATGTTCAGTACCGTAACCTTAACACCACTCTTCACCAGGTTGGACAGGAGTTCCCTTAGTGATGTGCTATTGGGCACGAGCATCGTGTAGAGTATGGCGTTGTTGCCCACAACCTTCATGTTCTCGACAACGACATCGGAGGTGTAGAGGACCCTGCACACCGCGCAGCCGTTTGTCCTAACCCAAACCCTATTACTGGATATCTTCAGCACCTTCACAGCAACCTGCCTAAGCCTCTGCACATCATCCCTACTGACCTCCCCGTCAAAAAGCACGATATGGTCCGTACTCTGCTCCCTAAGCCTAACATTCTCGACATGAGCCCTCATCCCACTGCTCGAAATAACCCTCATGACATCGCATGGGTGGTTCTCCACGAGTATCGTGACCTCAAAAGGCGCCTTACGCATGCGATACTAATCCCCACCGCTAGTTAATAATTTCTCCAGGTACTCCCTCAATGCGACCGCATTGTTATAGGGTGACTTGGCTGCGTAGAGTAGGGTTATGTTACTGCCCTTCTTGATTAATTGCAGTAGCACCTGCACCTTGGGGTTGTTCTTCAATTCCTCGAAATACCTCCTCTTAAACTCATCCCACTTCGCCGGGTCATGGTTAAACCACCTCCTCAACTCATCACTGGGTGCCACATCCCTAAGCCACATGTCGACCTTATCCTTACTAACGCCCCTAGCCATAGCCTATCCACGAGTATCCTAACACCATCATCCCCCTCAACCGGCTCATAGATCCGCTTAACCTTTATCATAAGTTAGAATTCCAGCGCTTGACATTAATAAATACCTTAAACCTAATCTTTTAGGTAAAGGCAGGGTGTGTAAGGCTTGCCCAGGTAGGCTAACGTATTAGGTTTATGGTATTTATGACCCATTAAACCGATAATTACATTGGTGGGTGCCATGGGTAGTAACTCCAGGAGTGGGTGGCCTAAGGCTGTCGCCATCGCGGCGATAATCGCTTACGTGGTTTGGGCAGGCGCTCCATATACACGTTCACCCACCTACCGCCAATACCCAATGAGATAGTGACGACCAACGGTAAGGTACTCTTCACCAAGGAGCAGATCATACAGGGTAAATACCTATTTCAAAAGTATGGACTTATGGATTATGGCTCAGTACTCGGCTTTGGAGGCTACTTCGGCATCGACTTCACCTCATACACAATAACGCTTTGGGAGAAATACATAGCATCAACCCTCGGCATAGACCCATTCATACCAGGCGACGCAAATGAGACCCAACTCATCCTGCCATACCTAAAGGTTACTTATAATAGGACGGATAATGTGATGATTGTAAACCCAATCCTATACAACGCCACGCAGTACGCAATCAACTACTACGCAAACTACCTAGGTCCCGAGTCCGAGGAAAATAGGTTCCTGCCGCACTACATAACCAATACCACGGTGATAACGGACCTAACGGCCTACTGGACCTGGACAGCCCTAATAGCCTACTGGGGTATACACATGGTTACCCATACATACCGGGGATAACGAGGCCAACATCCAATATATACTTCGCCTCGGACCTGATGATCTATGCCTTCATGATAGGGGTCTTTGCGGTAGGCTCCTACATAGTGCTGACACTGATTAGGTATTGGAATGACCCAGTAACGCCGATACAGCTACCCATGCCCAACGACGTACAGAGGATCGCCCTGTGGGGGATACCCATTGTGGTTATTGGTGCGGCGATCCAGGGATTACTGGGCACGTACTTAATGCACCTATACGCAAGCCCAACACTCTATGGGCTTAACCTACTGAACATCCTGCCATTCAACGCGGCCAGAGCCCTGCACTACACACTGGCCATCCTGTGGATTGCAGATACCTGGGTCATATTCTCGCTATTCGCCCTGCCGTACCTCGGCGTTCAATTATCCAGGAGGCAGACTTTGGGTATTATGGCTGGTGCAATCATCGTGTCCATAGCCACGTTGTTGGGTATATGGCTTAACTACCTACAGATAATCCCATACTCAGGCGGTACTGTTCAGCTGTGGTTCATGTTTGGTGGTCAGGGTAGGGACGTGGTCACCCAAGGAACTATCTACCTACTGCTACTAGCCGCACTACTGTTCTACCTCGCCTACCTATTCTACCGTGCTCCACCATCACCACTACAGTCACTCAGTAGGGTGCTCGGCATTAGCATTGCCGGTAATGCCTTTGGGATTGTGCTCGGCGCCCTACCAGTCATCCACCCCTGGACCAACTTCACCGTTGATGAGTACTTCAGGTGGATAACTATTCACGCATTCGTTGAGTCCTTCTGGCCCGCCATCATCGTCTCAATAATCGCCATACTGCTCGTCATTGCAGGCCTAGCACCGGTTAGGCTCGCTACGGCCATCGTGGGGTTCGACGCCATTCTAGACATAGCCACCGGATTAATCGGTACCGGGCACCACTACTACTGGGGTGGTCAGCCAGTCATCTGGCTTTACATTGGCTCCATAGTATCTATTCTCGAGGTCATAACGCTGGGCTTCGCGATAATATACGCATTACTACTGTGGTGGAGGGGTGGCGTGAAGACCGAGTTCCAGAAAACCCTACTATACGTGACAGTGCTAGCCGGCGTTGGCGGTGGCATTGGCGCGGCAGCCTTCGGAGGCGGTGTACTAAATGCGCCAATCCTGAATTACTACCTACACGATTCCCAAGCCACCATGGCCCACGCCCACGTAGCCTTCCCACTGGCCTTTGGGCTGCCAACCATATTGCTGTGGGTCGTGATGCTTTACCTAACAGGTGCCGTGAGGGATTCATACCTAAGGTTCGTTAGGATTGGCGCCACGCTTTACACGGTTGGCTTCTACCTACAGGCCCTAATAACACTGCTGCCGCTGGGCTTTCTGCAGTACATGTACGAGTTGAAGTACGGCTTCTGGTACATAAAGTCCCTAGAGCCATTGTTCCCAGGACTAACACCCTTCTGGCAATTACCCCTTGCCCAGGACTTGATATGGCTCAGGATGATTGGCGACCTAACAGCAGCGGCTGGATTCGCGATCATAGGCCTACTGGTGCTATTCGCATTCATGAGGTGGGTAAGTACTAGGAAAGCAATTGTCCAGGTTATTACCTGAGGCTGGTTTTCTCAAATCACATAAACTATCACATCATTAAATATCCCAGGAAATAGCATAGGGCCCCCTCACGCATAGACGTAATACCCATGGCATGGAATGCCCTGAAACCCTGGAGCACTCTTCATAATTCCCTTAGGATCGGCAATTCCCAATCCCATCTCTACCTTAACTAATCTAGGTTCCGTGGCACTTGCCCTGGCACTTCTTGCCCTGAGCATCGAGATTCAGCCCTATACTCGCCATTACTTATTTGCCGGGTAGAGAATATCTCATGGTGAGGATCATGGCAATAATTAATGGGCAGTAAAGACCTGGTTAATGAGATCCTAGCCCTAAAGCGTGAGAGGAACGCAGTGATACTAGCCCATAACTACATGGACTACGACATACAGGTTGTTGCCGACTTCGTTGGGGACTCATACGACCTGGCGCTCAGGGCCATGGAGACCAATGCCGAGGTAATCGTATTCGCTGGGGTTAGGTTCATGGCTGAGCAGGCCAAGGCCCTCAACTACGACAGGGTCGTCCTGGCGCCAGAGCCCAATGCAGGTTGCACAATCGCCGACGCCCTCGATGCCGAAACACTGAGGCGCGTTAGGGAGGAGTACCCAGGCGTTCCCGTGGTACTTTACGTCAATAGCAATGCCAATGTTAAGGCACTGGCCGACTACATAGTCACCTCATCCACCGCGGTTAAGGTTGTTAAGAAATTGAAGAGTGACGTGGTCATATTTGGCCCGGACAGTAATCTCGCCGACTACGTAGCCCGCATGACGGGTAAGAAGATAATCAAGGTTCCACCAAATGGTAGGTGCATCGTGCATGGCAACTACACCACCGACATGGTTAGGGAAGCCAGGAGGCTACACCCCAATGCCAGGGTCATGATCCACCCAGAGTCGCCATTTGAGGTTCTCCAGTTGGCTGATTTCGTGGGTTCAACAAATCAAATGATCGATTACGCGAGTAGGGATTCATCGGTAGAGTTTGTTGTTGGTACGGAGATTGGGATGCTGAACGCACTTAGGCTTAAGGTCCCCAACAAGGTCTTCCACCCACTCACCACTGGGCCCTACGCCAGGTGTCCATTCATGGCGATGGTAACGCTCGAGAAGGTGCGCAGGTCCCTTAGGGACCTGGTTCATAGGGTTGAGATACCCAGGTCAATTGCGGACGCGATTAAGGACGCATTCGAAAGGACGAGAAGGTTGCTCGAGGGGTGATGGCATGATCTACGTGGTTGGTGACGGCATTGCGGGCCTGTCAGCGGCAATATCGCTTAGGGAGTCTGGCCGCGAGGTCACGGTCATAACGAAGGAGTTACGTGGAGGCTCAAGCTACATATCTAAGGGAGGCGTTGCAGCAGCGACCTCGTCTGACGATACGCCGCAACTCCATGCGCAGGACACGATTATGGTCGGTGATGGGTTATGTGATGAGGAGGCCGTTAGATATTTCACGAGTGAGGGTCCTGCGGTTATTGAGGAATTGACTAGGTGGGGCTTTGAGTTTGATGGTGACTTAAGGCTTGAGGGTGGTCATTCCAGGAGGAGGGTTCATCATAAGCCGATGAGACTGGCAGGGCATTGACGGAATTCCTACTCAGGAGGGCCCTAAGCTCGGCATAAATATTGTTGAGGATGAATTACTGGCGCTATACGTCAAGGATAGTGAGGTCAGGGGCTTAATCACCAGGGATAGGGGCTCGATCAGCAATGTTGATTACGTGGTCCTCGCCACCGGTGGTTACGCATACCTATGGCAGTACACCTCAAACCCACCCACAAACACCGGCGATGGCATCGCCATAGCCTTCAGGGCTGGGGCTGTGGTTTCGGATGTGGAATTCATTCAATTCCACCCAACAATAACCACGCTTGGCGATGAGACAATGCTCCTAACCGAGACGCTGAGGGGTGAGGGCGCCAAGATAATCAATGAGCAAGGCGAGAGATTCGCCTTTAAGTACCACGAGAGGGGCGAGTTGGCTCCGAGAGACGTGCTGTCCAGGGCAATCTACATGGAATTGATGAGCGGGCATAGGGTATACATGGACCTGAGCGGTATTGATGATTTTGAGGGGAAGTTCCCTGGCGTTAATGACTTCCTGAGAAGGCATGGATTAAGTAAGGCGGATAGGGTGCCCATTTACCCAGGGGCTCACTTCACCATTGGCGGGGTTAGGGTTAATGTTAGGAGTGAGACGAGTATAAGGAGGCTTTACGCAATCGGCGAGGTGGCTGACACGGGGCTGCACGGCGCAAATAGGCTCGCCAGTAACTCACTGCTTGAGGCTTAGTAATGGGATTGAACCTGCCGAGGTACCTGGACGAGCCCTGGGAGGGTCCGAGGCTCGATGATGGCATTATGGTGCAAGTAGGGCTGAGAGATGAGGGGCCATCACTAAGTATTGACGAGATTAGGAGGATTAATTGGGAGTACCTGGGAATCCTGAGGAGTGAGGCTGGGCTTAGGAAGGCCGTGGAGATTTACGCTCAGTAAACACCGCCCAATGGACTAGGGAGTCTAACGCGGCTTTAGTATCGTATCTAGCATCCTATGCCGCGCTATTGAGGACTGAATCCAGGGGAGTTCATTATAGGGTTGATTACCCAGGTAAGGACGATAATTGGCGTAGAAGGATTTATTTCAGGGTGATTAAATGATCGAGGAATTATACATAGGCAGGCTCCTCAATTATCTGGAGGAGGATGCGTATCCGGAGGACGTTACCAGCAAGTTCCTGGAGGGAATTAGGGCCAGGGGCATTGTTAAGTCGAGGGATGAGGGCATTATCGCGGGGCTCAGGTTTATCGTTCCATTCCTTAAATACCTGGGTTTCGACGTTACCGTCCATAAGCGCGATGGTGAAGCCATACATAGGGGCGACGTGATACTCGAGGTTGTTGGTGATGCAGGTAGGCTATTGACCGTTGAACGATTAACGCTGAACTTCCTATCACGGCTCTCGGGAATCGCCACGGCGACGAATACCATGGTTAGGCTGGCGAGGAGTGTCAACCCGACAGTCAGGATCGCGGGCACTAGGAAGACAACGCCTGGGTTCAGGGTCTTTGAGAAGTACGCCATCGAGGTTGGAGGTGGGGATCCGCATAGGTTTAACTTGGCCGACGCAGTCTCATTAAGGATAATCACATAGCGATTTATGGGGATCTCGAGAAACTCATTAGGATGGTTAAGGAGAGGACTAGCTTCATGAGGAAGGTGGAGGTTGAGGTATCGACCTACGAGGACGCAATTAGGGCATACAGGGCTGGGGCCGACGCAATACTCCTCGATAACATGAAGCCCAGCGACATAGTGCCAATAGTGGAGGAATTGAAGGGCAAGGTAATACTCGAGGCCAGCGGCGGCATAACACCGGGCAACGTCATTGAGTATGCAAGGACGGGTGTCGACGTAATATCCAGCGGCTACATAACGCATAGCGCTCGCTCGCTCGACCTAACAATGGACGCTGAAAGGCTATAATCATTAAATCATTGAACATTAAACTTAGAACTTACATACATAATTATTTTGGCATTATGAATACGGATCAACGCAGTAATGCCTAATGGTTTTATCCTTAGTTGTAGGTATTATAGTGATTACCCTAACCGCTTCACTGTCATACCTGACACGTACGTAGATTATTATTACCGTGACATTTACACACTTACTTAATTACATACATAGGACGTATTGGTTGGACTGATTATGGCGAACCTTCGTATACTCACCATTACAGGCGCGCTCTATCGCCTTCAATATTTCCTGCTCAAAGTCATCATCGCAAACCCCGCTTGACCTGAGCTCACTTACTCTCAAACGCAGTCTTTGCTCCGCATGAAACGTTAATTCACATAGCACATAATCACCAGAAAACGGCCCAGTTTAGTATTACACATGGGGCGCCAAATTGATCGCGGTAGTCTGGGTATAGGGATAGTTCGTGGGCTTTATCACTATTTCCTTCTCACTACCATCACTTAACCTAAGCCTTAAAGCGCCATCACTAACTATCTCTATCTTCCCAGCTTTAGCCGGCCTGCTCGTTATGACGACTGGACTGCATTGCGGGCCTGGTCTTGGCTTGTTCGTCTTCGTTGAGACTAATACGTTAACCCATATTGAGTAGTTGTTCCCGTATTTAAGGACCTTGAGCACAACCGGTAATGCGGTTATTGTCAACTCCTCATCATCGGCCACGGCCTTAATCACCATGGGCTTCATCGAGATTATCTCGAAGTCCAAATCAACATAATCATACATCCAGGGTCACTCACGCCCTAACACTACCTATGAACCTCGCCAATTCCCTATCCTCGGGCTCAATACTTATGTACACTATCCTGCCCTCATCATCGACGCCCACGGTCACGAACGCCAAACCCTCCTCAGACCTAACTGGCGACTTATTGCTTAGTATTATCAATACATTGCCAAACTCACTATCAATACTAACCTGGACAGGCATGGCACCAGCCTGTAGGCACGGTCATGGGATAGTTTAATCCCTGAGCTACACCACCAGGGTTTCCAAGGCTAATAGACATTGATTATATTTGCTGCGCGGTAAGAAATAAATGTTTTTGCGTGAGCACTACTATAGGTAACTTTTATTGCTCCGTTAGACTATGTTTGCTTAAGTGTTGCCATAATACATCTGCTGCATCGATTACGTATGTGACATAGCCCACGGTACCCATTGATGCGTACTGCATCCCTCCTGGCCATGTATGCCTCCATTATGTACTACATAGGCTATTACCTCGTATTCCCAGCACACCTGCGCCATTCATACTTAGTAACGCTAGTTGGGTAATTCGTCGCTATTGTTAGTGCGTCTCGTCGAGATACCCAGTAGGGTAATTCATCAAGGTCTAAGTGCGTTGGAGGGAAGTACGTGGTCTCGGGTCCCGAACCACACCCATAATGCTGCGCAAGGAGTTTTGCACTCTCTACCATTTCTGACGCGAAGTCCTGCCAAGGCGGTCCAGTTATTGATTCCCTGGTACCTGCAATCATCACGACTGTCCTAGGCTTTGGTGGGTATTTTCCCTGCCTTAAACGTGCATTTAATGGTTCAATCCCTGGGGAAATTCGCCTTAAGTATTCCTGCGGAATTGTCGCGCTCACTATCCCAACGCCAGCTATTTTATCGGGCATGTCATATAGCAAGTACGTGGACAACACCCCACCTCCCGATACACCCCAGGCATAGACTCGCCCAGTATCAATGTTATAATGCGCTCTCATCCAATCTATTATGGCATCAATAAAGGCTTCATCATCCTCAAGCCGCAGCGTCTCAAATAGATTCGGTGCAACACTAATGAAGTAGTACTTCTCGGCATACCTATCGGATCTCGTACCAACACTGAGCCAAGCCACTACTCCAGCCTCCATGTAAATCAAACACCAATGGTATGGGTTTACTCGGGTCGTAAGTACTCGGTACATAATAATAAAATGTACGCTTAACACCATTAACAACAATTGACTCTTCCTGTACGTTCCAGGTTGATTAAAGCCCTCCCACTGTAGGCTCATGGGCTTACCAAACCATCCAGGTCCATAATCAACCCTCACTATAGTGACTACCCTCTGTGGTATTGGAGGATCAAGCTGACGAACATCACCTGGCAGGTCAAATGTTCCTATAAATACATGATCACCAAATGAGTATGGGAAGTAGTGATATAGGGGTTCCCAATGCAAGTTAACGGTCCTTTTCGAACCATCACTCAGGAGTATTGTGGTCGTTTTGGGTAGGAGCTCCAGGACCTTATCAAGGGGCGTCATGAATGGCACCTTAAATAATGGCTGGACAGGCTCAACACCGACTAGGTAAATTGGGCGTGGATAAGTATAGGTAGTTTGCTCATTATTTATTGTCTTTTTAGGAGCCTCCTTTATCATCAATTAAACTTTCTGTAAAGTTATTTTAAGTATTATATTATTTAAGAAATACATAATTACATATACTGCACAAATAAATCTATATAATAACTATATATTTAAAAGACACACAAAGCACTAGGTCTCCTTCTTCTTGGCTATTCCCCTCCAGGTTACGAGGACGCGGCCATTATTTAGGATTGACTTAGCTATGCTCGTTAATCTCTCCATTTTATCCTCAGGTATTAAATCGGCATTTTTAAGGGGCCAATCAATACCTAGGCGTTCATATTTAATGCTGCAGTACTTATTAAATGCCAGTAGTTCATATCTCTCCGCCGTTGGTAAGTTATCTCTTATGAATTCGGCAATGCGCCTTATGTTCTCTTCATAGTCGGTATAGCCAGGTATTATTGGTATGTGAACCCATATAGGCTTACCCAACCTTGATATGTTGATTGCATTAGTTAAAACCCTCTCCAGAGGAACGCCAACGTACTTAAGGTGCTTCTCTGGATCCATTATCTTTATGTCCAATATTACGAGATCCACCAAATCAATAACCGGTTTTGTGTGTTCCCAGGGAAATGGTAATGCCGTTTCAATCGCCGTGTGTATGCCCAGCTCCCTCAACCTCCTCAGTAGGGCAATGACGAATCTAGGTTGCATCGTAGGCTCACCACCACTAATCGTTACACCCCCACCGGACACATCGTAAAACACCTTGTCCCTCATGATTATATCCACAACCTCCTTCACGGTATAGCGTTTACCAACAACATCAAGTGCTCCAGTAGGACATACCTCAACGCATTTACCGCATAGGTCACACCTTGCCCTGTTTATGATTATCCTCCTGTTGGGCATGGGTATGTAGGTTAATGCCTTCTGTGGGCAAATCTCGACGCATTTCAACTCGAAAATGCACCTATTCTCATACCATATTAACTCCGGGTGTGGCTTTATGCCTCGGGATTCTGGCACCAGGGGCAATGAAGTGGACAACCCTTTAGGAATACTACAGTCCTTATGCCTGGCCCATCATGTATGGCTTCACGTTCAATGTTAAAGACGAGACCGGTAACCTCATCATCATTTTTAAATGATTCATTACTCGACATAGCCTACGTCACTTCATACTCAAGCCTGGCGATTATTTCGTCCTGTAGCTTCTTGGGTAGGTCTATGAAGCGCCAGGAGTAGCCCGTGACCTTAACAACTAGGTCTGGGTACTTCTCTGGGTGCTTCTGGGCATCTAGAAGTATTTCCTTGCTTATTGGGTTAAATTGCACATGCCTACCGCCAAGCATGAAGTAGGCGAGTATCAATGATGCGAATTTTTCGAGACCCTCCTCATCCTTGATATTCGCTGGGTTAATGTTTAGCGTTAGTGATGTACCGCTACTCACCGTGGGTATGCCTATACGGCTGCTGACCTTAAGACCGCCGTGAGACCATTCATCTGCGTACCCTCAACAGGCGCAATGCCGTTAGAGACGGGCTCACCTGCCTTCCTCCCATCAGGCGTGGCGCCTAGGTACTTACCCTCAAAGAGCTGTGAACCTGATACAGATACGAAGAGAACCCTCCACGTACCTCCCATCCAGAACTTCCTCTTCCTGCCCTCCTGAACCATGACATCCGCAACCCACTGGGCAATCTCATCAACGTATGGGTCGTCATTACCGTACTTCGGAGCCTTCCTCCACAACATCTGCCTAATCTCCTCGGCACCCTCGAAATTACTCTTTAGAAGTTCCAGTAATTGCTCCATAGTCAATAACTTATTATCGAAGACAGCCCACTTAATTGCGGCGAGGGAGTTGGCTACCGTGCTAATGCCTGCGCGCTTACTGTGGCATGGTTATAACGCGCACCTCCCAGGTAACGTCCTTACCAGACTCTATACACCCCTCAATAGTCGCACTAAACAGTGGCAGCGGGTAGTTCTCCACAATTACCTTATCCTTTAGCTCCGTCCTCCTTATCATGAGGTCTATTGCGTAGGACAACTGCTCAACAAATGCCCTCTTCACATCCTCAAAGGATTTAAACTCAGTCGCTGAAGGTGTTGGCACACCCACGAATCTCCAATCAGCAGCGCTTAAACGCCCACCAAATAACGTGGCCTCAAGTACCTGGGGTAACCTAACGGCCTGTCCCGAGGTATACCCAATACTATTACCTGCGCCAGTAAGCTCAACACAACCAACCACCGCGTAATCCCTGGCATCCTCCAGCGAATAGCCATCAGCCATTAAATCCTTAATTATGGTCTTATCATTGTAGAACGCCAGTCCAGCCGTAGTCCTCAGGACCTCGGCAGCCTTAAGGACGAATTCCCTCGCGTCTTCTCCGGGTGTATCCTAACTGCCAGTCCATCACGTCCACAACCCTTCAACCTCTTAAAGGCCTCGAGGAACAAGTAACTAACGTCATTTACCGCATCCTCACCATTCCTATCAACACCCCCAATCGTAACCACGTTCGGACCGGCGTCAAGGAATGTCGCCAGTTTGCATAAGTACTCCATTATGAGTTCAAGGGCTTGGTCAGGAGTGAGACGCCCAGTCTCAATGTCTTGCTTGTAGTATGGGTAGAGTAATTGATCAACTACCAGGGCCTATGATCAATTGATTACCGGCATGAGCTATTGCAATAGCCACTTGGGTGAACCATACTGCCTGTAATGCCTCAATGAAATTACGCGGTGGATTGGCAGGGACGCGCCTCATCCTCTCGGCTATCTCAAGTAGAACCTTTCTCCTCTCACCATCAGCCTTGCTCGCCATCTCCTCAGCTAACTTGGCATAACGCTCCGCAAATTCAATAACTGCCTGTGCAGAGACCTCAACAGCCCTTAGAAAGTCCTCAGCCTTTTCATATGCTTCCTTACTAATCCTGCCTTCCTCGAAATCCCTCTTGAACTTCTCCAACTGCCTTCTTGCCTGCTCTATAATTCCATTGAAACCTAATTGAAGCACCTTCTTAAGGCCAATTATTGTATGCCCCTGCATAGGAACAACAGGCGCAAGTAGGTCATACGTTGTCTGCATAGCCGCGAGGAAGGTCTCCCTCTTCTCCTTCAATGGCTCCCCGAGCAATCCAGCCTTCTCCCACTCCTTACGCATCAGGGCGCTATCGTCCTATCCTTCCAATAGGGCACAATCTCCTCCTTAAGTAATTTGTACTCCTCCTCAGGTATCCTAGTATACCATTTCAATGCCTCAGGTGATAAGCTACCAATACCCTCAGGAAACGCTTCCTTCAACTTCTCCTCACTCCTATAGAAGTAATATGGTATGAGGATTTCATTCAAATAAATAGACATCTCAACATAAACAGGCTGGCCCAAGACCCCCTTCTTTGAGGATATATGCCCAACAAGCACCTCATCCTCATCAATCCAAATCGGGTAATTACGAAAGGTCTCCTGAATAGCGAGAGCGGCACGCATAGCAGGGCCTATCGGCTTACCCTCAGTCTCCTTATACACCTTCGTAACCCACTTAGCCCTCTCAAGGTCAGGCATAATAGGGCTTGAGAGTATTCTCTCCTTCATTTTCTGAATTCGTAAAGGCACGGAACCTCCTAATAATTTAGATGCATCCATAGCCATTCTCAATTTAATATTATGAATTAAGCAATGTAAATAACTTTTCCTTATATCTCATAAATAAACTATGTAATATTCCCATGCATATAAATAAAATAATAATTAACGTAATGGTCGATAATCTTTCATTATGTAAATTAAAATAGTTATATAGGATAAATAACAAATGACCGTTAACAAATACCTAATAATGTCCCCTATGATGATGCCCCACGTGATTTATGATATTATGATAAAATATAATCTATATATTTTTTTAGGTATACTATATTTACTTAGTTAGGGTTATCCTTAGATTTGGATCAATAAAGGATAATAAATTTAATGGTACCGGAATCTAGTGATAAGGAAGTAATTAACCGTGCTGTGAGAAAGGCGTGGGTTAGCTGATTCCCTTTTGCTTATTGCATTAATACTTTATAATTTTGATAAGGCTAGTTTCACGTTTGCAATACCTGACATGGAGACTTCCCTGAGATCAACGCCGTTTATTGCTGGGTTAGCTGCGGGTATTTTCTTCTTTGGTTACTTAACATTCTCTATACCCGGGACGTACCTAACCCAGAAACGTGGTGTTAAGTTATTATTACCAGTATGGATAGTTGGGTTTGGAGTTTTCGCAACGCTGACTGGTTATGTCCAGAATGCGGTGGAGCTCCTAGTGATTAGGTACTTGGTTGGTTTCTTCGAGGGTCCATTTGCCCCAAGTATTACGTATTTTATCTCCACGTGTTCCCAAGGGAGCAGAGGCATTAGCCATGTCGCTTTATCTGCTTGGTATACCAATCTCAGGCATTATTGGGTCTCCAATACAGGGGTGGCTCGTTGAGTTTTACGGTTGGAGGTTCATGTTCATAGCCCTTGGGGTACCCACGATAATCCTTGGGCTACTAGCCTTCTTCTACCTAACGGAGAGGCCCAACGATGCTAAGTGGTTAAGTGATGATGAAAAGAGGGCGTTCTTGAATAGGTTGTTGGAGGAACGTAAAAGCATTGAGATGGTTACAGGAGGGTATAGTATAGGTAGGGCTGTGAGGGATTGGAGGACGATTACCCTCGCCATATATTACTTCTTCGCAGCCCTTAATTTCGCCGGTATTTTTGTTTGGATGCCCACGATCCTATACCTAGCCAGTAAGCTTGGTCTTTACTACATTGGGTGGATCCTGGGTGGTGTTTGGTTTGTCGTACTCGTGGTAATGGTGGTTTGGGGCAGGCACTCGGATAAGACTGGTGAGAGATTTAATCATGTTGGGGTCGGCGTAATTATTTCCCTTATTGGGGCATTAATGACCTATTTATTCCCCACCAACGTGTTAATACTTGCTATTGGGTTATCCCTCATAATAATAGGTACGATGATGGGCATAAGCATTCTGGGCGCTTATAACTCAATTATTCACCGGGGCGGCTTCAGCCACGGTGATAACCCTCATAGATTGGGTTGGTAATGTTGGTTCCTTTACAGGACCAACAATATTTGGTTATTTTGAGGGTTTAACAGGTAATTTCATATTGGTCTATTTAACGACATTTGTATTTTACATAATTGCCCTAACATTACTGTATACCGTTAAGTACATGGCTGAGAAGAGGAGGTAAGCAACGAGTCATTTCATTTTGATTTGCGTTAGTTTTAAATATGACTTGGTTTTGATAACGGTTTTGATCGTTAATGGAGTATAAGTGGGTTGTGCTGACTAATACGACGCTTGGAGTGATCATGTCCTCAATCAACATGTATATAGTCCTAATCTCATTACCCACTATATTTAGGGGATTGAATGTTAACCCATTCCTACCTGGAGAGTTTGATTACCTGCTTTGGGTTCTCATGGGCTATAGCATCGTGCTCGCCAGCGTCCTCGTTACCTTTGGTAGGATCTCTGACCTGTACGGCAGGACCAGGCTCTACACCCTCGGATTCATAATATTTGCAATAGCCTCAGTACTGCTATCACTAATACCGAGCAATTCGGGCAATTTTGGCGCATTGCTCCTGATAGTGTTTAGGGTTATTCAGGCAATTGGTGGTGGTTTCATCATGGTTAATAGTACGGCATTACTTACCGACGCCTTCCCACCAGGCGAGAGGGGCAGGGCACTCGGCCTTAACCAAGCCTCATTCATAATCGGCTCCTTCCTCGGAATAATACTGGGCGGTCTACTCTCGAACTACGACTGGCACTTACTCTTCCTAGTTAATGTGCCCTTCGCAGTGGCTGGCGCCCTGTGGTCCATATTCAAGTTGAGGAGGGTTGATAGGGGGAGCGTGAGGGTGAAGATTGATTATTGGGGTAACCTAACGCTGGCCCTCGGCCTCGTCCTAATAACCCTAGGCTTCACCTACGCCCTAATGCCCTATGGAGGCTCGGAAATGGGTTGGACAAACCCATTGGTTATTGCCTCCTTCGTAGCCGGTACGGCATTAATCATCGCATTCATACCGATTGAGCTTAGGCAGGAGGAGCCTTTGTTTAAGTTGTCGCTGTTTAGGGTTAGGCCCTTCACATATGGTGTAATGGCCCTCTTCCTATCATCACTCGCAAGGGGTGCGATAATGTTCCTAATAACAATATGGCTTCAGGGCATATACCTGCCACTCCATGGCTTTAGCTACACGGAGACACCGTTTTGGGCGGGCATATACATGCTACCGATGCTCGTGGGTACCGTGATAATGGCGCCAATAGGCGGCTCACTCACTGATAGGTATGGCGCTAGGATTGTTGCGACCGTGGGCATGGCCATAATAGCCGTATCACTCTACCTACTCACACTCCTACCCTATAACTTCAACCTGGTTGAGTTTGAGTCAATACTATTCCTCAACGGCATTGGTAATGGACTATTCGCCTCACCAAACACGACATCAATCATGAATGCATTACCACCGAGAGACAGAGGGGCCGGTAATGGCATGAGGCAGACCTTGAGTAATGTTGGTTCCACGATAAGTATGGCTATGTTCTTCACAATAGCCATGAGCGTATTCTCCCAATACGTGCCGATTAGGATTCACGATATCGCCCTAAGCTACGGACTACCGACCGACGTAGCCAACGCCCTAGCCAATATACCAGCATCAAGCCTACTCTTCGCGACATTCCTCGGAATGGACCCCGCATCAGTACTTCCGAGCTCCGCAATTAATAACCTACCGACAAACGTGGTGAAGCTACTTGATAGCAATACATTCCTGCCAAGCGTTCTAGGCCCACCATTCATGATAGGGCTCAGGTTCTCACTATACATATCCATAGCCTTCGTTCTCATAGGAGCCGTGCTATCATACATGAGGGGCGGTAGGTACGTGTATGAAGAGAGTGTGAGTAAGGGTGCGCATGTCCCATAATACGCGTACTTCCTAATTGTTAATGCGTATGACCAATTGATAATAAACCAATATATAGTGTTATATAGTCACTATCAAAAGTACGCTAATTAACCAGTTAATTACTACTTAACAATGCCATTTGCAGTGTCTAGGGACGGCACTAGGATTTACTATGAGGTTGTCGGTAGTGGTGAACCGCTCGTATTGATACAGGGCTTCAGCTGGGACCTAACCACCTGGCACTTCCAGTGGGAGCTGGCATACAGGTTTAGGCTCGTGCTAATTGATAATAGGGGTGTCGGCTTATCCGATAAGCCCACCAACTCCTACTCCATGGATAGAATAATTGATGACGTATACAGCGTTGTTAGTGCACTAAACCTGAGGAGCTTCCACCTTCTCGGCTTCTCAATGGGTGGTATGATAACCCAGGGCTTCGTGCTTAAGTACGGAGACTTAGTTAAGTCATTAATACTCGTATCAACAATGCCCAGGCCCATAATATCCGCGAGCATAGGCACTGAATTCCTATCACTACTTAAGAATCAATATGATGATTACGGCTTCTTCAAGTCACAGATAGAGCTGGCATTTAGTGAGCAGTGGGTTAAGAGGAACCCAGACGCCTTCGAGAACTTCGTAAGGCTTAGGTACAACCTGAGGATGCCACTACATGCATACCTTGGTCAGTTATCCGTTATACTGGTGACGAATTACGTCGATAAGCTGGGTAGTATTAATGTACCAACAACGATAATGCACGGCAACGCGGATAGGCTGGTCTCCATTAAAGGTAGTGAGGAATTATTTAATGGTATTAGGTTGTCCAGGTACATAATCTTTAACAACACTGGCCATGCAATCTACATTGAGAGGCCGCACGATTTTAACAGGCGTGTTGAGGAGCATGTAAGGCTCGTTAATGAGAATAGGTTCAGTAGGGAGGGCCCAATAACGATTTAGTAGGGCATAGTGCCACGCATGAATGATCAAAAGGTTCGATGAGTCTTCTTCTCCATTTTTAATTGTTCTCGTGTAGTATGTTTTAAATGGACTCCTTATTAGTTTGGTTGCGGTATGGGCATCATTGATAAGCGGAGCAATAGGTGGGTATTGTCGTTACTTCCATATAGTGTCGCCATTGGTCCCCTAAGTACCTTAATTACTCTTGAGATTGCCTCGCTAAGGGGTAGCGCCGTGGATGTTAGCTACGCCATTGGCGCCGGTTCAGCAGTCGGCATAATCGCCCCATTACTGTGGGGATTCCTCCTCGATAGGTATGGAAGCAGGGAAGTCCTTTCCCTGGGCTTCCTCGGAACGGCACTCTTCATCCTGGCATTGTCATACGCACCCGGCATACCGCAGATAGTCCTTTACTACGCCGCCGCTTCCCTATTCTCATCCGCCATCGGTGTCTCCACAAGCTTCATACTCGTCAAGTCCTCCGATAAGCATGACTTGAACGAGTCATACTCGGTACTTAACTTCGCCAGCTCACTAGGTTACTTAATAGGCGATGTCTCAGCCGCCGTATTATCCAGCTTCATGAGCACTGAGCACATATTATTCATTATGGGCTTACTGCCAATAATCTCCTTTGCCTGGTCCTTATTCTCTATTCCACGGGTAACCAACGGCAATGGCTCAACAACGGTTAAGAGACTGATCGGTAAGCGAGCCCGTGGTGTTGGTACTAATGTCGGTGAGTTAGTCACCCTTTACTCAGCACTCATCATCTTCTACGTATCATCAGGTATATTCAACACGCTCT
The DNA here is from genome assembly GCF_001316245.1 of Vulcanisaeta sp. JCM 14467. Taxonomy (GTDB): domain Archaea; phylum Thermoproteota; class Thermoprotei; order Thermoproteales; family Thermocladiaceae; genus Vulcanisaeta. The sequence goes on along the minus strand of NZ_BBDM01000018.1, from coordinate 19,587 downwards.
ACCCCTATGGCCTGAGGGTTGGTGGTTTATCGAGGACCTGGGTCATGACCATAATATCCGTGGGCATGGGTGTTCAAATAATCGGCTTCATGATAACCCCACGCATGATAAGGGTACTCGGCGGCAATGCTAGGGCCTCATCACGCACATTAGTGCTGAGGGGATTGTCTTACTTCCTGATCGGCTTATCATCAATAACTCCCGAGGCCATGATTATTACCGGGTTAACGCTATACCCACTGGCCGCAGGCATTGCCTTCTCGACGTTCTACACCGCATCAAGCGTTATGGTCTTTGAGAGACTTGGTAAGGGTGAGGAGGGTAGGGGCCTTGGCGCGTATAACTTCATTACCGGCTCTGCGTATTTGACGGGGTCGCTAGCGTCGGGTTACCTGGCGAGTGCGGTGGGTATTGGCGGTAGTTACATGATCGCCGGCGCAATGCTGTGGGTGTCATCATACCTATTTGAGCAATTACACAAGAGTGAGGGCGTGCAGAGGATTACCAATACTCCTTAGTATAACGTAACCACGTCTTAATGTCTATAAACCTCCGGGTTTAACTTTAAAGAATGCATAACCAATGCTCCTACTGTGACAATTAAGGGTGTTAATGGAGTTATAGGCTTCGTCAACCTCTCAACAGGTGAAATCAGGAAAATACAGGTCCCAGATGAGGTTTATAGAAACTTCCTTGGCGGTTATGGTCTCGGCGTCTGGTTCCTCTATACGCATATAAAGCCTAAGGCTGATCCACTGGCCCTGACAACATCCTTGGCATAATATCGGGTCTATTAAACGCCAGTGGTATTCCAATGACTGGTAGGTCCATGGCCGTGGGCAAGTCACCACTGACTGGCGGTTGGGGTGATAGTAATGCGGGTGGTAGGTTTGGGCCCAAGTTGTTGGAGGCTGGCTTAGACGCCATATTCGTCACCGGCGTTGCGAGAAGCCTGTCTACATACTCATTGATAATGGTGACATACACATCGAGAGCGCCACAGACCTATGGGGTAAGACCACGAGGGAGACCGAGGATGAGTTAAGGCGTAGGTATAAGGTGCCCAGGTTGTCAGTATTGGACCGGCTGGCGAGAGACTTCAGTTGATTGCGGCGATCATTAATGAGTACGGTAGGGCCTATGGTAGGTCCGGACTTGGCGCTGTCATGGGTAGTAAAAAGTTGAAAGCAATAGTAGCCGTTGGCGATAAGAAACCCGAGATACATGACAGGGACCTACTCAGGCAGAAGATTAAGGAGATGCTCGATGCCCTGAGGACAACGAGGCTAGGGCCTACGAGATTTGGCATAAGTACGGGACAATATCCACGCTAGACACGAGCGTACTCTCCGGCGACACACCAATTAAGAATTGGGCTGGTATCGGCGTTAGGGACTACGGCACAAAGAACCTGGAGAAGTTCGGCACAAACACGGTTATTAAGGACAACGTCAAGCCCTACGGCTGCGCCAGCTGCCCAGTGTCCTGCGGCGCCTGGATTAGGAGAAACACCAGGTATGGCCTCGTTGACATAGGGCATAGGCTTGAGTATGAGACCGCCTCACTCTTCGGGCCAGCCCTATTAAATGCGGATCAGGACTCCGTCGTATACGCAGGTGAGTTATGTAATTTATATGGGTTGGACACAATATCCACAGCCAATGCGGTTGGCTTCGCCTTTGAACTCTATGAGAAGGGAATACTCACAGAGAAGGACGTAGGATTCCCGCTGAAGTGGGGCGACCCAGACGCTGTTGTTAAGCTCGTTGAGTTAATCGGTAAGGCAGAGGGCATTGGTAAGGTGCTCGGCCAGGGAGTTAAGAAGGCCGCCGAGATAATTGGCAGGGGCACCGAGCAGTACGCAATGCACGTTGGCGGTCAGGAATTACCTGCGCACCACCCGCAGTTCCTGCCTGGCCTCGCCATTACATACACGGCAGACCCAACGCCTGGTAGACACACCGCAGGTGGCGTCCACTGGTGGGGTGAGGGCGGTAAGAGACTTTGGACGCCCTTCGACATAGGCATGGACCTTGGGGCATCGCCTAAGTATGACTATGGTGATAAGGGTCGTAAGGCAGCCATAATAGCCATGACGACGCAGGTGGAGAACTCCATAGGCTTCTGCCAATTCGCCTCGCAGGTCATCTATAGGACCCTGCCGTACATAGACCTGATCTACGCCGTAACGGGCATGAAGTACACACAGCAGGAGCTGCTCAAGGTTGGTCATAGGATCCACACGCTTAGGCAATTATTCAATGTTAGGGAAGGCATAAACCCAAAGAAGGACTGGAAACTACCTAAGAGAGTTCTCGAACCATTCCCAGAGGGACCATTGGCAGGTGTTAAGTTGACCGAGGAGGATGTGGAGAGGATGAGGGAGCAGTACTGGGAAACCCTTGGTTGGGACCCAAGCACTGGCTACCCGAGGAGGAAAACGGTCGAGGAGCTTGGGCTTACCGAGATAGCCAGCGACATCATTAGCATCCTGCCCCCATGACAATTTTACCTAATTAATACGATAGATTTAAAAGCAGTATTAAGCCATCAGCCACCGTGCTACGTGGAAGCATTGTGACCGTATTATCAACTAATGAACAGGAAGCCCTAAAAATAGCATCAATGCTTGGCAAGAAGGACAGGGGTGAGGAGCGAGTTTACTACAGGAAGATTGGTGAGCTAGTTCGCAGCATATTAATCCCAGACTCAAATAGTGTGCTTGACGAGGCTATAGCCATATCAATATCGAGCTCATTCTACTTCAAGGTCAATAATGAAGTTACCTGGCTTGACGGCGAGAAGGCGTTAATGCTCGAGGCCGCTGGGATACCCGGCATAGTGCTTGCCGATGATGCCAACACGTTTAGGAAGTACTTCGGCGAGTTGGGTATTTCGAAGTTCGTTGATGAGTTTAGGGAGTTTGACGTGGACGTCAGCGATAGGGGCCTTGTCTATGTTGACAGGGCGTTTAATGTCAGGGGAGTCGGCGTGGTGGTTCTCGGTTACGCATTGACCCAGGTCTCCGTGCATGATAAGTTCATTGCCTACCCAATGAACCTGGAGGTTGAGGTCAGGAGTATTCAAGTCCTTGATGAGGACCAGGACTCGGTAATGCCAGGCACAAGGTTGGGCTTGCACTTAGGAATGTTAGGCTTGAGGACATCGAGGGCATCCAAACCCTTGTTAAGCCAGGAACCAAATTCACGGGCTCAATCAATGGGTTCACAAGGTTTAAGTGGAGTGATGATGCCAGGGAGGTCCACGTGATTTTCAATGGCATCAAGGTCATGGGCAAAATCGAGGACAATTACATTGTCCTAACCAGGGAGCTACCGGTCGTCAATGGCAGGGCATTGATAATAAATGTGAACGCCAAGCCCAGGAAACCAAGGATAATGGGCTACGCCACAATCAACGCCTAACAGCCTTCTCAACAATACCAAGCAAACCCATAGGCCCATCCCTAAACACTACATCATCCATCGGCTGTAGATGCCTTGAAATTACTGGCTTAAACTCCATCTTAGCCAATATGTCCTTCTCAATGTCAACTCCAGGTGCGTATTCCTCAAAGACAAGGCCTTCACTCGTTAACCTAAACACGGCCCTCTCAGTTATGTAGAGAACCTCCTTACCCATCTTAAGGCCGAGCTCCGCATTGAAGCCAACCTTGTAGGGCTTCCTCACGAACTTAATTATTGGCCCATCCCTAATTATGGCGAGTTTACCATTAATCACCGCAATGTCCCTCTTACCTGCCGTAAAAGCTCCTGCGAAGTAAAGCCTCGGTGACCCATGAGCGATTACTGGGAATCCGCCTGGCCCCGTAACCCTTTCAGGCAGGAAGCTTGGGTTAACATCACCACTAGGCCCAATCTGCATGAAGCCAAGTGATGCTGCATCTATTGCGCCACCCTCATACATTATGAATTGATCAGGCATTGGCACTATAGCCTTTGGTGATATTGCAACACCAAAATCGTCATCGCTAAGTGCAATACCACCCCAAGGACCCGACTCGACGGTCGTAACTATGTAATCCTCAACTCCCTCACTCCTTATTATCCTAGCGGCCAGGGCGGGTATCCCGATGCGAGGTTCACGGCTATTGGCTACCCAACCTCTCTATGAGCCTCGCGAATTCAAGTACAACCCTCCTAGCAATCACATACTCAAAGCCGGGCTTATCATCATTGGGCAGGCATGCATTACTCAGTACTACGCGACCGCAGACACTAGGGTCATAGTCAATACTAGCTGATTGCGTGTGGTGCTCAGGTGGTGAGGTTACCACGTAATCAATTAGTGGACCCGGCACATGGACGTCCCTAGGATTAACAAACCTACTCACGTAAAGCACCTGGCAATCACAATGCCGGGGTTCGGCTGAGCCTTAACGGCCTGGGTTATTGCCAATACAGACCCGTAAATTGCCTCATCAGTCATTGTCAGGTTTCCAAACTCATCAGCCGTACTACCCCTGATAAAGCCGACACGCGGCTTTGGGCAGTCATAGAGCAGGTACTCCTCGCCACCAATACTGACCAACTCAACCCTACAAGTCCTCCTCTCCCTCGCCAACTCATTCATGTAAATACCGTCCTGCCTAGGGTCAAGGAACGTCCCAAGGCCCACCTTTGTGATTGCCGGTGTTCCTGAAGCCACACCCCTAAACCACCTAGTCGCAACACCGATTGGGAATGAGTAGGCCTCAACCCTATTCTCAATAACAAGCCTCTGCAGTGACGGGGCGACACCAAAGAATGTAATCATGAAGCCCCTGATAAAGTCGAAATCATTATCCTTAATCATACGCTCGGCGATTAAGTCGAGTGCGCGTTCCCTAGCGGCAGGTAATGAGTCAGTGACTATGAATAAATTACGTGGGTGACCCGTATCCCTATATCTCTCATAGAGCTTGAGCAGTAGGTACTCAGGGGTTGTGGCCATGTTGAATCCAGAAACTGCGATGACATCGCCATCCTTAATAACGTCCAATGCCTTGTTAACGTCCACAACCTTATTCATAGCCAAGCAGGTATGAAGCCTCGAAAATTTATACCTTTATAAAAATGCATTTTTGCCTAATCCCTTGACAAACTATACTTGAACAAGAACATATGGAAATAAATAAATGAGAATATCCACGAAAACGCAGTAAAAAGCAGTGAGGATCGAAACGAAAAAGTTAAAAGACCGTGAAAAATAATTAATCCTGCGGGGGTGCCCGAGCCTGGTCAAAGGGGGCGGACTTAAGATCGCGAGATAAGACATCCGCTGGCGAAGGCCTGCGTGGGTTCAAATCCCACCCCCCGCACCAAATTAGCTTTACTATATTCATGAATCAATGTTGAATGACTTAGTTCATAGGAGCATTGCAGCTCTTCGTAATACTGGGTCGGATATGACGTACGTATCATCCCTCTTCTCAACTATGGAGAGTTCAATCAACCTCCTTAGGTGTTCATAGAGTGTTCTATCATTTATGGTCCTACCCTCATCCATCTCAAGCATCCTCTTTATCTCACTCCACCTCCTCTCCGTGGTCAGTATCCTCAACAACGACCTATACCTACTACTCCTGCTCATGGATAGGAACCTCTCAAGCTCCTCCCTACCAATCCTAACCGCCTGCTCAAGGACCTTATCAATATTCTCCGTACAGGCATTTGGGTTTAGGTAGCACGTGTAACCAAAGAGCGTTAACCAACCAATAACCCCGTCCAACTCCTCCACGGCAGTCTCGATAATACTCCTCGGAACCCTAATCCCAAGCTCGGAGAAGCCCCTCTCGAGGAAGTCCACGGACTCCTCCCTAGTCAACCTCCTGGCCCTAACCACATGCACGTACCTCCCATAGAGCGGTGAATCCGGGTTCTCCAGTCCCAGGAATTTGAATAAAACACCGACTTCAGACCCAGTCAGGACTATCCTAAGGTTCCTTAGATTATCGTATGCGAAGGCGAATATTCTCGTAAAGGATATCCAGGTTATTTTGGATAGTTCCTGGGCCTCATCAACTGCTATGACAATGGGCTTACCGAGATCCCGCCCAGACTATTCAACGCCACCAACAACTCTCCAAGCTCCAACCTCTCACTACCTCTCCAACTAACCTCCACCGAGAAGCCCGGCGTACTTATCGAAACACCCCTAACACTTCTCAGGAACTTAATAATCCTCTCACGTAAATCACCATACCTACCCAGGAAGTCCTCGAGCGAATCCCTGAGAATGTATGCGAAGTCCCTATACGTGGGTGCCTCTGAGAACCTGGGATCCACGTAAATGTAGGGATAGCCAATTTCGTTCAGGGCGACCCTTAATAGTGACGTTTTCCCGGACCTCCTAATGCCTATCACGATGGTCAATGGGTTAAGCTTAATGCCCTTAGTGAGCTCCTCAAGCTCCCTATCGAAATCATACAACTCCTCCCTCCTCGTCTTTGGCCTTATGTCGAATAGCATTACTTGGGGCACCCCAAGTGAACTTGTAGTGCCCCAGGTTTAAATACCTACCAGCGCAATTAGCGCCGTGTCGTTAAATAATGCTTAAAAGTCGAGGGGCTCTACTCACGTGATGAGCTTGAAAGGATGAGTAAGGAGGGTACGTGGTTCATCGAGTTTAATACGCCATTTAGTTACCACGTTAGGGGTATTAGGAGGGTTCTTTACAGTGGCGTTACTAAGTACCAGCGTGTCGCCATTGTCGAGTTTGAGGACTTGGGTAAGGCGTTGGTGCTCGATGGCAAGATACAGAGCTCGTTGTATGATGAGTTTGTTTACCACGAATCACTGGTTCACCCAGCAATGATCACGCACCCAAACCCGAGGAGGGTGTTGATCCTAGGCGGTGGTGAGGGTGCAACGGCTAGGGAGGTGCTTAGGCATAAGAGTGTTGAGGAGGTGGTGATGGTTGATATTGATGATGAGGTGATTAGGCTCGTTAAGGAGTACCTCCCTGAAATGAGCCAGGGCGCATTCAACAACCCAAGGCTTAGGCTCGTGCTTCAGGATGGTAGGAAGTTCCTTGAGGAGTCGAGGGATAAGTACGACGTAATAATACTAGACCTGACCGACCCACTCGAGGGCGGTCCATCATACCTACTGTACACTGTTGAGTTCTACAGCATTGTTAGGGATAGGCTTAGTGATGATGGTATAATGGTGACCCAGGCAACATCAACATCATACTCCCTCAGGACATTCGCAACGATTTACAGAACCATTGCCTCAGTATTCCCAATAACCAGGGCCTACCAGGTATACATGCACTCCTTTGATAGTACCTGGGGCTTCGTGATCGGGTCCAAGAGGTACGACCCAACGGCTTTAACGCCTGACGAGGTTAATAGCAGGATTAGGGAGAGGATAGGCGGTGGGCTTAGGTTCTACGAGGCGACATGCACAGGGCTATGTTCATACTGCCAAAGCACATAAGGGCCGTACTGAGTGACGAATCGATAAAGCCCGCAACCGATAAGAACCCAACATTCCTACCTGCATGATTGATTACATACCTTATTATTATTTCAAACTGAAGCTATTCACATGCATTATTAACTAAGGTGGTGTGGTTGGGAGGTCCAGTATGGTAGGTGTTAATTCAACTTCCTACTAATGATTAGGAATGTGGTGGCTACGTACTTAAACGGTATATGCCTGCCCAACACATCATCGAACACGTACAATAACGACGCCATCCTCGCAATCTTACCACCACCCCATTGGTGAATCCTGGATGGGATTATATTCGACAACACGTGAATACCCCTAAGATCCACAACCTCAAATCCATAACTACTCAACATACCCAATATTTCCCTAATTGTGAAGAACCTAAGCGGGACAGCCTCACTACCTTGATTATACCAATAACCCACGTGCCCCCTACCACTAATCAACCCCCTGAGGAAACCCCTCACAGACACAGCGCCGAGTAACGCCTCATAAGCCATGTCAGGACAGACCAGGTTATCAACATCAAACAATAAATAACCACCACTCCCCAAAACCCTGGAAACCTCCCTAAACGCCTCCTCAGACTTCACTATATGATTAAAAACACTGCCATAGGCAACAACCGCATCGAAGTAACCATCCTTAAACGGCAACCTAACCGCATCACCCTGAACAGGATCACTACACCTCCTCGACCTAACGCACTTAGCAAGCGATGCGCGGGAAATGTCGAGACTAACCACGTGATACCCACGCCTCCTGAGGAGCATCGTCCAAACACCAGTACCACTGCCCAAATCGAGAACCTTACTATGTATTTTAAACCCATCAAAATAGTCCTTAAAGACCTCATACAACTCATTATACACATGCCTATAATACTGGGAGAACTTGAGGAAAACCCTTTCATAGACAGGGGCCAATTCGTCATATACCGTGCTCACTATTGATTCGTAACTAGATGACTGATCGTCACCCTCCACCCTAACCTCCCAATTCATGAATAAATACCCCCGGCTTAATAAAGCTTCTACCGCATAAATATAGTATATATTTCATAATTCTCATGGTTTCTTTGTAAAACATAACGATAGCAGGAACCGCACTGCTGGTATTTCGGGGAAATAAAAATTTTATAAATCAACGATTCAGTAGGGATGCAATGTCACAGGGCGTTATTGAGGATAAAGTCAAGAGAGGTTTATTGCTCGTCAACGCCTGCGACAACAATAAGGTAACATGCAGACTACTCGGTGGCGTGGCAATAGCCTACCTGGTACGCGACGTGTACGCCGAGGCCCCAACACTCTCACGCGAGCCCAAGGACATTGACGTGGCAGCCCATAGGAAGGACTCAGGAAGGATATCGAGGATCTTCGAGGGACTCGGCCTAAAGGCCGATGTAAGGTTCAACGCACTCCACGGTGCCGAGAGGCTTAGGTTCTTCGATACTCAAGCAAACACGAGGATCGATGTCTTCCTGGACATCTTCAGGGAGAGCCACGTAATCGAGCTCAAGGACAGGCTCGAGAAATTCAGCCCAACAATACCACCAAGCGACCTACTAATGACCAAGCTCCAAATCTGGGAAATCAACGAGAAGGACCTAAAGGACATAGTGGCCATGCTCTACAAATTCGAGCTTGGGGATAAGGACGACATGAACACCATAGACCTAGGCAGGATAGTGGAGTTAACGTCAGACGACTGGGGACTCTACAAGACGACTACCGTGAACATAGAGAGGACAATGAACTACCTAAACACAATAGACCTGCCAGGAAAGGTCAAGGAAAAGGTCACCAACAACCTAAACAGGATCAGGGAAGCCATGAACAAGGCACCAAAGAGCATGAAGTGGAAAATGAGGGCAGCAATCGGCGAAAGAGTCAGGTGGTACGAAACACCAGAGGAAGCATGACTAAACGCCACGCATCACCCGGCACCCCTCACGACCTCGTTAATCACGTCACCAGGGTCCACGTCGATCCTGGACCGATTAACCATGGCCCTCAAGACCCAGTAATAGGCAGGTAATTGATACGCATAGTCACCACCAACCCAGGGCTCCCTGGGCAGCTCCGACAGTGTGGTACCGTAAATATCAATTAAAACATTCATACGAAGCAGGTAATCACCACCAAGATTCAGGTACGCACTCAACGGGTCAGGATCAGCCACCTTACCCAGTAATGAATCAACGCCAACACCCCTAACCGTAGCCTCATGAATGATCACGTCCCTAACCCTCCTAATCACCGTACCAGACAACCAACCATTGACATTCCACCCATACTTAAGCACAAGCACCGCCAACTCCCTAACATTACCACCCAACAACTCCCAAAGAACCACAGGATCAACAGGCCTAGGCATCGGCACCCTACCCACCACATCATTGACCAAACCCACGAACTCCTCCCTGGGCAAGTACCAAAGCAGGAAGCTACTGAGTCCGCCCTTCGGCCCGTTCCTCTTAACGATGTCGACGGCAGCCCTATCACTAAACCCAAAGAGCACAGTAAGCCCACGGACATTATCGTAGATAACGCTTGAATGCTCCTCAATAGCGCCCGCATAAGCCAACACCTCACCCTCAATAACACCATAACTAACCTGCACATCCCAATCAACACCAAGCATAGTCCTAAAACGCTTATCAAGCTCATCAAACGCAAGCACGACGTACCTATCCCTCAACTCCCTCCCAACCCTCAACTCATTAACCAGGTCATAAAAGAACCTACCAATACCAACCAGCAACCCAGGCTCGGTACCACTCAGTATCGGCATGATATCATTATTAAACGCCCTGGTCAGGCACTCATGACACCACCCCCCAGGTTAATTGCGTAGGCCCTCAACGAATCGGCCAGTGCCCTCTCCTCGAGGTTCACGTAAATAGCCACAACATCATCCCTAACACTACCGAGCGCCCTAAGGAAATTCCTAAGGAATGTCGACTTACCACAACCCAGTGGGCCATACACAACACCAACACCACCCAATTCCCTAAGGAGAACCTCAACCTCACGCCCACGATCCCTAAACATTATTGGAAAACCACCAAGCTCCTCAACACCAAAGTAAGCACCACCCTCCCTAACCCTACCAACCAAATCCCCAACATCAACACCAACACCAAGCCTACTAGGCATTACAAAGAGCAACTCACCTAAGGGCTATTTAACCCATGCAACCCAAGAGCCACAAAGACAAGCCACTCAAGCATCAACGCCATTACCAACGACATAATCATAAAGCCCAACGGCAATCCAAAGCAAATCCCTATAGAGACCCCTAGACAGTACACTACGGAGGACATCCAGGGAGACCTGGGAATAATTATGAACGAGGACCAAACACACCACGAACCAAGGAACCAAAGAGCACGGCAAAGTAAATAAAATCCTTATAATAATTAGTAATAACATCCCTAACAACACCCAAAACCCCCTGGCAATACCCACCACACCCAACCATCAAACCAATAACCAACACCACACTTAAAAGGAGTAATAAACATAAAAGGAATTAACTAAAATGACCACGCAAATCAACACCAAGTCACTAATACTAATAGTTATCGCAGCGTTAATAATCATCGACGCTACTCAATATACACATACCTACTGGCACCACCACTACCCTATGTAAGGGTACTCGGCTATTACGGGGATTACGGCATAGCCAACGTGAATAAAGACGTGACAGTGCTCTACAAAACATCGCTAATTCCACTAGGCCTTGAGGGGGTAAATACAACCAACGGCAGGCGTATTTGGAAGGCAACTATTTACATACCAGGCCTCATCACCCTTGCACGCTTTACACGAATAAACGATGAACTACTCATCATGACGTATAGCCTCTATGGAGGTATATACGGCGGTCAGGAGGAACCATTCGTGGCTAACCTAACCGTGATCAACGCACTCACAGGAAGAATCATCAACCATACAGTGCTAGTGGCGGTGTCATCTGCCAAGTATTACATGGCCGCAAATGCCATAGGCAACAATGTCTACGTGGTGATAATACCATTAATAAGCAAGTCATTAAAGCCGGTAAACACCACGATAATTGACCTCAGGTTGTTGGGCAAGGAACCATATGGTGTTGAGGTTTGGCGCACCGAAGTCATTAACTCCTGCATATCATTCTCAATCGTCGTGACTGGGATTAAGAGGTTCAGTAATTACGTCTTAATAACATTATCGTGCAGCGATAAACCATTAACATACGTGTTAAATGCAAGCAATGGTAAGTTAATGCTAAGGGCTAACGTAAGTTCGAACGTATACGGCATCGCCGGAAACACCCTGATTTACCAGTGCGGAGGCAGGATTTGCGGGTTAAACCTCATTAACAATAGAACCTGGGCGCTACCAATAATTGGCGACGTAGCATCAGTAACAATTAGTGAGGACGAGGCCCTGGTACTAACAACCACGGGATACACAATATGGGCCTACGGCATCACAGGCAATGGCACACTACTATTCCGCAGGGAACTATGGACATACACAGCACCACTAACACTATGCTCAATAGGGCTCAGGTACACGTTCACGGCTGAGTCATACCCAATTGGTGACTACGCATTAGTAATCATACTACCCGAGGGAACCTGGTACATAAGCGGTGGCGGATTCGGCTGCATGCCCCAATCAATAATCATCCTAAACCCAAACAACGGCCACGTGGTAGTAAGCGTCACAAAGTCCGCCTGGATCGCGTACCTAAACGCATACCCATACTCATTCAACAACCTCTGGCAGGCGCTAGACATTAACTACGTAAGTAACGACTACGTAATATACTCAGTAAACAACGCCCTAAACTCACGCACATTCACCCACCAATACACGTACTACTTAACAACACCCAAGGCCATAACCAACGAATGGTGGTATTACACAATAAACGATACGCCATACCCAGCACTCACAACAACTGCATTACTAATTGCATTAGCAATACTTTATAGGAAACTACATCAGAAGGGTAATTACTAATGGGTAGGCGATTAACCCGTAATGCACTACTAATCGCCATAATAGCACTGGCAATACTCGACGGCTATCTAACGTACACGTACATACTCGGCAGCCCACTCCCATACACGGGAACACTGAGTATAGGCCCATACCAGTTAGTCGCCGTGAGAAATAATGAGGCAATCCTATATAGGGAGTACGTACTACCATCACTCCACGTATTAATTACTAGGATAACCATTAAGGGCGTCAATACGATCAATGGTAAGGTATTATGGACGGTAAACGTAGATAACCTTGGACAGCCATTAATCGCCTTCTCCCTGGTTAATAATGATCTATTCCTCATAACATATAATCAATACAACTACTACTCCAACTCGATTAAACGTTTCGTATTATCAACGATCGTGAATGCGACCATGATAAACGTATTAACTGGCGATATAATAAACTCCACAATAATCACCACCACACCATACTATAGCGTCATAGTCAACGCACTTAATGACCACATGTACGTACTGATATTCCCACCATCAACCAACAACATGACCGTGATTCACTACAAACTAAGCAACTCACCACCATACGTCACTTTAGTCTGGAACCAAACACTGACCAAAATATGCGGCCCATACAACACCACGGGAAATGTGGGAATCAACGAAGGCACTAAGTACGTACTAATGACCATACCATGCAACAAGGCAATACACATATACCTACTAAACAGAACAAACGGCGAGACGTTAAGGAGCGCATTCATTACGTCAATACCAAGCATCGCCAGGGTTTACGGCATGATAAACAACACCGTGATCTATCTATGCGGATCTCGCATATGTGGCACGAACATAGTGACCAACGAGACCTGGTCAATACCAATAACGGGCTACCTAACCTCGGTAACAACCTACGGAGACAAAGCCATAATACTAATGATGAGCAATAACACGCTCATCATGGACACGGTGGTCCCAAACGGCACGGTACTCGTGAGGAAGGCCATATGGAGCTACAAACCACCCTGGTGCGCGCCGGGCTATGCCGTGGAGATTCACTCCTTCAGCGCCGGCGCAATACACCTACTGGGCAATTACTTCCTAATCCTGGCAAGCCCCTTCGCACTAACCTATACGGCGAGTGGTTACGTATGCTACCCGAGGTAATAATAATAGTTAATGCAGTTAACGGCGAGGTAATAACCAGGACCACAAGGTTCACGTGGTCAGAGATAAGCGGGGACCTAGGACCAAGCCTATACATGGACTACACAGGCAACAACACAATCATCTACACACAGTGCGCACTAAGCCACTGCACCACCTACAAAACAACACCACAAACCTTTACGGGCTAATCACACGACATAATCACTCACCAAAACTAAAACAACAAAGCACCAAGGCTAAATAACGACACCGCATAGAGCCCTACCGAACAGATACCTTGCTACTGACGGCGATATGAAGGCCTCTACGAACGCAGCAACCACAATCGCGGCAATCCCAAGGACGAGAAGCCTCAAATAACCCACGTCACCGCTGTGGTACTTAACACCAGCCAACGCAAACAACGAGTAACCGAGTAACTCAATAACTCCGTGTGGAAGCAGGAGTATTAAGGCCATGAGACTCCTCACAGTGAAGGACACGGAGAACCCAACATACAAACCCTCAACAAACAACACGAAATAGGCAATGAACAACGAATAACTAACTAGGAAGACCACCAACGCAAAAGACGCATTCCTAATAATAATTATTAAGAGTAAGCCCAGCGGCGACACGTCATACACGGCATGTAAACACACGCATGAGAAAAGACGTAACCCAGCAAAACACCACCCACAACACCAACCCACATAATAGCTTCACCGCCCAAAACAGCGTAAACGCCCCTAATACGAACCACCCCTAAACAACACATGCACATAAAGGGCATGGGCAAGGGACAGCATTGAATATAGCAGGAAATTCAGGGCAATAAATACCACCGTGAGGACAACGGCAACCACAAAGGCACGACCAACACTACGCAGGACAAGCCAAGAAACCAACGACAAAAGCAAAAACGAAACTAATGCGGCCGTAATATTTGAGTAAAGCCACACATGATAAACTAAGTATAGGGCGGGAGATGCAGCAAAAACCGCTGTAAATACCGATGCACCCATCATGGAGAGATTCACGACAGATTCATCACCCAAGTCCCCACTAAACAACCTAACAACAGGCCTAAAAACGACACCGAGCAATATGGTTAGTAAGAATGAACCAATGACGACCCCCACGTAAATAAGCAACGCCAACCTAAGATAAGCACCAGGCAAATCATACGCAGGGACAACCACGAGGAAACCAGCAAACAAGGACGCAAGTAGCGGGAACTCCCAGGGCGCATAGGCACCAATCACATCACCCCTCAACAACACCAAATCCCTCCTACCCGGGTGCGTAACCCTCGACCTAATCGGCGCCCTCCTAGCATCATCAACACCAAAAAGCGACCCAAGCACCATCCTGAAGTAATCCAGGGACCTAGGACCCAACCTATCGTAGGCAGCCCTATCAGCATGCAACTCAAGGGACCTAGCCAACACAAGAAGCAACACAGCCAAAAGAGGCACCCCAGTCCAAACCATCGAATAACCACGCACACCAAAGTAAACCAACAACGAAACCCCAAGGAACAGGACGGCACCGAGAACCAGGGCATGCTTATACATGGCATGGCAGCCCTCATGGGCATTAATAAGGTCAACAACACCTCCATCGTACCGCTCGGGATGCATGACAATTATGAAGTCATGGTATAACGTACTCATCGTAAAACCATTATACTTACCGTCACTTATCAATCGAACAACAATGTATCTACCAACACGAGAACCAAAGCCCCTGACGTATACGTAGATCAGGGCATCATTCACCAACATCGACAACACGAAATAGGCAGCAACAACACCAAGGAAGAAACCCAACGAAAGACCACGTAAGTAATAAAGGCTAAGGAATATTAGTGTTGATAACTCAGCAGTAAGTAAAACCGAGAATAACATGATGGTATTAACCGCCCTACTCCTCAGCAACGCGTCCCTTACCGAACTAAACTCCCTATGATACACCTCATGCTCAATGTATGCAATAAACAAGAGACTAAGTGTAGTACCTATGATGAAGTTTATGATGGGCGGAAACTTCATGCTAGATAAATAAGGAGTTGAATAAATAAGCGAGAGGAATACGATCACGAATATCAAGATACCAAGAAATAAGCGATAAATTATTTTTAACCGACCCAATCGAGGCATTAATTCACCATTAAGCAATTCCTACAGTAACAGCACCACAGACCCAAGGTGCTGGATTATTAAACGCATTCCAACCATAGTGGTATATTAAGTATCCTGCGTAGGCGCAAGTTCCAAAATACGACCAGATAGCAATCCCAGTTGAAAGACCAGCGAGAAAGTCGCTGCAGCAGCTATCGCCCCCAAAGTTATACCACCAGTAAGTATGCCTACTGCTGGCGCCGCGAAAACATAAAGCAGCATTATTGACATTGCAACCACAGCCTCAACAACCTCCTTCCCACGCACCTTACCAAAGCCTGTAGACCTCATACATAATTCACTTATTTCAACTGATATATATATATTACGCCCCAAACCGAATAAAATAACAAAGAAAACAAGGAAGGAAGAAGAAAACGATTTTAAACAAGCAAATCACGAAACCTGCTGACCCTGACCAAGCCTAAACAACAAACGCCTATAATTACGACTATTCCTCCTCCTAGGAATAAGATTCCTCCTAGCTTAGGCGGAATCCTAGGCGTCTGACTCCTCACCTTGCCCGCTTTCGTAAGGCTGCCGTGGCTTGGCGTAACCTATCCCCAAGAGACATGATACAATGATTCAATTTAAATTTTACTCATCATTCTACCTCAATGCTGAAAGTAACTTATAAACCAAAAAGATAATTTAACCATATGGATGTGAGATGCTCCAAGACAACCCACTTAACTTGGGTAATAACGGCACAGTCACAGTTGAAGAACTAGTTAATGCACTGACGAAAATCAAAGAGGAAATACTAAGTAACTGGGATAAGATTAAGAACGAAAACAACGTCGAACCCAAGAAATCCGCTTTAGGTACAAGGATGCATTACCTACGTGGATTTTCACTGCACGCCTTTGTCACGACTAACGTTACGATTAATAATGCCGACCAAATACTTGCCGGACTCCTTATCAGTGACGTATCCCCCGTAAAGTTCGGTAGTACGTATGCCATAGCACTAAATTCACCAGACCCTCGACTAGCCGCCACACTACTGATAACCCTAATCAATTACCTCAATATAGATAGGGTTAAGGATTACATATACATAACCGTCAGCGAAGGTAAGACCAAAGTAAACATATCATTTAAGCACATTATAGAAATAACTGGGAAGTTAAGAGACAAAATAGGCAAGTTCATCGTAGATAAAGAAAAGGCACAAGCGCTCCTTAACAATCCTAAGGTACCTGATTACCTAATTAACTGGCTTAAGGACGCCCTAAATAATTGGGATAGCATCAAGGTGAGGAAACAGGTCAGATTTATCTACTATGCCATTAATGGGTTGTTGGGTAAGGCTTCGTTGTTTGGTTGGTTTGCGGGTGACGGGGTTTTGGGCCATGTTGGTAGGGGTTCTTTTGATATTGGTTTTTCGTTTGTTGTTGATGAGCCTGTTAGGAGGTTTATGGATGAGTTCCTGTGCGGTGTTTATGGTTGTTCTGGTCGTTTCTTCGGCGGTTCCTCGGCTAGAGACAGCGAGCACTACGTGACGTGCCCCGTGAAGGCCTTGGTGATTGGCGACATCGTTGGTTTGGCCAATGCATGGCCTGCCTATGGGCTCACTGAGCGAGTAACCAAGTTGGTCGAGGCAGCTAGATACTCCACACCGTGCCTCACCTATGCCAAGTACCCGATCATCAACGTGCTTGGTCATGAGTTGATCCTTAGGAAGCACAACATGGGCCGTGGGTGGTACCTAGCCAAGTCCACGAGTGACGAGGGCTTGGCCATGGCAATCTTCAACGACCTTAGGGCCGCCGGGTTCGGCGTTACCCTGAGTAGGCGTGATGGTGAGTTCGAGATCTACGTACCAATCGAGGACACGAAGCGAATCCTGAGGATGCTCGGGCTTTACGAGAGGTTTTACGGCGAGCCGAGGAGACTGCCCAGCATCGACGAGGTCATTAACGTACTAAGGAGGTACAGCATCAGGAGGTGGCACGTGTACACGGCCAGGGCCCGTAATGGTAGGGGCTATGAGTACACGGAGACCTGCCTACTAATTTCCCTAGGCAACTCGGAGGCAGCTAAGGGCCTCAGGGACGAGCTCACCAAGCTCGGTATCAAGGTCCGCAAGGTCGTGTGGGGCACAGTGATCATCTGCAACCCCGAGGACAGGGAACTACTCATCAAAGCCCTTAACTCCCTGGGCTTAAGTAACTAGTTTCTTGACCTGCCCTCTGTGCCTCGTCAAACATAAAGACCCACCGCAAACCTCACCTAACAAAATCAACCACACTAAGCACGGCGCAGAAAACCAAAACCTGCCTCTTATGAATTAACCAACCCTGCAGGTATATAGCATTGAACCTCTTTAGTGTGAAGTCCCTAAGTACTTCCCGTGGTGCTTCTACTAGTGGTTCTTTGGTTAGTACTGTTACTTCGTGGCCCATTTTGGTGAGTCTTTCTGCTATGCTTTTTACGACATATTTTACGCCGCCGATGTGTAGGTGGTGTCTTGGTGCGACGTGGATTATTCTCGTAGTTCTAGTCTGGTCTTTTCCCTGGGTCTGGGAATACTGTGACTATTGTTAGGCATTTGATGGTTTTGACTATTACGACTTTTAATGTCTTGCACCTGTACTTGACGATTGCCCTCCTCCTCTCGATTTCGATGCCTTTAGGTCTGTCTGGTACTTCGTCTGGTGTGCCGTGTTCGTATATTGCGTGTGCTTTGCTTGCTATGGTGTTGAGTGTTTCTGGCCCGGTGTACCTTGTCACGTCTGTTCTGTGCTTGATTATGGCGTGTGTTGAGTATGTTATTTGGCAGTCCAGCCTATTGCCGTGTGTATGGCTACGCATGGCTCGCCCGTGGTTGTTATGAAGCCGTCAGCAACCGCTACTGCTATGGGTTCGGCATAGACCTCGAACACCCTCCCGTCGACCTTAACCACTGCGTGGGCTAATTCAACCAGCCTAAATGGGGTGGGTCTGTATGGTGCGTTGGCGCTGCATGGGCCGATTACCTGTTGTGGCTGTTTGTTAAATCTGGCCTCTATGTCGATGGTGGCTGTTATTCCGTATCCCTCGCCGACCTTGGCGGCTTTGACGCTGATTATCCTGTATTTAATGGTTATGTGATCCTCGACCTCGATTATGCCTGGTTGGCTGCTTAGGATTTCTACGTTAAGTGGTGTTACCATAAACATCCACTTTGATTCTCCTGAACACGTCAATGACCTCTCCCTGGTTGTTTACCCACCTCTTGACTTCTAGGTCGATGCCCCATATGCCGTGTTCGTCGGCGAATATTGCGAAGTTCCCAGTGCCCTCGATGACGTACTTAACCTCGCTGTCCCTGAACCTGATGGATACTACTTCGACGGAGGCATCGTAGTATGCCCTACTTATTACCAGCGTGGGCGCTTGCGGCCCGGAGTTGGTTGCGATGCTAAACGGCGCGTTACTTGCCCATGCATCCCCGGTGCTTACTGTCACTACCTGAGCCATCACGGTGTCGTTAAAATCTCCTTCCAGGTTTGATAAGCCTTATCCGCCGTATTCCTGGCGAGGTCATCGTTAAGGGTATAACGGCTGGGAAGGTCTCAAGTAGCCTGGCGTTAATGCGTTTCTTCATTGTCAGCTTTGGCATTGACTTCTTGATGGTTTTTGTGTTCATGTCAATTCCTGTAGTGCCTTCCTCACGGCTTCCCTGTGTATTGGTGTTTGCCATGCTACCCTGGTCCCAATGCCCAGTTCTGGGTCTTTCCTTGGTGGTGGTTGGTCTATCCAGAATTCTGGGTCTCTCATTGGTATTGCGTCCACGACCAGG
>NZ_BBDM01000017.1 GCF_001316245.1 Vulcanisaeta sp. JCM 14467 | reverse complement strand
GGCTTGGCAAGGGCGATGATTAGTGTCCTGCCGCCCATACTGCATGACATATTCGATGCCCTAAACTTCGAGAAGTGGGTCAATCTAAGGAGGATTGCAGAGATGGAGATGAAGTTCAGGAGGGGTGAGATGCAGGTAAACGTGGCCGGTTACGGATTCACAGTAAAGGTTCATGATAGTACTATTGTGTTGGAGCATAGGGCTAGGGATGGTGTTGAGACTGATGAAGTTATTAATGCGCTGAAAGTCAATTACGGTAATGAGTTTCACGCCCGCGTTAATAGTAATGGTAAATACTTAGCCGTTATAATACCCATGTACGTGTTTGAAAAATACGAAGAGACATTAAGGCACAAGTTATCGAGGTGTTATGTCGAAAATACCATAGAGTCAAAGACGAGAAGAGAAGGCAAGTCATAATCAAGCACCTCAAGCGACTAACACCCACAGAGAAGACAGCCGCGGTGTTAGATTCTACTAACCTCTCAACAGGCGAAATCAAAATAAAGTACTCCTGATCATTTTGACCGTGCCGGCTTCATGGTGACTGCCGTGGTCCACGCGCCTTAATAATGAAGGCTACTGCTTAGCACCCCTATTCCTCATTATTAAGTCAACAATGAACTTCGCCGCTATTTCCGCATGCTCGAACGGCCTTGACTGCGGTTTATTCCTGAAGTCCAGTATGTAGACCGCGCATTCACCGGCATTCGCAGCCGCGAAGGCGTAATACCTATTTGCCAGTTGATGTAGCTCGATATCCTCAGGCGTCTCCTGTTCCCTATCCCTAAGCCCCACGTCCTTGGCCCTCCTCTCGATTATGTCCTTTGGGTTGAACTCCATGAGCACTATAGCGTCAGGTCTCAACTTCGTTATTATCCTGTCAGGGAGACCCGGGTAAAAACCACCCTGAACCTTAATACTTGCATGGGTATCTATGATTACATCCCCGGGCAACCTGGCAATCTCCTCAGCAGCGAACTCCTGAACCTTCCTATACTCCTCCACGGGTAACTTCTTCCTCATATCATCCCTATTGGTGATTCCGTACTGTCTCTTGGCAATTTCGAGCATGTAATCGCCGTAATTAACTATCGATATATCAGGAAGCATTTCTTTAACGAACTTCAGCGTCGTTGACTTACCACTACCTGGCACTGCGACGAGTACGATCTTCACGTGGTAAGACACCTCACATTAATTTTAAATTTTATTACACGGTTGTCTATCAATTACTTCATCGTATAATCTTGCTTTTAAATGAGTGTGTTGAGGTAATACCCGTGGTAATGCGTGTTCTTCACCTGTCCTGGGAGTATCCGCCTCACATGTTGGTGGGCTGGGGCGTCATGTTTATCACATTACGAAGCATTTGGTGATGGATGATGTTGACGTTACCGTAATGAGCATTGCATTACCCGGCTCACCGCCTTCCGAGGAGATTGGGGGTGTTCACGTTAGGAGGGTTGATCCATTTAGGTTTAGGTCCACGGGCTTCATAACGTGGGTTCTAAACTTCAATGAGGAGATGATCGAAGAAGCCTTAAGGCTATATGACGAGTGGAAGTTCGATTTGATACACGTTCATGACTGGCTAACGGGACCAGCAGGCATTGCACTCAAGCATTTACTACATAAGCCCCTGATAGCCACTATTCACGCCACCGAGGCTGGTAGGCGCGGCGGCATTCATGATGAGGAGCAGTTCATTATTCATTCATGGGAGTGGAGAACGACCTACGAGGCTTGGAAGGTAATAGTCTGCAGCAATTACATGCTGAATGAGGTCTCGGCAGTGCATGGGGTCCCAAAGGACAAGCTAATAATGATACCCAACGGCATTGACATATCTTACATAGACTCAGTTAAGGTGAGACCTGGTTTTAGGGACTTGTATGCAATGCCCAGTGAGAAGATTATAGTCTTCGTTGGTAGGCTCGTTCATGAAAAAGGGCCTGACCTAGTACTGGCTGCATTTAAGGAGCTATTGAAGTGGGATTGGAACCTTAAGCTCTTGGTCGTTGGTGATGGACCGATGAGGGAATACCTAATGGGGCTAGCACATGATTGGGGCATTTGGAATAAGGCTTATTTCACGGGGAGGGTTGATGATGAGACGCTTTACTCAATACTGAAGGTCTCGGACCTGGCGATACTACCCAGTAGGTATGAGCCTTTGGAATAACCATACTCGAGGCCATGGCAGCAGGTTCAGCCGTAATCACGACCAGGATTGGCGGACCTGATGAGATTGTCCGTGATTGGTACAATGGGGTTAAGGTATCGCCAAACAATGTTGATGAAATAGTAAACGCGGCTAAGGTACTGCTCAGTAATGATGAGTTGAGGAGGAACATAGCCCGTAACGCAAGAGACTCAGTGCTTAGGTGGTATACGTGGGACCGAATCGCCAGGTGGACCAAGAAGGTTTATCAGGACGTGCTAGAGGAGTATGAAGGCACCAAGTGGGTGTCGTTATGGTGATGATCAGTAAGGAAGACCCACATCACCGCTCAGCCCTGGCCACTCCAATCATTGGAGTAATGAAACATTGTTCTCTTATAAGGGTTTATGAAACGTGAGCCATGAGAGAAAAATCTTATAAGGAATGCGTTAGGACCATGCCCGAATGCCCAAGGAAGTAAAGGCAAGGGCACATACCTGGTATGAGGTTGATTATGAGAAGGGTACGATAAAGTTTCTAAGGAGGATTTGCCCAAGGTGCGGATCCGTAATGGCTTACCACAAGGTCCCAGTACCTAGGTGGGCCTGTGGTAAGTGCGGTTACACGATATTTGAGCAGGCTAGGGCTCGATAAGCGGCGAATTGAACGATCATATTCAATGGTTATTTAACTAGGCAGGATACTTCTATAGTGACCCGGGTATTAATGAACGTGGAGTTAAGGTTTTGTAATTGTACCTGAAATTCTTGATCTTAATGATGCGGAAAAACTATTTTACCTTAATATTAATGCCGAACTGATGGACCTAAGGAAATACCTAAATGACTTAAGGAATGAGGGAATTCTAAAGTTCATTGATGAGGAATTGAACATTAATTACGAAATACCCTACGTAATTACGCGGTTTGACAAAGGACCAACACTTGAATTCACAAATGTTCGTGAGTTTAAGGGTGTTCACGTGGTTGGAAATGTCGTGAACACTAGAGATAAGGTGTATAGGGCTCTTAATGTGAGGAGTGATATTGAGTTTTATAAAAGGCTTCTTTGGGCTGAGGAGGTTGCACCATCTTATAAGCCCGGTGAGACTAATGATGCCGTTTATGAGCCGTTACCTGATGTTGATTTAACGAAAATTCCAATACCGAGATACTTCGAACTCGAGCCGGGGCCCTGCCTAACAAGTGCCGTGGTGATCGGCATGGATGTTAGGGAGGGCATACTCAATGCGAGTATACATAGACTGACCGTAATCGGCCCTGACAAATTCGTAATTAGGCTAGTACCTAGGCATCTCTATAGGATTTACATGAGGAATAAGGAGGTTGGTAAGGACACGCCAATAACCATCTCATGGGGTTTACACCCAGCAATCCTCGTTGCGGCAGCCTCATCACCGCCCTTCGGTGTCTTTGAGTTAAACATGGCCAACGCCCTACTTGACGGTTCGCTTAAGGTTAAGGTCCTGGACAACGGCGTGCCAGCGCCAGCCTACGCCGAGGTTGTTATGGAGGGCTACATATCGGCCAGGGAAACGGCCAGGGAGGGGCCCTGCATGGACATACTGGGTACTTATGACGAGGTTAGAGAACAGCCTGTTGTCAGGATCACCAGGGTTTACGTTAGGAGAGACAGTCCATTAATTGCACATGCCCTAGTGGCGGGTTACTCGGAGCATAAGATCCTAATGGGCATTTACAGAGAAGTCAAGATATGGCAGCTCGTGAATAATGTGGTGCCTGAGGTTAAGGCTGTCAGGTTAACGGATGGTGGTTGTGGGTGGCTCCACGCGGTCATTGCCATTAGGAAGCAGAGTGATGGTGACCCGAAGAATGCGATCATGGCGGCCTTCGTTGCGCACCCGAGCCTTAAGCACGTGGTTGTGGTTGATGATGATATAAACATTGATGACCCAAGCGAGGTTGAGTGGGCTATAGCAACGAGGTTCAGGGCTGATGAGGATTTAGTACTCATTAAGTATGCCAGGGGGTCCACCCTGGACCCAGTGGCCATTGATCCAGTGCAGGGCATAACCACTAAGGTCGGTATTGACGCAACTAGACCACTCAATTCTGACGTAAGCAGGTTCAGGAAGGGTGTTATTCCTGCCTCTATTGATTTAAGTAGGATTAGGCTTAGGTGAGTATACGTTTACTTTACGTATACAAATCCTTACTAATTCGTTAATTGTTCACTGGGCTAATTAATAAAAGGAGGTCTTTAATTAGCCCATTCCGTGGATATTGGAATAATTAGGCCGTATGAGGTTGAGTATAACCCTGAGGACGTGGTGGATCTGGAGGATGCAATTAGGTCCCTGGGTCATAGGGTTAGGAGGATCTACATTGATATGATTGGTGTTAGGTTTGGTAAGGGTCACGTTGATTATTATCAGCTAATTGGTAGGTCTATTTATGAGGAGATGAATGTGGCAGGGGCCATACTTAGGCACATAGGGGTGATTAGGGACTTCGAGCAGTTCGTGCATAGGCTGTGGGTTGTCAGGGCCCTTGAGCTTAATGGTGTCTATGTGATGAATCCTGTGATGAATTGGATGATGGCCAGTGATAAATTCATATCGCTAATGCTACTGGCTAAGCATGGGTTACCTGTACCTGACACTGTGGTTAGTGAGAACATGTTCATTGCATACAACGCGGTTAAGGAGTTTGGCAAGTCAGTTGTTAAGCAGATTAGGGGCGCCATGGGTTTCGGGGTTTTCCAGGTTGATGACGCTGATGTTGCCATGCACATATTTAGTTACTTCACAAACCTGAATAAGCCGATGTACGTGCAGAGGTTCCTTGATAAGGTTGGTAATGGTGATTATAGGGTTGTTGTCGTGGGTAATGAGGTTATTGGGGCGGAGTTCAGGAGGGGTGTTTCGTGGAAGAGTAATGTGGCTCAGGGAGCTAAGCCCGAGCCTGCCAAGGTCACGGGTGAATTAAGTGAATTGGCTTTAAAGGCTATTGAGGTTCTTGGGCTTGATTATGGTGGTGTTGATATCGCTGAGACCAGGGATGGTTACTTCATTCTTGAGGTCAACCCGACAATGAGCTGGCAGGGATTCAAGAGGGCTACGGGTATTAATCCCGCTAAGTACATTGTGAGTCACCTAATTAGTAAAGTGAAGGCTTAGATTATCTTCGAGACTAATTAATTACGGGAGTGTCTCCAATTCTTAATTTATTGATTGTCTCGTTCATTGCCATAATGGTGCATTTAAAAATTGAGCCAGTCTCATCGGTCTCATCCTTGACATGAGCCACTTGGGCATGTATTTCCTATAACGGTAAAACCTCCCATCAAACAAGACCGCGACCTTCCTATGTCTATCTAAATCCCTAAGTAGCCTACCTACTATCTGCGTCGTCGTTGATATGGCTGGGAATAAGTACGTAGTCGTAAACCCATTTATTCCTAACTTCCCATAATAACGGGATTTCAGGAAACTCCATTGACTATATTGAGGCAGTGGAAACCCGATAATCATTACACCAATTAGTTCCTGCTCAAGAAAGTTCACGCCCTCGCCGATTGGGTTTTGCGCGTACGTTATTATTAATGATTTAGTGACCCTGGCACTCTCCTTAAATGCCTTAATTACGCTTACGGTCTCAGAACTATCCCTGAGTATGAAGGTTGGCACCCCCCAAACTGGTGGTGCGTATTGATTAACGTATGAATTAAGGTAATCAATGCTCGGGAAGAAAATCGCTAAGCCACCGATTGGTGGCGATGACTCGATAAAGACCCTAATGCCCTTATTAACAATGTCTAGGTACTCCCTTAACAGCCTATTTCTATGGGTTAACTCGATATCCGTTATAGAGATAATGGTAAGGTTCTCCCGATGTTCCCTCGGCAGCGAGTCCACAGCCACGTAGTACGATGGCTTGGCGTAAATACTCATTATGTAGGAAAACCTCTTGCTAATACTTGCCGTTAGAAGAAGAGCCTTTTGCGACTTTATTATTAGGTCATGAATCGGCCTAAGTGAGAGACACCTTAATCTAACGAGCTTTCCATCATACGTAAATGCACATAGGTCGTTCCCAAAGTGCGTTAGTATCTCGATAACCTTATCATTAATTAATTCCGACCCTTTCAACACATCATCAATATCAAACCTCCTTAAAACCACGACCTCCCTCTGCGGTGTATAATTACCCAACTTATCTAGCAATTTACCTGCCATGTCATTGCCGTGAGATGCCCATTGCCTCAACTCATCAATGCTAATACTCACCGACTCCTCAAGACCCACTGCGACATTGTGAAACTCATCAATTATTACGAGGGGTTTACTCCAGGAATTAACTATGTCCATTATCTTACCATAAAGTTCAGGACTTGATAGGTATGCATGTGTTGATATTACTATGGGTAATTGATTGGCGAGGGCCTCATTAACCTCGTACGGGCATAAACCATCATTAAATAGGTCGAGGGGATTGCAGGTCGTTATGGGTAACGGCGTTTTGGTCTTACCAACTCTGCACCTACCGCTTAACCTGTATATGAGGCATTGCTTGGAGTTACGTGCGTTGAAGGGGCACATTGATTCTCTGCCCAGGAATAACGACGCCTTATCCCTAATGCCAACTTGCCTGGCGAACTCACAGAGCTGCAGTGCCTCCGCCCTGGACCTAGTTATTATTAATACCTGGCCGCCCTCATTAACCCACTTCCTGCTATTGCCACCGCTATCCTAGACTTACCAAAGCCTGGGTAGGCATTTAGCAGGACTGCGTCCTTCTCCTTCAGTATTGAGTATACGTAATCAACAATATCCATTCAAATAATTATGACTCAAAGCAATTAATTAGGCACTGATTATGCTGATGGTTCGTAAATCCGCGTCTTAGAACCCTCAAGGAATTTCTTCTTTATATTCCTCATACTCTCAAGGGCATTATCAATGGCGCTAAGCACCCTCGGGTCTGTCTTAACCTCGTCGAGATCCTTACAATTATTTAGCACTTTCTCGAATAATTCATCAACTACCTTATCAGGGAGTCTCTCAAGGGCTTCACCATAGATCTTCGGTAATTCATTACTTATGAACTTCACGACATTCTCAACATCCTTCCAACCATCTTCGGCCTGCCTAATTATTGACAGTATGGTCTCCAAGCTATACCTCTCATCAGCCGATAACCTGGAGTCGTCGAGTTCCAGGTAAGCCCTATTTAGGCAATACCTAACGAACCTGTAAATCAATGGGTTTATGTTGAGTACTGACATCGAGTTACGGAATAATGGCTCTTTAAAAACCTATACCTAACACCCAGCCTATTAAATCAAATTAAATTAAATTAATTTAGGGGATTATCATGAGGCTTGAGGCGCCTTGATCGATACACACGCACATTTGAGTAGGTGGGATGTGTATAATCACGCGGATGAACTAATAAGTGAGGCTCGTAGGGAGGGGTTATTAGCCATCATTAACGTGACCATGAGATTTAACGAAATCGACAATGCATTGAATCTAGTAAGTAAGTATGGTGGGTTTGTCTATACTGCGTTAGGGTATGACTATGGTGGTTTCAATATTAGGGAGGTTCAGGAAATCATAAAGGTGATTAATGAGAAGAGGGATTTGATAGTCGGTATTGGGGAGATTGGGCTTGACTACAGTGTTGTTAGGGATAGGATGCTCAGGGAGATCTCACGGCACATATTCACCAAGTGGATATTACTCGCCAGGGATCTTGGCCTACCATTGATAATACATTCAAGGGATGCTGAGGATGACGTAATTAGGTTATTGAACAGGTATGGACCCGTTAAGTGCGTAATGCACGCATTCAGCGGCAGTAAGGAGCAGGCAATGAAACTGCTTGAGCTTGGTTGCTACTTCTCAATACCACCAACCATAACCAGGTCCAGGCAAAAGAGGGATTTAGTCTCAATCCTACCCCTAAACCGCATACTCCTCGAAAGTGACACGCCGGAACTCGGACCCAGCCCTGGTGAGGAGTCGAGACCCGTGCACATAAAGGTAACGCTTATGGAGCTTTCGAAGATCCTAAACATGAACCCCATGGAGTTGGGGAATGTCATTACCGAGAATACATTGTCCGTGTTTCGACTAGGTAGGAAATAATCAGTCCTGCGTGGTCTCTTCACGGCTCATCTCTCCGGTCCTCATCATTCATCTAATAATTCCCTGGAAGGTAATAAATAATTTATTAACCTACCATGTTATTAACTGAGGAATTATAATGAGAATTATTGATAGAGTCGTTGAGGTGTTGAGGAATAGGGGGTTTAGAATTAGGATTGTCCGTGATGACTCGGTGAAGGCTGACCTTAACAGATTGAGGACTAAGGTTTGGATTATTCCCGGGGATTACTTCCCATGGTGGTCAAACCCACTGGGCATGATCGAGGAGCTGGAGCTTAACGATATCAACGCATTATTCATCGTTTCCGAGAGACCATACGTGATTAGTGATTATATTGTTAATAACCTGTCGAGAGCCCGTTATTGGTTTAATAAGGAACTGAACATAAGGGTATACGCAATAAACATCGATAGGCTGGAGGAGGACCTGGAGGATGGTATTAACCTCGCAATAACAAACTTCTACAGGGAGGCTAGTAACGTAGTCTGAGGGGTAATGACTGCCCAAGCTGTGGCTCACCAATGACCCTAATGTACTCCTCAAGGTATTATTCACGTAGATGGAGGACCTGGGTTAATGAGTATGTTGAGGTTTGTGAAAAGTGCAAAGTTATTTCCCATAAATTGGTCCTTTCATGATCATAATGGTGGTTTTTACTCGAAAATAATGTTTATTAACCACTGAAGTGATAAACCATGGAAGCAGGTTTTATGCCTGAGTACCCATTCATGCCTCTAGATGCGAGGTTCGCAGACGTGCTTGGATTAATAGACACGCTCGCCAATGAGTTTAAGGGGCAGGCAGACATATTCATGATAGCCAAGGAGATGGAGTCTGACATCGACGATCTAATGCCGGCCTTGAACGTAGCTGTTTACCTTGGTTTTGTTGAGGTTAAGGGTGGTGATGTGAAGATCACGGATGAGGGTAAGGAGTTCCTGAACGCCAAGATTAGCGATAGGAAGAGGATACTTCGGCAGAAACTGCTAAACCTTGAACCATTTCATACCGCCTATAGTCTGGGATTGCGCAGGCCGTTCACGATTGATGACTTAATTGAGGAACTGAATGAGAAGGGCTACGTAGAGGCTAGGGAGCCAGGTATTAGGCACCTACTCGAGATACTACTGGCTGAATGGGGCGTGTTTGCTGGAATGCTTAAAAAGAGGGGTGATGTTTACATAGCAATACCGTAATGTGAATCACTTATTGACCTTTACGAATACCATACCCGAGACAATAACCTCCTCAATAACACCATCATTCAATAATTGATTATATATTAAACGCCAATTATCAGAAACATTACTACTAAGCCACTCCTCAAATTGTGGCTTTGGTATCATGCCCTGAAGCTCACTCCTCATCCTATCCACAAGCCTCTGAAGATTCAACTTATTATTCCTACCATTACCCGAATCACCAATGCCGTTCCTGACAGCATTAACTACAGCATTACCAACAATCCTCCTCTTTATGTAGAACGTACCATCCAACGTACTATACATTACCTCAAAGAACCCAGTCCTACTCAATTTATTGATTAGATCCATGCTCATTTTTATACCCAGCAGGCGCTCCACCTCATCGATACTAACCCACCTATCATCAACAACCCCCATTAACCTCTTTACCAAATCATCACTTATTGCCAATGTCATGCAGGAAGTGTTGCGTGCTAATATAAATCTTAAATAATTAATTTAAAAAGAGCAATTAATGATCACATCCTTCAGGGTACCCACCGTAGTGGTTATCGGAAGGGTGAGTAGGGAATTAGCCGTGTGGAGTATTGACGGCACCACAACCACCCTAGGTAGTGTTAATGGTATTGAGCTGATTGATGAGCTTAAGGTGGATAGGCAGGTAATGGGCCACATAGCCATTGCGTCCTTTGGGCAGTACGTGATTAAGGCCATGGACCTGGGCAGTAGGTACGGCTCATACACATTGAATGAGGATTCACTGATTAGGATACCCAGTAGGGGTGGTGTTGACCTTAGGAAGTATAATGACTGGGTCACGATAAGGAACGCCTTCATACTAATTGGAGACCCCAATTCTGGTTACTCCGATTACTACCCATTGATATGCCCGTACAGTTGGCGACACACTATTCATCAATACTGGATACACGAGTTCAGGGAGTATTAAGACAGTACTGACCATACTCGGCATTCTACGTAACTACGCCAACATGGGTCGAGTAAGCGCATCATGCATGTGCAGGATACCCTCAATGCCCCTTGAAATAGCCCTAATAAGTGGTGATAAGTACTTACTGGTTAGGACGTACATGAATGATGGACAAGCAACAACGGGCAATAAGTACCTAGTACTACTGACCAGGAGCGGTAATATAACCAGTAAGTACTCAACAAATGCCGATCCAATAAATGCTATGGTTGAAATGCTCAATGAGATGAAGAGTATTTAGGAATGTGAAAAGTAAGGATTAATAGTGGATTGTACTCATATACTAATTCGTGAGTATAAGTACGGGGATTGAATTTATTGCCGAGAACGTACTACCCATAATAAGGAGCCTAGTCGCCAAGAGACTACTTGAGAGTGGGTATAGCCAGCTCAGGGTGGCTAAGGTACTCGGCGTAACACAGCCGGCGGTTAATAGGTACGTGAGTAAGGACTATGATGAATTACTCGGTAAGGTTGAATCGCTGGGCATTAACAGGGGCTGGCTACTCAGGATTGTTGATAATGTCGTGGAGCTAATAATAAGTGGTAAGGAGTACGAGGCCCTTGAATACCTTACCAATTCCGTACTAATGGAACTAGGTTCACTAAGGTTATGCAGCGCCCATAGGAGGCTCGTTCCCTCAATACCGGTAAATTGCAACGTATGTTCAGTACTGATTACGGGCATTTCAGACTCGGTAATTAAGAATGTGGAGAGGGCACTATCAATCCTTGAGGCGCACTCCGAAATACAGGTGGTAATACCGAGGGTATTAATGAATATTGTCGAGGCGAAGCCGGGCGCGGTTACCGAGGATGAGGTTGTTGGTGTTCCAGGCAGGATTGACGCCCATGACGGCAGAGTCATAATAGGTTCAAGACCTACCTACGGCGGGAGTAAACACCTGGGTAAATTAATTATTAAGTGCATGGGCGCTAACTCGAGGTATAGGTCCGTGGCAAGCATTAAGTATGATGATAAGGTAGAACGCGCACTCAAGGAGTTGAACATACGCTACGTCAAGGTAGGTCCGCACGAGAGCTCCAATGAGGATGAGGTAATTAATGCCGTGACAAGCTCGCTCGTTAAAGACCCCACATTGGAGGCTGTGATTGACCTAGGCGGTTATGCGCTGGAGCCCGTCACATACGTATTCGGTCTAGACTCCATAGACGTTGTCCTGAAGGTAATAAGGATAGCCTCGAAGATAACTTATACTGAACATACGTTGTAATTTACTGAACCACTATTAATCTTTTCACTGATTAGGATACCCAGTAGGGGT
Source organism: Vulcanisaeta sp. JCM 14467 (assembly GCF_001316245.1). Lineage (GTDB taxonomy): Archaea > Thermoproteota > Thermoprotei > Thermoproteales > Thermocladiaceae > Vulcanisaeta. The sequence continues at coordinate 49,852 of NZ_BBDM01000017.1, read as the reverse complement.
GGTGTTGACCATGTGTGTTATGGCTTTCCGATGCCGTGCGGTGCGTGGTTTACGGGATTTACATTAGTGTCTCATGAACAATGTGTTGTGATTACCCTTTGTTGCGTGATTTGTTTCTCCGTGGATTTTTCTATTCCGATTTCGGGGAGACCTCTCGCCAGTCTCATCACTGCATGCGTACCTGACCCTGACAGTCCTCGTCTCGTTGCTCACCAGGACGTATGTCGCGTGGTATTTGGGCTTGAGTAGGTCACTGCTCAATACCCTTACTTGTTTGATGACCCTGACCTCCTTATCCAGGACTTCTAAGTAGTAATCACCCTCGCACACCATGCTTAGGACCGCTGCATAGATTGGTTATATCAATTTTGAGTACTCACGGTATAGGATGACCGCGGCGGTGTGGGTACATACCTCAATCCTCCTCAAGCCCCAATTTGACTCAAAGCACGGGCAGTGCCTTACTAATTGTTTTGAGAATTCAGTAATTAGTATGTCCAGTGCTCTGGGTGAGTTTGGTGAATTAAACGTGGATTCATTGAGGAGGAATAGGTTCTGCCGTGGTATTGGCGGTGGTAGGGGTAAGGGGTATCGATGTGGTGGTGAGGCTGGTGAGGAGGAGAAGGTCAAAGCCGTTGGGCGGATACAACGCTGGAGGGTTTGGGAGGCATGGTGGATTGAGGAGTGGATGGGTGAGTGGCTTGAGAGGCGTGATAGGCTTGAGCAACGGCTGAGGGGTAAGTACAACAACGAGATCATAAACGACATTACCGGATTAGTCGACAGGTTCATAGGCTACAGCGAGCGGTTCCTAAACTACTGGCGCAGTGTTGGCGGTGAGACCAAGAAATTAATTGAGGACTTAATTAACGGCAGGACTGAGGTCGTGATTAGGGGTGAGGATGCATCGGGAATAAGCGTGCGTGGAGAATTCATAACGTTGATGGTTGATATGACGAGGAACGGCGGTATAACGGTTCAATTGAACCTTAAGGGCCTTGAAGGTGCGGATATTGAGGTGCCCAACATCTTCATTAAGATAATGAGTGAGGAGGAGTACAGGAAGTTCATCAGGAAGATACTAAGGGCGCTGAAGGGAGGTTTCGAGGAGACCGATGGATACGTTGATAAGGGCTATGCAGTCATGAGCACAACGCAGTTATGGCAGATCATTATTTGGGCACTGCTTTATTTCGGTAGGATGTATGTGGGCATAGATGCTATTAACGTCAATAAGGGTAGTATAACAGTTGAGTGGTTCTTGAGGTCCAGCCATAAGTCGCTTAAGGGCAAGATCCTCAGTAATGTCGAGGAGCTCAGTATGGAGGAGCTATTAGCGTTTATATTCACCGCTGTGTTAGGCGATGGTAGCGTGGTGAGAGCCAACATTAATATCATGTTACCTGGCGAATGTAGATGGGAGACATTGCTTGAAAAACTAAAGAATATGGGTTTTAAGAGCGGCAAGCCCTATTTGGATAGCAGTAATGTGGTTGGAATACCGTTTTATAGCAGTAACGCCATTGGCTTGGCAAGGGCGATGATTGGCGTCTTACCGCCCATTTTACGCGGCATCATGGACGCATTATCATTCGAGAAGTGGAGTAACCTAAGGAGGATTGCCGAGATGGAGATGAAGTACAGAAGGAGTGAGATGCAGGTTAATGTTGCCGGTTACGGATTCACAGTGGTTGTGCACGAGACCACTATTGAGTTGGTGCGTAGGAGGGGTGATGAGGTCATTAAGACGTTAAAGGCTGTGTATGGTGACGAATTCGTGGTAAATGTTCGTAAATATTTTATTGCAATACCGGCATACGTTATTGAAAAGTACGATGACATTAAGGAGCAGGTCATCAAGGTGCTGTGCAGGAAGCTCGGGAAAACAAAGGACGAGAAAAAGAAACAAACCATAATCAAGCACCTCAAGCGTCTAACACCCACAAAGGGGCGGCCGCGGCGCAGGTAATGGATTATCTATCCTTATAAATCTTCTCGAAGAACCCCTCTCGCCGCTGACGAAGTTATACTTAACGTACCCCTCGCCAACTCAGCCGGTGTCCAATACAGCCTCATTAAGCGCCAAATAGACCCCTGTGGGATGCGGAAAGGTAGAGTACCTTATAAGTCCTGTTGGGAATTTCATAATGAAGTCTATGGACATAATAGGCATTAGCGCGATAGCGATACCGGCATCGCTAGCCATCGCATCACTAACGAGGGAATTCTCTTCTGGAGACAGGGTCACGGTGGGCACACGATTCCTACTACCCCATAAGGTACCACTTGATAAGCACCTATGCATACTAGGTCCCACCAGGGGTGGTAAGTCATCACTTGTTAGGGCTATGATCAGGAAGCTTCAACGAAAATACGTGGTCACGGTGCTTGATTGGCACGGTGAATACGCAGGGTTACTACCCACATTACCAACCTCGGCGATTAACATGGACCTCGAGAAAATACCACCAAAGTTATTAACCGAGATATTAGGCTTCGGGTTAGGGCTTAACGAGCCGAGCATGTACATGCTCTATAGGATGATTCGCGACGGTAATTACACGAGCTTTAATGACTTAATAAGTAAGATAGATAATTACCTCGTTAGCACAAGGACAGAAGCCGAGATGAAGGCGGCCATACTAAGGAGGCTTGAGTATTCGGTAATGAATATTGGTAAGGGCATCATAAGCGTTGAATCTCTTATGGAGGGTGACGCCATCATAGACCTCAGTGACCTAACAATCATTGAGGAGAAGAGACTCGTGTCATCATTGATATTAGCCGCGCTATACACGCATTACATGAGAAGGGGCTTAATTGAAAAGGGCGTTAGGCATGTATTAATTATTGAGGAAGCTCAAAACCTACTCGACATGGAGGGTCCCAGTTACTCAATTATTGATCATATAATAATGGAACTGGCGAAGTATGGGCTAAGGACGATCCTGGTCAGTAATGCCGTGCCGAAATCATCAATACTAAAACACTGCAACATGGTCCTATTCAAGATGAACCCAGAGTTAATGGAGGAGGGCGTGTCCTTTTCCAGGGATTTAATTAATAAATTACGTGAAATGACCACCGAGGAGGCTATTGTAATAACGAGTAAGGGCATTACTAAGGTAAGACCGTTAAGGGCAATTGTTGAGTCATCACACGTAATCATCAGAAGATTTAATGATTTAAGGAATACGAATTTTCAGGAAACCATATCCTCAGTAGGTAATAACGGATCGAGTGAGAGGTTAAGCAGTAAGGTGGGTGATGATAATGAGACCATTAACACTACTATTAGCACTAAGGTAAAAGCACGCGAGAGAGTGGGTGGCAAGGATGGTAATAATGATAAGATGCTCATGAAGCAGGTCAATCCTAATAATGAGACTATGCCTATCAATGGCTTACTAGTTGGCAATGGTAGTAATGATGAATCATTATTCAGGAAACAGATCATGGAATTGGAAAGAGAGGTCACCAATTTACGTGATAAGATCAATGAAATAGAAAGAATTCTCGAGGTTGACGAGAAAGTTATTGAAAAAAAATATTAGAACTTGATAGTAAATTAAAAAAAATAATTTGCACGATTAATTATAAATAGATCTGATGAAACTCTGGCGTTTATTAACTATGGGAGTGTCTCCAATTCTCAATTTATTTATTTAAGTGGATATATACGAGAACCCTGGTGCCTTGATGACAACCTCGGAAAACCTCATGATGGATACCAAGAAGGTTAAAATCCTAATACTCCAAATGCTGAAGGACATGGTCCTCAACGCCAAGGGTCAATTAATAACCTTCAGACCTGCAAAGGTTGCCCAGGACATCTCGATCTGGACTAGGAAGAGCCCACGCTCTGAGTCAGTGATAGTTAGGAATTTCCTCGAGGAGCTTGTCGAGCTCGGGCTCATTAGGGTTATCAAGAGAAGCGCCAGGGGTAAGGTCTACGGTATAATGAGGAATACAGAGTTTTGGCTTATTCTGGAGCATAATAATGTTCATGAAATACTTTCCTTCATTGATGGCTACAAGACTGTGAGAAGAAATAATACAAGTATAAATATGCTGAGGGAATTATCTGCTGCCCAAAAAAATAGCACAGCCACAGACAGCCACGAATGGTGGGGATAAAAACATATCAGGTAATCCGTGACTTAATTAACGATCCTCGATCCCTAATTAATTACGTAGAGGATTATTTATTGAAGATTACCGGACTGGCATACACGACTAAGGAAGTAAATGGTGACATAACTAGGTTGGTAGTGCATGGAAATAACGAGATTGCCGAGTTGAGCATTAACCATGAGGTTAGGGTGAAGGGACGCGGTAGGATGAGGGATCTCATGAATGCCCTGGTTTTAAGGTACTTGGGTACCGATGGTATGCGTAGAATAACAATACTCCTCCTGAAGAGGAATAATAGGATTTATAGAGTTAATGATCTGCCAAGGGCTTACTCGCCGCCAATTGGCTTAATAGGGCTTATGCTAATATCGATTATGGTATTATCAATAATTGTTGCTGTATTAAGGATTATTAATATAATACCATCAATACATTTAATAATAGTACTACTCCTATCGCCATTACTCATACCAATAATTTACTCATACATTCTTCAATTAAGGGTAAAGCACGGTGATCTAAGGAATTCGCGGATCATAAAATTCGTTCTAGAGTACGGAGACTTTGATGAAATGAGGTTTAATGAGGCTCTGCGGCTTTTATCTAGAATTGAAAACACTAAGTCACTGAGCGAAGTCAGGAGATTCCTAATCTCATTAATTAATGATGACAGGACGAGACCCAGGAATTTCTATGAGGAGGAGATCAACATTGATTCATTAATTAATAGGTTGGGGATTAAGGGTAATTACGGTATTTACCTAGTTAATGCGAACCAATGCAATGCGGCATCCATCGGATTACCCGGTATTAACTACATAATACTAACCTCGAGACTTGCATCATGCCTAAGTATTGATGAGTTGGCTGCCGTAATAATGCATGAGGTTGGTCATATAGTGCATGGGGATTCTGCGAAGACCCTCTTCTTAATATCGCTGGCTCAGTTGGTAAATATTACTTTGATAACGTACATAATACCGTTAATGAGTCTGCCGGCAATACCCATATTAATAATGGCTATGCTCCTTGAAATGTTTGGCATAATCTCTGTAATGAAGTTAAGTGAGTATTCAGCAGATAAGTATGCCCTTAGGTTCGTGCCCCCAAGGAGTCTCGCAATGGCGTTGATTAGGGTCACCTGGAAGGAGCTATATAATGAGTTGGTAAGTAGGAGATTGGGGATCTTTGCATCACATCCATCGGTATCGAGTAGGTTAGTCAGGATTATGCGTTGATTCGCCATATTTTGTTGCTTATTTAATGGTTAGTTTAATTTTTACCCCTGGTTACGGCATATACATGGACTTAATCGAGAAAATGGGGGAATTGAGGATGTTGATTAGTAGGTTGGAGTCTAAGTATCCTGAATTATCTGAATTATCATCATTAATAAATGACATCATAACAAAATGCGTATCCCTATCAGACGTGTTAATGGGTATATACTCAATAACGGACTCCGCATTACATGGGCTAGTGCTTGAGGAGAGTCCATCATTAGCTAATCTAAACTCGGCGTTGCTGAGGAAGTACATAGATGTAATTAATAGTTCTGAGGATTTGAATGATGCGTTAAGTAAGGTAATGCCGCAGGAGAGGCAGTTACTCATTGATGCAATTAAGATCCTCAAGAAGAGAGGCGCCATCGATCTTGATGTTGATTATGATAGTGAGGGACTTAAGATAAAAATAATAAGTAGGATTAATGGCGTAGGTACGTGAGTGACTTCGACGATTACCCAGAAGACGCGTTAGAGAAGGATATATATAGCCCCAACTTTTTTTGCGTATATCAATATGCCTTACGATGTCCCATTCGTACCCACGCCGGAGGTCGTGGTTAGGAGAATGCTTCAATTAGCCAATGTTAAGAGGGGTGAGGTTGTTTATGACCTTGGCTGCGGCGATGGTAGGATCGTCATAATGGCTGCCAGGGAATTCGGCGCACAAGCCGCATGCATTGAAATCAGGAAAGACCTATACGAACAAACACTCAGGAGAGTTAAGGATCTCGGGCTCGAGGATAGGGTTCATGTAATTTACGGGAACTTCTTCGAGGAGGATTTATCTGAGGCTGACGTAGTTACGATGTACCTGCTCACGAGCGTTAATGAGAGAATAAAGCCTAAGCTTGAGCGTGAGTTGAAACCCAGCACTAGGGTTGTGTCTCATGACTTTGAGGTACCTGGTTGGAAGCCATTGATTGTGGAGGATCTTTATGAGGAGTGGAGGAGTCACAAGATTTACCTATATAAAATATTGGGTCTCGAAATACCAGTACCTGTCAGTGATTTAGAGGAGAGATTAAAGAGCGTCCAGCTCAATGAGAAGTACTTAGAAGTACTTGAGTTGATTGATGGTAATAGGTCCATTGAGGAGATATCGTATAAGATGCAATTAACGATAAGGAGTGTTAGAAATATTGTGAGTGAATTAATGAAGCAGGGACTAATTAAGGAGGTGAGGGTTGTTAAGTGAGTAGGTTCGTAAAGCATTAAAAATAATCAACATAGAACTCCTTAATGAGTAATTCACCATTCATATCAAGTGAGGTTTACGATATAGACGTCGGGATAAACACCATAGATGACCTAATCGAGACCTATAGACGAATTGGCGGTTTTCAGGAAGGTACATAGCCGAGGCCGCTGATGTGCTACTAAATATGTATAATGATCTGAACACCACGGTCTTTCTATCATTCACAGCGAACCTAATCTCAACGGGCCTTCGAGCTTAATAGCCAAGTTCATCGAGAGGGGTTTCGCAGATGTCGTAATAACCACGGCGGGGACTCTCGACCACGACATTGCTAAGTCAATGGGCGGCAAGTATTACCAGAGTTACTTCGATGTTGATGACGTTGAGATGAGTAAATCTGGCATTCACAGAATCGGTAATGTTGCGGTTAAGAAGGAGCATTACGGACCATTAATTGAGAAGTTCGTGCACTCATCACTCGAGGAGTTATCTAGGGTTAAGGAGGAGTGGGGCGTTAGGGAATTGCTTTGGGAAATGGGTAAGAGGATCGACGACGAGTACTCAATACTGAGGGCTGCATCGAGGGCTAGGGTACCCATTTATGTACCTGGCTTCGTCGATGGTGCCTTCGGTACGGCAATATTAACGTACAACGAGATGCAGAGGACGAGGACCGGAGGTAGGCAGGTGAGGGTGGATGTTCTTAAGGACGAACATGAACTAATGGACATAGTCTACTCGAGTAAATCCCTGGGCGCGTTAATCGTCGGTGGCGGTATATCAAAGCACCACGTGATTTGGTGGAGCCAGTTCGCTGGTGGGCTTGATTACGTGGTCTACATAACAATGGCCATTGAATGGGACGGCTCATTAAGTGGTGCCCGGCCCAAGGAAGCCATTACCTGGGGCAAGGTTAAGCCAACGGCCAGGCAAGCCTTCATACTGCAGGACGCAACCGTGGTCCTACCCATACTAATACCGTACATAGTCAAGAAGGTGGGCTTCAGGAAAGGCATTAGGGTAATTGGGTGATGATGTTCACGAGACCTTGATCAAGGGCGTGGCCCACGTAATTTATGGGAGACCTCTCCGTAAGTGACTTATATATCGAGTTGAGTATTACCAGTTGATGAGCGTGAAAATAGGGAAGGGAAAAATAGGAAGGAGGGGAGACATATTCATTGAGGAGGTCTTACTTATAGCGATATCCATGGCCGTGTTGGTGGCCCTGGTATCACTAATCAGCGGCCTATTCGGGAATACGGTGAGTGGCATTATGAATTTACAGCACAGCGTGAACGGCGCATTAAACAGCTTCATTAATGACCTACGTGAGGTGGTGTCGAATGCTTTCAATTTCACAGGCTAAGGACATAAGGAGCATAGTGAGTGAGCTGAGGAGTAGGGGCTTCAGTAAGCTGGATGTGTACCTAGTCCTCAAGACATTAAAGCCGGATGCCAAGCTTGAATACCTACTATCACCGGGGGAGCTCGATTTAATTAATAGGGTTAATGCCATGAGGATTGAGTCTATAGAATGAGGAATGCGGTTTATGACCTTGAGAAGAAGGTGAGGAAGAGACATGAAATAATAGAGGGCATTTATGAGGAATTAATGAGGAGCGTAGAGAAATGACCTGCCTTAATAAGAGAAGGTTTTAAATTATTAGCTGTATCGTGCCTAGTATGACGGTTCAGCATACTAAGTACATTTTCATTACCGGCGGTGTATTGAGTGGGTTAGGTAAGGGCATCACAACAGCGTCTATCGGGAAAATACTACAGGCGAGGGGCTATCACGTAACCGCGATAAAAATCGACCCATACCTAAACGTCGATGCTGGTACAATGAACCCATTCCAACATGGTGAGGTCTTCGTGACGTTTGACGGTGGTGAGACAGACCTCGACCTTGGACACTACGAGAGGTTCCTGGACATTGAGGTTCCGAAATACCATAACATAACCAGTGGGCAAGTCTACTACACGGTGATTAGGAGGGAGCGTAAGGGCAAGTACCTGGGGCAGACGGTCCAGTTGATACCGCACGTGACTGAGGAGGTGAAGAGGAGGATATTGCTCGTAACGAAGAAGGAGAAGCCAGACATTGTGCTTATTGAGATTGGAGGTACTGTGGGTGATTATGAGGGATTACCATTCCTCGAGACCGCCAGGCAGATGAGGCTTGAAATGCCTAATGACGTGTTATTCGTACACGTTGCCCTTGTGCCCATACTATCAACGACTGGCGAGCTTAAGACAAAACCATTGCAGCACAGCGTTGCTGAGCTTAGGAGGGTTGGTATTCAGCCAGACATAATAATTGCCAGGTCACCAAAGCCGCTGGATGAACATACCAGAAGAAAAATCTCCCTATTCACCAACGTACCTCTCGAGGCTGTTTACACGTCGTATGATGTGGACACCATTTATAAGGTGCCGTTGATGCTCGAGGAGCAGGGCCTGGGTAAGTACATATTGAGTAAGCTTGGTTTGCCCCAGGTGGAGCCTAAGCTCGATGATTGGATCTCCTTCGTTAATGCCCTTGAGGATGGTAAGGAGGAAGTCAACGTCTACATGTGCGGTAAGTACGTTAAGCTCCACGACTCATACATAAGCATTGTCGAGGCCATTAAGCACGCGGCTGCTAAATTAAGGCTTAAGCCGAATATTATTTGGTGTGATACTGAGGAAATTGAGAAGGATCACGTCAAGGTTACGGAGCTTAATAATGCCGACGCCGTAATAGTACTGCCAGGCTTCGGAGCCAGGGGTGTTGAGGGTAAGATCGAGGCCATCAGATACGTGCGTGAGAATAATATTCCATTCCTGGGTATTTGTTACGGCATGCAGCTTGCTGTTGTCGAGTTTGCAAGGAATGTCGTTGGCCTTAAGGGCGCCCACACGACCGAGGTTGACCCGAACACGCCGTACCCCGTCATTGACGTAACACCTGAGGAGAAGAATGTTGAGGAGTTGGGTGGTACGATGATACTTGGTGATAGGAGGATAAGCATTGTTAAGGGCACAATAGCCCACGCAATTTACGGAACTACAGAAATTAGGGAGAGGCATAGGCATAGGTATGAGGTTAACCCGAAGTTCTTTGACGCATTGAGGGAGAAGGGTCTCGTGTTCTCGGCGTGGAGGGTTGACGTGCCTAGGGTCGAGATGATAGAAATACCGAACCACTACTTCTTCGTAGCCACCCAATTCCACCCAGAGTTTAGGAGTAGGCCGCTTAAGCCTCACCCATTATTCGTGGCGTTGCTGAGGGCTGCTCGGAATAAGAGACATGGGCTTCCATCACCATACAGCACCGGCGCAGCGATACTGAGTCCAGGGTAAGGAGGGTTGTGCTGACAATGGACTGCGTTGGTGATTACCACCTTGAGGTCCTGGACAAGGGCGTCAAGGTGATTAGGCAGGTGAGGGCACTAAGCAACGACTACTTAGGCCCAGATACCACGTGACGTACATCATAACGGACGAGGAACCAAGGACCGTGAGGGTCAGATGCGTATGTGACGACGAGATTAGTGAGCGTGAAGTAATGCTGAGCAGGACAATGAGGTACGTGGTCGAGTTAGCCGTGAGTGGCTGGACCCCCTAACACGACGATATACACCTAATCAGCGCTCAAAGGCCCAGTCATTCATTCCTCCGCGAACTGCATCATCACCTGGTTATTTTACGTGTTTGTATTATTTATAATTCCTTCCTAATTACCTACCGTGATAAATCGCCTAATTTGGATTATTGCTATTGCCGTATTCGTGATGCTGCCCATTACTGGCTATGCTCAGGTCACGATTAATTACTTAGGCGTCAGTATACGTTATGGGAACCAAACGTACGTGGAAATGATGAATGTGACGAGTAATCAATTGGTAATACCAATTTATCAATACTGCGCCCAGGGCAATGTACTCTTTAGTGCCTACCTAGATCCGCTGTCAAGCCTTGGCATAACGTCCGTATCAGGGGTGCTGTATAATGGTTCTACAGTGAATACGCCAGTCATTGACTATAGCCCTAAATATGTAAGCATTGAGGTCAACTGTTCATTACCGATATACGGCATTTACCTCGGACTAAACTCGTATGAGCCATACCCACTCGAAGCCCTTGTGGTGCCTGTCTCGAACATTACTTATACCCTGACCCAGGGATCCATAAACATATCAATACCCTCAATACCAGGGCTAAACTACCTATTCTCAATAGTTAAGTTAATATCCATATCACCAGCACAGCGGGCATTAATAATTACCTAACCGCAGAGTTAGGCACTGAGTACTCAAGCGTTAACATTGGTTCGATAAGTACCTACGCCAAGATAACCACGTACATAACCTACTCAAGTAATGTGAGCATTACGGCCAACGGCACGACATACGTAGTGATAACACCCTACTACTACGCACCAATAACGAGTATGCAAAACCCAGTATTAACCACTTCCTCGAATCCCATCATAATGCTTACGGGAGCCCCATGGATTAAATACTCCTACAACAACTGCACACCAATCAATCCAGGTATTCCAGGAATAACTCCATGGACTACTTACCTGGCATACACGCCGTATTGCTCAATTGCCCAGTCAGTTGAGCCTATCGTTATAAACATAGTTGGCGAATCGGCGCAGAGTTTGGCATGTAATAACGTATTTGTAACAGTAGGGAGTAACTCAATAATGGGCTTAACGGGCAACCTAACAATAAATCCAATAATGGATAGGGCGTTTTACGTAACAATTAGTGGTGTGAAAACCATAGGCATACGCCTAAACTCAATACCGACGTCAGCAATCACTGTGAGTTTACCATTAATTTCTCGTTCAAGCATATCAATAGTCGATGAGGCGGGTAACCCCGTTAATGCCTTAATATACCTTAATATTAATGGTACATTGATACCGCTTAGTGATGATTCATGTATTTACCCAGGGAATTACGATGTATATGCCCTGGTAAATAATGAGTTGGTGAACCTTGGTTTAAACGCTATTTATCAGGGTAGCTCATTGGAGATACCAATCTTCCTCAATTACACCCTGAACATATCAATACCTGGGAAATGCCCAGACCTAAACCTTGAGTTACTGGTTAAGTACGGGAATTATCAATACACCATTCCAGTGAGTGGTAATAACCAGGTAATAAGCATACCAAATGCCATGATTGGTAGTCAAATCCAGGTGAAGCTGCTCGGCAATGGGTCGCTCCTCTATCAGCGGGTTATGGTAATAAATGCCAGTAGTTCGGGAAAGCTGGTAATTAAACCAAATACGATAGATTTCATGCCCGTTGACCTACTAAATAATGAATTACCAAATGCAGTATTGAACATTGGTAGTCTATACTACGTGGGCCCAGGTAGGTACTGCATTCCGGTCAATTCCTCCGTCGGTATGGTTATCTACGGGAGTGATGTCTATATCGTAAACATTACTGGTGGTGATGTCTATGTTAGGGTTTGGACACTCGGTCCACTGGGCATCAAGACATTACTAGTAATATTTGGCTTGTTAACGCTGCTTATGATAATAGCGTCGATAGTCAGGGGATTGGGTGGAAAGCGTGGTGGTGATAATGATGAGTACATAATCATTAGGTAGTGGTTATTAAATCCCTCAAGGCCTTCACACCCTCTCTTATCAAGTCAATGCTTATTGAACCAATACTAAGCCTAGCCGTGTCCTGCCGCGTACCATCAATAAAGAACCTATCACCCGGTACGAACAAAACACCCTGCTTAACACCCCTCCTCAACAGCTCCCATGCATTCACCTTGGTGCTTATGAAGGCGTAAAAGCCGCAGGATGGCTTAAACAGTAGGGTATTGGGCAGGTAATCACTTAATGCATCGACAAGCTCCTTAAGCTTCCTCGGATAAAGCTCACGTGCCCTCTTAACAACATCATCCGCGACACCTCTCCTCAGCAGGTCATAGACCAAGTACTGGTTGAGTGTCGAGGCAGCGAAGTCGTGTTGCTCAAGCTTCTCGAGATCATCCCTCAATTTGCCACCAACTATTACAAACCCAATTCTCAGGCCTGGGCCCAGTACCTTTGATAATGTTCCGACATAAATGACGTCATCACTCACAGACCTGAGGGTCGGCTCCGTGTTAGGGTATAGCGATGTGTATGGGTCATCCTCAATAATCGTTAACCCATACCTCTTCGCAATCTCGATTAGGTGCTTCCTCCTATCCCTACTGAGCAATACTCCTGTTGGGTTATGGCAATTGGGCACTGTATACACAATGCCAGGCCCGTACTTCTTAACCAAATTCTCCAATTCATGGGTATTCATACCATCATTATCGATGGGAACACCTATTAATCGGGCCATTTGAAATCTCATGGGAGCCACTGTCTCCACGAACGTAGGGTTCTCAACATACACCACGGTCCTCCTCCTCATTAATAACTGCGATAGTAACTTAACGGCATGCTGGGCGCCTGCGGTCACTATCACATTCCTCCAATTGGTGCTTATGCCAAGGACCCTATTAACATACCTGGAGAGTTCAATCCTCAACTCCCTTAAACCACCAGCCCTGGATAAGCAATGATGGCCCTACCAAACTCCTCATAAACCCGCTCAAAGGACTCCCTAACCTCATTAATGGGTAGTAAGCTTGGATCAGGTGATCCAGTAGCAAAATTGTATTTAACGCCCTTTTTCACCAACCTACTTGCCAACTCAACGGGTGACCAGTATAGCCTCATTAAGCGCCGAGTAACTCCTCTAGTTTATTTATGTTCTTCCTGCCAACGCCTCATTAACTCCCTCCTCGCCCTATAATACTGCACCACCGAGAATATGATCAGGGCTAGGAATATTAGGAATACCACATACGTGAACCAAATCAATGGCTGCGTGATCTGGGACTTGCCAAAGGTTATGAGTATTGGTATTGGCACGATTGGGAATATGACGATGGCGCCACCCACACCACCCGCACTGGTTTGCGATGTATATGAGCCGCTCACCCCAGCAGCAATGGCCATTATAACCGCTATGATCGGTATGATTACTGCAAGGATTATCAGCAGAATACCAAGTTGGTAAAGTCTCATGCCTATCACCTCACAGTATGCCTGGTAGTAATGTGAGTATTACGAATAATACGACTACTATTATCGTCAGTACTATAGCCCACTTAATAATTGATGAATCGTTACCGAAGATTATGGGCACAGGGCCTATCAGGATTACACCGCCAACCCCAGACTTCCTCTCCTCCCTCTTCTCCTCACCATCTTCCCTACTCTCTTCTCTATGGCTCCTCATTATGTCGATGATTATTAGCGCTATGCCCAGGAATGCCAGTATTATCGATAGCGTCACTGCAATACCCACTACATAGGCTATATTCATCACACGAATTAATCATGAAGGGGGATTAAAACCTAATTCTCCTGCAGCTTAAAATTTAAAAGGGGCGATCAATCGTCATAGACGATGCCATTTCAGAAGGGTGACTACGTACTGCTTGAGTACACGGTTGTTGATAAGGATGATAATAAGGTCGTGGAGACCACTGTAGAGGATAAAGCCAGGGAGGCCGGTATTTACAGACCTGATGAGGTTTACGAACCACGACTAATAATCATCGGTGAGACAAAGCTCTTCGAACCGCTGGAACAGGCAATAATGAATGCGAGCGAGGGTCAGGAAATAACCGTGGAGATACCGCCGGACAAGGCCTTTGCAGAGGGATCCGAGTAAGGTCAGGGTTATATCCATTAGGGAGTTCTATAGGTACGGTAAGTTGCCCAAGGTTGGTGACATTGTCGAGGTTAATAACCAGCAGGCCAGGGTTGTTAGCATAACGGGTGGTAGGGTTACCCTGGACTTCAACCACCCATTGGCTGGGAAGACGCTTGTAATTACGGCTAAGGTGGTTAAGAAGTTGGAGACCATGGAGGATAAGGTCAAGTACATAATTAAGCAGTATATACCCAGGATCGAGCTTGATAAGGTCGGTGTTGAGCTTGGTGAGGGTGGTTCCGTGGTCACGGTCAAATTACCCATTGAGACGCTGTTCATGGAGAATATAGGCACTATAAAGGCGAGGATAGCCGACGACATCGGGAATAAATTCACCAACGTAAATAAGGTTGTCTTTGTCGATGAGATAGAGATTAAGAGGGAGGCTGAGGCCAAGCCTGCCGAGGCTAAGGCCGAGGAGAAGCAAGCCGAGACGAAGCCGGAGTCCCAGCAGGCTCAGCAATCCTCTCAATAAGTTAAGGAATTAGGTTAAGATTTATTAATAAATTAATTCTCAAGGAGGTTGATGTTCACAACAAGCAATGATAAGATTAATAGGTTAATGACTGGGACGACTACCGTAGGGATTGTGGTTAACGACGGCGTTGTGCTAGCCACGGATAGGAGGGTTACTGCCGGTTACTACATTGCGCATAGGAAGAAGGGTGTGAAGATTTGGAAGATTGATAATCACGTGGCGGCGACGATGAGTGGTGCCGTGGCTGACCTACAGAAGGTGCTTGACGCATTAACGACAACGGCGATGCAGTACAAGGTTGAGACGGGCAAGCCAATATCAATAAGGCTCTGGCTAATTACGCGTCATTAATCATATTCTCAAGCAGGCCATACATCTACTTAGTGCATATGATATTCGGTGGTTGGGACCCGGACGAGGGCCCGGTCATATACATGCTGGACTTCTTCGGCACGCTTACCAGGGAGACCGAGTTCATGGCGACGGGTAGCGGTTCGCCAACAGCCTTCGGAGTCCTTGAGGACGGGTATAGGAAGGACATGAGTATTGAGGATGCGGTTAGACTGGCGGTTAGGGCTGTCAGGTCGGCCATATACCACGACCCAGGCAGTGGCGAGGGTATTGACGTGGTTACAATAACGAAGGAGGGCTATAGAGAGGTCAATGCGGAGCCATACCTCAAGGAATTAATCCGATAAAAACAATCATTGACCAGCCCTTCCTTTAATGTTATTGTAGTAATTACAAACATCCTTAAAGCCACACACATCACACCTGGGGTTCCTAGCCTTACACACGTCCCTACCGAACTGAATGAGCTTAAGGTGGACCTCAAGGTACCTACCTGGGTCAGGGGTTAGTGTATTCATCCAAGCCCTCTGTATTTCGCGGTAATTCCTTGACCTGGCAATGCCCAGTCTAAGGGATATCCTGGTTATGTGTGTATCCACTGGGAACGTGGGCTTACCCAGGTTAACCAGTATTACGTCCGCGGTCTTCTCACCAACGCCAGGAAGCTCGAGCAATGCTCTCCTAGCCTCCTCAAGCGGTGCGTCCCTAATCCATGTGAGGTCACCACCGTACTTCTCCAGGATTACCCTGGATAGCTCAATTATCTTCCTAGCCCTGACCCTATGCATGCCTGCCGGCTTAATGGCGTTGGCCAAGGCCTCCTCGCCAATACTTAACAGTCTCTCGGGCGTTATATCACCAACGGCCTTGACCAGGCCCTCATAAGCCTAAGGGCATTTCTATCATTCGTATTCTGGGTCAGTATGGTCACCACGAGGGCCTTAAAAATATCGTTACTACTCCTAAACACGTACAAGGCCGCGAAGTTCCTGGGCTCTATCTTAATACCAGCCAGGGCCTTAAGCACCAACTCCTCAGTTAACCTCATACTAATCACGCTTTAACGCCCTTCTTAAGCATATATAGTGTTATTGCCAGGGCCGATTTCATATCCGCAATATTGCCGTTTAGGACCATGTCGAAGGCATCCCTAAGGCTGATGATCACCCTATTAATAACTTCGTGGGGCTCGGGTCTTGGTTCACTCAGTTTCTTAACGTTGGCATAGTAAATGGTTAGGTACTCTGTGGAGTAGCCAGGTGATGTGAAGCCCTCAAAGAGCTTCTCAAAATAATCAACCTCAGCACCAACCTCCTCATTCAGCTCCCTAACCAAGGCCTCCTCGGGCTTCTCACCCTCCTCAACCACGCCCGCGGGCACCTCGAGTATGTAATTACCAATCACCGGCCTGTACTGCCGTAATAAAACGACCTTATCGCTCTCATAAATTGGTAATGCGGCCACGGCGTGTGGGAACACGACCTTCTCCACATTCATTTCATGACCATTCGGCAGCACTACCCTGGACACATCCAGCGTGACGCGCCTACCACTATAAATAACAACCATTAACCAGGGCATCAGGAAACCAACTTAAAAAGCAGCTCTCCAAACCCTACGGCAAAGATGTAATAGGAAGGAGAAAAGAAGGAAGAAAGGGTGATTTTAACCCTTAACCACGGCGTATTACTTACTCACGTCCTAGGCTTCCATAACTTAATAGGCGGCGTTGATGTGACGCAGATTCGGTGTAGTTCTTCGATATTATTGCTCCGCCATATAGTGGTATGCATGCCTATGAGTTATCACTCCTTATATTCCTTATTGTTATTTTGATTGCCTTGATTGGGTGTTGCTCAGTGTATGCCGTGATCACCATTGCCGCCGCCACAACCGTTATTGCCAGTAGTGCTATTGCCCAGGCCCTTTCCAGGCCCAGCTCCCCATATGGCCCACCAAGGACCCAGATCGGGCTCGGTCCTAGTTACTCTAGCCATTGGTACACCACGTACCAAAACCTAAAGCCCTAGGTGCTCAATTTAGCATGGCGTAAATAAATAGTTCAGGAGAAGACAATGGGACTTAACCTGTTTGGCTACTTAGCTCTGGGCTTTGTGTTTTAGTTCCTAGAACATTTGCTTACTAATGCCTAGAGTTAAGTACTTCTTCGTGCAAAGGCGGACCGATGAGTAGGCGTAGACTACTCACGCTAGTGGCGGTAATAACCTTGGCGATAATAGGCGTATCGCTACTACTCATTACCATGTACATCAAGTACCTCCTAATGCCTAGACACTTCCACCCACTTCCGGGTGCGGTGGTTTTCCCTAGCGTTTACTATGGTGCCCTCGGTTGTTGGAGCCATAATGTTAATATCGTCATTCCCGGCAATTCGATGGTTGTGCTTAATTACCACGTGCATGGCAATGTAACCATTAATGGCGTGGTGATCGACATAGCCTTCCCAGCGGGCATTATTAATGAGACTTTGACTGCATTCTCGAGGTTGTCGAATCCAGGTGGTGCATTTATCATTGGTGTTTACGTTAATAGTAGGCTTATTGCATCCCACGCAACCTCATCACCCATCGAGGGCTTGAAATTCGCAGTCAGCAATAATGGTAATGGATACATGGCCGTGGCCTACACAAGCATTGAAGCCCACTTACCACCAATTAATTTGACGAGCGATGACGTAATAACCGTACTCATCTACTCAGCCGTGCCCTACGCACTACCATCATGTGCTGTGACCAATGAGGGTGAGGAGGTTGGGTTGATGGTTAGGGATGGTTGGATTGGGGTTTTACCCACTAGTAATGCCACGCAAGCCGCCGAACAGCTCTACGAGGAGGGCAAATACATAACCGAGGAACCCGCAATCTACATAATCAACACCACAAGTCCAATGAACCAATTACCGCAGGAGTTAACACCAGGACTACTCGCTGAAGCGAGGCCCATAGCCACAGGATACGCACCATCATTCATAATGGGGTACGTCCAACTACCACAATATGTAAGAACAGCGAATAGTGGCTAATAGAATTAAGCGTGCTGGATCAAACCGAATCAAGGGGCCTTCTTTACCTTCTTCATCTTCCTAATCCAGGTCAGTTTCCTTGGGTCGCGGTTATACTTGATGGCGCTCACGAAGCACTTACGGCTGCAGAACCTGAGTACTGTGCCGTCTGCCTTAACGTACATTATCCCAGTGCCCGGCGGTATCGGCCTCCCGCAAAAACTGCATGTATAAATTCGCATACGGCGTTCGTTCTCAATAGTAATTTTTAAAGTTTATGCAATCAAATCCTCTTAAGAACCCTCCTGATGAGCGTCATAAATCTCCTGCAATCAATCTTCTTCCTGCCGTACATGCCCTCCTCGAATAGCCTTATCATTTCCTCAACCGTCTGCTTATCGTGTATGCGGTCAATTATGTAATTACCTAACTCCCTGGGTGTTAGCCCTGGATCGCTTATCTTCATTCTTTGCACGATCTTCGTAATGCCATATTCAAGGCATTCAGGGTACTTCATGCTGCTCCTCATGTGCATTGCCATAAATGATGCCGACATAATAATGATCATAGCCGTAATTACTATTAGTGGATAATTAATGCTTTGAATAACCCCGTGTTTACTGATGATCCTTGTGCCCACCTCCCTACTTAAATTACCTACTGATGAGCCATTGGTCGAGCTACCCAAGCCACCTAGAGCTCTTTTAATAATGCCTCCCCTGCCTGCTGTGTAGTATTGACTGTAACCGTATTGGGTATTGATTAGGCTTTGGTCGGACATCCTCTCAATACTAATTACGTAAATCGACGAGCTCCCCAGGAAGCCCGTAATTACGTAGGAGGTATTATTGGGTAGGACGAGTAATCCAGTGAATGCCTCATTTATTGACTCAGTGCTTGGGGAGACCACTATCACTATGCCATTAATTAATGACCCATTTACCGTGAGTGTCACGTTGATTATGGGCCACGATATAGGTTCATAACTACCGCTGTATAGGTAATTCAATCGCATCGTCGCTACGATACCCGGCGTATTTACTAATAACTCGATAAGTACTACAGTTAGTACAATAAGGATTAGGGAGTGCAAAAAGAATTTTTTTAAGGTTCATTAAGGCAATTGCCAATGAATGCATTAATAATGCTTTTGCTGGGGGTAATGCTTGCGATTAAGCCCGCGGCGTCTGGTGCGTCAATGGTGTACTCATTATCACTAAGTGCTCCCTACTTTGTGGTGGCGACTACGAATAGCAGCGTAATTATAGAGTTACTGACACAGCAGGGCGGTATTAAGTATGCCGTGATGGTTATACCAAGGGCATCCGTTAAGTTAGTAGGCCCTGGCTCTATAGAGGGTCAGGGAATCTTCCCGGGTATTCTCGACTTCGTTAATGGTACGGACTACGTGGGCTTTTACGACGGTTCAATAAACAGTACGTTATTCGTAGGCTCATTCACGCCGGTGATCGTGATTAACAAGCCAGGTGCATTGTCATATTCAGGCCTGTCAAATTTGGCGATTAGTAACCTCACGGTATACGTTAGGTCGGGCATACCCGTATTACTGAGGTACTTCGTATTCGATAGCTATAATTCAACTAGTAATGAATTAATCAATACGTTAAATCCCATCCCAGTGATTACGAGCTATCCTCCAGTAACGATAGACCTCGCCGTTGGTACTGACTGTAATACTTACGTTATTTATGAGAACTTCTCGCAGCCAATCGAGGCAATCCCAATCCCAATAACCGTCAATGTTGGTAGGTCATTAACGTTTATGGTCGCGAACATAACGTTGGTTAACGTGGTCCCATTCACCGAGGTTGATGTACTTGAACCTGGCGATTTATTGGCGAGTAAGGAACCCATTGATGCTGCGGTTTTTAAATTAACCGTATGCCACATCGACCAAGACCTTAATTATACAGGTATTGAGATATTGTACGCCAGGGATTATGTGGGATCGCTGGGCATCAATGTATCGTGGGAATTAATACCCGTGTCATTCAATGGGAGTGGGGTGTTGGTTATTAATGCGTTATTGAGTTACTTGAATAATGGTCGCTTCACCATTTCTAATACAACGTACCCTATTGATTATACCCTGGTCAATGGTACGGGGAGTTACATAGACTACGTGGTATTGGCCATGGCAATACTTAGGTCATTGGGCATACCAACCAGGGTCGCGCTGGGTTTTGTCGGGGAACCCCTGGGTAACGGCGTTTATGTGTATCATATAGGTGGTGATGCCGTGATTTGGGTTGAGGCATTTACGAATTTTGGTTGGACGGCATTCGAACCAATAAGTATCTATAAGCTTCATGATTACTCGCAGTTATTAACAACCGTGCTCTACACGGCATCGGCATCCTTCCTGCTCATGATTCCATGGATAATAGGGTACTACATATATTACTACTTAAGCAGGAAGTCCTAAGATCATGCATGCCTATCATTAAACCTAATACATTCATAAAAAGTAAATAAGGGGTTAATGATTAGGATTAGTGTGGCGTGAGGAATGAGTTCCATAATTAGGGGTAATGCTATCTTGGTGATTTACGTAGTAATAGCGTTGCTAATGTACCTGGGCATTTATGCGAGGAGCGAGGCGCCATTACTGATTGGCGTTGGCTTATTCCTAGTGTTCACATCCTACTTCCTGACCTGGGACCTGGTAACCAGTACAGTCCTGGGGACGCTCAGGCTCAGTCATGAAATAACGCATGCGGGGAGAAGCATAGTATTGAGCATTACCGCGGTATCCCCATTACGCCTTAAATTACCTGCCCATGTATCATTAGTATGCTCGCCCCACCTATTATGTGGTGATGATTACCAAATCGTAATTAATGGGCCCCAGGAGCAATTTGATATAAGGGTTAGGTGGCTTGGTGTTGCTGAGGTAGTGGGTATTGTGATTAGGGTCTCCGACCCACTCGGGGTCATTAGGAATTCCCGCTTTATTAAGATTGAGCGTGAAATACCGATAGAACCAACTAGGTTGCGCCGCCTGAGGTGATGGGTCAAAGGCTGCCTGGTGATTACGTGGATAATGCGACGTACATGGAATCCAAGATGGGTGACTTCATGTACCTAAGGAATTACAGCTTCATGGAGCCCGCCAGTAATATTCATTGGATAACTAGTGCCAGGGTTAATGAGTTAATCAGTGTGGCTAGGTCTGAGGCGGGTAATGCACTTAGGCTCGTCATAATGGAGTATACGCCAAGGATGCTCAAGCCCATGGGTGACATGAGGCCTATTGATGAGGCGTTAATGTACTTAAGCCGCTTAAGGGGTATGAACTTCTCTCTCATATTAATTGGTAATGGCTTGGTAAGGTCGTTAAACATAACATCAAGTGTATCACTAGTTAATTTAGAGCTTAGGCTTAGGGAGTTGGTAATGGGATTTGAGGATAGGTGGGAATTGATTAATAGGGCTCTGAAAATTCTCGGGAAGTACGCAAAAGAGTTGAATACTGATGAAATAATGCTACTACTTTACCCGGTAAATACTGATCATGGCCTATCAAGGGGGATATCGAAGCCCTTGCTAAGTACTTACGCAGTAACTCCCTGCTGTTAATAACTAAGGATTCACTTAATGAATTAATAAAGGCCAATATTGACCTGAGGGATGTGAATGTGGTAATTCTCGGTGATTAGGTCATGAGGTCGTCAAGGCTTTCCGTGATTATTAGTGGTACGGCTTTATTGATAATTAACCTATTATTAACTTATGACTTAGGATTGAAGGTATTCGACGTAATCGGTATTTTTATGATTCTATCACTATACGTGATCACTGCCGTGAGACCTACATATTCGCAGTACCTCCTCATTGCAGCTGAGGTGTACTCAATACTCGAGTTATTCCTGGTAGCCATTGGCATTAGTTATGCATTATTCTTCTCATTATTGGTTATTACTTCCCTAATGACATTTCTATTATTAAATAAGTTAATGAACATACCCATATTCCTAGTGTCACTAATCACTCTTGCATTATCCATCATACTCACGTATTACCTATACGTGTTGTTAGGTCATGTAATGGCTACGTACGTGGTGGTATTGGGGATCAATACTAATTACTTCACGTTGATGCTTTCATCATCGTTTTCCATACTCATTCTATTCCTAATAACCCTACTACTAAAGAAGGTAATACCTGCACTACTACATCATGAAGAAAAATGATTTTTAAATCAAGCAGCACAATCAATTTAGGTAGTTATGAGTAAGGCTGATTCATCATTCGTGGATTATAGGCCGCCAATCACCGTGGTAGTTGGGCATGTGGATGTCGGTAAGACGCTCCTTCTCGATAAGATTAGAGGCACATTCGTGGCCTATAGAGAGCCTGGCATGATTACACAGCACATAGGCCTATCCTTCATACCCTGGATCGCCGTGGAAAGGCTGGCGGATCCACTACTCACTAAGTTTAGGCTTAAAGGTAGGGTCTGGATAAAGGCTTCCTCATGGTTGATACGCCGGGCCACGCTGCATTCTCAAACCTAAGGCGTAGGGGCGGCTCGGTGGCTGACCTAGCCGTGCTTGTAATAGACATCACGAAGGGCTTTGAGGAGCAGACATATGAGAGCCTAACCCTGATTAGGTCCAGGAACATACCCTTCGTGGTTGCTGCGAATAAGCTGGACAGGATATATGGCTGGGAGCCCCATGAGAACGCCCCGTTCCTGGATTCATACGATAAGCAGAGGGAGGATGTCCAGGGTAGGGTCGAGGAGGCCATAGCTAGGATAATAGAGGAATTCAATAAGCTAGGCATGGACGCGGATAGGTATGACAGGGTCAGGGACTTCAATACGCAGGTCCCCATAGTGCCAACAAGTGCCGTCACTGGTGAGGGCCTAGCCGACCTATTGGTCGTACTTGCTGGATTAAGCCAGAGATTCAATAAGGAGAAGTTGAGAGTCACCTATGGGCCAGGTAAGGGTGTCGTTATGGAGATTAGGGAGGAGAAGGGTTGGGGTGCTACCGCTGATGTTGTGCTTTATGATGGAGTCATTAGGAAGGGCGATTTAATAGTGACGGCGGGGCTCGAGGGCCCAGTAAGCACTAGAGTTAAGATGCTCGTAATGCCCAAGCCACTTGACGAAATGAGGGATCCTGAGGATAGGTACATGCTCATGGATGAGGTCAGGGCGGCGGCTGGCGTTAAGATAATTGCCGATGGTCTTGACCAAGTCGTCCCTGGCGCGCCCGTGTTTGTTGTTCCTCAGTCAGCATCGCTTGATGAGTACATTAAGTTGGTTAGGGAGGAGGTT
The DNA here is from genome assembly GCF_001316245.1 of Vulcanisaeta sp. JCM 14467. Classification (GTDB taxonomy): domain Archaea; phylum Thermoproteota; class Thermoprotei; order Thermoproteales; family Thermocladiaceae; genus Vulcanisaeta. The sequence continues at coordinate 26,288 of NZ_BBDM01000017.1, read as the reverse complement.
TCGGAGGTCAGGATAGAGACTGATAAGGAGGGCGTAGTAGCTAAGGCGGACACGTTGGGTACCCTGGAGGCCATGGTGATATACCTAAGGAGCCAGGGGATACCCGTTAGAAAGGCTGACGTTGGCAACGTGAGTAGGAGAGACGTAGTCGAGGCATCCATAGTCAGGAAGAAGAACCCACTCTATGGTGTTGTCCTGGCGTTCAATGTTAAGGTCCCGCATGACGTGGAGGTTGAGGCAATGCAGAATGGTGTGAAGATCTTCAGGAACGAGATACTGTATAGGCTCGTTGAGGAATTCACCCAGTGGTACAAGGAGCAGAAGACGAGACTCATAGAGGCTGAGCTCGAGAAGTACATAAGGCCCGGTAAGATAAGGATATTGCCGGGCTACGTATTCAGGAGGAGTAACCCAGTAATCGTGGGTATTGCCGTGCTTGAGGGATCGATAAAGCCCGGTTATCCGCTAATTAGAGGTGATGGCAGGAGGGTGGGGACTATAATGCAGATACAGGATAAGGGCAAGAACATACCAGAGGCTAGGAAGGGCATGGAAGTCGCCATATCCATAGAGGGTAATGTAATGATCGGTAGACAAATTAAGGAGGGTGACGAACTCTACGTGGATGTGCCCGAGGAGCACGCAATAACCCTAATGACACAATTCAAGGATCAGCTCAACGAGGATGAAATAACATTGCTTAAGGAGATCTTGAAAATTAAACGTTCATCTAAATAAGCATTAATAATTACTAAGTCTTAAGATAAGGCATCAATCCTTAAGAAAAACGCGGTTAGTTAGATTTTTAACCATAATTTATAATTAGGCCTGTGAACTTACGTAAAGTATTTATCATCATAATTACCATCATACTAATCGTGTCGTTACTTACTCTAATCTTTAATGTTGATGTTAGCAGGAGATTAATAACCGTAGCTCAAACCGCCAATGAACCATCAGCAGGTATTAGCACGCCCATTTATATAGTTGGTTCGTTAACATTAGCACAACAACTTACGCAGGTCGGGATCAACGGATCATTCATTAAGTTAATAACCATGGATCAGTTGACGGACGTGCCTAATGACAGTATTGTAATCATTAATTGGTCGGTGATTAAGCCCAGCGTCATTATCAATGATCCAGGAAATAAAGTAACCATTAACTTAACGAGCCCAGTTATTCGTGATTTAGCCATTGCCATTGCCAGGGGCGATGTTGTTAGTATCTATGCAAGTGGCAATGATGAGAGTATTGCTGAGTTTATCCTCGCTTATTCCTGGGCGGTGGCCACTAATAATACATTAAGGGGATTGCCCGCATACTTAGTGGCTTACCCAGTAATACCAGTGAAAACTCACGGCTCCGTACTATTCATGGCAAGTCATGTTAAACAGGAGGATTAATGACCGGACCCATATACTTAAGTAAGCGCATTCAATTACTACTTAATGCAGTAAGGCCTAATGTAGGTCTAGGGACGATTAATGGCATTAGCGATGCTGCAGATCCTGATCCTTGCTTCATCGAATATCTAGAGTTTATGAGGGGCTCAAGTTCTGCACCTGGCATATACACAAATAATAAAGCCACGTTTGTGTGGATACTGCCGATTTTCTATCAGGGTCCGCCCTACGGCGGCATACCAGGTTACTCTGACGATAACGGAACGTATTACTGGGACACCTGCCTATTGATTGGTAATACTGCCTATGCCGTGAGTCCTGATGAGAGTGCTTGGTATTGGTTACCAATTAATGTTTTCGGATATGAAGGTTACCTCGAGCTCTCAACCATGTATAATAACCTTGGTTATTTACTGTATCAATTAGGGTCTATTGATTATTACTACGGTTATGAGCAGTATAGAAATGGCGTAACAAATGCCCTAGTTGGTGATGAGGGTAATGACTACTTTAGCACCAATTCATGGAACCCACCACCAATGAGTAGTGTGTTTAGCTATTACATGTTCACTAACGGCATACTTGTTCTCACCAACCCTTCTGGGTGGTGTGGGTGTACCTCCCGGCCCTGGTGAAAGTATTGGTGGTTTTCTCAACCCATCAATGCTTATAAGCCTGCCCAATGGGCCCGCCGTGCAGGTAGGTAATATTACGTGGGTATTCAGCATAGGCTATGGCGCTAATGATCAGGGATTCACAAACGCCTTCGAGGACATAACGCCAGCCGGCGTATTTATAAGGAACATGTCATCGCCGAGCATTGCCATGTTTAGGGTTGATTTTGAGAATACGGTGGTTACGGCCCAATACCCATGCGCCTATGAGGTTCTTCAAACCATTTGGGTTGACGTTACGTGGAACATCATAGTAATCCCCAAATCAAGCACCACGGTAACTCTCTCACAATCTAGCGTTGGATTATCAATCACAAATGCACCACCCAATACCTACGTTACGGGAGTAACATCATATATAGTGCCTATATTATGTGCTCCCTGACTTAAATTTAAGAAATGCAACCCTTCCCTAGTACCTTGATTAATCAATATTTATTTTATTGACCGTAGTACCTAAGAGTAAGGGCAAGCTAATGAGTCGAGATTAATAGTTTATGTATTATTGGATAATGCTTATAAAGGATAAGTAGGCGAGAGAGCGCGGTGGTAACTATCTAGATTCTCAAGATGTGGTATTAAGATTATATTGTGGTTAATTTTAAATTTTGTGAATAATATTTTACGATTATGATAATGAAATATCCTTAACTGACTAAGTCTCGCAAAAGACTTAGGTAGCTAGAAAATATGGTAAGGAGTGTCTTAAGCTACTTAGCAAATGGTTAGCGCATCAACGAATCGATAACATACCTAAATTGTCTTATTTAGCATCATTTTTCTGCTTATTTACTTCCTCACTACACATATACTTAATCTTGGTTGTCTTTAGTTCGTTATTCATGACTATATATGTCACGTGGTATTTAAGCTTAAGCACGTCATTACTCAGTGTCTTAATTTACTTCATGACCTTTACCTCATTATCGAAATACCTCGATAATGGTAATTGCAGTCGTACTACATGGTTAAACGACTACATAAATTAGCCATGTTAACCTTAAGTGCTCCCTATTAAAGTGTCATAGTCATAATTAAATGTGAGTTCATGTCTCAGTTTATTCTCAAGTTCTCGGTTAAGTTCAAGATTATGTGACATCTAAAGGTGGTCTTGGCTTGTTAAGTAATGACCCTTAATTACGAGAATATATTACAATATTTCGAGACTATACATTACGCAGCTTACGAAATATCTACCGTAAAGCTCTTTTTCGATTTCGGTATTGCTATATAAATTAGTTAATAATTTAAAATTTGATGAAATAATGATACCCAATAATTCATTAATATCAAGCGAAAATAATACTAATAATGCATCAATACCTAATGTAAGTGAGATGAATTCAGAGCAAAATCTAATACAAACTCTTGATAAAGAAACTATGGAAATTCTCAAAGAAGTTAGAGCAAAGATACTAAGGAGAATAGATGAAGTAGATGATGTGTTTAATAGGACGATTGAGGATTTAGTGAAGTTCAGGGAACATTTAATGTCTTTAGCTGAAAAATATAATAACGTCAGTGATAACATTAAGGCATTTGCTGAGGCAATCGAGAGGATAATCGATTACACTAATAAAGTCAAACAATGGTATAAAGACAAGGTCTATGGGGAGATCACGAAATTAGTTAAAGACGAATATGGAGAGATAAGGAGGAGAAGGAGTGGTTTAACAATAGTGGGCCAGTACGTGACGATAACCGCTAATAAGATTAATGGTAAAATTATTGTGATGTTAACAATAAAGGGCATTGGCGGTATTAATACTAATGTACCTCCTTTAATTTCAGAGCTAATAAGGAGGTCAATACAAGTAGGTCTTATGAATACTGATGGAAGTATTGATAAGAAAAGTAACCATCCACGCATGAATACCGTATATTTATGGCAAATAATATTATGGTTACTTGCGTTTCCAGGGAAAAATTATTTAATAATCTCACGCATTAATATAAATAAGAAAGATGTAAAATTAATGTGGAGTTTAATATCTCTTGATTATAAATTTAAAGAAAAACCGAAGCTTGAATTAACGTTTCATAATGTATTGATTACCTACTTTACTGCTGTGTTAGGTGACGGTTATATCGTATTACAGAAAAAAACAAAATAACAGGATTTACCCAGAAGCAGGTCTTACAGGGAAGCAAAAGCTAGACTTGTGGGAGAAGATGCTAAGAATTATGGTAGGTAATTACCATAAACGTAATAAACCCAATGTATCAGAATTGCGAATTTTTTCAAAATGCTATTCAAGTACTAAAAATGATATATAATGAAATCACTGTAAATGAGCCAATATTAATAAATATTTTAATCTTTTTTACGTCAAGAAGCAACGGCGAAAAAAAATAAAACGATTTATAAACTCCTTAAATTTAAAAATAAGGAGAAAAGGCGACTATAGTATTATTCTTGCTGGCAAGAAGTTCACGGTGGATACCTCTGATAGACTTCGACTTATATGTAGAGTTAATGATGAGAATGAGGCAAAGAAGATCCTCGAGAAGTTGAGGTCTCAATATAGTATTACTGCCAATGTTTATAGAAGTGGTAAATATTTAGCCGTTAATGCTGACTCGATTATAAAAATTATTGAGAAAAATAAGGAATTAAGGGATGCTATTATAACGATACTTTACCATAAGTATGAGGATATAAGCGATGAGAAGAAGAAACAATTAATCAGAAAATATATAATGAATTTAACGTCCATAAAAGAAGACCACAGCTTAAGGAATTTATTAAGAGACCATAAAGTCTATCAAGGCATGGGCTACTCGACCTAGGTAACTTCGCTGATGTACTCGGCTTTGAGAAGTCGTGAGAATGTACCTACGCGTTAATGCTGGCTAAAAATAGGTGGGCAGGTATCACATCAATATCCTCCACATCCCTCGAGATCGTGACAACCCTCCTCATCCTACTAGCCCTTACGCCCAGCCGCTCAGCACCCCTGCTGTACTTAACCTCATAACCAACGAAATCCCTAAGCGAGACCACGTCAATCTCCCTATCACCAATAGTCGTATAACCAACCTCACCAGTTCTAGCCAGGTGCGACGCCACAACACCCTCCACAATTATTGGTTCATCGGGCACCCTAACGCCTGTCCATACCGACGCCACCCTGTATATGAATGGGTCAGTGAAATGTATCTTAATCAATTTCCTATAGTCCTTACTCCCTGTATTAACATCGACGTAGTTCAACACCGTTATCAGGAACATCCTACTAAGCAAATCAAGGTACTCAGACACCGTCCTATGGGATATACCCAAGTCCTTTGCTATCGAGTTGTGGCTTACCCTAGAGCCAGCCTTCTCGAGCAGTATCGAGAGTATCTCCCTAACCAAGCCCTCATCCTTACCTGCCCTCCTCACATCATAAATTATCCAGTCAATGTATGATTTATAGACGTCACTGGTTATTGTGCCCGTACTAAAGTAGGAATTGATCGATAGCGGGAACCCACCAGTTATCAAGTACTTCTCAAAGAGGTTCCTGATCTCCTCGTACCAACCAAGTTCAACGTGGACATCAGGTCTCAGGGCCTTTATGTATGATTGAAAACTAAGCGGGTAAACCACCACGTCAGTACCGAAGCCCCTCCTTCCAGGGAATGTCTCCACATCACCCTTTATGAATAGGCTCGTGGAGCCCGTTATAGTGATTACGTCATCCCTAAACAATCCCCTATCAATGCCATACTTTATCGCCCTAAACCATTCATTCACGTACGTGATCTCATCAAGGAATATGTAACTAGTCCTGATACCACGCTCCTCCTTAATCCTGAGATACCTCCTTAATACGTTAAGCAACTCCTCATAATCACTAAGCAAATCACAACTATAGTAAAAAAATAGCCTCGGGCCTAACCTCATTGAGCAGGTCCTTAATAATTAACTTGATCATTGTCGTCTTACCCACCTGCCTGGTCCATAAATGAAATTGAGCGAAAACGGCCTCAGAGACACGAGATTAATCTCCCTAGGAACCCACCTAACCCTGGCATTACGCAATCTAACTATGTCAGGGTCCTCATCAATACGTTCCCTACCCCTCCACCATGGATTGAACTCATCAAGGCTCATGACTTGCTGCTCTAAGTATCAAGAAACTTAAATAGCTTTGTTACCTTAAGTATCAAGCATTATGAATATTATCCTACTATTTTTGATTTTATGTTAAACAATGGTTTTATATTATGAATTAATTACTAACTATAATTTTAGCTTATTCAGTATTTTATTTATCAATTCCTCAGCTTCTCTGTAATTATACTCCCTCAGCATTCCTATCTTACTAGCTGCTTCAGAGCCTTCTGCATGTATCATGGCCGTTAGCAAGTAACCCACCAAGTGGCTTGCGCCTAATTCCCTCACCAAGCTCATTATTTTGTACCTAGTATCTCCATCAACGGCGCCCCTGAGGTACTTCGAAATGTACTGCCTCTCTTCTGGGTTGGCGTAGTCGTCGTGTGAGGGCATTGTGGCTATTAGGCCGCCTGCGATGTCTATGAGCCATGCACAACATCTATGAAGTGGGCATTGGCGTAGAGCTTACTGACGTTCGTGTATACTGGGTTTGGTATGGCAATTCCCTCGTCAATCCAGGGCTCCAGGGCTGCGGCCATGGCACCCATCCTCATGATCTCCTTATACATTATCATCTGCACAAGCCAATCCCTCACGTGCGGTGCATTCTCAATTCCATTAGCCCTGGCGGCATATAGTGCGGCGCCCAGGTATAGGTTTGCCGTGGCCGCCCTATAGGATATTGCCGTGAACCTGTGATAAGTCGCGAAGGTCCAAGCCAACTGCCCCGCCAAGTCCCACTCCCTGAATAGGAATACCCTGTCCCACGGCACGAATACGTGGTCGAATATTGTTAATGACTCAACCTCAAACCTACTCGCCGAGTTAACTGCGTTCGGATTGCCATCATACTCAAGCACGGGCCTAACAATGAATTTAAGGCCCTTCGCATTCGCAGGCACGGCAAAAGCAACTGCGTAATCCCTGTCGCCCTCGACCATGGCCCTGTACGGCAATACAATTATCTCATTAGCCACAGGACCCTGCGTGGTGTGTATCTTCGCGCCATTAACCACAATGCCATCGTCACGAACCTCCACGACCCTAAGGTACATATCCTTATCCTCCTGCTCATGGGGTCTCTTAGCCCTATTACCCTTAACATCTGTCTGGGCAACGGCTATGGCTAGGTCATTCTTAACGACATACTCGTAATACTTCATTACCCTGTCATAGTAATTAGTGCCGTACTTCCTATCAACCTTCCTAGCAATAATCATCAATGAGAAGAGGCGTCACTACCAATCGCCTGCACAATGTTAAATAAGCCATCAAACCTGAGGGTATCTTCATAAATCAACTTATACCTCTCGAGCAAGTCATTCGTATTCCTGGGGACCCTGAAGTACTTGCTTATGAGCCCATAATTAGGGTCTTCATAAAGCCTATCCTTAACGTCGAATAAATCCGCCGCATGCCTAACGGCTATGCTAATGACAGGGTGAGTCGTTATATCATCAACCCTCTTACCCCTGTAATAAACGGTCCTGCCGTCTCTAACGGAGTTTATGTACTCCGTGGCTGATCTAGGCATGAATAACTTATAATTTGCAGATAAATAAGTATAGCTTATATATAGGCGTAAATTTCGGCGTCATTTACATTTACTTAGATTTAAAATTAATTTAAGGAGAAAGTATTATGGTTTCCATACTCCTCTCCTTAACGCATCAGCAATTGTTAGTAGGTTTATTTCGTTTGTTCCCTCGTAGATCCTCGTGACCCTGTGATCCCTCCAATACCTCTCCACATTAAACTCCTCGAAGTACCCATAACCACCGTGTATCTGTATTGCCTCGTCAATTACATAACTTGCAACTTCAGTCGCGTAAACTTTAGCAGCGCCTGCAATTGCACCCATGGCTCTTGGGTCAATCTTAAACTTTAGGTAATCATCAACGTAATACGCAGCCCTATAGACTAATGATCGGGCTGCCTCAATGAGCATCGCCATTCTAGCTAGCTTTTCCTGAATAATCTCAAAGTTTATAATTGTCTGATTAAATTGGGCTCTCTTCTGTGCGTATTCAAGGGCCTTGTCAAAGGCCGCAAGAGCCATACCAAGCCCTAGGGCTGCGACTCCGATCCTTGAGACGTTGAAGTAAGCCAAGGTCCAGTAAAAGCCTTGGTTTAGGCCCTTCTCTTCACCGCCTAATATATTCTCGGCGGGGACCTCGACATTATCGAGGTAAATCTCACCAACGGGTATTGTCCTCTGTCCTAACTTCCCCGTTAATCTTCTAATGGTTACGCCAGGCCAATCGGTATGTATTATGAAGAGTGTTTGACCTCTATGTCTCTTCCCTGGGTCTGTTTGTGCTAGGAGTAAGCCGTATTTAGCAGTTGGTGCATTTGTTATGAAGGTCTTCATGCCCCTAATTATGTACTTATCACCCTTCTTCTCCGCAACAGTATTTAACTGCGTAATATCACTACCATGCTCAGGTTCAGTATATGCGCCGAAGAATGTATTTTCACCCCTATAGACTGGCGGTAAGTACTTCTTTCTCTGTTCCTCGGTGCCAAAGAAGTAGAGCATGTGGGATGTAAAGGGGCCGCTCATTATCGCAACTCCCAGCGTTGGTTCCGCCCTAACCAACTCCTCAGTAACGACTATATCGGCTATGTATGTTGTGAAGCCGCCACCCCCATACTCAGTGGGTATTGATGGAGCCAGTAAGCCGAGTTCACCAGCCTTCCTATATAATTCCCATGGGAATTCCTCCTTCTTCTCGTACTCCCTGGCAAGTTCTGGCGAGAAGTTCCTCTGTGCGAACTCCCTAGCGGTCTTTCTGAGTAGTTTCAGTTCCTCTGCATATTGAGGGAACAGATCCAGAATATCAGTCATCAAGGACTATTCCAGCCCCACGCACTTAAACATAGTTAATAAATACCCTATATATACGCATCATCATCGCCGGAATCAACAGCACGTATTCTCAACAGTCTTATTCCCGTATATGATTAACTTATTGGAGTTTCCTTTGTTTATATTACCTTAAAATTTATCGATTTTAATATAATTGTTATTTATCAGCTTTATCCTTGATTTTTATTAAACGAGTAAATAGGGCTATATATTAATGATAAGAATTAAGCCTAAGGATTCTCTAAAATTAATATTAATGATGTCTGCCGAGGAGCTAATCGAAAAGGCATCGGAATTCTATGATTACCCGTTAACGCTTACGAACCTAATAATGTGGGGTGCCGAGACATTCCCTGAGCAGGAAATCGTCTATGCACCACCAGACGCACCTAAACTTAGGCTTACTTTCGCCAGGTTTGGGATAGGGTTAGGAGACTCGCAACAGCCCTTGAGCAACTTGGTGTTAAACCTGGTGATCCCAAGAGATTAGGTACTAGGGTTGGCGCACTGGAGTGGAACTCGCATAGGTATTTAGAGCTGTATTACGCAGTTCCAGGTCTTGGTGCTGTGTTGCACACGGTTAATATAAGGTACTCACCGGAGGATATAGTCTATACTATTAATCATGCCGGTGATGAGATATTATTCGTTAAGGATGAATTCCTACCGCTGCTTCAGGCAGTAATGCCTAGGCTTAAAACCGTTAAGAAAGTCGTTGTAATGACTGATAAGTCAGAACCACCGCAGGTGAAGCTTCCAGGTGTTGGGGTTTATAATTATGAGGATTTAATAAAGAGCTCAAGCCCATACGACTTCAAGGACCTTGATGAAAGAACAGTAGCCACACTATTCTACACCTCCGGCACCACGGGGCCGCCAAAGGGCGTGTTCTTCACTCACAGGCAGTTGGTTTTACATGCCATGGCGATCGCAATATCAACGGCGGCACCACCCTACGAACTTAGCGTCAGAGACGTAGTAATGCCCCTGGTAACCATGTATCACGTGCATGCCTGGGGAGGACCACATGCCATGTTCCTCGCAGGTCAGAAGTACGTCTTCACTGGGCGTATGGATTGGGGATACATACTAAAGACAATAAGTGAGGAGAAGGTCACTTACATATACGGAGTCCCCGTAATACTATACCTACTCCTTACCCACCCTGACTCGCCAAAGTACGACCTTAGGGGTCTCAAGTATGGTAATGGCGGTTCCGCAATACCTGAAGGTCTATACAAGCTGGCTAGGTCTAGGGGCATCATAGTAATTAATGGCTATGGCTTATCAGAAACGGCGCCAGTAATTGCCCAAGCCCTATTTAAGGCATCAACACTGAACTGGCCCGAGGATAAGAAGGAAAACTACCTAATGAAGGGGCTTAGACAAATACCACTTACCTTCATTAGGGTTGTTGATGAGCAGGGTAAGGACGTGCCTAAGGATGGTAAGACCATTGGTGAAATTGTGGTTAGGTCACCCTGCTAACGCCCGCCTACTTCAAGGATCCCGAGAAGACCAAGGAGTTATGGCGCGGTGGCTGGCTACACACAGGCGATGTCGCCGTATGGGATTCAGACGGCCACATTTGGATTATGGATAGACTTAAGGACGTTATCAAGAGTGGTGGTGAGTGGATTGTGAGCACGAAGTTAGAGGACATCATTAGTACTCATCCATCTGTTGGTGAGGTTGCGGTTATTGGTGTTCCGCATCCAAAGTGGGGTGAGAGGCCTGTGGCGATTGTCGTGCCAGGCCTGGGAAGAGGGTTACGGAGGATGAGATTAGGAACTACCTGATGCAGTTCGTGGAGAGGGGCGAGATACCGAAGTGGTGGATACCAGACAAGGTAATAATTAGTGAGAAGGAGTTACCAAAGACGAGCACAGCCAAGCCGATAAGAAGGTACTTAGGGAGATTTATAAGAACGTGCTATCTCAATGAATTATATAAAGTATTTAGTGAATAGTATTTAAAAACGCAGCCACTATATGCATTCTATATGATAATAGACTTTCACGCATGCCCATCTGTAGACTTATCCCTAATTAAGGATAGACTCTCATTAATGAAGGTTACCAAGGTTGTCCTACAACCAATAGATGCATTACCACTATTCCATGTATTACCCAATGATTTCTTTAGAAAATTATCAATGGAGGACCCATACTCGGCATTACTCTGGAGTAAGTTTATACTTAGGTTAACGAGTATGTGGTCACCGAGGATGTATGACAACGTGAAATTATGGTATGAGGCAGCAAATTATGAGGGATTCTTCATACCACTAGCCAGTATTAACCCATCCCTTGGCGTTAAGTACGTCTATGAAAAGCTCGACGAGCTCGAGGGCCTAAATATCAGGGGTATCGTCGTATCACCCACCCTTCAATTATTCGACCCAATAAATACGAGAGCCTTTAGGGCAGTGCTTGAGTATGTTGAGAAAAATGACATGCTCCTCATAATGCACCTAGATCCCTGCCCATACAATGTGGACATATGTTTCAAGAACCTCATGCCCGACATACTCAATGAGGTTCTTGAGAGGTATAGCATTAACCTGGTAATATCTGCCTTGGGGTTATCCGAGGGCATGACCTACCCATGGCTTGAGAGAATAGCTAGGCTGGTGAAGAGGTATGATAGGGTTTACATAGAATCAACAGGTATTTCATGCATACTATTCAATACATTAATGGGTAGGAACTTCGTAAAGTCGGTTGGTACTGAGAAAATACTCTATGGTGGCGGTTACCCATACCTAAGGCTTAGGCAGGTAATTAGGAATTTAAACTGTATAGAGACGTCGGGTTTACCCAAGCATGATTTGGAAATGATACTTTATGATAATGCTGCTTATTTATTAAAGGATATGGGTATTGATGTTGAGAGTAAAGAAACAGAAAAATAAAACCATGTTTTAATGGATGATGATTACTTAGACTTTCACGGCGGTATTATGCCAAGCGGTGGTGGTACTCCCAACGACACTACGGCGCCAAGTATTAAAAATAGTACTCCATCTATTATCGCCAAGAGACCTGAGGTCCAGTGTAGTCTAGCGCTCATTCTATAACCGGCTATTGCTGCAGTCAATACCTGGAGCGCAAGGAAGAGCAACGCCAACGCCAGCAGTATCTGCAGTTAGCCCTGCCAATGCGGTAACGAAGAGGAAGTAAATCCCTGAGTAAAGCAATACATGGTTCATGGCAAACAGGTTGCTCTTACCTATCGTAGCCGCTATACCAATCATCCATAGGAGTGCGTCGAAGACGGCAGTGGCAGCTGCGGCTAGGGCATCGCCTGCGAGTACGTCAAATAACGTACCTATTAATAGCATGATTCCACCACTTATGAAGACGATGCCCAAGTCCCTGGCTCATTCTTCTTCCCAATATTCATATTGACACCGCCGACCGTTATTAGCATGGCACCACCAACTATATACACAAGGTCTGTTGCCGCCAGAGCCATGCTAGATGCTGCGACCATACGAAGTAATTGATAGTTAGTATTAATTTAAAAGCGTATGTTTTACTTTTAATATTTATACTATTTATAATTTCAGGGATGATATATAAGTCATTGAATGTGAGTTATTGCAATAAAAAAATTAATACGTTATGAGTAATGGCACGTGGTGAGGAGGTCGGTAATAGCCATAGTCATAATACTGGCAAGGATAGTATATAGTGCCTACTGGTTTTACCTGGCACCAGCACTACCAATAATAAGTATTGAGTTTAGGGTTAGCAAGGCACTGCTTGGTTTGGTGCCATTCATATTTATTGTTGGTGCGGCATCATTCCAAATACCGGCGGGTGTAATAGCAAGCCGCATTGGTAATGCGAGGACGGCGGGTCTCGGCCTGTTAATTATGGCCGTAACTGGCCTATTAACGCCACTCAGCACCAGCTTCTACGAGGTATTAATCCTCAGGCTAATCGCCGGTGTTGGTGCTGCCCTGTTCTTCTCGACAGGCGCCGCAATGCTATCGACAGCCTACCCTGAAAGAGTCGGCACACTTCTCGGCATTTATAACGCAGCATTCGGTCTCGGCTCTGGTATAGGGTTGGCGTGGGGCGTTACGTATGCATTCCTTGGGTGGAGGATATCAACAATGCTGCTCAGTGCTGTCGGTATTCCATTAGCCTGGTGGTGTTTTTCCTCCAGGGTGGTTACATGCGTGTACCACGTATTAGGTTTAGCCGTGATGCGATAGTAATAGGTATAGCAACAAGTGGTTTCTGGGGCGCGTATTATGCTGCAGGTAGTTTATTACCCACGTACGCCGTGTCCAGGGGCTTACCGCTGTACACGTCCTCACTGCTCACATCAATAATGCTATTCTCGAGTATCTTCGGAGGACTTTCTGGACGGGTAATCGACATCATTAAGAATAGGGTATTACTAATAATTATACTGACAATAATAGCACGATACCACTCCTTTCAGTACCAACATTAAACGTGGCGGCCATAATAATTGCTGGAAGCCTAATGGGCTTCACAAACGAATTAGCACTGACGGCAGCATACACGTTGGCTGCCAAGCACGAGAACCCAGCCCTATCCCTGGCGACCCTAAACGCCCTTAACATGGTCATTGGCATGTGGCTGAGTGTATTATTCACAGAAACCATGGTTATGTCAAGCACGCTGCCCTGGGCACTAATGGTGATAGTATCCCTAGCACTTTTACCACTCCTAAGGCTTGTGAAGACTACTTAACAATTCTATAACGAAATCCGGACCCGAGGAGCCCCCTCATTAATAATGACCTTACCATTAGGTAAATGACAACCATCGCTAGAACCACAAAGTACGGCGTTAATTCGACCAGGTTTACACCAAGCACGGACTCTACAGCCGTGAATATCGTTATTAAGGCTGCGGTTATGGACACGGCCTTATCCAAACCCCTCATGGTGTCTACGCCGTAGAGCACGGCCTTAATCTTCCTCGTGGCTGCTCTAAAGAGGGCGAAGTTGGCTGATAGGTGAACGATTAGGTTTGCGAGCATTGATAGGAAGCCAAGGAGTAGGAAGGCGTTGAACGGGCCGAGTAAGTAGGTCGTTGTTATGGCAAGTGCGTCAAGGGCTAATGCGCTGATTAATACCGAAATGACTGGGTTACCCTTACTATTAATCAGCGATAATATGCTTGGTAATTGTCCATCATCAGCCATAGCGTATAGCGTCCTTGACGCAGCAAGCACATAGGCAAGACTACCGAGCACGCCGTCATTAATCATCGCAAATATTACTATTGGGTCGAGTAATACGCCGAGGAAGTGATGCAGTATGATGATAACAGGCGATAAACCTCTACTAGTGGCCTTGCTTAGGAAGTTAATGAATTCGTGGATGTTCATGTACGATAAGCCCGCAACAGCCGTTGAGTAAATGGCTAAGGCAGCCAGGGCGCCTCCGGTGATTATGACGGCTTGAACCGCACGACTAACTATCTCCCTAGCCCTCTTAACCTCACCACTCAACGGCGCTATTGTGCCATAGCCCGTAGGTATGGCTATTGCGTAGACCACGGCAACCATCAGTGTTGATAACGGTACCGAACTCATGTAAGCAAAGGGATTGAAGAAGATCCCATGAGGAATTAGCAATAACACCACGGATATTAGTACGAGGGCTACCATCTCCAGAGAGCCGGCAAAGATTGCGTACTTAGCCGAGATCCTAATACCTAGGTACGCCAATATCGTCATTACCAATAGGGATATGGATAGCTGACCTGCCAGGGAATGCCCAGGATCCACTGGCTAGGTACGAGGCACCAATTACGTAAGCCGCGCCATAAAGGATTGCGTAGAATAGGTAATTCCAACCAATGAAGAAGCCCGTTGGCTTACCGCCAAGGTACTTAGTGGCGTACTTATAATAACCGCCAGCCTCAGTAACTCTCTTACTCAGCCTAGCAACCACTAAGCCATTAATAAACGCGACCAGGGTACCGATTATTATTGCCACGGGACCTGCCAAGCCAGCTATTGCCAAAACCGCTGAGGCGTAAGTCAAGTCGCTAAGGAAGGGTGATTGCCCGCCTAGGCTTGCGAAGAATACATCCCAGAATCCAAGCACCCTACGCAGGCCGACCTCACTTACACTATTACGCAAATTATTATTTATGCTGTTGTTCATATCTATGACTTTATGATAGCGCAGAAACAATGTCTTTAAAAAAACTAACTGCCTTTTACTAAGATATTCGCCTGAAAAGGTCGTGGAGTCTTTCCCTTATTGACGATTACTTTTAAAAATTTTCTATTTAGAGTAATTAGAAATTGAAGGACACAGCCCAATCAATAATCTTCTCAGTACTGATTGGGAATCGCCAGGCCCCTTAATGAAGTGATGAACCGCATTACTGCAATTGAGAATGCTATCTCTGGCTGTGATTACGTGAATTTCCCTACCCAATACGCAGGGATTAACTACCAACCTCCTGAAATAACCCATGTATGTCCTCGTTAACCTAATAATGGCGTGATCCCACTTACCACTAATCAAACGCCCCAGGTCAGGGTTACCATAAACAGCCCACCTCTGGATTACGGATTCATCGGCGTTGCCCAGGTATGCATTATACGGTATTACCAATCTATTACCAGAAATAATGCCATACCTGGCAGATAAGACGAATACATCAATGCAATCCCTAAAGTGCCTTAAAACCCTAAATTCAGGCCCATCATACATGTCAAGAGCTGGCTTCACTAAATCGCTAAGAACCTCCCTGTACCACTCCTCACTCTCAAGGTCAAAGCCAGGCACCCTACCCAACCTCCTCCTAACCTCCTCCATGTCCACGGACTTCCTCCTACTACAATTAACTATGACGAGTACCTTACCCACTGAGTTGTCTTCGTGGATACGTACTTAAATAATAACCCCCTCTTATCAAGCAACCTATAACCAGCACCGAGCTTAAGCAGTTGAACGATGACGCGCGGGTCCCTAACCAAGGAACTACCAACAACGTCGATACCCAGGTCATGAAGCACGGGAGGATAGGCAGCCGCCGTTGGCCCACTTAGCACAGTAATTGCATTGCCCTTTCTCAGGCTAGTAGTTGGTCGATTGTGTTGTTCACGATTGCTGAGCCCGTTATCACGAGTAGGTCGCAGTTGGGTATTATAAGTGGCGCATCAATATCTGGGTAACTATCATGTCTCAAGTCACTCCTCCTCTCCAATTGATACACGGTACACCCACCCCTAAGCGCCTCAGCGACAGGCGTGATACTACCCACGAAACATGCCGTGCAATTAGGCCTTACGTATTTCAAGATCTCACTCTTTAAATCACCCTGACTCAGCCTTAACCCCTCACGAACAACCAGGTAATGGGATATGGCGTTAATTAAGGCGACACCCAACGCCCTGACCAATGAGTCTAGATTGGTAACGAGTTCAGGGAGCTCCTCAACCCTCGGTTCAACGCCTATCTCACCGGCTCTCAGGTCCTCGGTGGGTGTGTAGGCTATCCCGAGGAATTCCCCAAGTCTCGTGTTAATCAGCACGTATGTGTAGTTCAAGCAATTGCATTGGTCGAGTACCTTAACATCGTCGCTACCAAGGACCTTAAGGACCTCCTCGGCCACGCGCCTACTGAAGGTCTGCATACTCACTTCCCAATCAACTCCTTAAACCTAAGGGCATCATTAAGCATGTGAACGTTATTGAACATTACATAAACCGTGGACTCCTCAATACCATCAATCAACTCCTTAAGTCTCCTTAAGTCATCATCAGTATACTTATATGAGTAATTAACCTCGCCCTTACCAATACCGTGAAGCCTAAAGTACGCCATGCCATGGTGAACCAGGACTTCCCGCCTAAATGGGTCAACGATATGGATCACGCCTGCCTCCTCGAAAATCCTCCTCAGCAGGTCAATATTATTGTAGCTAATGCCCCTTGGCTCCCAACCAGCCCTCTCGCCAATGCCTATGGTTCGGAAGAACTCAATAACCTCCCTAGCAGACTCCTCAGTAATCTCCATGGACGGCGGAGTCTGAAACACGTAGAAAACCGGGTTAAGCGGCTTGGTTACCTTGAGGAATTCGTCCCAAAGCTTGAGATTCTCCCTAGTGGGTCTCAGCAAGCCATAATTACCCAGGTTGCCCGTGAGCCTAGTCCTCCTCATCCTACGCCATGTCGGTGAATCGTTCGTGTGGGTTAAGCCCTGGAACACCTTAACGGCAAACTGAAAATCACCGGGCGCCTCACTCCTTAGGTTACTCATTCTCTCCTGGGTCGGCATGTCATAGAACGTGTCCTGCAACTCCACAACCCTGAATAGCGAGTAGTACTTAGATCGTGAGGTGGGGAATCCGCAGGTTCCTACAAATACCGTCTTCATTAAAATAATACTTTACTATGGACTATATTATGCTTTATCCCGTCCATTTTCAACGTATAGACCAGAATTAACATAAGCCCTAATAATTATGACACAGTATTATGAAATAATAATGTAGTTTTGAGAGATAGAAGGAGCAATAATTATGGGCACTTATTAGTACCGTAGATCACGTTGTACGTACACCAGAGGGGTAGTTAATCGATAATTGCTTAACAGTCCAGGGCGTGCCTGGTTGGTACTCAAGTACGAAATACACAACGCTACCAAATGCATTCTCATAAGGATAGGAGCCATAACACACGACACCCCTCTCCCAATAGACTGGCGAGACCACGGTATTGAGATTATTAGCTCCCTGAACTAATGCCCATTCTCCACTATTGACCTCAAAACCCACTGGGTACCAAGCATTGGCACTCGTTGATTGCGGTAGGCAGGTCCATTGGTTGAGGAATGCGAACCACCAAACAATGTTATTAAGCGATACCGTGGGCGTGGACTGAAAATCCGTTATGAAGTTCCTATCGGTCGTACCTGTGCTAGAGGCCGTTGGTTGGAATTGGAAGTTAAGAGTAACACCACCTGGTAAAGGTACTGATATGCTGATATAGCTCAATATACCAGGCGTACAGGTGATTGTGCCAGGCTGTATACCCGTACCACCTACATACCCCATGTATGAGTTAATGCCGTTCAGCACGCCGTAATAGTCATCCCACGCCGTGGTCATGTTAATACCAGCCCTGTAGTAGGCGAAGGAACCACCGCTGAAGCCTGGTATATAATTCATGAAGCCAAGATACTCAACTGGAACCTCAGGTATGATACCTGTGGACATAGAGTTAACGACTACGATACAATAATCGAATTGATATGTTGAGGTTATTCCATCATAATACGCGGTTATTTGTCGAGGTCCTGTACCGAAGAACCAACCATATTGACCATTAAGTTGCCCACCATAGTTAACTTGTATGTATTGGCATGGGTCTTGATTAATTATTGGGTCAAGATTGGCAGCGGTATTAATATTGACGCTCTTATGAGTTATGTTGTACCAAGTCCTCATTATTGATTGCAATTGCTCTATCTGGTTGATAGGCACCACACTAATTGTTAAACCATTATTACCAAAGCCGACGATGTATGATGACTCATTGATAGAGAAGACTGGGAAGCCTATTACCTTACTGTGATAGTGGTTACCCCAAGCCACGGCTATTGTCTCCTCAAGCATTAGGATCTCCTTTGGGTCTTTGCTTATGATTATGATGAGGTCATTCTTACCTATTGGATTCTCCAGTGCCCTTGCTAATTCATTATAATTTATGTGCAGTGTCTTGTTTACGTAGTTCCAATCTATGATTATGACTGAGCCGCTAGGTGTTGAGGGTAATTCACTAGGGTTAACAAAGCTTATGGCACTTAATGGGAATCCTAATCCCGTTAAGTTTTTAGTTAGTGATTGGGGACCTACCACGAAGACATTTGCGCTGGTAGGTAATGAGAAATAAGTTGATTGATACTCAGTGGGTTTCGCGTGCCTTGGTATAATTATGTACTGGCTTGTGAAGGTGATGGCTATTGCCATTAGTATGGCGAGTATTGATAGAGCTAAAACCCACGACCTAGACAGGCTCATACCCATCAACTTAACACTGCATATCGGATTTTTTTTTTTACTTCGGGTGTTCATAAAAGTTGGGCCGAATAAGGATTGAAATAACCCCACAGTAATTCCTAAAGGCTTAATTACTCCTAGTTATTATTCATGTGCATATGGGTTATGTTAGGGTTAAGGGCGTTATAGGCAGTGCGGATGGGTCGAAAGTTAAGGAGGTTGATTTCCTAGTTGATACTGGCGCGTTCTACACGGTGATAGGTCCGGGACTCGCTGAGGACCTGGGTATAAAGCCCATGACCACAATAAGGCTTAAGCTAGCTGATGGTCGTGAGGTTACTGCCAGTTTGTCCTTAGCCTACATGCGATTCCTCGATAGGGATGGCGTGTTTCCAGTCGTCATTATGGAGTCTCCAGAGCCATTACTGGGCGTCGTGACGCTTGAGGGCCTTGGCCTTCGTGTTGATCCAACCACTGGCAGGTTAGAGTATTCAAGGCCATACGGATTAGCCATATTCATGGGTCAGGTGGGTAATTGAACGTAATCAATTACCGACCTCGTTATGGCTTAAACGTGGTTTACGAGGAATTAAGCCTTTCAACGGTGTAATCAAGCACAACCTCCTGACCGCACTCACAAACCCTGACCCAGTTTAGTCTCAGCCTTGGTCCTTCCATCGTTGTTGGGTAGCCAATTCCCTCCATGAATGATGTACCTGCCCCAAATATGTAAGGCGATATCGTGAGCCTAATCTCATCAACGAGACCCTCCTTAATCAACTCCCAATTAAGGTGGCCGCCGCCCTCGACGAGGACTTTCCTAACTCCCTTCTCCGTGAATAACCTCTCGAGGACTTTACCAAGGTCAACCCTCTCCTTACCCATTACCCAAACCTCGACGCCCATGTTAATCAGTTGCATCACCTTATTGGGATCGGCCGCCTCAGTGGTGGCTATTATTGTTGGCGCCTCCTTATTCGTAATCACCCTAGCCGTCAGTGGTATCCTTAACTTACCGTCTATGACCACCCTTATTGGGTTCCTACTTGCCTTAACGTACCTAGGCGTTAGTGATGGGTCGTCATTAATCACGGTGTTGGCCCCAACCATTATTGCGTCGACGCTTGCCCTCACCTCGTGGAGTCTCTTTAGGTCGAAGGGGCAGGAAAGCCTTGAGTAACCCGTCTTACTGGCTATCCTACCATCTATCGAGGCTGCTGAGACTATGATGACGTAGGGCCTAGGCATTGCCTGGTCTCATCATTGAGAATAATTTTAGCATTGCTAGCTTGTACTCGTCAGTGATGGGAATTGCGATTAAGTAACCGGTATAGAGACCGTACAGCACCAACGAGCCCCTCGGCGCCAGGAGCACGGCTGGTATGGCGAGTAAATCCTCCTCACCATCAACCTGAATGAGCACCCTCGACCCACCCATCGCCATCGCCATGGCCCTCCTTACCGCGTTAATCACCTCAATACTCAACGTGGCCGGCTATTCACTATACTAATGACTTCGTCGAACCCCGTGGCCTCGGCACCACCCATACCAATGGTCCTCCTCGTCTTTAAATCCATAAACGCAAGGTTGGGTACCCTCCAATACTTAATTGTGTTCAGGGTAACCACATCACCAACCGTTATTAGGAATGATTTTTCATACTCACTCCTTACCCTAATGATCGAGTCAGGCGCCTCCCTACTAATGGCTATACCAAGCGGCCAAGCCATCATTGACCTAGCCCACTTACTAGTCAACACATACACGGCAATGCCTTATTAACAAGTCATTAATAAGGAGTATGGCGTGCTAGCCTACATTGACTACCCCGAATGGAGACGCCTAATCGAGGACTACAAAACACTGGATGAGTTACTAACGAGGAATATGAAGCAAGCCCTATCGCTCATCGTGATGGTTGGTGGTGGTTATGACGAGTCGATTAATAGCCCATTCCTAAGGGTTTGGAATGGGCTAACGGGTAATGCAAGCTTTATCGAGGATGTCCACGCATTGGCAATTCAGTATAGGAGGGGTTTGATCAGGGATGTTGACCTGGCAGGGGCCCTAATCGATTTGCTCAGTAGGAGAAGTTTCTCCCTGGTTGATCTCATAATGATGAATAATTACCTCAAACTTATCAATGACATTAACGTCCTAGACCTAGGCCTGGCAATATTTTATGAGAACCCTGAGTCCATACTAGCCGGTGTTAGGGAGCCCGCCGACCTAGTGCCTAATAAGCTAGTCAGTAGGGAGTTAACGATAGACCTCGAGGCTAAGTGCATGGTCGTTAAGAGAACATTCTCCGTACACCTATCAAGGCAGTATGAATCCAACATATACGTGATTGATTGGTCCAACCCCGGCTTAATACCCTATAGTAAGTTTGCGGTGCCTAGGGTTGAGGGTGTCGAGGTCTCGGACCCAATCTTCTCCTCAATCACCCGACTTAGGGTTAGGGCTGTGAGTAGGGTCATTGGTAAGGACTTCGTACTCACCTTACCAAAGCCCGTGGATGTTAAGACAGACACCAATTACTGCGATGGTAATGTCTTTGTCTCCCTACCACAGAGCATGGGGCTCAGTGACTACCTATCCCTAATTGGTAAGTTAATGAGTATGGGGTATAACGTACGTAAGTCACCGTTCACACGCGTCGACGAGCTCATCGGGCATTGCCTATCGAGTCGTGGGCAGGAAGTGAAGTAAAAGTTTCACTCAACCCTGTTACTTATTGTATACATGACTCTGGAAGTAATTTATTAATCGCAGGGAGAGTAACTAGTTGATGGGTAGCTTCAGAAAACTTTCACTAATGAGGGTTAAAGGATTAACGATTGCAGTGGCTGAGATGGACAATGAAAGGTATGTATTAATAAATAATGAGGCATCAGAAGTAGTTAGTGAGGTAAATAGGTTGCTTGGATTGAGGAGGTGTTCTTCGTGTGGTCGCTGGGTTGGGCCTGAGGATCTCGGTTACGTGGAAATAATCAATAATAGAGTTACTAAGGTGCTGTGCCGGGACTGCCTTGGGAAGGCATACCTAGATATTGCCGAGTTGATGAGCCAATGTGTCACTAAGTATTAAATTCCTCTTCTTTCCCTTCACTGCCAAGGTCAGTATAATGCCATTGGCATCCGAGGCTTGGCTTGATAGGTATGTTGGGATGAATTATTACATCACTGACTGTGAGGGTGTTGGTGGTAGGGTTAAGGAGAGACTCGAGGACTTCATTGTTGAGGAGGTGCTTATTGATGGGCAGGTCGTGCCGACCAGCATAACCGGAAAGCCGCTACCCAAGATCGTTAATAAGCCAGGTCCTTGGGTCTGGATGATAATTGAGAAGAGGGGTATTGACGCAATAACGTTGTTACTAATACTTAGTAGGAAGCTCGGTGTTAACCCACGTGACATTAGCTTCGGTGGTCTTAAGGATGCTGTGGCGGTGACGTCGCAAATAGTTTCTGTGCGTGGGGTCTCGATTAATGATGTGCCCAGTGACTTTGGTAGGGATGTTAAGGTGCTCAGCGCGGTGAGCATGGATAGGGCTTTCATAACCAGCGATATTTGGGGTAACGAGTTCACCATTAGGGTCAGGAATATCGACATATCTAGGATGGGAAGCATTAATTGTGTGCTTAATCAATTAATGGAGAGGGGATTACCGACCTACTACGGTTATCAAAGGTTCGGCCTGAGGAGACCGAATTCCCACGTCATTGGTAAGTACATAGTCCTTGGGGAGTTTGATAAGGCTGTCGATGAGTTACTAGCCCATGCATACCCGATGGAGCCGCCAAGGATTAGGGAAGCCAGGGAACTCATTGCGAGAGGTGATTACTCAAGGGCCCTTGAGCTAATACCGAGGAGTTACAAGTACTACCCTGAGAGAGCCGTACTTAGGCAATTGGTTAGTAATCCAAGGGACTTCGTTAACGCCCTCAGGAAGTTACCTCACGAATTGTTAAATCTATACGTGGAATCATACCAATCATACCTATTCAACCTAGCCCTGAGCGAGAGGATAGGCAGGGGCCTACCAATAAATAGGCGTTGCCTGGTGACATTGTTGCCCTACTCGATGAGCATGGGTTACCGACAAAGCACGTTATCCACGTGAATGAGTCTATGGTGGATAAGGTCAATGAGTTGATAGTGAGGGGTCGCGCAGTCCCCGTTGGTCACTTAGTGGGTTATAACACTAGGCTTCTACCTGGTCCTCAGGGCGATATGGAGCTTGGCGTGCTTAGGAGTGAGGGTGTGGACCCGGCGATGTTCATGGTCAAGTCAATACCCAAGTTATCGGTTAGGGGTGGTTATAGACCGTTATTTATCAAGCCCATGATTATTAGCGTTAATTTAATTGGTAGTGAATTGGACATGGTCTTCCGACTACCCCGCGGTAATTATGCCACGGTCCTCCTCAGGGAGTTAATAAAGAGTAGGCAGCCTGAGGTTGATTTTACGTGAGTTACGTAATCGTTAGTCATAAGTATGACTGAGAAATGATATTAAAGGCAAAACAGTGACGTAGTGGGATGCAGCCAATACTACTGGGTGTCCCAGGGCTTGAGTATCAGGGCTTCATGGAGTGTGAGACGAACTTCCTACTATCACTAATGAACTCAATAGAGAGGGGAGTCACCGAGAACAAAAAGCCCCAGTACCCAGACAAGTCCTGGTGGTCGGTGCTTATGATGGAGCCCGTTAAGGACATACCAAGCATAGACCCAATGCAGGCGCCGCTAGTTAAACTAACCAGGGCATCACTGATAAACATACCAATAACAAACCCCACATACGGAAAGTACAGCATAAAGATGGACCAGGAGGTTGACCCAGCCACGGAAATAAACAACGTAATAAGTGCTATAATAACCGAGGCCCAGGCAAGGCCCGTGATAGCCTCAATAAATGCACTCGACAGATTCCTACACGTAAAGCCACAAATGAGGTGCGAAATCTATAACCAACTCGACAGGGCATTGAGGACCTTAATAATGAGGGGTGACATAACGCACATAATACTATTCTCACCCTACGGAAACCCACAGGGACCAGAGGAGGGTAATCACTCAGACTACGGTGTCTACATAGCCACAGTAACCAGACCAAGGCATGAAGACACGGTTAAAATACACGAAATAGGCTACCTATTCAACCAGGCAGTTGAGGACATAATGGCAAGCCAGGGATATTGAATCCATAAAAATAACTACGTAAGCCCTAAGATTAGCCATACCCACTCAACTTCCAAACTAAGCACATAACCCATAATAGGTACAGGGCATTGGTAATTCACGGTAAATACATTACGAAAAATTTAAAACCCATGTAACACAGTAAGTGCCGAGCCCCGGTAGCTCAGCCGGTCGGAGCGCCCTGGGGCAATCGCCCCGTGCAAGCCTTGTAAGCGGGAGGTCCCGGGTTCAAATCCCGGCCGGGGCTCCAGCAAATCATTGTATTCCAATAATTTCGCTTTGGAAAGGTATTGGTTGTGGCTTCTCCCTTGGCGTATTTGGGGGTACGACATTCGGTGAGGTGTATCCACATTGTGGGTAGAATACAATATTGCTAATTAGCGTCCCAGTTAATGGCTTTAGTACCGTTATGTTTATTGGCGTGTTTGGTTCGTTATGCCCGTAAATCGCTACGATTATTGTGTATGCCCCAGGCCCTAGGGTTACGTTGAGCCATACCGGGCCACTACCATTCACGCACCTTATGTAGCCATAACCATTTCTGGGTATGAATGTGTTATTCCCGACAGTTAATGGAATGAGACTTGTCGCAGCCTCCGGCATTATGCACACGTAAACCGACGGCCTTAAGTAGAACTCACCAGTTATGTAGTAAGTCCCATTGAGTGCGAAATCCACCATGATGATGTTATCCACGTTGCCACCAATTAGTAGTGTACCATTTGGTAAATATAGTAGGGGAATATTTACGTACTTTGATAATGTGGGTGCCTTGCAGGGTACGTAGCCAAGAGCCCTTACTAAATTGTTCTCATACTCAGTAAGGTTTGCGGTTACGGCATAAATCACTAGGCCAGTGATGATTAGGACTCCAAATAAGACGGCAAAGAGTAGGTAGGCATCGACCTCAATCTTAATTGTACGGGACATAGAGACACTGCATTAATGTATTAAGTCCATAATTTAAATTTTATTATTGCATTTCTATCTTTTCACGGTCTTTCCACGGGCGCTTCCTTAAATATATCTATTCCCTAAATTCAATTCCGATGAGGTCCCTGGCAATACTCCTCCTTGTGGGAATCGCCCTATTAGTCATTATGGGTATTACTATTTCGTATGCCCAAAGTGTTAATTCATCTATTAGCGTCAATGGGAGTGTTAATGCCACAAGTCTCATCGCATCTTACTACGTTCACCTAATCATGGCTGAGCATTGTTGAGGCTCTGAATGCGAGTGGTATTAATTCAACGGCAGTTATTGAGTTAATTAATGAGGCGGTATCCTACGCCAATGCGGGTAACTACCTGGAGGCTATTGTCACGTTAAATAGCGCGATTAACCTCGCCGCTCAGTTAATGGCTGGTGGGCATGTTAATTCAACACAGACGGTGATTAACAACTATGCTTCATTTACGTCGGCACTAAATAATACCATAATTAATAACTTGTTAAGTAATGAGACCATAGCTAACTTCACATTGAGAGTCTTGACGGCATTAGGCAAGGGTGGTAATACCACGTACCTATTAAACATGAGCATTGGAATACTAAGCAATGAGGAAAAGCACCTACACCTATACGTGCCGCCTAATGCCCTCCTAGGTTTAAACACCGCAATCAACGTGTTAAATACGACGTATAATGAATTAATGAGTGCGGGCTATAACTCAACGATTAGGCAATTAACAATTATTAAGACCGAAATAATAACAATTTCATTACTAACTCCCCCAAGTGCAAGGACCCACACGCTATTACAGGTGGTAATGCCATACATCACACCACTGGGTGAGAATGTCTCAGGGGCCCTTAGTCAATTATCGACGTTACTAAACACCACAATACCCATGCCACAGCAACTCAGTCAATGCATGGGTGAGATCAACGAGACACTGACCCCATTATTAAACGGGTCATTGAGTGGACCTGAGGTGTATGTTGAGACGAATGAATTTGTTAATAACTACATAACCTGCCTGGGGTGGATCAGGGTATTCATTAATGAGACTAACGCCAC
>NZ_BBDM01000016.1 GCF_001316245.1 Vulcanisaeta sp. JCM 14467 | reverse complement strand
CAGTAGCCATAGTACGTGTAGTTGGGATTCATTAAGCCCCTCCAGTGGATTGGTGCGTTGTTAATCATGTATTGCACGTATTGGCTCGGTGTGTAACCGCTTGGGAATAGTGCCTCCTCACCAGTTATTAGGAAGCTTTGGTACTGACTTAGGTATTCCTGGTAGTCCTCCTCATAGCCATAGTGGCTTATTGCTGGGTCCATGGCCATGGTGTTGAGCCTGACCTGGGCAAAGTTACTGAGCCATGGGCAGTACTGAAGCGGTGGTGCACCCTCACCAGCCCTATACTGATTAACAATACTAATGAACTGACCAACCCAACTGGGGCCTATGCTAACGGATTGAGGGGCCGTTATACTTACCTGGGATGATGAGGGCTGTGGTGCACTGCTCATGGGATTGACAATCAGGAGTGGTGTTCCTGCACCTAGCATTATTATTAGGCTTATTAGCGTTATTGAGAACCATAGCCCTGTGTGCCATCCAGGCCTTAATATGAGGGCTACGAGGGCAAAAATGAATGCAACAACCACGGGAAGCATTATTTGGGCTATAAAGACTCCATAAACCCACGCAAGTAAGCCCAGTATAATGAGGGTTATTGCTGCGGTATCCCTTACCCAACGACCCCTACCAGGACGTGGTGGCGGTTCAGGTTGTGGAGGGGGTGGTGGAGGTATTGGGTTTCGTGGTATTGGCATTGGTGGTACTGGTCTGGGCGTCCATATCCATTCCATGTTTGGGAATACCTTACTGACTATTTTCCTGGCTTCCTCGGGTATACCGTGCCCATAGCCCCTCTTGATTGAGTACCTATCAATGCCTAGGCAGTCCAGTGAATTGATTATAATCTTGGTGATTGTGTCTTCGGTGTCTGGGCACCCGCTTTTCTTACCTTCCTCAAGCATCTTAACGACTACGCTCTCAACCTCAGAGACAATCTGCCAATCCTCGAAGCCACCACTGCCAATCCTCCAGTATTTAGCCATGAACTCCTCAAGTTCCATAATGCCTTGCGGGAAACAACCCTTAAATGACCCCAGGTCAGGGCATTTGGCCTTCTGACTCCATAGGGCATCACAAATTGAGTAACAAGTCTGCAGTGCTACCTGATTATCACCATGAAACTTAAGACAATCCTCATAACACTCAGTAAGTTTATCAGTACTCATTATTCATCACCGTGGTGGGCCCAGCAGCTTTACTAATCGGTACTTCGCGTACTCTCTTGCAAGAATGTAGCCTCCGAAGATTATGAGTCCTAGGAATATCACTGCTATGAAGGCTCCTATTTGGTTCATGTTTATGACCGTTATCAACAAATCAGCATAGACTATCAAGACGGCTATTATGGCAATTACATCAAGAATCAAGTAAGCCATATGGACCGCCTCCGCATCAATCTTATAACCAAAACGACCCAATCGCATGTACCTCCATCTAGTGTATTCTTTGACGAGGATATTCGTAAGTATTATCGCCCCTATCAATATTAAGGACATGAATATCGCGAGGCCGGCGGAGGACTCCTGTACGGCTATGGGATATACCCGTGAATACACGTAGGCTGCTGGGGCGATAATAGGGAGACTGTAAAAAATAAAGCCTATGAGTGCATCGATGATGATGTTATGTTCATAGTCATGATCCACCGAGTAGTTTTGTGGTTCTTTCGGTGTCTGTGGCTGTTGTTGAGGGGGTGGTGATGGAGGGTTGGGCTTTGGTTGTTGTGGTGGTTGCTGGGGTGAGGGTTCTATGGGTGGTAAGTCGTATTGGGAAGGTGTGCGTGATGGTTTCACCACGATCTCCTCCTGCCTCGGTTGTGAAGATTCAATCACCTGTATTGGTGTTGGTTCTCTTATCCATTCTATGTTTGGGAATATTTCGAGGATTATGTCCCTGACCTCCTCGGTCATTCCGTGCTTGTACGCCCTCGTTATTGAATACCTATCAATGCCGACGCTATCCAGGGACTTCGTGACAACCTCTATTATTTTGTTCCTCAAGTCCTGGCAGTTGTTTTGCCTACCCTCCTCTAGCATCTTACGAACTGCACTGGCAACCTCAGAGACAATTTGCCAATCATCAAAACCAAGCTTACCAACCTTCTTATACCTGGCTAGAAACTCGTTAAACTCGAACATCGCATTCGGAAAACACTGCTCAATGAATTTATCCGCATCCATTATCTCACCTCTAACTATTTGGTTTAGGGATTACCTGAAATAGAATTAAGACGCTCACGTCACTAGTATTTTCCATGAATGACCATGAAATACCCATTAATTAAATAAGCCATGAGCGGCATTAAAGCATTACTCATCATAACTGTGGTGTAAAATATAGTGTTTATATATAGATTTATACAATAAATGATTGAAATTAATAATAAAATAATAAATGCATTATCATAAATTTAAAATGGTGTTTAAGAATTAAACCTATAAATTATTTTTAGATAAATTTTTTAAATAATTATTGCTGTTGAGTTATGTGTGCAATTTAGTAGGTATTATCTTGATAATGATTTACAGTCTTTATTAATTATCATGAATAGGCTATTATTTTATGTTCCCTGTGTTAAGTTCACGGATTTAATGAGGGAGACGCTGTGGCATCAACAGAAGCTCTCTAGGGTATTGGATAGGGGTATTAGGATTGGGGTTATTGTTAAGTGTGTTGATGGTGAGGGTTATGACCTCGCATCATCTGTGTTACACGGGAGTTTAATTAGTGGGGAGAGGATAACACTTAGTGTTAATGGGGTCACAAGTAATTACCTGGTTATGAAGCATCATGTTTCTGTGATAACGCAGAACATGGGTCTTACGGATATTAATACTGTCTTTATTAGGGTCTATGGAGATATTGACTGGGATGAGCCATTAAGGTTCAGGTGTGGTGATGTAAAGATAACGGAGAGATTGGAGAGGGATAAATGCCCGTTAAACATGTGTAACTTGATTTTTAATCTAGGTAGGCCGGTGGCTCCAGGAAGTACCTTTAGCTATAATTACTCATTTAACCTGTATTACTATCCACCAAGGGACTACTTTAGCGTAGATATACTCAATAACATTAAGGATATCTTGATAAGGATACCTAGGAGTTACGGTGTGAATGGGCGAATAAGCCTGGGTAATGTGGAATTAACGGGTCATGGCTCGGTGAGGACTAGTGTAAGTAAGAAGTATAACATAGTCCATGGGATATTATTAGCGCCGCCAGGAACATTAAAAATACCGATACAAATACGGGCGTGATACTTTTGACCACGAACGTGTAAGCGGGTCAATTAGCCAATGGTTGCACCTGAGCATGTGTTAGCTGAGCCGATGGGTATTGTCTCCTCACCCATTACTGGGTTTGCCGTAAATCCCGTGCAGAATGGACCACCATTCACGTAGAAGTAATGAGAGCCATCGGTTAACCACAGTACTATATAAATGGGGCCGCACCCCTGATAACCGTAGGGATAACCATTATAGCCACAACTATTCTGAGTGTTGGGGGCGCTTTGAATTGCGGTTACATATAGCGGCTTTCCGTTATATGTGATGGTTAACTGTGTCTGTGTCGGTGTTAGTATAGCCACACCCTCAGGCTTGTTAAGAGTTAGTGTAATTGAGTTCTCTCCCATGAAGACCAGTGTACCCTGTGGTAAAGATGAGCCGTATATACCTGTTATGGATTGCGTAGTAATAAGTAGGTAAAGTGTTGTCGGGGTTTGCGCGGTAAAGACGTATGTGCCTGGGCCAAGTGTTAAATTCGTGTAAGGCGTGTACATCCCCATGGAGATGCCGTAATAAGTACCTGCGGGTAATGTTGTTGGTGTTCCCGAAGTTGTGTAGGGTGTCTGCATGGATATGCATGCATTGTACTCAGACTGTAAGTTCGTGTAATTAATCACTAGTGAATTGTACCTTGACTGCAGGGTACTGTATTGGCTTTGAAGTGAGGCGTATTGAGACTGCAGAGAATTATAATTATTCTCCAGGGAGTCATAGTTGGTTTCCAGGTTGGTGTAGTTGGTCATTAATGAGTTGTACTTGGAAAGTAATGCATTGTATTCTGCCTCTAATGACTGATATACTGGTTTATAACTAAGTATCACCGTGTACCATTGGTATGCGAAGAAGATGGAGACCGCGGCCAGGACAACCACGGCAACCAACAACCCAATTATACCCGCATTCATTAATCAACCACCGTACTTATGCATCTTAGCACTTATTTAAGAAATTGTCACGAGATGCCGTGACAGTTATCGCAATGAACTTACTAATAATATAATAAAATTAGTTTTGATTTTAAGAGGCTTACTTCCTCCTCAGTTTCAAAGCCTCGATAACTGCTATAACCATGAGTAGAATTATTATGGCAATGATTAGGTCGATAAGTAGTGAATTGAAATTGAAGATGCTTATGGCTTGTTTGGGTTGTGATTGGTAACTGGGTGCCTGTGTGAAGTATACTGTAATGATTACATTCCCATTACTTACAGTAACATTACCACTGGATGGCGTTGGTGAATAATTACCTACGCTGGGTATTGTAAATTGATAATACCCATTGGATTCATTAAACACTATCTCATTACCTACCGAACCCTCCTCACGGCCATTTAAATAAACAAACCATTGGGTACCCTGTGGTAAACCGCTCTCCACAAATGTGACTGAGTACGTCATTGGTACCACGGTTATACTAAGTGTTGTATTTGCAGTTACGATTAATGTGCCTGACTGAGGTGTTACGGTGTAACCACTTGGTACATTTATTGCGTACTCATAATTACCGCTTATCACCTTAAACACTATCTGGTTGGATGTGGAGCTTTCAGTTGTGCCATTCAACGTCACAGACCATTGAAGGCCACTAGGCAGCCCTGTCTCGGTAAAGACCACGTCATAATATGCAGGTGATACTGGTGTTATTGTTAAGTATGTTAATATGGGCCGTTTGCCCCTTGTGCATTATTACCGCTTATTGTGTCAACCCAAACACTAGATTGTTGATTATACGAGTTAGCTAGGTATAAGGCAACTAATCCGTTATTAGGAAGATTATTGATGTTGAGGGGATTATTAAATATGTAATCCATGGATTCCTGATTAATTGCCTGCGTATAGAAGGCGAGGTAATAAATAGCACCGTTGAAGTAATTCCTGGTCCAGCCGCATGTGTATGCGCCAATTGCTGGAAAGCCGCAGGCTGGTTGCCATAATTCATAACCTGGTGGTAATGTTATTGATGATGATAATACAGTATTTGAACCCCATTGCTTAACATAGAGTGTAGCCTTCTCGTCATTTATATAAACCGTACCAATGATATACCACCCAGGCTGTGTTATATTTACATAGGTGGAGTGCCAACCGCCACCATTATTAAGTTTAACATTAAAAGCTATTGAATCGTCATAAATGGTCACACTAGCTTCACCGCAATAAGCACTATACCAAAGAAATTCAGGATTTGTGGGGTTAGGGTTCTCGATATATACAAACCCAATAACGCTAAAGTCAGTAGTTGGGGAGTTCCACCAACAATTTGATGATTGGAAGTATTGGTCATATCCATTGAACATAACAACAGGTATTGACTTAGAGCCTACTGGTGAGGAGAACTCTGATAATGGAATAGCCACAACCCCTGATTGTGTGCCTAGTACTATCAATGAGCCATCACTGCTCATTACCATGTTATTTATTTGACTTGGCACTGTGTACGTCATGGGCAACCCTGTGCCATTAAAGACTAGTAACTCATTACCGCCAAGCTCAGCCACAGCGACAATATTACCATCCTCAGACTCGGCAACCAGGGAGTTACCAAAGCCCAGTGGGTATTGCCAGGTTATTGAGCCATCGATGTTGAAGAAGTACAGGTAGCCGTTGCCTGCCACGGCTGTCCTGCTCGCGCCGTAGTTCGTAGATACCCAATCAGACCAGGCATTTGGTGCGTTAGGGCCTGTGGTGTAACTCCATAGGACATCACCGCTGATGCTTATTAGGTATGCATGATTATGACCACCCCAGGCGTAGGAATTCGCCGAACCGACAACTATGTATTGACCGTCGGGACTGAGTGATGCCACGTTCGGGTCAGCAAGATTCAATAAATCCCAAATCACCTGCCCATTATAGGCATTGAAGAGAATAACATAGCCGCCAGAGGCATACCCATTACCAGCAATTAGGAGGAGGTAGTTGCCATTGGGTGAAAAGATGGCTTCCTTAGTGCCTAAGAATTGGGATGTACCATATGTATAACTCCAGATGGCATTGCCTATTGCTGCATTAAATACTATTAAATCACCATATGGCTGCCCTGGAGGGCCGCTTGTGGCAGCTGCGACCAATTGCTGATTAGGGATATAGCAATACTGTTTATACCAACAACCCAGGAATATGGAAAGGTATAGCTCCATAGCTCTTTACCATTGATTGAATAGGCGTTAACAATACCTTGTTCACCTGAATATCCGCTTAAACCCACAATTACATAGTTCTGTGAAACTGCCACTGACGTAACCTCCTCAGGTTCGTTCATACTCCATAATGTCTTAAGACCACCACTTGGTGACCAGGAAAGTAAATATACATAGTACTGATCACTGGAATTAACACCGGCAGCTATTAGGTACTGTCCATTAACAGGTGTTGGGTACATACTTAGGGCGGTCACGGAACCAATGCTTACCGAGGATGTGGACTGAGCAAAGGCAAAACTGGGTGATACTATAACGAGTGAAGTAATGATTAATGCCGTAATCATGATGTACCTGAACAAGGCCGTATTACCACCGTGCAATAATAGTCAATTTGTATTTAAGGTTTTGTCACGGAATTCCGTGACAAGACTTTAAATATGAATCGTATTAAGTTAAAATGTGGATACCATTGTCCGGAAAGGGTTAGTGCCTTTTACGGTCGAGATCCCATGAGTAAAATAGAGGGCTTTATAACTTCTAACGGTTTCATTAGGGAAGCGTCTTCTGGTGCGTACGAATTTAAATATAGAGATGGAAGGGATTTGAATAAACAGACTTGTCAAACAAGCAAGGCATGCCTATATTAATTGGTGTGAAGCCTGAATTTATAAGCATGTGAATGAGGTTAACGAGAAAGGGCCTATTTAATTTGAGAGGGTGGAGATTATGACCAGCCTGAAGTGCTGAAGATGCGTTGGGATTTATTACTTAGTGAAATTGTGACCACGTTGGGTTTGTGCTGCGTATTCGTGGGTCGTTAAGGCGTACCTAGAGCGTGTGTGGGGAGTTTTAGGTGAAGATTTTTTTATGTTGTGGTCTGTAGGCATTCATGGTCCATGAATCAATAAGGCATTGCAATGATTAAAGGGGTCAAGCTGTCGTCTTAGGCGTTTTGCCTTGATTGTTACGACCTTGATGCTCACGGGAAAGTTGCTTGGTGTGCTGGGTTTCCCTGGGCGTTAGGTTGTGGGTTTATGGCTTAAGGCTTTTAGGTTTGTGTTTGTTAATTGTTCGGTATGGTTGGTGGGGAGTTTAGGGCTCATGCTGAGTTGGCCGTGAGGATGTTTAGTGAGGGTGTTGAGTCGATGGGTAGGGGTGATGTGGCTTGGGCGTGTGCGGCGTTTTATAAGGCTGTGGAGGAGACGGTGAAGGCGTTGGCCATTGCCAAGGGGCTTGAGGAGGCTAGGGAAGCCCTGGCCAGGGATAGGTGGAGTATGGGGTTGCTGGATAGTGCGGCTCGTAGGCTTGGTAATACTGCCTGGTGTGCCTGGGTTCATGGATACTTCCTCTACGTGGAGGGGTTTGGCGAGGGTACTTAATGCCGAGGGTGTGAGGGCTAGGGTGCCGATAATCGAGGCCCTGATTCAGGAGGTTAGGAAGCTTCTTGATGAGGGGTCTTGACGCAATATTTTCGGGAATTGGCCGTGTCATTGCTACAGGGCTTGTCATCCCTTCCGCTCATTATTTGACCTTTTGGATCTTATTTAAGCGTGGTGTTGCTTTGACGTGGTTTGCAGTTTTTCATGGGCCTTTGGGGTGCGTCATTGGGTGTTGCGTAATGCCCACCTGGCTTTTAGTGGCGACCACGAGGCTCATTAATGCCGTGGCATTAGGCTAGGATTGGCCGCTCACGGTGAGGCCCAGGTGCGTGAAGCCGTGCGCTGAAGGGTGTTTGATGTGCATGGTTTCGTGCATTCACTTTTAAGTGTTTCCTTGTGTAATTGAATGCATCAATGTTCGTATAGAGTGCATGGTACCATGCACTTTCTCCATTTTACAATGGATAAAGCATCATTAGAACAAGTACGGTATTGAGAAGCTGAAATATCATTATAACAACAATTCAATTCCTAATGCAGACCGTGAGAACAAACACGGTTCGTGAAGATTAGAAGTAGAAACATGTTCCAATGGAGCCTAAATACGAAAGAAAAAGACTTATAAAGGGGCAAATAAACCAGCGAACCAGAAGATTTCAATAGAATATTGAAAGGGGCAGACACGGTGTTCAATAATATTGCCTCTACATAGGAAGATTTCAATAGAATATTGAAAGTTAAAACGTCAATAATCACAGAAGCTGGAAAATTCCTTAAACGAAGATTTCAATAGAATATTGAAAGCCTATACATAGCTGGTGGGGAGGACACGGGTAGGAAAGAAGATTTCAATAGAATATTGAAAGCCGTAATCAACTATTGCGTAGCCAATGTCAATCAACTCCTCAGTTGAGGATTTCAATAGAATATTGAAAGACTATTATATTGCACGGTGGCATGGTGCATATTATATGGCACGATAGAAGATTTCAATAGAATATTGATGGTGAGGGAAGGTTGGTGTACCGAGGTTCAATGAGTGTATTTTTCCCTTGGGGTTTGATTTAGTGTGTGGTGAGTTTTGTTGTGTTTGTTTGTGTCTTGGTGTTAGGTTCTTAGTTCGTTTATGAGTGTTTCGATTTCGTGTTGGGGTTGGTTCCTTATCATTAGGCCTGTCTCGACGTTTCTGGTGAGGGAGTTTTTGAGTAGGTTTGCGCTTGTTATGAATATGTCGTTGTTTGATGCGTAGATTTTTGCGTGTAGTGGTTTATTTGTGAATTCCAGGTTGATGCTATCCGCGTCAATGCCTTCGTTCATCGCGATTTGTTTGATGTCTGTAGGGCTTAGTTCCCTGAGCCCTTGTTTCTTCACTATTATGTTCACGTTTACGCGGCTTGCGCGGGTCTTTAGTACCTTGGTTATGAATATTAGGCCGTACTTGTCGAGGTATTGTGAAACCAGCGTGGCTTCTTTGGATGATGAGTAAATGATGTGGGCTATGCCGACTGCGGCTAGTGGTTCGCCGTCCCTGCTCTTGACGGTGGTTAATGATTGGTTCCTGAGTTCCCCTGTGCTTACGTCGCTGAGGCCTAGCTGGTTGATTAATTTATTGAATAGTCTTGGGATTAGGTAGTCGTTGAAGGGCTTGGTTGGTGGTTCGCCCCTGTAGGTTTTTATCCGTAAGCCTATTTCCATCATTATTCTATTCCACATCCTCATTTCGCCGCCGAACTCCTCAACGATCCCCCCTGTCGAATTTCCTACCTGATAGGTATTGGAAGAGAACCTATAGTGGTGCCCACCTTAGGAATGTGCTGCGTAGTAGTTCTAGGCATTGCTTATTGGGTTTTTCGCAGGTTTTTGGCTATGTCTTTGGCGAGCCTTATTGGTGTGTAGGTGTTGCCGTAGCCCGTGGCCAGTATCCCGAGGTGCCAGCTGAGTGATGTGTAGCCTAGCACATCCCTTGCGTTGATGTTTAGGGCCTTGGCTATTTCCGCGGCTTCGCCTGTGCTTAGTGATTTTTCTCGGTGGTGAGTTTTATGAAGTTTATGAAGTCGTTGATGTCGGAAGCTCGCCACGTTTTTGCTTTCGAAGTATATCCTGCCTGCTGTGAATAGGTCTGTTGTGAACACCTTAGTAGTTAATCCCTGTAAAGCTTGTAATAAGTATTGTTGCCCTGGATTAAGCCCTTAATTGACCTTGACTGGAGATGTTGATTGCTGCGTGGGTATTAGTGGGTCGCGCTTTATTCTGCAGGTTTAAAGTGATTGTTGAGTGTTGGGTATGCATGTGTTTTATGGCGAATACGTAGGGTGGTGTAATTAAGTGGAGAGTGTGAGTATTATTAGGTGGTTAGTGTTTTGGTCATTGTCTCGTGAATTATGTCGATTCCCAGGTTTGGGTCTGCGTTCTCGATGATCCTAGTCATGCCCAGCCATTACCCTTCCTGGCTTTCTTGGATTTTCCTGCGTGGCGTGTGTTGCCCTGTCTGTTGTATGGTTGTTCGTTGTGTGGTTTATGATTTTGTGAGATGTCGTTGTTTTTTCTAAGGGAGATGCCTTTATAATTGGTGTGTCTGCAGTGCTCTTTGACCTTCACCTAAGGAGTCTAGGGATGAGCTCTTTGGTAGGGATGCGGAGGTTGATTATGATGCGTTGATTAGGAGGTATTCACGGGGTAGTTGGGTCGTCATGGTGTTGGTGGGCCTTAAGGTATTTTAAGGAGCTGGTTAGGTACTACCTGTGGATGTGGAAGCCATTGAGAGGCCTTTGCCTAAGCCTACGATGGAGGATTATGCGGGTGCGAGGTTACTCGAGTCACTAATCGAGCTAGGCTAGCCCTTGAGTTCCTGGATAGGGGCCTGGTTAGGAATGCGGCTGGTAAGGCTTTCCAGGCATGGAGAGCGTTACTAGCGGCCCTGCTTAGGCTCGAGTTGGATAAGTTGTTGCAGGTCGTGAGGAGTGAGGATGAGAGGAAGTGGCTCGTGGACAAAGCCGTACCAAGGGTGCCAACGAGTAGGATGAGGGCTTTATCGCAGATGCTTGAGGAGGTTGGTTATTCGGGGATTTACTTCGTAACAGACACCGTACTTAATCTGCATGATTATCAGTATAATGGTCCTGACCCGGACTTGGTCCTGTCTAAGTTTAGGAGTAGGTATGAGGCTGCGGTTGCCGTGGTTATGTTGGTCAGGGAGTTGTTGGGTAGGGTGGATGGGTTGAGGACGAGGGTTAGGTGGGGTGATGAGCTTGAGGCGGCGTTTAAGGCGTTGGGTGAGGAGTTGGGTAGGGTGGTGATTAGGTAGTTGTGTTGGTCCTCAATGCTGGCGGAGTGCATGGTGCGGTTAGTGATTGGGGCGTTGGCGATGGGTATTTAAGTGGGGTTGGTTGGTCATTGTTTGTGGATGCCGAGGTCCTTGAGAAGCCATTACCCAAACCAACCACGGAGGATTACGTGGGTGCTAGGTTGCTTGAGTCCATTGTCGAGGCGCAATTGGCCCTTGAGTTCCTTGGCCGTGGCTTGGTTCGTAATGCTGCCGGTAAGGTTTTTCAATCCTGGCGTGCCTTAATGGCGGCGTTACTGAGGCTTGAGTTGGATAGGTTGGTTCAATTGGTTAGAACGGATGAGGAGAGGAAGTGGCTGGTCAATAGGGCTGTGCCTAGGGTTCCGACTACTAGGTTGGTTAGGCTCTCGCAAATGCTTGAGAAGATTGGCCATGTTGGGCTCCTGGCAAATACGTCATTGGCCCTGGAGCTCCATGATTATCAGTACAATGGTCCGGACCCTGACATGGCGGTGTCGAAGTTTAGGGATAGGGGTGAGGCGCTATTGCCGTGATTGGGTTGGTTAGGGAGTTGGTTAGGAGGGTTGAGGATTTGAAGCAGAGGGTTAAGTGGAGTGACCAACTCGAGAATGCACTCAATGCATTAAAGGAGGAATTGAGTAAGTCGGGGAGTCAAGGCCCGTAATGACCCTGGGCGTGGTTGGGACATGGTCAATAGGTATTTAAGGGGATTAACCAACACCACGATGTGTGCGGAAACAATAGAGAAGCCGTTGTCTAAGCCGACGAGTGAGGATTATGTAAATGCGAGGCTTCTTGAGTCTTTGGTTGAGGCGTCTCTCGCCGTTAAATTCCTTGAGGATGGCTTGGTTAGGAATGCTGCTGGTAAGGTTTTTCAGGCTTGGCGTGCTCTGTTGGCGGCCCTACTTAAGCTCGAGCTTGATAAATTACTTAAGTTGGTCAGAAGCGATGAGGAGAGACAGTGGCTAATTAATAGGGCTGTTCCAAGGGTTCCGACGAGTAGGATGAAGGCCCTGTCACAGATGCTCGAGGAGATTGGTCATCGTAATATGTCAGCATGGACCAGCATTGCGCTTGATCTTCATGATTACCAGCATAATGGCCCTGACCCTGACATGGCCGTGAGTAAGTACAGGAATAGGGAGGAAGCGGCAATAGACATTAAACTACTGATTAATGAATTGGTCAGGAGGGTCGAGGAGTTGAAGCCGAAGGTCAGGTGGGGTGACGAGCTTGAGAACGCCCTAAAGACCTTGAGGGAGGGGCTTGGTAGGGTTGGTGGTTTGTGATCCTGCCTTTTTGTTGGGTAACGCTTTTAAGGTTTCTTTTACCTGCCTTACCGTGGTTGAGGTTAGGAAGTTGACGGTTACGAGGGCACCCGTCAGCCCGGGTGAGTTGGGTATTGATTCGTTGCCTTACGTTGGTGTTATTGGTGGTAGTGGTCTTTATGAGGCTGGGTTCTTCAGTGAGTACTTCGAGGTTCAGCTCCACACGCCTTATGGTCTTCCAAGTGATAATGTGGTTATTGGTAGGGTTGGTAGTGAGTGGGTTGCCTTCTTGCCTAGGCATGGGCGTGGACATAGGTACCCACCGCACAGGATACCGTATAGGCTAATGCCTGGGCTTTGTGGGCTCTCGGTGTTAAGGTTGTGATTGGTGTTAGTGCTGTTGGTAGTCTTAGGCAGGACTTTGCGCCTGGTGACTTCGTTATTCCCGACCAATTCTTCGACGCGACTAAGGGCAGGGAGTACACGTTCTTTGACGGCCCAAGGACATGCCATATACAGATTGGTCTCGAGCCGTTTAACCCCGTTATTAATCAACTTCTCTATGAGGAGGCCTCGAAGGTTAATAAGACTCACCTTGGTGGGTGCTACGTGTGTATTGAGGGTCCGAGGTTTAGTACTAAGGCTGAGTCCAGGGTTTGGAGGGATGTCTATGGCTGTGACATTATTGGTATGACCCTCGTGCCCGAGATCAACCTGGTGCGTGAGCTCGGCATGTGCTATTCACTGCTTGCCCTGGTGACTGACTACGACATTTGGGTGCCGCGTCAGGCGGTTACGGCTGAGCTCGTGGAGAGGGTTATGAGTGAGAAGCTTGAGCTTGCCCGTAAGGTGCTGCTTAATGTTATACCTAGGACTCCAAGGGATGTTCATGTCAAGTGCGAGGAGGCTCTTAAAAATGCCTGTGTTTGATGGTTATGGTTGTTAGGCAGTTCGGCGGTAGGTTCACGGCGATTTCCCTGGACGAGCTTGAGGCTCTGTTTAGGGCTTCCAGTGTTGACCTTGGTAGGAGGTTTGGGGCTAGGAGGGTTGGTGATAAGTACCTACTGCCAATTCAGGCCGTTCCCTGGTTCACCCTCGTCGACCTTGGCCGTGAGTACCCAATAAACGGCTTAACAGTTAGGGGCGTGGTCATTGACGGGCCTATTGACAAGCCCTGGTTTGACCTGGTCCTTGGTTTCCTGGTTGGTGATTACGTGGTTGGCGTTTCCGTGGTTGGCCGCAGGGCCCTGGGCTGTAGGTCTCGGCCGCTGAATCCACCGCTTGATCTTTGGGACCTGCCAAGGGGCCTTGATTTCCCGAGACCCATTGCCATAACTAGGGATGTCGCTGGTGGCGTTGTTGATGTTTCTGCGCCGTTGGATTGCCTAGCGTCCTTCGACGTGGCGCCTAACCAGTCGGTGCGTTTCCTCCTTGTTTACACGGGCCTTGTTAGTGTTGGTGGTAGGATATTTATTGACCTTGGTGGTTCCTCCGTGGTTGTGGTTGATGCTTACCTTTCCTGGACGCAAAAGATATAAATACATGTACTAGTTAGTTACTCGGTCCATGAGTGGGGAGGGTCAGGGAGACATAGTTGATGAGTTGCTTTCGTCGGTGCTTGGTGGTGAGAGTGGTGCGGAGGCTGAGATCGCTAAGGAGCAGGCGTTGGTTAGGGTTAGGGTTGAGAGGAGGAAGAGACACCTGGTCACTGTTATTGAGTTTGATAGTTCCGATGTTAAGGCGATAGACATTAATGGCATTGCCAAGGAGCTTAAGCGTAGGCTTGCGGCTGGTGGTACCGTTAAGGAGAACACGATCGAGGTTCAGGGTGACCAGAGGCAGAGGGTTAAGAAGCTACTCATTGAGATGGGGTTTAGGGAGGAGAACATACTTGTTGATGAGACTATCGTGGAGACTTAGCCATGATTAGGAGGGATGAAGAGTTAATTAAGTACCTAAGGGATGAGTTGCCTGGCAGGATTAGCGAGGTCATTAGTGGTGATGGCCAATCAGTCATTAGTGGCTTGGCCAGGCTGTGTATTGAGGTTCTCAACAGGTCCTGTGGTGCCCTCGGCGTTGATTGTGGCGGTGATGCCCTTACCAATGCCTGGAGGGTTATGGAGAGGGTTGTTGGGCTTAGTAATGAGTTTGTCCTTGCCAGGTACATGGCGATTGTGGCATCCTCAAGCTTAATAGCGTCTGTGGCGAGCCCTATGATTGCTGACATGCTTAGTAGGGATTTGTTGACCTGCCTTGAGAAGGTCAGGGTCTTGATACTTAAGATGGTTGAGGAGGGTAGGCCGTGGAGGGAGGTTTTTGGGCTGGATTAGTTTTTTTTAAGGGGTTTATTAAAACGGTTCGTGCATGTTTAGGGTTTTGACCCTTGAGGACTACATTAGGATTCCACCGAGTAGGTTTGGTGAGCCGTTGGAGAGGGTTGCCTTTGAGGTTTTGTGGGGTGAGTACGTGGGTAGGGTTGAGAGGGATGTGGGTGTTTACGTGGCGATTTTCGACGTTGAGGTTAGTAAGAGGGGCATTGTCATATTTGGTGATGGCGCGACCTACAACAGGGTTCGTTTTAAGGCGTTGGTCTACACGCCACTTATTAATGAGGTTGTTGAGGGTGAGGTTGTTAGGACTGAGGACTTCGGAGCCTTCATTAGGATTGGGCCAATTGATGCCCTTATCCATAGGACCCAGATGATGGAGGATAACGTGGTCCTTTACGACAAGCAGAGCGGTGCCTTCGTTGGTGAGCGTAGTAGGCGTAGGCTTGGTAGGGGCGACGTGGTTAGGGCCCGTGTGGTTGGGGTGAGTTATGTGACGGCGGGTAATAGGGACGTGGTTAGGGTTAGCCTAACCCTTAGGCAGCCAATGCTTGGTAAGCTTGAGTGGATTGAGGAGGAGTTGAGTGGTGGCAAGAAGACTGCCCAGGCCAAGGCCCAGCAGAAGCAGTGAAATTGTCCAGGGGTTATCCCCTAACTAGGGTGATCAATATTAGGGTTAATAACCCTGTTTCAGTAATGCCCGTTATTGCCATGTCCATTGTTGAGTAGGTGATGCTTGCCGTAATTACCTGGGCTGCGATGAAGGTTATTATTGGTATTGAGGTTGCTGTGATTATGAGTATTGTGTTCACGAGGTTTAGTATGGCTAGGTCTTGGGAACCGTTTAGGTAGTCCCTGACCTCCAGTTGGAATATTACTGCGGCCATGACCGTGGAGGCCAGTGGCGAGGTGGCTAGGGCGAGTATTGGTGGTATGGTTAACGTGTAGTGCAGCGCCGTGAGTATTGCAATTATTGGTGACGTAAGTACGTAGTAGGCGATCAACGCCATAGGTATCTTAGCCAGCATCCTCCTGACTGGCGTTATTGGCATTGTGAGTATTATTGGTAGTGCTGAGTACTCGGCGTTGTACATCATGACTGGTAGGAATGAGGTTATGAAGGCCAGTGGAGCCACGTACGCCATAACACCAATCACCAACTCAAACTGGCTTAGGCTATTCATTGATGCGGCTAGGGATGCGTATAGGAACACGGCCATTAGTAGTCCCCCAATGACCATTCCCAGGGATCCCCTGGCACTAATTAACTGCCTCATGTAGTACCTGACGAGACCTGCAAAGGCACCCCTAAACCTGAGCTCCCTGAGTGGCTTGTTGACAGTGATTAATGATTCAGGGCCGCCTGGTAGCCTTGGCGTTAGTAGTCTGGGCCCAGCGGTAATTAATAGGTACGTATCCAATACAGCCAGTGCTACTGTGGTTATCACCGAACTCGCAAGCGCCGGTGTGCGCGTCATGACCAATGGGTCACTAATTAGCGGTATGTATTGGGCAATCCCTGGGCTTACAATGCCCGGGTCCTCACTGAGTAATAGGAGTGTGAGTGCGACGACCCAGGGTATTGAGTTTATAATGATGATTAGGGTCCTCGTCAGTAGTGCATTGATGGAGCCTCTCATCCTGACCACCGTGTCTAGGGCGATGATACCCATTAATGGACTCAATAGACCGAGTAATAAGGCCTGGGCTGTGATGAGGATCGGCGATGGTGCGTGAATTATTATCGCCACTACGGCAGCGGTTACGATCGACGATGTTAGTGGTATGTCGATAGCCCTCACAATTGATATTATGGCGGCAAGCTTATGACACCCTCGCCGAGGCCCAGGGACCTGAGTAGGTCGCCAATTGTTGGGTAGCCCATTACCGAGGTTACGATTGGCATTAGTAGCATGTAGGTCATGAGTATTATGAAGTACATCGTTAGGTATTCATAGGGTGGTGATTGGTAAATATTGGTTAAACCCCTCCAATGCGTGGTTAGGGCGATGATTAATGGAGTGAGTAGGTATGTCGTAACCATTACCGAAGCCATTACCTTAATTACCCTATAACCACCAACCAACCTATCAACCCTGATGGGCCTAGCCCCAGTCCTCCTGGCCTGGGTTATCGCCTGCACAATCAATTCCCTATAAACCAACTCACCCAATTCCCAAGTATTCATAGTCACAAACCCTCGAGCAAACCCCTAATCTCATCCTCAGCCCTAATAGCCCTTAGGAATGCCTCCTCAAGGCTACCTGCATTGACCGCGTTCATTATCTCTGTCGGCGTGCCCTCCATTACTAGCCTACCCTCATTGATAATGCCAATCCTGGTGCAAACCCTCTCTGCGACCTCCATTATGTGCGTCGTGAATAGTATTGAACCGCCAGACTCAAGGTGTCTCTGCATCAACTCCTTAACAACCCTCACGGACTTGGCATCAAGGTAGTTGAAGCTCATCCATGAGTAGGAGTCTCGGCCTATGCATTAGGGCAGCTACGATAGCCACCCTCTGCCTATTGCCGGCCGAGAGAGACATTATTGGCTTATCGATGAATTCCTCAAGGCCCAACGCCCTGACCAGGGTCTCCACGTATTTTGGGTCCCTGACACCCCTGACAGACCCCACGAACTCCAGGAAGTCCCTTGGGCTCAAAGTCTCCAGAATCAATGGCGACTCTAGGACTGCGCCTACGTAATTCATGACCTCAGGCCTTGGTGGGCCCATGCCGAGTATGTCTATGGTTCCCTCATACCTAACGAGACCAAGAACGGCCTTTATAGTTGATGTCTTGCCTGCCCCATTTGGGCCGAGCAAACAGTAGGTCTCTCCTTGCCTAACACATGTGCTTAGGCCGTTGACGGCGACCTTACTCCCGTACCTCACGATTAGTTTTTCAATCCTTAATGCACAACTCATTCAATTAAGCACTGGCAACACATCCCT
Organism: Vulcanisaeta sp. JCM 14467; assembly: GCF_001316245.1. Lineage (GTDB taxonomy): Archaea > Thermoproteota > Thermoprotei > Thermoproteales > Thermocladiaceae > Vulcanisaeta. The sequence goes on along the minus strand of NZ_BBDM01000016.1, from coordinate 50,569 downwards.
TTATTACTTTATTAGGTGCTGCCCGCCTGTGGTATTCTTTAATTTTTAACAACTCATGGATTTAAGCCAGGATGCATAGGAGTGTTTACTTAATTTTGTTTGTTAAGGGGTTGAGGACCTTCGCCTTCGGCCTCGTTAGTGTCCTGACGCCCATTTACCTGGCAATGCTGGGTTTTTCGCCGATGTACGTTGGTGTGGCTTTGTTTCTCGTGGTCCTTGGTAACGCTACCTCGAACTTATTATTGACGTGGTTTGGCGATGTGATTGGTAGGAGGAGGTTGTTACTCATCTTTAGTTTCCTCACGTTTATTTCGGGCATCCTCCTATACTCATCCTCGCTATACCCAATACTTGCCCTCGCCCTATTCATTGGGAATATAAGCACCACGGTACTGAGACTGGGCCTTACCAATCCGTTGAGGTTGGTGTGTTGCCCAGGTTTGTGGGTGATGGGTTGGGTAGGGTCTTGGGTATTTACAACCTAGTTGGTTACTCGGCATCCTCGCTGGGAGCCCTGGCATCCTCAATACCCGCCTACCTGGGGAATGAGTTGGTTCTTGTTAGGTCTATGTACCTGGTTTATGCGGTGGCCGGCCTAATCATGTTCATGACCTACACCGTGTTGGGTGGTATTGAGGCTGGTAGGAGGGCCTTTGGGCTTAGGGGTTTGGGTAGGGCTGTTGCCGATATTAGGAACTTGTCGGTGTTATTCTCCTTAGATGCCTTTGGCGGTGGTTTGGTGTCTCAGTCCCTGCTGTCCTATTGGTTCTATATTCGTTATGGAGTATCCCTTAGGGAGTTGGGCGTTGCGTTTATGGCCGTTAACGTGGTTACGGCGATCTCACTGGTCATTGCGCCTCTAATTGCGGAGAGGATTGGTAACCTGAGGACTATGGTGTATACACACATTGTTTCTAACGTGTTCCTAATACTCGTGCCACTCGCAGGTTCATTCCAGGGAAGCCTAGCCTTCCTCCTGCTTAGGCAGAGTGTTTCTCAGATGGATGTTCCGACTAGGCAGGCCTTTATGGCTGAGATATTCAGTGATGATGCGAGGGTTTCTGCGAATGCTGTGACGAATACTGCGAGGAGTGTTAGTTCCCTGCCAGGGCCCTTGATAGTTGGTGACTTGGTGGCGAATGGGTTCTACTCCCTGCCATTCATAATCAGTGGCTCCTTAAAGACCGCTTACGACCTGGCAATATACCTAATGTACAGAGGTAGGGCTCGTTAGGCGTGGCTACGCATTGGGTAAGGGCTAAATTCTAACGCCGTGGCTTAACCATAGTCATGCTTAGCTATAAGCTCCAAGTGCGTGAATACTACGAGACATTGGGCATGAGGTACCTGGATCTGTACCTAAGGGATAGCGTGCTCGGCTACCTTAAGGCCGCCGAGGCCCTGAGGACTAGGGGCTTGAGGATCCTAGACATTGGCTGTGGGGTTGGTGTTGGGGCAGGGTTACTATCAGGCTCGGCCGCGCAGTACGTGTGCCTGGACATTGCCTGCGGGGTCCTTAGGTACGCCAACTCCCTGCCCAATGCGGATATCGTCTGCGCAGACGCCGCGTTACTACCCATTAGGCCTGGCTCCATTGACTATGCCCTGCTTATAAACGTGGTTAATGCCGAAACGGACGGCGAGGCCATACTCAGGGAGGCCCTGAGCCTCGGTGCTCGCGTCTATGCCGAGTCGCCCAGGGCCTTGGATAATGAGTTGATTAGGCACTTAATTCCTAGGGTAGGTTTTAATACAACTGATTAATCATTATAATAGTTAAGTAATGGTTTCTGAGGAAGTAATTAAGGAATTGAAAGATAGGGAGGAGGAGGCAAGGAGGGTTAGGAGGGCTGAGGCTGATTGGGAGTTCATAAACTCATTACCGCCAAGGGTTAGGAGTGCCGTGGTGTTATTCATCGAGACCGGCGACCTGAGACTGGCGCAGAAGTTGTCTGGGCTTGACCTTGAGGGCTTCATTGACGTGCTTAGGAGGGCTAGGGTCTGGATCACGTAATTCATGCACGCCCAATAAGCATGAGGAATAACTCCGTTGGTCTCAATGTCCCACGCACCGGGTCCACCTCGAGTCCTAGTTCCTCGAGTGTTATTGAGCCCAGTAGGTACGTGCCCTCATCGCCGAAGACCACGATTGTGTATGCCCTAAAGCCCTGGACCTCAATGCCCATTACCCCAATGTTCCTCTCGACAACCCTGCCATCAGTGAGCCTAAACCTCCTGATGCCCATTGGCTTGATGCCAAGTTCGTTAAGGATCCTGGCGGGTAGCACCGTGTATGTGGAGCCCGTGTCAACCAGGAGCTCCACCTCCCTGGTCCTGCCAGGCTCGTCAATGTTCCACACGGTTGCCTTGACCTTAACAAAGCCCATACCCAATATAAGCACCGTGTCAACGCCTTTTAAACCTTGGGTAATGATCATGGCTTGCGCGGTCGTTACGTACGCCGTGATGTTACCCAGGTAATTGGTCATGACTAGGTACGTATTGGCATAATGCGTGCCATGGATTGATTATTACGTTTCATTGCCTTAAAGCCCTGGTTGCTTGGTCGTGGTGCGTTTTACGGAGCCCCTCGTGGGTACCTGGGACTTGAATATTGTGAATCTCCACGCCGTCACTAGGTAGGCTATTGCCGAGGCTACCGCAGCCTCGGGTAGTAGTTGGTAGTTACTCGCCATTTCTAGGACTACGGCCATCACCGCCAGGGGCGCATTCGACGCAGCACCGAACATTGCTAGGGCGCTCACTATGACGAATGGTGCGATACTCGGTGCCAGGTTTGGGAATAGGTGGTGAAATAGTAGGCCCATGTCGAGGCCCGTGAAGGCCCCTATCACGATACCCGGCGCGAAGACCCCACCGACCTCGCCGGAGCTTAGGGTTATGGATGTGGAGAGGATCTTAATAATTGGGAGTAGTGCCAGGAGTATGATCAGTGGTAGCACGGGTGACGCGAATGCGCCTAACCTGGTGTATACGGCTGGGTCAATCCAACCCTCACCCGAACTAAGCACCTGCGGTGCTACCAAGCCGATTAAGCCCACGAGCAAGCCACCAATGGCCGCCTTGACGGTATCGCCCACCCTGAGCCTACTGAATAACCTGCCAAATAAATCCAGCGACTCTATGTATGTAATCGCCACCGCACCATCAACAATCCCAAGCACTGCGTAAAGGGGCATTGACTGGATCGGCACTACCGTAATTATCTGACCTAGGTATGGCTTGAAGCCGGTCACCAGGCAGAAGAGTGCGTAAGCAACCGCGGAGGCTATGGCGGCTGGGTAGAGTGCCTTAACCTCGATATCCCTCCTGTAAGGTAGTTCAGCCGCGAGTAATGCACCGCCTATTGGCGCCTTGAATATTGCGCCCAGGGCGGCCCCTGCACCAACCATCATTGCCAGGGCCCTATCCTCATCACTCAGGCCGAGCCTCTCGGCTATGAAGTAGGATAGACCACCACCGAAATTACCGGTTGGTGCCTCCGGACCTGCAGAGCCTCCTGAGCCTATTGTTATTGTCGAGAGGACGACATTCATGAAGCTGTGAAGCACTGGGTTGTTGAAGGGTCTCTTCCTCCCATGGTAGGCCTCAATCAACCTATCAAGGCCTGCCCTGGACTCTCGGAACTCCCTGACTAGGTAGGCGACGATTAGGGCGCCGATCACCGTGGACGCTGGTATTAACCAGGGCCTGCTAATGTGGATGGTGTACCTCAATGAGCCACCTAAACCCGGTGGTTCGGGCTGTTTATAACCAACGAGTAGGCCCAGGAATAGGTGTGTCATGAGTCTCAGCATTAGGTAGAATGTTATTGCGGAGAAGCCCGCGGCTAAACCGGTCAAAATGCCCAGGATCAACCACTTAATGGCGTATGGCTGTCTCGATACGTCCATGGGCATTTTGATACATGTGGGAAATACATAAAGGTATTATCTATTAACACTGTAATTAGGTGCCTCAGATGATGCAATTAATCACCGCGTTATTAGCCATCACGTACCTAATCACATCCTCGGCAATAGCCTATCTATTGTTCAGTAAATTTACCTGGCGTGGCAGGGCCTACTGGGTCTTGATTGGTGTTGGCTTCATGCTTCTGGCCGTGATTTTACAGGCCATTGTCCAGGGAATACCAACACTAATAATCGTGTTCACCCACGTCAGCGAGGCCCCGACCAATCCTGGGTCGATCATTGGCTTTGTCCAGGGTTTTGTTAAGTCGAACATTTACTGGTTAGCCATCTATATGGGATTGATCGCCGGCGTTTTCCAGGAGACCTTCAGGTACCTAGCCGTTAAGGATCGTGAGTTTAAGGCATCGCTATATATTGGCTACGGCTTTGCCGTAATAGACATAGCGTTTACGGTGATTTCGGCGCTTTCGTCATTATTTATTACCATGCCCATGGAATTTAATGTTCAGCAGTACGTCGCCGCGGTATCAATTGTGGGCTTGGTACTACAGCCAGTGATCTCCTTCACCTTTCATCCAGGGGCCTCCCTAATAATTAGGCGCTATCAATCCGTTGGTAGGGGATTCCTGGGCCTATTACTGATGATCCTCGCCCACACCTACATTGACTCATTCACGTGGTACCTGGACAACGCAGTAGCCCTTAACCTCATTGGTCCAGGACTCGTGGTGCCCCTATCATCCGTATTCTTCGCCACAGTCACGGCAATATCTGCGTTGATTCTAGCTACTGGGCTTAGAGTAGACGGTGGTTTGCGCTCATTCACGTAAGCGCATAGGTGATCCTTGTGATGCGTGCAGGTTGCATTTTAACTGAACTTCCAAGTTTAAAAAAGTCCTTAAGCGGTTTATTGAGTGTATGAGGCGCATAACGTTTGCCTGATCGGTGCTGTACTAATAATGATGGTGCTAGCCGCGTCTCTAATGCCACAACTTTATGTGCTACACAAGCAAATGACTCATGAACAAATAACCAATGGCAGCGCTTCCTCGCTACTTAGTTTACTTAATGGTGTTCCTAAACCCACCGTATGTGTTATTGGTTCCCTAAGTAATCCATACGTGGCCAGCATGGCCAGAGGCTTGAGCATGGTTAGTGTGCCCTATACTGTGGAATCATCATTCCCAGTCAATGCTTCATGCAGCATGATCGTTATCGAGGATGACCTACTAAGCCTGAATAGTAGTTATTATAGGCATGAAATAATTAATTACTTGGAGCGTGGTTTACCCATCGAGGTTGTGGGTCCTAACGCGGGTAATACATTATTAAATTTAATAGGTGATTTTATTAGTAAAAGGGCTACCGTAGTTATCGGCGAGGCTGGTCCCAACAAAACCGTTATACCTAGGTTACCAAGTGGTATCACCGCGATAATGGTCGCAATGATACCCTCAAGAAACGTCAGTAGGTTCGTGACTGGCTGGGATATTTTTGAGGGATTAACGCCAAATAACCTAACATATGCTGTGTTGAGGAGTTGGAGGGATTATAATGGGATGCTGATGAACGTGAATAATAAGCTTTATGTTCCGGTATCAACCCTAACGCTTTCGGTTCCAAGGATTGAGCTTCAATCAAGCGCCACATCAATGACGGTATTTATTCAGGGATTCACGTACGTGGGCTACGTGGGTTGGTATTCATCGAGTGTCTATGATTGGTTCGGGTATCTGGCAGGTGAACAATGGCTATGGTTAAGTTTTACTACGCATACCAGCAATCCCCTGGACCTTACTGGTGGTTCCTAAACCTAATACAGCATGAGGTGGAGGGTTTCCCAACACCAAGTATTGGATTTAGCCCATGTAGTGCAGGTGAGGGCGTTAATGCCTATTCCAATACTCTTCCCGGCCAGGTATTTTGGGGCGCCGCACCCACGGGCTCATCATCAGGCCAGCAAACAATATCCTACACACTCGGTGCTGGCCCATCTGGTGTTTATGTGCAGATGACCGAGACGGTTACCCAGGGAACCATTGGTTGGGGTTATTCGGGCAATCCAAGCCTTGGCCAGGACTCATGGAATTGGAACTTTTATAATGCTGTGCCAGATTATACTTATACCGTAATACCCAGTGATATCTTCATGCTCGACCCGAGTAAGCCCGGTGGTTATCCACCGCTTTATGAGACCATAAACTTCACGTCAACCTTCACTAATTGGCTTGGTTGCTGGACCAGTCCATCGCCAATAACCATAACCGTTGACGTATATACCAACCAAGTAACGGTGCTCGGTGCGAGTACGTAATGCTCCCACTACATTAATACACCTGCCATTAAAATGAGCTTATTTTCCATTTTCCAACAAGGTTAAAGTTCATCAACATTATGTATAATAATTTATTAAGCGAAGTCACCCAACGAAAGCCTGTGCCTGCTAACGAGGTAATCTTCCTGACATTGCTTGAGGTCAGCATACTGGTGTTGCTGGCTGATTTAGCAGGTAGTGTCCTCGCCAGGTATGGTTTCCCGAGGGTTGTTGCCGAGCTTCTCATCGGGCTTGTCCTAAGCCCCTACGCCCTTGGCTCGGTGCTCAACTCAATACTCCACATGGAGTTATTCACGATTAATGACTACCTACTATTCCTAACAAACCTCTCGATAATACTCCTACTCTTTGCCTCGGGCCTCGAGCATGGCCTGTCAACGCTCAGGGAGGGTGGCATATACGGTATATTAGCCGCGGTTTTTGGTGCCGTGACTCCCTTCGCCCTGGTTTACTGGTCGCTGGTCTCCGTGGGGTTACAACCCACTGAGTCGGCCATCATTGCCCTATCAACCGCGCCCACGAGCCTCGCCGTGGTCGCTGGGATCATCGAGCGTGAGGGCTTGACGGGGCTTCCCAGCACTAAGGTTTTGATAACCGCGGCCTCGATAGACGATGTTGTTACTTTGATACTCCTCTCCATGGTGATTACCACGTTGGGCGCAGGCGGCTTTACATACGGCACCCTCGCCACTGCGGTTAAGATTGTCATTCTTTGGGTCTTGATATTCCTGCTCTCGGTACTGCTCATACCGAGGGTCCTGAATAGGGTTGGTGAGGAGGTTATTGTCTATGCATCCCTGGTTGTCCTCTTCGGCATTGTCCTGGTAATGACGACCCTGGGGTTCTCCGAGGTTGTTGCTGCGTTCATAGCTGGTGTTGCCGTTGCTGAGAGTAGGTTCTCGCAGAGGGTTAGGGAGACTGTGAATCTTCTTCTCGCGATATTTGGTTCTTTATTCTTCATAGTCATGGGTCTACAACTAAACTTCAGGTATATACTCAATGCCGAGGTCCTAGCCGTGGCGTTGTTGGTCTCCCTCATTGCCGTGATCGGCAAGGTAATCGGTATATACCGTTCGCCTACCTAAACTTCGTAATCGCCGTGACTCCGTAATTGTTAGTTACGGGATGATACCAAGGGGTGAAATGGGGCTCGTGGTTGCGTCACTCGGGTTGAGCAGTGGGTTGATTACAATGGGTGACTTTGGGGTTATAATATTCATGGTGCTCATAACCACGTTAATAGGCGCAGTAATCTACAGGCGTGAGGCCTGCAGGTTCAGATCAGCCAGGCCTAGCTAAGCCCCTGACTATGGCATACTCATACAGGGCCCTGAGGGCGTTTGCCGCGGTCTCCAACCTATCATAAGTGGGTACATCACCATCCTCAAGCCTCGCCTTGAATGCCTTGGCGTCCTCATTGGCGCTAATGCCGTAGACGACTATTGGCTTTCCAAACCTCCTTGCCTCAATTATGTAATCGGCGAGTTTGGGGGTCATGCCTGGCAGTTGCATTTGAGCTAGGACCAGTGCCATGTCCACGTGGCTTGTGGGTAGTACCGTGTCCAGGACGAACTTGTACATGGCGTCGGTGGCGCTACCCGTTAGGTCGATTGGGTTTGCCGTACTTGCGAAGGGCGGTAATGACTTGGATAGGGCGCTCCGCAATTCCTGGGGTAGCTCGGGTACCACCAGCCCGAGAGACTCCACATTATCAACTGCCTGCACGCCAGCTCCACCACTATCTGTTATTATTAATACCCTGTTACCCCTCGGTAGTGGCTGTGTCGCTAATGCCTTGGCAACCTCCAGCGCATCCATTAGGTTGTTAACCTCAACCGCACCTGCCTGCCTAAACAACGCCCTGTATATCTCGTAATTACCCGCCAAAGCCGCCGTGTGGGACTTAACAGCCCTGCCCGAGGACCTTGACCTACCAGCCTTATAGACCACCAAGGGCTTAACCCTGGTCACACGCCTTAGCGTCTCGAGCAATCTCCTACCCTCCCCAGGGTATTTCAACCCCTCCATGTACATAACAATCACCTTAACATTATCATCACCTGCCAACGCCTCTAGAAGCTCAATCTCGCCAATGTCCAGCTTGTTTCCGTAGTTCACGGCCAAACCAACACCAATACCTTCCTAGCCGCCCAGTCGAGGATTGCCGCCGCAACTGCGCCACTCTGGCTTATGAGGGCTATTGGGCCTGGTTTTGGTCTCTCCATCCTACCCTGTGGGATGAAGAATGTGTCTAGGCCGTTAAATGCGTTGTAAACGCCAATGCAGTTGGGGCCGAGTATCCTTACCCTGCCCTGCGATGCCTCCTTAACCTCCCTCTCAAGCTTCGCACCCTCCTCACCAACCTCACTAAAACCGCCGCTGATGATTATTGCTGCCTTAACACCCTTGGTCACGCACTCACTCATTATCTTGGGCATAGTGGGCGCCGGCGTGACTATTACGGCGAGGTCAACATCACCGGAAATCTCAAGCACTGACCTGTAAACCCTGTGGCCAAGTAGTTCTGTGTAGCTTGGGTTTACCAGGTAGACCCTGCCCCGGAATTTGGTGAGTAGGTTCCTGGTTATGACCCCGCCGACGCTGCCCTCCCTGGCCGTGGCGCCTATCACGGCTATTGAACCTGGGTTGAATAGGTAGTTAAGGTCCTCACCCACGGCTTAATTGATGGGGCTGGGCTTATTACGTATTACTCAATTGCATGGGTATTATATATACGGGGAACCAGTCCTCCCTCCTAATCACAATGTTATTGTAAGTATAGACGTACTTCAGGGCTAGGTTTAGGTAGAGGAGTGATGGTAGTGATGTTGTTGGCGTTGCGTTGCATGTGTACCAAATGCCCAGTGGCTCGAGTGTTCCGTTTATTGAGGATATGTTTATTGCGAAGTACGTTGGTTCGCCTGGCAGTACCGGTATTGGTTCACTAACATTACACCTAACCTCGCCAATTACCTGCCTAGGGAGACTAGGTTGAAGCCCGTAACTTCCGTGCCCCCCATCGGCGCCATTTGGAATATGTAAACGCCAATAATGGGTCTCGACACGTTCGTTATCACGGATATGGCGCAAACCACGCCGGAGTCCTGCGTCGTTAATTGGAATAACCCCCTCTTAACTACGTCGTAGACCACGGCTGTGGCATTGAGACTATAGCGACCCCGGACTTGGTTAGGTTTGCCAGATTCCCTGGATTGCCAGTTACGCTGAGTCCTGGCGACACAATCACAGTGTTGTTCAGCCCCTGGTAGATCATGAGTAGGAAGTATGATCCGCTGGGTATTTCGCCGCTTAGTGTTATGTTCGTGCCCGTCCTCGGTATGTAGATGCTTACCCTGGTTATTGGGAAGTTGAAGTTGTTCTGGCCAATGGCCACCAGTAGGTTGCTTCCAAAGCCCAGGTACGCGTTTGCCGTCATATTTAGGTAGCCTGTGACGGTGGTTAGTGGCGAGGGTATTGAGAGTATGAGGGTGAGGGATGCTATGAATCCAACGAGTATTATCAAGCCACCAAGGGCGTAGGCCGGTATTCCCCTAGCCATAGCTCCGGGATTAGTGGCTCAGTTATGGAATATAAAATTACCTCTTCATCATGAGTTCGCGAACATGGACTCACCCCTATCGTTGACGAAGCCAACCCTAATCACGTTATCAGCAATAGTCTCCAGGGCATCAACGTGCGACGTTATTATGACAGTCCTAACACCATTACTCAAGCCCCTAATCCAATCACCAACTACGCCTATGCTCATCATCCAGGTGCTCGGTCGGTTCGTCAAGTATTAGTATTGGTATTACGCCCATGACAACCCTGGCTATCGCGTACCTGAGCATTAGGGAGACCAGGTTCCTCTCGCCTATGGATAGGGACTCAATGGATAGTGAGACCCCATCATTCCTCCTAACCACTACCTCGTAGTCCTCATTAACCTCGATTGATGCATATGAGGTCTTGTGCATCAGCTCCTTCATCATTACATTCAACTCCTCATTAACCGAGTCAAGGAATATCCTCCTGACCATGGGCTTGACATCGTCAAGCACCTGCTGGAGCTTGCCAAGCATGTCTGAGGCACTAACGTACTTACCCAACTCACCCTTAACCCTGTTAATCTCGGACTCCCTGCTCGAAATCTCACCCCTCAACTTCTCAATCCTATCCCTAAGCGTGGCAACCCTACCCCTCAACTCACCAACCTCCTTAACCAATGAGTCCCTCTTCGCGCTCAATTCCTTAATCCTAGCCCTGACCTGATCAAGCTCCTTAACCCTACCCTCCAACTCCCTAACCCTGCCCTCAATCCCCAACCTCTCACTGCGTATCCCCAACAACCTAGCCTCGTCATCCCTAACCCTCCTCTCAAGCTCATCAACACTCGCCAACTTACCCCTCAACTCTGCAAGCTCAATCTTAGCCCTACCCAACTCCTCAAGCTCCCTATTCAATTCGCTTAGCTCACCCTCGATACCCTCCAACTCCCTCCTCAGCGCCTCCTCATTATAACTGCTAATCCTTGACAACTCCTCAGTAAGCGAGCTCCTCCTGCCACGTAACTCCTCAAGCGATGCCCTTATCACGCCCTCCTTACTCAACTCACCCTCAATACTCCTCAACTCACCCTCCAACCTGCTCAACTCCTCAGCCTCACTACTCAACTTACTCAACCTACCCATTAACTCCTCCCTCCTCCTCAACAACTCCCTAAGTCTCGCCTCCCTACTAACCACAAGCTCGCGGGCCAGGTCCTTACTCAACGGTCTACCGCATAATGGGCATCTCTCAACGGAGCCACCCTGGAGTAGGTTTAGTTCCATCTCTAGGTGCTCAATCTCCGCGTTAACCCTCGCCAACTCCTCCTTCGCATTATCAATTTCTACATCTATCGAAGTTTTCCTCGCCAACTGTCTCCTCAATTCCTCAGCCCTAGCCTTAAGCTCGCTGATCTTGTCTAGCTCGCTGTTCAATTCCTTAATATTATCATCAATACTCTTCAACTCCCTCCTGACCTCCTCAACCCTCTGCTTATAATTACGGGCCAGCGCGAGCCTCGCCTTAATGTCATCCCTCCTCCTCATTAACTCATTAACCCTAGCCCTTAGCTCACCTTCACTGGATATTGTTGACTCAAGCTCGATAACCCTAGCCCTTAATTGGTTCAACTGGTTTAGGGTCTCTCTTAACGTATTTAACTCATTAGTGACCCTACTCTCCTCCTCACTCAACATTGAAATTCTCTGTCTCAACTCAACGTACTCACTCTCCAGCTTCTCAAGCTCCTCCTCCCTATTCATTAATTGATTCAACTCCTCCTCAATCGCCCTAAGCTCACCCTCCTTACTACCCAACACCCTCTCTGCACCCGACACATCCCTCTCAAGCCTACTCAACTCCTCCCTCCTATCCTTTAACTCACGCTCAAGAACCTCAAGCCTACCCCTAAGGCCCTCGGTAATACTCGACACGGCCCTAAGCCCCTCCCTAACCACGTCCTGCCTAGCCCTCTCAATGGCGTCAAGCCTCAATAGGGTATCAAGCTTGAACTCGCCCTTCCTACCACTCCTGAGTATCTCCCTGATCTCACCCTGACGTACGTAGAGTAATTCCGAGAATGTCTCCAGGTCTATACCCGTGGTCCTAACCACGAACTGCGTGACCTCCCTATCCCTAGCCGCGACCCTCCTGCCACCTTCATCCAGGACATATGTCTGGGACTCGAGACCCTTCTCCGTACTAAATGCCTCTGCACAACGTACCTATGTCCGTCAATCCCAACATACTCAAGTCGGATAATTGCGCTGGATGCACTACGCCTAACAAGGTCACCCAGCCTATACTTACCCCTGACCCAGTCCGAGCCGTATAGGGCTATTGCAATGGCCTCGAGAATGCTCGTCTTCCCTGCACCGTTTGGCCCATGTATGAAGTTAATACCCTCCGTGACCACGGCCCTACCCCTTATTATTGACCTGAAGTTCTCAATCTCAATCCTCGTTATCATCCCCGAACACCCAACCAATCAGTTATTGATTTGCTACCCCTGAGTGGTACACCGACTAGGTTCTCGAGCGATTTCAATGCGCCGTCCTCATCATCAACCCTAACCCTCTCAATAATGTCCATAACCGCGCTAACTAACTCATCATTGCCCAACTTCGACTTTAGCGCTTGTCTAATTATTTCATTAATGCCGCCAAAGACCCTAGCCGATCTCTCACCCTCCCTAACCTGTCTCTCAAGGTTTAGCCTGACGTCCACCCAGGCCTTGGTGAAGAGTTTCCTGAGCTCCATCACGTTGAAGTCCCTGGTCGAGTAGCCACTGGCTACCCTGCCCTCAATCTCCAGTATAACCAGTGAGCCCCTTTGATCCATGTTGCTGGCTATGTAGGACACGTCACCCCTAACAACACTTGGCTTTGCCTCATCATACCTAACCCTCGCCCTGACAAGTCTCCTGGAAACCCCGAGCCTGACATCGCTGACCTTAACGCCGTTACCACTAACGTCAAGTAGTAGGAAGCCCTTTGGGTCCACGTCCTTAACCTTCCTGAGCTTTCCATCCACGTACTCGTAAACCTCGAACTCCCTGGCATCCCAGACCTCGAGCGAGCCTGGGTATACGGCGTTAATCCTCGGGTGCCTAAGCCCATGCTCGTGAATATGCCCAACGGCGAAGTAATCAATGCCGAGTTGGGTCAGGGGCTTTTCATTAATCATGAACACATCAACGTTGGGCATTGGGTATATGTACGGCGCACCCTCTATGTACTGGTGAATAACGGCTATGTTAATTCCACCACCCTTTAGGGCATTCAATGAGTTAATCAATTTGCTCTGCATGTCCGTGTACACCGTACCAACACCAATCACCTTGACACCACCTAGGTCTACGTAATCATTGTCCAGGTACTGAACTAAACCCATTTGGTGAAGGACGGCGAGTGGGTTCTCCACTGGGTTTATTACCGATGAGTCGTGATTACCCCTAGTAACGATTACCCTAATGCCCACCTCCCTAAGCTTTGTCAAACCCCTAATGGCCGTTATGTAAATACTCGGTGGTGGTCTCTGCGTATCGAAGAAGTCACCACTAATTATCACGGCGTCCAACCCCCTCTCTTCCCTAAGCCTAACCAATTCATCAACAGCCCTCAGGAACGCCCTGTTGTAATCCTCAAGTCTCTCCTCTAGCCCGTACTGGCGATGGCCCAGGTGCACGTCCGCTAAATGCGCAATTAACATTCTAATCAACCCTCAGCAGGCCATTCTTAATTGCTTTTGCAGTAAGCGCTATCACGTGTGGGCATGGCTCATAGGGCGACCCACACACCTCACAACTCCAGGAATTCTCGCCAAGCCTAACCTCAACATGCGTATTACCAACCCTACCACTGAGGACGCCAGTGTCGAGACTTACGTCACTGACATCATTAATTAGTGAGATAGCCTCAACCACGCTCCTTGCACCAACCCTGGTGCTAAGGACCTTCTCAACACCTCTCCTCAACTCCTCTATGCCTAAATCAGACTGGGCAGTCCATGCCTTGCTTAGGTCTATGTCTGAGCCGCCGTAATCGAGTACCCTATCCCTGAGCCTAATCACGAGTGGTAGTGGCGTTATTGGGCCGACAACAATACCCTCACCAACGTCAAGCATCGGTATTAACCTACCAAGTTCCTCATTAAGCACCTCACTGGCGCTTAGCACCGCCATCACGTCCCTCTGATTAACAAGCCTTAGTATTACCTGACTATTGCACTGGCTGAGTACGTCGGGATCCACCTTAGACGGCCTTTGGGTTATGACCACCAGGTACACGCCGAACTTACGACCCTCACCCGCAATCCTGGATATAACCCCTAAACTCAGTGTTGATCTGACAGTCCTCGGCTGGGCAAATCTATGGGCCTCCTCCAAAATAACAACCACTGGGAATGGATACCTAGAACCTGGCAGGTTCCTGACGTGGTTAACCCTCGCCCTGAATACCCTGCTCAGTATGTGGTAAACCACGTGGTCCTGAACCTCATCACTTAGGCCGGCGAGGTTTACGATGGCCACGGAGCTGGGCCTAAGTACCTTATCCAGCGGTAGTGACCAGTACGTGTATAGCCCAAGTCTCCTAAGCCTTCTTAGGTACACCCTGGCACTGACGAGCAGTGACTTCTTCGTCTTACTATCTATCAAGTCCTCAAGCTCCTTAAGCACCTTCTCCGCCTTCGCCCTACCCTCCTCATTAAGCACCACGCCGAGTCGCCTGAGCACCCTGTCAATGCTTGTACTAGCACCGTGATCTAGGACCTCATTGATCACCCTAATCATTGAGTCCGGAGTACCTAATTGCTTGGCACCGCTGTACTTAACGATAGTCCTGACCAGGGTGTGTACTAAGTATATTACGTACCTAATCTTAGAGGCGCCCCTTGGCACACCTGCCACATCCGCTAGGATCTCTGGTTGGACCTTCATCGTGTTTATCTTATACCTCAAATCGCCTACACCCACCTCGGATGCCGATATGATGATGACCTTATCGAGGAATTGAGGCCCAAGCCTTGAGATGCTGTTCTTTATGTGCACGTACTCCCCATGTGGGTCTATGACGAGTATTGTGGCGCCCTTCTTCAGCAGTTCCTCAATGAGTATTACCGAGGTCCACGTCTTCCCAGAGCCCGTGGACGCTATTATGGCTAGGTGCTCCTGAGCCCATTCATGTCTATGCAATAGGGCACGTCGGACTTGAGCGATAGCCTACCAATGCATAGCGCTCTTTCTGGGTCAACCCTGACGAACTCGCTGACCATGTTGGTATCGGCTAGGTACACGGGCGTGCCCACGGCAGGTGTCGTCCTAGGCATGTATATCTTATCACCATACTTATAGCCAAGCACCATAACCCTGGCCTGAACGACCTCCACAATGCTGTCCCTTGGCATGTCCTCCAGGACGTCGGCCACGTAGCCATCAACCCCAACCCTATACGGCTCGCGCTTGATCCACAGGACCTGCCCAAGCACCTTAACATCAACCTCCTTGTTATCTACGTAGTCCCTCATGGGTATGTACACATAGTCATAACGATTAACACCACTACTCCTCTTTATGGACACCACATACACCAGTGGACTCTCCACATTAACAACGAACCCAACCTCATTAGCCATGACTAAGCATGTAATCCTCGATACAGTGCGTATTTAAGGTGATGCTTACAGGTATTGAGTAGGCTTGGGCAAAACTTTCACTTAACGTAAACCCTATTATTCAGATATATACTCAGTTAATAATTGACATAATATCAACAATATTTTATTGAAATATAATTAAATTAATGATTAAACTAAGGGGATCATTGGGTAAAACAATAAAATAACTTAATAAGTAAAATATAATCTTATCCATATCCTACTCCTTACGGCATTATAAAGCACGGTAAATAAAGTGTCTTTCTTAGGGCTGGCATGATTGTTGGATTTGCATACCCGCTGCATCCACAGGCTCTTCGGCCTGGCTATTATTCCTCCTCACTCCAAGCCAATTTAGAGTAGGGCTATGACCGCACTGGTTGGTGCATCATTCATTAACGGCTTCCCTCACTATTCCATGAATTGAGATAATCATTGATTTAATAAATCACTAACTGGGTTAGAGCCACCGGCATTTTTGGGCATGGCTTAAGCATTGGCAGTGTTAAAGTGGTGATACCTCAATGAGGGCATAGTTAGTCTTAATTGTCTATCTACGGAGCAGGCACATCGTGACTTGCCGCCAATGATCATTACGCATCAACGCGTATCCTGAATCGATTACTGAATCCAGGGCTTAATGCTTAATGAGCCTTTGAAATATGGAAAGACCTCCCTTCTCCTTAGTTCTGTATCTACCCTCGATTATTGCCTTAAGTTCTCCTGGGCTTATTGATACTCCCTGGCCCCGAAGGATTTGAAGTAGTTGGTCAGTATCTACCCTGCCAGTGTCAAGGTAGTACCTGACCAGCCTATCATCGCACTGCTTTAGGTCGCATTGGGAGAGTAGTATGATTACTACCTCAATGCTTAAACCCCTTGATTGAGCCTTGGTTAGGATTGAGTTAATGGATGCGGGCGTGAAGTACCTACCTAATTTAATGATGGTGTTCCAGCAGTAATCCCTTAATGGCTTGATGCACTTAACCGCCCAGGAACTGGCAAACCTAACCAGGTCCTTATCGCAAGCCACGCCCTGCTTAACTCTCAATCTCCTAGCCCTGAGCCTTAACTTACCCAACTCACTAATCTCCTTCTCCAGTCTCCTCAATGCCCTGTACTCATCCTGCTTATCATTCCTCATTTCTCGCCACCGCAGCCCTTAAGCGACACCCACTTCCTGAAGGCATCTGCGTAATACTTCCCAACCCTCTCCTCAATGAGCTTAACCCACTCCTCAGCTTATGCTCTTGAGGGGCTCCTCGAAGCCGAGGGCTGACGCAATTATTGCCTTCTCAATAAGCGTTAACCTATTAAGTTGGTTGAGTATACTATCAATGATTATCTGACCACTCGGTGCTGATGGTAGTGGTTGTGCGGTTGGTGGTGAGGGTGGTGTCGGCAACGTCTCTACGACGGGCTTCGCCTGACCCACCTCGCTGGGTTGATTTTGCTGGGGTTGTTGACCTTGACTACCCGTTGACTCCTTTAGGAACATCTCGATTGGATTACTCATCATTGGTAAGGAATTAATTGTTTAAAAGGGTCTCTAATCCACGTGACCCGTTAGCATAGCCTTCACCTGCCTAGTCAATGTGTTTGTCATATTGTCGAATGCCTTCCTAAACTCCGCCAGGGTGCCCCTAGGTTCGTAGAGAACCACGGGCTTTAGGGTTGCTGTCAAGTACTGGACTATGGGGCTTGTTGGTAATACGAAGACCTCACCATTCCTTGCATAACCCCTGATCCTATTATCAACATCCATGTTGGGGAGCGACTTATTGAGGATCACATTAATTACCTGCTTATACCCCAATTGGGTGAGCATGGGCTGTATGTAGGCGTTATCTATCTCCCTGAGCACGTACTCGCTGTAGGCTGCGTGGTCTAGGACTATGTTTATTATTTGGGCGGTAAGTAATGGAGGCACCGTGATTGGCATTGGCGCGTTTGCGGGCATGTCTATGAGGATTACCGAGGCTCCCGTAGCCATGACCAGGGAACCAAGCATGCCCAACCACCTGGAGTAGGCATCCTTAACGCCTATGTTGAGTTGGTAAGACCTCGTCATGCCCGGCGGTACGACGAAAACGGAGGATAAGTAACTTGACTTATCCACCAATCGATTAACCTCACCTACAGAGCCCACTAGGTAGTCCAGGGCACCCTGCTTGTCCGGGACCACGCCGAGTATCCTCGATGCTGTTTGGTTGAGTCTACGCCCAGGTCGATTAGTAGGGTGTTTGTTTTTAGTGATTGGCTCAGGAGTATGGCTAGGTTGGCGGCGAGCGTCGACTTACCAGTCCCACCCTTACTCCCACTAAAGAATACCATCACCACATAGCGAGGCTTAAGCGCCATCCCCAATATCCCCACTATTCTTATCCTCACGCTTAAAAGACTCTACTAATTCAGAGTCGATTTTGAGGAGATTCTCAGGAAGTGGTTGATTACCAATAGCCCCGGCACCTGCCTTAGACGACTCCCCAAGGCCCTTAAGAACAATACCCGGCTCCCTATAGAACACGTAGAGCAGGTTGGCCAATTGATCATGGTTTAAACCCGCGTTGGCTACCTTGCTTAGGAATGCGCCCCTAAGCTCCAGCTGCCTGCTTACGTAGTCCGTGCCATAATCCCTAGCTATCCTCGCCAGGTAATGATCCGTGTTATGGATCCTCCTCACAAACCTCCTGATTAGCACCTCATAAACCCCAGTCTCCCTGTTGTACCTGACGTCCCTAGTCATGCCAACCTCAACAACCACCGAAAGCCCTAGCAACTCCTCGGCTTCCAGACCCAGGGTTGCGAGCCTAACCTTGGCTGCTTCGTAGTCCTCAGCGTGGAATGTAGTCAATGCCCCGTGACCCAGTGTAATTGCCTCGGCAAGTGCCTTGAACTCATCCCTGGACCTAGCCTCATTAAGCACGATAATATCCACGCCACTCCTCAGCGCCTGCCTGATGAGCTCCGCCTTATCAATGCTCCTAATCCCATGCGCGTAGGCCACCCTCTCGAACATGGGCTTCACGACTTGGTGATGCGGTAGGAAGAGCTCGGCGACATCCATTATCAAGGCCATGGACTTAGTCACCAACATGTAGGCAACAGCGTTCTGTAAACTCGTCTTACCACTACCCATGGTCCAATGAATAGGATGGGGACCTTATGATCAGCCAACAACCAGAGCGCTGAGGCGTCATTAACATTAATCATGCCATTCCTAACCATGTCCGGGAGCGTCCAGGGCTTACGGGGCAGGACCCTAACGCTTATTGAACCCGGGTTCACCGGCTCCGTCTCAACGCTAAACCTAACACCAAGCTCCGAATCAACGACGCTTGTCACTGGGTTGTACGTGGTGATCGCAGTCCTAGTCCTCTGGGCAATCCTCCTAATGAGATAATCAACGAATGCGTTTAAATCGAAGGCCACCACCTTAATGGCCTTCCTACCTCTCCTCAACTCGTAGGGTTCCCAACCAATCACTACCTGAACCCGGCCGAGGAGTGCATGCTCTATGTATATGCCGCCCATGCCGAACTTTGTACCAGTCTTATTGATGTATACGTCCGTGATGTTTTCCATGAGTAGCAACGGCGTCAACGCCCCGTAATAATTAAACCACCTGTTGAAGACCCCTGCGGCTATTTCCAGGTTTTCCTTTGTTGGCTTTACATTAATTTCCTTAAGACCCCTCTTGATTGCGTTCTCAGGCTTGGCACCAGACCCGATCCAGTCAACAATCTTCTCCAGCGGCATTGCGATTACCCAGTCGGGCAATTCATCAATGACGTAGGCTATGTAGTCGTGGACGCCGTACTGCGCCGCCTGGATTAGGTGAATCTCAATATCGGTCTTAATCCCGCCGAACTCCACCGTGTACTGCCTCACCAACCCCTGGCTCATGATTCTTGGCTTACTCACGTGCATGCCAATCACCAAACCAGCGGTATTAATGGGGCTAGGAACAACGGCACAAGGCTAATGCCCAAGCCTATTGAGTGGATTGCCTTCCCGGTCAATACTGCTGTCGTTATTGCAAACGGTATTAAGGACAGCGTGATTGCCTGTGGGTTTAATGTTATTGGCATGGGAATGCCTGTCACTTGCGATACGTCGATGCCATATAGTATGTACGCTACGAACAACATGAATGCATAGCCAATGGAGATGAATGGGCCATAAATCATGCCTGTGGTGACTGACCTCCTTATGAAGGTGACCAGGGAATCAACGACAATATTCACACGCTCAATGAATTCCCTAACCCCGACTGAGTATGCGTAATCCCACAACGGCCTAAGTTCCCTCTCCACCACGGTTATCGGCTTTGGCGGCTGTGGGTTCGGCACAGTAAGTAACTCTCCAAAGGACTCCAACACCCTCTGCGGCATTCCTAGGTAATTCCTGATGAATAATGCAAATTGAGGCATGTAGAGTGCCGCGAAGCTAACGCCAACGGCAATGCCGACCAGGAGTGCGGATTGGGTTATGCCCAGCCTAAACACGTACTGACTAATAGCATAGGCAATGACCCCCGTAATTGCAGCTGCAATGCTTGGATTGACGTAATCATACTTAGTGATTTCCAATTGGAAATAGTGGATGAATGGCACGAGGATCAGGCCCACTGCTGGGACCGCCGGTGGGACACCCAGGATCACCAGGAATGATAGGACGCTGAGCATTATTGCTATTGCTATCATTGCCGTAAGCGCCTGCCCCTGCCACTCAGCCCATTGATTCAATACTGAGTTATACCTATTTAGGAGCGCCATGAATGTTATTGCCGGGTCACTACCAGCTGAGAAGTAGGTATTGGCAATGCTCAATAATTCACGTCTATAACTCCTCGGTAGTGCCCAGGGACTATTGAGCACCTTCATCACCGTGGCTATCTTACGCCACGCCATACTAAGCCCAGCCACCTCATTCAGCGCCTGCTCTATGCCATCAACAGGTGCCCTAACCACGAAGACTAGATCAGCCACGATCTCCCTAACATCCATCAAATGATAATAATTAATTTATTTAAAAGGGGAAAATGAAGATTTA
The DNA here is from genome assembly GCF_001316245.1 of Vulcanisaeta sp. JCM 14467. Taxonomy (GTDB): domain Archaea; phylum Thermoproteota; class Thermoprotei; order Thermoproteales; family Thermocladiaceae; genus Vulcanisaeta. The sequence continues at coordinate 30,043 of NZ_BBDM01000016.1, read as the reverse complement.
ACAATATATTTTGATTATTTTATTTTATTAACGTTTTAACCCTTACGTAACGGAGACCGTGTATGCACCAGCACTCGTCATTACCTGTACGCTCGTGATCTCATCAATGGGACAACTTGAGCTTGAGTAAACGACCGTGAATGTCTGCCCTGGCTTAAGCGTCACCAACGGACCACTGCTTGATGATGAACCACTGCTGCTTGGTGGCGTGTATGACTGCCCATCTAGGTAGTAATTGGCGCTGGTGCAGCTCGCCTGGCTAGTGCTGCGTAGAGTGTTATACCGTATATGGCTAGGCTGCCAATGCCCGTATTCTTTATGTTTACCGTTAAGATGCCGCTTGATGCCGATGCGCTTATTGTCGGTATATTAGTCGTGCTTAATACCCTCATGCCACTTGCATAGACGAAGTATAGAATTACCACAGCCATGACTATGGCGACCACGGTCACGATCAGCCATAGTAGGGTGAATTCACCCTCCTAGCCCTAGATACCCTGGGCCTAGTGTCTTGTTTAACCCTTGATTTTGTCACTTTTACATGGGTTGTTGCGTTCATCACTATTGTTTAAACTTTAGTTTATAAGGGGTTACTTTTGGGTTGCCCGTTGAAGCCTCCTAAAAGCCTTTTAGCGGGGTTTCCGTGACTCTATTTTGATGAGTTGGTGGTACTACGCCACGAACACGGAGAGGGCGTTGATAGTCGCCGGCGTGGTTGCAATGGTGCTCCTGGCAGTGATATTAGTAAGTCCTTACGTGAAGCCTTTGCAGGCCATTACAGGTGGGTTGGGCTTGGTTCGTACAGAGGTCGTTTATGAACCAATCTACATAAACCATACGGTCTACGTGAATGAAACCACGCATCAATTAACTGAGGAGTTTTGGCTTAATTTCACAGGAACGGGATGGTGCTGGGACAGGGTGGTGGTGCTGCCAAACATGACGACTTGGTACATAGGCGTGTGGGTTGTGCCCGTCAATGTGCTCAACCAAACCCTGGGCGGCTTAACCAAGTGCAGCAACACCTGCTATGGCATGGTAATGCCCCATGCCGTGGAATACACCCGCCTATTTAGGCTTGGCGTTGTTGTTTACGTGAATGGCACGTGGAAATACCTATACCTGCCGGGGATTGGTTATTACTGGGTCAGTAACTTCACCCTCAATTACCCTGTACGGGGCTATACCGTCGCCATCTACGGAGACGTAACAGGAACAGGCCCTGTTATGCCCTATCCAAGGATTGTCAATATGACCAACGACTTAATATACATAAACGCCTCCTACTCAGGACTGGTGGTGTTGGCCCTAAATAGGACGTATTATGGCTATGCCTATGTCTACAACGATAGTCAAACGCCCAATATAGTTCCATGTAGGCTAGACATAACTTACGTTACAAACCCACGAGCAGCCCTGAACCTGACAATACCGTTTGCCGAGTACGTGGCGACCATGTACACGTATGCCGTAACCGGCACGGCTTGGAACTCAACAATGTCGCCGTACCTGGAATCCTTCGGGACCTGGGTCTGGCGATACTTCGCTGAGCCAATAAACACTGGTTGAAGTAATAATAAGTTGAAATAGTGATGGGAAAGTTTATGGAGGTGGCGGTAATGGTGGTATATATGGTGGTGGGAATGACCAGTATGATTGTGATTGCTGCGTTGAGTTGCAAGTCACCGTGAATTCCTGCACATCACCGGGGTAATACGTTGCTAGGCACGCCCAGGCACCGGGGAAGTATTCCTGGCAATACCCGGATGGTGATGGCTTTATACTGCATATATAACCATTGGGGTTGTGCGCTATGTATGCCACGAAACCAATGACTATGGGTAGGTATGGTGGGTTTATGTACCATTCATAGGATGTGCTTTTCACAGCTATATACGGAAATAGGGATGTAGGGTAGCTCCACTCCACGACCCAAGTTGCGTTGTATGGATCATTAACAACAACCTCAATGCCACCGTCACTACCGCCACCCAATACCGTATAACCACTCATCTTAGCCATCACGCAGACGTTTGGGTTTATGGCTGAGCATACCATGACCGCCGCCGGCATTGACCGCAGCGTCGTCATCCAGTACTGGTTTTGGTAGAGGACTCCGCTGTTCACACTCTGTGACTGCCCGTTTGGGTATATTATGTATTTGACGAAGAAGGCTCATGCCCTGTGTTAATCACTGCCATATAATAGCCCGAGGAGTTAGGTACAATATCAACCACAGGCCATAGGTAGTTGGCGAGTACTTGGTTATGAACATAGGCATAATAGCCATAAAGCACACCACCTACCACGGCGCCGACTATCACCATGGCTATGGCAAAGCCAATAACTCCGGTGAATATCTCGTCGATTCCCATCACTGTAATAGGACTTTACCTTATTTAAGGTAGCCTTCACCCATGGCTCGCCAAACACATATTATGCTTCCCTTAAAAATAGATCTCTGAAGTATAATGATGGGGAAGGGCATATCCTCGGTGGTCACCGCCGTGATATTGGCTATTACGATAATAACCATAATCTCCATCATAGCCATAAGCATACCACTAGCGAAGTCCTACATAGACAAGACACGCTGGGCAAGTCAGGTAAGCACCTACGAACCACCAAGCCAGGGCGGTATCACAAGTGGACCAGAAGTAGTTGGTTATTGCCTAATGAATACGGTTGGAGGCATTACCTATGTTTCCTGCCCTTCAATAACTACGGACCAGGTAACGGCCCCATCACAACCACCTCAATCAGCGCCTCCATGGTGGTGGTGGTACTTACACCAATGCCTTGGCCGCCGTGGTGATGCGATTTAACCCAACTCGCCTGGTCCAGGTACTGCTCACAATTCAATGCCCAAGCCTACTCCTTAGCGCCTTCTCGGTTTCCCTAGGTAATCCATTTATTACCCTGTATATCGTCTCATTAAGGTTCCCAGTCCTTACTGCGTTCACAAAGTTCGTGATAACCCAAGTAAGGCCTGGATTATTGCTCAATAAGTTAGCCACACTACTTAGTATGTTTAGGAACTCCTCATTGCCCACGTGCTTATCAATCACGCCTAGCAAACTGGACAGCGACCCTAAGCCCAGTCTTTCCGCGAGTTTCGTGGCCAGCATTAGGGACGCCCTTAGCATTGCCTCAGCATCGCCGTCCAATGAAGCCCTAGCCAGCCCCTTAATCACACCACAGGTATCCTTATCGCAGGCAAATTTGAACTCCCTCTCGAAGATTGGATCCCCCTCCACCGCCGCCTCATTAGGCATGACCTGAACCGTAGTCTGAGTTTGGGATTGCCCAGGTGCATGCAGTAATAATTTGACCTGGCTCAGTCTCTCCTCCCTTATCAACACCATGACCTTCCTCAACAAGTCCAGGCGCTCACTGGGCTGTGTATCCTTAAGTCTCCTATACAATGTATTGACATCGCTAATGCTCAGCCTAAACAATGGGCTTAGATCCACCTCATCAGCCCCACCAAACCCCTTAACCAACTCCTTAATCGCGGCAATCCTCAACCTCTTCACTATGGACTCATCCTGTGATTTCATAGTAAATTGTTCCAGGGAACCTTGAATTCCACGATCTATCGTAAATCCCCCGTTAATACGGCGAAAACTATCGTGCATTTTTCGCCGTCATCTACACTAATGTTCTGTTCTATATCGGATAATGCTGTACTTTTTTTCTACGCCTTTATCAAGCTCCATTACCATGCCCCTTAATTCATTTATGAATGATTTATCACGTGTGAAGACCCTAACGTAATTCTCACCTGCTCGTGGGGTGACCTTTATGTACTTACTAAGTACTTTAGCAAGTTCGGTGGTGTGGAATCCCTGGCTTAATTCATTGATTAGCTTAAGGGCTTGACCTGGATCCTTCATGGCAGTATCAATGACGTACCTCCTAATGAGCTCTCTGGCGAACTCAAGCTTTATGTCCCTATCACCCTTATCCTCATGAACCCTACATAACTCAGCCGCCAACGCCATCACCGCAAACCTCTCCTCATCCCTATACTCGCCGAGGTTCCAAACCTCAACCCTAACCTTGTCCAGGATCTCATTGCTTGCGTACTTCACGGCCGTCATGAGCAAGCACGTACTGGTTAATACGTAATTGCCTATGGTGAGGATGGGCAACAACACCCTCTGGCTAGTCTCAAGGAGTCTATCCAGGTATGCCCTACCAAGCTCCTCTGCGGTCTTCCCCTCACTGCATGGGCACGGGTGCCACTGCGGAATCCTGAAGGTATTAATGAACCTTCTGAGTGACATCACCTCCTTCCCCTTAACGGCTAGGCCTAATGTCTCAGGTTTTACAGTCTCAATAGCCATTACTAGTAAGTTGGTAATTCCTTAAAACATCTTAAAAAAGTTTTACCTTAATAGATTGATAATGTCTAGGTTGTGTTCCTGGGCTCCCTATTATTATTAAATTGAAAGTCTTCACCGAATGCTAAGTTATTGAGGATATATGAATACATTGAGGATTAACTGCTAGGTAAGGACACCTTCTAAACATTGCCTTACATAATTAATTCAGTTCATGTAGTGACACGGCACTAAGCACTAAAGGGGATTATTAACTTAATCCGCCTCATTCTATTTTTATGCAATAGATCCACGCTTTACGGGATGCTTTTGCCAAAATTTATAATTATTAACCATTCTTAAGGATTAATTTAAAAAAAGTTTATTAACCCATTGAAACTTACTTTGTTAATGACGAATCGACTTGACGAGACTAGAAGGGATTTTGTAGCTATTAATGATGATGGTTTAATAGTTGATAGGCTTACGGGCATGGTCGTTGATCGACTAGTCGAGGGCACACCCGACTACTTAAGTAGACCAATGAGGAGGGGGTCTCAAGGCCTTATTAATTGGGTAACGCGTGGTATGCAGGTGATTGGTATTAAGGATGAGACGCAGACTAAATCATTAGAGCAATTGACTGTTAGAATTGAGGAAGTGCTCAGTGAACATGGTATTAAGTTCCACAGAACCCAAAGCGAGGCCCTGGCGGTTAGGCTCAGGACACTTAGTGGTAAATTACCAAGATTACTCAGGGTTCTCGACTGCGTGCTTGACCCTGAATGTGATAAGTATGGGCCTGAGTTGAGGGTTGCTGTGGAAAGGGTGTTTGAGGAGGTCTTTGGGCCAGGCTCAGTCATCAAAGCCCAGATTACGTTAATGCTCAGGAGGTGGCTTCTCAACGATGTGATTAATGTTGATGATGTTTACCTAAGGTATCAGGAACTAAGTGCGTTGGCCAGGAACATTGGTAAGCACGTTTACAGGAGGAGTCTCATCAAGGCTGCAATAGCGGATGCCATTGTTGAGAAACTCGGTATTGAGAGTACGGAGGAATTACTGAGGGATCTAGGTGAGGGGCAGGTCATGGAACTACTCAGGAAGTTGAAAGGCAATCAATCCTAATGCGTTACCCATGAAGCAGCGTAAAGATGGGACAAAGACTTTTACCCCGGGTAGCCGTAAGAGGTGAGAATGAGGGTTAATGCAAGACTTCGATGCCTGAGGTGTGGCTATTCAGGGCCTGGTAACGGCCCACTCTGTCCCAGGTGTGGCTTCCCATTAATAACGGAGCCGAGAAATACCCTGAGGATTGATAGGGATAAACCGAGCATTCTTAGGTACGCGTCAGTGTTGAATTACGGCCCTAGGGTCGTGTCGCTTGGTGAGGGTTTTACGAGGATTAGGAGGATTAATGGGGTTATGATTAAGGATGAGTCTAGGAACCCAACTGGTTCATTCATGGATAGGGGCTCCTCGGTTCTTATTAGTAATGTGAAGGGTGAGGTCAAGGTGTTGTTTGAGGAAGACTTTACCCTGTCAATAGCCACCTACGCCAATGCCGCGGGCATTAATGTCAGGGTTTACGTGGACCCAGACAGAGTTGGCGCTTATCCTGAGCTCCTTAGGTTGTCTATCATGAATAACGTATCTGTAGAATTCGGCAGTAAACGTGAGGTCAACGTTTACTATGGCGAGCCTTTATTCCTAGATGGCATTAAGACTATAGCCTACGAGCTCTATGAGCAGGTCGGCGAGATTCAAGCGTGGTGCTGCCCATGGAGAGGGGTTACCTAGCCCTGGCTGTTTATGAGGGGTTTAGAGAATTGCGTGAGTGGGGCTTCATTGGCGAGTTGCCGAAGCTTGTCCTGGTCAAGCATAGGGCTGGCCAGATGACGGACGTTGGTAATTGGCTTGTCGAGACAGCCAATGCCAGGGTTGTTAACGTTGGTGATGAGGAGACGATTAGGTCAATGATTGAGTTAGCGAGGAGTGGTATGTACGTTAAGCCCGTGTCGGCAATGGCCTATGCCGTAGCGTCAACCCTGGGTAGGGACTACGTGGCCGTAATAACGGGCACCGGGGTTAAGGAGTATAGGGTTGGTAGGGAGCTTGGCGGCTTAACGAAGCTTCAGGAGGCAATAATCGGCGTGCTCGAGGGGTCAAGGCCCTTAACGGCCTACGAGGTTTGGGAGAGACTTGGCGGTGTGGCAACGATTCAAGGTGTCTATAAGGCATTGGGTTCGCTCGTTAAGCGTGGTTTGGTGACTTTTAACTATGAGGTTCGCGGTAATAAGAAGGTTAGGGTTTACAGCCTATTATCGAATTATAAATAATTAAGAATAATTACTAATTATGGACGAGAAAAAAACGTGCAACCTACGATGAATAAAAATTATAAACATTAAATCTTCTACTATAATAGTAGTGAATTGATATGATGATTGAGAAGTTGCCCTCGACGTACACATCGATACTCAATGCACTTGTTGAGTTGTACATGATGTCTAAGAAGCCGGTTAAGTCAAGGGATATTGCCGAGAAGTTGGGGATTAACGAGGGCACGGTTAGGAACTCCATGGTTGCCCTGAGGGCCATGGGCTATATAGAGTCTAAGACTGGGCCCTACGGTGGTTATGTACCGACTCAGAAAGCCCTTGAGTACGTTAAGATGCCCACCAACGCGGTCTTTGCCCTCGATATTGCGCCAATGACGATTAATAAGTTGCCCACGAACCTATACGTAACTGGTATTGAGCTACTAGACGTTATTAACCCATTCAGTAATAGGGCTCTTGTTAGGGTTATTGGGGACATGAAGAATATTAGGGTTGGTGATAATGTTAGGATTGGGCCCACAGCGAATAGCAGGGTCATTATTGAGGGCGTGATTACCGAGAAGAACGAGAACCTGAGGGAGTTGGTCGTGGCAATTAACAAGCTAATTGCCATACCGAAGGTCAAGGTTGAGGCCCTGATGAGTAAGAACGTGATAACAATAAAGCACAATGCACCACTTAAGGACGCCGCCAAGATATTTGCCGAGAGGAAGATTAGGGCCTTACCCGTGGTTGATGATGAGGGTAGGATAATGGGCTTGATAACGACTAGTGAGATAGCCAAGGCGTTTTATGAGGGTAGCCTAAACGCCAGGGTTGGGGATTACATGAGGAGGGATGTGCCGACTATTGATAAGGAGGCCGACATATACGATGCCATGAGGCTCATGACAGTTAACAAGATTGGCAGGTTGATAGTGGTTAGTGGTGGTAAGCCCGTGGGAATTATAACCAGGACGGACATACTGCAGTACCTGGCATCGCTCGATTAAGCATTTAAAGCACGGCATGCACTGCCGGGGTATTAGGTCAATACACCTCTGCGACATTTGTGAGGAGAGACCGGCAGTATTTAGGTGCCGCATTTGCGGTAGGTACGTGTGCGATGAAGACTTCGATAACTCAATAAATGCGTGTAAGGTCTGCTCGGCCACCTTGTGCCAGGTCTGTCGTGAGAGGCTCGCCGTTGGGCACTGTGCGAGGTGCGGTAGGTTGGTTTGTAGGAGGGATAGTGTCAGGGTCGGCCTTGTCAGGTACTGCATTGATTGTGCTAGAGAGTTGGGTTTGATTGGCGAGGTTAAGAATAAAAGGGAATCCACGCAGTGATTGGTTTGATGAGCGAGGGCAAGCCGAGTGAGGGTAAGCCTGAGAGGAAGCTACTAATACCCAGCTTCCTAACGCCGAGTGGTATCAAGCCCGAGGAGAAGAGGGAGAGGCGTGAGAGGAGGTTGAGGATTAGGCGTAGGAGCGATGTGGATGAGGGTAAGGCGAAGATGAACCCGGAGACAATGAAGGAGCTTGGGATTAGCGATAAGGTTGAGGTGGTGCTGGTCGGTGGCGGTTCTAGGGAGAGGAAGTACGTGTTTGCCGTAATACCCAGTGAGGATGTGCCTAGGAATGAGGTTTGGTGTAATGAGGAAGAGATGAAGAGGTTGGGTGTTGCGGATAATAGTATCGCAACTGTCAGGGCGCTGAGGGAGTTATCCTCGCCTCAATGATGAGGTTTGGTTTTTAATGGGTGCGGGGCATTAAGTGGTGTGTTTAGGGGTTACCTAATAGGCAGTGCCGTGGTTGTTACGGACATTAGCAATGCCAGGAAACTCTACTCAATGGGCTTCTACGGTAAGTTCGTTAATGAGGATAAGGTCAAGTTGAGCGAGGTAAACAATGTCAGTTCACCACTACAGCTCTCGATTATTGAGGCCCTATACCTAGTGGATAAAGGCATTCTAGAGGTCCTCGATAGCGATGGTAATAAGTTAACGAGGGATGACCTAGTCAGGGTTGGGCGTAGTACCGTGGTGAACTTCGACCAGGTGTACACAATCTATAGGGAGTTGAGGGATGGGGGCTTCATTGTTAAGAGTGGTCTTAAGTTTGGTTCATTATTCGCGGTTTACGAGAGGGGTCCTGGGATTGACCATGCGCCAGTCTTGCTGCACTTCATCGAGCCTAGGAGGGCTGTGAGTGCGCTGGACATAACGAGGGCCGCGAGGCTAAGTCACAGTGTTAATAAGCGATTTGTCCTGGCTACCCAGGGCGAGGCTGATGGTAAGATGCATTACATAGCCTTTGAATGGTGGAGAGCATAATATCCTAATATTTATTGATAATTATTGCATAATCAACGAAAAACTTATTAAGCAAGGTATTAAATCAGTGAACAATGAGTAATCAATCAGATATAAAATCTGCTGGTACACTGGGCTTCGTTGGTTCAATACTAATGTTTATACCCTATGTAAGCATAGTGGGTTATATACTGGTCCTAATAGCATTAAACAGGCTTTCCAAGGCTTATGGGAATGAGGCTATTTGGAGAAATGCCCTTTATGCGCTGATAACAGCTATTGTTGGTAGTGTATTATTTACATTCGCATTATTCGCAATATTAGGTGCTACTTCATCGTTATACTACATGGGGTTAAACATTAGTGTTATTGGTCTTTTTATAGCCATCTTCATAGTCGGCTACATAATCATACTAATAAGTGGTCTTTTTATGAGGAACACCTACAATGAGTTGGGTAGGTCAAGCGGTGTCGAGGACTTCAATAAGGCGGCTAGGTGGTACTGGCTAGGTGCAATACTGTCAATCATTATTGTGGGGTCGATACTGTACATAGTTGCTAATGTTTACGCAATACTTGGTTACAATAAATTAAGGGGTTAATGCCTTATTAATTGCGTCACCACTAATGTCGTGATTAAAATCACGGCCATTAATATAATGCTGTAGTAACCAATCACTGACGCTCAATAATACACTCAGTATTAAGCGGCACAAGTAATTCCTGGGTCACCCCATACGCATTCGTCACGCCACTTAATTCCTGACCACCGCACCTAATGATAACCTGCGTGAAGGGTTCAGGCAAGCCCAGTATGTCCTTCACGGTGAATTCCCTGTACGTAGCATTAAGAATTGCAGTATTGTTTACGCCATTGATTGTTAACGGCGTTTTTAATTCATAAACGAAATCGTTAATACTCACGTTGGTTATAGTCTCGCCATACTCGACCCAGCCGAGGTACTCGGTCCCGACGTAGACCCCGTTAATTGTGTATAGCGTTAACGATGCGTTGTACTCCCTGGCCCATTTAATGATTACGGTTATGGGTCCATCCATTAGTAGGATTAAGGTGTTGTTCGTAGCCACGTAATGTGTGGCGTTTGTTGCGAAGCCTGTGAATACGAGCCTCGTTTCATTACTCAGGTAAATTATTGTCCTTGGTACGGTTATATTGACTATGCTATCCGCGCTGTACCAACCACCAAGGCTTATTGTTTGGTTTGTAATGTCTATAACTTCGAGCCTGTAGTACCTACCCCATAGGTAATTTATCACGTATGACTGGTTCATGGTTGGTGACAACTCTGTGGTATTCATGTAAATGCCATTAATGAGTAGGCCCATGAGTCTCAGCATTGTGTTATTCCCCAGGTAAATACTTCGTGGTGTTGTTATGGTTACCCTAGAGCCCATGGGTAATGGTAATACTGCGGACACAATGCTTTGGTTATTGGCTGGGTAATCATTGAGTATTAGGAATGCCAGGTAATCAGCGTTGATTAGGGGTCCAGCGTACTCACTACCCACGGTAATACCCACGGTACCTGGCGCCACTGCGTATGCCCTGGCATTGACCACAGTTTCACCAGTGTCACTACCAAGCTCCAGGCACTGGGTATTGGCAGTAACTCGCCGTTGGGTCCCTTGTAATTGAGTGAGAGGGTTACATTCAATTCCTTAGCCAACACCATAGCCCCGCAGCCCGGCCCTCCAATCACGAACTCGGCATCGATTAGGTAACCCAGTGATGAGTATTCAGAGCCATTGACTACGAGGTATGGACCCCAGGATGGTCTCATTAGGAATGTGACGTTATCAATAAGCGCATTAACACCGCTCACTGAGTATCCGAGAAGCACCTCGGGGAAGCCATCGATTGTTCTATTGGTAATTATCGTCATGCTTACGGTTAATGGTGGTTCGTAGGGTGTCCAATTGCCCATGTATGCGTAAACCTCGTTATTCACCACGGAGCCTTGACCAATAATGAGTAATGGGTTCATGATGGACTCGGTACTGCTCATGTTCCAGACATTGACGAGTGGCGCCATTAAGTGGCTTGTGGGGTCTAGGATTAGGACGTTCTGAACCCAGTAATACTGGGTTTGGCTATTAATTATCACCTCAAGCACCGCATTTAATTGGAGCGAAAATGAACCTGGCGGTAGCTGGTCGCAGCTGGTTAGTGGCTGAAAGCTCGCGCTAAATATCCTGGCCTCGCCAAGGAATTCACTGGTCGTGTACGAGTACGGTATGTAACCAACCTGTGAGGGCATTAGCCGTAATCAACAATGCCGATTGGTGCGTTAATTATTGGTGTTGGGTAGTCGCGGGTTAGCACAAGCATTACATGGGCGTTTAATGAGCCATTATTAATGACGACAATGTAGTACTCACCGCTCGGTAACTCAATCGTTGCGTTGAGTGATTGCCCGTAGTACGTGAATAACGGCTTAACTGTACCTCCAGACCTTAGCTCACTATATCCCTGACTGCTCAGCACGAGTAGTAGTACGTCCATGTTCGAGGTTAGGTAAAGCCCCGTTGGGCCCGGCCCATAAATACTCACTGAGTAGTATGTGCCCGGCTCTATGGTCATTAGGTAGGTGCCCGAGCCAATCACGTGGTTGTAAATGACGGCGTAGTTAATTGGGTATGTATAAACCCCGTAATTATTAATTAGTGCGTTAACCTGATGGGTGGTGCCGTTGGGTAGGGTCACGAGTATCGCCAATAACACCAGTGGGTTAGGCATGTGTAACTTATTGATTGGGCAGAGACATTTAAATATAGCGTATTATAGTGTTTTGTAGTGTAGTGGAGTGTATGAGTGAGAGATTACTGCCGCCGAGGGAGGCTTGTAGGAGGTTGGGTATTCATTTTGTTACTTTGAAGAGGTGGATTTACTCTGGTAAGATACGTGCTGTTAGGACGCCTAGTGGTAGGTGGATGATTCCAGAAAGTGAGATAGAGAGGATAGTTAGTGGAAAAGCAGAAACAAGAGAGACCAAAGCTGTTATCTATGCACGTGTTAGCTCTTCAGACCAAAAAGCAGATCTCGAGAGACAAATACAGTACCTTACGCAGTATTGTTTAGCCAAGGGTTATAGGGTTGTGGATGTCCTGAGCGATGTTGCCAGTGGGTTGAGGGCTGATCGTAAGGGGTTGTTGAAGTTATTTGACTATGTCGTGAATAGGCAGGTAGATGTTGTGGTGGTTACCCATAGGGATAGATTAACGAGGTTTGGATTCGAGTACCTTGACTACTTCTTTAGGCAATTTGGTATTAGGGTAGAGACTGTTTACGATGAGGCGCCTGTGATGAGCGCCAGGAGCTTGTGGAGGACCTAATCGCGGTCATTACGGACTTCGCCAATAGGCTGTATGGTATGAGGAGCCGCAGGAAAAAGGAGCTCGTGGATGGATTCAGGAAACTCCTTGAGGAGGTTGAGGAGAGTGGCTAGGGTCACGAGGACCGTTATCGTTAGGACCGCTCCTTTGCCCAGGAGGTTGTTTAGGGTTTTCATTGAGTTGGAGGATATGTACCGCAGCATGGTTGAGGGGTTAACGATGTATGCCGTCAGTAATAACGTCAGGAGCTTCACCAGGCTCAAGGCATTGAAGTACCGTGAATTGAGGAGCCTATACCCACAACTACCATCGCATTATGCTTACACGGCATGCCAAGACGCAGCCACTAGGGCCAAGAGTTTCCTGAGGTTGAGGAAGCGTGGGTTGGCTAGGGGTGATTACCCAGAAATTAGAAATATCTCGATATGGCTCGATGACCACCTATGGAGGCTTAACGGCTACACCGCAGTGAGTATTGCAACCCACGTGGGTTGGGTGACCATTGAGCTCGAACCACATAAGCAGTACTGGAGGTACGTCAATGGTGGTTGGAGACTTGCCTCTGAGGCAAGGGTGAAGCTTGACGGTAGGGTAGGCAGCTCGTAATTTACCTAACCTTCGTTAGGGAGGTTGAGGAATATGAGCCTAGAGGATACCTGCCAGTTGATGTTAATGAGAGTAACGTGACGATACTTGTTGACGGCACTGCATACCTCCTTGAGACTAATACTGAGAGGGTTGTCCTCGGTTATTACTACCGTAGGAAGGCTATCCAGGAGAGGTATGACAGTCTCTACGGTGTGGATTCAGGAATTAAGGGGAGGGCCATGAGAAAGCTTAAGGAGAGGGAGAAAAGGAACGATATTAAGTGGAAGATTGCGAATATAATCGTTAGGGCCGCTAGGGAGAGGCAGTACGCAATCGTCCTAGAGAGGCTTGGTAGGAATCCCGCCAACGGCATGATTAAGAGGATTGGGGATAAGCAGCTTAGGCATAGGATCTACCAAGCGTCATTCAGGGGCATTCAAAGGGCAATAGAGGAGAAGGCAAGGGAGTATGGCGTCCCAATAGCCTATGTTAACCCAAAGAACACTTCTAGGCTCTGCCCAATCCACAATGCCCCGATAGTCTACAATAATAGTTCTAGGATTGGTAAGTGCAGTGCAGGTGGTGAGCTTTGGCATCGTGACGTGGCAGCCGTTTGGAACCTCCTCCTCAGGGCTCACCAGGGCGATGTGGGCAATGCCCAAAGCCTGGTGGGCCTACCCTAGATGGGAGCCGCGTTCCGTTCGGTTCGACCGCCACCCATGAACCCATAGGGATAAGCAAATCCCTATGGGCGAGGTGGAAGTCCCTACCGCTTCAAGCGGTAGGGACAAACGGCCTTAAAAGGGTGATTAATTACGAAATAGCTTAAAAGGTACGCAACTTAAGACGTGCCTGAATGGAACTAAGCAATAAACTCGCCCTGATAGGCGCCGTCCGATCTCTAGGCGGCTCTCTCCTCTGGTCTTTCACGGGATTCGCACTATTCCAATACTACAGACTACCCCTCACCCTGGTCTCCCTATTCTACGTTGCGCAGGCCGTGGTTAGCTCCATAGCCTTCATGGTTGGTGGTTACCTAGCGGACTTCCTTGGTCGGGTCCGGACAATGGTCATTTCAGCAGTGGCATCATCAATAGCCCTGCTCATTGCATACGTAATTAATAGGCCGTTTATTGTCATAATCATGGTCCTCACACAATCCTTCTTCAACAACGCCTATGGAGTGGCCAACACATCAATCGTTGGGGATTACGCGAGGGGGTTCACATCACTCGTTAAGTACTTTAGCAGGCTTAGGGTTGGCATAAACGCCGGCTGGGCCATTGGGCCTGCCATCGGTGGGCTGCTTTATGAGGTCTACGGCTTTAGGGTCCTAATGCTCCTGGGCTCATTAATACCACTGGCCGCATTACCATTATTGGCCACCCTGCCCGAGCCAAATTACACGGTTGAAGCCGGCCTCACGTTTCACGTGAGTAGGTCCTTCGCCCTATTCCTAATACCGACCTTCCTAACATTCCTCGTAATGGGTCAACTCGGCTTCCCACTACTCACGTACTATAACGCACACGATGGCCTAACCACGTTCCAAGTGGGCCTACTATACATGGAGAATGGCTTACTAGTCGTCTTCCTACAGGACCTCATCGGTAAGTACTTAAGGAAGCCTAACCTCATATCGCTTGGCATGGTTATTTACGGCATGAGTTACCTAGCCGTGGCTTTCATACCTAACTTCACCTGGGCTGTGGTTGACATGTTCTTCATAACCCTCGCGGAGATGATCGTTTCACCTCTGTCCCAAAGCATAGCCAACACCCTCGCGGACCCGAGGTCCCGTGGCCGCTACATGGGCCTGTACTCACTTGTGACTGGCTGGGTAGGACTGTGGCCTCATCAATCTCGAGCATATTCCTAATACACGCAATTAGGCAGCCACTCACGCTGTGGGGCTTCGTATTTGCTACGGCCCTGGCATCATCGGGCTGTACACTGTGATCATTAGGAGCGCCGTTATTGTTGAGCGAAGAGCGTAATACTCATTAAGGGGATGGTGGTATTCCACGTCGTGGATGATAAACACAGTCTATGGCCTGGCGCCTACATAATGGCTGCCGCGGCTCTTTGGTCGACGATAGGTGTGGCGAGTGTGTATAGTGCGAACCCAATCATGCTAGCCCTCTTCAGGTCGTTATTCGCCTCCCTAGTGGCCATATTTATTCATAGGTCACTGAGCAAGGCGTCCATAATAACTGGTTTGGCGCTTGGCGTGTTATTTGCGGTATACCCGCTTGCTGCGGTCATGGCTGGTGTGGGGCTAGCGGCGTTTCTCCTATATACGGCGCCCCTGTGGGCAACATTGGCCGCGCTAGCCATGGGTGAGAAGCCAGGTAGGCGTGGGGTTATCGGCGTCTCACTGGTGATGGTCGCCATCGCATTGATAGGCGTCCAAACTATTAGGGGTTTGATAAATACCGTGGGAGTCGTTATGGGTATATTATCCGGAGTGTCCTATGGCTCCTACATAGCCCTTGCCAGGAGGTTTGCCAGGGTTGGTAATGAGACCGACGTTTCCTGGGGCGCAATACCCTACACCCTAATCGTAACAGCGCCTACGGCATTAGCCTACTTGGCTATTACGGGTTCCTGGAGTCCAATAATCAGGCCAGCCCTGTGGGGCGTTTACCTCGGGATAGTGACTACGGTGATACCTACAGGCTCTTCGCGATGGGTGTCTCAAGGGTCAAGGCATCCACGGCCTCTGTCATAGCCACACTGGAACCCGTCCTGGCTGCCATCTGGGGCTTCCTACTCTTTGGGCAAGTACCCACGGCATTGACGTTGGTGGCCTACGTATTAATAATAATAGCATCGATAATAGTATCCCTGGGAAGCGAGGCGTAGTGCATTAATATTTCATTTTTAAAATATAGAGGGTGTTATTTAGAGGATGGGCAGAGTAGTTTGAGTAGTTGTGCGTTTGCGTGTAGGTGCATTATTGATGGTAGTACGAATATTGCCAGCATTAGGTTTATGAAGACCACGGCCGTTATGAATACGTAGAGCCAATCTCTCTCCATGGCGAATGAGACAATGCCAAGGGCAACCCTAAGCACTGGCGTCGCTATTAACACCATTAGTCCGAGTATTATGAATGATAGTGGGTCTAGGCTTGGTAGTCTGGAGAGCGCGTACATGGGTGGTATAACCGTGGTATTTATTGGGGATGTTGAGCTCATGACAAGCGTCTCGCTGCACCCAAGGGCCTCACCCTTAACGTGGAATAACACAATACCGATTATTATTAGGCTATGCTTATGATCACGCCATACCTAAGGGTTAGCCCAATCACGTAGTCCATGTCCCACTTAGGCATTCCCACCACCCCTAGCCGCGGTTTTTCCCTCCTTCCTTGCCATGAGTATGCCGTAGCGGTAGTACAGTATTGACATCACTATCGCCGTGAATACTATGCTCAATATGTACTGGGTTGCCACGGCTATCGTTATTATGTGGTCTATGTAAAGGCCCTTGAGGAGCATTTCCATGCCCAGGAACGCCAGTATTGCCAGGAAGACCCACCTAACCTGCTTATTCGTGATCCTTACTAATATCTTAGTGCCGCTCATAGCCCCTATCAAGACGCCTATGGCCGTGACTGCAGCCATCATTGGCTGTATATAGCCGAAGTACCAGTACAGGGCGCTGCCCGTGGCTGCTGTTACTCCTATCATGAAGTTGCTTGTTGTTGTGCTCACCTTCATCGGTAGGTTCATCGCCCAGTCCATACCCAATACCTTCAGGCGCCACTGCCAATACCTAACAAACCACTTATGAAACCTGCGAAGAACATTATCAACTCACCAAGCCACCAACGAACACCCCAATACTTAACCTCCATCTTTAGTGCATCATCGTAGTAACTACCGTATAGCTTGAAGACCCTTGTCGTCCAGTCGGGCTTCCTTGGGTCTGGTATCTCGTACTTACCCCTCTGGGCTGTCGGTATTATTGATGTTAGTATCACGATGCCGAAAACCACGTAGACAATCCACGCAAGGTTATGGCTATATATGTAGGCGGCTGTTAGCGAACCAACGATTGAGCCCGTCGTAGTGGCTATTTCGAGGCCCATTCCAATCCTGACATTCGTTATCCTATCCTAATGTATGCACTTGCCGCGCCGCTTGATGTTGCTATTGTGGATATTAGGGATGCACCGGCTGCATAGGCTATTGGTATGCCGAGGAATAGCGTCAGTAGTGGCACCAGTACCGTCCCGCCACCAAGCCCCGTCAGTGATCCAAGTAACCCAGCTATTATGCTGAATACAAGTAATTCTATGCAACATAATATTGTTCTAAGCAGTACCATACTTATGCCAGTTGGTTGGGTCGACCTTAAAAAAACTAACTTCTTACGGTGAGTTTATCATGCGTTCTACGGTAGTTACTAATGCGTAATTTAAGTCATGCATATGACTTAATCTTAATTACTTAATCGTTTTTAGGTTTCATAATGCTTTAACATTTTATATATGCAAAATGAGATTCACGGAATACCGTATTTCACGCCATTCAACTTCTCACTAATACTAGGCATCACTGCATAGAGCCTTTCAATGATATAATCCTCATTAATGCCTACTAACCTACCATCCCTAACGATAAACCTACCACCAACCAACGTGTCGGTGACATGATGGCCGTCTAAAAACGAAATCACTGATTCCACGGGATCATGAATGGGCAATGCCCTGGCGTCGTCAAGCCTAAGCGTTATTAGGTCTGCCTTAAAACCCTCGGCAATGACGCCCACGTTATCACCAATAAGCAACCCACCCCAGCCTGTGAGTGCCCTGAGCATTGTGATTGAGTTGAAGGAGGACTTGTCGTAGGTCATGCCCACGGTCAATGCCTTACCCACAGCCCTGGCAACCTTAACCTCATGGAGAAGGTCAAGCGTTGTGAAGGCACCGCCATCACTGCCGAACCCAAACAACATGTCACTGAACATGGGTAGCCAGTGGGGACCCATTACTAATGAGTCAACAGTTGGACACCAGGCAATGCCCAACCCCCTCTCCCTAACTATGGTTCTCTCCCTATTGGACAGGTACACGGCGTGGGCTATCACCGTAGGCCTTATCAACGTTAGGCCAAGCCTATCCATCACCTCCAGGGGCCTAACGCCATACCTAGTCAGTGAGTAATCAACCTCGCCCTGGTACTCACCGAGGTGGTACGTAATGCCTAGGCCCCTACTTAGGCATAGGTCCTTAGCCTTGAGGAGTAGGTCCTCGGTAACCATCATTAACTGCCTGATAGAGCACCAAACCCTAACCCTGTCATTAACCTCGGGAAGTAACTCCTCAACCCTTCGAAGGACCTCCTCAGCATCAATTACCTGCCCATCCCTCACGTTGAAGGTTGATGGTGTGACCACACCCCTAATACCAACCTCGTCAATCGCCTTAACCAACTCCCTGGGCCTTGGAGCACCAGCCTCGATGAAGTAAGTGATGCCGTTCTTCGCCATGGCAGCCACGCTAACCAATGATGATAGGTACGCCAGGTCATCAGTGAGTAGTTCCTCAAAGGGTATCAGGAGCCTCGTCCATATCGGCGGTAGCGCAAGTCGATTATCATTAATGAATGACCTAAGCAATACCTGCTGCGTGTGGGTGTGGGCGTCGACTAGGCCCGGCATTAGGATGTGCCTATCCCTGCTTATGAACTCCTCGCCCCTATAATTACTGAGCACGTCGCTTGCCCTGCCCACGGCCCTTATCAAGCCGTTATCTATAGCCACGGCTCCATCCTCAATGACCGAGGGATTTGACATTGTTATTACGTACTTAGCCCTAATTACCAAGTCAACACGCTCCATTATTAATCACTCGGGCGGTATCTCGACGTAGGCCACGGAAATATCCATGCCATATCTCCTAAGGTATATAGACCTAGCCACTAGGTAGGCTATTATGCCAAGCACGAAGGCGCCAATTATCACGCCGTAGGCTAGCCAATTACCGCCCCAGATCTGTGGATACGCCAAGAACTCATAGTCTAGGTAGATGAAGACTAGGAACTGCAGGGCGCCGGCCACGATTAATGCAGCCTTAACACCACTACCTAATTCACCCCTCCTAAGCGCTATTATCACCGCGGCTAAGCCCACAAACGCCAGGTAAGTTAATGGGCCGATCTCGGTGCCGTAGAGGGCTGTGAATGTTCCGTAGAATAACCCAGTGACGGCTATTAGGATTGACGTGACGGCCAGGTCGAATAGGTGTGCGTATATTGGTGTTCCGAACCTTGGGCTTAGGTATGCGAAGGCGCTGGGCCAAACCCTGTCGAAGGCAAGGGCAAACCAATACCTAACAACCACAATAGCACCATAGGCAAGTATGGCTAGGTACCAAATGACTGAGGCCAAACCAATGAACCACCTGAGGGCGTAATTGCCCGACAACGCCATTGCCACGGTCCAGAAGTTAATGATGCCATTAACGTTGGGGTTGGCTAGGGCCTCGGTGGTGAACCTAAAGCCCAGTGAGTAGTACATGGCTTCGAAGCCTACGGTGGCCAGGACCATGGTGACAAGGGCAGCCACTGGGACGTTGTACTTAATGGCGTTCCTACCCCTAATCTCGGAGCTATGGCGGGTCCAGCCATTAGCCAGGGATAGACGTACAGGGCGAAGAAGGGTATTACCATTAATACGCCGTTGAGTGTGGTCTCAGGCCCCTTATAATTATTGGCTAGGGATGAGTAAGTGTAACCGCTCGGTAGCAACTTATTGATTGCGGTTATGGCGACCGCCCTCGGAGTTAAGAAGAGTATCGCAATGGCAGCCGCTAACCCAATTAGCGATACGGTGGTTAATACAGTCATTAACCTAAAGCCATACTTAGTACCTAATATGTTGGTTAGGACTATCACGCGAAGAAGGCTATGGCTATGCCTATCATTGCCCAGGTGCTGAGGGATATGTTCACGCCCAGGGCGGGTAGCACCGACTCAAGTTGAAAGACGCCGGCTATGGCCACGAGCGCGTAGTAGGCCAGCGCCTGTATAACGAAGGCCATGACGAGGCCATTAATGAGCCAGGCAGCCTTAGGCCCAAACGCCCTTGTGAGCCAAACGTAGTCACCGCCAGTGCGCGGTATTAACGTGGTCAGTAGCGAGTAAACTATTATTTGAGGTACGGAGAGCAGGAACGCTATTAGTGATGCATACACTAGGTTAACGCCAATAACCGTTGGCAGGGTAGCTAACGTGAAACCGGCTGTACCTAACGCAGCACCTATTGACATGTTGGCGATGTTTATTGAAATGGCATCCCAAAAACCGGCCTCCTTAACCAAACCCGTGGACTCCCTAAGGAATACGCCCTGTTTAGTCCCCATTGTTTCATCGAGAATTGGAATATTTAAAAACCTTTCGTATAGGAATTACGAGTTTTTTTATTTAAATAATTAATTAAATTGATTAATCAATTCATTAAATAATTGGCTCGGTAATAAGTTGGGGTAAATTACGTGGGCATGGTTTACTATTGATGAAAAGTATTTAAACATTTATTGGGCCTAAGTGATTGTGGTTGTTGGGATTCTTGACTTTGGCGGTCAATACAACCACTTAATACTTAGGCGCGTGACCGAGCTGGGCTTTAGGGGTAATTTCCTAAGCCCAAATGAACCACTCGATAGGGTTAAGCAATCCTTCGATTGCTTGATCATTAGTGGCGGGCCCTGGAACATACCGGAGGACTTGCCTAGGACAGGGAATGCCATTAACTACATCCTCGAGTTTCCAGGTCCCATACTCGGTATTTGCCTTGGGCATCAACTAATGGCTTATGCTTACGGTGGTGAGTTGGTTAGGGGTTACCCTGAGTTTGGTGGTGTTAGGGTTTACGTGGATAGGGAGGACACTATACTAAGGGGTTTGCCCAGGGAATTCATGGCGTGGGAGAGCCATAACATAAGTGTCGTTAAACCACCCAGTGGTTTTGAGGTTATTGCACATAGTGATATCGTTCCCATCGAGGCAATGGTTAATGAGGGGATCTATAGGTTCGGTGTTCAGTTCCACCCAGAGGTTAGGCATACTCAGTATGGTTCCGTAATTATGAGGAACTTCCTCAGCCTTTGCCAGCGTAGGTGATTCATTGTTATAATTATTGATTAAATAATCCAGTGGGTAATACGGTGCAATTACAGGCTAAGGTATTTAAATAATTCATACAATAATAATCGATATGGAGACTTCACTTATCAATAGGGTTGTTGAGGAGGTTAGGTCATTACCCATTAGGTGTGCGTTGGCTGCTATATCGGGTGGTGTTGATAGTACGACGGCCGCAGTCCTCGTTAGGAGGGCGATAGGCGATAGGTTGAGGGCTGTGTTTATTGATACGGGCTTCATGAGGTTGGGCGAACCTGCCAACGTAAAGGAACTACTCAGTGATATCCTCCCCATCGAGGTCATTAACGCCGGCGATAGGTTCTACCGTGAAATGCTCGGGCTTGGTGACGCTGAGGAGAAGAGGATTAGGTTCAGGGAGGTGTTTTACACTGTGCTCTCGGAGATTGTCAGGAACTACGGCTGTGATTGGTTAGTTCAGGGTACAATAGCCCCTGACTGGATCGAGACGAGGGGTGGTATCAAGACGCAGCACAACGTGCTTGAACAAATCGGCATTGACGCCGCTTCGAAGTACGGGTTCAAGCTCCTTGAACCGCTTAGGGAGCTCTATAAGGACCAGGTTAGGGAGTTGGCTAGGCAGTTGGGTGTGCCGGATGCAATAATTAATAGACAGCCCTTCCCAGGGCCTGGTCTGAGCATTAGGGCTGTGGGTGAGTTAACCCTGGAGAAGCTTGACGTGGTTAGGAGGGCTACGAAGATCATTGAGGAGAGGCTCGAGGGTATGGGACTAAGCCAGTGGTTCGCGGCGGTTTGGGAGTATGAAGTTAGTCCCAATGGGGACTTGTCAAGAGTGATAAGTGGTCTTGGCAGGTTAAGTGCCTACCTATTCAGGGTTAGGGCCACCGGCGTTAAGGGTGATTCCAGGGCATACGGCAATGTGGTGCTAGTTAGTGGTGAGCTGGGTAATTGGGACTCGGTGTATGAATTATACAGGTACTTGGGTACTATACGTGAGGTCACGCACGTGGTCTATGAATTAATAAGTAGGGGTGTTGGGAGGTACTTCGTGTCGATAAGGGCGGTGTCGACTGAGGACTTCATGACGGCCGACGTGGCAAGGCTACCGCGTGAGTTACTCATGGATATTGCGCAGGAGATAATGAATAACGATGATAGGGTTGCGGCCGTTGGTTATGACGTAACACCCAAGCCACCGGCCACCATTGAGTATGAGTAGGCTAGCGAATTAATCTAATCAACTTATTCGTGAAGTCCTCACCAAAGTAATCACTAAGCCTTAAATCCCTAATCACCGACTCCAGCTTGAGCCCCTGGCCTGGTTCCTAACGATCTCACCAACCTCCCAGGGAAATAGGATCCACCTATCCGTGACGCCAACGTAGTAGTCAGGCTTGACGCTTGACCAGGGCTTAACATAGAGCGTCGCAGTCCTGACCTCCCTCGCGCCATAAAGCCTGAGCAAGTCCCGGGCAGTGGTTAAGGTCTTACCCGTGTCTGCCACATCATCCACAACCAACACGTTCCTACCCCTCAGGTCATGAATTATTGGGTATGTGATTACAGGCTCCTCACTCTGCCCAACCCTGGTCCCGTAACTCACAATGCCGAGGACCACTAAGTCCTCAACGCCCAGGAAGTCCGAGATCAACCTACCCACTATGTAGCCTCCCCTCAATATGGCGATTACCGAGTCCGGCCTATAACCGGATTCCTTAATCATAAGTGATAAATCAAGCGTTAAATCAACAAGCCTCTGCCAATTAAGGACTAGGAACTCCATTAACCAACTCAATTAAACAATTATGTTAAAAGGCTTTCCTCATGGCAAGTAATGGCTTTACCATAAACAATTAAATGATAAGACTCAATTCAGGAAATAACGATATTCCGCGTCCGCCACTAGAACCAACGACCCGGCATTGCTAGGTCATGAACTTAATGACGTAGGTATAGGTATATAATTTTTATTTATTTTTATTAGTGTTTTATAATAAATTTATATCAGTTATTGTTATTTAAAATTTATGTTATTATGTTAATATTGCATAATATATGAAATATTCTAAATGTTAATTGATTATTAATATATACTCTACATATCGACGTATATTTTTCGGACACATTCTTATTTAGGATAGAAAGATATTTAAATGCCTTTGAAGTTAAAATACGATGTGAAAGATAACTTAAGGTGTTCTGGTATAAAGCTTGGTAAGTTCCTTGATTGCGCGTTCCGGGCTATTGTTGAGGCTAAACTGGGTCTAGTGAATAAGGATGAGGCGCTTGACGCATTATGGGAATACCTCGTAAACATTGATTATGAAGTAAGGAAACTAAGGGAGATTAATGGTAATAACCTGGATTAAGGCATACGGTAACCATGCGGGTCCCACAGCTGTTAACCGTGTTGCTCACCACACCATCCCTATTAAGCCTATTATAGTACTAATGTCTTCTTCGCACATTCTTTAGGCTAGTCTCGGAATTCCGACGTCAATCCTCGTCTCAATGAAAGTATTGGTTTGGCATTGACATTTAGAGGGGGTTAATCAATACCCTCAGTTATGGCTAGTATTTAGTACGTGGTCATTGCTGGGTTTTACACCTCCAGGCTCTGTAGGCTTGCTTAACAACCTCATTAATTCCTAGGATTGCCAGAATCTCACTTGCAACCTTAGCCCATGCGTAGTAGGAGTCCTTGCTTGGCACGTGACATTCATGAGTACAGTGCCTCAACAGGCTTATACGGCGGGTTTGGGTTCCTAAGGGCTAGTATTACAAGTCCGTTTGTCAAGACCACAGCCTCCACGTAATCCTCAATCCCTGAATCCTCGAGTACGCCCACCACGGCATCCAAGCCCAGCCCTGGTTCGGCAAGGAACCACGCAATGTCGGTCAATGTATTATTGAGTATTAACTCAATACCCCTGGCGTTGGCTAGGAGCGTGCACCAGTAATCCCAGTAATCCCTATTTACGCCAAGCCAACCAGCGCAATTGATCTCGGGCGGTGTCGTCACGGAAACCATAGGCACGCTACCCAATAGCGGCTTAATAAACCTATTAATAAATTAATGCCAAAACTAAGGATCAACTGAAAGATAGGGATTAAGGGATAGATCGTGCCTTGATTGTGGAGCATAAAACTAGGATTAATCGACCTTCGGGTCAATATGATGCTGACCAACGCTACTCATCGCGGAGACAATACCTAATATATAATTTAATAACAAGGACTTAAACCATCTATTGAGCAATACCGAGATCCCCATTAGTAAAACACAAAGTATGTTATTGTTACGAATACGTTCTTACAGGGAAGGCACCAACACAGCACAACCTATAATAGCTCCTTAGGCTGTGGTTGAATAATACCGTAATAATATCTCTCATCATAAATCTAGTAAACGCTTTGTGCGCTAAATCGAACAATTACGTTCATAATTTACGATAAATCCGAGCCATTGAAATCATCGAATTGACTCAATGCATGTAAGATACCACACTTTGATAATAACACTAAGCAGTCCATAGACCATGGACGTCGACGGCGATTAAGAAACCGAATACATCTTTGGTGTGGCCGCCGGGATTTGAACCCGGGTTCTGCGGCTCGGGTTCAGGCGAGTCAAGGATTACTACCCATACTCCCCACCTGTGATAGGCTTCGAAACCATGGACAAGATACTTAGTATTAGCGAGGCCGTTGACTTCCTCACGCTTGGCTCAAGCATTACGTATGAGGAGTACACCTGGGCATGATGAGGGGTGTCTTCGACTACCTGAGGAATCATGAGTACCTAAACACGGCCTCGCTGGAGTGGTGTAGGTACACCCTGATTGACATTCCAGAGCTAGAGGAGTTCCACCTATACGAGGAGATCAAACTTGATGCCTACCACCAGGAGGAATCATGAACCCCTGGGTAATACCCAGGGGCCCTACCCAGGGAATGGTGTTACCTCATTCCCATCCTCCATTAGCCATACCCCAAGCTCCCTGGCCCTATCCACCGCATCCTGCAAGGCCCTCAGGCAGTAGACAACAATGACGACCCTTCCAGGGAACCTGTCCGGAAACCTCTTCACTGCATCCTTGATCTTCTCCACGACGCCATCAATCACCGCAGGGCCGACCCTGACCTTGGCCTCACCGACAATGGTTAATTGGCCGTTGGTCCCATAAATGTCGAATTCGTACTCAGAGTCGAATTGCACTGGGCCGGTCTTGATACTAATACCACGCTGCCTGAGGTAGTACTGGACCATGTTGTTGGCCTCAACCTCCACACTCATTGTAATGTTCTCCAGCGTCCTATCAATCCTATCAACCCTGCTCTCAAGCCTGTTCATACCCTCCTCAAGCTTGCCAACCCTCTCCTCAAGCCTATCAATTCTCTCCACAAGCTTGGTGAGTACCTTGAGCACCTCAACCTGGGTACTCCTTAACTCAGCCATACCCTTGAGCAACTCCTGAATACCTAGCAATCCCATTACGGCATTCCTAAACTCCCAATCCTCCTCAAGAGCCTTGAGGAAACGCTCCTTCTCCTCCTGGCTCAGGCCCATGGCTCAGTAATTAATAGCCAGAGCCTTAAAAGGCTAATGCCCGAGGTGATGTGCCATGAGAAGTTGAGAGTAACCCCTGGCAATGCCAGGGGCTGGGGAGTGGTTATAGTGGCTTGGCCTCGAAGTATTCCGTGTCGCCCCTACGGCCCTTGTAAACGATCTTAACACCCTCGTTAACGAGCAATGGCCTCCTCGGCACCTTATCAACCCACTCAACAACGTACTTGCCATAAGGCCCCAGTCTACGCCTCGGTATTGCAAGCACTAGGTGGAAGCCATTGGGCATGAACCCACCCACCACACTCCTACCCCTCTCGGCAATTTCATCAGCCACTTCCTTACCAACCTCAACCCACTGGTTGATACTTGGGTCATATACTTGATATGTCACGAGGTCCTCGCCTTTATTGGCACGCTCATCATCGAAGACTATACGCAGCCTAACAAGCCCATACCCATCCAGCCCAAATTAGTAATCGAAATTGGTACTTATTGGCCTAGCCATGCCTGGGGCTTTGGTTGTGCCTGTTGAGGACTTGCACTTAATGGTTAGTCATCAATGCCGTGGGGGATTGCAACTCACTAACTCCAGACCCCAGCGACTCAAGCCCCAAAGGCAAACCCAACAAACACACCAACACCCCATCGAAAACCCCATACACCAAAAACACCGATTCCATCCAAGCCACTAATCACAATCCTCCAACATTCCATTGAAATCCTCCAGCATGGTATCCCTATACCATTCGACCAGGAGTTAGAGACCTTTCAATATTCTATTGAAATCTTCTCAGGGACTTGGCAGGTGATCAGAACCTAGACATAATCAGTCTTTCAATATTCTATTGAAATCTTCGCATTGACGACATAATCGAGACGATCAAGTACAACTGCAAAGGCCTTTCAATATTCTATTGAAATCTTCATCATGGTCTAGGCACCACACAGTTGAAATACGATTAAACGACTTTCAATATTCTATTGAAATCTTCCTCGTACACCACAATACTCAACAACACAGCCAACAACCTACACTTTCAATATTCTATTGAAATCTTCCACGGAGAGCCACTTCCAAAGCCCCTCACGACTCAACCTCCCTTTCAATATTCTATTGAAATCTTCAATGAGGAGAACGCCAAGCACAGGAGCACCAATACGCATCTTTCAATATTCTATTGAAATCTTCACCGACTACATCAAGTGCGTGCTTGGGCTATTCAACACTGGGGTTCTTTCAATATTCTATTGAAATCTTCTTAAGCAGGAAATACCGCAGGAAATCAAGCAAATCATAGACACTTTCAATATTCTATTGAAATCTTCATACACAACAAGCACGAGCTGGATTGAAGGCGTGATACTAAACTTTCAATATTCTATTGAAATCTTCAATTGGTTATGAGAATCGAGAGTCACAAACAACTAATAATCTTTCAATATTCTATTGAAATCTTCCTACCTACTTGGTGTTCAGGAAGGTGTTGTTAAGCCCAGCTTTCAATATTCTATTGAAATCTTCATTATCAGGGTTCCATACAAGAGTGCAGGAATTATGCAAGTATGCTTTCAATATTCTATTGAAATCTTCCCATGCACATGTGGGTATTGTATCAAGCAGGGCCGATTGCCACAAAACTTTCAATATTCTATTGAAATCTTCTGGGCATGGCGATGGTTAAGCCCAACCCAACCGAAAAGGAAAATAAACTTTCAATATTCTATTGAAATCTTCTTGGCAACGAACAGCACGGCATTCGGTAGTCTATTCGGTTCATCACTCTTTCAATATTCTATTGAAATCTTCACCAGCACATTCAGCGGTAGCCTAGGCAGTTTACTGCATAATCTTTCAATATTCTATTGAAATCTTCTGGTTCGCTGGTTTATTTGTCCCTTTATAAGTTTTTTTCTTCTTCGTGTTTTGCTTCCATTAGAACATCTTTCTACTCCTAATCTTCACGGTTCGTGTTTGTTCTCACGGTCTGCATTAGGAATTGAATTGTTGTTCTCACGGTATTTCAACCCCTAAACACCGAGCCTGTTCCAATGGTGCCTTATCCATTGTAAAACGAGACAGATGCACGGTACCATGCACACTATACGAACATTAATGCATTCAACCCCACAAAGGAAGTGCTTAAAAATGTGTGCACGGTATCGTGCATGCCAGACACACTTAAGTGCATGGTTTGGTGCCTTTGTTGGGGTTTTTGGCCTAAATCATTGGTTATTCACGTGATTACAAGACCGTTAAGGGGTGGCCATGGCTTAACAAAAACCACTGCCCGGCAACCCAAACACATAACCCATCGGCATAGCAGGCACGGTGCGTGCTCCAGGTACCACTTCCTGAGCTCCTCATGCCTAGGACTCCAGTAATGCTCGATTAGGACTCGGTACTCCGATGGTGGGGCACGGCCCTGGAGCGTGTTCACAATGGACTCTGGTACTCCCCTGCTAATCATCCAGGTTGCGAAGAACTTGCGGAGTTCATAAAGCTCAAGCTCCCTACCCAGGACCTGCCTGGCAGCCTCCTTAATCTCCCTCCTGAGCCTATCCCTGTCGAAGGGTAGGAACCTGTCCTTTAAGCCCTCTATGTATTCCCTGGACCACTCCGCAGCGGCCATGCCCCTGGTGCTCTTTATGAGGGCTTGCTCACGCCTCGGTAGGTAATTCTCCATAATGAACTCAAGGGTCTCAGGCCTGAGAAACGTCACGAAGGCACGTTTGGTCCTGGTCACTTTCTCAATCCTTAGCATTCCTCGTTTAAGGTACACGCTATCTATCTTGATTAGGAATGCTCGCTGGGCCTAAGTCCATCCTACGCCAAAATGAGGAAGTAGGTCTTTATCTCAATACTCCTTATCCTAGCGAGTATTTGCCTAAGCTCCTCAATTGTTGGGAGCCTAACCTTCTTGCTCGGCCCCGTCTTGATTGTTGTGAATGAGTTATAGACTTGGTTGTATAGGTTTGGGTCCCTGGGCCTTAAGACAAGTTTTAGGAATGCCTTTAGGCTGGTCGATACGTGCCTAGCCACATTTAGGCCCTTCTCGTTTAGGACTATTGACAAATACTCATTAATCCCCTCTAGGTTAGTACTCAACCCATCTTAGCAAGTGCCTTTCGTATGTAGTACACCCTATCCCTGATAGTCTTCTCAGCACGCCCTCTTACCCTCATTGCACTTATGTATGCACTAATGTCCTCCTCAGTGACGTGCCACTCACTATCGAGGGATCTGACATAGTCGCCCAGGTACCTATTGAGTAGTGCCAGGAATTGCCCCCTGAAGTCTGGGTTCTCTTTAGCTGTGATGATGACCCTGAGGGCATCAGCCAATGTGGCTTTTTTTCTCGGGAACTCAGCCCTTGGGTAGGGCTGTTTAGCTCCTCGTGGCTAGGTACTCAAGGAGTTTGCACAGGATTGAGTCGCCTATCTTAACGTTTCCATGCCTCAGCATTGACATGCACCTAGGCGTTATCCCGAGGTCCTTCGGCTTAACCCTACCATTTCCATCAAGGTAATTGAAAATGAGCCTCCACTGCTCATCACTTATTTGCCCCGAGATCAATGAGCGTGCAATCAACCATACCCAACTGGGGATTAAGCCCCAGGACTCGTTTGCAAACCTTATGGAAAAGAGCCCCAACGTGTATAGAAATGGTCTCGGTGATGATGCATGTAGGGATTAGGCGTTTTTTGGTGCGGCCGCCGGGATTTGAACCCGGGTTCTGCGGCTCGGGGGGCCGCCATCCTAGACCAGTCTAGACGACGGCCGCTGATTATACAGTGCCTTTACGGAGTTTTAAAGCTTATTGCTTATGAGACGACCTGGGCTCGGTCTTGAGTGAGGTCCTCGAGACAATCCACCGCGGCCACCCCCCTCTGTGGGTGCTAAGCGCCTTAGTATCATGGCTATGTTCTGTCTTTTTCTTCTCGTCCTTTGTTTTCTCGAGCTTCCTACGTAGCACTTCAATGACTTGCTCCTTAATGTCGTCGTACTTTTCAACCACATATGCTGGTACTATGACGGCTAAGTATTTACCCCTCTTATTAATGTAGGCGTGAAACTCATTGCCGTATTTAGCCTTTAATGCATTAATGACCTTCTCGGCCTCAACCCCATCCCTTACTTGGTGTATCAACATAATAGTACCCTTACGAACACTTACCGCGAATCCATAACTAGCCACGATGATTTGCGTCTCACCCCTTCGCCATTTTACCTCCATTTCGGCAATCCTCCTTAGGTTACTTCACTTCTCGAAGCTTAACGCATCGAGGGCATCACGCAGTATGGGTGGCAGGACATTAATCATCACCCTAGCTAAGCCAATGGCGTTGCTTCCGTGGAACCTCACATCAATTACGCCACCACCGACTGGCTCGGGCCTCCAGCCAAAGCCCATACCCTTCAGCCTCTCCAACAACGGCTACC
>NZ_BBDM01000015.1 GCF_001316245.1 Vulcanisaeta sp. JCM 14467 | reverse complement strand
TTTGTGTCGTTCCCATGGCCGCATAGCCATCCTCAACAAACCCATCAGCCTCCTCAAAACCACCCTCCAACGCCATGAGTACATCATTAATGAACCTCCCATACTCCTCCCCACTCATCGCCCTCCTAAACACGTCGGACACCCTAATCGTCACGCCCTTAAGTCCCTTTAGCTTCAGCTGAACCATTACGCTACTAGTGCTTGTTTTATGTGTCTCCAGCTTTATGAATTCGCCATGCATGCTTATTCCGTCCTCATTACTCCAAATTACGACCTTGGCCCTGCCGTTAATTAGGTCATCAACTAGCCTCATAACCTCACTGCCAACATCACGCCAGTAGTTCAGGAATTGCTCGTTGTAGCCTATGAACTTATCGACCAGCCCTAGAAGGTCGTTTATGACTTCCTCACTGTACTTTCCTCGTAATTGAACCTCAAGCCTATCCCTGGCCATTAACCACTCATCCATTGCCTCCTCGATCCACCAGGAATCCCAAACACGCCAATGTATTAATCGCTTAATTGCTTCAATGAGTAAATCAATGGCGTTGTTTATGGCATTCTCGTCAGCCTCACCGCCACATCGATACTCCCTACCGCGTTTAACGCCAATGCAGAACCTATTCCTCCTCAATGAATCAGCATTGAACCTAAGCCCATCAAGAGCACCGGACATACCAATGCAGAATTCTCAAATTGATTAATAAGGCACTACGCATGCCTAAACATTGGTCGAGATTACCGCATGGGGGTCTTGGATGAGGGAGTTAAGGTGATTAAGCGGGTTAAGGCATTAAGCAACGACCCACTCAAGCCAAGGCACCACGTGATCTACGTAATCACGAGCGAGGAACCGAAAATAATCAAGGTTAAGTATGTGCGTGGCTATGAGATGGGTAAGTAAGAAATAATGCTAAGCAGGATAATGAGGTTTGTGGCTGATTTGTTGCCGCGTTAGGCATTTATTGCTCTGCGCCTTATATCCTTGATTACCTCATTAGCGAAGTCTCAAACGCTGTGGATAAAATTAAGTAAAAATAACTTAAGCAATAACCTTAATCAATAAATCCCTGGTTGAAGCTGTACTTAAAGTCTCAGGGCGTCAGTGACCCTGCCGCCGTCCCTATTATTCAAAGCATCCTATTATTAACAGCGTTGAGGTGAAACCCCACTAAACACGGCATCACCTTTACCCAGGAAATCCCTATTAACTATGCTGAAGGCCAGCGTACCAATTCACGGTAGATTGTAAAATCATCTGCCCCTGGGCTCGAATACCTGAATCTCCTTATTGCATCGGAATACAGTAGCTTGCCCAAGATTCAGAACCCACATAATGCTTAAAGCTTGCAAATGACCATGTGGACGTGATGGGCGAACAGGCGGAGATGCTTGGTCTCAGGAGAAGCACGGAGATTAAGGGTAAGTACGTGGACCTGGTGGTCTACGTTGCCAAGAGGAATAGGAGGACCTTCCTTAGTGGCGTGGTTAAGTGCCCATTCACCAATAAGGAGTTTAAGCTATACGTAACGCCACACACGGACCAGGTTAGGCCCGGCTTCATACAGCACCTTAGCGGTTTTAATGAGCACATAATCAGGACTAAGGAGTATGGGCAGTGGCTCGTTATCAGGGTTGAGCCATACTCAAGGAATTCATTCCATAGGAGGAGGTACTTCGTGTGCGTGAAGTGCGGTTATAAATCAACGAGACTCGTAGACGCCTTCTACATCTGATCACAGTTCATGGTTTCCTTACGAAGCTGCCATAACAATGCTTATAACTGAGTAATTACGGATAAAGGCGATGAGTAATCTTGGTGGTAGGGTTCAGGAATTGATTGATAAGTACACAAAGATTTACTTTGAAAGGACGGGTAAGTCGAGGGAATTATTTGAGAGGGCTAGGAGGGTGCTTCCTGGAGGTACGACCTACCAAATAAGGTATTTCGCACCATACCCAATATACATAACAAGGGCTAGCGGTGTTAAGGTTTGGGATGTTGATGGTAATGAGTACGTGGATTACTGGATGGGCCATGGAACACACATACTCGGTCACTCGCCGGACTTCGTGGTTAGGGCTGTCAATGAAGCTGCCTACGAAGGAACGCACCTGGGTTACCCGAACACGCTTGAGGTTGAGTACGCCGAGTTACTGACCAAGGTCATACCTAACGTCAACATGGTCAGGTTCTCAAACAGCGGTACTGAGGCTAACATGTACGCCGTCAGGCTAGCCAGGGCGTATACGGGGCGTAGGTACGTGATTAAGATGGAGGGTGGATGGCACGGTGGCTATGACGGCTTACACGTTGGTGTTAACCCACCATTCGAGGGTCCGGAAAGCCTTGGGCTACCGCCGGAGCACATTAAGTATACCTTGGTGGCGCCATTTAACGACTTAGATGCCCTGGAGAGGACGTTAAAGGGCTTCGACGTGGCTGCCGTCATTATGGAGCCAGTACTAGGCTCAGGAGGTTGCATAGAGCCGCAGCCAGGCTATTTAAAGGGAGTTAGGGAGTTAGTAGATAGGTACGGCGCCTTGTTGATATTTGACGAGGTCATAACAGGCTTTAGGCTAGCCCTCGGTGGCGGTCAGGAGTTATTCAACGTTAAGGCCGACATAGTGACCCTGGGCAAGATAATTGGCGGTGGCTACCCAGGCGCCGGCGCCATAGCCTCCAGGTCAGAGATCATGGAATTACTCGACCAGGTTAAGAGACCTAGCGCGAGGTCTAGGAGTTTCCACGGTGGCACGTTCACGGGAAATAAGGTAACACTAACCGCAGGCTATACATTGATTAACTACCTAAGCCAGCACAGGACAATGTATGAGGCATTTAATGACCTATGGAATTGGGTTCGCCATGAGATTGACAGGGCCTGTGAGGGGCATGGCAGGATCTGCTGGGCTACCGGGGTCGGTAGTATGCTGGGCATACACTTCACGAGGAGTAAGCCAATAAATGCGAGGATGGCATATACGGAGAGGATTGACGAGAACCTATACCACCTAATGCACCTATACATGAGGACCAGGGGCATACTATACATGACAGAACATACCTCACACTTACTACCGTCAATGATACACACCAGGGACCACGCAAAAACACTAATAGAGGAATTCAAGAACTTACTGAGCGAAGTGACCCATACATAGTGCGGCTAGGGCCATAAACATGCGTGACCCACGGCAAATGGCATCACGGTCACTGTGTAGTACCCCTATTATCCTTGCTACGTAACCTAACAATCCTGGTCAGGTTCACCTTAAGTACGCCCAGTAAGGTATTGACCCTGGCAATGAGTTGCTTGAGTAGTGGCATGAGGTAATTAATAGCCCTAGCCAATAAGGTTGAGACAAACCGCAGGGCATTCAATAATTGCACGCTTAATTCATTAATGATAACCTTAATGTTATTAGTAGTACCGTTAGGGCTAACGCTATTGACGTAATTAGTATTAACGGCTGAGAAACCTGGATGGTTATTTAACAATACGGACCTAAGCTCGTTCTTAGCATCCTCAAACCTCTCAAGCCCTATCAACGCAGCCGCCTTAACGAGCCTATACTGCTCATTGCCAGGGTCAAGACTCAACGCCTTGTCCAACTCGAGGAGAGCCTCCTCAAAACGACCAAGCTTAAGGAAGGCAACACCACGTGAGTAATGCTCCGGGCCTCGTTGGTTTCTTGCACGTTTCCCTGAAGCACACCTTGCGTTTCTTCAGGTTTCACGCATTATTTTCAATTTCAAAAACTTATAAATCTTTGCCATGGTAAACAGTTAATGAGGTGGGACTGGATTTTTAAGGATTGAATATTGAGCTAAGGCCTACGACCAATACCTGGCCAATTCCTCAGCGGTGATTACGGGGAAGAACCTCCTCATGTTGGCCAGCGACCTCTCGTGAGCATCCCTATCATATGAGGACACTGCGTCTGAAACAATCACTGGTACGAAGCCGAGGGCGTAGGCATGCCTAGCACTGGTCTCCACACCAATGTCCGTGGCAATCCCCGTGAAGACCACGGCGTACCTACCCGAATTCCTCAGTAGTAGCTCAACGTTGGTCCCTACGAAGAGGGACCAGGTATTCTTATTAATGACAATGTCATTGGGCTGCGGCTGGACTATCAAATCCATCTCCTCGGGCTTGAAGCCACCCCTCCACGGCATTACCCTCGTGGTTATCGGCTCAAAGCCGCTTGGGTATGGCGTTATCTTCGTGAATATTATCGGCACATTAACCCTCCTGGCCGCGTTAATGGCTGTGTTCAGGGCCCTCTGGAATTCGTCCTTATTGAATATGCCGTTGAACAACGCCCTATGCACGTCCCAAACCACGAGGACTGAATTACTTGGTTTCAATATGTCCCTAAGGACGTCAGGACTAACCATACAGCGTGTTGGCCCCTACCCAGCATTTAAGTATTGCCTCGCCAGCACATGCGTAGTAAGTTTAATTACTCAAGACGCTGTGATACTGGGTTGCCGGTTTGCATGGGCTTAATAGAGTGCCTGGTGATCACTGCATTGAGGAGGCTCGGTAGGGTTAGCCTAGATAGACTCGCTAAGATGGTGTTCCTAATCGATAGGTTGGGCGGCTTTGAGGCATTTGACTGGGAGAGGATAGACTTAGTCCTAACGAGCCCCGAGTTCTTAAGTACGATAGAGAGACTGGTAAAGGATGGTGTTATTAAGGCCGTGGGAAACTTCATAATGACCCTGGACAACAATTACGACCCAGGCTGTGGATGGTTAGAGAATTCTGTTAAGTCAACGATTGAATACGTGATTAATAAGTACGGCAATTTAAGTGATGGTGAGCTGGATGAAGTCATTGACTCAATACTTGAGGGTGTTTACTAATGACCCTGGTCCTCGGTATCGAATCCACAGCGCACACCTTTGGAGTCGGAATAGCAAGTGAGGATGGAATACTCGTGAACATCAACGACACCTACACACCACCGCAGGGCGTAGGCATACACCCGAGGGTCGCCGCAGACCACCACGTGATTGTTGGGCCGAGACTCCTCAGTGAAGCTTTGAGGAGGCTTGGCATAGGCATTAGGGACATTGACGCAGTGGCCTTCTCCATGGGCCTGGACTAGGCCCAGCCCTTAGGGTTGGAGCCACCCTGGCAAGGGCAATAGCCATTAAGTTTGGGAAGCCCCTGGTACCTGTGCATCACGGTGTTGCCCACGTGGAGGTCGCCAGGTGGTCCGTAAGGTTCAGGGACCCACTGGTACTACTCGTTTCTGGCGGTCACACGATGGTCATAGCCCACTCGGGCAGGTCTTACGGAGTCTTCGGAGAGACCATAGACATGGCCGTGGGGAACGCCCTAGACTACTTCGCCAGAAACGTCGGACTGCCAAACCCGGGCGTGCCGCACCTCGAAGAGTGTGCAGAGAAGGGTAGCAAATACGTGCCGCTGCCCTATACTGTAAAGGGGCAGGACGTATCCTTCTCAGGACTCGTTGAGGAAGCCCTAAGACTCGTAAGGAAGGGCACGCCACTACCGGACGTGTGCCTAAGCCTCGTGGAGACGGCGTACTCAATGCTCGGCGAGATAGTCGAGAGGGGAATGGCCCTAACAGGCAAGAAGGAACTACTACTCGCCGGGGGCGTGGCAAGGAGTAGGAGGCTAAGGGCAATAATGGAGTGGATAGCCAAGGAATTCAACGCAAAACTAGGCATAGTACCACCAGAGTACGCAGGCGATAACGGAGGAATGATCGCACTAACCGGACTACTAGCTACAAAAACGGAGTCACAATAGACCCAACAGAGGCAGTGACAAGACAAAGGTGGAGACTCGATGAAGTTGAAACACCATGGTTTAAGAATGAGCCATGGTTTAAATAATGAGACATTAAGAAGTAATAAATCCACGTAATAGAAGAAAGAAGGAATTAATTTTTTTAACGAACTATTTAAAGGCATTAAAGTATTTTATGAACTTGCTGTCACTGTGAACGGGTATTGTTGACCATTTGCGGTTATTAAGGCTCCACTATATTGAATGCCAACTTGTGCGGGCTGGCTGCCAGTGATGATATTTTGCTACTTGGTAGCGTCTGATTACCAAAACTTACCTGGCTTGCGCTAGTGAAGGCTCCACTCGATATTTGTAATGATATAGTTAATGGGCCTTGAGCGCCGGACGATATTGATAATGTAGTTGAGAAAGTGCAGGATAACCCTCCTAAAGTGAAGCCAACTATGCCGATACCACTACTTGACGGATTGCTTATCAAGAGCGTTAGAGTTGCGGAGCCACTACTAACGCCGGTTAAGCTGACTGATTGTATCTGTAATGCCGCTGTCTTAGCAGCACTGCCCGCTATTCCGAAGACCCACACCGCAACAGCCACAGCCAGTGCTATCGCCACTGCTATGAGTATTATTGTTGCTACTACGTTGGATATACCCTTTCTATTCATTTTGGTTGTCATACGGTTTAGGGATATTTCAACTGCTTAATAAATGCTTATGAGCGTGGGGTTTGGTACTTTCTATTTCGTAATAACTCTTTCTATGTCCGTAGAATCATGTGAAACTTTATGAACCAGCGTGGCTGTTTGCGTGGTTGCTTTTTCTTTGTATCGAATAAGTGTATGATTTGTTTCAGTTCTTCTTACCTCATTCAGTTTAGTTTCTTAATCGTTATTTAAGGGTATTAGTTAGGAATTGGCTTGCCGTCAGTATTGTGTTGTTTATGGCGTAGAATCCCATGGCTGCGGCTATGTTGCCTGCCGCGGCAATGAATTTCATAATTATGAATACGGCCATGAACCACCTTAGCCCTGAGAGCCTTGGCATTGCCAGGTACATGGTGAGGACTATGGCTTCGTAGGTTATGAACGCCATTGCTGCGGCTAGGTAATTGCCAGGTGCATTGTTGTTGCGTAGTAGTTGAGTTCTTGGAGTCCCAGGGAGAAGTCTAGGTAGCTGGTCGCTAGGTCGAGGGTGTTAGCAAGTGTTGCCATTAGGAGCGTCTCTCCCTATGTCTGGTTTCATTTGTGAATTCTCTTTCTACTGGTGAGTTATATAAGTTTTATTGAAGAGATTGAAATTATTTATTTCAGATTTCTTTGCTTTTATGTTAAGAAGAGGTTGAAATTACGGAATAGAGAGAAGCATGGGTAGGCTAATTGAAGGCACGCTCAATACTTAAATCCCTCATAAGTCAATGTGCCTATTAATTATGAGGGCCGTGGGCTTTGAGAGGCATGGTGATCCAAGTGTCCTTAGGGTCATGGAGCTTCCAGACCCTAGGCCAGGGCCTGGTGAGGTCGTTGTTAGGGTCTTGGCTACGTCGCTGAATAGGATTGATACCATAGTGCGTAGGGGTTACCCGGGAATACCCGTTAAGCTGCCTCACGTGCCTGGCGCGGACATTGTTGGTTACATAGAGTCGGCTGGCCCAGGTACTGACCTTGGTGAGTTCAGGGTTGGTGACTTGGTCCTTGTTAGTAATGTCTGGGGTTGTGGTTCATGTCGCTTCTGTAGGGCTGGACTTGAGGATTACTGCCCAGGCTGGACAATGCCGGGTTTCCAGGTCTGGGGTGGGTATGGCGAGTTGGTTAGGGCGCCGGTCAGGGCGTTGGTTAAGGCGCCAGTGGCTTTGGCATTGATGAGTTGGCGGTGCTACCCCTGGCGTATAGCGTCTCCTGGAAGGCGCTTAAAGTGGCTAACGTTAGTCCAGGCGACTGGGTCCTGATATTCGGTGGTTCTGGCGGCATAGGAACCGCCCTAACCATACTTGCCAAGGCCCTGGCGCCAGGGTTATTGCCGTGACCAGTAGGCCCAACCTGATGAAGTCGTTGGGTGCTGACGTGGTTGTTGGTTATGATAGGGATGAGTTGATGAAGGTTGTTAGTGAAAGGACTGAGTATGGGGTTGACGCAGCCATCGATGTGATTGGTGATACCGTACCCATGGCCCTGGACGCGATTAGGCCTGGTGGTACTGTGGTGGCCTTTGGGGTCCTTGGTAAGTCGCCGATGGTGCAGGTTGATATCAGGAGGTTTTATCTTCGGCACGCGAGGCTTGTGGGTATTCACAATGCGACGAGGACCTACCTTAGGGAGGTTATTGATTTCATGGTTAGCAGGGGTGTTAGGCCGTTCATTAGTAGGGTCGCCACAGTCAGAGATGCACCGGCCCTGCACGAGTTGATGGAGAGCCGTGGTGTGGTTGGTAAGGTGGTGATGAGGCATGAGTGGGACTAGGGCTAGGACGATAGCCTACATTGCGCTACCCCTGGTCCTGTGGCCCCTATCCTTTGACGTGTTCAGTAGGTACTTTGTCTACGGCATGGCAATATCGACGTTACTGCTCGGCTCACTATCACTGGCCTGGTTCAGGGATAGGCTTAGGTGGGTTAGGGTCAATGCGGTGGTCGCGGCGGTGATTGGCGTAGTCATGGCTGGGATCCTCTACCTAGTCTTCATTGGTGGTTATGCATTGCTTAGGTTCATGGGGCTTGGCAACTATGTGGCCCTGGTCTACGAAATGGTTAGGGGCATGGCCAATGCCTATGCCTATCAATAGCCCTGGTAATCATTGGTTTCATGGAGGAGGTCTACTGGAGGGGTGGTCTTCAGGAGTTGGCAAGGGGCTTGGGTGGTGTCTTTAGTAGGGAGCCCTGGTTGGCGTCAATGATTTACTACACGCTGATCCACATATCCACACTGAACCCAGCCCTGGTGGCTGGGGCCTTTGCCGTTGGGTTAGTCGATGGCATACTAGCCGATAAGGCTGCCTAACGGCATCGATACTAACCCACATCATTTGGCTTGAGCTCATGATGGTCCTCCTACCGTTGGTGCCGTGACTTGGGTATGAGTAAATTGATTAATATAGAAAATAATGTTTTTAAATAATAATTGATTCAATTGAATATTAATGAATAAGGGCGACATACTAGGGCTGATCAGGGCTTGGAGCTACCAATGACACTCGCGGTATCGCTGGTGGGTATTGGGTATGCCCATTACCTCGGGCTTTACTACGGAGCGAGGATAATATACTCATTAATCGCCATTGCAGGCGCACTGTTACTGCATGCGAGTGTTAACGTGCTTAATGATTACTACGACTTCATGCAAGGCATTGACAGCCCCAACTCACCAACAGTTATCTATAGGCGTCAACCACTGGTCATGGGTAGTGTAAGCCCATCATTCGCCAGGAATTTAGGGCTCTCATTAATAATTGCCGGAGCCTCACTGGGCACGTACCTAACCATTGCGGAGAGCTACCTAATACTAATATTCGGCCTGCTGGGCGTATTCCTACTCTACGCATACACGGGATCGCCATTCACGCTTAAGTATAGGGCTTGGTGAGCTGTCCGTGGCACTCACCTGGGCCCATTACTCGTTGGTGGGTTCTTCATAGCCGCGTCGGGAGGCTCATTAAAGCCTGGCGTGTTCCTGGTCTCGTTACCACCATTCTTCATAATGCTGGCAATAATATATGCAAACAACTACAGGGATAGGGAGTATGATGCCAAGGCGAGGATTAGGACCCTAGCCATGATGACCGCCAGGTACGGCTACCAAATATACCTAGGCTCCCTAATCACGGCATACATAATCAATGCACTACTAGTAATCATGGGATTATTACCATACGCATCACTGGCCGCAATACCAACCGCTGCATTAATACCAGGGCTCACAAGGGCCTTCAAAAGCGGTGCCCATGACATAGATGCGAGGACCGGACTGCTATACACGATATACTGCCTAGTCTATGGCATCAGCCTCATGATACCGTAACAGCATGGCAGGACTAAGTGAAACTTCATCTACGTAGCTACGCAGAAATTAGTAATGCTAAGGATATTACTTAAATAATTGGATGCGCCCCCACATAATATGGTATTCTCAAAGAATCCGGTGGATGTCACTAGGGATAGGAAGTTCTCAGCAGGTGAGGTCGCCGAATCACTTAGGCTCGCAATTATGGCTGAACTGGATGCCATAAACCTATACCTACAATTGGCTAGGCTTGTCGATGATGAGAGGGTTAGGAGGGTCTTTGAGGATATCGCCAAGGAGGAGAAGACGCACTTCGGTGAGTTCCTCACACTACTTAAGCAGTATGACCAGGAGCAGGTAGAGCAGTTGAAGGCAGGTTCCACCGAGGTTAGTGAGTTAACGGGCATTAAGTTGACGACAAATGACCCTAGCAATGAGCAGGGAAGAGTAAGTACTACTAATGAGCGTGGCGATTCACAGCCTGACGTGGTATCCTCATCAAGCCTAAGCCCTGAGGAGCTTAGGTACATTCAGGATAGGGCCAGGGAGGTCGCCAATAACGTGAGGAGGTTTAGGAAGTACCTGACCACGTACGAGGCCGGGCCTGGGCTTGATGCCGTGCCACTCGATGAGGTGGTTCTCGGCCCTCCAATAACCGCGGCTAGGTCGGTGATACCGCTTAAGGATTTGAGCGTTAAATTCACAATATCGCAGAGGCAAATCGAGTATGCCAGGTCCAGGGGTGAGAGGGTTTATTCGGTAACGGTTGATCAGGCAGCGATTAGGCTTGGCTATGAGGAGGACTCCACAGTACTCAATGATATCCTGAGTAATCCCAGGGTTAGGACCATGAGCATCACGCTTGGGATGCGCCCGAGTCCGCAGTCACTGAGGTATCAAACGCCGTCAATTCACTGTATAGTAATTACATCCCCGAGCCATACGTCCTATTCATAAGCCCTGGCCGATACACAAAGCTACTGACCGTTGTTGAGAAGACGGGCATCATGGAGTTGACGAGGGTTAAGTCCCTGGTTAAGGATATCGTAATCATACCCCAGTTGAGGGATGATACGGCGATACTACTATCCACGCATCCATCGGTCATAGACATAGCCGTTGGCGTGGACACGGCATTGGTATACCTAGGCCCCGAGGATGGCACTCACGGCTTCACCCTATGGGAGACGCTGACGGTTAGGATTAAAGACCCCAGGGGCGTGATCGTACTAAAACAAAGCGCCTAGGCTGTATGGCCGTGATTTCGGATAAAAATTGGCGAGTTAATCGACATACCCAATGAATTAACCCTTCATGATTTGGTAAAAGCTTAATTATGCTCTAAGCAATTTTATCCTGGGCCGTAGCTCAGCCAGGTAGAGCGGCGGCCTCCGGAGCCGTAGGACGTGGGTTCAAATCCCACCGGGCCCGCCAAAATACATTCAACCTCATATTCACCGTGACCGAGGTCGGTTTCATGCCCGTTGGGGAGTCAGTTTCATAAGTTTTATAATTAAGCTCCACGCCTAATCAGGTGGCATGGTTGATTGTGGCAGGATAGACGTTGGCGAGGTAAGGGATGAGGATAGGTTGGGGATACTCAACTATGTAATGGGTAAGAAGGACATTAAGCCTCATGACTTGGGTGTCACGTCCCAGTACATTAATGCCATTAGGCATGGTAGGAGGAGGGTTAGTGACGACCTGCTTTGTAAATTGCTTAGTTTCTTGACGTATGAGAAGCTCGCAAGCCTACTAAGGGGTTGGGTGCCGGAAGGCAACGCCGGGCGATATAATAAGGGTCATTGCAACAGCCAAGGCGGACCCAGACTTCCGCCAACTCCTCCTCTCAATGCTCTACCAACACCTAGGCGACTACCTACGCACAATGGGTAGGGAGTGGCGCGTGGGTGAAGGCGATATTGAGGCATACATAATGGCAATGAGACTAAAGGGAGTCAAGGATAAAACCCTAAGGGATAGGCTCCACTACATTAGGAAGCACTCGCCGAGATGGACTGGGTACTAAGCCAGAGGGGATTAACGAGTACCTATACGAGGTACTGAATGAGGACGGGCCAAACGTGGCTAGGCACGTGTCGGCCAGCCTAAAGTCCTTCCTAAAGCTGGTCCTTAGGAAGAGGGACCCAAGTCTCTTCGGCCTACTCTACAACAAAGCTAATATTATCATTATTTTAATATTATTATGCATATAACTGTGCATATCTTCATTTTCAAACTAAAAAAATAGCTTTAAAAATGCTCTTAGTAACTTTAATAAATAATGTCTCAAAATATCCTTATTAAAATTGGGAAGTATTTAATAGATTCACTTCAAATATATTTCTCTGCCTCATTGGAACTTCAGGAGGAACTCATTAAAAATGGCTTTTATGTACCAAGGAGTCCTGATAGGAAGATAAAGATGCCCATACCGATAATTTACTCTAATTTTCGAGGCTGGTTAAAAACTCCTGAACCAATAACTATCGAAAGGCTCATACCCCCGGAAGAACTCGGCCTAAAGCCTGATGATTTAGGCTGGACAAGGACCGTAAAAGATGGAAAAACAGCTTACTTAATTCCTCCGGAGAAAGCATATGTGGAAGTATATGTTAAAAATAATACTATATCTTTTGACTTAAATATATTAGGTTACCATCTTGAAAGGGCATCTATTAGAGGTATTAATCCTGAGAAATGGACCAATTGGTTAATGTTCTATATTGACTTAAAATATATTGATGAAATTATTGATGCTTTAAAGAATTATGTAAATATAAATTCGCAATCGCAACTAAACTTACCAGAGCCCGAGAAGGAAATACAACAGGGAGGTAAGGAAGTTACGTATTACGTTAAGGTTCCTGTCAGAGACTTTAGTGTATGTATGGGTTGCTTCGACCCTGTTCAGAAATATCTCCGTAAAAAGGCTGAAGAGCATTGTAAATTATACCCAAACTTAAAACTATGTGAAAATCCTATCGATATAATAAACAAATTGAGATTAAGGCTTGAGTACGACCCATCCACTGAGACTTTTGCTAAGGTTGGTATAGCTAAGATATCCGGGAAGCGTCCCCAGATTATGGTTAAGTTGGCATCTATGGGTCCGTCTATAACGATACGTGGAGTAGCCAAGTCAGAAATAAAGGGCAAAGCTCGCGGTAAACTTGTGTATTGTGGTCATAAGAATCGAAGGCAGTACATTGACTTAGATTTGATAAGTTTCTACAAGGCATTATTAAGCACTAGAGATTATGTGGATAAGCTACCTAAAGAATAAGGGAAGTGAAACTATGCCTATCCCTTATTATTGTTCTTTTTCGCCAACTTTCTCTCAATTTCCTCCCTTAACCTTGTCCTGAGCCTTTTGGCATCTTCCCTCGTTGTGAATTCGTAGTTGACAGTGTCGATTAGTCTCTGCGTGTTTACGCCGAGCCTCTCCTTAATCACGTCCATGAGTTCGAGGTCTATTTCATAACCCACGCAGTTCCTACCAAGCCTAGTGGCTACCGCGCACGTCGTCCCCGTGCCTAGGAACGGGTCTAGTACCGTCTCCCCAACGTAGCTGTAGAGCCTTATCACCCGCTCAACAAGCTCCTCTGGGTATGCGGC
Source organism: Vulcanisaeta sp. JCM 14467 (assembly GCF_001316245.1). Taxonomy (GTDB): domain Archaea; phylum Thermoproteota; class Thermoprotei; order Thermoproteales; family Thermocladiaceae; genus Vulcanisaeta. The sequence continues at coordinate 58,533 of NZ_BBDM01000015.1, read as the reverse complement.
CGTGTACTTGCTCCACTTCTCACTTGGTAGCACATTCTTTATGTCCCACACGGATAGGTACCACTTCTCGCCCTGGAACCTGTTTATGTCAATCCTACTCCTCTCCATCACATCCCTTGGCGGCTTCTCCCACTCACCAGGCTTCCTGAAGACCACGACCTCCTCGTAGATGTTGTCTGGGTAGTAGTACATTGGGTATGGGTGCTGAATCAGCACACCACTCCTTCGGCTAATCCTAATGTAGCCTCGGGCTTCCTCCAAATAATCCTCTCCTGATACTCAAAGCCCACACCAATCATCGTCTTAATGAGGTCAGCAACTATTGGGTATAACCTACCATCAATCCTCACGTCCATCGTCACGAAGACCGCAACCCTACCAGGCCTGAGAACCCTAAACAACTCCCTACCAACACCCCTCAGCAAGTCCAGGTACTCATCATAGCCCCTGAAAAGCCCGGGGAAGTCAAAGGGAGCATTGTAGTAAGGCGGTGATGTAACCACCAGGTGCACTGACGAGTTAGGCAGCTCATGCATATCCCTAGAATCACCAAAAACAACCCTAACACTAACCATACTACCCACCCATATAAGTCTCAAGGAGCTTCATAATTCTCTTAACAAGTTCATCCCAAGTTAATGAATCTTTAAGAGCCCACAGTATTAAATCACCACTGGCTAACTTTAATACTGAGAGGAACCTCTGCCATGTATATCCGTGGTTCTTAAGTATGTCTTTCCATTCATTCCAAAGATACCTGGGAATATCATTGGAACTCCATATAACTCTATTCTCGCATGAGGCGTTATCAGGATCATCATGGCAAAGAACCTCTCTCATCTGCTTTAATCTTCGTTTTAACTCCGTAGGTTCCTGAGGTACATTAAGCCATAACCCCATACCACTACCCACTTAATAGATACCCCATATAAATATTTTACGTTTATTAAAAATGCCGTAATTTACTAAAGAATAAGATATACGTAACTTAATATAAGAACTTTCAGAACTCCATATTCTATCTTTCACATATTAAAGATTCCTCGTTCTCGTAGAATCTCCTCAGTGCCTTGGTTGGGTCTTTTGCTTTAATCAGCTTTAGTGCCAATCAATCTTCGCTTCTTATCTCGATTACTATGCCGTTGTCGATCTTTAAGTGGCAGACTATGGTCGGTTTGAATCTGTGCCTCTTCATCTCATTAATTGCCACGCCTATTAACTCATTGACCGTGTGGTTGAAATCGTAGTCGCCGACCAACCTGAACTCATCGAAGTAGTACGCCCAAATTGATTAGTGGTGAAGACTCTTATTAATGCTGTGCGCAAGCAGCTGCATTTAGACCCACCCCATGGCGTCAACTGCCGCGTCAACACAGTCTTTACAGCCCAATTTCTAGATGGAAACTACGTATGATGCAGGCACCCCACACAGCACGCAGGCAAAATGCCAAGGCATGCTGAGGCGTGTGTAAGGGGGTTTTGAGGCGTTGGTAAGCATGGTTTGTGATTAGTGCGCCTTAGTATTTTATGAGGTGGTAATGACCAGTACGAGACGTGCACTGACGAGACCGTGCGGCTTAACCAGGGGTTAAGCCAGCGCCCTGGGCATCCTCGCCTCAACAATCCTTACCCTAACGACCTCTCCATCCACCACGTACGTACTCGGCACATTGACAACCCTCTTCGCCCTGGAACTGTCGAGGTATAGTATGACCTCGTCCCTCCCAATACCAACACCCCAGAACCCGGTGTCTCCAGGCAGTACGAACTCCCTGAATAATGCATCCCTAACACGCCTCAACAACTCAGGACTAACCATACCACCCCTCCTTTAACCATCCCAGGGAAATAAAAGCAATAATGCCACACCCACACGCACAGCTTTAGTGCTAGTCCTCATAAAGCAATCTCAAAGAACCAAACCCCACTTACAACCCGTGATAACGAAGGTGCACTAAATAATTCAAGAATTTAAATTAGTAAATTAGTAATAATGAGTTTGCGCCGATAAAGTAAATGCATGAAGAGCATCCTCGTAAGAGTTAGTGTAGTTTAGAACGGAATTATTTGATCCATGATTGTGCAGGGCTTAGGCATGGTCAGTATTGTGGTTATTAATTATGTTTCGTATTTGTGGGTGTAGGTGCCATACGTGTTCGAATGCCCTCTCCTTACCTCTTAGCTTAACATTCGGCTCGCATAGGTGGCATACCCACGTATCATCGCCGAGGTAGCCCAGGATGCCCAACTTCTCCCAGGCACTGATTAATGCATTAACGAGCTCCTCACGCTTGATTTCCCTAGGTCTCGGATTAACGCCGGGCCTGAAGTCCTTAAACTCCTTATTGATTAATTCATGGACCTTTACCTTGATTTACTCAATTGTCCTCAATCCATGTCCATCCCTGAAGTGACTGATCAAGGCCCTAATGAATTCGCTGACGCTGCCAAGGGCAGGGATATTCCATGCACGGTACCCCTCACGCTATCACGCAGTTGATTAGCCACGTACTCCCCATACAGGGCGAGTACCACGTAGAAGTCAGCATAATCGGCAGGCGCATCCAAAAGCCTAGCGATTAAATAACCAGGCTTATAAACACCCTCCCTACTATAACGAACTTCTCAACCCACTTAGCACTGTCAAGCGAACCAACACCATCACGACCACGCCTACACTCAAGAAGCGGGCAGAGCTATTCACGCCATCGCACTCACGAAGACCCTTCTCCTTGGCAACCTCCGCAATGAAAGCATAAACCTCGGCAGGCACGCGAACACCAAACCTACGACCACAACAACCACCACAAGGACGACAATTAACCTGGACGGTTCCGCTGCTGCTTCTGGTGTTTTCTGAAGCATTTCCACGGGCACCCACGTTCGTGGATGCGTCAGTTAAGAAACCAACCGATGCATTTGCGTTCGTGCTACCTCGCAAAAATGCTTCACCCCCAACAGAAGCAGTAGAAGCACCAAGACTGAGTCTTTGCATTATTTCGTTTACTAGGTTGTCCGTGCCTGCATTGGCTTCCTGTGTTGGGTTTGGGTTAGGCTTTTTAGACTCCTCACTTCCCTGGTTGTTTAGAGACTCCGTCACCTGGGCCACCCGGCTCTCCCGCCTGGCAGGTTGTCCTCTGCCAGGTGGGGCCGGTTTTAAGCGTGAGTTTTGAGTTGGTTCTCAGTCTCTCAATCGCCGACTAGTGGCTTGTAGTCCCTTGCGTGCACCCAAATCGTTCCGTCCCTCTCCTTCGCCAGGGCGGCCGTTGGCACGTAGATTGTGTAGCCCTCGTTATCCCTCACAATTAGCTTCTTCCTCACCAACCACTCAATGAATTGCTGCACCGTTGTGCCCTGCTCACCAACCAAGTTGAGCCTCTTCACCTGCCCATCAACCTCAACACTCATGATTATCATCGGCCTCTTATCATAGGTCATCGTGGGCTTAACGAACTCCCTAACCCTAACCTCTTTAAAGAAACTGATCATGCTCATGCGGTCTCACCTACAGCCCTGGCCTCGATTCCATCATCACCTTCCTGGACCTCAATTACAACGGCGAACTCCCTGTCGTAGAGTCTCTGCCAGGTTGGGTTCAACGCCCTGGGTAGGAAGACGGCTATCCTTGGTGGCCTGAAGGATTTCTCGATTGATAGCGTGCCATCAACGCTAATTGTTGATTGCCCATCACTAATGTGCACCCTAGCCCTCCTACCCGCATACGGCTTTAGCAACTCCGATGCATACCTATCCAGGTAAAGCACATACTGGCCATCACGCCTACCAACCCTACCTTTTCCAAGGGCTTTTACCTGCATATGTAGTCACGAAATCATTGTATTCCCAGAAGAAAGAGGGGGCGGGTAAAATATATATGCAAAACACGGCAATAACCATGTTATGTATGTACGACCTAGCATAGTCTCATTCAGTATCCACAATCGCAACCATGCATTAATCAATGCATTTGTTACGGAAAGACCGTGTTAAATCACGAATATTAAGTTACTATTTTATGGGCTGTTAACCCGTAGGTCGTGGGTTCAAATCTCACCGGGCCCGCTAGTTTCCCATTCAGCTCCTAAACACCAATCCCAAGCTAGCCCGTAACTTATGGATTTTTAGAGTTTTAGCAAATACCGTTAGTGACTAATCCATTAATCTAATTAATTGCTGGGTAGGTTCAGTTATGAATATGAATAAGAATAAACCCTAACCTGGGAATGGTATAACCTCCCTCATTGATTCAAGAAGCCAAATGCCCAGCTTCCTTGCCTCCTCCACTGCGTCTGGCGAGACCCTTAAGGCGTAGATGACCGTAATGACCCTACCCTGGAACCTGTCTGGGAACCTACTCCTCGCCTCCCCAACCCTCGCCACCACACGTCTCACGACGTCAACCCCAACCCTAGTCTTCGCCTCGCCAATGATGGTTAGCTGCCCATTCGTGCCGTAAATGTCGAATTCATAAGCCGAGTCAAACTGCTCAGGCCTTGTTGCAATGCTAATACCACGCTGCCTAAGGTAGTACTGCACGAGCTCATTGGCCTCCTCCTCGATAGTCATGGTTATGTTCTCAAGGGTTACCTTAACATCCCTAACATCCTTAGCCAGGGCATCGACCTTATCCTCAAGCTTCCCGAGCTTCTCCTTCACGTCCCCCATGTCCTTTCTCAACTCCTGAATACCCAGTAACCCCATTACGGCGTACCTAAATACACGATCCTCCCCCAAAGCCTCAGGAAACGCTCCTTCTCCTCAGGACTAAGACCCATGGCTTAGTACTAATGTCTTGATTATCCCTTAAAAAGCTAATTCAAAATCAACGCATGTTAAGCCCAATCTATTGGCGGAACTGGATTATCTTTCCCTGGACTTCCTATATACCTAGGGTTGAATTGCCCAGTTCTATCCCCCATTAATTGCCTACGGTCCTAAGCACCTTATCTGGTGCACTAACCCAATTAATAATGAGGTGGAACTACGCATCCTTTATGGTATAGCACGGCATACGTACAATACAATACTGGCCGTGACTAGGCCCTAGGAGAAGAACTTAAAAACCCAGTAGGTAATGGTCATTTCGGCCAAACCGAGGTAACCCGGCCATAGGCGAGGTGGAACCACCCGGACTCACCAGAACCCGGAAGTGAAACGCCCCGCCGCGCTTGGGAGTACTGCGGTCCGCGAGGCCGCGGGAAACCGGCGTGCCGGGACCTCGGGGCTATAATCCTTCTCCATAAGGGTTGAGCTTAGTTTGTTATTGATTTAGTGATTAATCAATGACATATCGTAGTAATAGGAGTGAGGCGGTAATGCAGTGACGGAGCGATGCTCATTAATTTTTATTTTAATAAGTGCGGTGCCCTATGTTCGTGATTAGGCTATTTCTGGGTGGTTGTTCATCATTATTCGTGGCAGTGCCGTGAATTCTCCAATCATTATGAACATGGGGGTTGTCGCCATTATCCTTAGAGCGAGGTTTAGCAATGGATGCTCAGCCAGTGCTGCAAGCACTATGGTTGCTGCGTAATTAATCACGTAGGGCATTAATAGGAGTCTCTCAACTGGTGATGCCGAGTACGTTAATGCCTGTTAGGGCCCTATGAACCTTAGCGTAGATCAATACCCAGGGACCACGCCTAGTAATTAACGTGTAGAGCAGCACGAGCCAGGCGGCCGCAGCCACTCCAATTGTGATTAGGGAATTACTGAATAGTAGTATTAATTGAAAGGCTAGTGAGTAGATGGTAGTCATTACCACAAATACGAGGTCTGCAAAAATCATGCTTTCCTGAATTTCCTCATTCATACAGCAAACGATGGGGAGGGCTGGGTATTTAAACCATTCTACAAAAGCAAAATGAGAAAATAACCATCTACCCAGCAGCTATGGGGTGATGATCCTTCACGTATTAAGGAAGGTGGACGCATGGTGATGGGCATGGACTAAGTTAAGCGATGCGTCGAGGTAGGCAATGATGCATTGATATGTGTTTGTAGGGCGTGATATCGTGAGGTAAGGGCATTTAGTGCAGGGTTAAGAAACAAAAATTTAAAAGGTATGGAGAGTAAGGAATTCACGCCGGGGTGGTGCAGCCTGGAAAGCATGCGGGCCTGTGGAGCCCGTGAACCCGGGTTCAAATCCCGGCCCCGGCCCCATTCCTTCAGACCCACTTTCATCATTATTAATAACAGTATTACAATCACATTGATGATATTGCCTGCCTGAGACGTGCCTTAAACTCGTCATAATTTAGGGCAATTACCTTATCTTTACAGGGACATTTGGTGCATGATAAATCATTCTCAACGAAGCTTCTAAGTTCCTTATCATTAGTGATGAAGACCAACCTACCAGTCGTTATACCAGGACCGCCCCTCCTCGGTACCGTAGCTAATAAATCATAAGCATAAAGTAGTGAATTCACCACGTCAATATCCTCACTTGGACAGCTACTCAGTAATTGATCCATAACCTCGCCCCCAGGGCGGAGATACTTTTTAAAATGGTTTTCTGACTATTGAGACTCGACGTCACTAGGAATAGTTCAATGTCGTTCTCGCTCACCGAGTTCACTTCCTGACCACGGACTGGCACCTTCAACACAACAACGAGTAGGGCATCGCCAGGTGAGTATTGGTACAAACCAATGCTCGGCGTTAGGCTTAGGCTGATGTACATGTTGAGAAGTTGTATTGTTGCCTGGTGCCTTACGTAGTGAATCGCACCGTCGTACTTGGCAGCCAAGCCGGGCAACTCCGCGAAGGACACCCTCCTAATCCTTAGCGTGTACTTATTTCCGCTGAAGGCATTCAAAGAGTGTGCGTTAAGGACTACCAGTCTCGCCATAGTCAAGTGAGCGTTGAGCCCCACGCATTATAATAGGCCACATGACTCAACGGTTTCCTGGCACTGCTTTGTTCAGTTTTATTTTTGTTGCGTCTTCAATCGCCTTCTCTGCCCTTGCCTTCCTGAGTAATGCGTCGTGCACCATGTCCACCGCGGCATTTAAGTCCGCATTACTATAGGCTAGGAGCTTCGCTCTTTAAGGCGGAGAGAGACTTGATTGCCCAGTGTAGTGGTACTGTGTCCCTGTCTGCGTTGAACCCGCACTTTGGGCACTCCATTATCCTCGTATTCTTAGTCCTCATTTTTAGCCTAAGCTCAGTACCGCAAACTGGGCAGAGCGTACTGTAGAGCCTCCTTTCCTCCCAGTATATCCCATACCATGATAATATGTTCTCCAGGTATTTTGCGAAGGACCTTAGAGTCCTCTGTAAGCTAGAGTTCCTCAAGCTCTCATCACTCGGCGTGTCAATCATGACGAGCGGTTCCTTCCCACGTCTCCTCGCAATCCTCCTAATCCTCCTCACAACCCTATCAACACCTGCTGGATCCATGGCTTGGCACTACCACGTAGTGTGGTCCTAATGAGTGAGGAGTAGATATTAATCTGCCTCTGGGTTATGGTGCCCAGGTTGTAGAGCCTATCCCTAAGCATCATCAACCTCCTCACCTGCCTCCACCTCCAACCCCTATTCGGTGGCCTATACTTCTTCGTCTTAATCAACTTACCATCCCAGTAATGCACAACAATCCCATGAGAACTATTCAAATCAACCACGACCAGGAGTGGGTTGCCTGGCCTCTCCACAACATTCCTCTTATGAAGCACGATTTGGACGACGAGCCTACCGTCCCTCTCAAACACCCTCACGGTCTTCCTATCCGGGTTCTCGGCAAGCCTCTTGTTCAACCACTCCAGTGCACGTTTCGGAATCTCAACCTCAACCACCCTATTCAACCTCAGGACTAACCTACCATCCTTTAAGTAAGCACCCTTGCTAGGTGGAGTGCATCAACCAGCGGTAGCTTAAGGATAACGGAGTAAGGCCTAGGAGTCTCTTTAACTCCTTTAAACAGGTACATTGGGTCTCTCTCGTCTATTACGTGCCACCTCCAGTAAGCCTTAACCTCACTACGCAGCTCCTCCAACACACTTGGTCGGGGCTTATCCCGAGCTCCTAGCCCAATAAATGTGGCTCGCCAACACCTGGTACCTCCTGATGAAGTCCAGCACATCCTCATCAACATCCGCCGTCAGCGTTAACACCCTGAACCCCTCCTCAATCCTCCGTTGCGACAATGACAATCACCTCCCTACCCTCCTCATAAAGCCTCCTAGCCTTTTCCTGAACCTCCCTTGGTATGTAGATTATGAACCTACCACCACCATGGCTAGACACCCTACCCCTAAAGATGAACTCCACAGGCATCAAGAAACAATAGAGCAAAAACTTTATAAATCTTTTGCTCTTTTAGGTACATAGAGTTGGGTTGTAGGCGAGCCTAGCAGGCAATGAGCCCCGACCTGCCCGAGGCTGGCGGCGGGCACTGAACAGTGATGCCGGTCCCATGGGGGTTATGGAACAATGACGGCAAACCCAACGGGACCAGAACCCTCACCACCCACAGCGAGGAACCGCCAGCCTTACATATCCTTTACTTAATAGGTAACTTAACTCATCAATGCTGTATTGCTCCATTTGGTTAATCTCAATGTCGTTCCAACCATGCTTTACCTTATCGACGGTCATTAATAAGTTACGTAAAGCTCCACCTTTAAGTTCATTTATCACGGCGTTATCGGTGTACAGTACTAATTTCTCGCTCTCTAGAAGTCCTAGAATCATTGGCTTAGGCTTGTTTAATCTATGATGCAGGGTTATTGAGTACACGATGTTAACAAGCACATTGGTGTCGACAAATGCACGTAACGACTTAAATACCATGATCACTCACTCGACTTAAACAGGTCTGGGTAAAGCTCCGTTTCGTCAATGAATTCCCCACTTTCCACAATTTTCCTAAGCCTGGTTATAGCGTCTATGTATGCGTCCAGGCTCATGTTGAATGCCATTGCCTTAATGACCTCATCCTCGAGACCCAGGACCTTTAGCGAGCGTCTTATTAATTCGTCCTCACTCAACCCACCGTAGGCATCCACGATCTTCAATGCATAATCAACTAAGTCCTTCAAGCCCCTCTCCTCAAGCGCTCTACGTGCCTCCTCCAGAGTCTTATTCACGCCCTTAACGTAGTAGCTATCACCGGTCTTGACAATACCGTACATACCCATTTCGGTCTCGCCGCCGAGTAATCTATCGATTGGTATGAATGGACCCTTGAGGTAAATCCTAAACTCCTCGGGTAACCTAACCCTCGGTGTCTCGAGGAGTTTTGTGCCGTCCAAATCCGTGTATAATGTGAAAAATAGTAATTTAACGAGTACCTCAGCCCTAATACCCCTGCCGTACCTCTTCATATAATGCGCAATGATCAGCCTCACCAGGTTTATTGCGGGTTCCTTCCCTAATTCCCTAATAATGAGCGCCATAACTTCTCAAATAAACATTATCATGGTGGTTTTTAACCCTGTCTTCCCGAAAGGGAAGTGAGTAATTATAGTTCGTGGTCACTGCCTCAGATTCGTGGGTTATTTTCGTGGGAAGGTTTTGAAAGTGGTTTTCCAGTATCGGTACGTGGCAAAATTTTGCCATGTGTCGATTAGTTGGATTTTGTTTTGTGGTCTTGTTTTTGTTTGTTTTGGTGGTTTTGTTGGTTTTTGTGGAGATTAATCTTTAAAAGATTGTTTTGAGGGTTAGTCCCGATGCCTCGCTGTATGGAGATTGTTAATGAGGAGCTGCAGAGGAATTTGAATAAGGTTATTCTCGTGAAGCTTAGGAATGGTGCTGAGATTAGGGGTGTGCTTGTTGGTTATGACCAGCACTTGAACCTGCTCCTCACGAACACTGAGGAGATTAATCCCAAGGGTAGCGTTAAGGGTGGGTTGATGATTATTAGGGGTGACACCGTGCTTTTCATTAGCCCGTCAACCACGTGACCTGATGAGTATTGTCTTTATCTCGTAGGGCTTGAGACAGAGGTTCCTAAGGTCCACACTACCGTAGTTATTGAGCTCTAGTATGTCCGTCTCAATCGCCTCACCGCCCATGGAGGTCCTGACCTCCGTGCATGCACTTACTCCATAGGTCTCGTAGAGTCTCAGCACTATGCCCGAGTCCTCGCCCCACTTTAGGGCTTCGAGCATTATCGCTGGGTTTGTGATTTCTAGGAATGACTCCTCACCGCCGCTGGTTCCCTCAACGATGATTAGTGGCTGGTTGAATTCGTAGGCTCTCCTGGGTACTTGGGCGTTTCTCCAGTCGCCGGTGTGTGGGTATATGGCGTAGGTGAACTTGTTGCGGCCGTAGTCCAGGAATGGGTTTGGGTATATTGGCGACCTGAGTAGGGTTATTGAGACCGTATTCTCCTCAACCGAGTAACCCTGCCTACCGTCGTTAATTATCGCCACCCCATAGTCCGGGTCCCAAACATCTACCCAACGCAGGCTGGGACCTCGAACTTAGCCACCTCCCAGGTATTGCTAGGTCTCGTGGGCCTATTAATCACGCCGTAGGGTATCTCGAAGGATGCGTTATGCCCGAACACACCGAGTTTATAAACGGCCTTGAGGAGCGTCAACCTCTCCTTCCAATCAACCTCACTCTCCACATCAACACGCCTACTGAAGGCGCCCACGCAAATCCTCTGCCTAATGCTCGACTCCCTAAACCCGTAATTAACCTCGATGCAACCCCTCAACGGCCCCCTCTCAACAATGCTAAAGCCCATCGGCTCCAACCTCCTGCAAACCCTCCTGTAGTAAGCCTCTATGTCCCAACCATCCCACTTACTGGGCATGTCCTCACAAGCCATTAGGTAGCCATCCTCCACAGCCCACCTATTGGCCTCCTTATCGTATATCCTCAATGAGCCATCAAAAACAACCCTGACCAGGGAATTCTCAATATAATTATCACCCACAACCACATCACCCGAGGCAACACTGCCCAGTCTCGAAGGACCTCCAGCCCAGGGCAGGGATCTCAACAAGGGCTAGGTAGCCACCATCAACCTTCTGGGTTGGTACTCCCTTCAGCTCCCCCTTAACCATGACCAACTCCCTCCTCGGCCACGGCAGTGGGTTAACCACGGTAATCAACGGGCCCGTGCCCAGGGCCTTCCTGAGGACCGCCATGAACTCCTCATTAACCCTTTTCAAGTCCTCCTCAAGCTCATTAACAACCTCCTCATAGACGGCCTTGGTTGAAGTGGCGCCCATTGGGTCGTGGTACTCAGCCTCGAGTAGTGGGTGCCAAAGCTCCTCATAATTCCTCCTAGCGCCGGTAACCACGCTGAAGGCCTCCAACTCCCTGAGCCTGTTCTCGAGTGCCCTAACCAACTGCTTAAGCCTGATGCCATTCGTGTACACGCCCCTATGAATCTCGAGGTAAAGCTCACCCCTCCACCTGGGTAGTGAGTCGTCCTTCACAACCTCGTTTATCAAATCCCTCAGGTTGCCCATTATTAGTCTCGGCATGCCAGGCAGGTCCTTATACACCCTGTACCTCTCGAGCATTAGCCACGTGGGCCCACCACCACCGTCACCCTTACCGAAGGGTAGGAAGGCGGGTATCTCGGGGCTCGTGTGGTCCGACCAGGCCCTGGCTATCTGCCTAGGCGTTAAGTCCGCGCCGTAGGTTGCGTAGTTTATTGTGGGTATCACGGACCCGTCAATTCCCTCCCACAGGAAGACGGAGTACGGGAACCTATTGATCGTGTTCCAATACATCTTATGCTCGAAGAACACCTTGATACCCGCCTTCCTGAGTATCTGCGGTAGTGATGCTGGGAACCGAAGGTGTCCGGTAGCCAGCCAATCTCCGTTATCTCACCAAACTCCCTCAGCAGGAACCTCTGGCCATAGAGGAATTGCCTAGCCAGGGACTCACCGCCTGGTAGGTTTGTGTCGCTTTCAACCCACATACCGCCCACTGGCACTATTTTTCCTGCTTTAACGGCCTCCTTAACCCTAAGCCACAGGTCCCTGTCCTCACTGAGCCACCTTAGGTAGGCCACGTTGGATATTAGGAAGGTGAGCTCTGGGTAGGACTGGAGTAGTGACAGTACGTTGATTACCGTCCTCCTAACCTTCTCCCTGGTCACATCCCTACTCCACAACCAACCAAGGTCAATATGCGCGTGACCAGCCACGTATACGACGCCTCTACGACCCCTCCTACCCCTCAACTCCTCAACACCCTCCTCAAGGACCCTAAGGCCCTCCCTCGCCGCCCTGTCAAGCTCGTCGAAGTCAGGCGGTCTGAGGTGCGTGAGCTCCTTCACGTCGTAGTAATTGAATAACGCCCTAACGAAGCTGGGCGGATCAACGATGTGCGCCCTAACCGCGAACTCCAACTGCCAATTGGCCACCGAGTCCAGGGGAACAACGTCGAGTGCATCATTAAGCACCTTCAGGTAGTCAAGCCTCAGGTCCTCAAAAGCCTCAGCAACATCAAGCAGTAGCCTTGCCCTCAATACGAAGTTGAATAGAGATGGCTCCCTATAGACCACGTACACCCCGTTGAAGCTGACCCTACGCTCACCAAACATCCTAACCGGCGACAACACCAGGGACAACGAGTGCCTACCAGGCGATGCCCTAACCCACCTACTCTCACCCTCATCACCATAGTTAAAAAACTGCGAACTGAAGATCATCAACCCTCAGGGTACCCTCACCAACAACATCAACAAAGAACCAGGGCTCACCAAAATCCCTAACCACCACGGACCCACACAACGCACCACCACAGGCCTCAAGATTAACGGCATCAAAACCCATTATAGACGCAGCCTCCAAATAAAACAACTTAGTCCTAACACCACCAACATCCCTCAAACTAATACCCACAAACACAACCCAAGGAACAGGAAACACGCATTAAAAACAAACGCCCAAACCAACAAAACCCCAAAACCACGAAAAACAACCAAAGACAATCCCATAAGTCGACACATGGCAAAATTTTGCCACGGCCCAACCCAGGAAAATAACCTTCAAGATTTTCCTACGATACCCCCACTCTTCTCGTTTATTATTTCACGTATTGTTTTGTTCGTGGGCGTGACCCAGTAAGTAGTCGTTGATATTGCCACTAGTTCGTTGTTTTCGTTTCTCAATTCTACTTCTATTAACGCGGTGGGTTCCTTTATGTATGTTATCATGGCTATTGCCTTAGTACTCCTTGGTTTATTGGTTTTAGGTACTTAATGGTTAGGTCCGTGGTTACTGCCGTGACGTACTGTGGGTAGTAATGGCTCAGTATAGCCACCCAAGCCATTGCGTCAGCCAGGGCTGCGTGGACTCCACCGTGTACCGTGCCCAGTATTTGTAGGTGCTTATCCTCGATGTTTATTACTCCGACTGCGCAGTCCCTACCCACGGTTTCGACCTTAATCCCAATCAATTCCCAGTAGGGCTTAGTCCCTCAATATCCTTCATTAGCTTCGTCAACTCATTATTCGCTGGCTCACAGGATAGCATTGTCCTTGTTTTAGGTTCATGATGCCCTTTAAGTGTTAGCCCTCGAGTAGCCACTTCCATAGTGGTGTCATTGTTATCTTGACGCCGTTTATCGTTGTCTCGCCCTCCAGGTCCCAGGTTATTACCCTGGCTATCCCGCGGCCCAGGGCCTCACTCACCCTGGCCAATGCCCTGAACTCCCTCCTGTCTATCTCGTCCATTGCCGATGCGTAGGTTACCTGCACGTACTCTCTGGGCTCCCTGTTAATCACGAAGTCGACCTCGTAATCATTAATCCTCAAGTATCCGTAGTTGAGGCCCCTCCTCATCAACTCCACGGCGACGGCGCTCTCCATCATTGGGCCTATGGCCTTCCTCCTGAAGTATGCCGTGTCTATTGGGTAGACCTTCCTGGGCTGCTGGAGGACTTCCCTGGTGGTGAACCCAAACTTACGGACTAGGATCACGTAGTATGCCTCCTCGAGGTACCTTAGGTAATTGCTCAGTGTCCTCTTACTCTTGTTGATGCCGAGGCTCCTGAAGTAATTGTTTAGCTTCGTTATTGACACGTAACCGCCGAAGCTATTCTCGACTAGTTCGAGGAATGTTTCGAAGAATGTCACGTCTCTAATCCTGTACCTATCAACCACGTCCCTATAAACAATGGTCTCCCTATACGTCCTAACCAGGTCACTGGCCAACTCTGGCTTAGCACGATCTCAGGCAGGGCGCCATTTAGCACATAATCCCTTAAGTGACCTAGCAGCCTACCACGTCTCTCGGGTACGTTTAGGAAGTCAAGCCCAAAGCCCCTCGCCCTGAGGAACTCCCTGAATGAGAAGGGCAGGACGAGCCTATCCACGTACCTACCCCTCAACTCCGTAGCCACCTCACCAGCCCTAACTCTCGATGATGAGCCGCTAACGATTATGTAGTATCTACCCCTATCGAGTAGTGTCCTGACCCAACGACCCCACTCGGGCAGGTTCTGGACCTCATCAAGCATGAGTAGGACCCTGCCATTGTACTCACGGGACTCCTCACTAATCACCTTAAGGAAGGCTCCAAAGTCCGTGGGTCTAAGGACGCTCAACCTAACGTCCTCAAGGTTCATGTAAACAATAGCCTCTCTGGGCCAACCCCTGCTCATTAGGTCCTGGACAATCCAATACATGAAATACGTCTTACCAGCCCTACGCGGACCAACCAGTGCCAGGGCCGAACCCTCGATGAGCGAGTACGGGATATCCCTCGGAATAACCCTGGGTAACTCAAAGGTGAACCACTCCTCAACGACCTCCCTAAGCACGCCCTCTGCACTCATGCATTAATTACTTAAGGAAACATATTACTTATAAATCTGTTTCCTAAAGGAAACAGATTTAGTAAGTCATAAGTCAATATTTATATTGAGATAATCCTAATAAATATTACAAATATTATCACTAATTATTTTGATGTAAACTAGGTATTATCTAGCATTTTTATAATGATTTGTGTACCTTTGTGCACATCACTGATGAGAGAGCTAGCGTTATGATTACAGGGCTAGGATTATCATTAAGATTAGGTAGGCTATGACTGTAGGGCCTAGGAAGTAATGCGGTAAGCGAATTATGTTGTTTTATCCTCGTTTAAGTACTTGTTTACGCATTCCCTGTTTATGGTTATTCTCCTATTTATCCAAGCCCTCTCGGTTATTTTTATTGGTTGTATCATTTCGCTCATTATTATTAGTGGGTCGTAGTCTCGGCTGAGTACGATGCACCTTGGCTTGTTGAGGCATTCCTTTGCGGCTTTGATTTCAGCTGGCTCGTCCTTGGCGAAGATGAAGTCCAAGCTCAAATCCCTGAGCCACTTGACCCTGGACTCGGCAACCGCCCTATGCTCCGGTTTCGAGTAATCAACCACGAAGACAACACTTGGCTTCAAGTAGCCGTAGTCAATTGCGAGCCTAACATTCACGAGGAAAGCCCTAGGGTCCTTGAGACCATACGTGATACTCGCCAGGTCAATCATTAGGTAGTCGTAAAGGTCATTCACGAGGTCAGGGAGTGTACCACGTGCGATCTCAGTAATGCACTTGGAGTAAACCTTCCTTAGTCTTGGGTCCATTTGATTGTTTAGTCGTTTTTATTAGATAAATACCTAATAATTAATTAAGTGCGCTTACTCCCTCATTATTTCGTCCATGTAGGGCTTCAGGGCCTCGATCACTGCGTAGAAGGCCTCTGGGTTTAGGACCGCGTTTATGTTAACGGCCTTATCAATGGGCCAGCCCATTAGGACCTTCTTTATTGGTACCTCGAGCTTCTTGTAATTCCTAGTCATTGGTATGTCGGGCACCTGTATTATGTAGTCGGCGATGTAATACGGCCCCAACTGACTCCTCAATGCATCATTTATCTTCCTCTTCATTTCATCGGTTAGTTGTAGGCCTGGTTTTAGGGCCACGAATAGTATTAACTTGTTCTTGACCTCAACGGCTAGGCTACCCACGACCTCCGGTAGGGACTCAACGACCTTGTAGATGTCGAGGGTCCCGATCCTAATCCCCTTCCTCTTTATTGTCGAGTCCGAGCGCCCGCTTATTATTACCGTGCCCCTATCCGTTATCAAAGCCCAATCACCGTGCCTCCAAACACCTGGGAACATGTTGAAGTAGGACTCCCTGTACCAGTTGTAGTCAGGGTCGTTCCAGAAGTAAATGGGCATTGAGGGCATTGGCTTCTCCAGCACCAACTCACCGACCTCATTGACCACAGGCTTACCCTCCTCATTATACACATTCACGGCAGCCCCCAACCACCTACACTGCATCTCACCCTCCAAACAGGGAGTATTGGGCAGCCACCGACGAATGCCGAGACCACGTCAGTGCCGCCACTGATCGGCGCCAACCACACGTCCTCCTTAACCTTCTCATAAACCCACTCAAAGCCCTGAGGCGATAGCGGCGCCGCCGTTGAGCCAATCTCCCTGAGCGTTTTTTAGGTTGAATTGCCTGCCTGGCTCTATGGTCGACTTCATGGCTGCGTGGATGTAGGGCGCGCTGAGCCCGAGTATTGTCAATCCCTCCTTCTCCGTGATCTCCCAATACGGCTCGAAATTCCTGGCCGTTGGGTCGCCGTCATAGAATAGTATTGTTGTGCCGAAGAGTAGGGCATCGACTGTGAAGTTCCACATCATCCATGACGGCGTTGTGTACCAGGTGAATTTATCGCTCGGTTTATAATCCATGTGGAGACCAACCTTGTAAGCCTCGAGTAGTACGCCACCGTGGCTGTGAACCACGGGCTTGGGTATACCCGTAGTCCCGGACGTGAATAATACCCAGAGCGGTTCGTTGAATTCCATAGGCTCGTATGAAAGCCCAACACCCCTCCTGCCAGTGACCTCCCTCCAGTCATGCACGGGCTTGCCAAGCTTAGCTCCACCGAATCCCTCATGTTTGGTATTACGACAACCCTCTCAATACTCGGTACCGAATCCACGATCTGCTTGATATCGCCATACTTATCAAAGACCTTGCCCCTGTATGGATAGCCATCAACCGCTATCAACGCCTTAGGTTGAAGCAGATTAAACCTATCTATGGCAGCCTTGGGAGCCAGCTCGGCACCGACACCAACCCAAATAGCCCCAATGCTCGCAATGGCTAATAAGGCAACCACGGCCTCGGGGACTTGACTAACGTATGCCGCAACCCTATCGCCCTTACCAACGCCGACACTCCTAAGCCAATCAGCCAACGCCGCGGTCTCCCTATACAATTGATCCCAGGTTAGGCTCCTCCTAAGTCCGTCCTCCCTAACGTAGTCACCGCCTCCTCGCCCCAGCGGGCAGCCCTAAACACGTGCTCTGCATAGTTAAGCCTAGAACCAATGAACCAGCGGGCCCCTGGCATTGTCTTTGGCTCAAGAACCTTCGTGTATAGCGAGTGGGAAGTAACGTTGAAGTAGTGCCAAATACTGACCCAGAAACTCTCGAGATCATTAACACTCCACCTCCAAAGCCTGTCATAATTACCCACATTCCTTAGGGGATCATCGATGGAAACCTCGAAGTTTAGGCCGTAAACCTCATCAAGCCAATTAACGAACCTCATTATGTTAGAATTCCTAATCATGTCTTGACTGGGCTGCCAAAGTATCCTTACCTTCTCCGCCATATTAATTATTGCATATTAAGTACTTTTTTAAAATTAATTCATTTATGCAACGCTTTATGTAGGTAAAACGAGGTACAACGCCCCATCTACATAACGAGTAAAAGTTATAAACAAGGCAGCTACTGCGGTTTTGAATGTCGAAGAAGCCTGAGACTAAGGCGGCGGGAAAGGCTGAGGAGAAGGCTGGTGCAAAGGCGGCAGGTAAGGCAGCTGAGAAGGCGGCGGAGAAGGCTGCTGAGAAGCCGGCGCTGCGCCGGCCGCGGCTACTAAGGAGGAAGAGGAGGGTGCGGAGGCTGGTAGGAAGGGCTGGTTAACGGCTGCTGTAATTCCGCAGGAGGAGTGGAAGGGATTTAGGTACAGGGGATTCACCTTCGAGGAGATTTCTAAAATGTCCATGGAGGAGTTCATTAAGTTGTTACCGGCTAGGCAGAGGAGGTCGTTAATGAGGGGTTTAAAGCCGGAGCATAGGAAGTTCCTTGAGAAGGTTAGGAAGGCGAAGAAGCTCATGGCCGAGGGCAAGAAGGTGACGTTAAAGACCCACGCCAGGGACATGATAATACTACCCGAGATGGTTGGCTTAACAATAGCCGTCTACAACGGCATCACGTACCTACCAGTCACTATAAGCCCATGGCACATCGGTCACTACCTAGGCGAATTCGCAATAACAGCCAAGATAGTTCAGCACGGTGAGCCCGGTCTCAAGGCTACGAGGAGCACGCTACACATAGCCTCAAAGTAATCCTCCATTTTCGTATTGAAAAAATACTTATAAATGCCAGCTTCACGGTTTAGTCGAGTATGGCAACTGTGAGCATAGACCCAAAGACGTTTTACGCAAACCCACCGCAGGGGAAGCCATTCTACGTTAGATTCGCAGTGCCGCAGGAAATAGCTGAGAAGGCCTATGAGGTATTATCAGCCGCCAGGGAGACTGGTAAGATTAGGAAGGGAACTAACGAAGTTACCAAGGCCGTTGAGAGGGGACTAGCCAAGCTCGTCCTCATAGCTGAGGACGTAGACCCACCTGAGATCGTAGCCCACTTACCAATACTATGCGAGGAGAAGGGCGTGCCCTACGTCTACGTACCGAGCAAGGAAAGACTCGGCAAGGCTGCTGGGTTACAGAACACGTCAGCCGCCTCAGCCGTGATAGTCGATCCAGGCCAGGCAGCTGCTGAATTAGAGAACCTCGTTAGGCAGATAAATGATGTTAGGGTTAAGGCCGGTCTCAACCCAATACAGTTACCGCAGCCGCAAGCCGCGCCGCCGGCTGAGAAGGCGCCTGCCAAGAGAGCTGCCAGGAAGGGTGAATCCAAGTGAGTGAGGAGGCTAAGGTTGAGAGGTTTAGTCCGTATGAGGATGCGGTAGCGGCATTGGTAGTTCAGATACTTGGTAGGACTGGTATCGCTGGCGAGGTTAGTATTGTTAGGGTTAGGATACTCGAGGGCAGGGATAAGGGCAGGGTAATAACGAGGAACATTAAGGGCCCAGTCAGGGTTGGAGACATTGTAATGCTTAGGGAGACCGAGAGGGAGGCTAGGAAGTTAACTGTCAAATAAGAATCATACCTTATTACCATCATTTATTAAATCACGAATTTAATCTTCCACTTATTCCTTAACAAGTTCTTGGTACTAGTCACGGTAGTAATGCCGTGTGTAATCACGTAAATAAGAAATTTATTACCGCAGTATTCGTAGTACATGTGTCGTTCACGGACCTAGTGCTTATTCTCTCAATACCCATGGTCGCCATACACGCAGCGGTGGCGTTCATTAGCCTAAGGTACCTAACCGTGCCAAGGCCCATTGGTCTACCAATAGCCATTTACGAGAGCGCTTACTACATACTACTCCTAACCTACACCCTACTTAACCACTACAGCGCGGTGTTAATTGGCGCGACCGCATTGTTCCTGGCGATTCACGTTGGTGGGGCATACCTATACATGAGTGGTGCGTTGAGTTATTTATCACGTAATCGCAGTAATATTAGGCGTTATGGTTATTATGAGGCAGTGGAGCTCATGTTCATAATCGCTGTAATAGGCATACTCATACGCTGACCTGGGTGAAATCTTAATAGCTCAATGGTTCTCTGAATTATTAATGGTTAGGAGGTTGGTCCTCGAGGACTTGAGGTTGGTGAGGATGATTCATGACTTAAACGCGAATGTTGATAGTAATGTCCTGGCATTCACGGTTTCGAAGATTGCGGATTCCCTGGAGGATTATGAGAAGAATATTTGGATCTATGATGGCAGGTCCCTGAGGCAGGTCACGAGAGGTAATAGTGACTTCTCACCAAGGATTTTAGGTGGTAAGGGTCTGGTGTTCCTATCGAGGAGGGGGCTTGGTAAGGATAAGCCAGGTGTTGAGGTTTGGTACCTGCTTCGATGGCGGTGAGCCAATGAGGGTAGCTCACATTAGTGGTGGTGTTAATGATTTACGCATTGTTAATGGCGTGATGTACTTCATGAGTAATGTCGGTCCTGTCCAAGAGGATGTCAAATTCGTTGGGGATTGGCCCCTTTGGTTTAATGGCAGGGGATTCGTGCATACGTTTAAGTCCCACCTATTCTCGCTGGATTTAAGCGGCGCCATTAGGCAGTTAACCAGTGGGGACTTTGATGTTGTTGCCTATGACGCTGAGCCTGGCGGTAAGAGGGCGGTTATCGCCGTGAGCACCAATAGGTTTAAGCCGTATAGGAACGAGGTTTGGGTAATAAACCTGGAAAGCGGGGAGAGGTACACTGTCCTTAGTAATTATAGTGTATCGGCTATTAGGTGGTCGCCTGATGGGAAGTACCTGGCTTTGGTGGGTAATGACCTACATAGGGGCCTTGTAACCCATGACCACGTGCTACTAGTTAGGCCCGATGGTGGTGAGGTCATTGATTTAATGAGGGGTGTTGATAGGAACGTTGGCAATAGCCTCAACAGTGATGCCAGAGGTTCACCACCGCCAATGAAGCTTCAGTGGGTTGGTGATTGGGTTTACTTCATGATGATGGATGGCGGATCATCAAGGCTCGTCAGGGCAAGCATCAATGGCGGTGTTGAGGTGGTGATTGGTGGCGAGAGGAGTGTTGAGGATTTCGTGGTTATGAGGGACGGCACCATATACTTCATATCCATGGACCCGCTGAGGCCCACGGAATTATACAGGTGGTTTAATGGCAATGAGGAAAGGATAACGAACTTTAATGATTGGGTCAATTTCATAGAACTCTCAAAACCCGAACCATTCAGGTTCCGCGCCAGCGATGGTAGGGAGGTCGAGGGTTGGTTAATGAGACCGCCCGGTTTTAGGCAGGGCATTAGGTATCCGGCTATCCTGGAAATCCACGGTGGGCCGAAGACGGCATATGGTTACTCATTCATGTTCGAGTTTCAATTACTGGTTAATGAGGGTTTCGTGGTCATATTCATGAATCCGCGAGGTAGTGATGGGTATGATGAGGAGTTTGCGGATATACGTGGGCATTATGGTGAGAGGGATTATGAGGATTTGATGGAGGTCTTGACTACGTGCTTAGGAGTTACGACTTCATAGACGGGTAGGCTTGGCGTCATTGGTGGCTCGTATGGTGGGTTCATGACTAATTGGATAGTTACGCATACGGATAGGTTTAGGGCCGCGGTCACTGATAGGTCAATATCCAATTGGGTTAGCTTCTTCGGTGCCAGTGACATAGGGCCTTACTTCGCGAATGACCAGATTGGTGGTGGTGAGGATAGGGATTTCTGGGCTTATTTGGAGAGTTACATGGCTAAGTCACCGATTATGTATGTGAAGAATGTTAGGACTCCATTGCTGATAATACATTCGCTTGAGGATTACCGCTGTTGGTTCGAGCAGGCGGTACAGTTGTACACAGCGCTTAAGTACCTGGGTAAGGAGGTAAGGATGGTTGTGTTCCCTGGGGAGAATCATGACTTGTCAAGGTTTGGTAAGCCTAACCATAGGCTGGTTAGGTTGAGGGCTATTGTTGATTGGTTCAATGAGAAGCTGAAGGCATGAATCACTGGACTCTCCTTAACTCCTCAATTACGTCCTTAGTCACGTTGATAACCCTCACGCCCTTCTCAATCGCCCTCTTGACAATCTCAACCCTCTTCTTCAGCCCAACGGTTCTACCAATAATTATCGCCTCCTTGGTTGGGTCGACCTTATCAACATCCTCAGGCCTATGAACAATCACAAGCTTGAAACCACTTGGGTGTAGGTTCCTGACGAGCCTCGGCTTTCCATAACCAACCTTAACCCTCTTCGGGTATCCCTTAATCTCGAGCCTAATCTTATTATCATCGCCCCTGGGCCTACGCCAATGCTCACCATGGGCAACCCTAAGGTACCTCCATTCATCCATCCTCATCCAACGTGGCTCCCTCCTCTTCATCAACAACCTAAGTCTCAACAACTGCCTTAACTTACCACTCAGCGAGACCCTAGGTCTCGGCAACTTCACCTCCTTAACCTCAGGCTTCGCCACTGCCTGCTCAGGAATTTGCTGAGCTTGTTGAGTGGGCTGTGTCTGAGTCTCTACTTGTTGGGTAGTAGCCTGCGCCGCCTGCTCACTGCTTGGCTGCTGGGTCTCCTGCCCTGTGGGCTTGCCCTCTTCCGTAGACATCGCAGAAGCACCTGTTAATGCCCTTTTTAAATTTACCACCATTAATAAACGTACGCTATTAACACACCACCAACGTTCATCTGCCTAGCCTCTAAATGCGATAGAACGCCCTTCGACGTACTAAGAATTATTATCCCAACGTTCCTCGCCGGTAGGTATTTCTCCTCCCACTTCATTAACTCGGAAACCTTAACACTGAACCTGGGCCTTATGGCGCCAACATCGTTTATTTTGCCGAGGAGTTGAACCTTAAACTTACCACCCCTACCATCCTCAATAAACTCAATCTCACCAACATAACCATACCTCTGCATAACCCTGAGCACATTACCAACGAGCTTAGAAGACGGCCAAATAACCACCTCCCTATGGCCCCTCACCTCCGCATTCTTAATCATAGTCAACGCATTCCCCAGCACATCAAGCAAGACCATACAACCAACGTGCAAACCCACAAGATTAAAAACTTTACTAAGCCATCAGCGAAGGACCACATCATCAACCTCAGTCGTACTCCCTAACATCACACGCCGGTTAATGCCAAATGCTGTGGTTTAAGTTCTTATCCTAAAATGGCGCTAGAATGTATTTATATTGAAATAAATATTAGTAAATACAACTGTTCATAAATGATTAGAAGCCGCAAACACAATAAATTATTAGGAAATTAACAACTAAATTAATGAGGGTTTTGTAAATGGTAATGAGGTTGGTAGCGAATACACAGGGTGTGCCCTATGTGGTGATAATAGGAGGACTGGCACGTACTTAAGCATTGACGGAACACTTAGGTGTAAGGTGTGTGGTAGGCCGTGGAGGGGATTTTACGGGGAAGTGGCTGGTTCCAAGCTTTACTTCTGCTGTGGGGATCATTATAGGGAGTTCAGGAGAATAGTGCAGAGGGTGATTATGGAGAGTAATGTGGCGAGGATAAAGGCTATATTCATATTGGTACATGGTGGTGAGAGGGTCATAAGGATCGAGGGTGAGGATGGTAAGGAAGTAACCTTGAGTGAACCAATGCTCAACTTAGTCCATGTATGACTATTAAATTTATATCATCATGGAATTATTAAGAGCGGCTCACTATTTCAAATTAATGCTTCTGAATGGTAAGGTAAGGCAATGCATAGTTATTTAAGGACTGTAAGTGGTGGGGCCGCCGGGATTTGAACCCGGGTTCACCGGCGTGCTGGACGGGGATTATTCCCCAGGCCGGCATCCTAGCCAGGCTAGACTACGGCCCCTGGTAAATGTCACTTCATGGGCAATTTTAAGCTTTTCAGTGCGGTGCTCTGTACGTACATGATGCTCCACGCTTGGCCTATTAAGTCATTTCCTCATACACCCTACTACACGTTGGTTCTGCCCTACCCATCGCATTGTCGAACTTCACCGCGCAATACGCAACCACCTCATTAGTACCCACCTGGTAAACTGCAACAAGGACCTTTACACCATTTAATACCTCATCATAGCGGAGGACGTTCATGAATAATAACCTGTCCTTAAGACCAAGGTAATTAACTATGAACTCCATGACACGTTTATAGAATGTATAATCAATCATTGAGTTGAAAATGAGCGGGAGACCCTATTAAGGTCATTGCTCAGGTTACTCGTTAGGACTTGAAACGAGGGCTTAATCAATCCTTCTCGGTACCATGGCTCGATATACTAGGTCCATCAACCCTGTGAATGTTAATTCCTGGTTATACATCTTATTCAATTTCGGCAACACCCTATCCATCTGCAGCTTACAGGCTGCGCAGGGCACGACAATGCAATCACCACCTTTACTAATCGCCCTTTGGTACCATAGCTCGGCATACTTAATTGATAGTTCCTCCATTTCCTTAGCCAACATACCACTTGTCCCACCACAGCATATGGCTAGTTCAGGTTTTTCATTCAATTCCACGTAATGAACCACCACATGCCCCATCACGAGCCTCGGCTCCCTGACAAGGTCCCCACCCCTGGCATAGTGGCATGGGTCCATGTATACGTAAGTTAGATCACCATTAGCCATTGGATTTAGCTTAATTAAGCCCCTCCTTACGGCGCCCGCGGCTATGTAAAGTATGTGCGTCCCCTCAATGCCGAACTCCCTTAGCCTCGGTATTACGTAATTCTTAAACACCCTCCAGCCATGACCACACTCACCGGCAATTACCAACCTTACACCCAACCTACGCGCCTCCTCGACTATCCTCTCGGCTATAAGCTCATGTGCCTCTCATCCATGAACAAGCCATAATTCGTTATGTCAGGGGCCCTCGTGCTCAGGGTAAAGTCAATACCCAACTCATTAAGCAGTAGTATGTATCCCTTCAATGTGTTTATAGCCACCGTGTAGTCGGCGCAGGCTGACGGTAGTAATAATGCGTGGGCAGGCTCATCAATCTTAACCCTAACGTTAACCCCCTTCTCACGCCTTATCTCATTGGCCACATTCAGTATTATTTCCCTAATTACGTCCTCAGGTAGGCCGAGGAAATTCCCCGTGGATTCAAGGTTATTAATAACCCCAGCCACGTAATTAGGGGCTAGGCCAACCTCATAGAGTAGTGACCTGGTGGTTCTCGACACATCACCCACGTCAATACCGAAGGGGCAGGCCCAAGCACACCTCCTGCACGTTAGGCATTGCCAGAAGTACGTGTATGCCTCATTAATGATGCGCTCATCAACGTGACCACGCATTAATAATTTGGCCAGGGCTATCCTACCAAGCGGTGAATTCTTAATATTACGTGTTGCTAGGTATGCTAGGCATACTGTTAGGCATGCACCACAGCCCATGCATAGGCTCAGTGACAATAATACATTTTTATTCCCACGCACTTTCTCCCTCAGTAATCTATTAAACTCATTAGTACTGCGCCTTTTAAGGCCGATCCTGCCGTGGAGCTTCTCGATCAATTCCTGAGGGGCCCTATCATGCCTATACTCATTAAGTGTGGCCTTGCTCATTACTCATTACCATTATTTTTATCAATACCTTAATACATTATTGATATGTGCAAAATCTGCACATCAGTGAGGAGTTAGGCTCGTCACTTGCTCGGCAACGGGACGCCTCATCACTTAGTAATTTCCACGAGGCAAAATATTTTAAAGGCAATGCAGCGTGGGTCCTCGTGGTTAAGCTACTGAGTTTCTACCAGGGTAGGGACGCGAAGAAGCCAAGTGGTGGTTATAGGGCTAGGCCGTATAAGGTTAAGAGGAAGGCACTCGGCGGTGGTCCGCCAACCAACACCACGTTGTCGGATAATGATGTTAGGAGGGTGATTAGGGTCTTTGGTGGTAATGTTAAGGTTAAGGTAGTCAGTGTGCAGTATGCCAACCTATACATTCCCAAGGAGGGTAAGGCCGTTAAGGTGAAGATTCTCAGGGTGCTCGAGACGCCGGCGAATAGGGAATTGGCCAAGAGGGATATCATTGTTAAGGGTACGATAATTGAGACCGAGAGGGGTAGGGCCGTGGTCACATCGAGGCCTGGGCAGGACGGCGTGGTTAATGCCGTACTCCTGGAGAAGTAGTGGGTTAAGCATTATTAATCAGTGATCTCATTGAATAATCGTGGACAAGAGGGATTACTGGATTATTTGGACCGTCTACTTCGACTCAAGTAAGAGCAGGGGCTTTGGTAGGAAGGTCCCAAGCAGCATGGCGATAAAGTCACCAACAATAGAGGAGTTGATAAAGGCAGTTAGTAACCTGAGCCTCGAGTTCGAGGTTTACAGCGATAAGAAACACCCAAGTAATTGGTTTGAGGGACCCTACGGCTATGTTGCCGTGAGGAAGGACTCAGCCATCAGGAGGTTTAGCCAGGTGAATAAGAGGAGACTTCTACTGATGATCGCTAAGGAATTAATTAGGATTAGGCAATCCACGGCACCGGCAAAGGGCTCCTAATTGCTCATGCTTATTATCAACCTTAACCTCATCATATCCATTAACGCATTACTTAATGAACGCAATAAATCACGACTAATTGGCAGGTTTACCAATAACCTAACCACATCCTCTGGGCTATTTAATTGGGACGAGTTTACATTGGTTGGTATTGGCATGTTGAGCTCTATCTCTAACTCATTGGGGCTTGGCGACGTGACCTTAAGCACCACGTTATTTCCATAATCCTTAAACCACGAGTTATCCCTATCATTTTTCCTGAAGCCCATTCTTTCGAGAATGTCCGTGAACATCCGCATTACCTGGTTATTCTTACTTTTAATAAATGATTTACTCACTCCCTATATAGGCTATATGTGGCTATTATAATGGCTAACAGGGCGAGTAGTATTGCCGATATCACGAGCTACGCCCACGATAAGGACTAATGCCGGAGAGCCATAGGAAGCCGCCAATAATCCCGAAGAGTATTGCGAGTACTGTTGATGTGTTGTATAGCACGTTCTTGAGGAAGTTGGTGAAGGATACTAGGTTTGCAAGTGCCGTGTTTATTACGCTCTCCGTACTATTGGTTATTGAGTTCATGAAGTCATTTATGGTTTCAGTCACGTTGCTTGCCGCATTATTAATATCGTTAACACCCTGCGATGCATGCACCACAAGTGGTGTTACTACGGTGATTAGTATTACGAGGAATACCTCCAGGGCCTTCCTCATTTCCATCACCAATACATTAATCATCAGTCGATTAATTAATTACTTTCAGTCTACCCTCCCGTGAACATCGTCAATAATAAAAGCTTTATATAATCATAATAAGTGGATTATTTCGTATGAAGATACCCAGGCACTAACAATAGCCGGGCTTGACT
The DNA here is from genome assembly GCF_001316245.1 of Vulcanisaeta sp. JCM 14467. Classification (GTDB taxonomy): domain Archaea; phylum Thermoproteota; class Thermoprotei; order Thermoproteales; family Thermocladiaceae; genus Vulcanisaeta. The sequence goes on along the minus strand of NZ_BBDM01000015.1, from coordinate 31,500 downwards.
CAGGCGGTGGCGCAGGCATTACGGCTGACCTAAAGACCTTCCACGCCCTTGGTGTTTACGGGATGGTCTCATTGACCGCAGTAACGGCGCAAAACACACTCGGTGTTAGGGCTGTTCAGGAGATTGACCCATCAATAGTTGAGGCCCAGATAAACGCTGTCGCCGAGGATATCGGCGTTGACGCGGCTAAGACGGGCATGCTCAGTAGCTCGCCAATAATGGAGGCCGTAGCCCGCACGGTCAGGAAGTGGGGATTCCCACTGGTTGTTGACCCAGTCATGTACGCCAAGAGTGGTGATCCGCTCATTAGGCCTGAGGCAATGGAAACACTAAAGCGAGTAATAATACCAATTGCCAAGGTCGTGACACCAAACGCGCCTGAGGCATCACACCTTGCCGGCTTCCACGTCGAGACCCTTGATGATGCTAAGAGAGCTGCCAAGGTCATTGCCGAGGAACTTCATCCTGAGATTGTCATTGTTAAGGGTGGGCACCTAACGGGTAATGAGAGTATTGATGTTGTGTACTTCAGGGATTCAGGCGAGTATAGGGAGTTGAGGGCTCCGAGGATTGATACTAAGAATACCCACGGCACGGGATGCTCATTCTCGGCAGCCATAGCCGCGGGATTGGCTAGGGGGTTGAACCCGTGGGAAGCCATTAAACTGGCTAAGGAGTTGATCACGACGGCGATTAAGTACTCACTGCCCCTTGGTCATGGTCACGGCCCTGTAAACCCAATGGCCTGGCTTGAGCTTAGGCCTATAGGGCGGACGTTATTGAGGAGATGAATAGGGCATTGAGACTGATTGAGGAGAATGCAGACCTAATTGGGAACTACATACCCGAGGTTCAATCAAACCTTGGATATGCATTACCAGCCTTTTACGCCAGGGACCTAAATGACGTAGCCGCCATACCCGGCAGGATTATTAAGTACATGGGCAAGGCCAAGCCAAGTGGCCCGCCCACCTTCGGCGTTAGTTCCCACGTGGCTAGTTATATACTCACGGCAATGAAGTACGACCCGGAGGTTAGGTCTGCAATGAATATTAAGTATGATGATAGGGTGATAGAGGCCGCTAAGGAGCTTGGCTACGTGGTTACTAGTTACGATAGGAGGCAGGAACCACCCGAGGTTAAGGCTAGGGAGGGCGCGTCAATACCCTGGGGTACGGAGCAGGCAATAAAGAGTGTCGGTAGGGTTCCCGACATTATTTACCACCTTGGTGATTGGGGTAAGGAACCTGAGATAGTGATACTCGGTAGAAGCCCAACCGATGTCATTAATAAGTTGTTGGCGATCTTGAGGCGCGTCAATGAGGGGTCTCGGTTTTAATTATTAATGCCGTGATGGTGATTCATTAAATCAGGATGACTTGCAGGTACTTATCCCCACGCCTACTTATCTTGTACTTACTCACCTTACCATCTAAGGACCACGACCTCACCACTCACATTCTTAGCCACAGGTCTCCAACTCGGTGAGAAGTAATACTCACTCCTCTTAAACTTGGACTTAGCCAGTGGGTAGGCGTTACCGTTATATAGAATCACGCCGACACTCCACTCAGGCGCCTTATCGATGAGCGACATGTAGTCCTCACCACCCGTGGACTCCTCGTTTCCCTCCTCGTTTTCAGGTCCCTCCTCGTACTTATCCTCGTCCTCCATTGCATAAAGCCTAAACCACCTATTTATATATCTATCTAAGGCATCGATAGCGCCAACGATAAGTATGCATAGTTAGGTAATACGCTAAGAATAAGAGGTAGATGCCGGATGATTTACCTCTTGAATCTCTTTGGCCTCAAATTCTTACTCTTACACCTCCTGCATTTCTCGGCTCCTGGCGGGTTCCTGGCTCCGCACTCCCTGCAGATCCAGTAATTGAACCTATGCTCAATAGCCACCTTCAATTTCTCAGGGTCGGTAATTGGCATACGTGCCTATGGGTATTAAGGCCCTTTTTATATTTTTACCTATTTAGCAGCAATCATTCAATGGGTATTATTGATTCAATCTTAATTTCATCTAGGGGCTTTATCCCGTACTTCTCCCTGACCTCCCTCGGTATCGTGAATTGCCTACTGGCCGTGTTCCTAGTTCTCAATAGCTTAACCCTCTCGAGCATTATCTTCTGCCCGAAGTACTCAATGGTTATGCTTGCGTAAGTAGCATTCTCAATATTAAGGGCCTTAACCAAACTAGCCGGTATGAGGACTTGGTAGTTTATGTATATTTTCGTTACATATGGTAATTTCGTGATTACCATACTTCTCCTAACCCTCCTTACCCTAGATATTCCAGACGCCATACTAAAACTGATTGCTAAAGTTAATTTATTAAAGTTTCTAATTAAGGCTAGAAAAATAGGATGTAAGCATTCTGCAATAACGTACATAGTGAACTCTTTTAAAGAGTGTAAGCCTTACCATTGGATAATGAGTATTATAATTGACGTATTGGTAATGACCGCCCAGTTAATTGCAATAGTGGACCCGGTTGGCGCACTGCCAATAATGGTTAGTATGCCTGGGATTGATAAGCCCGAGGTCTTTAGGAGGGCCCTCAGGATAATAGCGATTGCCGTACCATCACTACTAATAATCTTCGCAGTGGTTGGACCATACATACTAAGTGCCTTCAACATAAGCATTGCTGATTTCAGGATAGCCGGAGGCATAGTACTCTTGGTAATAGGCATCGACACACTAAGGGAGGGTGCCCCAAGGACAATGGCTTAACCCCGGAGGAATTCATTTTCACGCCAATAGTCACGCCAATGCTCGTGGGGCCTGGCGCAATAACCTCGGTAATGCTCTTCACGACATACTACGGAATGCCTGAGGTCATAATGAGCATATTAATAACGTCCCTAGTGACCTACCTAATAATTAGGTTCAGCTTCACAATAATTAGGTTAATAGGCAGTAACATGCTCAGGTTCATTGGCAGGTTCATGAGTCTAATAATAATGGCGTGGGCAGTATCACTGATAATACAGGGAGTCAAGGAAACATTGTTGATTTAAAGAATAGAAATACTAACTATGAGTTTTAAGCGGATTACCTCAATTTTGCTTATCTTATCCGTATTGATTGTATACAAAGTACCTAGGTATTATATACGGAAGCAGGTGGGCTAATCCATAAACGTTTATCTGGCCAAGACCATCTACTGGGTTCCACTGGCCCGGTATTACCCAGTAGAGCCCATTCTGGCCGCCAAGTGTCATGAATATGGCTCCCGGTATGCCGGTGTAGAACATGTTGGTTGGGTAGGCACCACCTATTACGTAGAATTGGCTTGGGTAGTAGTGATACAGTAGGTATAGGTTTGGTGCTAGGTCGCCAATCGTGTAATCAACGCCAGTACCGTATATGTAACTCTGTATTGTCGCTGTCATGCCTGCGGATAGTGGCGTTGCAAGGCTAGTACCACCAATTAGGATGGGTTGTATGGTACCATTCATGACAATAAGTACGCCAGTGAATGGGTCGGCATCAGCCGCAATGTCCGGAACACCCCGATGACCAATAGTGTGGAAGTAAATACCTAGGTCGGGCTCATAGACGTAGGGTAGCTCGTAAATAATGTGTATGAGCCTTTGACCAGGCGTTTCATCAAAGGCAAAGGAGTAACCACCACCACTACCCCACATGTAGGTACTATTCCAATTCCACGCATACTCGATGCGATAAGTTAACACATTGGTTATGTTACCGATTAATGTCGTACCACCGACACCGGTTACCCATGGGTCGCTGGCTGGGTATAACGTGCTTGGCTCCATGGACATGTTATAGCTTAGCCACCCTGTGTCAAAGGCACCACTATCACCCGACGCGGCGAATACACCAATGCCCTCGCTGCCGCCTGCATGAATACCTCATCATAACCATAGAGTAGGTTATAACTTGGTGGCGGGTAGTAGAATGCGTCCTCATAAGCACCCCAGCTAAGGCTTATGAAGTTGGCAAGGCTCTTATTAACCACGTACTCAACATCAACGAATAAGTCATCACCTGACGTGGGCGAGATCACGAGGAGTATCTTGGCGCCAGGAGCCATGGTGTGGGCATACTCAACGTCGAGGGCTGTTTCGTAGGACCAACCCTCAGCGGTGCCGAGGTTATACGGAGTGAGTACTGGCGTACCTGTTGGGTAGATGACCTGGCATGAGGCTGGTGGCAGACCAAACATTGAATCAAAGGTTGCCAGGTCTTGGCAGGCAATGTTCTGATAAACATAATTACTGGCCAATGTGAAGTTAATGTCACCAAAGGCATCAACAATAGCTATCGTCAAGCCCTGGCCAGTATAACCGCTGGAAAACAGCGGTAACTCATCATAGATGAATTCTAAGCCCTTCGGTAACCATATTTCCACATTATTATAAAATATCTGCATCGGTACTTTATTCAATACCTTAGCATCCTTATTCAACATGGCGTTGACACCTGTTGTATTTAGGTATATAGCCATGTACTGTGGTTTATACGTTGGGACAACCTTACTAACGGTGAAGTAACCCAGCGGTATGCACTCGCCAGCCAATATCCATTGCTGGATATTGCTTGGTGCCGTTTGTAGGGCTGTTAGGAAGTTGTCTACTGCCGATGCATTGCCCGTTGCCTCTATGAGCATTGGGAATGTGTAATTAACAATGAGACCGTACTTAGCGGCTAATTTTGTTATGTAGTTGAAAACATAGCTGGGTGGTGAATACCACTCGGCAAACTCCTGAGGAGTAATGAACTCATGGTAGTAAGGACTGAATGGACTATAATACAACTGGTTAAGGAGGTAGAGTAAACCATTAGGCGTGGTCACGTTACTCAACCTAAGCCAAACAATGACATGGCTAAAGTTAGAACCAGAAACACCAGGAATGACCTCAGTACACGTTAAGTATTGAAGAGTTGATGATGGACCCAACGGTTGAGATACTTGGGCATGGACCGTTATGACCATAGTCATGATAAGTATTAGCACTGCTATTATCAGTATTGTCCTTATTAAGTTTGTCATCGTTTAATTGCCTTATTCTTCAATTTTTAAATATTTCCCTCTAGATCGGCATTCCCTTTGACTAACTGCATTATTTATTACGTTGTTCATTTAATTTTCTATTTCAAAATGAGGAATACGCCTTATTAACCCAGACCCTAATCAATGCCTAATGTCATTTAGCCGTATCGGCCGTGTTGGTTTCCTCCTGGTAACCGCCAATTCCCTAAGCGGCATTATTTGGGGTGCTAATTCTGTCATCCTCTCAATCTACATGTTGAGTATTGGTATGTCGGCAACGCTCATAGGGGTTGTCCTAGGCCTCTTCTCGTTAATGAATGCCCTTGGCTCGTTAATTGTTGGTTATTTGACGGATTTCATGGATAGGGTTAGGCTGTTCATGGTATTGTCCCTAATTAGTGGTTCCTTAATACTACTGATGATCACTGGAGTGCCCGCCATAGTCTCGATTGCCTACCTAATGACCGCGTTGTTCAATAGGTACGTTGTGTTAACCGCAATAGTTGGTGAATTTGCTAAGCAGAGGAATGTTTCTGATGAGATGTTTAGTCTATCGTCATCCTTCAACATAATCTTCAGTGTCGTCGGTTCGGTAATGGCGGTACTACAGTTACCTTGGGCGTCTTGGTTATGAACTCATATTCATAGTGGAGGCGTTGGCCGTTTATCTAACAATACCATTAATCCTAAACGCAATTAGGCATTTGGACCCCGCTATCGTTAATGTCAGGATTGAGAGGGTGAGCCTTAGGGACTTGGGTAGACTACGCTCATCGTGGCTATTAAAGAGACTGCTGCCCGAGGCGTTGATTGGGCTTGGAGCCGGTGTTATAATACCGTTATTTAGCCTGTGGTTCTATTTGAAGTTCCACGTAAACATAGCGAGCCTCGGTGTCGTATACGCCATTTCTAACGCCACGCTGGCCCTGGGCACGTTAATGGCACCATCAATATCGAGACTAATGCGCAGTAGGGTAGCCTCCGTGGTCATGCTCGAGGGCTTGGCCACCGGCGTCCTGGCGATAATGCCGTCGATTTACGACCTACCACTACTTCTGGCCCTATTCATAGTTAGGAACACACTCATGAACATGGCAAACCCACTACTGACATCACTCATCAACGAGTTGGTACCCAGGGAGGAGAGGGGTAGGGTTTTCGGTATTTGGAATATGATATCCTCAATACCGCGAGCCGTCGGTCCAGGCATTGGTGGTTACCTAATGGATATTGGTTACCTGGATCTGCCCCTATACATCACCTCAGCCCTATACGCCACCGCCGTGGTACTATTCTATGCCCTACTCAGGGGTGTTGAGAATAGGGTTAGGGTTGTTCACGGTACTTAGCAAGTGACTTCCTACTTCACTTGTCACAGGAAAAATGTTAATTAAGTAGGTTCTTTGTGACTCTGGCGTGAATTTTCAGGAGAGAGTATCGAGAGGTATTAAGGAGGTTGGTGATTCATTTAGGGTATTGCTTGGGCCTGGCTGGTTGACGATGCTTGCTGATGTAGATGCGCCGAGCATACTCACGGCTATGCAGAGCGGTTACTACACTGGGTTGGCCATGGTTCCCTGGCTAATACTCCTCACGGTGCCTCTATACTTCATTCAGGAATTGACTATAAGGGCTGCGCTGGGTAGTGGTAAGGGCATGGGGGCATTACTTAAGGAGGTTTACGGGGGTAGAATTGCGGCCATATCGTTAATCGCCATGCTCATGATAGATGGGGCTGCCTACGTTGGTGAGTATGCCGCCATATCGGCCATAGGCCTACTCTTTGGGGTACCCGTGGTAATATCCGTGACCCTAGTCCTCATATTCCACACTGCAATAATACTGATGGGCGGCTCGTATAAGAGGGTTGAGAATGTACTACTCGCAATATCTGCGTTCATACTCGTCTACCTAATGGCCTTCGCAGTAATACCAATTAGGGCGCAGGACATCTACGGCGCATTACTATCGGCATTCCAACCAAGCTCCTACTCCAACTCCCTATACGTGACCTTACTCGCGGCTAACATCGGTGCCGTGATAATGCCCTGGATGCTCTATTACCAGCAGTCCGCAATAGTCGATAAGGGGTTAAGGAGAGAGCACTACATCCATGAGAGGTTTGAGACAGTTATGGGGGCAATCATAAGCGAGATACTGATGATCGGTAGCTTACTGGTTGGTTATTGGCTCAGGATTAGGGGTGGGATTGTTGATGGATTCCAATCAGCGCTCCTCTCGATTAGTAGGGTAATTAGCCCATACTGGTTCGTCGTGGCTGCAGTCGGCATGGTGGCAGCTGCCCTACTGGCCATATTCGTGATAAGCCTGGGCTTCGCCTACGGGCTTAGTGAGTACTTTGGCTGGCCCTCAGGGCTCAGTAGGAGGATGTGCGAGGCCAAGGGCTTCTATGCATTCTACGTGGTTGAGATAGTGCCCGCAGCCTTAATAGTACTCCTGTGGAGGGACCTCGCCAACTTAATACTTGGCATAATGGTATTCAACGCCATAGCCTGGCCATACCGACATACCTACTGATAAACCTGACCTCGAGGAGGGATGTGGTTGGGGACTACGCAATAAGTAGGGCTAGGGCGGTAGCGCTATACGTGGTAACCACGGCGCTCATCACCGCTGGCATCTACACAATCCTGATCACGGTCTAGGCTATGCCTTGGGAATAAGATTTATTAGATTTTTACTGGGTGTAGTATGGGGCTGGGTGTGAGGATATCTAGTAGGGAGTTTCTGTACCTATTGGTGATTAAGGGGATGAATGATAAGGGCTCGGGTGCCACAATATTCGGTGTTGCAAAGGCTCTCGGAGTATCAACGGCGAGTGCTTACGAGGAGATAAACCACCTAATTAAGAAGGGGCTCGTTGAGAGAAGGGATGATGGCATCTTCGTGACTGACGATGGCGTTAAGGAAATGAATTCCCTAATTAGGGCTCATAGGGTTGTGGAGACTTTGCTCGTTAAGGCGGGCATTGACCCAGACAAGGCTTGTGAATTGGCTAAGATGTTTGACTATGCCTGCCCGAGGAGGTTGTGGACAAGCTTTACGAATACCTAGCAAGCCAAGTAAGTGCCCGCACGGTAAGGATATCCCTCAACCATGATTCATTGCTAGGGCAAACTTAGATATACACTATATATGCAATAATACTTAATAAGAAGTTTATTGTGGGTTAGGCAATGAAGTATGTATGGGTGGATGGTAAGTTAATACCCGAGAGGGAAGCTGTAATACCAATACTAACCCACGCACTTCATTACGGAACCTCGGTCTTCGAGGGAATAAGGGCGTATTACAACCCTGAACGCAGGAACTTATACATATTCAGGGCTAGGGAGCATTACGTTAGGTTCCATAACTCGGCTAAGATACTGGGCATAAGGATTAATTACAGTGTTGATGAGTTGATAAACGCCACGGTGGAACTGCTGAAGGTCAATGAGGTGCATGAGAACGTGTATATAAGGCCGATAACCTTCGTATCCGCATCCACGGTGAACCTAGACATTAGGGACTTGGAGACCAAGACGGCAATAATAGCGATACCCTTTGGGCATTACCTAGAGCCCAGGGGAGTCAGGGCTAAGGTTGTTAGTTGGTTGAGGGTTCACAACTCCATGTTCCCAATGAAGGCAAAGGTCGGTGGTATCTACGTGAACTCCGTAATCGCATTGCTTGATGCTAAGGTTTCAGGGTTTGATGAGGCTATCCTACTTAATCGTGATGGCTACGTGGCTGAGGGCAGTGGGGAGAATATATTCATCGTTAAGGACGGCATTCTCCATACGCCGCCAACCTACGACTCAATACTTGAGGGTATCACCAGGGATACCGTAATGACCATAGCCAGGGACCTGGGGTTTACAGTCATTGAGAGGAGGATAACCAGGGAAGAGCTTTACACGGCTGATGAGGTCTTCTTCGTGGGCACGGCTGCCGAGGTCACGCCAGTTATTAATGTCGATGGTAGGGTCATTGGTAATGGTGAACCCGGCCCAATAACCCTAAAGCTAAGGAATTACTACATGGACGTGGTCTACGGAAGGGTCGATAAGTATAAGGGCTGGCTCACACCGGTTTATTGAGTATCGTGCCGTTTTAAATCAGCATCACGGGAATGGTTTTTAAACGCAAACCCCTCCGCTGATGAACTGTGAGGATTAATCGGGAAATAACCTATTACGCAATCACGATATTCCTAATAACCTTCGCAACGAGAGCGACGAACAACATGGTTGGAACAACAACACCGTTATTAGCCAGGTACGACCTATCATTCCCTAATTACCTAGTTGGTTTCCTGCGTCGGCTGTTACTGCAGTGAACCTTACATCCATAGTATTCATTAATGCCAGATTACCTGGATCAATCAGGAGACTACTCTTCATTGTTTCAAACGCATTAATAGTGGCTTTACTACCCATGTACTTCCTAGCCAATTCGCTCAGTATTTGGGTAGTCTCAATACTCACTGGATTCGCCTACGGTTTGATAATGCCCAACATATTGACGGCTGCCAGCATAGTTGGTGACCAATTCACGGCTGAGAGAATACTCGTACTTTACACCCTAGCCCTAAGCACAAGCCTTGTCGCAGGTCCGCTACTCGAAACATACCTACTAATGCGTTTTGGATATAGATACGTGTTTCTATTATTCATACCGTTATCGCTAACATCATTCGCCTTATCATTCAAGGTACGATTCCCGCCGGACCCCAAGGGACACAGGAGGAGTATTAATACTAGGCGTGTGCTTAGGAATAGGGGCTTAATATCCGCATTGCTCGCCAACTCCACCTACAGTATACCATTTACCGTATTTACCGCATTCATAGCCATATATGCACAGAGTATTTACCACGTTAGTAGGTACCTCGCATACTTCTCATTTGTCCCATTCTTCACGACCTCGTTCTTAACTAGGCTTTACTTAACGATTAGGGTACCGAGGGGATTATTCAAGCCAATGCTTATCTCCATAGTGTTGACTGTGATCGGCATTGCACTGCTTTACATATCGTCAAGTTACGCCGTATTCATCGTCTCAATGGCAATACTTGGCATACCGCACGGCTCTGTATATCCACTCTCGACATTAATGATTAGTAGGGGAACGAGTATTGAGGAAAGAAACACTGCGAATTCCTACTTCTCAGCTTTCCAAGGTGTCCTGGGCATAGTGGTCCCTGCGTTGTTTGGAATTTCGGCAGAATTAATTGGACTTAGGTTATCAATGATTTTACTCATAATTCCTGTGATTACTGTGGCTGCTATATTCACGAGGTTTTATTTAGGCTCGGGCTTAGAAGCACCTAGACCTGAAACACCCTCCTCTCGCTAAGTAGATTCTTTAGCCTATCAATTGGTTCCGTGGATACCGGCTCAACACCAAGTAATTCCGCCAATGCAAGTGTAACCATGCCCAGGAATGTCACGCCATACATCTCGGTCTCCAGGGGCGTATTACCCTCGAGCTTAATTATTATCGGCCTTGCCCCAAACGAGGATATCACGTCAATAAGCACCTCCTCATACAAGCCCTCATAATCATTTAGCCCCATTATTGCCACGTGCTTTAAGCCGACCTGCTTCGTCGTAACAGCGGCTATGTCGTTGTGAGCGCCCTCGGGTATCACGGAGACCACCGAGTAGTACTTGGCATTTTCGTTTAGGTCGTTCTTAAACCTAATACCAACACCGCGCCTGCTCTCCGTAACCCAAACCACGGGTACTGAATTAACCAGCTGTTTAGCTAGGTTTACCGCATCATCAATGCGCTTAAGGGCGTTCTCAATCCCAGAAATACCACTCTCTAATTCATTAGTCACTGATGCAACGCCAAACCTCTCAAGCACCACCAGCGCTGGGTATAGTAGGGCTGGTAATCCATACCTTGGGGCTGAGGCCTTTGGAACTAGGATAACGGGAACACCCTTACTCCCAAGTACCGTGCTTAATTTACCGCCTGTGGTAATACCAATCACTGGGTATCCCCTGGACAGCGCCTCATTAGTGCTCATTATCGTCTCAGCAGTATTACCTGAATAACTAATGGCTATGACTAATGGCCTTGATAACCTCTTCGGTAACCTCATGTTCTTACTCACGATTATGGGTACCCTACAGTCCCAGAACCAGCATAGGTCATTTATTATGTCACCAACAACGCCACTACCACCCATCCCAGTAATAACCACTGAGTCGATCTCACCACCGTAATCAATGACCTTACCCTCAACGCTTAACTTAATGCTCCTCAGGTCTGTGGGTACATTGAGTATTGATTCCCTCGCCAGTGAGGGCCACCTTGGGTAGTCAATTAGGTTCATTGGGGATTATGGAATTAAGGTCTTTGTAAGCTTTAAGTACTGCGTAGGTAATACATGGTTAGTGCTCTTTAGGGTTGTTATTAATGGCGATGTTGAGATTAGGAGAGAGTGGCCGTGGGATAGGGTATCGAGGGTTAAGGATAGGTTGAAGGAGTTGGGCTTTAGGTGGAATAGTGAGTATTGGTCTGGTAAGGTTTATTCAGTTTCATTAATTAGGGAGTTGAAGGACTTACTCGAATTAACGAGCGAAGAAACCGAGAGGTTAATGAGGACCATACTCGTGAACTCATCAGGCGGTGTAATCGGTGTTGAGGACCTGAGCAGTCTCGGCTCCATACCGAGCGATTGTGTGCTGGGTGAGGAGGGCGGCCTATTCATTATATCATTATCCTGCCTGATCAGGGACTTCATAAAGAATGATAGGAATTACATAGGCAGTGCATCATCGTTTGAGGAGTATGTTGATAGGGCTGTGGATGGCATTAGGCAATTACTCGCTGGTAAGGCTGTAGTGGGTGATTTGGAGCTTGCGTTGAAGAGGGCTCGGGAGTTTGCCCTGGCCAATAGTAAGTTGAGGGATTTATACAGTAGGAGGGTTGAGTGGTGGACTGCGAGGCTGGGTCTCGACAGCGCCGAACTGCACTTCCTATCTAAGGAATTGTATGAGAAGCTGAGGGGCTTAACCGTCCCATATTACATCACCGATAAGGAGGGTAACCTAAACAAGCGTGATCTGAGGCTAATACGTAAGGACGATATTGTGAGGAGTGGCGATAAAGTCATGGTTAGATTCCCCGTATTCCTTAGGGATACCGTGAGGGAATTGCTGGTAAAGAGTGGTTATAGGGTTGTTGACCTGCCATGGAGTCCAAGGCAGATACAGGTTCCGAAGGATGATGTGAAACTCCTACCCTTCCAGGAAAGGGCCCTCGAAGCCTGGTTAAGGGCTGGTAAGAGGGGTACGATTGTCGTACCGACAGGCGGCGGTAAGACGTTCATAGCCCTCAAGGCGTTAGCCTCGGTGAGGGTACCGACGATAATACTCGTCATAACCGAGGAGTTGATGAACCAATGGTATGAAAGAATAATGAAAAACCTAGGAGTCAGGGCTGGCAGACTCGGTGGTGGTTACGATGATGTGAGGGAGGTCACCGTGGCGATCTATAACTCTGCGGTGAATAGAATTGCGGAGATAAGCGATAAATTCGACATGGCGGTATTTGATGAGTGCTTACCGTACGACGCATTAGTCGTTACTGACATGGGGCTAATGCCCATTGGTGAAATAGTAGAGAGAAGACTACCAGTGAGGGTGCTTACCCATAAGGGCAGGTTTATGCGGGTAACGAACTACTTCAAAATACCGCTCATTAAGAGGATTGTGAGGATAATCCATGAGAAGGGTGAATTAGTTGTGACGGAGGATCACCTAATCCTAACCCAGGGTGGTTGGAAACCAGCAATCGCCCTGAGGAGTGGTGATACGGTGTATTTCTATGGTAAGCAGGTACCGAGCCTACGTGTAGGAAGCTCGAGCACCCCTGGCCCTAAGGAATCGTTAAGCTACAATACGCAATTACGTTTTTTTCGAACGTGAAAAGCATTGAAGAGGTGGGTGCCGCGCAGGGATGGGTAAGCATAACGGGTATGAGCAGGAATGTTAATGAGGTGGGGGAATTGATAGATTAAGCAATATGACTGGAGCTAATGGAGAGGTGGAGGAAGGTGGTATTAGACGTGGTAGCCCAAGACCTGTGCTCTTCAACCTAGTTACCAGAGAAGGAGCGGGTGAATTGAGCGATGACACGCTCTTTAGACCAGTGCGGGTACTTAATGTGGAGGCGGTAAGGAATGAGGAAGTCCCTAGGGAATGGAATTTTGTCTATGACCTTGAGGTGGAGGAGGACCATAGTTTCGTGGCTGACGGTATCGTGGTGCATAATTGCCATCATGTTCCTGCCGACACATTTAAGGAGGTTGCATTCAAGCTTAGGGCACCCTTCAGGCTAGCCCTGTCTGCCACGCCAAAGAGGAGTGATAATAATGAGCACCTAATCTTCCTGAGCGCCGGTGATGTTGTTTATCAAGCCGATTATAGGGATATGGTTGAGGCTAGGCTTGTCGTGCCTGTTAGGCATTTTAGGATTTACGTTGACCTCACGCCTGAGGAGAGGAGGAGTTATGAGAGGGCTGGTGATAATGCCATTATCCTTAGGAACATAGCGAGCATGGCCAGTGCTAAGGTTGATGTTGCCAGGGAGGTTGTAAAGGCCGAAGTTAACATTGGTAGTAAGATCATCGTCTTCACGCAATTCATAAAGCAGGCCGAGGAATTGTACAAGGTTCTCAGGGATGAATTGGGGCCAATCGTCGCCTTAATAACCTCTAAGACGAGCGATAGGGACTCAATATTCAAGGCCTTCGCGAGGGGTGTGTATAAGGTGATTGTGGCCACCACGGTCCTTGATGAAGGCATTGACGTGCCTGATGCAGATGTTGCAGTAATACTCTCCGGGACCGGTTCGCAGAGACAGATGATTCAGAGGGTTGGTCGTGTGGTTAGGGCTAGTGATGGTAAGGTTGAGGCGAGGGTTTATGAGGTGGTGGCTAGGAACACCATTGAGGAGGCGTTGAGTGAGGAGAGGCATGTTAAGGGTGAGGTTCTCGAGGTTGAGTGCAGGAGATACCTGGCTGATGAGCTAAGGCGATTAATAAGCCATGTAATCAGCAGTACGCGCCTATTCTCGCAGTGATTCTACGGTAGTGGCTTATATATCGAGTTGATAATAACTAATTGTGAAGTTCCTCGAGGAGTTAATGAACATTCTATTTCAGGAGTACGGATCATTAATACTCACGGTAATTTCTGTAATACTCTCAATTACCATGACCGCCTTTTACGCTGAGCTACTAAGGAATAATATTGAGTTAATTAAAGAATTGAATGCAATCATTCAATGGATTAATACGGTGATTAGATGATTAGGTATCTACTCACGTCAATACTAATGATAATGATATTCATCATGATAATTATTATTGAGGGCTTCCTATTAAAACTCCTTTACCTAACTAACTCCATCAGCAATTACGCAGTGGTGATTGTCAATGGCTCTCGCAGACTCCTTGGTATTCCCTGACCTACTAGTTTCAATTATCCTAATAATCATAATACTCATACTCACAATATACCTAACAAACCTACTATTAAGGTTGTCAGTAATTGATTATAGGGCATCTATTGGGACTTACCTATTCACCGAGTGTCTACTGGGTAATTTAACGAGCATTACCGACCTAAACCATGTTATAATAACAAGTGAGGTAACGGCTAATAATTACCTAATCATTTGCCCAAGGATTGCAGTTAATAATTCTAGGTTAAGTGTCGAGGTGTACGTGGTCTATGTCAGGTGATTGAGGATGATTTATAAGTCGTTACTGCCCATAATCATAGCACTATTAGTGATGATTTCATTAACCACATACTTAATAAACTACGTGAGCAACGACACATCAAAAGCATTAAACCTAGAAAACACCTACCTACTATCTATCAACGTCATTAAGCAGTTAAATAGCACATTGCCGCAAATACTACGAAACGAAGCATGCATAGTCATTATGAAACCGATGAACTACTCCTGTGGCGTAATCGCTAGTAACCTGACGGAAGCCATGGACGGGGTTCTCAACACCATCAGTAATAAGACAGGGGGTATTGTGAGGTATAGGGTGATTGATTATGGAGTTTACGGCAAAGGCAATGCAACTATTTACCGCGCGGTTATTCAGGTAATTACTCAATTCAGTAATGTCAATGGCGTTGTCGTTGCTACGTATCCATTCAATCTATGTTATTACTCACAGGTAATTAGTGGTATTGTTAATGGATTGAGCATGAATGTGACGATACGCGCCAATAACATAACCGAGGCCGTGCGGGATATAAGTGATTACTTAATGAGTAGGGTTGGTGGTGTTGATCATGGTATAGATATAACGCTTAGGTACATCGGTGTTTTCAGGATGATTGAACGAACACGTAATTACACGATTTATTGGGGCGCCATAGACTATGCACTACGTGCCTCACCAGGAGAAGACATGTGTAACAGTGGCTCGGAGCTTGGCGGTGTTTTTTACGTTACGGTAATAATTAATGCATATGTAAATAATACGTATTACTTTGCAGTCAGCGGGGTGATTAATAATGATAGGTTAGGTTAGTTTTAGTTTAATGCATTTAAATTATTTAAAATGAGACCTTACTGTGATTGATGAGATTGTAGGATTTAATGTTAGGAATGTGCTAGTGATTGGTATTGGCGGTGGAGGTGATGTCGTTGGCTCGACAATTACCTATAGCCTAGCAATTAATGAGGGTAAGGAAGCAGTATTGGGTGCGGTTCTTTGGGAGAGGTATGTGAATGATATTGTGCCTGGACCCATTAGAATTCAGGAGCTTAGGAATGCCGAGGTAATTGGTGATTACCTGGCAATTGTTAATGGCGACACGTACGCCATTAGGGAGGGTAAGCGCGTTGTCCCTCAGATAGCTAATGTACTGAGTATTATTAAGGATGATGGATTAGGAATAAGCATTTCAGGCCCTGTACGTGATGCCGCTAAGGAGCTTAGCGATTATGTGAGTAAGTATGGGGTTGACGCCGTAATAGGCATTGACGTTGGAGGTGACGTATTAGCCCTGGGTAATGAGGAGGGCCTCTACAGCCCACTCACTGATAGCTACTCCGTAGCCATCCTGAGCAGGGTGCAGGAGGTCACGGGCGTGCCTGTGATACTTGGTATTACGGGCCCTGGCGTGGATGGCGAGTTGGATGGGGACTACGTGCTCATGAGGATTAGCCAATTAGCGAGTAAGGGCGCGTTCCTAGGCGCCTACGGCCCAACGCGGGATGACCTGACAATTCTCGAGGACATACTTAGTAAGGCAATAACCGAGGCCAGCGCCCTAGTCTTTAGGGCTGCCAGGGGTTATCACGGAAATGCCAGTATAAGGGGAAGTACTAGGTATGTGAAGCTTGACATATCATCATCAATCACCTACTACCTAGACCTTAGGAAGGCCATGAACGATTTACCATTGGCTAGCTTGGTAATTGATGCGAGGGATCCCTGGGATGCTATGAGGGTGTTGAATAGTAGGGGTGTAATGACCGAGTTGAACTTTGAGGAGGAGGTTTATAGGTATTATAAGGCTAAGTCCAGGGTGCCAAGCCCTGAGGAGGCATACTCAATAATTAAGGAGATAAAGAGTAGCTGAAGGCCCAGGTTCAATTAACGAGCGGTAATCCGCCCAGCAGTACTCATCACCCATTCAGATAAGGGCGTGCTCTTCACATATTTAACCGTAATAATTAAGGAATGCCAGCTTAAAGCTCTTAATCACCGGCCTCCTCATAAAAGAGCGCATAGTCCTTCTCGGCCTCACGTAGTAATTGAAGCTGTGATATCCTCTCCTCAGCCTTCCTATACATGTTTGCGAACTCCATAATCCTAGCCGCCACATCCTCAGCCCTGTTAAAGGTTGCCGGGCTATACAGAAGCTTCTTCCTGTCATTACCCTTAACACTCACTACGTAACCCTCGACAACGCCTGACGTCGGTATTTTACCAAGCTCACCACCCTCACCCCTTATTAGGAAGACGTAGCTTACGGGAACCATCATTAAACGTTATCCTAACCAGGACAAGCGCTATGTGGAACTCCCTAAGTATGTTTGTGATAACATCCCTATACCTCTCATACTCACGCACGTAGGGCAACCTCTCAATTAGGGATAGGTCATCCCTATTAAGGTCGTTGAAGAGCTCATTGAGCATGTCCATGACATTCTTACCGGTATTAACGACCTCCATCACATAAGTGAGCGCTCAAGTTAAAAATAAGCATTACCTAAGACCCACGATAACCAACCCCTAAATTAGTAAGGTATATTTAGTAGCACAACTACGGTAACTGGATGAGCGAATTAGATAGGAGGGTTTATGAACTGCATAGTAAGGTAATGAACGAGTTCATGGGCGGTAAGTGCTACGATGTTGATGAATCCCTGGTAATTGACTGCATCAGGGATGCATTAACGAGTATTGGTTTAAGCATTAATGATGTAACGTTATTTGACCTGGATGGTAACGTGACTAATAACATTAGTAACGCCAAGTACGTGAGGGTTACAACCACGAGCAATTACGTTAGTGGTGAGCAAATATTCACCTTCGCATTAATTAAGTTGAGGAATAAGTATAGGGTTCTATATCTTCAATCAGCGGTTAAGGAGAGTTGAGTGGGATTATAAGGAAGGTTAGCTAATAATTTTTATTGGGGTTTCTTTCTATTTTGATTTGAGGATCACGGCGAGGACCCAGCAAGCCTATCAAGCATTTGTATCCTCTTGGCAGGATGCGGATGCGTCATGAATAACTCCTCCCAAATTGACGGCTTATAATGTCTCCAATACTCTATTAAGTCATCAACGTTACTCTCAAGATACTCAGTACTAACGGGCGGTGCGAAGAAGAGCATCCTCAGCGTACCATTCGTAGTCCTCTTCACGATGTTCGGGTCCATATACAGCGTTATCTTGGCAAGGGCCCTTTGCAGGTTACGGGCGCCATTCTCAACTGTTAACGCGCCATTAATGTCAGCGTAGGCCTCCCTCAACCTATTGATGTACAGCACAAATAGGTTGAATAGGAAGCTGACGGCAATGAGCACAAGGCCTATTAGGAGTAGTAGTCCACCACCATTATTCCTACCCTCAGACCAACCTCCCCACCAACCGCCCCACCAAAGTGACCAACCGAGCCAGTAAATAACCGTTGGTAATAAGCCAACAGCCATTAGGACCTCCACATCCCTATGCCTAAGGTGGCCAATCTCATGTCCAAGAACAGCCTTTAACTCGCTGGGCTTTAATATCCTGAGTAGAGGCAGTGTTATCGCAACTCTCTTACCAGCTATTGGGCTTCCGTAGGCGAAGGCGTTGGGAAATGGAACATCGGCTACGTAGACCTTAGGCACATCCTTAAAACCATTGGCCCTTGCAACGTCGGCAACCATTTCATATACCCAGCCGTAGGTTGGGTCATCCGGCTTAATCTCATGAGCCTATACATGGCGTTGATTAGGAATGGGCTAAATAACCATTGGAATAGCGTCAATACGAAGGCCATAACCACGAGACTCGTTACCAGGGCAACACCACTTATCGAGCCTCTTGTTAACCACCACATAATGCCGTAGGTAAATGCGGCGCCTAGCAGTAATATTGCTATTATTGCGAGTGCCATCTTAAGCCTAAACACCAGTAGTGCCTTATTCATACAAGGGGCGAAACCACGGTATTAATTTTAAACCTAACTCACGAATCACACAGACCCAATTATGAACCTTGCATCAGCCGCGTAGGCGCCCTTACCTCTCTCGAGAACAATGACTGGATTCAGATCTGCCTCAACAATGTTTGGGTTATCGGATAGTAGCTCTGAGAACTTCGTTATTACGTAAATGATGGCTTCCTCATCCCTCGCAGGCATGTTCCTATAACCATTGAATAGCCTATAGCCCTTTATCTCCCTAACCATTGCCCTGGCATCCTCCTCCGTTATCGGCACAATCCTGAAACTAACGTCCTGTAACACCTCAACCATAACCCCACCAAGGCCAAAGGCTATTACGTGACCAAAGATCGGATCCCTAGTGGCGCCGATTATTGTCTCAAGGCCCTCAGGAATCATCTTCTGGATTAGGAAGCCCGTGACCCTGGCGTATGGCGCCCTCTCCCTAATGTTATTCCTTATACTCTCGCAAGCGCTTCTGAGTTCGTCATCACTATTTATATTGAGTATCACGCCACCAACGTCTGACTTATGGATTATGTCTGGGGAAACTACCTTAAGCACCACTGGGTAGCCGATGTCCTTGACGATCTTTAGCGCCTCATTAACGTCCTGAACCAACGCAAAGTCTGGAACTGGTATGTTATACTGCCTAAGCAGCTCGAAGGACTCATGCTCAAGTAGTTTATACCTACCCTCCTCAAGGGCCTTTGCGATTATTGGGTTCATACCCCTCACCACTCCCTAGCCACACCCTTTATTTTTGCATACTCATACAAAGCCCATAATGCCTTAGCGGCCCTATGAGGCGCGTGATAGACGGGTATTCCATTCTCCTCGAGGTGGCTCTCGAACTTAACCACATACTCATTACCACCGAAGCTAACGACGATTATCGGCTTACCAAACCTCTTAGCCTCAATTATGTAATTGCCCAGGTTTATAGTTAAGCCCGGTATCTGCATTAGTGCTATTATTAACGCCATGTCCACGTAGCTTGTGGGTAATACGGTGTCTAGGACAAACTTGTACATGGCATCCGTGGCACTACCCGTCAAGTCGATCGGGTTACGGGTGACTGCCAGTGGTGGTAATTGCTTCCTCAGTATTTCCTGCAGGCTCTCGGATAATTCAGGAACCTGCAGTCCACGCATGTCCAGGGCATCCACAGATTGTATACCCATACCGCCACTATCCGTTATGACAAGTACCCTGTTACCCCTCGGTAATGGTTGCGTCGCCAGGGCCTTGGCCATGTCAAAGGCATCCGTTAGATTATCTGCTTCAATTACGTTCGCCTGCTTAAGCATTGCGTGGTAGATCTCGTAATTACCCGCCAAAGCCGCCGTGTGGGACTTAACGGCGCCCGTGGCCGCCTTCGTCCTACCAGCCTTATAAACGACCACTGGTTTAACGTTCGATACCTCCTTCATAACCTCAAGCAACTTCTTTCCCTCTCCTGGGTATTTCAATCCCTCCATATACATCACAATGACCTTAACCCTATTATCCCTAGCAAAGTACTCAAGGAGCTCGGACTCATTAATGTCCAGCTTGTTTCCGTAGTTCACGGCCAAACCAACACCAATATTCCTCCTAGCGGCCCAATCAAGTATGGCACCTGCAACAGCACCACTCTGGCTAATTAAGGCCACGGGACCAGGCCTCGGCCTACCCATCCTATCCTCGGGCAAAAAGAATGTGTCGAGGCCGTTAAATGCGTTGTAAACGCCAATGCAGTTTGGGCCGAGAACCCTAATACGGTTTTGAGCAACCCTCCTCAACTCCTCCTCAAGCTTCGCACCCTCCTCACCAACCTCACTAAAACCACCACTAATGATAATCGTAACCCTAACACCCTTCCTGACACACTCATCCGTTACCTTAGGCACGGCTGGCGCCGGAACCACTATAACGGCCAGATCAACATCATCCTGAATGTCCAGCACTGACTTATAGTACTTAATACCATTAACCTCATCATACCTGGGATTAACCAGATAAACCTTACCCTTAAATTTAGTGAGCAAGTTCTTGGTGATTACTCCACCAACACTATTCTCCCTAGCGTAGCCCCAATAATCGCAACAGACCTTGGGTTAAATAATAAATCGAGAGGTGATGGAACCATTAATGATGTCTCAGAGACAACCTTACCCTCCTCCGGCTTTTGCTCCTGCTCCTCCATGGAGATCGAAGCTCCATCTTAGGTTGATTCTTAAAAACCTTTCTAAATGAGTAAATAATCTATGTATTCTTATAGATTATACCTTAATTAAGAGAAAATTTCCAAAAATATCGAGGATCATTATGGAATAAATATTACATATTCTATGGAGTAAAATAACTAATAGATTAAGCTTAAAAGGAGCGGGCATTTAATTAACTTAATGGGGAGGACGGAGGAGATTCTTAAGGAGCTCGACGAGTACTTAATGAGCAATTTATATCCAACGCATAGACTTGTTGTTAGGGAGGCCCGCGATATCTATGTTTATGACGTTGATGGGAATACATACCTGGACTTCATGACCGTGGTAACCACGGCATTACTAGGTCACAACCCACCGGGGCTTGCGGATGCCATTGCAGAGACTGCCAAGCGCTTGATCGCTGGTAATGGCTATAATTGGTACACGGAGGAATTACTCAACGCCGCAAAGGCCGTACTGAGTCTATTCTCTGACAGGAACATGTACAATAAGGTCCACTTTAAGTTGTCAGGTTCCGAGGGTATTGAGTTAGCGCTTAAGATTGCGAAGAGGTACACGAAGAATACGTATGTAATGTACCTAATGGGTGGTTACCACGGTAGGACATACCTAACTGGCTCGTACCATGGAATGAGGAGGAAGGAGTACGGACCATTACCGCCAGGCACGTTAATAGCACCATTTCCATACCCATACAGGTGCCCGTTCGGTGAAATGCCACCTGAGGAGTGTGGTAAGGCAGCTGTCGAGACCATTGAGTACTACATTAATTATGTGGCCATTAAGGACGTGTGTTGCCTAATTACTGAACCAATACAGGGCGTCGGCGGCATAGTGGTGCCCCCAATGGACTTCTTCGAGAGGTTAAAGAAGGTCCTTGATACCTACGGAATACTGCTAGTGTTTGATGAAGTTCAGACTGGCATGGGTAGGACTGGCACCACCTGGGCCTTCGAACAATTCAACGTTAAACCTGACATAGTGGTCGCGGCTAAGGGAATGACGGGTGGATTACCTGCGTCTGCCGTGGTCACTAGGAAGGAAATTGCCTCAGTAATGCAGTTGAATGATGAGCACTCAACCTTCGGAGCATCAGCATTAATAATGGCGGCTGTCAAGGCTACTGTTGATTACTATAACATGCATAAGGAGGAGCTATTGAGTAACGCTAAGAGAATGGGTGAATACGCAATGAAGAGGTTAATGGAGCTATACGACAAGCACCTGCTCATTGGTGAGGTGAGGGGTCTCGGGCTCATGATTGGTATTGAACTCGTTAAGAATAGGAAGACCAAGGAACCAGCGACGAAGGAGACAAGCGACATATGCCTTAACAGGGCATTGAAGAGGGGCGTACTCTTCGTGACCAGCGGTTGGAATGGCAATGTCATTAGGTTTGCACCGCCATTAACCGTTAAGCAGGAGCACATTGATAAGGCGATTGACGCCCTAGACAAGTCATTAGGCGAGATAGAGAGGGAGGAAAACATTAAGTAAGTTAATTACCTGGTAAAATTCATCAAATAATTTCAATTCTCACTAAGAACCCTCCTTATCTTATCAGCAATTATCTTCTTAGGCACGGCGCCAACCACGAAATCCACGGGCTCACCATCCTTAAATATTATCACAGTCGGCAAGCTCATCACATCGTACTTAGCCGCAACGTCAGGCCACTCCTGGGTATTCAACCTGCCAAAGCCAACGCAGGGCATCTCCCTAGCCAGGGCCTTTAGGATCGGCTCAAGTAGGAAGCACGGCGCACACCAGGCGCCCAAAAGTCCACAACCACAACCCTCCTACTCCTTATGAATTCATCAAAATTATCCTCACTCAACTCAACAGGCTCATTACCTACAGCCTTAGCAAACTCCCTCGCCTTCCTCTCCAATAACCTGCTCAACTCCTCATCCTCCTTATCACCTGTATTATTACCCATGGTATTCACCGCCATACCAAAGACAGGAAAATGCCAATTTAAAGCGTTTACTCAGTCAATAATTAGACAAGAAACAGAGGAAACATAGAATAGGGGACGCTCTTCATACTTTAACAATCCCTGCCCGTCGTTGGCTTAGTGGATATGGCGCTTGCGTTTAGTGACGTGAGGTGGTTTCCGAAAGTGCGATAATGTACGTGCTCGGTCTAGCACCTAATACATAGATTAATCACACGACTCACCATACTTACCCAACCGCCGGACAACCCCCACGGATAACTAAATCAATGGCACCGCTCCACATAACCCAACATTAAAGCACACCTAATAATTCCGACATCTATAGCTCCTGCGGAGTCTTCGAATATTGATGATTCTGTTGTATTGTAGATATTGTATTTGCCTTAAAGGATTAGCAAAGTAATCCTAATTATGAATACTTTGGTGTGTTTTATGCTTATTATTGGTTTGCCCATGATTAACAGAATTCAAGTGATTTGGTTGTTTATTTCCTCGTTAATGGGAATATTTATAATCAAGCATTACCCAAGGATCGATTCAATGGAATAAACACAATAATACCAGAACCACCCTCCACATACATAGCAAAAAGCTACCAAAACGCATATAAAATAGCATTTAAGGCAGAACAAAGCCGTGCAATGCATGGCTTATGGCTATTACGTCCGTGAATTGTGAACGATGTTTTATGACTTATCATCATGCAGTACGTCACTTCATGGTTCTCTATTCCGATTTCGATATTGGTATATAAGTTGGTTTGGTAATTTAGGGGTGATGGGTCAGGTAATCCTCGGCAATACGTCAAGTAGGGCGATGAATGATCAAATACCACAAATCATTGATGAGGAGACGAAGAGGTTGCTTGATGAGGTTAGGTTGAGAGTAACGAGTAGATTGGGTGAGGTGGATGATACGTTTAATAGGGCGATTGAGGATTTAACGAGGTTTAGAGGTTTCCTTAATGAACTGGCGGAGAAGTACGCGGAGAATGCCGATAATATCAGGGCGTTCGCTGAGACGGTTGGGAGGATAATCGAATATACCGATAAAGTTAGGCAATGGTATAGGGAGAGGGTTTATCCTGAGGTTATGGAGTTAATAAATGGAAAATATGAAGTCATAAGGAGGGGAAAAGTCTCTTTAAGTATTGTGGGTGATTATGCGACGATATATTATACCAGGGCATCGACGAAGATATTGATTAAAGGTATTGGCGGGTTAAACATCGAGGTACCTCCCTTAATTTCCGAATGGGCGAGAAAGATACTTGGTATGGGGTTAATGAGAACTGATGGGTATGTTCAGAGGGGCCACCCAGCAATGACAACGGCATTTCTATGGCAAACACTACTTTGGTTAATGATACACCCAGGGAAACAATATGTATATCTAAAGGGCATTAATGTAAGCAAGAAAGGGATGAGACTTGTATGGCACTTGGTTGCATACGATGGTGAGAAATTAGATCAAGTAAATCAAGTAAATAATGTAGATGATTTGGCGGTAATGCTGTTCGCAGGCGTGCTGGGTGATGGCTCGGCTAACCCACCTTCAGGAAATAAAAAAGCAAGAATAGAATTAGTGGGTGCGGATGAGGAAGAGATGAATATGTGGGAAGATATATTGAAGGTGTTAGGGTTGAAGTATTATAGAAGAAATAGAAGACTCATAACATTAGAGATATCCGGTGAGAACGCCGCCAAACTCTCTAAAACGGCACTTAACGCAATCACCACTAAAGATCCCTTGTTATTCGATGTAATGATGTTCCTAGCTTCTTTCCACGATGGGGAAAAGCTGAGACATATGTTCTTCATGAAAAGGAGGGGAAGATATAGCGTAGAGTTGTTAGGGAAGGCGTTTACAGTAGATGTTGTTAGGTCGTTTTCACTGCGTTGCAATGCGGCAAGCGAGGAAGCGGAGCAGATTGTTAATGCGTTGAAGAATAAGTACGGCAACATCACTGTTTATACCCATACCTACACCCGTAGGCGAGATGGCTATATCTACGTTTCTATAGAGGTGCCGCGGCACTCATTAACGAGGATGGTAATGCTGGATGATGATTTGAGGAGGAGTATCACGGCAGTGCTCTGTTTAAGGTATAAGGATGCCGAGGATGAAGAGACAAGGCAAAGAATCCTCAGGCACTTAAACGAGACCACACCCACAAAGGGGGCGACCGCGGCGGATTGCCCCGAGGACTTCACCCAGGCCCAGGTTAAGAACCATAGGCAAAAGTTTAAAACTCCACAGGAAAAATGAGACAACAGCCCCGGTCGTTCAGCCCGGTCTAGGATGCGGCCTGTCGAGCCGCAGACCCGGGTTCAAATCCCGGCCGGGGCGCCAGTCCTGCGCTCAATCCCACAATGACAATCGCTGTGATCGTTTTTAACACCATTACTGTTAATACTATATATCGCTACTTCCGCGTACATTTCCACCATCGAGGGCCTTTTCCTCAATGCTGAGGTTATTCATTTTACATACTGCAATGACATGCTTAAGGGATATACGTGATGAACCCATTAATTCTTAGGAGGTACTCGATATTTTTAACCAGCTCTTTACGATACTAATTATGAGTATCGGTACCTAGCTGGTTATGTAAGGTATGTATTTAGTTATTGCTTTGTGGGTTTATGTAGTATGGTGATTAGGGTTAATGTTGCTGAGGTTGTTGATAACCTGGTTAAGGATCATGACGTCATACTAAGCTCGTTGAAGGTTCTCTATAAGGTTATTAATACTGATCGGCCCGACCCGAATGACGTTAAGTTATTGATTGAATTCTTCGATGCGTTTATCGATAAGTGCCACCATGCTAAGGAGGAGTTCATACTATTCCCCACGCTTAACCTGAGGCTCTTCCCATTCGAGGGTAGTCCCGTATACGTAATGGTCAGTGAGCACGGCATAGCCAGGTACCTAATTAGGATGAGCAGTGAGCTGCTTAGGGCCTGGGTTGAGGGTGGTGATGAGGGTGCTGGGCAGGCATTGATTAATTACCTGAGGTTACTTGCTGATCACTTGACTCAGCATATTAAGAAGGAGAATGATGTACTGTTCCAAGCTCCTTGGCGTTGGATTACGTGGTTAGTAGTAAGTCGGTTAATGGCATAGAGAGGGAGGCTGATCATGAGGGGTGGGTTATGAGGATTAATGAGTTGATTAGGAAATATGGAATTCAATGATTACTTTAGGTATAAGTAGGGGATAGATGATGCACTTGTTAAATGCCTTCTGTAATGCACATTTTATTAATTGATGCGTGGCTTTATTTCGTGATTTATCGTGACCGTGGCCCATTAAGAACATAATGCTTAGCCTTGGCATAATGTTTATAATGTACTTATTAATGATTAATAACCTGGTGATTATATGGCTGGCGTCTCAATCTCGGAGTCAAGTATTACCCGTGCAATAGTGAGGAGCGCCCTGAAGATACTTGATGATTACTCGAGCGTCGACGTGGCTATTGTTGGTGCGGGACCATCAGGCATGACGGCAGCTTATTACCTGGCTAAGGCGGGCCTTAAAACCGTGGTGTTGGAGAGAAGGTTCTCATTTGGTGGTGGTATTGGTGGTGCAGCCAGTCACCTGCCCAGCATAGTGGTTGAGTACCCAGTTTCTGACATACTTAGTAAGGACTTTGGGGTTAGGCTTCAGGACATGGGTGATGGGTTGTTTGTCGTGGATCCTGCCGAGATGATGGCTAAACTCGCGACTAAGGCCATTGATGCCGGTGCGAAGTTCCTGCTTGGAATTAATGTTGAGGATGTCATAATTAGGGATAATCCTCCCAGGATAGCTGGTCTCGCTGTTTACTGGTCATCAATACAAATGGCCAATATACATACGGACCATTCTTCATTGAATCTAGGGCTGTGGTTGATGCCACGGGGCATGATGCGGAGGTCGTGATGGTTGCCGCAAGGAAGAACCCAGACCTAGGTCTAAAGGTGCCTGGTGAAAAGTCCGCATATGCCTCAGTGGCTGAGGACTTAGTTATTAAGTACACTGGCAGGGTCATGGAGGGCCTTTACGTAACCGGCATGGCCGTTGCCGCGGTTTATGGGTTGCCTAGGATGGGACCAATATTCGGCTCAATGATAATGAGCGGTAAGAGGGTTGCTGAACTAATAATTAATGACTTGAGGAACAGGTAATTAACATAGGTTGGATTTAAAAGGAATTATGTAATTATTCATGCTTAACATGGTGTATACCCTGGTCATTGATTACATACTGGCCTTTTCACTGTCATTCCTGGTCTCTGGGAATAACTTATCAGCTAATGCAGGTGCTGCGGTTGGTTCTAGATCCATTGATTATAAGTACGCCCTATTAATTGCATTGCTTGGTTACATACTTGGTCTGTGGTTGCAGGGCACTTACATGAGAGCTAATGTGGTGAGTGGCAATGTTGCGTTAGTGGCGATGGCCGTTACCATAGTGATATTCATAATTGGTGAGGGCATGAGAGTTCCAATGTCATTAACAGGCTCCTTATATGCAAGTTTGGTGGGCGCGACATTGGCGTTAGGGCATATTATGAGTAATGCGGTCTTCGTACTTAGTTATTGGTTGTCCTTACCCATAATAGTGATGATGCTATCATACATACTTTATAAATCACTGGGCGCCTTTTCAAGGATGTCCTTTAGGTACGTGGGTGCCTACCGCGCATTATCCATAATCACGGTATTCTTACTCTCGTTCTCCTTCGGCGCAAACAACCTTGGATTGTTATGGGCACTACTAAGTTTCAGCTATAGGGGCTTATTGCTAATAATCGTTGGCTCAGTACTCGGCGTATTATTAATTGGCTGGAGAACACTGTATAAGCTAAGCACAAGCCTATTCACGATAGGCCCATTGACCAGCTTCACAGTTCAGTTATTCTCATTCGTGGCAATGGAGACTGGGACCATATACTCGGTTCCCATGCCCGTCACCGTGACCACGTCCTTCGGCTTAGTTGGCGTTGGTGCAGCTCATAGGTTTAGGATAATAAACCTGAGGTACTTCAACGAGTTAATACTGGGCTTTATAACGTCAATAATCATTGGTCTCGTGTTTGGTTACATATTGATAAAAATCATTTAGACTTAAGCTATTGCCGTGACGATAGCCGGTAGCTCGGGCGCTGCATTAGGATCATAATTTACACGCCGCGGCCACCTCCTCTGTGGGTGCGAGACGCCTTAAGTGTTTGGTGATTATTCGTCTCTTCCTCTCGTCCTTAGTTTTCTCGAGCCTCCTACACAGCACCTCGATGACTTGCCCCTTAATGTCGCTATACCTCTCAAACACGTGCATAGGTATTACGACATCTAAGCACTCGCCGCTTTTATTGACATTAACGGCGAATCCATCACCATACACAGCTCTCAACATATCAACAACCCTCCCAGCCTTAACATAATCCCTAACTTTACGTTTTAACACAACAGCGCCCACATGAATAGAAACGGTAAATCCGTAACCAGCAATAACTATTTGCCGTAGTCAATAGCCAGCCTAACATTCACGAGGAAAGCCCTAGGGTCTCCAAGCCCATACGTAATACTCGCCAAATTAACCATGAGGTAGTCATAAACGCCGTTAACCAAGTCAGGGAGTAGGCCACGGGCAACCTCGGTAATGCACCTCGAATAAACCCTCCTTAACTTAGGATCCACAGTGATAATAGTAATGCCGAAGCCGAATTTAAGGGCTCACTGGATTTATACCAATTACCTCAATCTCGTCAAGGGGCTTTATCCCGTACTTCTCCCTGACCTCCCTCGGTATCGTGAACTGCCTACTAGCCGTGTTCCTAGTTCTCAATAGCTTAACCCTCTCGAGCATTATCTCCTGACCTGGGAAGAACGGACTTATTAAGGACCTGAGGGACGAGGTAAAACCAACGTGAAGCAGGCAATGAAACACCTCACCCTTTAAATCAAAAACACCCACCTTTACCCTAAATCTTATTAGAGTCTCAATATCGCCGGCAATGCCCGTCTACGCCACACCCGTAATTTCGACTAGGTTCTCAGCAGCCTTACGCGTTAAGCCAGCCCCAAGTATTGTGAACCTATCGGGCCTTACATTATGCGCCATGGTCAATGCATCAATTATCACGTCCCTATCAAGGCCGAGCTCCTTGGCAGTGACTGGTATGTTTAGGCTCTGCAGAAATGACTTAATCCTCCTCCATTTCATCCCATGTAGGTAAGCCATCATTATCGCGCCAAGCGCCACCTGCTCACCATGCAGCGCCGGCCTAAACCCCCTCTCCCTAGCCAGTAGGTCTATTGCATGGCTGAATAGGTGCTCGGAGCCGCTGCATGGCCTTGAGCTACCGGCGATTGCCATGGCAACCCCGCAACCGAGTAATGCCTTAACCACTATCCTCACACTCTCCTCATTATGAACCTTCAACCTGTCCCTATTCCTAAGAACCATTAACGCACTATCCCTGGCAAGGGTCGCGGCATACTCACTGAATTCCTCGCCTCTAACCTTAACAGCAAGTTCCCAATCCTTAACGGCGATTAACTTACCGACTAATTCACCAATGCCAGCCAGTAGGTACCTCCTTGGTGCCTCGAGTATTATTGAGGTATCGGCAATGATCGCTATTGGTGACTTCTGCACCTTACCAATTCCATGCTTATTAAGGTCGAGTTGAAGCACATGCGATACGTAGGGACTCGCTATACCATCGTGGGACGCTATCGTCGGTATCGACACGTAGGGTACATTCATTATGTATGCCATAGCCTTACCAAAATCAATTATCCTACCACCACCCAGGGCAATTATATAATCAGTAACGTGGGCATACCTACTTGATAACTCAATAATCCTCTCGGGACCTATCTCATCAATCTCCTCCATGTCGCACATCCTGCACTCAAGCTTATCAATCAGGTGCTTGCCAAAGTGAGGACCTATGAGGATTAGGCCCCTTAATCCATTAAGCCCTATCTTACTTAATATCTCGGGTACTTTACCAATGGCGTTGGGCCCGAACACCACGATCCGCGGTATCTCATACATCTCCAATGACTTACGCTGTACTGAAGCCATTACCGGTTTAGGCAAGGTGTATGGGTAATTTAAACTATTTCTTTACCCTCAATGATGCATCGCTCATTTTACTAAATTATTTACTTCAAAGAAAAGGGATTATTTACTTACTAAGGGCCTTGGTAAGGAATTCGACGGACATCTTCTTGAGGGTTATGACATTGCCGTCAGCCACGAAATCCTCATTTACATAATCAACGCCATTACTCCTAAGGATGCTTATTAAGTCCGTGGTTGGGTACACAGTCGCCTTCCTACCCTTTAATAACCCGAGCTTAGCCGCATAGGCTGGGGTCGCCAGCGGTAGTATTGTCTTCTTACCACTACCTATTGATTGGGTGAGCAGTTTCTCGAAGGCCTCTCTATTAACCATGGGCTTAATCCTACCCGGCATTTCCTTACCAGTGGCGGCGTAGTAAGCCCAGTAACCACCTATGAAGGCGACTACGTCATAGCCATTAAGCACGTCCTCGCTTAATTTATCCGTTAAGTCAATGTTGAAGTTTACATTCGCGATCTTACTTACCAACCCCGTACTAACTTCCATACCTAACTGCCTAAGTGCCTGTACCGTCATTGAGTACTCCCCCTCATATGACGTATCAGCAACTATGATTAAGGCCTTCATACAACCCTTCGAAGATCCATGTTAATTTTAAAGCATTATCCTCATTTTTGTTAATTCGGCACAGAGCTTTATGTGCGAGTTGGCGTTCAAGATTGCTAAATGCGGCGTTCTAGTCTCGGTGTGGTGGTCTTGACTGATGTTGAGGCGCGTGTAGTGTCTCATTAATTCTGTTGAGATTTCCGCATTGGTATGTCCAGTGCTCTGGGTGAGTTTGGTGAATTAAACGTGGATTCATTGAGGAGGAATAGGTTCTGCATGGGTGTTAAACGCGGTAATGAGTATCAATGTGGTGACGAAGCTAATAAAAACACCATAGACAAAGCCGTTGAATTACTGGGTGAGGCTGTTAGGCGAATTCTGAGGTGGAGGGTTTGGGACTCATGGTGGGTTGTGAAATGGATGGATGAGAGGTTAATGGCCAGAGACAGGTTGGAAACGCAATTACGAGAAAAGTACAGCGATGATGTTGTTAATGACCTCCTAGGGATGGTCGACAAGTTCATAAGTTACAACGAAGACTTTTGGCGATACTGGCAAACCGTTGATAGTGATGTCAAGGAGCTAATCAGGGATATAGTAGATGGCAAGGCTGAGATCATTACTTGGAGTAATGAGGGCGGAGTAAGCGTGTATCGTGAACGCATAACGCTGGAGACGCATAGAACAAGCACCGGCGGTATAACGGTTCAACTGAAGCCAAAGGGCCTTGAGGCATAACCATCAAAGTCCCCGACGTGTTTAGGAGGACGATGAGTGAGGAAGAGTACGAGAAGTTCATTAATGATGTACTCAAGGCGTTGAAGGGCGGCTTTGAAGAAGCTGATGGAACTATAGTGAAGGGTAGGGCAGCCATGGGCACTAGCCAGAC
>NZ_BBDM01000014.1 GCF_001316245.1 Vulcanisaeta sp. JCM 14467 | reverse complement strand
GGGCTTGGCTTATCCCTATCGGCCTTAACCATCTGGCCACCACTAACCCTTGCCACGGTCTCAGCGCCTGTTAAGTCCGTGATTATTATGATCGTGTTATTATAGCTAGAGTAAACATAGGCAATACCCCACCTAAGCTTCCTAGCCCCACTAACCTGAGTTGGCTTTATCTCAGGTAACTGCGTTGGTTGTGGCGCTGGTTGGGTTGGTTGTGCCTCTCCCTGAACCTCCTCAGTCGCCTTTTCCGTGTTTTCCTCAGACATTTGGTGCTTGGCATTTTTACTCATTTTATAAATTTTCTCGCTATCGACTAGTGGATGCCCCTCATGCTCTCGATAATACTCATCATGTGGCTAGTGCCGATCCTAAACCTCATTGGGTCAGGTTCCCTCTCGGCCGCCTCATCAGCTCAAGGGCCTGCTGGTAAGTCCTCACGCCACCTGCAACCTTAATCCCAATCCTTGGGTTATATTTCCTGGACAACTCAGCCATTAATTTGACGTTTTCGATCTGGGCACCGGTCTTATTACCGAGCTTCTCCGCATAGTCCTTCTCCTCAAATCCCGTGCTCGTCTTTATGAAGTCAGCCCCGGACTGCATCACAATCCTGTAGAGCTCCAGCTTCTCCTCCTGGTTGTGTAGGCGTCCTCAACGATGATCTTAATGACCTTACCCTCCCTATGGGCCGTCTCAACCACGGCATTGATGTCATACTCAACCTCACTCCAAAGCCCAGACTTGACAAGGCCTATTGGAGCCACTATGTCGAGTTCATCCGCGTACTGCGAGTAGCGTTTTACGGCGTCGACCCTAGTCTCCGTGGTACCTGCGCCAAATGGAAAGTCAACGACGGCAACCACCTTGAACTTATAGCCCTTACGGGCCATGTACTCCCTGGCATACCTAAGGAATACTGGGTTAATCGTTATTGAATGGGCACCGTACCTAGCCGTATCCTCTATTAACGCCTCTATCTCCCTAGTCGAACCATAAGGCCTCAGGTACGTGTTATCTATCAAACCTATGATATTAACCTCCATACACTTAAACACACAATGACTTATTAATGCTTTACCTGCCAATGAAATACTTATTACTTATTAAAGATTAATACATTGGGCAGCTGAGTATGAGTGAACCAACTATTAAGTCTGTTAGGGTATTGACAGTTATGGGGAATTTCGAGTGGCCCATAGTCAAGGTTGAGCTTAGTAATGGGCTTATCGGCTATGGAGAGTGCCATAGGGGTCCTGGGATTAAGGAGGTGTTGAAGAGGGCTGAGGAGTTGATTAGGGGTAAGGAAGTTAATGTTGAGTACCTGCTAAGGCTCATTAGGAAGCACATACCAAATTCCGAGTGGGGCGTGGTTAATAACGCAATTAGTGGCTTAGAAACGGCGCTTTGGGACTTGAAGGGTAAGTTAACGGGTTTGCCGGTTTATGAACTGCTCGGTGGTAAGGTCAGGGATAGGGTGGCCGTCTACGCCGACCTACATGCAGGCGCTGGCATTATTGAGACAGGTGGCAAGAGGTGGGTTGAGCTCGCCAGCACCGAGGTGGCTTATAACGTTGAGAATTACGTAAGGAGGGCTAGGGAGGCTATAGGCATGGGATTTAGGTACATAAAGTTTGATGTTGACGTGCCGGAGAACATGATGGAGACTGAGTTTGACAGGACCTTCGGCATGAGGATTGTTAAGTTCGTAACCTCATTCATAGGCGGCGTCAGGGATGCTGTTAAGTATGACGTTGACATAATGATTGATGGGCACTGGGCATTTAGTGTGCCGACGGCTATAGCCATAGCCAGGGAGTTGGCTAAGTACGATGTCTTTTGGTTCGAGGACCCAGTACCGCCGGAGAATATTGATGCCATGAGGGAGGTGAGGCTGAAGTCGCCCGTGCCCATAGCCACTGGCGAGAAGCTTTACAGGTTATCGCAGTTCAGGGAGTTGATTGAGAAGGGGGCTACGGACATAATACACCCAGACGTCCAGAGACTTGGCGGCCTGCTTGAGATGAAGAAGATAGCCTACCTGGCCGAGGAGTATTACATACCCGTCGCAATACATAACATATCAAGCCCAATAGGTACCATGGCTAACGCCCACGTGGCGGCAACGATAGGGGATTTCATAGCCATTGAGTGGCACGCCATAGACTTACCCTGGTGGCCTGACATGGTTAAGGAGGGCATGATCATTAAGGAGGGCTACATAACGCCACCAAAGAGGCCGGGTCTTGGCGTTGAATTGAATGAGAGAGTCGCCGCTGAGCATGCGAAGGACCCAAGCGAGGTCAAAGAATTTCTCTAGGTAGTTAATCAATATGGAATTATAGAATTAAAGATAAATAGCCGAGAAATGACTTAATCCTTAGGTGATGAGTGAGCCCCGATAACGGGATTGATGAAGAGGATGAACCGACTGACCTCACTGTTGTGTTGGCACCATTGACAGCTTCGGCTTAACAACCTGCTTCATGTAATCGATCAGGTTAGCTCCTCAATTGCCTTGAGAACCTCCTCATCACTGGCGCCCTTCTTAATATTTACCTTGTACTCGGTCGGCTCGATATGCTTAACGTTGACCGCCCTCCTCTTAACGCCGGTCAGGGACTTGGGCCCCGTTATTATTACGAAGTTCTCATCCTTAATATCCACAATGACACACTTCCTACCAGCCTCCCTGCCAGCCACCTTAACGCAAACCCTACCAATATCGAATACCCTAGGCATCAAGCACGGTTAGTGCTGGGCTTTATAAGCATTTCATACGGCATAACTTAGGGTCTATTACCAGGATACGTCTCGAAAGAAACAACCGTAGTGCTGGGATGTGGTAATTCCCTTTAAGCAATTGTTGGAGAAATACATAAGTCAAGAGGTATTTTCGGAAACATAGGTTATTTAAGTATGAGGTCCTCTGAGACCCACGTTTCCCTTGAGAACGAAATCCCAATTAGTATAAGCACAGTCCATATAAACATCGTTAACACCCAGGCAGTTAGGAACCCGAGATACCCAGAAATGGCTAGCGTGATTGGTATTGCAAAGGAACCCACTATTAACCCACCATTGTACGCCACGCCCACACCTGATGCCCTATATCTTTTACTAAAGACCTCAGAGAGGAATGCAGGTAGTGGGGCAAAGATCATGGCCTCAACAAATGCCTGCACGCCAGCGCCAATCAATGCGCCTGCCCAGCCTCCATACAACACTGCGAGGGAAGTGGGATATATAATGGCCGCAAATGCTATTGTGTAAACTAAAATCGCTAATTTACGTCCCTTTATCAAGTAAGTAACCAGTGACCCACCAAACCATACACCGAAAAGGGAGACCAAATTCACAATTGCCACTATAAGGCCCATCTCAGTTTCGCCAATGTTTGCGTACTTCGTTAGAATAGTTGGGTAAAGGGAGAAGGTTATTCCATTTACAGCGAGGAGCCCGGTGGTTATCATGAGCGCCATCATTAGATCGCGCCCAGACTCTCTTATAAGTCGGGCCAGCGGTACCCTCTCCACTTGCCCAACTTTCTTCATATCCTCGAATACTGGTGACTCCGGAATGGAAAGCCTGAGAACAAGAGCTATTAGCCCCGGTATGATGGATGTTGCAAAGAGGACACGCCATCCTATGTAGGTCATTGATGAGCCAAAATAGGTTGAAAGGGCGCTGAAAACCAATGCCACAATGAAATAACCAGTTCCAAATCCGCTTTGGACAAAGGATCCGATTATTCCCCTTTTCTCTGGCGGTACGGATTCCATACTCAATGCAGTACCACCACCATACTCAGCACCAGCGAATAAACCCTCTATGAAAAGTATCATAAATAGTAAGCTGGCGCCAACAAGCCGGCTTGGGCATAAGTAGGAAGTACCGACCTTAAGGCGCCCAAGATGGAGAAACCCATGATTGTAATAACCAACATAGTCCTTCGCCCCAACTTATCTCCTAGGTAATTCCCAAAGATGGCACTTCCTAATGGTCTGGCAACACCATTGGCGGCGAACCCCAGATAGGTTGCTATAAGCTGCCAGTGGGTTGAGACTTGGAAGAAGAGCGGCTTATTATCGATGCAGCTAGGGCATAGGCTATTGAGACGTAACCATCAAGGAGCCACCCAGCCCAGGCGGCTAAGACAATACCCCACTGAACCTTGTTAAGCCTTGTGGCGCACATAGGCCTACCTCACACCATTACCAGGGGCTTTGGTCCTCCATCATAAATCCTAGATACTATTAAAGAGCCGCCATATTCTGACGCTACCTTCACTACGGCAGGAAGGCGCTTCTTATGAACAACCGCATGCACGGCTTTCCCAATCATATTCTGAGTGGCGCCAATTGCTCCGGCTGCAGTCATTTCATCAGCTATGGAGAGCAACTCGTGATCCCCAATCCCGGATAACTCTGCAAAGCGCCTAGCTTCACGTAGTAATGTCTCAGGTCTTGGATTAGCCATTACACGACGCATGGTCTCAGCCCCCACCTTATTCACACGCTCTAATATGTCTGGGGATTTTAGGACACTCGACTTTTCAATTGGGCCAAAGTATAGCGAGACCACGTAAAGTGAGCGGTTAAATGGAATTCGTTCGAACCTGCCTATCCAAAGCGCACCCGGCTCGGTCACTAGCCCAATACCACCGGCCACCAATCCCTCGGCCGTGCCTAGACCCGTTAAAGAGACCACGTCCGCCACATGCGCTATTCTCGAAGCCTCCACTATAGGCAGTGGCTTTCCAAGTGCGGCAGAGAGGGCAAGCGCGGCACCCATTGCCCCTGAGGCACTCGTCCCAAAACCAGCACCCGTCGGCACATCAAGTCTATGTGACACTATTACACGCAGCCCATCTGTTATTCCAAATCTCTCAAGAACCATAGACACGGCAGCCCTCGTAGTCCTCGCATCGCTAGGCTCACCATTAATCCTCACCTCAATAGATATAGGGCCACTCTTGGGCTCAACCCTTACATATGTTTTGATACCAGCCGTAATCGCCATTCCACCACCCCTTGCCCCTACTCGTAAGGGATCGAGTATTGGCTCTCCATTCTCTGATACCACATGCGCCTCAAAAAAGCTTGAGATTACGGCTGGTGTAAAGAACGCTGAACGCATATCACGTAGAGGAAATAAGTAAATTATTTAACTTTTATCGTGTTTTTATGTTTACAATGGTAAGAGATATCTATACTCAATTACTCATAATTTACCCCCAACCAAATGCCCTATTTTCTAATGTGATAAGAAAGAAAAATCTTTAACGTTGTATACAGTTAATTAATAGTTAATTAAATGTTCACAATATATTGTGGAAAATTAGTTTAGCATGGTTGTTCTAAAAGAGTGTGAAAGTTGATGAGTATTTTATAGGCAATGCATATAGCCTTACCTTTTACAGTCTAAAACACCAATGAGTATTCAATAGTCAGGAATTCGCGCTGACTATGCCATTCCTATCACCGTAGAAGAACACCCAAGTATTAGACATAAATTATATGAAATACGGTAAATATATAAATTATATACCTATATTATTTATAAACTATTAAATGATTTATCACTAATGGCCATAAGTTCTCAAGAACTTCTTGAGAGGTATAGACGTTATTCAAATGATTTGATGGAAATACTTAGGTTGAGAACGAAGCCCGTTGGTGTTGCATTAATTGATAGGGACCCCGACGAGGCTGGTATTAGTGTGTTTCGACCTCTCAGGCATTTCCGTAGGAAGTTGACATTTTGCCAGATGACCGCCGCGGCTAGGTATTATGACATGGGCATGGCGGCTACGTTGGAGGATATGGCATGCCCTGGTGAAATAATAATATTTGGGTTTGCCGAACCGCCTGACTATTTCCTCGATGGTAGTCTTAGTTACGGTCTCTACACAAGGACGAAAGAGGCTGGTAAGGCGCTCGACAATAGCTTACCAAGGCTACCAGTGGGTAAGTATAAGGCATTACTAACAATGCCCCTGGATAATGTTATCTACGAGCCTCAGGTCGTGATGATTTATGGAACACCTGGCCAAATGGTGAAGTTAGTCACTGCTTATGTTTACGTTAGTGGTGAGAAGGTCACATTGAGCGCCAGTGGTAAGGCTGGTTCAGACACGGCTGTTGTTGAGACAATCCTCACCGGCAAGCCAAGGCTTGCATTACCTGGTTATGGCGATAGGATTGTTGGGCATGTGGAGGATTATGAAATGCTCTTTGTCACCCCAGCGAGCCTATTGGGCGATATTATTGATGCACTTAAGGAACAGAACAAGTCGAACTTCATAGTTTACCCACCAATGCCCAGCATATTCTATAGGGTTGATTTTAACTCCATACCAGTGATTGGGCACCTATACGATAGGTTCCTCAAGGAAATTGATGAGAGGATAAGGAAGGAGAGGGGTGGTGGCGGTGGATAATGAGGAACTTGAGAAATTGATTAGGAACGCCAAGGAAAGGGCTACACAATTGCTTATCGAGACGGAGAACTGCGCATACTCACCCTTCGTAGCTCTACTCGAAGCACTAAACATTAAGGCATCACCCGAATTATTAGCCGCATCAATAGGCTTTGCAGGTGGCTTAAGTGGTTCTGGACACCTCTGTGGCGCCCTGTGGGCTTCCATAGCAGCCGTGAGCATCTACATGAAGAGGAAGATAGATGAGGAGAAGAGTGGTAAGCAGGTTAATGAGCCATTCATAGCGCATCACATTGAGCTTCATAATAAGGTTGCGGATGTTTATAAGCAGTTCGTGAACATGTTTGGGTCGCCAAACTGTAAAGACCTAAACCCCAGGTTTGACCTGGTATCACCTGAACAGAGGAAGAAGTGCACAGTCATTGTTAGGAAGTCTGTGGAGATAACCCTAAGGTCATTACTGGGTGGTTCTAAATGAGTGTTGAGATCACGGGCAAAGAGGCCGAGAGCACGAAGTGGGACCTCGTAATCATAGGCTTGGGAACTGCGGGTGCTGACGCTGCAGTACGCGCTGCGCAGTTGGGGCTTAAGGTGTTGATTATAGAGAAGAACAGGGATAGGCCGGGCGGAACATGCGTGAACGTTGGTTGTGTGCCAACGAAGAAATTAATATACATAGCTGATCATTACCATGAATTAAGTAAGTACCTGCCGGTGAGGGGCTGGTTGCCAATGTAAAACTTGATGCAAAGGTGATGTTTAAGGCCAAGGATCAATTAATTAATCAGATAAATGCGTGGTACATGTTTAGGGTATTCCCGAGTTGGGGCATTAAAGTCCTGTTCGGTGAGGCTAGATTAGCATCGTCAAGCTCCGTTAAAGTCGGCGACTCAGTAATCGAGACTAAGAATATATTAATAGCGACTGGTTCTAAACCCAAGATACCAGTAATAAAGGGTATAGAACAGGGGTTGAAGAGGGGCTTCGTCATAACTAGCGATGAGTTTTTCTCCCTTGATTCAATTCCAGAAAGCATATTGATTGTGGGTGGTGGGGCAATAGGCGTTGAGTTGGGGACGCTGCTTCACAAGCTTGGTTCTAGGGTTATTATTGTTGAAGTAATGGATAGGTTATTACCGACATTCCCAGACCCAGAGCTAGGTGATTATCTTGCCAATAGAATCATGAGGGAGATGTATGGAATTGATGTTAGGGTTAAGACGTCCGTGACGGAGGTGGATCCTGACAATAAGCTTGTTCGTTTATCCAGTGGCGAGACAGTTAAGGTTGATAAGGTCTTAGTTGCCGTTGGTAGGGTTCCGAATACTGAGGGGCTTAACCTTGAGGATGTTGGTGTTGAGGTTAAGAATGGCGCCGTCGTGGTCGATAACCACGCGAGGACAAACATACCCAACATATACGCGGCGGGTGACGTGACGGGTAAGTACATGCTAGCCAGTGTGGCTAAGGTTCAGGGAATCGTCGCCGCCGAGAATGCGGCGGGTCTGAATTCAAGGATTGACTATGATTTAATACCCATGGTGGTGTTTTCAGACCCTGAGGTAGCCTCCGTGGGTGCTGTGGCAAGTAAGGATGATCCTAGATACATCGTTACTAAGATGCCGAATGCCATAAATTACAGGGCCATTGCATATAATAAACCCTATGGCTGGACAAAGATTGTGGCTGATAGGGCTAGTAAGAGGATTGTTGGTTTTCACATGGCTGGGCCGTGGGCCTCGGAGATTGTTAATATGGCGGTAATAGCCATTAAGAAGGGTTTAACCCTCGATGAGATGAAGGAACTCGTATTTTCACACCCTGTTTTTACAGAACTCTTTATAGATGCCATGGAATTGGCTATAGGAAGTAATGTATACCTGCCCAAGAGGTAAATCACATTAATTGATAGAGGTAGAATTCCAATTAAAAATAGTAATGCCTTTCAATAGCTTAAAAAGGAGAGATAGAAAGATATTATCTAACCATTATTAAATAATGGCATGAACCAGGGTAATGAAGCATATTTCATAGAAAAATATAGTAATACCTAATATATTTATAGGTTATTTAATACCAACATTTATAAATAATTTTACAATCGACAACGCATGAAAAAAATTAAAGCTTTGGAAAGGTGGTAAAAAAAGAACAGAAAGAACAGGTACAGAAAGAAGCCAAAGAAGTCAAGGAAATCACTGGATTTAGAGACTATCCATTGACAGTTGATAAAATACTTACCTGGGCCTCATACGCCTTTCCTAATAATGAGGTTGTTTATTGGCCTCCTGGTGGTTCTAGGGTTTCGGTGACCTTTGCTCAATTTGCTGATAGGGTTCGCAGGGTGGCAGCAGCACTAATGGATCTAGGTATGCAACCGGGTAAGCCATGGGAATTTGGCTCCAAGATTGCTGTCATGGAGTGGGATACCCTTAGGTATGTTGATTTATTCTATGCAATACCATCAATAGGCGCCACATTATTCACAGTAAACATTAGGTTAGCACCGCACGAAATAATGTACATATTAAATATAGCAAAGCCAGACACCTTGATAATAAATATTGATGACTTTGAACCATTCATAAAGCCTATCCTGGACAATATTAAGACAATAAAACTCGTCATCTACATGAGTGATAGGGGTAAGTCGCCGGGTCAGGATTATGGTGTTAAGATGATTCCTTACGAGGACCTACTCAAGCACGAACCACTCAGGGAATTCCCAGAAATCGACGAAA
Source organism: Vulcanisaeta sp. JCM 14467 (assembly GCF_001316245.1). Classification (GTDB taxonomy): domain Archaea; phylum Thermoproteota; class Thermoprotei; order Thermoproteales; family Thermocladiaceae; genus Vulcanisaeta. The sequence continues at coordinate 66,841 of NZ_BBDM01000014.1, read as the reverse complement.
GAACACCGGCAACAATGCTATTCACATCAGGGACCACCGGCCCACCAAAGGGTGTTTACTTCACCCATAGGCAGTTAATGCTCCATGCAATGTCAGTGACAATAGCATTGAGTTACCCACCGTATAATGTTAGCATTAAAGATGTTTCCATGCCATTAATACCGTTATTCCACGTTCACGGCTGGGGAACACCATACGTGGTAATGCTTTCGGGCACTAGGAAGTACGTACTGCCGGGTAGGTATGATTGGGGCCACATACTCAGGTTAATACATGAGGAGAAGGTCACATACACGGGTGGTGTACCAACAATACTATACCTACTCCTTACCCACCCTGACTCACAGAAATACGACCTAAGCGGGTTAAGGTTTGGTAACGGCGGTTCCGCAATGCCCGAGGGACTCTATAATGCCGCAAAGACTAGAGGAATTAACATTGCCTCTGGTTATGGAATGACCGAAACCGCTCCCGTACTAACAATGGCTTATCTAAGGCCTGAGCATCTGAACCTTACCGAGGATGAGAAGAAACAGATAGTGCTTAGGACTGGCTTGCCCATACCGCTTGTTCAGTTGCGTGTTGTTGATGAGCAGGATAGGGATGTGCCTAAGGATGGTAAGTCAATGGGTGAATTAGTGGTTTGGTCCCCATGGGTAGCCAGGGAGTACCTGAATGATCCTGAGAAGACGAAGAACGCATGGCGCAACGGCTGGTTCCACACAGGAGATGTAGCGGTTTGGCTACCTGACGGCTACGTGATAATAGTTGATAGACTCAAGGATGTAATCAAGAGCGGTGGTGAATGGATATCAAGCGTTAAGTTAGAAAGCATCATCAGTACCCATCCCGCTGTTGGTGAAGTGGCGGTAATTGGAGCTCCCCATCCAAAATGGGGCGAAAGGCCAATAGCGATAATTGTACCAAAGTTGGGTCAACGGGTTACGGAAGACGATATTAAGAACTACCTGACGCAATTCGTGGAGAGGGGCGAGATACCGAAGTGGTGGATACCGGATAAAGTTATAATAGTCGAGGCCGAACTACCAAAGACAAGTACGGGAAAAATAGATAAGAAAATACTTAGGGATAGGTTCAAGGATGAATTTATGTCATCCACGTGAGGATTTTCATCACGTAATTATTATATCACGATAAAAATCCCTCTTCTCAATTTTAACGTTGCGCCTAACATTGCCTAAAGTCTCGAATAAACCTCTGATTATCCCTTCGTCATTGGCATACCGATATCATCGTCGAAGGACCTTGCTATTGATATCACGGTTCTACCAGGCATGAACTGAACATTGACTAGGGCTATGACACCAAGGGCAGTGAGTATCCTCAGTGAGGAGTATAGGGCATCCCTAAAGTCCTTCATTGAACTTAACATGAATCTCATTAACTCCTTACCATACTCATAGCCAAGCCGCTCAATGAGTTCGGGATCCCTTTCCATTACGTAAAACACCAATGCCCTCATGAAATTCTCCTGGACAAAGCCAAGCACCGTGAATGGTAGGTCCAGTACATTCACCGTATTAACCCCATCGACGCCGGCAATAGCATTCATTAATTCGTTGCTTACCTCACCATCAACCTCAATGAGTATCGCATAGCTATTACCCACGATATTCCTTATATTCAAGTTCCGAGACCTAATCATGCCCGTAATATCATTAAGAAGCCCTGGTCTATCCCTCGAAATGCTAATCAATAACCAAACCATGGGTAATAATTAACTGCCAACTTAAAAGGGATTACTATAAGTCCCAGCGATGTGGTTCCGCTTAATAGTTCTGAGCCCCTGCATGACCTTCTCCAACACGGGCTTACCCACGTTCCTAAGCGTATCCACATCCGGCGGGTTTAGGCAGTGCTTGAACTCAATGGGTACGTTTATGCCGAGACTACCGAGACACTTAACCATCCTATACCAATTACTCGACTCATTAATCCCGCACTTAATTGCAGCGAGTAAGAACAATAACTCCTTAAGGGATTTACAGGCCACCACCTCATCATCACTGTTTAAAAACAGGAACTCCCTCTCATCAATCAACTCCAACTCATGCCTAATTGCTGAGTCCACGTCGATGTCGAGGGGGCGCCCATAAATTAATCGGCCAGTCTTGATTACGTAGACGAAGAACAGGGTATTGCGGGGTTCCTTAAAGACTTGTAAGTCCACGTTATCTCCAACCCTAGGGACTTCCCCAGGCACTTTTTTCTGTGAATACGGCGATATCGATATCGCCACCACTACAATCAAGGGAGCCGCCATAAACGTATATCGCATATGCATCCCTGAATTTATCAATCACCTCATTAATAACATGCACCGGCACGCAGTCCATACCCCTGCTTCAAGTTAATACTTAATAAGTTAATAATTAAGTAATTATTACTAAATGCCATTTAAGGCTAAGTACTATATCTACTGGGTCGACACAGACGCGGCCGGCATCGCCCACTTCACATCATTCCTAAGGCTCGTGGAGCGGGCTGAGGAAGACTTCTATAGAATGAATGGTATTCTTCATTATCACTCAATCGCGCCACGAAGAGAACTCTTCATAACATACACGGCACCACTACGTAGGGTGATGCGGCCGTTGTTGAACTGTGGCTTGACGAGGTCAGGACCAGGGCGATTAGGTATAGGTTTAGGATAATTAACGAGACGACCGGTAAGGATGCGGCGGAGGGCTACCATCAACGTATTTAATGAGATACACTTAACCGTGAACTCCTCCTTCGTATACACATACACTCAAGCTTAATCACATGCTTATTCCTATTCATGGCCAGGTAATACGTACTGACCCCATCCCCAATCACGTGACCCCACGACTTAGTCATATCACCCTCGGGAGACTCAACCTTAACAACCTCAGCGCCCAAATCACCAAGTAAGTCGCAAATGGCCCAGCTGCGGAATGCGTCAAATCAATTACTTTAATACCCTCAAGCGGTAATTTACTCATACAGGAATAAAATCACCTACCCCTTTATAGGATTTAATGCAGGATTTAACTTCTCAATTAAGCACTCCTCAAGCTTGCTCCTTACCATCTTACCACCGTGAGTCTCATCCTTCAAATCATCGCACATTACCACGAATATCCCAAGGCCATGAATTAATCTCCTTAGGACTCCTTTAACGAATTCCTCCCTGTCCCTCACACTTAATCTTTCCCACTCAGCCCTTAAGTCACAGATGTGGTCTAGGTAATACATTAGGAACCTAACAACACCCTCGGAACCACCTATATGCACTGCACAGTGTTCTCTTGATAACCTACGCGCAATGTCGTCGGTCTCGCCAACGTAGTATATCGTGGATTCATCAAAGAATACGTAAACGCCGGCGTAATGGGCATTACTAACGTTTTTGCAATTATAAATACGGAGTAGGCATTTATCAATGGGAATACCCACGTAATTAAGGCATTGAGTGACGGCTTCTCTAATCCTTGTCTCTGTAATTTCAGTATTGCTCATGCTATTGGTAAATTGGTGATAGAATTAGGATAAAAAGCGTTGCAAATCGTGTTAATTAGGTTGAGGCGGCAAAAGTTATAAAGCAGTGGACTTAACGTGGTCAATGTATGGTTAAGGGTACGCCAAGCTTTGGTAAGATGAATAGGGGCTGGACACACATTAGATGCCCTAGGTGTGGTAGGCACGCGTATAACCCTGTCAAGGGCTACTGCGCAGCCTGTGGCTGGGGTAGGTCTAAGAGGATTAGGCGCTACTCATGGCAGACCAAGCACCCACTGACTAGGGCTAGGTTAAGATAATCAATCCTCACCCTCATCCCTAACCCTCCTGAACTGCACTAGGTAATCCCTGGGTGGCGGCTCCCTCGCGTATAACTCCCTCCTCATTGCCTCGAGCAATTCATCCTCACGGTTAAGCAGCCCCGCATACGTCATTACCGAAACTCCCAATCTACTTGCCTCCTCGAATAACGCCCTCAATTTATTCCTCCAATCCAAATCCCTCAACGTGTGATGGGCTATGATTAACCTATTGAGGAATCCCGCCCTTAGAATTGCCGTGAGATTCCTTAAGGCGTTACTCACGTATTCCTCGCCAAAACCCCTCCTTGATAGATACAGCGGTGGCCCGCCAACCACTAATGTTTTAGGTTTCATACTCATGACATAGTCAATGGCTGATTGCGAGACCGGCCCCTCAACATCCGGCATGAAGGTTAATGTTTCATCATCCTCGATTATCGTGATTGCCACCACCCTACCCGTCCTAGCGTTTTCCTCACCATGCGGCAGTGACTGCGATATAACGAGCCTCGTTGAGCCTATATTGAACTCCTTACCGTCCACAAACACCAACTCCTTCGCAATACCCTCAATGGCTCTCCTTAACCCGTAATACCTCCTCCTCTGGCTCCAGTTCTCATCATCTGGCGACTTCATAAGCACAACCTTACCACTGTATACCTTCCTGTAACTATCGTTTGTCGTACCCATGTAAATGCTTTGGTACGGTACTGTGAAGTGGTCCCTGTGGTAGTGGCTTATGAACACGTAATTAGTCTCCTCCGCATACTTCTCCAGAACACTCCTCAGAGCCCTAACCCTCTCCAACTCACGGGGATGTGGCGGTAAGCCGTACCTATTTGGCGATAGGCTGATCCCAGGGTCCAGGAGTATTGATAGATCCCTCGTCCTCACAAACATTGCCATTGACCTAACCCCAAGGCTCTCCTCGGCTATTGGCACAACCTCCATATACCTAATCTGACATGTAAGATTTATAATGTCTTTAGTTTCACATAAGCCCAGTGGATGGCTTTAAACTCGGCTTTGCCGGTAGGTCATCCACCTGGAACCTACTTAGGAAACTCGTCTTTCCTGAACACGTCGCGTTAAGGTACGTTGGTAGCGAGGGGGATTGCCTGGGGCTTGATTTCGTGATTGTCGAGAGGTATATGGCGGATTTAGTTCGTTGTCCCAGGGTAATGGTACTAAGTGGTTCGAGTGTTGATGACTTAATTGAATCGGTAATTAATGGGTTAGGCCTTAATGAATTGAATGTTGGGGTTGACATTGGTAATTCTAGGTGTGGCGCCATTATACTTGCGAATGATGTGCCCTTAATCCACGTAACACTCAGCTTCGTAAGGCTCATTAGGATGATAAGGAGACTGGCTAGGCGGTCAAGTATAAATTTAATAATTGGTACGAGCCCCGGCGTATCGGGACTTGTTAGGGATTTCGTGAAGTCATTAAGGGATGTTGATGTTAAGATTAGGGTTGTTAATGAGGATATGGCTTATGGGAAGAAGGATGTATTTAGAACTAGGTATCCATACTTAACACTTGACGAGCTCGACGGGTTAGTTTATGCATATACCGGCTTAACCATGGGCATCCATGAGTGATTACTAATTGGCTTAATCAGTGAGATATCCTATGCATGTTATTTATATAATACTTGTAAAATATCAGTAACATATGTGGAATAATGGTAGTAACTTTTATAAAATAATTACGATGAGCATTCATGATGCCGATTATAATTAAGTGCCATTCATGCGGCTTCGTATTTTACAACGACCACCAGCTCAAGAGCATCGATGAGGTACTCAGGTATTGGGGTTATCATTGTCCAGTCTGTGGATCGCCTCTTTCTAGGACCCCGTTGAGGATATTCGTGGGCGGTGCGAATATCGCGGAAGGTCAGCCTAAACATAGCAGTGGTTTCCATAAACCTACCTAGGGGCGTGCTTGAGGAGGTCGATAAGTGTGTAAAGTTAGGTGAATACGTAAGTCTTGTTGGTGGTCGTCGCATTAAACCTGAAAGTTAAAATATACCTATTAACTGCGTCTTTAAGTAATGGTTATTAAGGCATGGTTTGATGCATTAACGGCTAAGCAGCTAGGATTGCCGCCGTGCTTAGCATGGAGGGTAGGAGGAGTGGTATAGACTTTGTAATAACGTGTAGGAAGTACGATTATGTGGAGGAGGTTTTAGACATGTTTAACCTGCATTATGAGTGCGTTGGCTATCATGGTGAGAGCCTAGGGAGAAGTTGCTAAGGGGTATTGAGAGGCAGTTGGCATTGCTTGATGTGGTTAGGGACTTTGATGTTCATGTATCGTTGACGTCGCCGGATGCCGTTAGGGTTGCCTTTGGTCTTGGTAAGCCAATAATAGCGTTAACGGATACTGCCCATTCGTACTTCGTTAATAAGCTGACCCTGCCATTGGCCAGCACAGTAATAGTGCCCTCAGCAATACCAATGAGTGAGTGGGCCAAGTACATACCCAGTGCTGAGATTGATAAGGTCAGGGCATTTGACGGTGTTTTTGAGCTCATGTGGGTAAATAGGTTCAAACCAACTGGTGACTCTATTAACAAGCTTGGGCTTAGGAGTAAGGAGTTTGTCGTCATTAGGTTTGAGGAGGCAAGAGCTTCCTACTATGGTTATGGTGATAAATCACGGCTATTAATTAGGATGGCTAGGAAGGTTCTTGAGAGAGGGTATTACGTGGTGATGTTCCCGAGGTATCCATACCAGGAGGAATTGATAAAGTCCGAGTTAGGGCTTTTTCTCAAGCTTGGTAAGTTAATAATACCGAGAAACATGAAGCTGGATGGTCTTGATCTATCATGGCACGCAAGACTGGTGATAACAGGTGGCTCAACGATGGCCCATGAGGCCGCATTACTTGGTACACCGGCCATTAGTTACTTCCCTCAGCATTATTACATCGATGATTATCTGATGAGTAAGGGATTACCACTTTATAGATGTGTTGATGAAGATTGCCTGGTGGTGCTTGACTCAATTCTTAAGGCAGACAATGAGCGTGTTGATACGAGCTCCATACTGAACAGGATGGAGGATCCAACTACGCTCATAATAAATGAGATAAGGAGACTCACAGTTGAGGGCAGGTAAGACTTCAGTGGGTAATTAATATTAAGGCAAACCTGTAGTCGGTGGTTCGATGAAGATTTTAGTGACTGGTTCCTCGGGATTCCTGGGCAGGAACATAGTTAATTGCATGAGACTAGGGGTCACGAGGTCAGGGGCTTGGACATAGTTAAGGCGGAGTCTACGGATTACGTGATCGATATAACGAGGAGGATGATGTAATTAATCTCTCTAAGGAGGGCTTTGACGCAATTATTCACCTGGCCGCATATCCAAACCCAAGGTCATTTACAAATGCGGGAGCGCTTAAGGGCCTTGATGTCAATGTTGTTGGCACAATAAACATGCTAGAGCTCGCGAGGGTGTTGAATGCTAGGTTCTTGCTTTACTCAACATCGAATGTCTATGGAAAGCCCGCTAAGTTGCCAGTCACTGAGGATGACCCGTTAAGGCCCTTTGAGGGTTATGGCTGGAGTAAGGTTGCGGCTGAGGCGGTATCGATGTCTTACCATGTCGTTCATGGGGTCCCCGTGACGATATTCAGGCTGTGGAAGCCCTACGGACCATATGATAATGGTGTTGTTGGTATATTCATAGCCAGGGCGCTGAGGGGCGAGGACCTGGTGGTGAATAATGGTGGTGTTGATACCACGGACTTCCTCTACGTGGAGGACCTCTGCGACGCCACAGAGCTGGCGCTCAGGAAGGATGAGGCTGTTGGGCAGGCCTTCAATATTGGGCTTGGTGTTGAGACATCAATACTGGACCTAGCCAAGATAATTGTTAAGTTGGTTGGCTCGAACTCAAAAATCAATGTGCAACCGAAGACTGCCGAGCCATTTAGGAGTTATCCAGATGTTAGCAAAGCCATGAGGATCCTCGGCTTCAAACCTAAGTACGACCTGGTGAGTGGGTTGAGGGCTACGATTGATTGGTTTAGGCGAAATCTATGAATGCCTATCTGAATTACGTGTTAATTGCTGTAGTATCCTTCGTAGCTTCACTCATTACGGTATACGCAATATCCAGGTTGAGAAACCCAAAATTGCTGGCGCCGGATGCCCATAAGCCGTACAGGGTCTTGGTGCCTAAGATTGGCGGTGCCTCCATACTAATTGCCATGGGTATCGTCACGTTAATGGCGTACTTAATCAACGACGCAAGACTACTCGCACTTGGCCTTGTGACCTTAACAGTGGGCTTGATAGGGCTTGTCGATGATCTCAGGGGCTTACCCGTTAGTGTTAGGGTCTTCCTACCATTGGTGCCGTCGTTGATAATACCCGTGGTTGTTCACGGCTACATATACATACTCCTGATTGGTCACGTCCATAACTTCTTCGTTGTTGCATTTCTCTCAATGCTTGCGGTCACCGTAATGGCCAACGCAGTCAACATGCTTGATGTGATGAATGGTATAGTCCCAACATCAACAATAATGATAATAGCGGTTAGTGGATTCATCTCATACATGGCAGGTTTCAGCTATGCCCTACCAGCAATGTTAATACTCATACTCACCGTACTACCACTAGCCATCTTCAATTGGTACCCTGCCAAGGTCTTCAATGGTAACGTTGGTAGCTACGCGCTTGGCGCGATGATGGGTGCATTCATGGTGCTTTATAACGCTGGGACTCAGGGCGTTATATCCGCACTCCCGTACATAGTCAATGGCTTCCTAATAGTAATAACGGCGAGGGGCTTCAAGCCCAGGGAAACCCTGAAGAGGCCGGTAATCGTCAATGACGGTGTTATCCACGCAAATAAAGTACCTGGATCACCAATTACCTTAGTCAAGCTGATGGTAATGAGAAGGCCGAAGACGGAGAAGGAGATTGTTCGTGATGTATTACTGCTATTCCTAATAACGAGTCTAGCCTCACTCTCATTGCTAGTAATCACTACTTAACCACGACAGCCTCCCTAATGCTTATGTTTGAGCCCCTCGTAATATAGATGCTCCTCATGTTGCTCAATTCCCTGAGCACGCCAAGGTAGAACGTTGCTTCCATGAAGTCTGTCTGCTCCTCAAGGCTTCTGGGCTTCCTCCTCCTGACCATATTCACGAAATCCTCAATCCCCATGCCATACTTACGCTCCAGGTCCTTAATCAATACCCTAAACGTCTCTGGTCTATACTCACCATAGTCGTTAATGCAGGGTGGCGGACTTAACCCAACCTGCCTAGTTAGGTTGACTATGTATGGGCATGTGGCTGGATCCCTACCGGCTGGGCAATGTTCCTGGCAAACAACCATTGCATACCTAAGGATCCTCTCGAGGATGCTCAACGGCATTACCACGTACTCCTCATCAGGGTCCAGGTTTACGCCCATCAATGGTCATTAATGGCTTGAGGAATTAGTAAATAAAGTTTTCAAGGAGTACATTCCTTATTAATCATAACGCCCGCAGGCGTCGACTCAAGCACAGAACCGCCCTTAATAACGGCGAGTATCTTATTCCTACCCAACTCATAACTCAACCACCTATAGTTTGGCACGTCCCAAATCACTATGTCGGCCAGGTAACCAGGCTGTAGAATACCCCTGTCCCTAAGACCTAGGCTATAGGCCGCATTTACTGTGGATGCCATTAGGACCTCCATGGGCGTCATGCCGAATAAGTACGTGGCCAACTCCATGGCGTACTGCATGCTCAGGGACCAGGAGTTTGGACTGAAGTCCGAACCAAGTGCAATGGGTACCCTGGCTTCCTTCAATGCCCTAATTGGTGGTTTCTTGCCACTCATTAGTGATAATACGGTTATGGGTAGTAACGTTGCCACCGAACCCCTCTCAGCGATTACCTTTACGTTCTTCTCCGGCAGGTTAAGTAGGTGGTCAAGCGATGCCATACTGAACTCTCCAGCTAAGTCGCTACACCCTATGTAGGCGATCTCATCAGCATGAATCCTAAGCCCAAAGCCCAACCTGGAAGCCTCCCTAAGTATTTCCCGGGTTTCCTCAACCGTGAATGCACCCTCATCACAAAACACATCGACAAACCTAGCCAAACCTCTCGCCTCGTTAAGGGACTTAACAACGGCACTTACATACTCCCTCCTACCCATGTCCCTGGGCGGTACATGGACTAGGTATGTGGGCACAACATCGATGGGTGCTTTACTCATTGAATCATTGATTATCCTAAGTAGCCGAATTTCCTGGGCTGGGTCAATTCCATAGCCGCTCTTAACCTCTATCGTGGTTGTGCCGTACTTGGCGACCTCAAATAACCTATTGAGTAGTATCTTCCTGAGCTCGTCATCCGATGCACCGACAGTGGCGCTAACGGTCCTGTAAATACCGCCGCCCCTCCTGAGTATTTCCTCATACGAAACACCCTCAAGCTTCAGCTCAAGCTCATCCTCCCTGGAACCAGCAAAGAGTAAGTGCGTGTGAGGATCCACGAGACCCGCCGTCACTAGGGACCCTTCAGCAGGTACTCGGCACTTAGCCTCGTACTTCTTACCTATAGAGTCCCACGACCCAACATCGACTATTTTATCACCATCAACCGCAATACCGGCGTCCTCAAGTATTAGCACGGGATCCCCATACCTCCAGGGCATGGATTTAGCAGTGACTAACTGTTTGATTGGACCTATGAGTAGGGATACCCTGCTCATAGTATGGTTGCCTAGCGTATGCTTAAAAAAATATTGCTTAATTGATTAACATGCCCATGGATAGGGATAGGATTAGGGACATTGCCCTGAAGCATGCGTTGGTTAATGCCGTGAAGTTTAATGGAAAGGCAAGTATGAATGCCGTCATTTCTAAGGTATTCGCTGAGGACCCGTCACTTAGGTCAATGGCTAAGGAGGTTGCCCAGATTGTTAAGGAGGTGGTTGATTACGTGAACTCCCTGAGTCTTGATGAGCAGAGGAATTTACTAATGAGTAGGTGGCCCGAGGCCCTTGGCGAGAGGAGAGTTGAGTCGTATAGGAAGGGGATTGAGGACCTACCACCACTACCCAATGATAGTAAGTACGAGGTGATAACACTAAGATTCGCACCAAACCCAGACTTCGTACTCCACCTGGCAGTGCCAGGCCAGCCATAATAAACTACGCCTATAAGCTGAAGTATGAGGGCTTGGGTAGGAAGGCGAAGTTCATACTTAGGTTTGAGGATACTGACCCAAGGACGAAGAGACCGCTTCCTGAGGCTTACGATGCGATTAAGGAGGACCTGAGATGGCTCGGTATCAAGTGGATGAGGAGTACGTACAGTCGGATAGAATGGGGATTTACTACGACATTGCCAAGAAAATTATTGAGAGGGGTGGCGCATACGTTGCCGCAAAGGACACGGAATGCACACCAGATGATTGGAAGAGGTCTAAGGCAACAGGTAAGCCGTGCAGGAATAGGGATGCTGACCCAAGCATTAACCTTGAGCTCTTTGATAGGATGCTTGAGGGACGCTATGGGGAGGGTGAGGCCATCATGGTGATAAAGACTGATTTGCAGCACCCGGACCCGAGTGTTAGGGACTGGGTTGCCATGAGGATCATAGACACGACTAAGTACCCACACCCGAGGGTTGGCTCTAAATACATTGTTTGGCCAACGTATAACTTCTCCGTGTCTGTCGACGACCATTTAATGGGCATAACCCACATACTTAGGGCCCAGGAACACTCCGTGAACACGGTTAAACAGTCATTTATCTTTAAGCACATGGGTTGGGAACAACCCGAGGCCATACACTTCGGTAGGTTAAAGATCGTGGGCATGACACTAAGCAAGACCAAGCTCAAGTCTCTGGGCATTAAGTGGGACGATATAAGGCTACCAACACTGGCGGGGCTCAGGAATAGGGGTATTCAGCCCGAGGCCATTTGGAACGTGATACTCCAGGTTGGTGTCAAGCCGACAGATGCCACAATATCCTCGGCAAACCTATTCGCAGAGAATAGGAAGATTATTGAACCAAGGGCGAATAGGTACATGGCAGTGATAGACCCGGTGAAGGTAATCATTGAGGGGATCACCGAGGAATTAACGGCCAAGTTACCAATGCACCCATCATACCCGGAGCGTGGGTTTAGGACAATAACCCTGAAACCAGTCGATGATAAGGTAATGGTCTTCATAGGCAGATCAGACTATGACAAGGCTGGCGTCGGCTCGGTAATTAGGTTGATGGAGCTCATAAACATCGAGGTAGCTAGTAAGGGCGAGGGTCAATTAATTGCGCGGGTGCATAGTAGGGATCTCGAGAGTGCGAGGAGGGTCAATGCACCAATAATTCAATGGGTACCACCCAATGGATTGCCAATAAGGGTTTTACGGCCTGAAGATTTGAAGCTTATTGAGGATGCGGGGCTTGCGGAACCAGCCGTGGAGCAAGTGGCTAATGGTGAGGTTGTGCAGTTTATGAGGTATGGCTTCGTAAAGAGGGTTGGGCATGATCGGTTTATTTACGTCCATGATTAAGGCATAACGTTGAATTCGTAATTTACGAAAAGTTAATTTAATCCTAAGAATTAATGAATTAATGTATGAAGGTATGGTACAGGTGTTCAAGGTGTGGCTATACAACTGAGGCATCATCATGGCTTTGGCGCTGCCCTAAATGTGGTGGTCCACTTGACCTGATTATTGATAGCTTGAAACTTACACTTAGTGAACGTAGGGATTTATGGAGATTCTCCAGCGTAATACCGGCAAGGCCTGTGGTTACCCTTGGTGAGGGCTATACGCCATTGATTAATGCCAGCTTTCTCGGCAAAAATACCTACCTAAAGCTTGAGTACCTCAATCCAACTGGCTCATTTAAGGATAGGGCTCTGCCGTCGCCGTATCTAAAGCCCTGGAGTTTGGCGCCAATACCGTAGTCGAAGACTCAAGCGGTAATGCCGGTATATCCATAGCAGCTTACGCGGCTGCGGCTGGCATTAGGGCTAGAATATATGTACCCAAGGACGCGCCTGAGGGGAAGAAGAGTCTCATAAGATCACTAGGGGCTGAATTAATCGAGGCCTCATCCAGGGCTGAGGCGGGTAGGTTAGCCATAGAGTCTGTGAGACCCGGCGAAGCATATATTGGGCATGCGTGGAATCCCTGGTTTCTGCAGGGCACGAAGACCTTGGCATACGAATTACTTGATCAACTGGGGCATGCCCCTGACGCCGTAATCTTACCAACGTCAGCAGGCACCTTACTCCTTGGCCTATGGATTGGCTTTAACGAGTTACTAAGTCTCGGCCTTATTAATAAAGTGCCGCGACTATACGCTGCGCAGGCCCAGGGGTTTGCAAGTCTCTATGAGAAGATACATGGCGATTATGTAAGGGAACCCGCAAGACTCGCCGATGCATTAAGGGTATCTAATCCGCCAAGGATTGAGCAGATGGTTAAGGCAATTAGGTGGAGTAATGGCGATGTATTGGTGATTACCGATGATGAACTTCTTCAGTCGTGGAAGTTCCTGTTAAGGAGGGGATTTATCGTTGAGCCAAGTAGCGCAATAGCCCTTTCAGGTTATGTTAAGTTGCGGGAGAATAATTATCTAGGTGATGATGAAGATGTCGTGATAATTCTAACAGGAAGTGGCTTGAAATATATAGATATTATGAGTAAAATATAATGATATATATTTAACAGGAGTAACCTTTATAAACACGTGCTATTTCCTACGTGCCGTGAGGATCTCGAAGAGGAGCGGTGCATTCCCAGGGTCCGCCATTAGGGGTGTTAATGAGGAGGTTGTTAAACTTGAAAGGTCGGGTATTAAGGTCTATAGTTTCCATATTGGCCAGCCCGGTCTTCCACCTAGTAGGGAATTGCTTCTTGAGTTTACGAAGGAGCTTCTTGAGAGACCCTTTGAGTATAGCATGTATACGCCAAGTAGTGGTATTGTGGAGTTAAGGGAGGCCATAGCCGAGGACTACTCGAGGTATTCAGGGGTTAAGATAAGCAGTAGTAATGTCTCTGTCACGGCAGGTTCTGCCGAGGCTATATTGGCGGCGTTCATGACGATTATTGATGATGGTGATGAGGTCATACTCTTCGACCAACATACCTAATGTATGAGCCAGTCATTAATTACCTGGGCGGTAGGGTGGTCAGGGTTAGGGCTAGGGAGGAGCTTGGTTGGGAGCCTGGTGAGGAGGATGTTAAGGCTGTGATGAGCAGGAGGGTTAAGGCGATAATAGCCGTAAACCCGGACAACCCAACGGGTAGGGTCCTCAGCGACTCAATGATTAAGTTGTTGGTTGACCTAGCCCGTGATTACGATGCATTTCTCATCTACGATGAAGCATATAGCACCTGTACTACGAGGGAACACACACATATGCCATTAGGTACAGCCTAGAGAATGTGATAGCCCTAAACACATTCTCTAAGGACCAGCACTGCCAGGATGGAGACTGGGCTACGTAATAGCACATGAAGACTTCATGAAGGTCTTCAACAGGGTTAAGCAGTACACAAACCTAAACCCACCGACACCTGCCCAGTACGTCGGATTACTATACCTGAGGAAGTACAAGGAGAAGTACCTAAGCGAGACTCTGCCGATTTACAAGTCGAGGATGGAGACCATGTATAAAGCCATAAGGGAACACCTACCAGAAACCGTGGTGGTAAAGCCAAAGGCTGGGTTATTCATGTTCCCAAATATGGAACCATACTTAAGAAAACTCGGTATGAGTGATGTAGACTTCGTCATGAAATTACTAAGACAATGCCACGTAGCTGCAGTGCCAGGCTCAGCCTTCGGAGAGGGAGGCAAAAACCACCTGAGATTAACGTTTGCGAAGGAGAGTGAGAAGGCGATAAAGGAGGGAATAAGGGCATTGAGTCAGTGTGTTTCGTAAATCCTCTCATTCTCGAGTATACTCCTTAACCTATCTATATCGATATGGCTACCTGTTATCACGGCAACCACGTTATGAGAACCACCCTGGTCAAGCTTCCTAATTAAGTCGCCATTTATTATAGGCCTATTGCTATGGCGCCAGCCCCCTCAGCGACAACGTGCTCATACTTAAGCAGTAGGTATATGGACCTCTCAATATCACCCTCATTAACCAGGAGCACGCCGTCTAGGTAACGCCTTATGTACTCAAAGGGTATCTCGCCGGGCCTGGAAGCAAGCCCATCAGCAATCGTCTTAATATTACTAAGTATCACGGGCTTACCCTCCTTAAGTGACAATGCGTAAAATGGTGCACTCTCAGGCTGTACCCCATAGACCTTAGTGTCAGGCTTGACATGCCTCAATAGATAGGAGACGCCCGCCGGTAAGGCGCCGCCACCGAGTGGTATGAGAATAACATCGACGTTAGGCAAGTCCTCAAGTATCTCAAGCCCAATGGTTGTATGCCCAGCAATTATGTAATGGTCATTAAATGTATGTACGAACTTAATCCTTGGATTGCCCGAGACTATCTCGATAGCCTTCCTCTCAGCTTCAACGTATGACCTACCGTACTTAATAACCTCAGCGCCGTACCTCTCCATGTCCTCGACCTTAGACCTCGGCGTTGATTCTGGAACAACTACGGTAGCCCTAACCCTCAATATGCTGGCTACGTATGCCAATGCGACGGCATGATTACCGGTGGATACCGTTAGGAAGTGCTCGTAACCATCACGCATGTATTTATGGACGGCGAAGAACACGCCCCTAACCTTAAAGCTACCACTCCTCTGTAGATTCTCCAGCTTCAGGTAAACATTTAAACCATTACCTGATAAGTGCTCCGATTTATAGAGGGGGGTTCTAATAACGTAGCCTAACGATTCCATCCTCCTAGTGAATTCCCAAGCCTCCTGAATAAGGGGCATCAGATCAATAAAGTAATTGGTACCCATGTTGGCGCTCACGATAAACTATGAATTGAATAAAGAATTTAATTTTTATTTCCACTATCAACCTGGTTTTCGTTACCTTTTCATTCCCTCCATTATCTGATCTATGGCCTTCGTCCTGAATGCACTATATACAGCCCAGTAATGGAATACTAACGTTACTATTGCGGCGATTATCGTATCCACTGGGAACGGTATTATCTTATGCAGACCGAAGGAGCCATAATAAGAGAGTATTGTTATTACAATCATGTACGTTGGTAGCCAAACACCAGCCTTGAACTCCCTCCTTAAGTAATCACTGCCCAGCCTATAAAGCATGGCCATACTAACGTATATTAACACAGCCGTGACAACGACGTATATCAATAGGCCCATGTCATTATAAACCTTTAATCCCTTGGTCAGGCTATAAAAGAGTGAAAAAGCTGCGGCTATGCCTATGGCATCGACAAGACCTAGGGTTAATGATACGGGGAGATTTACATTCAGTCTCTTATATGCATAATAACCGAAGTAAATAGGCAACCCTACAAATGCTGCCAGGAAGAACTTAGACACCGTACTAAACCCTGACCAATAAATTACCAGAGATGCCATAAGCGTGGCTATTGGTGCCAATACCGATGCAGCCCATAGCTTGAATGGGCGAGGAAGATCAGGTGCGGTCCTCCTTAGTGCCTGCACGGCTATGCCGCCAACGACCATATACGTGAGCACCCTACCAACCGTTGTGAACGAAACTATTGATTGCCAGGTCGGGAATGGTAGTAGGTATAGGGCACCAAGTATTGCTATTGTAATGAGCGACCACTTCGGAATTCTTGTACGGCTTAATTCAAGGAACCAAGACGGCAAATAACCATCGGCTGCAACACCATAGAGCGCCCTGGTGGCGCCTCCCGTAGATACAAACCCTGTACCCGCAGGTGATATAATGGCATCTGTTAAGAATACTATGACCCAAGCCACTAAGAATGCGGCGGCCGCAGGTATAACATACTTAAGGGACTCTAGTAATTGTGCCATTGGCGCCTTGGATATTGAGGAAGTTCTCAATGCCGACCAAGCGCCCTCCTTAATGCCGATTACGTCCCAGTGAATCGCGCCTATGAATGCAAGCTCAAGTAATATGTATATAGTCATTGCTATTAGTATTGCACCTATGACCGCGAAGGGGATGTCCTTACTAGGATCCCTACCCTCACCGCCATACTCAATGGCCTGCCTAAAGCCGAGGTAGGCAAACAAAACACCGCCAGTGGGCATTGCATAGAATACCGCCGCCCAGCCCGTGTATGGCGCAGTGCCGCTTGTCGGTATGAAACCACCACCAGCAGTAAAATTAGCCGGGTTGAAGGCAAGGGCTATCATTATTATTGCAGTTAATGAAGGTATTAGTAACTTCCACCAACCGAGACCATAAACAGTATCCCCAACAGCCTTAACACCAATATAATTTATGTAAACAAATAATGCAAGGAATAGGTAAGCGACGACATAGCCAAGTACCGTTAAAGTACCAGTATGCGTGTTGTATAATTGCGGGAAGAAGAAGGATAAGTACCTAGTTGCCGTTAATGCCTCCGTGGGTGGTACAGCAGTTATTGCCAGGAAGTACGACCAACCAAGCAGGAAACCCGCAAAACCACCAAATACATAGTGGGGGTACCTAACGAGGGCGCCTGACTTCGGTATTGCTGAGGCGATCTCAGCATTAGCAAACGCTATGAGCAGTATTATGATCCCAGCTATTATCCAAGCCAATAACGCGGCGCCACCGGCGTACGATGCGGCGTACATAGGCGCAAACAACCAACCAGCACCGATTATCTCACCAATCGAGAGAAACAACAACCTACGCCTATCCAAAGCCCTACGTAACTCTTTATCAGTCCTGATACCAAAGTCCTCAGCCATACAACTCCGATGTACTTTATTAATTTATAAATTTTATGTTATATAATATATATTTTAACATTATTTCACCAATTAATATTTATATAGTATTAAATCTCATAATTAAAAAACCAAGATTATGCAAAATAATCACGTTTAGAAGAATATGTACGTAATAATTTTAGTAAAATTAATGTAAACTTTCATGAAATATATTTATAAGTTATTAGTAATAGATTTCGGCGTAAAATGACCCTTGAAGAAAATAAAATAATATATGATAAATAAATTAGGAATACTCCATATCTCTAAGCAATTATACTAAGGAAATGAATTAATATTTTAACTTTAGTGCCTTACCTGTATGGTCGTAAAAATAGGAACAGGCATGTACTTGTCTTTAACGGATATTGTCGAAGTTTCCAGGAATTACGAGGAAGTCGAGATAAGTAATGAGGCCCTAAGTGCTATGGGGCGGTCCCGTAAGGTCCTTGAGGAGCTCATTCATGGCAATGTGAGGATATACGGCGTTAATACAGGACTTGGCGACCTATACAATGTTACTGTTAACCCGGAGGACGTGGCTAAGTACTCGCTGGAGATGCTCATCGACCATGCAACTGGCGTTGGCGATTATGCACCTGATGATTGGGTTAGGGCAACGATGCTAATTAGAGCACATCAATTATCCCTGGGGTACAGTGGTATTAGGGAGGTGATCGTGAATAGGCTGGTTAATTTCCTAAACATGAGGATAACACCATTAATCCCGAGATACGGTTCAGTGGGCGCCTCAGGGGATTTAGCACCGCTAGCTCACGTGGCATTAGCTATTGGGTAGGGGGTTCGTTAAATACCAGGGTAGGGTCATGACCAGTGCCGAGGCCCTTAAGTTGGCTGGGCTTGATGAGCTAAGGCTTAGTTATAAGGAGGCACTGTCGCTAATTAACGGGACCAGCTATAGCGCAGCCATTGCATCATTAGGCATTTGGGACTCGTATAGATTGTTGAAGGCTGCCGTGGCCGTTATGGCGCTTATGATTGAGACGGCGCGGGCAGGCTCAGCCCCATTAAGTGTTGAAGCTAATTCCGTAAAGTTACATAGGGGTGAACTTGAGGTTGCAAAGGTCATTAGTGAGTTATTGGTCGATAGCAGGAACGTGAATACTAGCGGTAGGGTTCAGGACCCATACTCAATAAGGTGCATGCCCCAAGTGCTTGGTTCGGTACTCGATGCGCTTAGTTGGGCGCTGCGTAATGTATTAAATGAAGTTAACTCGGTGAGCGATAATCCAATAATAATTAATAATAGCGTTTACTCAACCTGCCACTTCCACGGCCAATACATAGCACTATCAACGGATCTACTCAGCACCTCGCTCGCCGTGCTTGGTAATTTAATCGAGAGGCAAATCGCTCAATTACTTAGGAGGGAGATTAACGCGTCAATAACTATCTTGCCAATGGTCCCTGGCGTGTTGGTCTAATGCTAACTCAATACACCGCTGCCGCATTATCGGCGAGACTAAGGGAGCTGGCAATGCCGTCCACGGTCCAGAACATACCAACAAGTGGTTTTCAGGAGGATATCAATTCAATGAGTGCTAACTCCGCAATGAAGCTTCATGAGGTTAATTCATCAATTGCGCAGTTAATAGCAATACTCGCCTATGATACCTACGTAGTGGCTAATGCTAATAATGCATGTAGAAATTGTGGTAAGATAACCACACGCGTCTATGACATAATCAGTAAGTACGTTTCAGGAGCTCAATCACATAATGAGGCAATAACAAGGCTAGTAAATGCGATTGACGAACTTTCAAGTCTCGTTGACTTAAGGATTAATCCATAGTGATTACGGACCCGTCCACCTTACCGATTATTACCCTGGAAACTCTCTTGCCATTAAATATGCCGACCTCGACAACGCCAGGTATCTCCTTAATTACCCTCTCTAACTCCTCAATGTTTATCACGGATTTGGGCATGTAGTCAATTATGTAGTTACCATTATCAGTCACCACGGGACCCCTCTTACCACTACCAAACCTAAGCTCAGCAGTCCCACCAAGCTCCTCGAGTCTAGTCCTAACTATGGACCAGGCAAAGGGTATTACCTCAATGGGTATTGGGTGCTTACTTGGTATTGAGTTGAAAACCTTGGACTCATCAACAATCACTATGAACTCCCTAGCCCAGTAATCAATTATCTTCTCCCTCGTCAGGGCCGCACCACCACCCTTAATTAAATTCTTCCCATAATCAACCTCATCGGCACCATCGATTGCTACGTCGATGTGGTCGACTTGCCAGGGGTAGCGCAATAGATTAACCAACCCAAGCCTCACGATCTCGATCTCGGTCTCCGTCGATGTTGGGACGAGAAGGACGTTACTCACCGCGCCATTGATTATTGATTTATGGAGCTCCCTAAGGAAGAGCATCGCCGTCGAGCCAGTACCGACGCCAATCACTTGACCACTCCTGACGTACTTAAGTGCCTCCCTGGCCGCAACCTCCCTAGCCCTATCAATACTACCCACGGAATTCCGCTCCCCTAATTAATTTTAACGATTACCGGCATTGACAAGCCTAATCAACTCCTCATTGCACTTACTCGGGTCCTTACCCAGGCATTGCCTAAGGGCCTCGGCAACCCTAACGGCATCCCTACTCTCGCCAATGTTATGCGTCCTAACGGCATCCGCGCCCATAAGCACGGCAATCGCCTCAGCGGCTACTGACGCGAACAGCCTCTCCTCGGGTGGGGCCCTCCTACGCATTAAACGCTCTAGGAAGGACTTCCTGGAAATACCCACGAGGACTGGTCTGTTCAACTCGCTTCTTATCCTGCCAATGCCCGTTATTATTATTGAGTCCCAGGAGTACCAGGGATAGGTCTTATCGCCACGTATGTAGTCACCCCTCAATGGCTCACCACCAGTGAGGATTGGGTCTATACTCAACGGCGGCCAGGCGCCAACTCCAGGGTCGATTACTATGCCATCATCCTTAACGCCACTACCCAACGCCGCCTCAATGCTCTCCCTCAGGGCATTCACAGTCCTACTAATAGGATCACCCTGGCTAGGCGCCCTCTCCCTGGCCATGATTATTACCGAGGCTCCGTGGTCGGCTATGACACGCACAATGTCCCTATCACCCTTCAAACCAGTCACGTCATTAACAACGTCAGCACCAGCCTCCAGCGCGGCCTCGGCAACCCCAGCCCTGAAGGTATCGATGGATATTGTCAACTCTGGAAACTCACTCTTCAAGGCCTTGATCACTGGTACCACCCTATTGATCTCCTCATCGGCGCTTATCACGGTCTTGTTATACGGTGCCGTGGACATACCACCAATGTCAATAACATCAACGCCATTGGCGATCATGGACTCGGCAGCCTTAACAACCTCATCAACAGACCTCCTAACCGAACCCTTAAAGAAGGACTCAGGACTAACATTAATAACGCCAACAATCCTAACAGGCTCACCATCACCAACCCAAACACGTCCAAGTAAAGCCCTAGGCATGTAGACAAGACTTAATATACCTTAATATTAAGTTTTAAGTGTTAATGATGGAATTATCATTGGGCGAACAAATACTTATATTGGTTAGGAAAATGGGCCGCTGACCGCTGCCGTCTCCCTCTGTGGGTGCCAACCTCTTTATGGCTTTAGCTATTTCCTCTTTTTTTCTTCTCGTCCTTTGTTTTCTCGAGCTTCCTACGTAGCACTTCAATGACTTGCTCCTTAATGTCGTCGTACTTTTCAACCACATATGCTGGTACTATGACGGCTAAGTATTTACCCCTCTTATTAATGTAGGCGTGAAACTCATTGCCGTATTTAGCCTTTAATGCATTAATGACCTTCTCGGCCTCAACCCTATCCCTTACTTGGTGTATCAACACAACGGTCCTCTTTCGAGCACACACTGTGAACTTATAGCCAGTCACGTCTACTTGCATCTCGCCCTTTCTGAACTTCAACTCCATTTCGGCTATTCGCCGTAAATTCAGCCACTTCTCGAAGTTTAGGGCATCGAATATGTCACGTAACACAGGCGGCAGGACATTTATCATAGCCCTCGCCAAGCCAATGGCATTGCTTCCGTAAAACCTCACATTGACCACATTACTATTGCTTAAGCTAGGCTTGCCATTCCTAAAGCCCATGCTCTCCAACCTCTCAAAAAGCGGCTCCCACACTTTATACCTCTCATCTGACATTGTCATTTTAATCACAGCCTCATCGTAAACATGACCATTCCTTATAACTTTTATAATCTCCGCACTACCATCACCTAATACAGCAGTGAACATGAATGCTAAAACCTCCTCCTTGCTGAGCTTACCAACGTTCTTGAGGATCTTGCCTTTAAGTGCTTCTACCGTCGTCTTCAAGTACCAGGTTATTGATACATCACTCTCATTGACATTAATTGCATCTATAAGAACATGCACACTTGGATAAAGTAGCGCCCAAGCAATTACTTGCCAGATCTGCGTTGTTCCCATGGCCGCCTTACCCTTAAAAACAACCCCATCAGCCTCCTCAAGGCCTCCACGTAATGCCCTGAGCACCCCATTGATGAACTTCTCGTACTCCTCCTTACTCATCGTCATTGCAAACACACCAGGTATCCTAATCGTCACGCCCCCAAGGTCGCTAAGCACCAAACAAACCGTTATACCACCGGTGCTTTTATTCACTTCTAACGTCACGTGTTCTCCATGCACGCTTATCCCCTTCTCACCCTCCCAAATAATGACCTCAGCCCTACCACTCAGCAAATCATCAATTAATTTCCTGACCTCGCTGCCGACTTCACGCCAGTAGTTCAAGAACCGCTCATTATAACTTACGAACTTATCGACTAGTCCTAGGAGGTCATTTATGACCTCCTCGCTGTACTTGCCCCTTAACTGGACCTCAAGCCTATCCCGTTTCTCCAGCCATTCATCCATTATCTCCTCAACCCACCATGAGTCCCAAACCCTCCACCTCAGAATTCGCCTAACAGCTTCGGCCAGTAATTCAACGGCTTTGTTTATGGCGTTTTCATCAGCATCGCTACCACATTGATGCTCCCTGCCACGCTTAATGCCCATGCAGAATTTATTCCTTCTCAAAAGCTCCATGTTGGGTTCACTAAGCTCGTCCAGAGCACTGGACATACTGATTACTGAATCCTCAACTGGATTAATAAGGCACTACACGTGCCCAGGGCCAATCAAAACCACCACACCGAGGACTCAGATGAGGACGTCAAAGCCATCAAGCAGGTAAGGACACTGAGCAACGACTTATTTAAGCCGAGGTAACGCGTGACATATGTAATCACGAGCGAGGGGTCAAAGACCGTGAGGGTCAGATACGCATGCGGTGACGAGGTTGGCGAGAGAGAAATAACGCTGAGTAGGGTGATGAGGTACGTGGTTAAGTTACTGCGTTAGGCGTTTATAGCCCATGACCACCATTGGCCTAGTGTGCAGGGTTAATGAGAACTTCAACGCCGAACCAGGCACTTCCCACTTACGGTTATTTCTCTCGTAACTCAAGCCCTCTCGGCTATTTTCATCGGCTGGAGCGCCTCATTAATCATCAGTGGATCGTAGTCCTTACTAATCGTTGATCATTCATGGGCATTAAATACCATGATTAATTAGGACAAGGATGTAGACCAGGTAACCAGCCAGCCCGATCACTGCCACGTCCCAGGTAAGCCTTCCCTTAATAACGTGGTAAAGCATTATTGCTGACACCACCTCAACCACAATAACGCCGATTATGGCTTCAATACTTAATAACCACCTGGTGGTAAGCAGTGCCAGGGCTGGGTAGACCGTTGAGTACAGGACTTTTTCGCCAATTAATGCGGCGACGGCCATGGTATCACGCTCCCTCCACGTCCATATAACCGCGGTTATTGACTCAGGGAGAACCGTGGCCGTTGGTATTATGATTATTGACAACCCCATCACATCAAGCGTCAGGCTTCTGGATAAGTCAATGATGCCCTCCACCATGCATTTGAGCCAATGAACAACAATACCACTGAAATGCCAAGTTGAAGAGTGAGCAGTAACCATTCTCTAACCCTAATCCCTTTAACGATTTTAAGCGCGTATAGTCCCTCATAATCCTCTATCACGATGCCCTGTCGACCCCTCATGACATGAATATACAATAGGTAGACCACGATTAAAGACACAGCTATTGAGAACCTGATTAACGGTGACTTAATGAGGGCGGGCAAGAGTACCGTGGGGAATAACGCTATAACAACCGCGAAGGGTATCACTAATACCCTATCGACCTCGAGAACAACATCACCCCTACGCTTCAGATAAAACCCAACGGCGGCTATAATGAATATCAGCGGGTATATAATTGTGGATACCACAAACGGTTCACCAATGATTGTGCCCACAGCAACATCCTCACCTGAAGCATCACCATAAAGCAGGAGGGCTACCAAAAACACTATCAACTCCGGCAGTGATGTGAGGATTGGCGACAAAATGGCGCCAACGAAGGAGGTACCAACCTGTACCTATAACTAATGTATTCCATGGCGTTGGTAAAGAGCCAACCACCAACTAATACGGAAAGGAATCCAGCAATTACGTATAGTATGATCATTAGCACTTTATCAACCCCAGCCAAAATAATGAAAAGGCAACATTTAATAAGTCCAACCCACACAAGGGCTTGATGAGTCTCCCAGCAACACTCTTCAAAAGGTATGAACTACCACCACTACCATATTCAATAAATGCCCTTGAGCCCCACATAAGCGGTCAAGTAATTGACGTACATTATAATGGGCACCATAAGGGCTATGTGAATGGGGCAAACGCAACAATAGAAAGGCTCGAGAAGATAATAAAGGGTGAGGTGACGAGCTACGACATACAGGGACTACTAAGGAACCTCTTCTTCAACGTAAACGGACACAAACTACACACACTCTACTGGCACTCAATGGCACCACCAGGAAAGGGCGGCGGAAAACCAGGCGGCTACCTAGGCGACTTAATAACAAAGCAATTCGGAAGCTTCGACAAATTCAAAGCACTATTCACCGAAGTCATGAGATCACTACCAGGCTGCGGATGGACAGTACTATACTACGACCCAGAAACCGGAAACCTAGAATTCACAACCTTCGAAAACCACTACAACCAACACATCGCAGAACTACCAATCCTACTCATAATCGACGAATTTGAACATGCTTATTACCTCCAATATAAAAATAACAGGAACGGTTACATAGATGCTATTTGGAATGTACTAAATTGGGAGGAGGCTGAGAATAGACTTAGGAAATACATTAAGTGATCTGCAGCATTTGAATAGTTTTCAAATTTCAATTTAAAATTAACATTACCATAATCCTAGTTAAAAGGTCGCGTCTTACTAACCCATATGGCGTTGGTTATTAGTGTTGATGCGAGCATGCTTGTTATGTCGTTTATGTCGAAGGGTGGTGTTACCTCGACTACGTCGAAGATCCTGGGTTTTAGCCTTGTGCTTAGTTCGTGGATGAGCTTTATGGCTTCCCTGGACGTGAAGCCACCGGGTGATGGGCTGTTGACGCCTGGTGCGTAGGCTGGGTCTACGACGTCTAGGTTAATGCTTAGGTGCGTGGTCCTATTGCCGATTTTGTTCGTGATTTCCTTAATCACCTCATTGATGCCCAGGGAATCAACCTGGTCCATTGTGTAGATCTCGACACTCAATTTCCTGGCTTCATCAAATAGGTAGGGCGCATTTGAGTAGGTTCTAACGCCAATTATGGCTATGTAGGCGTTGGGATCTACATTCCTAATCCACCTGATCACCTGTCCACTCGTTAAGCCCTCGGTGACGACCCTAACGTCAGGGTGTGCATCAAGCAGTACGTATGCCAAGTCACCGCTAATAGTCCTCCTCAACCCCCTAAACGCGGCGTAGGACGTGGTACTATCGCCGCCAATCACGATCAATTCCCTAACAAGTCCCAGGGCCTCACTAACTGTCTCCTCAACCCTACGCCAGGTCTCGTCATGATCACCGACGACCACGTCAACATCACCGAGGTCTACGATTGAAATGCCATTGAGTATGTACGGTGATGAGTATAGCCAAGACCTAATCCTCGCCGGCGCGAGCCTTGAGCCCGGCCTGGTGCCTACTGCGCCGTCCCAGGGAACACCGAGGATCCCAACGTCACCGCTAATCCAACCCCTTTTAATTACCTCGCCGATCCTGACGTCACCAGGGTCCTTAATGAACTTATACGCAGACTCCCTGACAAATCGCATACAGACCCAGTATAGAGCAACCATATTAAAGTACTAAACCTCAAGAACTTCAACGCCCAGTCTCTTAGCCCTCCTCCTAAGTTTCTCATCAAACGTAATCAATGGTTTATTCAGTACACGAGCCGTCCCCAATACCATTAAATCATTAAAACTTCCAAGACCCCAGTCGGAACCTCGCATTACGTGTAATACCCACTTAATTACATCATCATTACATACTAGAATTGCCTTCCTATGACTAATTACACTGCTTAGTATATCCAGGGCGCGTTCTCTCGATAGATTAATCGACTTAAAGAACCAGGTCAGTTCATAAATAACTATGTGCGGTAAAAACCACCTATCCAAACCATCAAGGACCTTAACAGCCTTAGCGTGCTCCCTAGCGTCCTCAACGATGTAAAATATCAATGCATTAGTATCAATCACTGCCTCCGGCATTTCTCATCAAGCCCTCCTCAATGAGCCTATCAATATCATCAATCGTCAACTCCCTACCCAACCTAATCGTTGGTATCTCCTGAACAACCTTCCTAAGTATAATCCGGTCACCATCAACCTCAACACTTAGCAAATCACCAATCCTTATCCCAAGCCTCTCCCTGACGCTCGCGGGTATCGTGACCTGGTAATTCCTAGTAACCTTAACCAGTACCTTCACAATGAACTATAAATTTACTTATATAAAAAGATTTCTCCTAAGTTAAAATAGCTAATGTATAAGTATGCTTTTACACTGAACTAAAGTATTTATGATAAATTAGTATTTATTATCATAATTTTGAAATTATCAATCATAAAATTGATTATGTGATTAAAGATTTTTAAATATTATTTCGCATTGAAAGCCTTAGGTAAATGTAATAAGTCTTATTTTTGACATCTGCAAAACTAATACGATAAGTATGGCGACCCAGGCAGCGGTAAAGATTGACTGGTCATCGCTATGGAAGAAGGAGGATTGGTGGGCATTGTGGATTGGACTTCTAATCTTCTTCCTATCACTACCTGGCTATTACGGCATCTACCTACTTGGCTGGGTCCCCAGGGTCTCGGCACCGTGGCTAGACCCCTCAAAGAGCATTATAATTGTCGGGCAAGCACTAACCATGACTAAGGCATACCAGGGCCTGAGCCCAGTACTTAGCGTGCTCTTCTTCTACATATTCCTGCTTGCAATCCTCACCTTCGCAGCCTGGCTAATGGGGCATAATGTCAAGAGGTTCCTGGCTGGTTTCACAATAATGTTCATACTAACCTTCGGCTTCTGGTGGCTCTTCGGCTATGCATATTTCAATGCCACGCCTGACCAGTATGCAAAGCTTCACATTAACTGGTCAATACCCGTGGGGGCAGACGGTATACTAATATACCTACTCCTCATAGGTTTATTCATATCCAACGTAGTATTTTACAAGAAATTACCAGCGGTTTTGGAGACCGGGGCTAGGACCGAGTGGTACATAAAGACCGCCATAGTCCTCCTCGGAGCGTTAATCGGTGCTTCATCCCTTAGGTACATATCGCTGGCCGTAGGCTTGTGGAGAGGTCGTTAATAGCCATAGTCGCCGCCTACCTAATCTACTGGCCAATCTCTTACTTAATATCTTATAAGGTGTTTAAGTTAGATATTAAGTGGGCAGCAACATTGGCGTCCGGCGTCAGTATATGTGGCGTGTCGGCGGCCATAGCCACCGCCGCGGCGATAGGCGCTCCGTCAATAGTACCGGCCACCGTCGCATCAATAATCGTGCTATTTGCTGCCGTGGAATTGGTAGTACTACCTTTTGTGGCTGCTACGTTCCTGAAATGGGCGCCATACGCGGCTGGCGCCTGGATGGGCTTGTCCGTTAAGACCGATGGCGCTGCTGCGGCCAGCGGTGCCTTAGCTGACGCCCTAATTAGTGCCCAATCAGGTCTTGCTGTCTATAAGAGTTGGGTGTTAACAACCGCGGTCATGACTAAGGTGTTTATCGACATATGGATTGGGCTGTGGGCATTCATACTGGCCGTGATATGGGTAACCAGGGTAGAGAGAAAGCCTGGAGAGAAAGTTCCTGCGATTCAGATTTGGTTTAGGTTCCCCAAGTTTGTCCTTGGGTATTTAGCCACGTGGCTAATACTGTGGGGTATCGGCTTCGCAGTAGGCGCCGCTGCATCTTGGAAGTTCATGACAGGTGGTATAACGCCACAGACGGAGTTGTTCAGGTACTTCTTCTTCGCCCTAACCTTCATGTCAATAGGTCTAACGACCAGGTTTAAGACACTTGCCGAGATCAAGGCTGGCCGTATGATTGCTGCATATGTGGTGTCGTTGACAATAATAATACTAATAGCATTGGCGCTATCAATAGCCTTCTTCGCAGGTCTACCGCCACCTGCATGAGGTGATGAATAAAGTCCTTAAAATTAAAAATAATAATAATTTTTAATCCCCACGAATAACGCAAAATGAGGTATCGACATCATGCATGCCTCATGCATTTACTGCCCAAGGACGATGTTAAGGAATGAGAAGGTTCTAAAATTAGTTTTGACCTAAAAGTGGGATGTTTTTACCTCTTCATGCTGGTTTCAACTCATCCCCTCAATCCCTCGATTATTTCGTTCTGCTCCGCGTACCTTATTACCCACTCAACCCTATTCCTTGTCTCGAATAACCTAATTATCAAGTGGTTGTGATTCGACGTCGCGGCCGCCCCCTCTGTGGGTGCTAAACGCCTAAGGCGCTTAATGATTATTTAGCCCAACTCCCTAAGCCACTCAATCCTTGATCCAGCCACGGACTTGTGCTCTGGCCTCGAGTAGTCAAGGGTGAAAACAATGCTTGGTTTAAGGTAACCATAATCAATGGCGAGCCTAACATTCACGAGGAAGCCTAGGTCCCTAACACTGTATGTGATGCTTGTCAGGTCAATTAATAGATAATCATAAAAGCCATTCACGATGTCGGGAAGTAACCCGCGGGAGCTAAGCCTATTGGTATGAGTAATTGTGGTGGGTCGCTCTTGAAGTCATTATTCACCAGCGCCACCGTGATCTCTTCCCTCCCCTCCACCGTCCTTAACCTCAGTCGAACCCTCACCGCCAAGTTCGATCACCCACGGGTGCTTATACGCAGGGTAAAGCTTACCAATCCTACCCCTAACCTCCACATTACTATTAATCCTGTACAACTTACCAATCTTATTCACAGTATAATTAACCTGTCTACGCGGTAAAAATCTTTTATAGTATAAGTATATGAATGTATAAATGAACTACAATAGGAAAGTAATAACATACTACATACTAATTGTATCATTAATAATACGGCCTTTATAATCGTTACCATAGTCACAATCGATTTAAATATATGATACATTAATCTTTATCTATGGATAAAACTTAAAAATTAATAAAAATATTAATAATTTTATGACCACAAAGGAAAATAATTCCGAAACTCCTCGGTTAAAGCCTGTATTAAATATGTGGGAGACCTTAGCAGGCGCCCTTGGTGCTAATGGACCGGCCGCCGTGACTGCTCTCTACTTCACTAGTCTCGCTGGTCTTGTCGGTGGGTCTATGATGCTGGATATATTATTGGCTTGGTTAATATACGTGGCTATGACTGTGGTAGTCTATGATTGGTCTAAGGATGTTGCCGCCGCCCACTCGTGGACTGTCATACAGAGGAAGGGATTCAATAGTGCATTAGCGGCTTACTTCGCTGGCTGGACATATTGGGCGTATTACCTAACGGGTTCTGTGGGCTTCGCCGTGCTTGGGCTATCATCATTCGTATATTTACTCATTCCTAAGGCACCATCGTGGCTTTGGATACCAATAGCGCTTGCCATTATAGCGGAGACGTCGATATTAGCATATTTGGGGATTAAGCCATCTAATAAATACATACTCTACACGGGCCTTTATATGGAGGTACCCTTCCTAATAGTAACGGCATTAATATTGATAATAATGGCTGGCCCTAAAAATAGTGTATTACCATTCACTGTGAAGCCCGTTAATAATAATTGGATCTTAATACTAACAACAATGATATTTGGCATAACGACATTTGGAGGTATGAACCAAGTGATACCTCTTGCTGAGGAGACGGTAGACCCTAAGCGTAATGTACCTAGGGCTTTGGCTGCCATAGCCATAATACTTGGTGTAACGATCATGCTTAATGGGTATGCCCAGGAGGTAATATATGGCATAAATAAGATGGCTCAATACTCCCAATTACCTGACCCAGGCGTTATAATCTATGGAAAGTACCTGGGTGTCGTTGGCGCCGCGCTGCTAATAGCCTTCGTGGTGAATAGCTTCAACTCATCAGCACTGGCCTTCTTCAATAGCGAGGTTAGGATGGCCTTTGGCCTTGCGAGGGATGGCGTCATCTTCCCAAGACGCTTTGTAAATCTTAATAAATATGGTGCGCCAGGCGATGCCATAATATTCCTAGCAATACTAAATGCCGTAGTGGCAATAGCGGCGGGAATAGCCCTTGGTCCACTGTGGGGTGGTGTGTGGTTGTTAACCTTCAATTCAGTATTCATGGCGTTAAACCACCTATTGGCGGCCATAGGCATAGCCAGGTATAGGCATAAGTATGGTGGATTCGGCATAATTAGGCATATAGTAATACCGGCCATAGTTGTTGGTGCCCTAGCCACATTCATAGTCCTCTCAGTATACCCAGCACCACCACCGCCAATAACCTACGCACCCTATGCAGCGTTCATATGGATAATCCTAGGCATAGTAGCATATTATATTGAAAAGAGGAAGAGGCCAGAGGCTATAGCTAAATTGGGCTTATTCTCAGTATAATATGATCTTATGATCTAAGGTATAGTGCTTTAAAATAATACATGGGTAAAAAATATATTATTTTTCTAATATTAATTTTAATTACTTTACTATTTTTTAATAATATTAATTCAATATAAAAGGTTATTAAATGGATAAAACTTAAAAATTCCATAATATAAAGAATAACCTGAGACGTATGTCTGTTCCTCAAAAATACAGGGGTAGGCCTATTGAGGAGTTGATTTCGGCTGGTTATTACGATCCCGAGACTAGGACTGTCCATGTTATTACCGGCCCCGAGCTTCATGTGCATAGTCGTGATTGGCAGCTTGAGGGTCCTCTTCGGATGCTCTTCCACGTACTTGACCCCATGGTTGCTAAGGACCCGAAGAACTTAATCGTCTATGGTGGTACCGGTAAGGCTGCTCGTTCGTGGGATGACTTCGAGGCTATTGTCGACTCACTACTTACCATGGACAGTGAGGATACGCTGGTAATCCAGAGTGGTCAGCCCGTGGCCATTTGGAGCTTGGTAAGCATGCGCCGAGGGTGTTGATAAGCAATGCAATGCTCGTTCCCAAGTGCTGATTGGAAGATCTTCTGGGAGCTCGAGGCCAAGGGACTGATTAGCTTCCACCAGATGACAGCAGGCTGCTGGGCCTACATTGGGACTCAGGGCATTCTCCAGGGGACCTATGAAACAATTGGCGCGGCTGCCGATAGACATTTTGGTGGTTCTCTCGAGGGTAGGTTAGTGGTTAGTGCTGGGCTTGGTAACATGGGCGGTGCCCAACCACTGGCGATTAAGATGCTCGGTGGTGTTGCCTTGATAGCGGATGTGGATAAGAGGATGATACAAAGGATGATAGACACGGGTTACCTAGACACCTGGACTGACAATCTTGATAAGGCCATAGACATGGCGCTTGACGCCAAGGAGAAGAGACAGGCAACGAGCATTGGCGTGCTCGCAAACGCCGTGGACTTGCTTGAGAAGTTGGTTAGGGAGAACATAGTCCCCGACATACTCACGGACCAGACCCCGGCCCATGACCCACTCTCCTACGTACCTCAGGGACTCACTGTCGAGCAGGCCGAGCAGTTGAGGAAGAGCGACCCAGAGAAGTACATATTATTGGCTAAGGAGACGATGAAGAAGCACGTGCAATTAATGCTCCAGCTACAGTCTAGGGGTGCCGTGACCTTTGAGTACGGCAACAACCTCAGGAAGCAGGCCTATGACGCTGGCGTTGAGGATGCATTCAAGATACCTGGGCAGATGGAGTACATGAGACCGCTATTCGAGGAGGGTCGTGGACCATTCAGGTGGACTAGCCTAGTGGGTGATCCAAACGACATATACAAGCTCGATGACGTGCTGATAACACTATTCGAGAAGAAGAATCCAAGGCTAGTTAGGTGGATCAAGAATGCCCATCAGTACGTGAAGTTCCAGGGATTACCAGCCAGGGTTGTTTACCTTGGCTATGGGGAAAGAGCGTTGTTTGGTAAGATCGTCAGTGAGATGATTAAGAAAGGCGAGTTAAGCGGGCCAATTTGGTTCGGCAGGGATCACCTAGACAGTGGTTCTGTGGCGTCGCCGTACAGGGAGACCGAGGGCATGCTCGATGGCTCAGACGCAATTGGTGACTGGCCAATACTGAATTACGCACTCAACACCGCCGCTGGCGCCACCTGGACCTGCTTCCACCACGGTGGTGGCGTTGGTATTGGCTATGCAATACACGCCGGCTTTGGAATGGTCGTTGATGGTACTGAACTTGCCGAGGAGAAGGCCCTGAGAGTTTTCACAGTTGACCCAGGCTCCGGTGTCGTAAGGCACGCCCACGCTGGTTACCCGAGGTCCCTAATGGTGGCTAGGGAGAAGGGTGTTAGGATACCAATAATTGATAAGCTCGAGGAGAAGAGCAAGCGGGTTATTGAGGAGGCGTATAGGGAGGGCAGGATCAGCAAGTTCACGTATGAGAGGGTTAAGAAGGACCTGGAGGAGTACGAAGCTAGGAAGCAGAATTATAGGACTCCGTTTAATACGTGAGCCGTGTTATGAATTAATTGCATTTAAAATTGGCTGAACCTCATCCTAACTATTGGGTCCACAATCTCATACTCTCCATGGGTAACCCTATTAATTATGCTCATCCTCATGAGATTGCTTAACGCCCTCTCAACCTCGCCAGGCGCCACGTACTTATTAAGCCTAGTCATCACGTAATCCCTAATCTCATTGAAACGCCTTTTACCCCTGGCTATAGCCTCGAGTATTATGCCATAATATATTGACTTATTTAACAATGACTTTAATTCATCATTGACTAGCTCCACGGCCCTCCTATAAATCTCATTGACATTAGTGATACCGCGTACCCTGCATTACCGTAATACGTTAACCACCCAACAATACCATCAAGCCTATTCACAGCCTCGAGAATCTCACCCATTGATACCTCAACACCGTACTGTCTAAAGCCTGTTATTAGGAATTGAATTGATAAATCCCTACTAAAGGGCCTTATTGTCAACTCCTCAATGAACCTGCCATGAAGCGGCGACCTGGGATTATCGAGACCCAGGAAGTCATGCAGTAAACCAACCTCGGAGCCCGTCAGTATAACCTTGACATTGCCGAGGTTATCATATACGTAAGCAAGCACTTGAACCATATCAACCTTACCGAACCCCTTTAGCATCCTTAGTACCTGGGCCTCATCTATGGACAGCACAAAGACGTCTAGGTGCCTTGACAATGCATTAAGCAGGTCAGTTAGGTAGGTTCTGCTCCAGTCAATCTCCACACTCAGCTCCACACCACTACCAAGCACATTCACGCCCCTAACAATCCTCGCAATACTCCTAATGATGCCCTCAAGGCGCCACCTAACAGATAGTTCAGTTAAGCACGATGATATCAATTGATAAAGCCTCCTCCTGGTGAAGTCGCCCTCAAGCATCCTCGCATCAATGTAGCAATACGGCACACCAGCCTCGCTAAGCGCTACCTTAAGAACTGACGTCTTACCAACGCGCCTAACGCCGTATATAGCCAGTAACCTCGACCTACCCTTAACAAAGCTTAAGATGAAATTCACCTCATCATCCCTACCAAAGAGATCCCCCTCCTCGTCTTAGGCTCCATGTCGAATAACATGAAATAAACACCCCTGTGTATTATACACAGGGGTGTTTAAATCTTGATCCAGGAGCAACCGGTTTTTAAACCCTGAATGGGTAATGTTTTGATGTCGAGCGGTAATAGGAAGGAGTTGCCTAGGCTTGAGGTTAGGGGCTTCGTTGGTTATATTAAGTATATTGCTTATTTAGGGACTTGCGATGAGTATGTCAGGGGCTTGAGGAGGCATGACTACGTGGTTAAGGATAATGCTAAGGAAGGGAGACAATGAATTAATTACCTGTGCCCTAGCCAATACTGGGTTCGAGGGCTTGGGCCCAGACGTACTAATGCCTATGGGTGTTGCCCAGAGGCTTGGGTTAAGTCTCTCGGGTGGTAATGCTGAGGTTTACGCGGTACGTACTGCGTCTGGTATTGCACCGGTATACCGCCTTAAGGAGGGGGTTGACGTTAGGGTGCTTGTTGATGATAGGGATACGCCAATAATTAAGTTGACGCCCGTGGTTTCAGAGTCCGTGGATTATGTGATCCTCAGCGATAGGGCCTGACGGAGTTGGGTGTTGTCATTATTGATGCTGGTAATGGTGTTTGGTGCTTTAGGGATGAGTTGGGTAGGATCTCTAGGGATTCGTGTACACCGGGCTAGGTTATCGCTATGTGCAGTAATTGATGCGCTATTGTACCTATGGTGTACGTGGCCGCCGCGGCGCCTAGGGATAGGGCTATGTTCATGATCATTGTGCGGGCTATGTGGCCACTACCTGATATCGCTGTTAATAGGCCACTTATGGCCTGGGCCAGTGCCACGAGTATTATGGATATGTAGAGCGAGCCCACGTTACCAATTAAGTGGCCGAGTAGTGGAAATGGGGCTATCACGAGTAGTGCACCGATTAGGTAGAAAATGCCCGTGTATAGTGCCGACTTCCCAGGGCTCTCGAGGGCCTCCTCGGAAAAGCCCACCTCGCTTATCTCCGCAAGTCTCTTACTTATGTTAACGTTGGTCGACAGGCCGGGCGCTATTTCACTGGCCGTCTTCTCGTCAATCCCCATCCTACTCAGTGAGTCCCTGACCCTTTTGGCCCTATCCTCAGCGCTTAGGTTCTCAAGCTCAATATCGATCTTTGAGAGAGCGGTCTCCCTAATATCCCTCTGGGCCTTAGTCGACATATAGGCGCCAACGGCCATGGAGAGCGTGCCGGCAGCACCAACTATGAGACCAGCGAGTGTTATCAATATTGGGTTCGTAACCACAGGCGCTAACCCAGCCACGGCGGCCAGGACCTCCACTAACCCGTCGCTCATCCCGTACATGGCATCCCTAATATTATTGATAAACGCCTCAAACCTGGACTCCTCATCCCTGAACACCTCCTCGTGGGCAACCTCGTCGAGGAGTATCTCCCTAAGCCTATCCGTGTATGGACCAAGCACCCTCCTCCTAACCATCTCACCATACCTCCTAATAGCCTCAACCTCAGAACTCTCCCTCAACTTAACGAGAAAGCCAAGGCCCAGTAATTTCCTGACAAGTACTGAGAACGCTATCGAGAACCTGGACGGCCCCACATTACTAACATCAATGCCCACCTGATTTGCTATGAACCTCCAGAACTCGGCATGGCCAACCTCGTACTGAGACAACTTCAGTAGCTCCTCCCTCAACCTCTCGTTACTCTCAACCCTAGCCAGGGCGGCGTAAATCTCGGCATCCGTCAACTCATCCCTATAATTCTCAATAATCTCATCCCTACTAAGCCTTAACTCCATATTCATTACTCACGTGAATATCCAACTTATTAAATCTATATTCTAGAATAACTTATAAGGTCAAAGCCATACCCCCTGACATATGGTGTTTCCCCTTGATAGTCTACAGGACTACCAATTAATATTCAAGCCAGAACATGAAATGCTTAGGAAAAGCATTAGGGAGTTCCTGGAGAGGGAAGTCGCACCGCATGCCTTGGAGTTTGATGATAGGGATGAGGTGCCTAGAGAAATCCTGAGAAAGCTTGGAGAGCAGGGACTGTGGGGCATTGGCATTGATGAGAGTCTCGGCGGTCAGGGGGGTGACACAATATCAGCAGTGATATTGATGGAAGAATTGAGCAGAGTGGCGCCACCACTAGCGGTCATTCGTGGTACGAATGACCTATTCGTAATACCAATCCTCCTATTCGGTAGTGATGAGTTAAAGAGGAAATACGTACCACCAATAGCTAAGGGCGAGGCCTTTGGTGCACATGCAATGACGGAGCCATGCTGCGGCAGTGACGTGGCTGGTATTCAGACGAGGGCGGTTAAGAAGGGTGATAAGTGGGTTATTAATGGTAGGAAGATCTTCATCAGCAATGTCGACATAGCCGACTACATAATGGTCTTCGCAAGAACCAGCGAACCACAGCCAAGCAGGCGTTGGTTTGGGATAACAGCATTCATAGTCGAGAAGGGAACCCCTGGACTCAAGATTGGTGCCAAGTTCGAGAAGAGGGGTTTGAGGGGTAGCCATGCAATGGAGGTTATCCTGGATGATGTCGAGGTTCCCGATGAGAATAGGGTTGGTGATGTTGGCATGGGCTTTATAATTGCCATGGAGACCTACGACAGAACCAGGGTTGGGGTTGCTGCCCAGGCACTTGGTATGGCGCAGGCAGCCTTTGAGAAGGCCTTCCAATACTCACTACAGCGCACGGCCTTTGGCCAATACCTTGCCAGTTTTGAGGCAATTCAATTCAGCCTTGCCGAGATGATGGCTGAGCTAATGACTGCCAGGTACCTGGTTTACCTAGCGGCTTACCTGGCTGATCAGGGCAGGGAGGAGTTTAAGTACGTGGCAAGTCTCGCGAAGTTCTACGCAACCGAGACTGCGGAGAAGATAATTTCAAGGGCTATCGATGTTCATGGAGGTATAGGCGTTATTCATGAAACAGGTATTGAGAGATTTCTAAGGGATGTTAAGATAACGGAGATCTACGAGGGTGCCAATAATATTCAGAGACTCGTGGCCTTCAGGCAATTAATAAGGACACTCATGAAGAAGGGTGTTGTGAGTCAGGATGCCGCTAGAGCAATAACTTAGGCATTGGCAATATTAATTGAAATATTACTACTCAAAGCCTCATTCCTAATATCATCTACGTAACCCCTCCTGGAGCGAGCATACTCTATCTCCTTATGATTAATCGTCGCGGTGAATAAGCCCTCAATACCAATGTCAATGGTCATCACAAACTCACCATTTGGAGACGCTATAAAGCTACCGCCGAGTACGTCACGCCCATCTGGGTAGTTATACCCCGTGCCCATGGCCGATGCGAAGTATGCTGAGTTCTCAAAGGCCCTAATCAGGCCTAGGCTTCTCCAGAGGTATACCCTATCAACACTAATGCTGCTGGGGTTTGTGATTATGTCCACGCCGTATTTAGCCATTAACCTGGTTAACTCGGGGTACATGGCGTCAATGCATATTATGCAGCCTATACTCCAGTCATTGACCCTGACTATACCGAGCCTATCACCACCACTTATTCCTATCCTCTCGCCGGTGGCCTTTGATGGGTATATCTTCTCTGAGTAGTTGATTAGCCCCTTCCCATTGACCATGGGGCATATGCTCAGGTTCCTGCCATTAATACTCACATAGACTGCGCCACCAATTATCAGGGCATTGATGTCGTTCGAGATCTCCCTAAGCCCTTCAACGTACTCATTAAACTCCTTCTCGCTGAGTATCCTCGTCCCAACCCAATTCTCGGGCAGTATTATTAGGTCGGTGGTTAAGCCCCTAACCTGAGTCCTCAACCAGGTAATACCATCATTATAATTACTAAACCTCCTGGTCTGCGCTATCGTTACCCTAAGCCCATCCATATCTCAACCCGTCACCAAATCCTCATTGCTCAAAAACACCTCATTTACACTGTGCTCCGTCAGTATCGACCTTCTCAAGTCCTTAAACATGTAGAAACTCCCCGGGTACTTGCGATAATCGAGCCTTCTATAGTACTCTCTAACACCAACGCCCGATATCACGAACATCCTATAGGCATTGAACTCCTCAAGGGCTATGTGCTCAGCCCTAGCCATCAATGCCCTACCAATACCGCGATGCTGCCACCAGAATAGGTCCGCTGCCTTACTACCGATGGGTAGCTCAGGTCCGTAGACGTGTAACTCTCTAATTAATGCCGCCCTCCCAGCCTGATCTCGGGC
The DNA here is from genome assembly GCF_001316245.1 of Vulcanisaeta sp. JCM 14467. GTDB lineage: Archaea > Thermoproteota > Thermoprotei > Thermoproteales > Thermocladiaceae > Vulcanisaeta. The sequence goes on along the minus strand of NZ_BBDM01000014.1, from coordinate 28,704 downwards.
CTATGTGCATTGTCGCTTGGTATCCTAAGCCTTAATATGCCGTATAGCGTGTCGTCATCATCAATTACCTCCAGGAAGACCTCGTGACCGCCGGATGCCTCATAATCAATCCTATTAATCATTAATTTCCTAGGCGTTGGGACCAACCCTCTCTTTATGTACTTATGACCAACCTCACGGCACCTAATCTCCACGCACTTAAGGCCCAGTTTCTCCATGTCCCTAAGCACTACCTCCCTCATATTGCCTATCCTCGGACCATCAACGACCCAGTGAAGTGGTATGTCCCTGCCAAACCTCATGACCCTGACCCACCTGGGTATTGAGGCCATGATGTTTGCCAAAAGCCAATGCCAGGTCTCCTCATCATAACTCCTGTACAAGCCCTTCAACCACTCCTCGTATAATTCCGTACCCTCAACAACGAAGGTTGGGTAAACCTTCACGCAGTCGGGCATGAAGCTTGGGTCACTGAATATGGTCTTAACCATCTCGAGGTCCCTATCAGGCGTTGAGCAGGGAGCCCAGGCATTATGTGGTAGCAGACCTTGTACGCGGCGTCCTTTAGGTACTGCGTTGCTTCAATAACCTCCTTAACACCGTGACCCCTCCTAACCCTCCTTAGTACATCATCATAAATCGATTGAACGCCAACCTCAACCCTAGTAAAGCCGAGTCTCAGCATTAGGTCTATGTGCCTTGGCCTTGCGAAGTCGGGCCTCGTCTCTAGCTCAAGGGCTACAACCCTAATCCTAGCCTTCTCATTACGCCTATGCTCATACTCAATGTCTGGGCTCTCTATTGATCCTGAACCTACGAGTGGGTAGTCATTAATGGCCTTGAACGCATTACCAACGAACCAGGTTAAGTATGACTCAGGTAATGATGTTACCGTGCCACCCATGACTATTAACTCGACCTTAGATACAGGGTGATGAAGGGCCTCATACTGCCTTATCCTAGCCACGACCTGCCTATACGGGTCGTAATTCAGTGGGGTGGCTCTAAGGACCACGGGTGAGTCTGGCAGGTAGCTCTTTGGGGTGTTCGTCTTTTTCCCACCTGGGCAGTAGGTGCAGTTGAATGGGCATGCCACAGGCTCGACCATAATTGCTATTGGGACTACCCCAGATATTGTCCTGGTGGGCTTCAACCTATTTAGCAATGCATTAACGTTGCTCATTACTCAAAGTTATGGTTTCTGTGGGCCCCTTAAAACGCTTTATTAATAATGGTCAGGGTGTGTAATTCACATCATAGGTTTTTAAATCAAGAATTAGTCAATATACCTTGATATAGTAGTGCCTGGGGTTGAGGCATTAATTAGGAGGTACTTCCCATATGATACGTTTAGGAGGTATCAATGGGAGATAGCTAGGAGCATATACGATGCATTGTCGAGTGGTAGGGTGGCGCTGATCGAGGCGCCCACGGGCGTAGGCAAGACCGCTAGTGCCCTAGCGGCGTCGCTGGCGTACGCAGAGGAGAGTGGTGTTAAGGTTCTATTTCTAATTAGGACAAAGAATGAGGCACAAGCGCCAATTAGGGAGTTACGTAAGTTGAGGGATAGGGGCGTTGATATTGATTACGTGGTAATTAGGAATAGGCCGGACATGTGCTGCATGGTTAGTACGCGTAGATTACCGTATGAGGAATTCCTTGAGGAGTGTAGGTTCTTGAGATCGAGTGATGAGTGCCCCTATTACTCCAACATTAGAAGAATCAATGTTAATGACTTAATGCTGAATATTATGGATGAGGTAAGTAACGTGAATGAGTACGTATCAAGCCTATGCACGCTTAATGTATGTCCCTATGAAGTATCAAGGCTGTACCTTGACAGGGCGAGTTGGTATCATGACGTATTACTACATCTTCAGTATTAATAAGCCCGAAACCATAAATGTTGATGTTAAGAATTCTGTATTAGTAATTGATGAGGCGCACAACCTGCCGGACTCAATAAGTAACTTAAATAGCATTAACCTACCGCTTGCCTCGGTAGTCACCTCGATCGCCGAGGTTAAGAAGTTGATTGATAATGAGGAATTGAAAAATAGAACAATCAAGATACTAAGGGGTCTCCAGGCGTATATGGTGAAGCTGAGTAAGGTTCTTGAGGAGGAGACCATGGTATCCCTGGAGCTTGGTGATGTACTCCAATTCTTTGAGGATTTCCAGGCAATAATAGATGCGTACTACGAAATAATTAGGAAGAAGAGGAGCGCCGGCGTGCCAATACCATACACACCATTATCACGCTTGCTGGACTTCCATAGGGCCATACTAAATAAGGTAAGTGCTTCGGAGTATTTCTCGCCAGGGATGAGCAAGGGGTCTCACTAGTCTATAAGTGTGTTGACCCATCAGTAGTTAGCAGCCCTGTGATTAATGAGGCTGGTGGTGTCATTCTCATGAGCGGTACATTGCCGCCTAGGGATTACGTGACGAGTATGCTCGGCATAAATAGGGATATTGTGGAGTATAGGATAGGCTTTAGGGACTATGTGAAGCCCGAGAACTATAACGTTTTAATCTATGATGGGGTGACCACAAGATATGCCGAGAGGGATGAGGAGGAGTATGAAAGGATTGCCAACATACTTAGTAGGATTTACCAGACCTACACGCTTGATAAGGCTATATTATCGATATTTCCATCATACACTGTACTTAAGTCCGTTAGGAAGTACCTAAGCCCAGGTGTTAAGTATGTGATGGAGCTCGGCAATACCTCGATTGAGGACCTAATTAGGGATTTAAGGAATGATCGCAGGAAGTTGATAATGGCCGTGGCAGGTGGCAAGCTTGTTGAGGGCGTTGAGTATAGGCTCGGTACTGAGAACCTACTGGGCTCATAATAATTGTTGGCGTTCCATACCCTGAACCTAATGATTACCTGGATGACTTCATGGAGATACTTGCGGCCCGTCTCAACGACAGGAAGTTGGCTTGGGAGTTAACGTATCAATGGCCGGCCATTGTTAGGATTAAGCAGGCGGTAGGTAGGGCGTTTAGGTCTGAGGACGATAAGGCCCTGGTGATACTCATGGATCGTAGGTTCAGGGAGCCCAGGTTGGCGAGGGTCTTTAAGGATTACTTCGGTAAGTACGTGGTCGTTAACGATGAGGAACTAATTAACGAAATTACAAACTTTAACCTCACTCCTCACTAATATCCTCCCCAGAGCCCTCCTGCGTCTGTTGCTCCTCCTCATTGGTTCTACTACCTTCCATGGCAGGTGGCTGTGGCTGAACCTGCTGGGGCTTAACCGGCGGTGACCTTGGTGGTGGTGCTGTTAGTATTCTCTCGATACCCTGCTGAGGCGGGTATTGCGGTGCTGAAGCGCTGCCATTGTTGGCGTGGTTTGGATTGCAGATGATTGCTGCCTTATGATCCTCGTTAAGTATTCGAACCTCCTATCAAGGCCCATGGCTATTTGGTACATGGCTATGAAGCTTACTATTAATGCGGCGGCCACCGTTATTAGGGATGCCATGAAGGCTATTGATGAGTATGGCACGTAGGCGTCACTCGTTGTGGGGAATAACGCAATAGCTGTGATTACGAAGACTATCGTTATTAATGCCAGTGGTATGCCTAGGTAAAGCACGAGCTTGCTCAGGCTTGGCGCCAGCTCCTCAATCCTTGGTTGTTGTGTTACAGGCCTAGTGACTGGCGTTTGTCTTGGTGGTGGAGGAGGTAATTGGTACTGTTGTGAGTATGCTGGGTATTGCTGGTAGGGTGGTCTCCTAACCTGCTTCTCTTCTGGTTTCTTCTCGCTCATTCACAACACCATTTAGTGATTTGTCTATTAATTAATAAGTTAATAAATGTTTCGAAAGAGGGTGTTTAGGGTTAATGATTATTGACTCACTGGTGGTTGCTGAGAAGGACTCGGTGGCTAGGGCGATAGCCAGGTACCTAGCCCAGGGTAGTATAAGTGTTAGGAGGGTTTATGGCGTTAAGAGTATTGGTTCACGAGGAACGGTAAGCAGTGGGTTAGTATTGGGCTTAAGGGCCACATAATGAATATGGATTTTCCCGAGGAATTGAATAAATGGCACTCCGTAGAACCATCAAAGCTATTTGATGCCGAGCCAATACTCGTGATTAGGGAGGATACAATAAGCTACGTAAGGGCATTATCACGGCTTGGGTCTAGTGCGAGTACCGTTTACTTAGCCCTGGACGCCGACTCAGAGGGTGAGGCCATAGCCTATGAGGCCGTGTTCGTGATAAGGAACGTGAACCCAAGGGCCGTATTCAAGAGGGTTTTGTTCTCTGCAGTAACCAAAAAACGACATTATTGAAGCCTTCAACTCACCGACAAATCTAAACCCAGGACTTGCCAGGAGGGTCTTCACTAGGATGATCCTGGACCTAACGTTAGGTGCCGTGTTCACGAGAGCACTCACCCTAAGTGTTGAGAACGTTGATAGAAATGCGCTGGCAAGAGGGAGTTTCCTTAGTTATGGTCCGTGTCAAACACCCGTACTTAACCTAGTCGTTCAGAGGGCCCTTGAGCGTGAGAACTTCAAGCCCGAGAAGTACTATACGCTCCATATAATGGTTGACGCTGGCGGAACAAAACTGACGCTTAACCATGACGGTACCTTTAAGGATAGGCAGGAGGCTGAGAAGGTACTAGGCCTAGTGAAGAGTAGGGCAAGGGCTAAGGTGGTGATTGCTAATTATAAGGAGGACTTCCTGGATCCACCTGCTCCATTGGATACGATAGAACTTGAGAGGAGGGCTAGCAGGTTCCTCAACATTAGGCCTAAGGCGACCCTTGACATAGCCGAGGAACTATATAGGCATGGATATATTTCATACCCAAGGACCGAGACTACGATATACCCACCCACACTTAACCTCAGGCAGGTACTCCTCGAACTCACGCACGGTGAACACAGCGATTATGCGAAGGCGTTGCTGGGCATGAGCATTAAGCCAACACGCGGTGATAGTAATGATGGCGCCCACCCACCGATATACCCAACAAGAGGCGTCACCAAGCAGGAGCTCCTTAAATACTTTAAGAATGAGAGGTACTGGAGGATCTACGACCTAGTGGTTAGGCACTTCCTGGCAACGTTAAGTCCGCCTGCACGTGTTGAGAAACAGAAAATAGTTGTTGACGTTTCAAGCCATAGGTTTAGTGCCGAGGGCTTGAGGATAATTGATGAGGGGTACTTAACAATATACCCATTTGAGAGGCCAAGTGAGAAGGTATTGCCTAGGGTGAGGGCTGGTGATGAACTGAGCATTGTTAAGGCCTGGGTTGAGGAGAGGGAGACTGAACCACCACCATACCTATCAGAGTCGGAGTTACTTAGGTTGATGAGGAAGTACGGCATTGGGACTGACGCCACGATGCAAGACCACATACATACCAACGTCATTCGTGGATACTTCAAGATTAGGAATAGGCAATGCATACCAACGCCGTTGGGTAAGGCCGTAATAAGCGTACTGGGTAAAACCGGCAATGAACTTATTGACCCATGGTTTAGGTCACGCATGGAGAAGGCCCTGATGGAGATAACAAAGGGTTCATTAAGCCCTGATGATGTATTGTTTACATTTAAGAACGAGGCTAGAAAGATCTATGAGAAATTCATGAATAGGCAGAGGGAGGTTGCCATGGAACTAATAAAGGCATTGAAGGAGGCATTAAGTAAGACCAGCAGGAGAACGGGAGGTAAAACGACATAGTAATAAGATAATAACGCTTTTAATTATAAACACCATGCACACTAAGTAATGAGTAATCGCATTACTGAACTCCTTAGGAACCAGGTAGGTGATGTTTGGCTTAGAATAGTTAATCATCCATTCGTTACCGAATTATTCAACGGCTCACTACCACTCGAGAAGTTTAGGTATTATATTGTTCAGGACTATAATTACCTAATAACGTTAACAAGGTGCCAAGCACTAATCGCATCTAAGCTTGAGAATCCCGCGGCCATGAGGAGAGTGCTTGAGTTGGCACTTGCTGATGTGACTACCGAACTCGAGAACTATAATAGACTGCTCAATTCCCTCGGTTTGAGCATCGACGACGTCGTTAAGACACGCCCAAGCCCCACAAACATTGCCTATATGAACTTCTTACTAACCACATGCGCTTTGGGTAGTCCGTACGAAGCTTGGTAGCCATATTACCGTGCTATTGGACGTATTTAGAGATTGCTAAGTACCACGCTGATAAGTTAAGTAAGAATCCCGTCAAGGTTTATAGGGATTGGGCCTCGGTTTACTTAACCCCTGAGTATGCCAGTATTGTTGATGGGCTTAGGGCAATTATTGATGAAGCCAGTGATTACCTAATGAGGGACTTCAATAGGCTATTGAGTATATTTAGGCAGGCCAGCACCTATGAATACCTATTCTGGGATATGGCTTATAGGCAGGAACAATGGGTGTTTTAACGATAACTCGTGTTAACCTAAACCTACCTGGGTATGTTCGATAAGTGCCTCGCCGCTGGTAGTATTGTTGTTCCTGCGTCTATTACGAAGACCTGTCCCGTTATGTTCTTTGCGGAGTCACTCACGAGGAATGCCACTAGGTCAGCGACCTCCTCAGGCTCAATAACCCTCCCAGTGAGTGTCCCTGTCTTAACCCAATCCTCCTCCTTAACATTTAATACCTGCAGTAGGCTCATGCCCATCTTAGTCCTCACGAGTCCAGGGGCTATTGCATTCACCGTTATCCCGTAGGGCGCCAACTCGGCGGCTAACGCCTTAGTGAAGCCTATTAGGGCTGCCTTTGCCGTTGCGTAGGGCACGTTATAGGCAGCACCCATTATACCCTCTATTGAACTCATGTTTATGACCCTACCCCAATTATTCTTGATCATGTAGGGTACGGCAAACTTAGTCAATAAGTAAGCTGACTTCAGGTTCGTGTTTATTATCTTATCCCACAAACCCTCGTCAATATCGACAAACGGCCTCATTATGCCCAAGCCGGCATTATTAACAACAACATCCACGGAGCCCCATTGTTTAACAGCTTCATCAACAATTGCCTTAGCCCCATCAGCCGCGGCAACGTCCGCCTTAACCATGATAGCCTCACCACCAACACTCTTGATCAACTTCATGGTCTCCTCACCCTCCTCATCATGCCTCTTATAATTAACGACGACCCTGAAGCCATCCCTAGCAAGCCTAACAGCAATAGCCCTACCAATGCCACGGCCCGACCCACTGACAACTGCAACCCTGCCAACCATACCAAGTGAGATATTGCAAAGGCAATTAAGTATTTTGCCTAAATGAATTTAATTTATAAATATATAACTAATATAGCAATACATAAATCCTAGACGAGCTTACCAATGTATATATTATCATCATTTTCAATGACCCTAACCCTAACCTGATTCCCAATAAGTATCTTCTCCATGGTGGGGTTAGCCAACACCGTGATTACCCTATCAAATATCGCAGTATTACTTAATGGTAATATGACCCCCAGAAACTCGCCCCTAAGTATCCCTCTACTGATTATCCTGACCTTAACTTCCTCATTAACCTTGTAGGGCTTTGGCAATTTAGGGGCCTTATGTATGTTTAATTCCTCATTAGTAGCCGTTAGTTTAACATTCAATTCACCCTCTAGTCTCTTAATTCTCTCCCAAAATTCCTGCCACGTCATTACCCTAACCCTAGCCTTCCTACCCCTCTTATGCGGTATGTACTTCTGAATGAGCACAGGAGACAGCTTATTCCTGCCCAACCCCACCTCCCTGGCCCACTTGATAATCTCAACAATGTCATTATCATTAATACCAGGTAACCAGACGGGGGATGCAATTACGTTAATCCCTAACTCAAGGGCCTGAAGCACTAATTCCTTAACATGATTCACGTCGTACCAGGACGCACCGCTTATTTTCTTAGCTAGTTCGGGGTTTAGCGTATCAATGCTTAGGTTTATCCTGTCCAAACCGGCTTGAGCCAATTCCCTAAGCTCCTCCTCAGTGAACATGTATAGTCGCGTCTGCATTGATACTGTCGAAACACCGTTGATCGATTTAATACCACGGATAAGTTGTGTCAGGTAAGGGTATACGCCTGGCTCACCCATGCCATCGATGTGTACCTCGACATCATTAGTGCCCTTAAACCTGACCACCTCCTCCAATGCCGCTAGTAGTGTGTCAAGGTCGTCAACAAACTCAGCCCATCTATTAGTTGACCTTGGGCCAGCATTCACTGAGCAGTATATGCAGGATAGTGGGCATAGCGATGTTGGCCTGACCTCGATTATGTTTGTGCCCCTATCCACTATGCCGAAGGCCAAGGTGCCGACCTGCGGCGTACCCCTCTCTACTCTAATTACTTCTCTGGTCCTTTCAATCTCATTAATACTACCCCTCCACATGATGCCTCAATACCCATTTTACATGTTTGCTAAACCTTATGATTTACCAAAATAGGGTTTTAAACTCAGAGGTTACATACTTGTGCACGTGAAATGATTAGAATAAATACCACGATGTCTGGGCTGGACATGTTTAGGATTAACGTGAAGTCAGTAGCCGTGCTTCCCATCGAGTCCTTCGACACATTGCTGAACAATAACGTTAGGATAAGTATAATGGATATGCTCAGTAAGGGGCCAATGACTGTGACATCGCTGGCCCAGGAACTGGGCATACTAAAGGGTGTTGTTCATAGGCATGTGAAGGCCCTGGAGGACTTTGGCTGGATTAGGCAGTTGAGTGATGAGGAGGTTAAGGTCGTAGGGTTAAGTAGGGAGGCAAATAGGATTTATTACGTACCAACGGCAATGGTGTATTTAGGGTTTAAACTCGAGATTAATGAGCATGGCATGAAAATAATAATACCCACTAATTACGGCGCATTCATAGACATTAGGGGCCGTAAATTCATACTAGTAACACCAACATATTCTAATCATGATTGTAAGAATTCATGCCCATCCCATGAGGCATGCCTTGACTGGATTAAGCGGATTGGGAAACAATTCCACGTAAGTATTGACTATGATGATGCAAGTAAGGCATTAATGCACCTCTACACACAGTTAATACTTAGGGAGTTCAAGATAAATATAGTGAACAACGTCATAATGCTTGACAGCCCACGCCTAAACTCGATCTTCATAAGGCACTCAAACCTCGCTCTTTAATATAACAAGGTACTTATCGAAACCAGATACTCTGCGTAGCTCGTACCATTTATTAAGTGATGGAAAATACCGACTAATTACTAAGGAATCGGCATTGCTAATGAGTAGCACAATGGTACTACCATCATTAAGAACCTCGGTTACAGAACCGCATTTACTAAGTATGAATTTCCACCGCCCAATACTAAATTCACCTAAACAGGTACCCTGAAGTTGTGGAACCGCTCTAACACTTATACCGAATACTTGGATCTCTTGATTTAAATCGGAATACAATAATTCACCAGATAAGTTCAGCACCCTCATTACCCTAAGGGCATAACCACTAGGTTTAATTTTACGGGCCCCTAACCTCATGAGTCTCACAATCACTATTAACGCTTCATTAGACCTCACAAGCATTCTCGTGTCTAAGCCCTCCTCACGCCATAAAATACCTATGTCACATCCTGCATCAGTAATTACTACGTATAACCCCCTCACATCATCGCCGATGTTCACCAAGTACCTACCATATATAGCCCCACTACATGGCAGGTGTAGCGTGACTCTCGTACCGTATAGCCGAACATCCTCATTATTAAAGGGGTAGGGTTCACCCCTGATTAGTAGCGTTGCATCTTCCCTCGGTACTACGTATATCGTTAAACCTGCCTTATCAAAGCCCACCCTGAAGTTCCTAATCAATTCCCCAATATCAATATCTTCATAACCCATCTTACTTTACTAATCTAAGGGAATTTCTATTTAAATAACCTAGGTTAATCGTGGTGGAATGCCGATAAGAATTACCTTCTTAGGAACTGGCGCCGGGACGCCAGGTAAGGATAGGTACTTACCGGCAATTTTGGTCGAGGATGGCTTAAGAAAGATACTGCTTGACGTGGGGGAGGGTGTTCAGTATAGGCTTTTTGAGATTGGCATAAGCCCATTAAAGATAACCCACGTATTCATAACACACCTACATGGTGACCACGTTTTTGGATTACCTGGGTTATTAGCCACGATGGCCATGCTAGGCAGGAAGGAGGACCTAGTAATAAGTGGTCCTATCGGTATTACTAACTTCATAAGGAGTAGCATGGAGATTGTTGGTGATCCTCCATTCCGCGTTCGGATTTATGAGGTTGAACCTTCCACGAACGTTAAGGATGTCATTAGTGAAGAGAATTTCAGCCTACAATGCGTATCGGCGAAGCACACAGTGCCTGACTGCGCCTACTCCCTTAGTTGGAGGACGTATGTGGGTAGATTTAACCCGGAGCGTGCTCGGGAATTGGGCATACCCATAACGCTTTGGAAGAGACTCCACATGGGTGAGACCGTAGTGCTTGATGATGGCAGGGTCATAAAGCCCGAGGACGTGGTTGAGGTCAGGGGTAGTGGTTTGGTGAAGATAGTTTATACGGGTGATACAGCACCTACGGAGACAATCATCGATATATCGCGGGGCGCCCAGGTGCTTATTCATGACTCAACATTCTCGGCTATTGAGGATGGAAACCTTATTTGGAATCAGGGGCACTCGAGGTCGATAGACGCCGCTAGGGTGGCTAGGGAGGCTGGTGTTGATAAGCTCGTGTTAACCCACATTAGTAATAGGTACTCCGACCCAGAGCTTTTGGCTGCCGAGCTTCTGAGATCTTCACAAACGTGATAGCCGCCAGGGATTTGATGAGCCTAACAATCACTTCGTAACACGGAAATATCGGACTTAGTCGTGATTAACAATACTATTAATAAAGGGCTTTAATGAATCCGCTACCTTAACCAATTCATTAATTCCCAATTGCCTAACACGGGTATTAACATTAACCCCAGCATTAGCAACGGCATTAACCGCGTCGGGGCCTATGTACTTATTGAGAACCCACCTGAGAACCTTATTCCTATGTCTAAATAATATGTTTGTCGTGGATTCCAGGATCTTCATATCGCTGTAGCAGGGCTCCTTCCTAATCATCACCACCAAAGACGAGTAGACCTCGGGGCTTGGGTAAAAGGAGTCGGGCGCATACGTATTCAACACACTAACCGAGTAATTACACTGAGTGATTATGCTTAACCTACCATAATCATCATTGCCAGGCTCACTGATTAGCCTATTAGCGACCTCACGCTGTATCGTCAACAAAGCCCTTGGGACGCCCTCCCTAATTATCCTTATTATTAATGGTGACGTTATTGAATACGGCACATTAGAAACTAGGACATCAGCGCTCGGCCATGGTATCCTTAATGCATCGCCCTGGACCAGGGATACATTGTCTAACCCACGCAGTACTTGCTCAGCAATCCTCATAAGCCTTCCATCAATTTCAATGGTAACTACCTGGGACGCCACCTTAGCCAGGTAATACGTTAATACGCCAATTCCTGTACCCACCTCAAGCACCTTCGAACCACTCGGTACATGATTAATAATATCCCTTATGACCGTTGGATCAACAACGAAGTGCTGGCTCAACCTCTTTATAAGCCTCAACCTATACCTCGTAATTAGCCTAATTAAATCATCCCTAGTCACCGCATCAATGTCGGGCAGCATTACCTAGTTATGCATGTGAAATTACGCTAAAAACCCTTTTAAGTGGGTTCACCCGCCGATTTCATGGTGCCATCATTAATAGACATAATTAATATCGTAAACACAATACTTAACACGCCAAGGATTGGTTGGATACAACGCGGAGTTCCGCAAGCCATTGCCGAAAGTGTGGGAGATCACACACTCCTCACGAGCTACCTAGCCCTAGTCCTTTGTAATAGTGCTAGGAGAGTTGATAGTAATATTGACGCCGATAAGTGCGCATCAATGGCGCTTATACATGACGCCCATGAAGCCTTAATAGGTAATGTGGGTAATAACGTTAGATCATTAATTAGTGATTGGAGGGATATCGAGGTTAGGCTATTTAATGAACTTCAACTCCCCGAGGAATTAACCAAATACTTCCATGAGTATAGGTATGCGTTGAGTATTGAGGGTAAGATTGTGAATCTCTCCGATAAATTGGCAACGCTAATTAGGGCGTGTATGTACGCCAGGGTTGGTTACGACATGAGGGAATTAATTACTAATTACAGGGAGGTTGTGGAGAGATTATTAAGTGAACTCACTGGGGATGTTGGGCAGGTCATTAAAAATGTTGTTAGACCTATCTTTTCATGGTGTGATGACCGTACCATCACTAACACCCTCGGTGATAAGCCTTCTCAATGAACTTAATCTACTGCAGCCAACCACGTAAATGGTGATACCGCTTCTCTGGGCTATGCTCAATGCCCATGGGTCGAGCAGGTCATACGTGCCCGCTATCGTCCTTGACCTAAGCATGCCCATCAACTCACTGATACTCACCTTATCGAGCCTTTTGGCGTTGGGGTCGGTCCTAGGATCACTCGTGTAGACTGCATCCACGTTTGCGCAATCAATTAACTGCTTAATACCTAGGGACTCACTCACGAGGAATGCCACGGTAGCTGTTGATTGACCTGGTTGAAAGCCACCCGTAATTACCAATCTGCCCGTCGACCAAGCCCTAAAGACCTCATCGAGGTTAGTGGGTATTGGTAAGTACGCAATATCACTGAGCGCAGCTGCAAGTAACTGGGCATTCAACCTGCTAGCCGATATACCAAGCATGTCCAGTAACGACTCATTTATACCCATTTTCCTACCAACCTCTATGTACCTACGCGCCAGTGACCCACCGCCAGTCACCACGGCCATCCTATAGCCACTATTCCAAAGCTCACGGATCAAGTCCACGTACTTAAGTAGCAAATCCTCATCGTCAAAGAGGTGGCCACTCAGTTTCAATACGATTGGTCCCCGGATCATTCATAAGTCACTGTTCGCTTTATATTCTTAAGTTTTCTTTAGTTTTATTTATCAAGTCATTTATAGCCCTGGTTATTCCGTTGGATACGTAAATCGGTAAATCATTTAGGTTGAGGCTTGGCTTAACGTGGTTGCATACCTCCTGTAATTTCTCTAGGTTTTTCGTTAGGAATTCCTTAATGATGTCGTAATGATCAGCGCCTATTAGTGGTTGCATGTATGAATCTATTGAGCAATCATTATCATACCACTCCTTAAAGAACTTAGCCGATGCAACCAACTTATTAAATGCGTCAATACTGATTTCCTCATTGTTAAATACAATGATTACCTGAGTACTGAGGAATTTCTTAACAACCCTAACCTTCACAAACCCCAGGTCACAGGGCCTCCTCTGCCTAATGCATTCAGTGATACTATCACTAATGCCTAGGACCTTAATTAACTCCCTATTCCTCTCATACTCACTCTTACACCTGCAAATCTGCTGTATAACCCTTCCAAAGCGTGATCTATACTCCTCAGCCAATACTTCGGTGGCGTCGTAATTACGCATTCATCACTGTGAAAAATAATTATTTTAAAGGTATTTTCATTTAAGCAATTGAACTACTCAGCCCTACCAAGGGCCTTCCTAACCACCTTATTATTGGGGCATTTGAAGAGCCCTATTATAACGCCCCTCCTACCCTTTGGTGCAAGCATCCAGACCTTGACAGGCTTAAGCTTCACTATCTGACCATCGCAATCAATCTCATACTCCTTCTCCATGTAACTTGATAGTTCTGCCATATTGCATCTCAATGATTATTCTATCCTTAATAAATAATCATAGTCGTAAATAACTCATAAATCAATATTCATAATATTCTTTTTACACGAGTAATTACAAGAGTAGGTATGAAAGACATAACAATAAATTATGCATTAGTAATTGTATTTCCCCACGGTAATTAACATGGCATTAATACGTGTTGTCCCATCTTAAAGTAAATAATTAATATTATTAATACTTTAGGGGAAGGGTTTTAAGGATGAACACATTTAGGGCTTGGCTGATTGGGGATGATGGGATCCAAGCGCTGATTAAAGGATGAATAATTAATCCTAAGGCTAAGGTAATAAAGGGTGATAATCGTTATAAAATGAAACCCTAACCCTTAGTTAATGGTCGCTAGGGTTGTGGTTTATGGCGTGGGGCCCATTGGCCAGTTAATAACGAGGGCTGCGTTTGAAAGGGGTTTCGATATTGTTGGTGCGATTGATGTTGACCCGCAGAAGGTTGGTAGGGACCTCGGCGAAGTTATTGGGCTAGGTAAGACCCTGGGCATTAGGGTTGAGAGCGATGCTGATAAGGTCCTTAGGGATACCAAGCCTGACATAGTCCTTCACTCGACGGGCAGCTTCTTCGATAGGGTTTACCCACAGATAATGAAGGCAATTAGGGCTGGCGCTGATGTCCTATCAACATGCGAGACCTTGGCATGGCCCTGGTATAGGTACCCAGACCTTGCGGAGCTTGTCGATAACTATGCAAGGAGCCGCGAAGTGACTGTGCTTGGCGCCGGGGTTAATCCAGGCTTCGTATTTGATGTATTACCTGCGGTTCTCTCGGTGACGCTGACGAGACTTGATAAGATCACCGTGATTAGATCCCTGGATGCCTCAAAGAGGAGGTACTCCTTCCAGAAGAAGATTGGTCTTGGAATGACGCCAAGTCAATTCGCTGAGGCATTAAGTAAGGGTGAAATAACAGCACACGTGGGCTTTGCGGAATCGGTACTGCTATTGGCCAGCATTATTGGGCTTAGGCTGGACAGGGTTGAGGAGAGCCAGGAGGCGCTAATTGCGGAGAGACATTATGAGACGCAGTACTTCAAGGTTGAGCCTGGTCAGGTTAAGGGTGTTGTCGGTCATGGAAGTGGCTTCATTGGTGGTAGGGAGGTGATTAGGGTTGAGTTGAGGGCTTGCGTTGGCTGTGAGGACTTTGAGGAGGTAAGGCTCGAGGGTGAACCATCAATTACGTGGAGGAGCACGGGGACGCTTGGTGACCCAGCCACAGCCGCTGTAATTGTTAACCTGATACCGAGGGTCTTAAGTGCGAGACCTGGGTTAATAACGCTTAAAGACTTGGTAAACTACTCATACTTTACACTATAATATAATAAACAGTGATAAAACCGTGAAAAGTTCATTAGTTTTTCATACTAACCCATGGCATTGATTAAGGTATTCAAACTACCGTATAGTCCTTTCAATGCGAACTCTCGTATCTTTATACGCCGGCGTCTTCGTAAATGGATTCAACACGGCTGGTACCAACCTATTTGCAGGAAGCTCTGGGTAGTGGAATGTGGTGAACAATACACCCCTCGGAACCCTAGTTGACGCTTTAACCCTAGCCAACACCTCCCCAACTGGTGAAACCAACTTAATAACCTCACCATCTTTAATGCCCTCAGCCTTCATATCCTCAGGGTTCATCTCAACGACGGGTCCCCTCCAAATGACCCTAAGTATTGGTGACCTCGAAGTCATGGTGGCAGTGTGGTACTGAGCCCTCTCCCTACCAATGATCAGCGAGTATGGTAGAGTCTCTCTATAACCACGTCAAAGCCCCTCCAACTAACAACCCTAAACCTGGCCTTACCCCTTGGGAAGCGTCGGAATAGAGTATTGGAGTACCTGGACTAGTGCTTGACGGCACCGGCCATTGAAGACCACCCTCACGCTCAAGCCTTTCATGGCTTAAGCCACTAAATATTGGCGCCACCCTGGCAGGTCCCTCATTATGCCGTCACTATCACTAAAACTCATGTCATAACCAAGCCTCCTAGCCAACTCAATGAAGACCCACCAGTCAGGCCTTGCGCTACCCGGCAGGTCAACGACCTTCCTCGTAAGCTGCAACCTCCTCTCCGTATTAGTGAACGTGCCATAATCCTCAAGGGCTGCGGAGGCTGCGGGTAATACCACGTCTGCGTACTCAGCGGTCTCTGTCAGGAATATATCCTGAACAACGAGGAATTCGAGCTTACTTAATGCCTCAGCAACGGCCTTACTGTCTGGGTGTGACCTAATGCTGTTCTCGCCAACGATGTAAAGCATCTTTATCAAGCCCCTCCTAGCCATATCAATCATCTCAGTACTCCTAAAACCAATGAAAGACGGCAACCTGCACCTCCAGGCATCCTCAAAACGCTTCCTAACCTCTGGGTCCATTAATGGTTGATAACCAGGTAACCTACCCGGTGCGCACCCAACGTCTGCGCCACCCTGGACGTTGTTCTGCCCACGTAGGGGCATGAGACCGGCGCCCGGCTTACCAACATTACCCGTGAGCAATGCCAGGTTTATTAATGCCGATACATTTTCCGTGCCATTCTCATGCTCGGTGATTCCAAGGGTCCACATGACCATTGATGGCTTCTCAAGTGCGTATAGCCTGGCAACCTCCCTAATGATTTCCCTGGGCACGCTAGTGATTTTCTCGACAAAGTCTAGGGTAAATGCGCCGAGACTCCTTACCCACTCATCAAAGCCCTCCGTATACTTGCTGATGAATTCCTTATCGTACCAGCCCATGTCGATTATGTACTTAGCCATTGCCGAGAATAACACGACATCCGTACCAGGCCTAATGAGGAGTTCATACTCGGCATACCTAGCTAACTCGGTATGGATTGGGTTAACGACTATTAAGTGCGTACCCTGCTTGGCAGCCCTCTTAACGTATGCCGCAATGACTGGGTGCGTCTCATTCATGTTTGAACCAACCACTATTATAGTCCTGGAATTCAACACGTCCTTAACGGGGTTGGTGGCGGCGCCATAGCCCAACTGCATTGCCAGGGACCATGCCGATGGCTCATGGCAAAGCGTGGCTGATTGATCAATACTGTCAGTACCAACTGCGCACCTCATGAATTTCTGAAACGCATAAATGCTCTCGTTGGTACTCCTATCACTCATTATACCGCCAATCGCCGTAGGCCCATACTTGCTCAGGATCTCCTTAATCTTACTGGCTACTAGGTCCAGGGCCTCCTCCCACGTAGCTCCCTAAACACCTCATGAATCGGCCTACCATTTAATGGCCCCTTGGGAACACCAGGTCTCCTAATCAATGGCTTGGTAAGTCTCTCGGGACTATCAACGTAGTGGAATCCGAACTTACCCTTAACGCAGAGCTTACCCTCATTTGCAGGTCCGTATGCGCCCCTGGCCCAGACAACCCTACCATCCTTAACACCGTACTCCACTTGACACCCTGTGCCGCAGTATGGGCATGTGGTCTCGACGACCTTATCCGCCGGTGCCCAGTCCCGCTCCATTAATGCGCCCGTTGGGCATGCATCAACGCATGCACCACAGCTGACACAGCTTGATGCACCCATTGAGACGTCAAGGTCAAAACCAACCCTTGTACCTGAGCCCCTACCTATGACCGCTATTACGTCATTATTCTGATCAACTCCGCAGGCAATTACGCACTTCCTACACATTACGCAGGCCGATGGATCAAACACAATTGCTGGGTGGGTATCATCAACCTTGGTATCTGGTATTATTGGTGCTGGTTCAAGGCCGTACTTAACGGCGTACTCACACACCCTGCACCTCATTTGCTCCTCCTTACTCCTGTGGGTATGATTCTTCAGTAAGAGCCTTAGTAAGGTCTTCCTGGCCTCGATGGCCTTCGTACTTTCGGTCTCTATCTTCATTCCCTCTGAAACCTTTGTTATACATGAAGCATTAACCTGCCATTTACCTCAACAACGCATATCCTGCAGGAACCATTCGCAAAACCCTCGTAGTAACACAGCGTCGGTATCTCAATACCATACCTCCTAGCCAGGCTTAGTATGGTCTCCCCATCAAATGCCTCGACCTCCTTACCATTCAGGATTACCCTAACCATACCCATCACCTGAAATGAACCCCAGCCCTACAAACGCCCTTAATGTGATCCTCAAACTCATCCCTAAACTGAGTAAGTGCGTCAAGGAACACCTTACCAGCCGACATGCCCAAGCCACAGAGCGAGGTCTCCATCATGGTCCTAGCCACCGACTCAGCCCACTTAAGATCCTCCTCACTCGCCTTACCCACGCTAACCCTCTCGAGGATATCGACCAATTCCTTAGTACCTAGCCTACACGGCTCACACCTACCACATGACTCATGGGAGAAAAACCTCTCAACCTCAAGCATCACATCGACAATACACCTATTATTAGATAGGGCAATGACCACGCCAGGGCCTAGGAAGACGCCTAGCTTCCTCGTCTCATCAGGTGTAAGCCTTATCCTAATCCTTGACGAATGTACAAGACCTGAGGAAACCCCACCAACAAAGACAGCCTTAACATTCTCCTCCCTAGCCCCAGCCTTAGCCAATAACTCATTTAGACCTACTGTTAACCTCTCCCTATAAAGCCCCGGCCTATCCACATCACCCGTGATGCAGAAGTACTTCTCAATCTCTATTTCCCTACCCTCATAGTAATTACTAAGGAGTACGGGCATGGCCGCCACAACCTCCACGTTAATAACGGCAGTGGGCTTACCAAATAAGCCGGCTTCAGTGGGATCCGGAGGCCTTAATCGAGGCTCACCTCTGTTACCTTCGAGTGAGTTTATTAATGCCGTCTCCTCACCAACGATGTATGGAGAACCAACCAGTGAAACCGTGATTACGGGTAACCTATTAAGCAAACCCTTACCCGCCAGGAATCGCCTTAACTCATCAAGCGCCCTATCGATCATTGCCTTGGCATTCCTAAACCTCTCATTAACCGCAATTATAACCTCATCAACACCCAACGCCAGTGATAGCAGTAATGCACCCTCAAGAAGCTGATGCGTGTTCCTCTCCATAATGAGCCTATCCTTAAAGCCTCCTGGCTCGCCTTCGTGACCATTAACAATTAAGTACTTAGGCCTATTTGCGCTACCCGCCAGGGCCTTAAACCTACTTAGGGCACCACCTCCAATTAAGCCTGCCTTAACCAGGAATTCAAGTATGAATAGCTTATTGTCTTCGTTGAGGAATTTCTCAAAGTACTTATAACCACCCCTCGCTATGTACTTATCAAGAGATTCATACTGAGACTGAACATAATCACTCCTTGACTCCTCAATCTCCCTAAACTCACCATTAACGTACGTGTAATGCTTATCACCCATTCTAACCACTGGGCCCTTATCACAATGACCGAGGCAGTACGTTATGGAGTATTTAATGCCACGCCTTTCCAATTCCTTAGCCACCTCCCTAGCTCCCTTTAGTATGCAGGGAAGACCCATGCATACCTGGGTCTCTGAGTAGTCGTGGAAGTAGAATGTGGATAATGTCTTAACTGTCGATAATGGTAGGTTGTACTTATCGGCTATTTTCCTAAGGTCTTCATCCGATGTTACCCTCCTTTCAATAATTTCCTTACTCGCCTCACGTAATCTAGTCCTATAATCCATGTAGGAAAGCCCTGCCAGGGCTTTAAAGGTATTTCGGAACCGTAATGTGTAGTGGGTTATTAGGCTTAGTTATTTTGAGTAATTGGGTGTTAAATGCTGAGCTCCTGGGTTATTAATGATATGGTTAGGATCGTCAGGATCAATAACTACTCAGACCTTGATAAGGTACTCATTGATTTAGGACCCGGCGAGTGCGCATTATTACTCGCCAGGCAGTTCGATGACTCACTAAGGCATTTAGACGGCGTCATCACGGTATTGCTAAGGAGCATTAAGGATAAGACCGAGGTCGATTACCTACTCGCCGCCGGAAACAAGGTTCTATGCATATCCATGGACGGCTTCGGCCTACTAAGCGAATACGCACTGTCCAGGCTCAAGTACGTAATAATAACCCGCCAACCCACGGAAACAGACACAAGGCTCTTCAAAATACTATTAAATGTAACCCAATAATTCGTTAATCCTGAACCCATACTCTTTTAATTGAATCTATTTTATCGAAATCTCTATCTTCACTTATTATCGTTGTTATGTGATTACTCAGCATAGTTGCTACATGAAGGGCATCAGACGGTTTTAAGATATTCATGTATCTCTTAGCAATCCTATACTCATTAGGGCCAATATTTAGTACATTAACATAGGTTAGTATTATACTGTCAAGAAAATTAATGGTATCCTCATATTTTATTCCATACTTTTTCTTCGAAATATAAATACCTTCATCAAGCACTAACACGTTAGTATATAATTTTACTTTCTTCATTAGAAGATCCTTAAAAAATCTTATCACCTTTTCCTCACCAACATTTAAATATATTACGACATTTGCGTCAAGAAATGCTTTATCTATTATTATGAAGATCCTCCTCAAACTCATCCTCTAAACTCAATCCACTGAGGTCGCCAAGCCTTGGCTTAATACGCAGGTAACTCCTTATGGTCTCTAAATGTCTCCTAATTATTTCATCAAACTCATTAATATCGAAATCCATCTTCTCAATCACGATCTTACTATCCTCAATGCCGATTACTAATTCGTCGCCCTCTCTAATTCCGAGATTATCCCTAATGGCCTTGGGTATCGTGACCCGACCACCCTTACCCACCTTGATCCTATACTTGAAACTGCCCACTGCCTTAACCATCTAGGGTTCTAATATAATCACGCCTTAAAACACTTATACCCGGGGTTTCACGTATTTAACCGTGTCAAGCGAGGTATTGAGTAAGTTAGGTATTAAGGAGTTTGACCTTGTGCGTGCTCATTTAAGGGATGGAACCACACTCGATGGTGTGGTGCTACCCAGGCCTGGTGTTGGTGACCCTAACGTGGTTATTCTGAAGCTTGATAATGGCTATAACGTGGGCATCCACGTGAGCAACATAGAGAGGGTGGAGGTGCTCGGGCATGTTGAGTCGAGGAGTGCCGTGTCCATACCCATTGGCCAGTTCGTCAAGGCAGAGTCCACGGGACTCCCTAGGGTTAGGCTTGTAGCGACCGGCGGCACCATAATGTCCAAGGTGGATTACAGGACCGGCGCTGTTTACCCAAGCTTTAGTCTCGAGGACCTCTACGCCATGTACCCGGAGATTAAGGGTATAGCTGATGTGGAGCTCCTCAACCTAATGGCCATATTCAGCGAGGACATGACACCGAGGAGGTGGGCCGAGATTGCCGAGGCCGCCTACAGGGCGTTCCTAGACGGGGTCTCGGGCGTTGTGGTGCTTCATGGAACAGACACCATGCACTACACGGCAGCCGCCCTATCCTTCGCAATCAGGAACCCGCCCGGCCCAATAGCCCTAGTTGGTTCACAAAGGAGTAGCGATAGACCGTCTAGTGACGCCTTCGAGAACATGCTGGCAGCGGTCCTAGTCGGCGCCAGGGTCCCATTCGCGGGCTCCTACATAGTAATGCATGCATCGACTAATGACGGCTTAATAGCTGTTCACAGGGGGACGCGAGTTAGGAAGATGCATACCTCCAGGAGGGATACTTTCATTAGCATTAATGATAGGCCGTGGCCTACGTCGACATTAATAAGCTTGAGATAGTAATGAACACAAATAATTACACGCCTAGGTCTAGGGTTGAGGATACGGTACTAATGAATAGGTTCGATGAGAGGACGGCCCTGGTGAAGTTCTACCCGGGCATGGACCCTGAGATACTACACTTCCTAATTGACAGGGGTTATCACGGGATTGTGATTGAGGGTACGGGGTTTGGCCACGTTAGGGAGGAGCTTCTCGACCCAATAAAGAGGGCTATTGATAGTGGGATACCCGTGGTTATGACGAGCCAAACAATATTCGGCAGGGTGAACCTGAACGTGTATAGGAGGGGCGTGGAACTAATGAAGCTTGGCGTGATACCTGCCGAGGACATGCTGCCTGAGGTTGCCTTTGTTAAACTTTCCTGGGTTCTTGGTCAGACGAGAG
This sequence comes from Vulcanisaeta sp. JCM 14467, assembly GCF_001316245.1. Taxonomy (GTDB): domain Archaea; phylum Thermoproteota; class Thermoprotei; order Thermoproteales; family Thermocladiaceae; genus Vulcanisaeta. Next base: position 6,764 of record NZ_BBDM01000014.1, on the reverse strand, counting down.
ACTTGAGTGAGGTTAGGAGGCTCATGCTGACGCCAGTGGCTGGGGAGCTAAACCCAAGGAGTGATGTTGGTACATACATACTCGGGCCGGAATTACCCAGGAGGTAATTGCGATGAACACTTCAGCGAGCGATTAATGATCGAATTCACACTCGCTAACCACTAATAAATCCTAACCTCGAGCTGACCCACCGGCATTAATGCCCAGTCCCTGGTCAGTATTAGCTTATAGGCTATGGCTCTAACCCCATGCTCAATGGCGTACCTAAGCGACTCCGAGAATTTTGGGTCAAGCGCCGTATTAGGCATGAAGATCGACGCCCCTGACCTAAGCACGAGGAAGAGTACGTAGGCCTCATAACCAAGCTCCACTGCCCTGGCTAACTCACGCATGTGCCTTGCACCACGTACCGTCGGTGCATCGGGGAATTTGGCGACCCCACCCTCCTCCAGCGTTACGCCCTTAACCTCGACTAGGGCATAATCATTACTTGGCGACTTGAGTAGTAGGTCGAACCTACCACTGCCAAAGACGGGCTCCTTCCTAACCACCTCATAACCACTTAATACATAACCATTCTTAATGAGCCAGGAAGCAATGGCATTATGTATCGCGGAGTTCACAAGGACTAATTCATTGCCTAGGTCAACGGCCGTTAGGTAAAACCTTGTCTTACCCGTGGACTTTGAGTAGGCGAAGAACCTAACGCCGGGCTTAAGCAGCTCCGTTAACCTACCTGGGTCATGAATGTGCACGAACTCCTCCTTACCGTTAATGACGCCAACACCAACGAACCTGTTCAACCTCCTAACAAAGACACCCTCAACATCCGGTCTCCTAATTACGAATAAACTCACCATAATAACACCTGGAGGACTTGACTTAAAATCATGTCCCTTGTCCCTTAATTGGGTTTAATCTCGTGGCTTATCAACAGCCCTCACGTACCTCCTCAGGAGTATTAATGCAATTATTACGGGCGGTATTAGTACGATGAAGGTATTCCTAATACCGATTAGGTCGGCTATGTAACCCGTTATTGTGGGCATCACAATTCCTATGAGCATCATGAATGAGAAGATAGGCTATTCGCGGCATTCCTATGCTGCGGCTTGAAGGCCCTGGATATGGAGACCACGGAGAGTGGGTAGGTGGTTCCGTGGGTATACCCAGTATTAATAAGGCTGTTGCGTAGATCAGTGGGTTGTCCGTGAGGACTATGATCAACACGCCAACCACGGTCATTGTGACCGCACTAGCCATGTAGGGCCATAGTCTTTCGGCGGGTCTTATCGATAGGTATAGCCTACCCAGGAAGGATGTCACGAAAAATAGCGAGAATAATACCTCAACCATTGAGTAGCTTAAGTTAAATGTGTCCTGGCATATATGCCGCCGAAGGCCATTAGGAATGAGAAGACCACGTTGTAGGTGGCTATGTTTAGGATGGCGGCTATGAAACCTGGGTTCGAAATGACCGTGGACGTGCTCACTACAGAATCGCCTGCCATATTCTCCTCGGGGAATTTAACGAAGGGCGCTATAGCGAGGGCCAGGATTGGGAATACCGTGAAGAATAGGAAGGACTCCCTAAGCCCGTAGTACTTAAGTATTAATGACTCAATGGCAGGGCCCAGGATCAGGCTTATGCTTAGGGACAGCGTGTATATATTGAGTAGTCTCTCCCTGGTTCTCCTGTCTGGCAGTAGGCTTGCTGAGGTTATTACGTTGGGCATTAGGAAGCCCAGCACGAAGCCTGCGGCTGCGGATAATATCCAGATCGTTATTGGTGATGATAACCAAAACAGTGGAAACACGGCTGCGTAGGTAGCCGATGATGCTATGAAGGCTATTCTCCTAGTGCACGCCCTCAACCTCGAGTTTATTAGACCACTACTTAGGAAGGTCATTAACGAGACTAGGGCCGATAGGATGCCGACTAGCGTGTTGTTGAATTGAAAGTTATACCTAGCCAATAGCGGTATTGTGGTGAGTAACATATTATTCGATGCCCTAATGGCTATGGTAAGGGGTACTATTACGGAAATCGCCTGAAGCAACCCTAGATATTGACTCCTCGTCACTCCTTACCACCGTACCTCCTAACGATTTCTACAAACTCCCGGTAATTACCCGGGCTATAAATTCCATACTCCACCCTGGCAAGGATGTTCCTAATGAACTCCCTCGGCAACCTTATCGGTAATTTACTAGCCACGTAATCAACGGTACTCGCTAAATCCTTCTTAGCAGCCTTAATCCCAGCCTTATATACATCAATGAAATACTGAGGATCGCCATTAATCTGGGCACCGCAAGCCCCTGGCGCACCAATTAAATCCTCGAGAAACTCACCTTTATGCTCAGGGACCCCTAGGTTCAATACGGCACTTTGTACTGAGCCGTTATTGAGCGTGTTAAGTACTGAGTACAATCATCAGCATAAACAAGCTCAGCCGTTAAACCCACCTTATCTAACAAAGCCCTGATTAACACGTCGGCTGCGCTACCACGTCTCCAAACGGCTATCCTAGGTCCCCTTAATTCAGGGTATACAAACATTAATCTCCTTACAGTCACAATATCAACCCTTAAACCACTCCTAACAAGTGATGTTAAGGAATCTGCAATAGCATAGGCACTACCCTCCTCATTACCCTTCCCAAAGACCAGGTCTAAGTCCCTATACTCCCTGGTCGCAAGTATTAGTGGGTACGAGACCGGGCCGGGCGCTGTTACGACCTTCATATTTATCGATATCGAAATAGATATCTAACTTATAAAGCTTACTCGTTGCATCATAAATCAATGACTTTATAAGAAGCAATGCGGGTTGACACTTAGATTTGAATCGTGTGGGTGAATATGGCCGTGATGAGTAAGGCAATGATTAGGAGGATCGCACCCATTGCTAGGTAATCCCTGGGCCTGTAATTCCCTGGGTTATACACAAGGAGGTTTGCTGGGTGGCTGAAGGGTGTGAGGAATGTGGTTGTTGAGGCCATGGCAACCACGGTAACAGCGAGTAACGGGTTTGGGTAGGTCAGGGCTACTGGCGTCATTATAGTCGCCGCACTCACGTTATTCACGAAGTTCGCCATAAGTGCTGTTATTACGAACAGGACTATCAGGGACTTAGGGAGTACATTAGCTATGGCCATTGACAAACCACTACTACTCATTGCGTAGCCCAGGGATAGGAAGGACGCTATGAATATTAGGACTGGCCAATCAATGTATTGGTAAATCCTCCTATAATTAACGGCGCCACTGAGCATTAGCGCAATGACCCCCGTGAGGAATGCCAATGCTATGTTGACTCCGAGTAGTGATGCTATGGTGGCTCCCATGAGCACGATTATTGACGCGGCGCCCTTCTTAGCATCGAATAACCTGGCACCCCTGGTTCTGAGGGGTACGAGGCCGTAATCACCCATGAATTTCGCAATGCTCTCTTCACTACCCATTAGGAGTAGTGCGTCGCCTGGCCTAAGGGTTACGTGGGATATCCTGCCATAAATCCTCCTATTACCTGCGGAGATTCCCACGATCCTAACACCGTACTTACTCAACACGTCTAAGTCGGATATTGTGTAGTTAATGATCGGCGAGGAGCTCGTTATCAATGCCTCAACCACCTCCTTACCCTCAACCTGCTCAGACTCTGATGCCAGTTTAAGCCCCTTTATTGATGATATCACTGGTAGTTTATCCACTGGGACCTCCATGATTAACGTGGTCCCTACGTGTATCCTCCCAGTCCTGGATAGTCTCCTAGGTAATATGGACCTTATCCTAATGCCGTACTCCCTCTCCACCTCACGCCTAGTCTTACCAACCAACTCGCAGTCCTCACCGACCTGGGCCTCAACCACGTACTCACCAATCTTCAAATCATCAACGCTGGTGACCACGCTCTCCCTATTCGGCAGTAATAAGTATATGAGTAGAAGTGCGGGTATGCTTGCAAATACTATCGCAAGTCCAATATTTAAGAACTGAAACACAGACAAGTACTTACCAAACCTCTCAAACCAAAGCTGGTCAATTACTAGGTTCGTGCTGGTCCCAAAGATCGTATACCTACCACCAACAATCGCGGCATAGGACAGGGGTAGCAGGTACTTGGATAACCTCTTGTTATGGTTCCTCGATACCGCATACATGAATGGGATGAATATGGAGACCAGGGCTACGTCACTCATGAAGCCCGAGGACAGTGAAATAATGAGTAATACCACGATTAGGAGTAGGTACTCATTCCTAAGTACCTTATCTAGCTCCTCAGCTAACCTATCGAGGAATCCGGACTCCTCGAGGGCCTTGCTGATGATCATTATGCTGCCGAGCACCACGACCGTGGTTGAACCAATAAATGCCAGGGCCTTCCCGGGCTGATTATACCGCCAATGATTAGTAGTGCCATCACGAGGAGCCCAACCACGTCGTACCTGACAATGTGCATTAATAACAACACTATTGCCAGCGTGAGTACTGCCAATACGTAGTACTCAGCGAATGTTAGGCCCATGATTTTAAGATTAAGAAATTGGGAGGTTATTAAGTAATTCGTGTTAGATACCGTGGGTTAGGTAATCAATCCTACCGCCATCAGCCACTATGGTCTGGCCAGTTATGTACCTAGCCCTTTCGCTGGCTAAGAAGAGAACCACGTTGGCTATATCCTCAGGTATACCTGTCGTACTCAGCATCGTTCTCGACCTAACTAGGGCCTTTGTCTTCTCAACCTCCTCGGGAGCCCTACCGGCCGTGGTCATGTCCGTCTCGATCCAGCCAGGCGCCACGGCATTAACCCTAATACCATACTTCCCAAGCTCGAAGGCCATGCGCTTAGTCAGTATTATGACCGAGGCCTTCGTTATTGCGTAATAGGTAGTTCCCTCGAAGGCCGTGCCAATGCCTGCGTTTGAGGCTATGTTAATTATGACCCCCCTCGTCCTCTTTAACTGGGGTAGAAACTCGAGTGTCGTGTATATAATGCCCTTGACGTTAATTGCGAACATCCTGTCAAACAACTCCTCATTGTATGATTCAAAGGGCATTAGGTACATGACCCCAGCGTTATTAACGAGGATGTCAACATCACCAAGCTTGCTACTGACTATCTCCGCAGCCCTCCTAACCTCATCCCTACTCGCCACATCGCACTTAATGGCTAGTATGCCCATCTTCTCGAGTTCCCTCGCCTTATCATCCCTACTAACGTAGGTAACCGCAACCCTGGCGCCCTCTTTAAGGAATGCCTCGCAATGGCCCTACCAATACCGCGGGTGCCACCTGTGACCAGGACCACCTTATTGCTGAACTCGCCCATACGAACATAGACCTCGCCCAAGCATTTATAAGGATTAAATCAACCATGTAATAATAAATGGAGTTCCTGACACCGCTTGGCTCAGTTAATGTTGGAGGTAGAGTACTAAGTAATGCCAAGGTCTCAATAAGTGATAAGTACGTCTTTATAATTGGTGTTGGGCCTGACGGTAGTTATGAAGAGAGGTTACTGGAGATTAATAGTGACGATGCTAGGCAAATAATTACCAATAATAAGGATTACTTCAATGAACTCCTTAATAAGCTCGATGAGCTCATTATCAATATTGGGCGTGAGATCAACGTCAATATTAGTACGAAGAACATTGAACCTGGGATCCCATTCAGTACCTAATTAAGAGGCTCAATAATCATGACGAGTATCTCAGGCTTGTTGGTGATGGGTGGAGGAGGATCCTAGACTCAGTGAGACTTGGCAAGGCGAGCATTAGCCTTGCAGGTAGTGATAGAATTTACGTAACCCACAGCGGTAATAACATAACGCTTAACCTAGTTGCCGAGCCCATAGAGGGTGGTGTTATCGAGGTCATTACCTATACCGAGGGTAAGGTGACGGGTATTGTCAGGGTTAGGGTTGGTGAGGACGTGGTCGTCAAGGTCGACATTAGGTCCCCATCATCAATGATAATACTATCCCAGGCAAGGGACATGAATAGACTGGGCAGCCAACTCGCTAATTTACTGCCGAGGATTAAGGACCAAGTCGTTAAGCATGTCGATGAGTTACTAGGCATAATGAGGAGGTATGGCACAATTTAATATTGCTGAATAAAATACCTAGTTACTGATGGTTTAGGGGTATTTGAGTATTAAAGGCTGGTCATGCTTCTTATCTTCATAGGCTATCGTATATGCGTAAAAATAAAACTCAGTTAGTAAGTTGCAGGAAGGGCTAATTCGTTACCAAGACACATTAATCATGCGGCTATTGCACATGAAGGAAGACGAGTCATCGCGGCCCCTGTGGGTGCTAAGCGCCTTAGTATCATGATTATGTTCTGTCTTTTTCCCTCATCCTTCGTTTTCCCGAGCCTCCTGCACAACACCTCAATGACCTGTGCCTTGATATCATCATACTTCTCGAATATGTACGCTGGAATTGCCACAACCCTATACCTACCACTTTTATGGATGTTAACGGCGAATTCGTCACCGTACCTCGCCCTCAACGCATTAACGACCCTCCTAGCCTCAACATCATCCCTAACCTTATGCTCTAATACAATGGTGTTCCCCGAACGCTCACCGTGAACTTATAGCCGGCTACATCCACTTGCATCTCGCCTCTCCTATACTTTACCTCCATCTCGGCGATTCTCCTTAGGTTGTTCCACTTCTCGAATGATAACGCGCCGAGGATGTCCTTGAGGATTGGTGGCAAGACGTTGATCATTGCCCTGGCTAGGTTG
>NZ_BBDM01000013.1 GCF_001316245.1 Vulcanisaeta sp. JCM 14467 | reverse complement strand
CTACTATTCATACAAATAAGGAAAGACAAGAATATTTCCTCAATCCCAACTACATAATAGGCTTATGAAGAGCATACCCATAGAGCTAAACATTACGATATACGTACTCGCCTCCGCACTACCTAATCACATATAAAAACGGACTAGTTGCAAGTACCACCTCCCAACCACCACGCATTGCCAGTGCTTTCTACGATTTGAAACACTTTAAACTAAGGCAATAAGGCTTATTGCGGATGTGATTAAGTGGTTCAGGAAAAAAGAGGATGAGAGGGAGAAATTGCTCAAATGCTGGCGTAGACTAGCACTAATGGCTGGCACGGCCGTATCTCAGTACACCTTTGATTCACTCGTGAATTACGCTAAATCAGTGAAGGGTTATGTATTTAGGGGGTTCATTGAAGCCGCTAAACGTTGTGATATAGATGATCAATTTCTTGAGAGTGGCGAGTTAACGAGACGATCATTATCGTCGCTGGCCTCGAGCCACGACATTTATATGGCATATGCCGATAAATGGATGGATATTGCCCAGGAATTAGAGGAATTGAAGAATAAGTGGCTAAGGGAGAGGTATAATTATTATCTAGGCTATGTGAATGCCGAGGCCGTCTATGCCCTTGGTCTCGCCATACTCCTGGCAGGTGCCAAGGCCGCAGGGAAGGAAATAGATAGTAAAGCCGCCGAGACTGCGCTGTGGTTATCCAAGTTTAGTATTGGAAGAGTGGTTGAATCATGGGCCATAGACACCGTAATAAATCTACTACATCCACTACATGACTCACACATGAGTGGGTGGGCATACCTAGTCAGTAATACAGCAATTATCAAGACCACGGATTTCATTCATGAGAGACTTAATGAAATTTACGAAAATATTCATGACCTTGAGGATTGGGCCAAGGCAATGATTGCAATCATGTACGTTAAAATGGCGAGTAAGGTAGGAATTTCAGCAAACATCGAGACTCACAATTACGATATAGGTACTAAGACATACGATCATAATGCTGAGATATACTTAAACAGGGCGTGCTCAATACTCAATGAGATTAGGGACAATGCACTGAAATTGATTGCAAGCGCCCACGTACATAGTTACCTAGCCGTAATTGAGAAGAACTGTCTCAATACTGATCCATGTGGTGAGTTGGAGTTAATCTCCCAGGGCCTTGAGGATCTCAGGATGGAGTATGAAGGCTCGGATTCCAAGGCATTTCTCGATAACCACCCAGGGCTTATGAAATACCTGGAGTGGCATAGTATAAATCCTGAGACTGAGCTCGGCGATACGATCAAGGACGCTTGGGACTAGCACTACTAGGCCTGGGGCACTGCGCATGGAAAAGGGGTAGGATTGAGGCGGCCACGGACTACTATAGGAGGATCGTGAGAGGCTAGATACATCGGAAGACTGGGCAAATAACCTACTTAACCTAAATCAGAAGACAAGCAAGTATTTATGAAAGGGCATTAGACGCATTGAGGACGAGACGTTTAGATAACCTATACGACGTAGTTAAGGAATTCAATGAGCTTTGGAACGAAGTACCGAAGAACGTAAACTCGACAGAATTGAGAGCATCTCTGGATGTGTCGGTTCACGTCCTCGGCGGCTACCTAATCGCATTAGCTAATGGGGAGGCAGGAGTATGTGAGGGAAATACTCAATGTGTATAGTGATTTACTCGGCATGAGTAAGCCAATAAACGTAGCCACACGTCTCACTATAAAATACTTAGGAATGGATGTAGAGGTACCAAGCAATAAGGAGGTGTTCGAGGTGATTAAGGATGACGTAATACCCGACCTCAGACCGGCCATGGCAGAGATCCTAGGCATACCAATCAGTGATGTGCAGAAAGAGTGCGAAAGATATAAATTCATAGATAGTAAGGCATGCGTTGCTGCTTATAACGCCGTAAAGGGTGATAAGGAGGCTGAGGAATACGTCAAACAAAAAAATAACAATTGGGCTCAGTAACTCCGGCATCCCAAGCGAACTGCTAGGAAGGACTAGCGTTAGGCAACTCATTGAAGTCATCGGCTTAACATCATCATTTTCACACTTCATCCTAACTCTACGCGCACTAATCCTTGGCGATAAGGACTTAGCACTACTTCACGCCGAAGTGGCACACTTAATTACGCAAGCACTATATGACACGGCATACGATAGAGCCTTAAGTGGTACTTTGATGAGCTTACTGACGCTCTAAAGAGTAACGATGACAACAGCATTAAAAGGGCAATAGCAAAGCTGTACTACTGTCACCTCTGGTTTGGATATCCAGTCATAACCCTCAGCATTAGATTACCACGTAGATTATAACGACTATAAATGCACTTCAGAGATAATTATACCTGATGTTGTAACCTGCATACCATATAATTCCTCGCAGCTTAAGCAATAGCATACTCACACCTCAAAAACAGCATTATTACTTCCAAACACACTACCACAGAGCAGGCATGTGCATGTTTAGGTGATGCTTCCTGGGCCTCTCGTGGTACTTGGCATATCTAAGTTTTAAGAACCTAAATACCTTCACCCGTCATTACCGTCTGCGAGACCTACGGTACGGGTAGGTGCAAGGCTATCGTTAAAGGCGTCCGTGGTAGAGACTGCGCTTTAAGCAGGTCCTCAAGGCTCGTTAACCTCACAATTAATGACGAAGCACTACGTACATCACAACCGCCAGGCTCAGGGGTTGTTAAGGCACATGGCAATGAGGTCTGCTGGGAAGTACCCACCAACGTCATAGCCAGTAAGACAGGCTTCGAAGAATCATTTCCAGGAAGGCATAGCGAACCATAATCTACGTCTTTAAGATCCATGAAGAGACTACTAAGGATAGCGAGCTAACAGGCATACCAACCAAACCCTAAACTCAGCAAGCAACACCAGCATCGACAAAGCACTACACACCCATGAGCACCCCAAAACCCCTCCAGGCATGGTAATAGGCAACCCACGCCAAAACCGCAGCCACAACAGGAACCACACCAACCAACGCACTATACCAAACCCACCTAGCAGCGGCGTTGAAACCCTCGACGCGACTAACCACAGCCAACTCCATGAGCGCCTTTCTCCAGAAGTAATTACTACCCACGACAAATGGGTAAAAAAACCACCACCAAAATCGCATACGCAACATTATAAGTAATGGAATTGGGCGAGGGATAAAGCGGGTTCACACCCACGTACATCGCCATAAGGATGGAGATGGGGATTAGGGCTGCGATGCCAGCAACACCAACGAGTAATGAGTACAGCGCATACCTCCAAATCAACCCATCACCAAAACCCCTAGACAACCTACGCATAGCAATCAGGAGCAGTACACCACCAATCGGCGCCAGCACCATCGTTAGAACCAGTATCGAACCCACCAAGCCCAACCTAGCGGCGCCCCTTACGGTTTCACGATTAGCCATTAATACCTCCTAAATTAAGCATTAATCAATGCCCTATTTAAGCTCCACCTCCTTAACGGTCCACCCTGAGGACACCCAGTGCGAACTCTCCTCGTTAAAATGAACAATACCGTACTTGCCACCTTACGAGACTATCTAGGTCGCTAACAATGCCTCCTGGCTTATTAACCCTCACTGGCATTAAGGATCCTAAGCCTAAGCCTATACCCCTCTATGGGTAAGGACAGGACCTTCTTAATAACCCACTCCAACACGAACCCTCAAAACCCAAAATTCTTCCTAAACCCCTATTCCAAAAAGAATGGAAAACATCGCTAACCATAGTTCCAGTATTTAAAACACAACACCCCAGAAACCATACCCACCACACAGACCACGACCTCACCAACATAACATAAACAAGGAAAACAAAGGACCCAACCAACCAGACCTTAAATGAACATAAACATTAAAATAATGACCACCTAGGTAGCACCAAGGCCCCTCAATAACACCTTGTAATCACTGAGTATGGCCTCACGCAATTGATCGATCGATAAGCCCCTCGCAATCGCAGCAATAGACGCACCACCAGCACCAACACCCTCCTTCACGAAACCCTCCTCAAAAGCCCTCAAACCATCGTAAGGCACGTCACTGAAGTCCAGGTTCACAGACGCCACAGGCACCTCGGCGATCTCCCTGACGAGACCCACCAAGTCCGCAGACCTATCACCCACCAACCACCTCGTAGTCCCAATCGCCACATTACCCAACACACCCCTATCCACATGCTTAATAAACGCCAGGACAGCCGCCATCTGAGTACCACCAGCAAGGAGAACCCTAACACCCTGCCTAGCAGCCCCAATGGCAATCGCACCAACAGCCAACACCACGGGATCCCCAACCCTCGAAATAGTCTCCAACGGGTCATCCAACGACCCACTAATGCCAGCACTCCTCAACGCCTCCCTAACAACGGCTACCTTCAAATCCCTCGGGTTACTGGGTGATGAGCTTGACATCCTATTCCAAGCGTCGTAGCCCATGGCCACCAGGAATGCCATGGCGGTCGTGGTCCCGGCAGGTATTGACTCACCAATCACGAGGCCCTACCCACCCTACCAAGGTTCTCGCCAAGGACCAACCCATTCTCAAAAACCCTATCAACCACGTCACGACTAATCGCACGCCCAGTCCTAATGTCCCTACCAGCCTCCCCCTGAAGGTCAACCACGGGTATGCTGGGCCTAACCCTAACGCCAGCATTAACAACGAGGACCCCAGCACCAGCCAACCTAACCGCAGCCCTAGTGATCAACGCAGGCGTCGGCTTACCATCAGGCGTCATGGGGACCGTCGGTATAACACGGCACCTACCAAGCACCAAATACTCAGCATCCGCAGCAGGCGTGTAGTGGGTTAGCTCGGGCCTTGCGCCCGCAATTGTTATGCCGGGTATTAGGCTCGTGTCCGTAGTGCCTATGACCAATGTGAATAGGAAGCCCCTACCAAGCTCCTGCAGGTGGTTTGAGAAGTCGCCCAGGTGAACCACTACGGCATTCATCACGAGCTAGGACAGAAATCCCACTTATAAGGGCATCCTCCAACGCCCTGACCAGGAGCCAAAGCGTGTAATTAACGGGCGCATCAACACCGACCTCCCTACCCCTAAGCACAATGGCGCCATTTATGTAATCCACCTCAGTCTTTCTACGATTGAGTATGTCCTGAAGCATCGATGAGTAATTATCCCTCGTAGCCTCAGCAACCCTCAAAACCTCACCAAACGGGTCACTAGGCAGCCTAATGCCCAGCCTATCAACGACGCCAACGCCCTCCCTAACCACAGACTAGGTACACCCTAGGCCCACTGCTGGCTTTACCCCTAACGATTACGCTGGACTCAAGGGTTATGGAAAGCCCTATAGAGCCAGACCTCGACGCATCCACATAATAGACAGGGTACCAAACACCAGACACATTAAGCGGAACACGCACCCCCAAAATCCACAACACCAACAAACAATGAGGAGTTAAAACCCTTAGGGTCACGGGCTAGTACGGAGTGTGCAGGCCAAGGGTAAGGAGCACTAGAGACAACGCGCCTCAATTCAATGATTGGTTAGGCATGAGCTTAGGCGCATTTAGGCTCGCCTATTAAACGTTTAACAAGGCTTAACTACACTGCACCGCCAGCCCTTCCTGGTGTCTATGAAGCTGGTTGACTCATACGCGTTCCTGGAGAGGCTTAGGGACTTGATCTACGGCCTACTCGAGCTAAGGGACAGGGCTAAGGAGTCTGGTTTGGAGGTTATACCCATCAGGGAGGGCGCACCGCTTGTTAAGTATGGGTTCATATCAATGTTTAAGGGCGGGGTTATAATGGACGTTACGAATGAGGAGCAGGCCAGATAGCCGAGGATGCCGGTGCCGTGGGCGTGATGGTCCTTGACAAACTCCCATACGACGTCAGGGCGTCGGGAGGGGTCGCCAGGACGGCTGATTTAAAGGTCATTGAGGCGGTCATGAACGCAATAACGATACCAGTATCAGCCAAGTGCAGGATTGGGCATTACGAGGAGGCCAAGCTCCTCGAGGAGGTCGGCGTCGACCTAATCGACGAAAGTGAAGTCCTGACGCCAGTCGATGAGAAGTCCCACATAAACAAGTGGTTGTTTAGGGTCCCATTCGTCAATGGGGCCAGGAACCTGCCCGAGGCCCTGAGGAGGATTTACGAGGGTGCATCCATGATAAGGACCAAGGGCGAGGCGGGTACAGGGAATGTCTCAGAGGCGGTAAAGCACATGAAGCTCGTGAACAGGGACATAGCGATGCTCAGGGGGCACTACATGGCTGGGGATTACGAGGCGATATGGCTATATGCAAGGGAGAACAATGTACCGTACGAGCTGGCACTCCTCACGGCAAGGCTCGGTAGGTTACCCGTCGTGAACTTCGCAGCCGGTGGCATAGCCACGCCGGCCGACGCAGCCCTAATGATGTGGCTTGGCGCCGATGGAGTCTTCGTGGGCTCAGGAATATTCAAGAGCAATGACCCCGAGGCCAGGGCCAGGGCAATAGTACTGGCGACTGCGTTCTACGACGACCCAGAGACGGTCGTGGAGGCACAGAAGATGGTCTCGGAGAGGTCGGCAATGATGGGTATAGACATTAGGAAGCTAAAGCCCGAGGAATTACTGCAGACCAGGGGTGATTAGCGTGGTCAGGGTCGGGATCATCGCGCTGCAGGGGGACTTCCTGGAGCATGAGCAAATCCTTAGGGAGTTGGGGGTCGAGACCGTGAGGGTTAAGGAGCCCAACGACTTGAGGGGTGTTGATGCCCTGGTAATACCTGGCGGCGAGTCCACGGTGATTGGGAGGTTAATGGTGCGCAGTGGGTTGATCAACGCGGTCAGGGAGCTGTCCAGGGGCGGCATGCCAATCATGGGCACATGCGCCGGCGCGATACTCCTGGCGAGGAAGGTCTCGGACAGGGTGGTCGGCGAGACTAACCAACCAACTAGCCCTAATGGACATCACCGTAGTCAGGAACTACTTCGGGAGGCAGAGGGATAGCTTCATAGCCAGGGTCCGCATTGAGGATGTTGGCGAGGTCGAGGCAGTCTTCATAAGGGCCCCAGCGATTGTTGGGGCTGAGGGCGACGCAAGGATAACGGGGTTCATAGAACACCCGAGGGTTGGCAAGGTCGGGGTCTCGGCAACCCAGAGGAACATGATCGCACTGACCTTCCACCCAGAAATAACCGGTGACACCAAGGTCTATAAGCACTTCATCAACCTAGTCAAGAAATGACCTGGAGAGTAGAGCGTAATTAAAATTCAATAATAAAACTTATTTTTTTAACTAATAACCAACGCAGCGCGTCGATTTAATCCCGTGTCGATCCCTGCCTCCTAGCCAGCTCAAGCGCCCTCCTATACTCAAGGCTGTGCCTACCCAACTCCTCGAGGATGCCTGGATCACCCCTAATCAACTTATCCACCAGGTGCAGGTACCTGGCAACCCTCACGGCGTTCGGGGAAACCTCGACAAGCCTCTCCCCATCAATAACCACGTAGTGCCTCCTCTCCACAGCCTCACCAAGGATGTACTCAGCCTCATTAACCGCGGCATGGAGCTGGAGGCAGTGCGGACTACCATCGATGGACACAACCGTTATTGACCTGGGCCTCGACGACCTAATCATACTCGCAATCTTCCCATACAACGCAGGGTGCTCCCTCTCAGGGCAAGCCAGAAGCACCACCTTACCCCTAGTGACCTCCTGGTAAAGCCTTGGATTCACGAAGGTAGGCACGCAGCGACTATGGCGACGTCGGCATCCTTCAACCTACCCGCCTTAACCCACGTACTCCAAAGCCAAGCCTCACCCATCGGCACCACCCCTGAGGCCCCTCGCCTGCTGCATCACCATGAGCATTGGGCAGTAACCACCACACATGGTGCAGCCTTTGACCTTGGGCACGCCGTACTGCGTATACACGGCCCAGGCCCTCTCGATCTATCAACTTGGAAATCATCTCCCTCCACAGTAGCTTACCCCTAAACCCACTGACCTCATCATCCCAGGCTCTAGCCCTCCTCCCGAGCTTTATCGTATCAGCCACGTGGGCGGCTATCTTAAAGGCTATCACACCCTCCTCGACCTGCCTCGGCGTTGGTAGGCCCAGGTGCTCGGCAGGGGTTAGGTAGCACAGTAAATCCGCACCCGCGGCGCCCGCGATCGCCGCCCCAATGGCGCCGGCTATGTGGTCGTATGGGGCAGCCACGTCGGTGGGTAGCGGGCCCAGTACGTAGTACGGGGCGCCATTGGTCAACTTCTTCATTAACTTCACATCCCACACAATCTCGTTAAGCGGCACGTGGCCCGGCCCCTCAACCATCACCTGAACACCCACCTTCCTAGCCCTCTTCACAAGTCTCGCAACCTCGATCAACTCAGCCACGTGGAACTCATCGTGGCTATCCGCCGTGGCGCCAGGGCGTAGGGCATCGCCTATCGAGATCACGGCATCGTACTCCCTAAACAACTCGAGCACGTAATCCCACCTGGCGTAGAACGGGTTCTCGGCATTGTTATGCAGCATCCACCCAATGAGCATATCCCCACCCCTGGAAACAATGGGTATGACCCTATCACTCCTAAGCGCCTTAATCGCCAACTCCCTGGTTACGGCGGCGTGTATCGTCATGAAGGCAACACCATCCCTCAAGTGCCTCTCAACAACGCCGAAGAGCTCATCCTCCGTGAAGTAGGCACCGCCACCCCTCCTCCTAAATGAGTCTATGAAGCTTGGTAAGTAGCACAGTGCCCACGGGAAGTCTCGACTCCCTAATGACTGCCCTACGCGCCTCATCAAGGTCACCACCCGTCGACAGGTCCATCAACGTGTCACCCCACTTATTGGCAATCCTAACCTTCTCAAGCTCAGCATTTAGGTCAACAACCTCACTCGACGTGCCAATGTTGACGTTGACCTTAGTCGCCAACCCAAGGCCAACCGCGGCAACCCTATCCGGCGACTTAATATTCCTAATGAGTATCGCCTTACCCTCCGCAATCCTCCTGGCGAGCTACCCTCATTAACACCCTCACGCCTAGCCACCACCCTAACCTCATCAGGCACCCTACCCTCCCTAACCTCCTCAATCAACGTCCTAGCCATCAATAACCTACTTATTATCCTATTATTAAGCTTTTATTGAAACAAAAGCACAAAACCACCCAGGGCCAGGGAAACACACGACCAACGTCTCTCAAACCACAGGAGGGTCCACGGCATAAGAGCATCCGGCCTAATCACCAGGGACCTGGCACTAAAGGCAACTGACAAAGGCACAGTGAGGAAACACACAATGAGGTGGTGAGCCCACGACCATCATTAGAGACAAGGCCATTTAACAAGCCCGAGGAATACAGCCTTCACAACCCATCATACCCCAACCTCACGGTATCCACCGCGTACCTACTTAACACATCCATGTACGTCATGGATGGGTCATAAATAAGCGTGGGCCTCGCATCGTAAACCACAATCCTCGCCAACCTACTTAACTCACTCATATATATCTCAATCTCGGACCTCACGTCACCCGTAAGGGATACGTTAGCCTTCCCATCCGTGATTACGTAAACCCAGTAATCACCCCTCAACCTAAGTCTTAACCCCTTAATTAGGTCCACGGCATAGGCGAGGGCCGCAGACAACGGCGTAGCCCCTCCACTGGGTAATTCACTCAACTCCTCAATAACCCGCCAATAATTGCGGGTAGGGTTTATCACCCTATCAACCCCCGCACCCCTGAAGCTAATGAGCCCAACGTAGCTCCTCCTCACGTAGGACTCCTCAGCAATCCTCTGGACAATACCCTTAGCCACCTCAATCCTCCTCATGAAGTTCATGCTACCGCTGGCGTCGAGGAGGATTAACGACACCCTGGGCGCCCTCGCCCTCCTTACACGTACTGTCAAGTCGTCCAGCCCTATTCTCGGTAGGTGGCCCCTGAGCGCTGCCGTGACTATGGTCCCCACGATATCGACATCCCCAGGCTCCCTACCATCCGCAGGGAGGTACATGTAGGGAACACCCATGGGAATCCCCACGACCCTCCTCACGGCGGCCCTGGAGGATAATCCCCTAGACTCAGTGGCGCGGCCCTTGGTGAATTTCACGGCGACATTAACCTCCGAGGGGCCGTGCACCTCCTTCCCGGCGTTGAGGTCTCCATGCCCACCCTGCCATTGCTGCAGGCCCTGCGCCTCATTCAGCCCTCCACTCCCCTGCTTACCTTGTCTCTGCTCGGCGGATTGCCTACCTCCCTGGGGTTGCTGTGGGTTTTGCCGTGGTGCCTGTTGCGGCTGGGGCTGTTGATTCTGCTGTTGCTGTGGGAGGGATGCCCTGGGCTTCTCGAACGGCCTCGCCCTCAGCCTATGGGGTAGGGCTAGCTCCATGGCCCTCTGTAGGTCCTCCATGGTCACCCTCATCCTCCCATCCAGCGCGGCCAACGCCTTTGCCGTCCTCACGGTCACGACCTCTGCGCGGCTAGTCCTAATGCCAAGCTTGACCACGGTATCCGCCAACAACCGCAGTAGGTCATCGGGCACCTCAACATCCTTAACCAACTCCATGGCCCTCTCAATCCTCTCCCTCAACTTAATTACCTCGGGCTCCCACCTCTTGTAGAATCCCTCGGGATCCCTATTGAACTCCTCAACCCTCCTAACAATCTCAGCCCTCACCTCCGGGTCCTGCGGCGCCTCAACATCAACAACCAGGCCAAAGCGATCCAGGAGCTGGGGCCTAAGCTCACCCTCCTCGGGGTTCATGGAGGCCACTAGGATGAAGCGTGCGGGGTGTCTCACCGACACACCCTCACGTTCTACTGTGTTCCAGCCATACGCCGCGGCGTCGAGGAGCACATCGACTATGTAGTCATCGAGGAGGTTAACCTCGTCTATGTACAGGATATTCCTATTAGCCTCGGCCAAAAGCCCCGGCTGGAGCGCCCTAATGCCCTCAGTAATGGCGCGCTTAATGTCCAGGTACCCACGAGCTATCCACGGTTATAGATAGGGGCAAGTCCACGACACGCATCCTCCTCCTAGCCACGGGTAGCTCCTCACCCCTCTCATACCTGGCATAGCAGGAGTCGCACATCAACTGGGGATCCCTGGGATGGCACTGGAACGGGCAGTCGGCGACGACCTCAATCTCAGGGAGGACGTCGGCGAAGGACCTCACCAACGTGGTCTTGCCAGTCCCCTTATCACCCCTAAGCAACACACCACCAATCGTGGGGTTGACAGCCACGGCCATTAGGGCGAGCTTAGCCTTCTCCATCCCCACTATGGCTGGGAAGGGAAAAACAACGCGCCTCCTCATAGTCCAACCCCAGCCTGCCCAATTCGCATTACATCATTCATCACACAATCACCACTGGCCTGCCGTTATGCTCGATAACCGCGGCCTTAACGCCATACACCTCCTCAATAATGCTTGGGCTAATATCGCCTGGATCCAGCTCTGCGACTACCTCGCCATTACGCATTACGTAGACCCTATCCGCGTACTTAAGGGCTAGGTTCACATCATGCATCGCAACCAACGCCGCAACCCCATCCTCACGTACCACCCTGGTCAGGGCCTCCATAACCACGACCTGGTGCTTAAGGTCTAGGTTACTCGTGGGCTCGTCAAGGAGCATTAAGATTCCTCCCTGGGCAATGGCCCTGGCAATGTGAACGAGCTGAGCCTCACCACCGCTTAACCTACTCACCACCCTATCGGCAAGGTGCTCAATGCCGAGCCTCCTCATCGCATTGAGGGCAACCTCAACATCGAGCTTACCCGGCCTAAACCCCATGTGCGGCAACCTACCCAGCAGGACCATGTCGAAAGCCCTGATTGGGTATGTAACGGCGTAGTTCTGCGGCACGTATGAGACGAGCTAGCAACCTCACGCCTACTCATCCTCGACACATCCCTGCCATCTACCCTGATCGAGCCCTTAAACACCCTCGCCATGCCCAGGATGCACCTAATCAATGTGGACTTACCCGCGCCATTGGGCCCCATCAAAACCACCAACTCCCCACCCCTAACATCGATACTCACACCCCTAACCACCGGCGACACATAACCGCACCTAAGATCCCTCGCCTCAAGCACCGCCTTACCCATAGTCATGCTGGGTCCCCCTCGATATGACGATGGCCAGTAGGTATGGTGCGCCAATCATTGACAGTACAATGCCTATTGGTACGACGTACGGCGGAATCAGGGCCTTCGAAATCACGTCAGCCAGCACCGTGACGTCGGCGCCCACGAGCGCGAGGTAGGTATCAAGTACCTATTATCACTGCCAACCAGGATCCTGGCTATGTTCGGTATCACCAGGTCGACAAAGCCCACCAGCCCCACGAAGCTTATCACGGCAGCCGCCTGGAACGCCGACACGAGCATTGCGGCTAGCTCGTGTTCCTAACGTTAACGCCCAGGCTGTGGGCCACGTCATCGCCCAGGTTCAATGCGTTCAACCTCCACGCAATCAGGACGTAGTAGGGTATTGCGAGTAGGGACAGCGCCATGTACGGTATGTAGTTCAGGGTTACGTTCGTGACGCTGCCGAGCATCCACATGACGATGGCGTGGGTAACATCTGGGTTGCCAGTGAGGTACTGTATGAGCGACGTTCCCGTGCTAAACACGAACATCACGGCGACGCCCGCCAGTATTATCGTGACTGGCGACGCACCCTTAATAAAGGAGAGGAAGTAAACGAGCAACGCAGCCGATGAGGCGGCGATGAACGCTCCAATAACCACTAGGTAGGGCTCGGTGATGACCGGCAGGTAATACCTAATCACGTAGCCGGCGCCGAGGAGTATGGCCACGGCAGCGCCGAAGCCCGCGGCGGCCGAGATGCCGAGGGTGTAGGTCGAGGCGAGTGGGTTCCTCAAAATACCCTGCAGCACAGCGCCAGCCGACGCAAGCGAGGCGCCGAGTATGAGCGATGCCAGGGCCTCGGGAAGCCTCAACTGCCACACCACCAGGTATGCGTCGTGAGGGACGTTGAACACGGGGTCTATGCCGTCAACCAACGCCTTCAAAACTACCATGGGGCTGACCCTGTAGGACCCAATCACCATGTCGAGGATCACCAACGGGAGCAGCGCCAAACCACTAACCACCATTAATCCCCACCTCACCCACTGCACCACCATACACCACCCGGCTCGGCAGTCCTCAGGAAATCCTCGAAGTACTGATCCAGGTACTGCGTCGCGTTAACACCCCTGAAGGCGCTTGGGTATACCTGGCTCGCTATGTATAGCGAAACTACCACCTGCGGTGGGCCCTCGGTCAGGTAGCCTGGTATCACGATTATCCTTCCATACCTAACGGCGTTGGTGGCGTTAAGCACGGGGTTACTCCTTATTGAGTTGATTATTGCCTCGCAGTAAGCCGTGGCATTAGGCGAGCGCGGGTTTAAGTTCCACGTCACGGCAACGATAACGTCAGGATCACACTGAAGCACGGCGCCAGGCTCAACCTGCATCGACTTGTTGAAGCACGGCTGTAAACCGGCATTAACAACGGCCCAGTAAGGGTCTCCCGACGGGCCTGACGTAAACCACAGACTGTACTCATAGTCAAAGATCACGTACGCCCTATACCTACTAGAGACGTGGCTCAAGCCCCCAATCAACACCTGGTGCACATCATTGATGAAGTTTATGAGCCTCAAGGCACCGTTGGTGTGGTTGGTAATCAGCCCGAGGAAGTATATGAGTGATGTCAGGTTGTCCTGCGGTCCATAACCAATCACTGGAATGCCTAACGGGGCGAGCTTACTCCTCACGGTTTGGACGCCGTAACTCCACTCTATCACTAGGTCAGGCTTTAGGTCGACCATCTCCTCGTAATTCCACGACCACATCCCACCACTCACGGCGGGCAACCTTCGCCTCCGTGATTGTCATCACGGCGCGGGCCATGGCTGCATCGGTCAGTGATGCGTTGGTTATTAGGATCACGTTTATTGTCCCCAACCTCTCGAACCTACCATCCACCTCATAAGTCGATGCCCTGTCAATGCCTGTCCTCAATGCATTTGACTCGACACCAGCCGTCGTGAACGCCACCACCCACACATCCCTATACTCCTCACTCACGACAGCCAGGTCATCCATGTCAACCCCAGTGCCTAGGCATGCGTAGTCGCCTGGGGACACGCCCAATTGACTCATTAACGCGTCCAGGTACCTCTCGCGGAAGCCCTGGCTATGCAGTGCACACCATAGATCCGGGGGTGCGTAGTTATTGCATACGAAGCGCACATTAACCATGCCGTGCATCGTACTGAGGATACGTCTCCTAGATTGGAGGTCGATGAGGAGTGTCTTAACGCCAACCCCACCGTAGCTCTGGTAATACACGCGCGCAGTCACGCCATCGCGTGACCAGACGTCCCTAAACGCCGCGCCCATTACGTGATAGGATATCCATCCTATTAATAAGCGTTGCTACACAAGCCAAAGAACGCCCAAAACAACCAACGCCAGAAGCGCCCTAGTAAGTATGGAGATCAGTAGTATTGCGATGCCGTCCCTAAACCCGTAGATGCCTAAGTAATAAGGCGCGTTGTGCCTAACGCCCCTCACCAGGGATGAGACCACATAACCCAACAACAACCACCTAATCACTAAGGTGCCGCTAAAGCCATTACTAATAAGCGTGCCTGCCGCGGCGAATGCAGCGCTGTCACTAACCATGTAGGCCACGATCAAGCCAACCACGTATGGGTTTAAGGCACTAAATGCGTGGGATAGGTAGTCATTGATGTATTGGTCGATGCCGAGACCCATCACCACAGTGAAGGCCGCACTCGTCACTGCCGTGACCACCACCATCCTGACGATGAGCCTCAGGGCCCTCCTAAGGCTAAGCACATTACCACTCACTAACCCAGTGGTGCCGGCGACATCCGTACCCCTCGCCGCGTACTTCCTCCCAATGATTGCGAAGATCAGCATCTGGCTAGGCCGATGGCCATGAGGATGGATAGGTAGGCTAAGCCGTAGACCCCCATGGTACTCAACAGTACTGGGACCAGGTCCTCAGGTGCGATAACAAGGCGGGGAAGGCATTAATGAGGGATGCGACGTACAACTCCCTACGCGTTAACCTCCCATCCCTATACATGGCCACCAGCATTGATGATGCCGTTGATGGACTGACCAGGGACACAACGAAGGTAGGGAGCAGTAGCCCGGTAGCCCGGACAGCCTAGTGACCCAGCGGCCGAGCCTATCCACGAGCCTCACCACGGACTCCCTACCCATTACGTAATTCATCACCAACACACCCAATGCTATGCCAAGCGCTGTAAATGCGAGGTAGTACAACTCGTGAATTACTAAGTCAATTACCTGCCACATCAACCAACGCCCTCCAACACGCCCTCTAACTCAGTGTATATCTCCCTTAACCTACGTATTACGTCCTCCGAGGCACTCCACAAACCCCTCTCACGCGCCTCGTACAGCCTCCTAATGATTTGCTCCAGCGCGTATGGGTTGACCTCGGTAAACCACCTCCTCACCTCCTCATTGAACACGTATGTCTCGGCAATCCTATCCCAGACCCAATCCTCGACGGCGCCCGTGGTCGCCGCAAGGCCGAGGATGTACTCAACCCTCTTCGAAATATTCTGGGCGCCATGTAGCCGTGCCTCCTCATACCCTCAATCCACCTGGGGTTTAGTAGCCTCGTCCTCACGTAAAACCCTATGGCATCCCTAACATCGAGCATCCTAGGTCTCTCCTGCGTCAGGTCCGTGTACAGGATGAGGGGTCTCCTCCCTGAATTCACCTCGACTGCCTTCGATAACCCACCCAGGTAGGCGTAGTAATCATCTATGTCGATTATTGAGTAATCAACGCTGGACTGGACCTGGCTCACGATATCGACCCTACCCAACAAGTGCCTGAACAAGTCCCTCGCCTCAACCGCGCCTATGCTCTCCAGGTCGCCGACGTAGCCATAGCCCATGTGCGTCGTGTACACCTCGGCAATGTCCTCACCCCTCACCCACCTAGACGTCTCCACCAGGTGGTTAACCCTATTCCCATAGTCCCCAGGCCTCTCGCTAAACAGCCTCGTGAGTGCCCTATCGCCGTACTTATCCCTCATCTCGAGGTAGTGCTTACGTACGTAATTCGCCTCGGGAGGCTCGCCCAGGTCAGCCACGAGCTTAACAGCCCTGTTGAGGAGGGCGATTAGGTGCGGGAACATGTCCCTAAACACCCCACTCATCGTAACCACCACGTCAATCCTAGCCTACCCAACTCCTCAAGCGGGATCACCTCGAGCTTAGGCTCCCTAGAGCTGGGTCCACGCCTCATCCTAACCCCTAGGTAGCGCAGTGCCTGCCCAATGGTGACGCCTCGAGTCCTAACCTCCTGCCCACCCCACACGACGAGACCAACCGTCTCAGGGTACCTACCACTCTGGTTGAGGTACCTCCTAACGCTCTCCTCAGCCATCCTAGCCCCCAACTCCAGGGCGGACTCGCTGGGTATCTTCAGTGGGTCCAGGGCGTAGAGGTTCCTACCGGCTGGCAGGACGTCTGGGTCGAGCACGTAGTCACCGCCGACGCCTGGAGGGATGTACTCACCACTCAACGCCCTAACCACATTCTCAAGCTCCAGCTTTGGCGAGAGCCTCAACCTCTCGGCAAGTTCCTTGGCGTAGCCCAGAACCTCCCTCACGACATCCCCAGACACGCCGAGGGACCTTGCGTGGGCCACGGCATCATCCACACCCCTCTCGATTAGGACCTTCAGGACCTCCCTAGCCCTACTATCAATTGCCCTCAGGACGCCCAGGTACTTGCCCGGATGCTCAAGGAGCTCGTCGTAGTCGTAACCCACCGCCTCAGCCAAAAGCCTATGTAGCGACTTCACAATGCCCTGGTCACGCCTAAGCGCCACCGCTAGGTAATCCAGTACTTCGTCATTACTAACCTCGGAGCCCAGGACCCTCAGTCCGTATGGCATGGCAGATCTCTCCATCCTGGCGATCTCATCATGTAGGGAGTCGATGTCGAGGCCGCCGAGTCCGTACTTAACAGCTATCTCGTTTATCGCCTTGAGCACGGCCTCGGCGCGGGGCGGGTCCTGGAGCTTTGCCTCCCTATACTCATCGATTAAGTCACGCAGTCTCCTCAACTCGTCACCCAGCCCGGACTCAGTTATCCTGGGCGATAGGTGGCTCACCAGGACGGCGTAGGACCTCCTCTTGGCTATGGTCCCCTCACCCACCACCACGACGTGGTAGACATACACGTTGGGTATGTTCCCCAGCAGGGCATCCGGGGCGCAGCTGGACGAGAGCCCAACCTGCTTGCCTGGGAGGAACTCGAGGGTCCCATGCGTGCCCAGGTGTATTACGGCATCAGCCTCCACACCTCCTCAAGCCACCTATACAGAGCCACGTACTGGTGGTGTGGGTATAACTCGGGGCTGTGGTATATCTTGTCAGGCTCCTCATGCCACCCCCTGCTCGGTTGAAGCGCAATCACCACATTCCCCAACTCAAGCACTGGCAGGGCTATCCGCCCACCCCTGACCATCACATTACCCGGCGGGTCACCCCACTGCTCCACAATCCTCCTCCTAAGCCCAGGATCGAGCCTATTGAATAGGTCGGCGTAGACCCCAGCATCGAGTAAGGTGTAGTTGGTGCCGGCGAACCACCTGCCCGAGTTTGGGTTTGACACGAAGAAACTCCTAATCTCCTCCGCACTTACCCCCCTCACCTCGTAACCAGCCCTCCTCAGGGCCTTGAGCAGGACCTCGAGGGACCTCAGGGTGTCCAGGTACGAAGCCCTCCCAATGTTCTCCTCACCGGGTGGGTAATTGTAGATGATTATCGCCACCCTCTTCTCCCCATTCGGCTTAACCCTAAGGCTGAGCCACCTATCGACCCTATTAACAACCCTCTCAGCCCTGTCGGTATCACCTCCATGACCTTAACACCACCCTTATCAACAAGGCCCGCCAGCGGGATGGGCTCTATAACCCCATCAGCCTCGGGCATGGCCACCGCGTAGACCAACTCCACGGGGCTAAGGCCCATCGGGCTACTGAGCCAGTCGGCGATGTCCCTACCGTACATGACCACAGGGCCCAGTACGGGCGCGTCAAGGCGCCGCAGGTCTCCAGGTCCTCACGCGACCTGGCAAGCCTAAACCACTGCAGGTCAACCAACGCGCCCAACCTCGCACCAACCTCCCCAAGCCCCCTCAGGTGTATCCATAGTTCGAGAAGAGCGTGACCGCATTACCAACCCTCCCCATCACGTAAGTCGCAACCCTCCTAGCCTTGAAGTAGGACTGGCCCGAATAAGCCAGTAAAACCACTGGCAAGCCGCCACCACCCGCGCGAGCCAGGTACTCACCGAGACTGCGGTATACCACACCACCCACATCCTCAAACCAATACTCGCCCAGCTCAATGGGCGGTTGTGGCTCAGGTGCGGGGACACCGCAGTAATTACGTAGTACAAGGCGCAGCATGTTGATGATGTTCTCCCTCCGCCAATTCCTCCAGTAATCTATCAACAACGCCCAATCCTCCACGTAACGGGCCACCTCGCCCTGTAACGACTTGGCAATCAGGTGGAGAGCCATCGAGAGGGTCCTCGGGTCGAAGTAGCTAGAGCCAGTGGAACTACTCTGGGGACTCACGGCACCAACCACGTAGCTCCCCAGCTCATGGCCATAAACCCTCGTGAGCATCACGGTCTCAAGCCCAGTACTAAGCGTGAAGACGACGCGGGTCTCACGAAGCCAATCCCTAAAGAGACTCAGCAACTCGGTATTGTCACCCATCAGGCTCAGCAAGGCAATGTCGGGCTTCCCAACAGTCGATAACGCCCTAGAGACCTCGCCAACATCGTAACTACTTAGGTACAGCACGTCAAAATCAACATCAAGCCCACCCAAAGCCTCCCTGGCAATCTCGAAGAACTCCCCAGTCAATACGGACCTGGTGATCAATAGAACCCGGCAACTGCGCCGAGGATTGTCCAGGCCCGTAACGCCGCTCATCATACGTTGTAGGATAGGCATCCTATTTATAAAACTTGCCCATAACAGGCCACGGATACCCAATAATTAGAATAGAAGGTTAAACCAAATCATTGCCGTACCAACACCGCACCTAATTCGGGCCGGGACTGCCTGGGGAACACGGCCATGATAACCAAGTCGCCGAATTCACGATCCTCACTAATCAGCGAGTCAAGGTCCTCGTAATACCTCACCCGCTCATCCCCGTAGGTAAGCCTCTCGAAAACCACAACACTACACTCGAGACCGTTCTCACGGAGGAACCTAGCCACCCTCTGCGGGCCATCACCACGCGGCTCAGGTATCACCACGGCTACCCTACCCATCCTAAGTATGGCAAGTAGGTCACTCAGCATCCTCGACAGGTCACCCCTCACGTGGAGGGTTACGAAGCCCACGAAGGCCATGTCGAGGCCAAGCCTCGCCAGGAGCACGTTCAACGAGGAGACCCCAGGCACGACCTCAACCCCAACACCCCTATCCCTGGCCACCCTCCTTATCTTCTCGATGAACTGCCAATCCGAGACCGAGGGATCCCCATGGACCAGGACAGCCACGTCTACACTCCTCCCAACCTCAGCCAACTCAGCCAGTTTCTCCTCCTCATCACCATAGCTCAGGACCACGACCCTCTTCCCCACGAGCAACGGCATGAACCTCTCAACAACACTCCTCCACCCAGCCACAACACCACACTCCCTAATCACCCTGTAACCCCTCAACGTTAGGTACTCAGGATCCCCAGGGCCAACACCAACCACGTAAATGACCATCACTCACCCACCATCGTAGGCAGCCACGGCAATCGTCACCTCCCCATCAACCGCGACCTTCCTGAGCACGAGCCTTGAGCTTGGCCCGCCGGCGATCAAGGCCGCGACCTCGGCGACACCCCTCAAACCCAACTTAGTCAGTGTCTCACTGGGCGGCGTTAGGCAGGGGTTTGAGAAGTTGTTCAACTCCTCACGACTAACAAGCCTAAACCCAACGTTGAACTCCCTCGCAATCTCGGCTATTTCCGGCCTAATCGAGGCTATGACGCCAACCCTCTCCCTACCCACGCCGAGCCTCTCCAGGACCATTTCAATCCCCTTCCTCACCCTGCCCAGGTCCACGGAACTCCTGGAGCCAACACCTATGGAGAGCTTCAGTGGTTTTAACCTCACGACAACCCTATCACCCCCATAGGGCTTGTCGAGCAACGAGATTATGTACCTGCAGTCATCACTATTGAGTTTAATATTCCCTCCGAAGTCGGCATCGGCATCAACACCATCCAGGCACACAACCTCATCCCTAAGCAGGGCTGAGTTAACCCTGACAATGGCCTCGGGATTCAACACCCTCGCAATGAGCATTTCGGCAATCCTCTCAACACTCAACCTGCCCTTCAACTCCGCCGCCGTGGTTATCACGGCCCGCGAACCCAGGGCCTCGGCCAACTCCCTAGCCAACTCATTGGCACCCCAATGACCACCGAGCAGTGGTATGACGTAGTTCATGCCATCATCGACAACGACCACGGCCGGGTCCTCAGCCTTAGACCTCGCGTACCTACACACTATCCTAGCCGCACCCTCGAGCGCCATGACGAACACCACAGCGTCGTAGCAGCTCCAGATCAGGTCCAGCCTGGCGTCCCGATACCTATAATGAACGACGGGTATCTCCATACCCCTCAACTTATCCCTTATAACCTCCCCAGCCCTGTACCCATCCTCGGAGGCCGAGATTATGGCAACACCCCTCCACAACCTCTCAATCATGCACCTCAACCCTCCACGGCCTGTAGGAGTGGGTGTGGCTTGGGTCGTAAACGCTCGACCTAACCGTATTCTCGACTAGGTCTGGGTCCGCTGCCAAACCAACTATTATCACGGAATCCTTGTATATCTTCGCCTCCCTAACCTTCGAGACTATGTTCCCAAGGTTACCCCTTATGACCTTCTGATCAGCCACGTGGCCTTATAAACCACTATGACAGGCGTTGAGTCGTCCAAGCCACCCTCCCTCAACTCCCTCACAACCCTATCGATTATGTGAATCCCCGTGTAAATCACCATCGTAGCCCCCAACTTAACAAAGCCCGCGTAATCCCTTATGGAACCGAGCATTGGGACCCTCAGGGACGCCCTGGTTATTATCACGGTCTGGGCGAGCTTGGGCACCGTCAACTCAATCGGTAATACTGATGCCGCAGCAACTGCAGCTGTTATCCCAGGGACAACCTCGTAGGGAATCCCCGCCACATCCAAGGCCCACATCTCCTCAAGCAGTGCCCCGTAATTGATGGGTCGCCAGACTTCAACCTAACGACCAGCTTACCCTCCCTAGCCCTCCTCACCATTATATCGACGATCTCCTCAAGCGTTAGGGACGCGCTGTTATAGATCTCGGCGTCGCCACGGGCCCACTTAAGGAGTTCAGGGTTCACCAGTGAGCCTGCGTATATTATAACGTCAGCCATCTCAATATATTTCTTACCCTTAACCGTTATTAACTCGGGATCCCCAGGCCCGGCGCCCACGAAGACTACCTTGCCCAACACGTTATAGGACGCGCATCCTATTTATAAGCTTTGACAAGCCAGGGAAATGCCCAGCAATCAAATTGGCCAGGGAATGAATCATCCAGGTTTACGCTTGCCCCTCCTCAGGGCGATGACCATGGAGAAGTAGTCCCTACGATCAACCACGTCATCGCCAAGGCGCAGTATCTCCTCCTCACCCATGAAGCACCTCCTAGCGTAGAAAAGCGTGAAGCCGGCCTCCCTAAGCAACCTAACAACCTCCCCAAGGTTCTCGCTGGCCTTCAGCACAACTATGGCCTCGAACAAATCCCTAGCCCTCCCCAGCACGTCCAACCTAGAGGCTGGATTATGGCTATTGAGTCATCACCAACCGCAAGCGGCGCCCCTATCCTCGACGCACAGGCGGTTATGGAGGACACACCGGGGATAACCTCAACCTCCACCTCACACGGTATCCAATCCCTAACCCTAAAGAATGTACTGTATAGGGTGGGGTCCCCCAGGGTTACGAACGCCGAGTCCTCACCATTAGCCTCCCTACATATCGTCTCGCCCAACCTCCTCAACTCCGAATCCGGGACATCCCTCGACATGGGGAAGCCAAGCAGCACAAGCCTCGCATCACCCGGCGCATACCTCCTCACAATGCCCTCGGCAAGGCTCCTGTTCGTGCCCGTGGAGTAGGGTATGAATATAACCCTCGACCTACCCAGGACCTTCACGGCCCTCACCGTGACCAACTCCTCATCACCAGGGCCAAGGCCAACCACGTAAAGCCTCATGGCTTCTCACCCGATATTACGAAGACCGGGTTCCTACTAATCATTGCCGTACCAACCCTGGTCCTCAACCCTTTGGCAATGATCACCTCAGTCACCTCAACGTCCCTAAACCCAACCTCCTCCATGGCCCTCACCGCCCTCACCACAGTCTCCACGAGAATCGCATCCACCACAACCCTACCCCCACCATTCAGCATACCCCACAAAACCCTTATTATATCCTCAATACGCTCCGAACCACCACCCACGAAGACCCTATCAAACCTCTCATTAATGCCCAGCAAAACCTCCGGCGCCTCACCCCTAATCAGTACCACGTTACCCAACACGCCAAACCTCTCGGCATTCCTCCTAGTCAACTCGATAGCCCTCTCATCCCTATCAACCCCATAGACAACCCCCTCACTGCCAACAAGTATCGCCGCCTCAACCGTGACACTGCCAGTCCCACAACCAATATCGAGGACCCTATCACCCCTCCTAACCCTCAACTTAGACAGGGCCAGGGCCCTAACCTCCTCCTTAGTCATTGGAATGCCCTCACCCCTCTCGAAGTACTCATCCGGTATGCCGGGCACGCTGTAATCCCACCTCATGGGCAACCAACCTAGCCAACACCTCACCATCATAGTCAAAAATCACCACGCAAAACGCGGTTCTAGGCTGAGGCCGGCCAACCTTGTCAACACCCTCTCAGCCACAACACCCATGACCCTCCTCCTCTCATCCTTAGTCATGTACGAGAAGGCCTCCTCCACGGACAGGGAATTCGCGACCCTGGCAACTACGTCGTACGGAAGGCCGGCAATCACGGCAGCGTGGGTCAGAGACTCAATCCTCGCATCACCCTGCGTGTAGTGGGTATTGAGTATGCCCGCGTAGACCTTAAGCAACTTAGCCGGCAAGCCCGCCAGGACCACCCTACTGAACAGCGTCGACGCCAGCCTCACCGCATCACCAACCCTATCACCAACCTTAACAACGGCACCACCATCAAACAGCGAGGATGCATACCTAGCGGCCGAGTTTCCCGGGGCTATGACCACGTAATCAAACGCCTGCCTAACGGCATTCAATTCGCACTTTATGTGCTCGATATAGTCCTCACTACTCACCGGGGTCTCAATACCCGTAGTCCCCAGGATCGAGATACCACCCACAACCCCGACAAGCCTATTCATGGTCTTCTCAGCCAGGGCCTCGCCATTGGGCACCTCGATCACGACCTCCAAACCAACGCCCGTGACCTCCCTAACCGCGGACACAACCATACCCCTCGCCGCCGGCTTATCGCCCACTCCCCAACCCCAACCCTCAGGCCACTCCTCGTAACAACACCCACGCCCCTCCCACCAAAAACCCTCACCTCAGTCCCCTCAACAACCCTAACGCAGGCCCTTATCACGGCACCATCAAGGACGTCTGGATTATCCCCAGAGAACTTCCTAACCTCCGCGCATGAGTACTCACCATCACGCCACACACCCTCCACCGGGACCTCAATCCTCAACCCAATCGGCGTGGGTACAACGACAGCCCCAGGCCTCTCATTAGTTAGCAGGAATACTACGGCTGCCTTCGCAGCAGCCGCGGCAGCCGCGCCGGTGGTTATGCCAAAGCGCCTCAGGGTATTCATTACCGCAGCCATAGCCCATACTTCCTCTCGTAACCCCTCGGCGTTATCATGTACTTCCCGTACCTATAGGTTGATGAGTTACCCACTATTATCGTAGTGGACATGTCAACCTCATCAACATACTCCCCCCAGGAGGACAGGGTCGTGATAACGACCCACTCACCATCCCTATAGGCATTCCTCACAATACCCACGGGCGTGTCACCCCTCCTATACCTCGAGATCACCCCCATGGCCTCGACCAGGAGATCCCTATTAATCGGGTTATAGAGGGCCAATACGAAGTCTGCCTCGGCAGCCCTCGCGACCCTATGCAGTATCTCGCCCGCCGGTATCAACCTATCGCTAAGGCTAATCACGGCAAAGTCCAGGGACAGTGGACTACCCAACCTAGCCGCCGCGGCCAGAGCCGCCGTGACCCCAGGGACAACCTCCACATCAAGCTCCAGGCCCCTCCTGGCAATGAGGTCGAGGACCAAACCAGCCATACCAAACACCTGAGGATCGCCACCAGACACCAGGCAACGTCATCACGGGTCTCGAGGGCCCTCCGTATCGCCACACCCGCCCTAAACAACTCCTCCCCCATCCCGGCGCCAATGACCTCCTTACCGCCGAGCACGTCAGTTATCAACCCCAGGTACGTGTTGTAGCCAATGATGACCCTCGACCTCTCAAGCACCCACTGAGCCCTCAACGTCCTCAAATCCCTAGACCCAGGCCCAATACCGACGATGTATAGCTACCCATCAACCCTCACCAGCCAACCTAATCAACTCATTCGTTATGGCAACCGCAACCCCACTCCCACCGTAAGTCCCCATGACGACGATAGACGGGATGCCACTCCTAACCAACGCCTCCTTAGCCTCCACCGCATTCGTGAAGCCCGGGGGCGTGGCCACAACGAACGGCACCTCAACCCCCTCCCTAACCAGCCTAATAACCTCCACGAGGGCGGTCGGCGAATTACCAACAACCACCACCTTACCGCCACCACCCAGGGCAAGCCTAACGCCGGCAGCAGCCCTCGTTATCCCCAACCTCCTCGACAACTCCCTAGCCCTCTCGTCATCTATCATGCACGTGACCCTACCCCACCTAATGCCGGCAGCCACCATCCTCACGTCAGTCACTATCTCGGCGCCAGCTCAGGGCCTCAATACCTGCGTCGATGTCCCTCACCCTCACGAACCTGGCAATCTCGACATTACCACTCGCAAACACAGCCCTCGCAACAACCCTCCTAACCCTCTCATCACCAACGTCGAGTCGGGACAGTATGGCGGACATACTCCTCCCCTCAATCTCCATTGGGTCCTCAACAACGCCATCCAACGCAGGGAAGACACCGAGGGCCCTCGCCAACCTGTAATAAAGCGATAAGGCAACCAGCGGGGACGTGGCCAACGGCTCAGTGACATAGACCTCAACCTCCCTACCACCCACCACGGTCCTAACCCAACTATTAAACCTCCCCACACCAAGGAAGCCCATTATATCCCTAACCACGTGGTTACCCCTACCCAGGAACACTAATCCAATGACAACCCTACCAAACCCATCACCAACAACCCTAGCCAAGACCGACCTCCAGTCAGGACTCATGTACTCATTATAGGCCAAGTACACCGGCAGGCCCAGCCTACCCCTTACATAATCAACCAAACCCTCAATATCCTCCCCATAACTCAACCTCCTCGAACCATGACCAACAAGCACAATCGCCGTACTAGGCATGCCCAGCCCACGCTCATTGGCGTGTCGCAGATCTGTCGACATTAAAAGTAGGTTATGCATCCTATTTATAAGTATTTCGCGATTCAAAGGCATGGATCAACCACCAACCCCTCTCCCAACGATCCTTAACTTATATATCACATACGACACTAACCATGTTACGGCAAACGCAAGCACGATCATCACCCCAACGTATTCCCACCAGGTCTCCCCATTAACCGTCGCTATCCAGCCCCAGAAGGGCCCGCCCAGGTTAAGTTCCGACTGCACTAGGCCCAGTAGTTCGAGGGTTCCGACTACCCAGGCGATCATTATTGATATTAGCGTCATTGTTAGGTTGTACCAAAGCCTCCTCAGGCTGTCCTTAAACGCCCAGTTGTAGGCGTAGTTCATGAAGAAGCCGTCGGTCGTGTCGGTTAGTACCATGCCCACGGTGAATAGCACGGGGAACACCAGTAGGTACCAGAGTGGTATGCTTATGAGTGCGCCGGCCACGGCAGCCGTTATCGCCAGGGTAGCTACCTCGGTGGCCGTGTCGAAGCCGAGCCCGAACAGGAAGCCTATTGGGTACATGTAGTAGTCCTTATCGACAATCCTGAACAAGCCCTTGAAGAACCTGTTCATGAAGCCCCTCCTCATGAGTGTATCCTCAAGCCTAGCCTCATCAAGCCTACCCCTCCTAAACTCCCTATATATGTCGTAGATCTCGAGGAGTACCAGGAAGTTTAGGAAGCCGATTATGTAAAGGAAGCCGCCGCTGACGAGCGTGCCTATTATTGAGCCCACATTCTCTATGTTAGCTAGGCTGTGAACTATGTACCTGGTGGCTACCATGAGGGCCACGGCCATTAGTATGACTACGGTTGAGTGGCCTAGGCTGAAGAATGTGCCCGTGAACAGGGACCTCTTACCCTCCTGAACTAACTTCCTAGTCGAGTTATCAATAGCCGCCAGGTGATCTGCATCAAGCCCATGCCTAAGCCCGAATAGGTAAGCCAGCACGCCCAGTATTGATAGTGTGATGCCACCGTGTATGTGAGCCACGTCCTTAAGCCACGATACGGCTGAGCCTGTTAACGCCATGTTTTTGGTAAGCATCATTAGTTCGTAGAACCAGAACCAGGCAAGACCCGTGGCAGTCAGTATTGCGGCATACGTGAGGCCCATTATTAAAAGAGCCCTCCTACCCACGCAACCTGCCCACTCATCGACATAGGATACACATCCTATTTATAAGCATTTCACCACCCAACCAAGCAGGGCCGCCAACCCAAAACACCATCGCTAACCCAGCATACACCCCATTACCCTACCTCCCAGCCTTCATGGTCTCCTCACTCCATCCCCTCCTCATTGCCGTTGCTTACTTATTTGATTACTAAGTCAATCTTCGCCGTTTAATCGTATTGGTGGTAATCACCGCAGGAATAGTGATTTACGTAAAATAGAAAAGAAAAGAGAGGAGGTAAGATAATTACTGGGGTCCTGGGCATGGGGTTTGGGATTGAGTTATTGGGCATGCCCGTGCCTACTGCGCCGATGAGCCCGCCACTTGTGTGGTATACCCTATGCCTGCTGATCTCTGTTGTTATGGGTGTGATTATTGTTGTATGCCATGAGGAGTAGGGGCTGGAGGGGATTACGTGTATGGCTATCTGCCGAACCTGGTTCATGCGTGCCGCCTTCTGGAATGCGGTGGTTATGAGTAGCGCCTGGAGTGTTCCATATGTCGGGAGCCCATAATAATGGCCTGCACCACACCCATATGTACCTGCCTATTTGTTAAGGCCGTGGTTGTTTACCTCGGGTTCTCGTTCTAGTAGTGGCTAGGCCTAGGCCTCCTCTCTCTTTGGCGCATGTGTGAGTTGTGACTTGGAGGTTAGTTATAGACCTACACTACTCTAGTCTCATAGTGGCCCCACGCGCCCGGTGGATTAGTACTGATTCCATGCTAAGCCCTATAACATCCTAAACCATGCCCACAAAACCCTGCAACCCCAATGACGAAGCCCCACTCCGCAGGATAGAACGAGGAAATAAGCCATCACCCCAACACTACCAATCCTCGAGAACTAACCCTCAATACTAGGCAAACCAACACGATTCATAACACAATACCCACGGCAACGACGCAACAATCAACAAAACACACCAACTAAGGCTATGCCTAACCAGCCAACATAAACAACGCCCACCAAAACCAAGCATTAAGATAACACAAACAAAACCAAGGAAACCCAACCCCAACCACACCCACGCACCCACCCCCTAAACCCCACCACCCGCACCTGGGGCCATTGGGAGTGGCGGGCTCCCCCCTCGGGAAAACCCTCGGGGGAAACACCCCCACCCCATCAACCCCGTCTTCTACGGGGACCCTCACCCGGCACCCGGCGGGGAAACCCCACCGGGCACCGAGCGGCCGCCTCTTTTCGGGGAGGGCTTCCCGCTTAGATGCCTTCAGCGGTTATCCCCTACGGCGTGGCTGCCCGGCTCTGCCCTGAAGGACAACCGGTAGACTAGAGGCCGCGGCGCCCCGTTCCTCTCGTACTGAGGGCACCTTCCCCTCAGGCGGCCAGCACCCCCGACAGGTAGAGTCCGACCTGTCTCACGACGGTCTGAACCCATCTCACGTTCCCCTTTAATGGGCGGGCAGCCCCACCCTTGGGGGCTGCTGCACCCCCAGGATGGAAGAGACGACGTCTGGGTACCAAACCGCGGGGTCGATGGGAACTCTCACCCGCGACGAGCCGGTTACTCCTGGGGTAACTTTTCTGTCATGCCCGGCCCC
The DNA here is from genome assembly GCF_001316245.1 of Vulcanisaeta sp. JCM 14467. Lineage (GTDB taxonomy): Archaea > Thermoproteota > Thermoprotei > Thermoproteales > Thermocladiaceae > Vulcanisaeta. The sequence continues at coordinate 52,780 of NZ_BBDM01000013.1, read as the reverse complement.
CACTGGTGGGGGCACGAGCGTTCGCTAGGCCCGGGTTTCCCCCCTGCGCCCCTTGCGTTCAAGGGCGCAGTCAGCCCGGCATTTGGCCTTACCCTCTACGGCGGAGTTCTGACCCGCCTGAGCCGAGCTTTGGGCACCCCTGATATCCTTTCAGGGGTGTGCCGCCCCAGCCGAACTGCCCACCCGCCGCTGTCCCCCGGGTGCTACCCGGGGTTAGGGGTGCGGGAGGGAGTGGGTGGTGTTTCATTGACGCATCCGCGCGGCCCGGAGACCGCGCTTCATCGCTCCCACCTACGCTATGCACCCCCTCCCGCACCCCAACGACGGGCTGCAGTAAAGCTCCACAGGGTCTTCTCGCCCCGTCGGGGTCCCAGGACTCTGCACCCGGAGGTGGGTTCGCCGGGCCCCGGGCCGGGACAGTGGGGACCTCGTTGATCCATTCATGCACGCCGGAACTTACCCGGCAAGGCATTTGGCTACCTTAAGAGGGTCAGAGTTACCCCCGGCCTTCAGCGGCGCTTCGCCCGGTTGAACCCGGGTTTCACGTACCGCCAGTGGCCAGGATTCAGCCCCCGTACACACCCTTACGGGCTAGCGGGGACCTATGTTTTTGTTAAACAGTCAGGTCCCCCTTGTCACTGCGACCCACGGCTCCAGTGGTAACCCACCAGAGCCGCGGGCACCCCTTCTCCCGAAGTTACGGGGCCAATTTGCCGAGTTCCCTGGCCCGGGGTCACCCGAGCCGCCTTGGGCTTCTCACCCAGGAACACCTGTGTCGGTTCTCGGTACGGTCGTGGGGGCTCGTTCCCCACTCCCTTTTCATGGGCCCCAGGAGTCAGGTGGACCGGGCTCAAGGCCCGGCTATTCCCGCCTTCGGCCGGTTCTCGCCATTACGGCACTCCCCGGCTTCAGCGGTTAAGCGGGGTATTCCCCCGCCCACCCTATCCCGAGGCGTCGGGAGTGGGGCCTGCGTTGCCGCAAAACCTACCCCCACGGCACGGGAATATTAACCCGTTTCCCTTTCGGCGGGTACCAATTAGGCCCCGCCTTAGGACCGGCTAACCCATGGCTGATTGTCGTTGCCATGGAACCCTGGTCCTTTCCGGCGGAGGGGGTTCCCACCCCTCTTCGCTGCTACTACCACCGGGATCTGCATCGGCCACGGGTCCACCGGACCTCACGGCCCGGCTTCCGCCCCATGGCCGCGCCCCCCTACCCCACGCGGACCAACGGTCCGCGGGCCGGGGTCTCGGCGGCGGGCTTGAGTCCCTAGACATCTTCGGGGCCCCCCGCCTCAGCGGGTAAGGTGTTACCCACTTCTTAGCCGATGGCTGCTTCTAGGCCCACGGCCCCGCTGTCTTGGGCGGGGGACACCCTTCTAGGTTGACACTTAGCCCGCACTTAGGGGCCTTAACCCCGGTCTGGGTTGTTTCCCTCTCGGCCCTCAGGCTTACCCCGAGGAACCCGCCTCCCCCCTTCTTCGGAGCCCACGGGTTCGGAGTTTGACCGGGGACCGGGGCCTTTCGGCCCCTGCATCCCCGATCAGTGCTCTACCCCGTGGGCATCCTCCAGGGAGACCGGGCTGGGACCCGCTTCGGGGGGAACCAGCTATCACCGGGCTTGATTGGTCTTTTGCCCCTAGCCCCAGGTCATGGGAACGAATTGCACATCAGAACCCTTTCGGGCCTCCACGGGGCTTTCGCCCCGCTTCACCCTGCCCAGGGCTAGATCGCCCGGTTTCTGGTCTCCCGCCCGTGACTACGGGCCCGTTAAGACCCAGCCCCTCACGGGGTCACCCCCGCTACGGGCTTTTCGGTTTCCCTACGCCTTCGGGGCTTAACCCCCTTAGGCTCGCCACGGGCGGGAACTCCCCGGCCCGTGTTTCTAGACGGAAGGGGCGACCCCGGACCCTCCCCCTCGTACTCCCGGGTTCGCCCCGGTTTCCTTCGGGGGAGGGCACCCTTTCGGGCCGCCCCTCCTTTAGCCGCCCGGTTTCAGGCTCTTTTCACTCCCCTTTCGGGGTTCTTTTCAGCTTTCCCTCACGGTACTAGTGCGCTATCGGTCTCGGGACGTGCTTAGCCTTAGGGGCCAGTGGCCCCCAGCTTCCCACGCCAAAACCAAGGCGTGGTACTCCGGGACACCGGGACTCCGCCAGGCGGCCTTTAGCTACGGGGCTATCACCCTCTACGGCGGGGCTTTCCAGCCCACTTCGGCTAGGCCGCCCCGGCGGTACCCGGGCCCACAACCCCACATCTCCCCACGGTTATCCCATGGGGATTTGGTTTGGGCTAACCCCCTTTCGGTCGCCCCTACTCAGGGGGTCCCTGTTGGTTTCTCTTCCTCCCCCTACTAAGATGTTTCCGTTCGGGGGGTTCCCGCTCCGAGGAAAACCCCGGAGCGCCTGGGCCTATTCGGCCCAGGCAGGAGGCCCCATTCGGGAATCCCGGGTTCAAAGGCTGCCTGCGCCTACCCCGGGCTTATCGCAGCTTGCCACGCCCTTCCTCGGCGCCCGAGCCGAGCCATCCACCGGGCGGCTTGCTGGTGCGGGTGGTGGTTTGGTCAGTGGGTGCCACCCAACCCCCTTTGAACACCCCATCCCCCAGAGGAGGTGATCCGGCCGCAGGTTCCCCTACGGCCACCTTGTTACGACTTCGCCCCCCTCGGGAGCCCCCAACTCGTCCTCCCCTCCCCAGGGTTACCCCTGAGGAGAAGAGGCCTCGTTGGGGCTCCCTCGGGTGGCGCGACGGGCGGTGTGTGCAAGGGGCAGGGACGTATTCACCGCGCGTTGGTGACACGCGGTTACTAGGGATTCCACGTTCACGAGGGCGAGTTGCAGCCCTCGATCCCTACTGGGGCGGGGTTTACGGGATTGCCTCCCCCTTTCGGGGTCGGATCCCGCTGTCCCCGCCATTGCAGCTCGCGTGCAGCCCCGGGGTTTCGGGGCATACTGACCTGCCGTGGCCCCCTCCTTCCTCCGGCTTACGCCGGCAGTCCCCCTAGTGTGCCCCCGGTCCCGAAGGACCGGGTAGCAACTAGGGTGGGGGTCTCGCTCGTTGCCGGACTTAACCGGACACCTCACGGCACGAGCTGACGACGGCCATGCACCTCCTCTCAGCTCGTCCGGCAAGGTCGTTAGCCTGGCCATCATCCTGCTGTCGCCCCGGGTAAGGTTTCCGGCGTTGACTCCAATTAAGCCGCAAGCTTCACCCCTTGTGGTGCCCCCCCGCCAATTCCTTTAAGTTTCAGCCTTGCGGCCGTACTCCCCAGGCGGCGGGCTTAACGGCTTCCCTCCGCCACTGGGCGGGCCCTAAGCCCGCCCAACAGCTAGCCCGCATAGTTTACAGCTGGGACTACAGGGGTATCTAATCCCCTTTGCTCCCCCAGCTTTCGCCCCTCACCGTCGGGCGCGTTCCAGCCGAGCGCCTTCGCCACTGGTGGTCCTCCCGGGATTATCGGATTTCGCCCCTACCCCGGGAGTACCCTCGGCCTCTCCCGCCCCCAAGCCCGGCAGTTTCGCCCCCAGCCCACGGGTTGAGCCCGTGGATTTCAGGGGCGACTTACCGGGCCGGCTACGGGCGCTTTAGGCCCAGTAAGCACCCCGACCACTCGCGGGGCTGGTATTACCGCGGCGGCTGACACCAGACTTGCCCCCCGCTTATTCGCCCGGCTTTTGCACCGGGCAAAAGCCGCCCTCTTCGGGCGCACTCGGGGTGGCCCCGTCACGGTTTCCCGCATTGCGGAGTTTTCGCGCCTGCTGCACCCCGTAGGCCTGGGCCCTTGTCTCAGTGCCCATCTCGGGGCTCCCGCTCTCACGGCCCCCACCCGTCTTCGGCTTGGCGGGCCGTTACCCCGCCAACTACCATGATGGGCCGTGCCCCCATCCTCGGGCGGGCCGCGGTAGATCGACCGCGACCCCTTTCGGGGAAGGGGCCTTCCAGCACCCTTCCCCTATGGGGGATTAGCCCCAGTTTCCCGGGGTTATCCCCCTCCCGAGGGTAGGTTAGGCACGTGTTACTGAGCCGTGCGCCACGCCCGGCGGTCCCCGGGCGTACGACTCGCATGGCTTAGCCCCACCCCGATAGCGGTCGGGTCCGGCAGGATCAACCGGTTTCTTGGGGGATGGGGTTTGTTCGGGGGTTGGGTTTGGGTGTGGTTGGGGTTGGATCATCCCCAACCTTCCGCCCGGGCTGTTCCCGGGTGGTTTGGTTGGGGACTCATTGTGCGGATGTGTCATTAGCTCTCTCTTTTATAAGCTTTTTCTTCGTGGGTTTTGGTATTATTACTCGCTCCAGAATGGTTTTGTCCTTTGGTATTGCCGTTCGGCTTCTAGTATTTGTTGGTAGAGTTCTTCCTCTGTCTTCGCCCTTGGCAGGACTTTCCTCAGTGCTGTTTGTGGTCCTACTCCGTGTGCTGCCATGGCTATTACTGCCTTTTTGCCGTATTGTAGTACGGCTAGGGCTGATTGGGTCATTTCCTGCCACTTCTCCTGTTCCTCGTTGGTTAGTTTTTGTTTTCTCTTTGTCTTCCTGGCTATTTGGTATGCCCGTAGTGGGTCTTCGCCGTACTTTAACACGGCTATTTGCCTCATTCCGCATCTTGGGCATTTGATTTGCTCGGGGATGTACCTTACCTTCATTGTTGTGTGCCATCCGCAGTTTAGGCAGAGTAGTGTGACTTCCCTCTCTTCGATTCTCCTCTTTAGTAGTTGTAGTATTGTGGTTGTTGGTATGCCCTGGACGGCTGCGTCTACCTTGGCGGCTTGGTCTATGATGTGTTGGGCGGTTGGTGTGTATTGCTCGGCCCTCACGACCTTTACGGCTGCCCTGCCCTGCCTCACCGCGTTTATTAGTTGTATGAGGGGCCTTGGGTCTATTTTTTTCGGTGAGTATTTCCCTGATGACTTCCTTGTCTAGTGGTGTGTCCCTGAGTGTGTTGGCGAGTCTCTCGATGTTGATGTCGATGGTTTCCTTGGGTAGTACTCCGAATTTCCTTGCTACGTGTATGAACCTGTACTTGTAGAGGCGTGTGTCTCTTATGGCTTCTTTCAATTCTTTCTCGACCTGGCCTGGGTCTTGGTTTAGGGCTTCGGTTATTGCGGTTGGTGGTGTGGTTATTGGTGTTGTTATGAGTACTGTATGGGTCTGTGACGTATGTGGCTACCACCCTGTATTTTTGGCTTATGTGCTTGCTAGGTATAGGGCTAGGGCTTGGTTTCCCTTTGTGCCTAGGCATGCGTGTATTACCATGTCCTTCCCCCTCCACTCTATGGTTACTGCGTTGGTGAACCTGGTGACTTCTGTGGTTGCCTGTTGCCTTAGTTCCTCGGTGAGTTGGCTCGGCACTTCACCTGCTGGGTACTTGGTGAGGGCTGTGGTTGGGTCTTGGCCGTTGGTTATTGCGTTTATTAGTTCTTCCCTTAGTTTGCAGGTTTCCCATGCGACTTCGGTTGGTACTGGTATTTCTTCGCCGATCCAGGTTGGTACTGCGTTGAGGACTTGGTTCAATGGCTCGAGGACTACCTCGGCTTTTTCCCTGTCTATGCTGATCATTCTCCAGGGCCTGCCTGCTAGTATTATTTGTGTGCCTGGTTCGGTTGTTTCTACGAATTCTTCGTCGAGTTCGCCGATTGTTTTGTTTGTTACCATGTCCCTGGCCTTGTAGTGTTTTTGGTCTGGTATCATGGATATGTTTTCGAAGTAGTACTTGTGTAGTCCTCTCCTTGGTGTTAGGGTTTCGTCTTCGGTGACTTTGATGAGTCTGTTGCTTTCCATGAACTTGATCACCTCCATTAGTTCGTCCTTGGTTAGTTCCCTGTATGGGTGTGCCCTCCTCACGGTGTTTAGTACCTCGTCTACCGTGAGTGTTTTGCCCTCTGTCTTTGCCTCGATTATCATTCCGGCTATTTGGTGGTGTAGTACGTCGAGGGCTTTTTCGTGGTACTCGACGTCCTTCTCTAGTTCGTTGTTTAGGGCTTTCCTGGCTATTACGAGGGACTCCAGGTAGTCGCCCGTGTCCCTGGTTATTACGTGGCCCAGGGCTTTTTTTGCCTAGCCTGTGCCCGCTCCTGCCTATTCTCTGGATTAGTTTGGTGACTTGTCTTGGGCTTGAGTATTGGATTACTGCGTCTATGTGCCCGATGTCTATGCCTAACTCAAGGCTTGAGGTTGTCACGACTGCCCTGACCCTGCCGCTCCTGAGGCCTTCCTCTAGGCTTTCCCTTTCTTCTTTGTCTAGGGATCCGTGGTATACGCCTATGGCTTCCTCGCCGAGTAGCTTCGCTAGTCTGTGGCTAGTAACTCTGCTTCGTCCCTTGTGTTTGTGAATACTAGTGTTGCTTTGTGCCTGCTTATTATCTCTACGATCCTCCTTAGCCTTGCGGCTGTTTCTGGTGTGGTGTTTAGTTCGTCTGCTGTGGCTGTGTCTTCTTCGTTTGGTTCTGGGTGTTCTACGGTTATTTCCATGTCCCTTGTTATGTCTGCTGTGACTACCTCGAATTCCCTGCCCACGCCTGCTAGGAATTGTCCGGCTAGTTCGGTGTTTCCGATGGTTGCCGAGAGCCCGATCCTCTGGTATTCGCCGGCTATGTTAACGAGCCTCTCCAGGGCTATGGTTAGTTGGGTGCCTCTTTCGTCGTTCATTAACTCGTGTAGTTCGTCGATCACGACCCACCTGATGTTTCTTAGGGCTTTTCTCATGCTTTTCATTACGAGGATGACTTGTAACGTCTCCGGCGTGGTTATGAGGATTGTTGGTGGTTCCTTGACCTGCCTCCTGCGTTCGCTTTCTGGTGTGTCTCCGTGTCTCACGGCCGTGGTTATGCCTAGCTTGTTGGCTATCTCCCTGAGTCTTATGTTTACGTCTCTATTGAGTGCCCTGGCCGGTGTTATGTATATTGCCTTGATTCCACCTGTCATGCCCTCGGTGAGTATTTTGCTCATTATTGGGAGCATGGCTGCTTCGGTTTTTCCGCTCCCGGTGGGTGCCGTGATCAGCGTGTTGGCTCCGGTTAGTACGATTGGTATGGCTTTTTCCTGTATTGGTGTTGGTTCTAAATAGCCGAACCCCCTGATTACCTCCACGAGCCTTGGGTGTAGGTGCTTTCGCCAGAATTCGCTCATTAATGCGCTCGCCGTGGTTTTTGCCCAGCCCTTTATGAGTCTGTCTGCCATGTTGGCTTGTCGTGTGGTCGTATTTTAGTGCTTGGGTTTGGCAAAAGTAATATAAATACTGTCTTGGGACGGGCATTATTGGGATGTTGATAGTTGTGACTAGTGGTTCGAAGGGTGGGACGGGGAAGAGCACCGTAGCCCTTGGCTTATCTGCGATACTATCGCTTAGGGGCTTTAGCCATGAGTTGTTTGATTACTCGTGTAGTCTTGGTGTTTGTACTGGCGTTTATTATTACCTGAATGACTTCGTTGATGGTATTAATAGGTTGTCTAGGTTGGTGAGGGTTAGGCAGGGGCTGCCTCCCCAGGGCTATGAGGACTCGCCATCGTTGACCTACCGCCAATGAGCCTTGCTCAGCCTGAGTTTGTTGATTTGCTTGGTAGGGCTGACATCTTGGTTGTCGTTAGTTCCTATGAGCCGGACTCTGTGGTTTCTGCGGAGAGAGTTTTGGAGGCTTACCCAGGTGGTAGGGTTGTTAGGATTTGTAATAGGATGCCCACGGAGGATTGTAAGCACTACCTAAAGGTCACGCCTGAGTCGCCCTTCTTCGTTATTGGTGAGCCCACGAACTTTAGGACGTTTAGTGAGTTGGTTAGTGGGCTTGGCTTTAGTGGTGTGGAGAGGTTTGAGAGGGTTGGTAGGCAGTTTGTGGTTGGTGGTGTTAGGGCTAAGATTGTGACCCGCTGGGACCCGTATGCAATAATTGGTATTGAGGTCTCTGGTAAGTGGTATTACGCATTGATGCCCTTCGTTAGGCCTATCGAGGACTTGGTCTCCATGGCCCACCAAATGCTTGGGCCAACCTACCTATTCAAGCTTGGCCTTGCCGATAATGCCCTGACCAGGTTGCTTAAGGCCGTTAGGCGTTGAGTTGCGCCGCCTCTGGTGCAACGCAGGGTCTACGCTGGGCAATGTTAATTAGGTCCCTTGGCGCCGTCAATACCCATGCCAATGGCTCTCAGCCTGGTTAACCCGTACTCGGCCGCTGAGTCGGCTATTCAGGGGATTGTCAGTAGTACCGTGGACTTCATGGCCTTCATCGCCGCAGTGCTGATTTTAATAACGATAGCCGGCCTAGCCCTGCTCGGCTTCCTGGCCCTGATCCAGTCCCTGATTGGTTACTCGCTTATTGAGTGGTCTAGTATTAGGCGTATCATAGGTGTTTTGACTGCGATGGGCGTGGTCTTCGTACTATTAATGGGCATACTGCCCGGCGTCCTCAACTCCGTGGGGTTGACGGCAATAGCCGCGGCGCTTAAGCACTTCATATCCCTCGTCATGAGCCACCTGTCGGCACTGGTTTAGTGTGTTAGCCCAGGACTACCTTAGTTAAATCCCTAACGTAACTCCTAATCCTCTCCGCAACCTCTGTAATCACCCTCCGTATTATCCTCCTGAACTCCCCATAATGATCCCCACAGTATTGGCGTCATTGGTGGTTCGTATGGTGGGTTCATGACTAACTGGATAATTACGCACACGGATAGGTTCAGGGCCGCGGCGCCCCCTTTGTGGGTGTGGTTAATCGCTTGAGGTGTTTGATTATTATTTGTCTCTTTTTCTCGTCCTTTGTTTTCTCGAGCTTCCTACACAGCACCTCAATGACTTGCGACTTAATGTCTTCGTACCTTTCAAACACGTACATTGGTATCTTAACGGCTAGGTATTTACCGCTTTTATTAACGCGTACGTACTTAACAAACTCATCACCATACCTAGCCCTCAACGCGTTGACAATAATCTTCACCTCGGCATCATCCTTAGCCTTATGCACCAACACAACAGTGCCCTTAAGAATGCTTACCGAGAACTTATAGCCAACCACGATGATTTGCATCTCGCCACTTCGCCATTTTACCTCCATTTCGGCTATTCGTCGTAAACTCAGCCACTTCTCGAATGATAACGCGTCGAAGATGTCCTTGAGGATTGGCGGTAAGGCGTTGATCATAGCCCTCGCCAAGTCAATGGCGTTGCCATCGTAAAACCTCACATCGACCGCACCACCGACTGGATAAGGCCTCCAGCCAAAGCCCATACCCTTCAGTCTCTCCAACAACGGCTCCCACGTATCGAGCTTCTTACCCGACATTGTGATTTTAATCACGGCCTTATCGTAGACGCGACCGTTTATTACGAGCTTAACAACGTCCGCATAGCCATCGCCGAGTATTGCTGTGAACATAAGCGCCGGAAGCTCTTCCTTACTAAGCTTGTCGACATTGTTAAGCAATTTACCCTTGATTGATTTATGTCCATTAGACTTTAGGTGCCACTCGATCGTTACATCATTCTCATTAACATTAATGGCATCTACATGCACGTAATTCTCACCTGGGTAAAGCAGTGCCCAAGCGATGACCTGCCATATCTGCGTTGTTGTCATGGCTGCATGGCCCTTCTCGATAAAACCATCAGTCTCCTCAAATCCGCCCTTTAACGCCCTAAGCACGTCATTAACGAATTTCCTATATTCCTTCTCGCTCATTGTCTTAATGAAGATGTTGGGCACCTCAATGGTCATACCCTCAAGGCCATTAAGCACCAGCTGAACCGTTACACCGCCGGTACTTGTTCTATGCGCCTCCAACGTCACGTGTTCGTAATACACGCTTATTCCCTTCTCACCCTCCCAAATAATGACCTCGACCCTCCCGCTCATTAGGTCATCAATTAGTCTCCTAACCTCGTCGCCAACACTACGCCAGTAATTCAGGAACCGCTCGTTGTAGCCTATGAACTTGTTAACCATCCCTAGGAGGTCGTTTATGACCTCCTCGCTGTATCTGCCCCTTAATTGAACCTCAAGCCTATCACGCCTCTCAAGCCACTCATCCATCCACTCTATTATCCACCAATCATCCCAAACACGCCAGCGTCGTATTCGCTCGATCGCTTCGCTTAACAACCCAACGGCCTTGTCCTTCGCACCCTCACCAGCATCACCACCGCAGACGTACTCCCCACCACGCTTAACACCCATACAGAACTTGTTCCTCCTCAACAACCTTCTAAGCTCCTCGCTCAGGGTCTGCGGTGGGCCTGGACGCCCCAGCCCAGGCCCACTCCGCCCCGCTTGCGTTATTAACGGCGTTATTGGCGTTAGTAGCATTGACGTTTTCAGCTTGCGTAGTCAACCCGCGCAGCCTAGGTATCATAGGCAGCTTAGTGGTGGATGCATCGGTGGGGAGCCCGCCCCTCCCCGTGGAGGGCGGAGACTCCCCTATGGCCCCCGAACCGGGGGCAGGATCATTCGGGGATGTTTTAACGGACGGATTTGAACTGTTCCTCCTCTCCTCCATCCGGCTCACCTGGGAAGAGACGCCCCATCGGGTTCACACCCCTCATGGATCGGGATCGCCCAGTGGGGCCATACCACCCACCACCCGAGGATGAGCGCAAAATCAAGGAATTTGGAAAATCGAGTTAAGGTGGGTTGGCGCCCCACCGGGCAACCCCGGCAAGGCGCCTCCTCCCAGGTGAGCCGGATGGGCCGCACCTCACGGGGAGGGGCGGACCCCACTACCCCTTACGCATTAAGGCCTTAAATACCCATTGCTCCACGACCATCGTTTACTTAACTAAGCATTTGTTCAGCAATTCCCTGGGTTTTGCTTATTATTTTCCTTCGTTTCTCGGCTTATTCATTGGCAATTGTTTCACGTTTTCGTGAAACAATTTCTTAGTTACTTGGCGCAGTTAATGTGTTTTATTCTCTTTTAGCTCGGGGTTTGCTAAGTAATATTGCACCTGGGCGTTGGTGTGTTCCCCACCCGCTTATCCTACTCCTCCTCCCGCCTACCCACGGCCTGGTTCGGGTTTCATCGTCCCCAATTACCAGGTCCGTGAGCGGCACCCCCGGCTTGTCGGCGTTGGGGCTCGGGTTTCATCTGCCCCAATTGCCCCACCCCACCTGCCGGGAGCCCCTTGACCGAGGGGGCCGCCGGCTCGAGAGGGGGATGGGGAGGAGGGAGGAGTAGGATAAGCGGGTGGGTTTGAGTGGCTAGAGCCAGAGCCACCAGTGCCTTTTGTCGTCCACATCAATTGAAGTGTTGAACTTCCTGCTCAGTTCCTCGAGTGATCGAGCCACCTGGTGTAAGTACGCATCGTAACTCCAAAGGTCACTACAATCCAACGACTCGTCGTAATACCTCACAACCCCATTCCTACACCTCCTCATCAAATCCTCAACCCTGACGATCTGCGACTCCACATCCGCCAAGCCCCTGGCCAACAACCTCGCCATGTTGGCGTCGCTCCCAAGCACACCCGCATTGCCACCTCCACCGCTCAGTAGGGCATTGTAGATGGCCCTCGACAAGTCCCTCAGCAAGTCATGCCTAGTATCTACCACGCTCAAGTCAAGCTCGTCAATAATACTCACTAGGTACTTACTCCCGAATGCCTTAACAAAGGGCAGTACCAAGCTGGCGACCGCAACCAGTGCGCGGAAGTACCATGTGCGTAAACACCGCCTAACCCGCTCATCATAATGCCAATTAGTGTCAAAGCCGTGCTTAAAACACCCACGAGTAAAGTACGCCTTAACGCCACGCTCATCAAAATCCCTCAAGCGCCTCAATAGGATTGCCGCCAACCTCACGCTCTCATTCCAGGCATTAACCATTGTTATCACCACCGTTACTCACGTGCTCACCACAGATGCAGTCAATATTTTGACACTCTCCACAGGGGGCGGTCGCGGCGTTTTAACGGCAGGCCTGGATCATCCCCAACCCTCCGCCCCGGCTCTACCGGGGTGGTTTGGTTGGGGACTCATCGTCTCATTAGCTAGTTAGCATGCTTTATAAGGCGGCTAAGACGTCGATGCGGCGGAAACAATGAGTTTATTAACCCCAGCCAACCTGAGCTTTAGGGGCCGGGGTGGGTCGGCCCGGGCAGTGTCAGCACGTCGTCCCATCTTCAGTGGTCTGCTCGTGCCGTGGTCATCAAACCGCCCGGGCTTCACCCCCACCCCAGCCAACCCCACCCATGCTGGCCGGGGCGAGTCAGCCCGGGCTTGGCAATCAACGCATCGAAGGCAACGAAGGCGATGGGTTTATTAATCACTAAAGGAGACTTTCGGCGGCCGGGTGGGGTGGTCCGCCTCGGCGTATCGCATCCTCTTCAGGGCTCCGCCCAAGGAGCGTTCATCACGGGCTTCATCCCACCCCACCCGGCCAATGCCGGGTGAAGTGGTCAGCCCGTGTCGTTACCTCCTGAGCCATAGCAATATTAGTATTAGTAGTAGTATTAGTGTCCATGGGTGTTCTAGAACTATGGCGGTGATGGTGATTGCCGCGGTGATTACTCCGCCGATTAAAATCACGCCCTCCTCCTCGACCTCCTTCTCCCTTCCCTCTCCTCAATAATTGTTGCAATTTTATTCTTAATGATCACCTCCAACTGTGATTGATACTGCCTAATCCACACCTCTAACTGCTGCATTTGCTGCTGATGTATTTGGTTGAGCTGTTGCTGCAGCATTGAATCGAGCCATGACTGCAGCCGTTGAGTCGCTGCGTCGAGTTTTTGATTAATTATGCGCTCCAAATTCTCTGGCTTCCTACTCAGCTCCTTCACGGCCTCCTTAACAATCTCGTTTTTGAGACCAGCCAGTAAATCCATTAACTGCTCCCTAAACCTTGTCAATTCCTCATTTACATAACCCACCAATTCCATCCTCAACTCCTCCAACTCCAAATCCTCATCCTTCTCCTCATTCACTGCCATCACCCTCTTTTCCTAATGATGATCACACCCTTATGACTGTAGAGAATCTCATACCCCAATTCCTCAAGCATCACCCTCAGGCCGCCGCTATAGATTGATATTATCATACTTCTAGCAATATCATCATTACCACCAACGTATCTTGCGAAATACGATCTAAGGATGCGCGGCGTTATCTTGAATGTACCATCATCAGTACGAACATTCCTCCTATGTCTCGGCAGCTCCTCCTCAAGGAACCTCCTCACCAATTCCTTCGCAACATCAACATACCTATCACCGCCACGCCTAATCACCCTGCGGGTCTGCGGTGGGCCTGGGCGCCCCTTGAATCGCCCCCGAGGACTTCACCCGGGCTTGACCCGGGTGCTATACCTCGGGGTTCATTCCTCCATTAATTTATGTGGAAATTGGTTTTAAGGGCGGGTTCACGCTAGCCTGGCCCTGCATGGCGCCTTGGGTAATACCTAGCGTAGTCTGGGTCTGCGTTGTACCTCGATGCCCTTAGTATTGCGTGCAGTACGTGTGAGGTCTTTGGCTTGCCCAGTCGTTTCCAATTGGCGATAATTACGGCATTCAACCCGTGTAGGTATGCGATGTTCCTAACAATGTTCTCGGCGTTCACGGCCTTGAGTGGGATCGCCCTCGGGTCTGCATTAACGACCTTGTACATGTACTTGGGGAGGCCCATCCTCGATAGGAAGTAGTCCACTGCGTCCATGTACTTGCTTGGGTATGCCGTGAGTGGCTTGATACCCTGCACGTGCAGGCCCGCTAAGTGGTGTAGGTCCTCCACGCCTATGACCGTGTACTCAATGCTGCCCACGCTTACTGAGCAGTTGTTTGAGTCTACCTCGATTGTTGCAGTCCCAATCACTGCGGTTCCGCCGAGTATCAATGCCCTAGGCTCCACGTAAAACACTAGGGCATCCCAATGCATTCCCAGACACCCTGGAGGAGCTGCTGCAGTGGTGTGTAGTCGAAGCCGCGGTCCCTAATCACGCCAAGGTCCACCCCATACGCCTTGGCGCACTGCCTAAGTGTTGTTGCGCCTGTCCTCGGTGGTATTGTTGGGTTTACCTCGACTCGTAGTTCGTAGTATGGCCTCCTCTCGGCAGTCATCTCGAGGAGTTGCCTACTCGTCACGTGTAGGTGCATCAAAGCGGTCAGTGGGGATGCCCAGTGAGGCGGCATTAGGCCTCCCACGTCCTTACCCGAGCCGTAGAACTCGTTCCTCCCGAAGTAGGCCTTGAACCCAACCTCCCTAAATATCACGTTCTCAGGCCTATGGAACATGATTGGGAACTCAATGAATAGCTTGTTCATGCTAATGAACTCCTCTGGAACATCGAACAGCGACTGTGTTATCAATGCGAAGTACCTCCCGTAATTCCTACCAACCCTCACGGAGAAGGTCAGCGTTGACTCGCCGAGTCTGAAGTACAGGTGGGCCTCATCAATCACGAATATCACGTTCCTGGCATCAACGGCGTTGGCGGCTGTTAGGAGTGACAACACGTAGAACCAGCGCTGGACTGGGGTTAGCATCTTAGGTCTATGCCTATTGACCTGCCCCTGAGTTCGCCCTTGAGTAGGCGGTTGATTAGTGGGTGTGTTTTCTGGAATATCCAGTGGTTGAAGTAAGAGAGCCTCCTGATGAGGCCCCTGGCCGCGCTAGCCTCGTCCTCACGCACAATGGTTCCACCCTCAACGGCCTCCTCGAGGAACCTCAGGACACTGCCTACCGATGGCTCCCCACCCCTCGCCATTAACTGCCTATAGGCCAGCATTAGCGTGTAGTCCATGGCAGGAGTCTTTGCGTAGGGTAGCCTAGGGAACCTCATTGTTAGGACCTCATCAAGCACGTCCAGGAACTCCATGTCGCCGAGGAAGTCAAGTGGGTTGAGGGGGTATGGCGCGTGGTAGTCGGTGTAACCTCATAACTGCCGGCAATGTCGAAGACAACGACCGTGTAGTCCTGCGGTACATCCACCAACGCATTTTTTATGAGGGTCGTCTTCCCAGTGCCTATCGCCCCAAAGATCAACGCATGAGTCTCATCCAACACCATTAGGCGGAAGAGGTGCTTCGCCGGCTCGTTTATGACCGCCTTGAAGGTCAGCCCACCCACCTGTAACTGACCATCACCCTGGCCCACCGGGCTCGCCTGGCCTATTGGACTTACCTGAGGTTGATTGGCCCTCCTCCAAAACATCACTACTGTGGCCGAGGCCCTTTAAAAGGGCTAGTGCCTTTGCCGTGGCCCTCACCGTCATGTCCCCTGGGTTGTAGGTTGCGTAGCCCATGGTTATTGCCTTTAGGACTGGTTCCTGACCACCGAGCATGTCCGCCAGGGACTTCAGCGTAGCCACACCACCCAAATCCCTCACCAGTACTTCGACTGCGTTGACCACATCATCATCGATCTTTGGCTCCCTGGGCTCTGCCAGGTTGAAGAACCTGGCTGGGTACTCAATGAACCTCCTGTTGGTTCCAATCACCTCCAGCTTACTGCCGAAGTCCGTTGTCTCCCTAAGCTCATCAACCCTAGGCACCCTAACCAACTTCCTGATTATTTCGTCGAATACGTAGAACCTGCCTGCATCAAAGGTGCTTGAGTGCACGGCAACGTCAACGCCCAAAGCCTTGAGCTGCGCCAAGGCATCCGTTAACCTAGGCCATAGGTCTGAGTAGAACTCAACATTGACCCTCAGCGATGACGCCAGGGCTAGGCCAATTATTGTTGATAGTGGCTCAATCGTTGGTATCGGCGCGGAGCGTAGGCTGGTCCTTAGTTCACCAACATCGTAGTTGTCTGTTAGCTCGACCGAGGCGGGTAGCGCAAAGCCGCAGTCAGCGAGTACGTCACCGAGTGCCTTTATGTGCGTTGCATCGCAGTTAATGCCCAACTCATGAAACACCCTATTAATCAACGCCCTACCCAGTGGCGTCAACCCAGCATTGGGCACTCCATCCAGTGCCTTAGCATTGCCCAGCCTGAAAGTCACGCCCGTGTTAATGCCTTGGTAATCCAGCCTCCCTAGGACCAGCCTAATCATCGGTGTGTGGGGTTAATGCCTTAATAAGGCGTTAATTTGTTGATGGCTTTATATAGGTGTTTACTACCTCAAAACTGATGGGGAGGAAAGTCAGTGTTTGGGAGTGGGTTGTGGCTGTACTGCTCTGGATTGTTAAGATCCTCATTTTTACCCCAGTCCTTGGCTTCATAATAATTGGGTTGATAGCCTATGGGCTTTTGACCCACCACTACTGGCTTGCAACGTATTTATTGGTTTTTTTACCTGGCGCTCAGTGGTTTTGTGAGACTCTTTGTCCGTGACTAGGATTGTGATTGGCGTGTTGCGTATCCACTCTGCCGTGGCTGGTTATTCCCAGGTTGCCGTGTGTATGGCCTTAGTGCCTCGTGATTCCCTCGGCGAATGCGTATGCCCTCATTAGGTTCACTGCCCTGGCGATGTCGTCCTTCAGTGTTGTTAGGGTTACCTCCTCACCCGCCAGTTGCGCCTTAAGCTCCCCCTCATACTTACTGAGTAGCCTCGCCAACTCCCCGGCGTGCCTAAGTAATTCCCTTGGCGTTGGTGCCTCGAGAACCCTCAATGCCTCATTTACCTCCTTGAGTATTTCATCGAATGGCCTGAGCCACTCCTCCAACTGCCCCACCTCCCTACCCAACTGGGCCAGTTGCCGCCACTGCTCGGGGCTTAACCCAGTGGGTTGGTTTAGGGCTGCATTGAGTATTTGCTGTACCTGGCCCCTGAGCTCCCCCAACCTATCCCTAACGGGTCTCGTCACGGCGTTTATATCGCTGGTGATGCGGTGGAGTACTGCATCGAGCTCATTACTCAGGTAGTCCCTGACCTGCCCGAGTATTTTAGCGGTTAGGCCAGGCGCCATGTACCTCCTAACCAACTCCCCAACCACCTCCCTACCAATCCCACCTATCGATGCATAGCCACCCCCAATTGTTAGGTCCCTGACGGCTCTGTGGAACTCCCTGAGGCCGCCCTCGGCATTTGCTGTGAGGATCTTGGGCACGAGACCCGGCGCCGACTCCTCAATCCTGTCCAGGTCTATTCGGTCTAGGTTGTGGAGTTGCTTAAGTGCCCTAAACAACTGCCTAAACTCGGTTAGGCACTCACCGCCAACGCACTCGGCGTGCTCCATGGCCAGTTGCCCCCAGTCAATGGCCTCGTTTAAATCCACGTACTCACCCAGTGCCATTAGCACCTGGGCCATTGGAAGTAGCCCACTGGACACAGCCCTATCAATGACCCTCCTAAGCGCCCTCCACTCCCTACCCCTCCTACCACCGCTCAGTGCCGTTTCCTCAAGCCACCTACCATGCTCATCAATGACTAGGTACGCAGTTATTGCCGAGTCAACCACGACGTTGCCCCTGGCCACCGCGGCAAGCCTCGGGAATACCTCACCGAAGGACTTGCCGTTACTCAACGCGCCTGAACCCTCCCTATACAGCCTAACATACTCATCAATGAGTAGGCGGAACTCCCTAAACCGCCCACCAACCTCCCTAACCCACTCACCGTAGTTCAATGCTCTTAGAGTGTCAATGACTGCCTGGCGAATCACGCCTGGGTCCCTCGACGCTGCCTGTAGGGCCCTCGCCTCAAGGGCTTCCCTGTACTTCACGGCGAGGAATGGGGCTAGGGCCGTCGTTAACTCCCTAACACTCGCCCTGTTGATCAGCATTAACTCAGCGTCATCCGCACCCCTACTCATTGCCTCGTTTATTCTGTTGGTGTGCTTAACCCACCAGTCGTTTATTGTGGTGATTGCCCTGTAGTTGTCCCTGAAGTAGTTCAGGAGTGGTTTCAGGGAGTCGTAACTCAGGACAACGCTGCTCCTCATTGTGTGTAGCACATCGGTTATTGCCTTTAAGTCACCCCTGGCCCTCTCCTTGACTTCCCTATTATTCATGTACCTTGGCAGTGCTTGGCCCACGTGCTTGGCATGTGCGTTGCTTAGTGCCTCCCTAGCCCTTGAGTACTCAATTCCCATTGCACTGGCCAGCTCCAGCACCGCCTCGAGGTCGCCCCTAAGCATTGACTGCACTGCTTGGGTTGCCCGCCTCAACCTATCCATTGACTCCCTTGCCTCACCATACCTATCCAGTACGTGTGGCCTGAGCACCTCCCTAACAGCAAGCCATGCATCAAGCCTATTAGGCGCCACCTCAAGCCTACGCACCACCTCCCCAAGGCCCTGGCCCGCCGGCTTGGTCCCTTTCCTATTGAGGCCATAGGGATGTATTAACCGCACTTTCGGCATTCTCCCTCTGTGGGGATGTTCATCTTTCAATTTAAAATCATACACCATAAACTCGTACCTAAAGCCGGCACCACATGATCGAGATCCCTCAATATTCTATTGAAATCCTCGGGTGAGTCAATATAGTGTTTCGAAAAATAATGTTATAAAGTGTTTCAATTTTCTATTGAAATCCTCAAACCAGTTAATTATAACAACCTATGAGAAGGAGGTTACACCATAGTTTCAATTTTCTATTGAAATCTTCCTCGGTAGTTCTAGCGAGTGCATGTGTCTCGCGGGCACGTCCTATGTTTCAATATTCTATTGAAATCTTCAGTACTTAATGAGTTTGGCATAAAGTACTACGTGAGTGCCGGGAGTTTCAATATTCTATTGAAATCTTCGAGTGGTTGGGCAAGGTCTCCTTTACCCTCTGAGTCTTAGTTGCCAGTTTCAATATTCTATTGAAATCTTCATGAGGTTGAGAAGTTGAGGATACACCTGGATAATGAGTTGAGGTAGTTTCAATATTCTATTGAAATCTTCTACTCAGTTATTACGGCAGGTACTCAGAGGTATTAGGCTTAACGTTTCAATATTCTATTGAAATCTTCCAGAGGAGGAAGATGGCCTACATTAAGGGAGGCGCCACCAAAGTTTCAATATTCTATTGAAATCTTCGTCCAGATACAACACATGCCGGGCCAGGCAAACATACAGGAAGGTTTCAATATTCTATTGAAATCTTCTTGTTAGGGAAATGCCGATAAAGGTCATTGAGATTCAGGATAAGTTTCAATATTCTATTGAAATCTTCCCTCCCAGCTCACGCAATACGGCATTTTTACTGATGGGTTGCTGTTTCAATATTCTATTGAAATCTTCTCTCCTAATTAATTGATGACTACTAGAAAACATCATCACAGGTTTCAATATTCTATTGAAAT
The DNA here is from genome assembly GCF_001316245.1 of Vulcanisaeta sp. JCM 14467. Lineage (GTDB taxonomy): Archaea > Thermoproteota > Thermoprotei > Thermoproteales > Thermocladiaceae > Vulcanisaeta. The sequence continues at coordinate 33,638 of NZ_BBDM01000013.1, read as the reverse complement.
CTTCTGATGCGTAGCTTTATTTGTCCCTTTATAAGTCTTTCCTCCCTCGTGTTTAGACGCCATTAGAACATCTTTCAGCTCCTAATCTTCGCGAGTCGTTTTTGTTCTTACGATCTGCATTAGGGATTGAATTGTTGTTCTAATGGTCAATTCAATTCCACCTAGCCGTGCCTGTTCTAATGGAAGTTTATGCAATGTAAAACGATAAGTGTGCACGGTACCATGCACACAACATGTTCATTGATATGTTCAATCCCAAAAGGAAAGGTTTATGAATGTGTGCACGATACCGTGCACACCGCCTAACCTAAAGTGTATGGCTTCGTGCACCTGGGCTTTGTTTTTGTTGTGTTTGTGTGGTTGTGGCTTTGTTGATTGTTGTGTGGTGTTTGTTCATTGTTGGGTTATTGGTAGACTTGGCTCGGCAGTGTTCGTCCTGTCCATGCTCCTTAATGCCTGGGCGTGCCTCATGGTGCTTTAGCTCACCTACTGCAATGCCAACCCCCTTTAGGCCTTACGTTGATTCGCGTGGTGGGGCTTCCCTGAGGGTGTGCTGTATTGTTCTTGGTCGTGGTGGGCCCTGGGATTGCCATTGTGTGCCTTGGGGCTTGTGTCATGTTATTACTTCCCTTATTATTTCGTGGGTTTTTCCGTTTAGTATTAGGGATGTTGGTATTACCTTAATTCCACCGCCTGCCCTCTCCATGGCCCTTTTCAATTCCTCGTCCCTAACTACGAGTATTCTCTTACCTGCGCTTACGTGCTCAAGCCTGTAGAGCGCCTCGAGTAGGCTCCCGCTGATCACGACCTCGAAGGCGTAGGCGATTTCGTCACCGTCGAGCCAGGCAACGTCAAGCCTAAAATCACCAACACTAAACTCCTGAACAGCCTCAAAGCCAACCCTCCTGCCGACCTCGACAAGCCTCTCCTTGACAAGCCTATGCTCAACAGACTCGGCATCAACCTCACCACCCTGAGAACCAACCACGAAGAGGTTCCTTAATTTATTAACAATGGACTTGTACTCATTGCTTAATGAGTTGAGTACATTGGGAGGTATTGAGACCCTATCGATGGGTTCGACGTTGTACTGGGCTAGTTCATCAGGTAGGGCATTCTCGGATTGGAACCTATTGATGTACGGCTCTAGGAACCACCCAGGCTCGATCCACCACATGGATAATGAGCACTTCGGCTCGGTTTCAAAGCACATGAGTTTGACCTTGAGGATTAGGTCGTTGAGTGAGTCCTTGGGTACCAGTGCGTATTTGTATTGATAATCACCTTTCACGACACTTACCACGCCTTCGCCGAGCCTCTCTATCCTTATGAGTGAGTCTCCCCTACGTATGAATAGGTACTCATCCCCATGGATGGATATCAAGGCCCTGCCACGAACCTTTGCCTTAACCTCCTCAAACAACTTATTGACCTCCTCGGTACTCAATGTAACGGCGTATCTATTGGCGTTGGTTATCCTGAGGATACCGAGCCCCTAAGTTTTAAGATTAGACCAAGTAGAGGTATGTGGGGATGTCGTTTATACATTAATATGGCCGTATTTCTTAAGGCTGATGTGCAATTAAGGGTGATGGTGCCCTTACTTAGGGTGGCGGATGTCCTGGTGGGCCTTATGATTTTATCGCGCCGTACCTCCACAGCCATCCCGGCCTCCCTGGCTATGGCTTCGGCAACCCTGTCACATGGCTCTTCCTCGTTCACCTCTCCCCTCATGAGTAATGCCTTGACTATGTCTGCTATGGTGGTGAATTCATTGTCGGATAGCGGAGCTGGCGCGGTGAGGCTCAGTATCGATGTGATTACTTGGTCGGCTAGGTCCTGCATACAATCAATTCCTAATTAAGCGCCTTAAAAAGTTAGTGATTTATTGTGTTTGTTTGGAGAAGTCAATGCATTAGGTCTTTGATTATGCTGTCTATTTCATCGTATATGTCCTGCTGCCTCTTTGATGCTAGGATTAGTTCTGCGAGCCAGCGTGGCTTGCTCCTCCTTTCCTCCTGGCCTGGGCCGCCCTGGTCATGAGCATGTGTAGGACGCCCATGTGGATCTTCAGCCTTCTTAATTCACCCCTGAATTCTGCAATGAATTCGTCGATTTGGCTTGTCAGACTGGCTATTACTTTGTGGTGGAGTTTTATTTCGAGTATTAGGAGTTCGTTTTTGATGATGAGTGCGATGTCTGGGTTAATGCTGGTTAGTGGTATGTGCGTACTCGGCATTGTCGTGATTGAGGGTTCGAGTATGAAGTCGTAACACCTCTGCCGTGCGTAGCATGCCATTATTGCCGTGCCCAGCACGCCGAGGTGGCCCACGTATGCGTTGCCAAATCTATTCCTAAGCCATGCAATGCCCCTGTCTCTCCATGATTTGCAGGTCTCATTAATTAATTCCATGTATTCCCCAGGTGCCAGGCCGGAGCGACTCCTACCGCCGCTGCTAACGTGAATTGTAATGCCGCTTATGGCGTATTCATAGTCACTCCTTAACTCACCCATGGGCCAAGTCCCGCTCTACGACGTTGAATCCCTCCTCCCTGAGGTAATCATCGACGTAATAGCCCAGGTATTCATTCCTCTTCTCCTCGATGTCGAGCCCGAGGAGTCTCTTCACGAGTCTCTCGAGCTCCCAACCCCTGTAGTTACCGTACTTCCTAACCACCTCGTCAATCCTGGACAGCACGGGTTTTGGGAGACTTACCTGCGTTTTCCTGGCAATGCTTATCCTCACCGTGGTGTATAGGTTGTCGAGGGCCTCGGTGCTTATCACGTTATTGTCCTCGAGCTCGTCGATCGCGTCGTACACCTCATTGCTCATGGGGCCGAAGTTCCACAGGAAGAATTCAACCCTGGTGATGGGGTTGCCGCCGTATAGGTACTTAATGGCTTTCTTGCTGAGCACACCCCTCCTAATGTCGTATTGTACGAGGAATAACACCTTCATGAGTTTCTTAAGTCCGTCAATGGAGCCTCCGAGCTTCTCTACTACTGCGTAAATCACGTCCCCAGGGCCGTATTGGGTGGCTTGAGACCTCGCACTATCGAGCCCAACCCCCCTGATGGACATGCTAATTGAGTGGTCACGGGGCTCTTTAAAAACCTACCTGGCAAACCCATGACCATAATCTTCCTCCCTCAAGGATATACCGCTCATATTTCAGATTCTCTTTAGAGATTTGGGGTCGTTAGTTTATTAGGTTCTTTTAAGCCTTACTCGCCTCCTCCCTGTGGTTTTCGTCAGAACATTTATCCCCACGCACGTTCACGTGCCGTGGATGTTCCGACGGTTTCCACCTGGAATTGAACCGTTGTTCTGATGTTCAATTCAATTCCGCAATAACGTAAATGTTCTGACGGTTTATGGTTTGGTTGTGTGGGTTGTTAGGTAAGGCATTAAAGTTGGGTGTGGCCTTGCCCTCCGTGGTTAGGTTGGTCGTTACGTTGGGTACGACGCCGGGTGGTGTCTATGAGTCCTTCATTAACCTGCGCCTGGGTAGGTGCATTGGCTGTGTTGGTCCTGTGGGTGTTGACGAGGTTTACGTGGTTAGGAGTGCCTCCGTGGAATTCACCTGGAAGCTCGTTAAGGCAATCTTCACCTGCTGCGACACTGGCGATGTAGTTATTAAGGACTTGGTAGCCCCCATGGAGGATATGGAGGATCCCGAGGACTTTAGGCGTTTCATGGATGCGGTGCTCTCCGTGGTGCGGGGCGGCGATTACGTGGATTTCACGGGTGGTAGGAAGGCCATGAGTGTGGCTGCGGCGTTGGCGGCTAGGGAGGTTGGGGCTCACCTGGTGACCACGGTCGTACCGCCTGAGGAGTATGGTAGGGTTAATGAGTTGATTAGGAGGCTGAGGGGTGTGGAGGGCTTGGTTGAGGAGGCTGCGAGGGGTAATTGCGGAATCAAGGACTTGGTCTGTGGGTTGGTTTCGGGTGGTGCGAGGACCATCGTGCTCATGTGATGCTGTGGCCGACCGTGTGGCCTGGTTTAAAAGGGTGCGTGCCTAGGTACTTAGTGGTATGACTGGGCACAGCGATGAGCTATGGCCCTTTGAGGCTGCCAGGAGGGTTTTGACGAGGCATAGGGGTTGGGGCTACTTCCTAATCGTTATTGGCGCCTTCATACTGCTAGCGGCTGCAGGGCTTAGGTCTGCCGTGGGTGTGGTGTTTAGCCTGCCGTTTATTGCAGGTGGCTACCTGGTGCTTAGGAGGACCAGTATTCCTAGGGACCTGCTGCCCATTGGTGGTAGGGGTGGTAGGAAGTACTTCATAGGGAGTGACGGTATTTACAGGAATAGGGAGTTAATCGCTAGGTGGGGTGACGTCAGCGACGTACAGGTGGTTACCGAGCATGAATCGGCGAGGACCTACCTAAGCCTCCGCGGCTACCTGGCCAGTGGCAACATGGTCGTTGACTATGACGTGGTTAAGGAGGGTGTCATTAGGGTTTACCTGAGGGATGGTAGGACTATCGATGTGCCGCACGTGATCTACCCAACGCAGGTCGTTGAGTACGTGAGGAGGAGGTACCTGGGTAGGCAGTGATGTGGTTGGTGGCGTGGGTGGTAAAGTTAAAAATAGTTGAAAATAACCTAGGTGGTGAATTTTCTATGTCGCAGGGAGTTGACATAGGCTTCATTGGGGGTAAGGTCAAGGCAATAGTGGGTGAGATACTCAGCTACTACTCTGGTAAGGAGGAGGTCATTAAGGAGATACTCGCAGCAGTGCTTGCCGGCGGCCACGTACTCCTCGAGGACGTACCCGGCGTTGGCAAGACGTTTTTGGCGAAGCTCATTGCTAAGGTCTCGGCCTGCAGTTCTCGAGGATTCAGTTCACGCCTGATTTACTGCCCAGTGACATAGTTGGTACCAAGGTTTGGAGGCCTGCGGAGGGTAGGTTTGAGGTTGTGAGGGGACCAATATTCGCCAATTTCATACTGGCTGATGAGATAAATAGGGCTCCGCCGAAGACCCAGGCGGCGCTCCTCGAGGCTATGGAGGAGCTCCAGGTCACCATTGAGGGCGAGACCTTTAGGCTTCCGCAGCCCTTCATAGTCATTGCCACCCAGAACCCGATTGAGTATGAGGGCACATACCCACTACCCGAGGCTCAGATGGATAGGTTCATGCTCAAGCTAAGCCTTGGCTACCCGAGTGAGGATGAGGAGGGTGAGTTGTTGAATAGGAGGATTAAGTGGATGACCGATGACCCGACCGGCTACGCGAGCACGGTGACGAGTGCGGATGAATTATTGGCCATTAGGCAGTTCATAGAGGCTAGGGTTAGGGTTGACCAGGATATCATCAAGTACATACTTGCCTTCAGGGCGATTAGGGGTGACGAGAGGGTTGCCGCGGGGCCGAGCCCCAGGGGATTGCTATCGCTGCTTAGGATGGCTAGGGCCATGGCCGTGATTGATGGTAGGGATTACGTGATACCTGACGATGTTAAGTCCGTGGCGCCTGACGTGCTTGGCCACAGGATTGTACTGAAGCCTGAGTACGCCATTGAGGGTGAGATCACGGGTAGGGACGTGGTTCTTGAGTACCTGAGTAAGATACCCGTGCCTAAGTGATGGTTATGGTTAGGGAGATCAGTAAGTCCTACTACCTATTGATGGCCATACCCATATTCACGGCCATCATGGCTTCATAGCCACGGCTAGGGACCTGCTAATGGCCGTCGTATTCTCGGCAATCATGGTCTCCCTGGCCATGGCCACGAACACGAGCCCAACAATAACCGTGGAGCTCCAGGTCCCGAGGACCAGGGTGTTCGCCGGTGATGAGGTTGAGGTTAGGGCCAGGGTGTCCGTAAGGGGCGGCTTCGGGCTAATCTCCATCGCCATGCCGCCGGCCACGTACGGAGGCGTGGCCAGGTATAGGGAGGGGTTCGAGGTGGTTAGTGGTAAGGCGGCGCAGGTATTCTTCAAGGGCTTCGGTAACGTGGAGAGGGAGTTTAGGTTTAGGGTTAGGGCGATGAAGAGGGGCGTCTATGACTTTGGCCGTGTTAGGTATGCGTACCACCACCTATTTGGCCTTAGGATCATTGAGGATGAGGTTGATGAGGAGATTAGGCTCATTGTAATGCCCAGGTATAGGATTATCAGGAGGAGCGTTGGCAGGATTAAGCCGGCCACGGTGACGCCTAGGGTAACGCCGAATAGCTTGGGCCACACTCAACGGATTTCAGGGATATTAGGGAGTACGTGCCTGGTGACCCGTTTAAGTTCATTAATTGGAAGGCCACGGCAAGGTCCGTGGAGGGTAAGGTCATGGTTAATGAGTACGATAGGGAGGGCCTAAGGAACGTGGTATTCCTAATAGACCTGGGCCCCTGGATGAGGCTTGGCTACCCTCACGAGAACCCACTGGAGTATGGCGCGTCGCTGGTGCTCTCGCTCACCAAGGTCCTGCTTAGGTATGGCTACAACGTTGGCCTATGGACAATACCGCCAAGCAACATCTACGTAATTCCCTCCTCAGGCCAGACCCAGTTCTACAGGGTCCTCAACGCCCTATTGAGGATTGAGTACCTGGAGAAGCCGAGGTACGAGGTTGCGGACCCAGCCTGCTAAGGGTAGTTGTGGAGACCAAGCCAGTGCTCATTGTGGTCACGAACATAGCCAATAGGGATGCCGTGAACGCCATTAGGAAATCCCTATGCCTAGGTCAGGACGGGAGGTGTAGGTTGCTGGGTAGGGTGTTGGTCATTGATGTGAGCCACGGATCGGTAGTAATGAGGGAGAAGCTTGGTGAGTACGGCGTTGAGACCTGCATTGGGCGCATAACCACTAGGGGTAGGCTGTACAGGGCCCTGCCGAGGGGCGTTCTCGTGGCTCCCTGGGACCCGGCTTGCGAGGGTGTTGGGCTTGCGGTAGCTAGGTTAATGCCGAGGATTAGGTGGTTGTCATGAGGATCGCCTCGGCATTGTTGGCGGTGGTGCTACCGCTGACGCCGTACCTGGTGCTCATGGAGATGACAGACTACTCTAGCTCTTCATCTACGCACTCATGGGCGTAACCACCGTCCTAGCCGCCCTGGGCCTCGCCAGGGGTAGGGGATTGGGTAGGGCCGGCCTATTCTCGGCATTCTCCACCATGGCCCTAACGCTATTCGCCATGGGCTACATACCGTACACAATCCACGTGGCCCTCGGGACCATAGGCAGGCCAGCCCTCACCTGGCTATCCCTGGCCGTGACCCTATCGATCTACGCCTACTTCCTAGGAAACGTCTACGAATCGAGCAGTAGGTTGGCGAGAAGGATGAGGGAGCTGGGCTACGGCGTTGAGGGGCTTAGGGAGCTGGATCTAATGAATGCCATGGTCATTGGCGTTGGGGCAGCCGCGATAGCCCTGTCCCTGGCCCTAACCCTACTCATGGAGGCCCTTAGGGTGTTAGTCCTAGCGCCGCTCATGGCACTGCTAATGTTCATATTGATCTACCTGGCAACGGCATTGATCGCCAGGGCCATGGGGGTGGTTAGCATGGTCAGGGTATCACTAAGCGACCTGGGCTTTATGGATTTGCTTAAGGCCTTCGTGGTATGGACCATAGTGGCCTCATCATAACAATAATAATAATTAAGCTACCCAAGCAGTTGGTGGCCAGCATCGACAATAACCCGTTGGGGTCGGCTAGGGCATTCGCGGAGTTGTTCATAGTCGTGGTGAGCCCGTGGATGCACCCACAGCTGCTTGCTGAGGCGTATGAATTGCTTGGGTTGCCCCCGCAGCTATTCTACATACTCGCGGGCGTTGTGGACTCGACCTTGATCACCATGTTCGGGGCAGCCCTACTATCAAGTCTCAGGTTATGGCTCGGAATACTCACCCTGTGGAGGGGTGGGAGGTCGATTGCCAACACCATTGCCCTGGCCGGCTCGTCAATAGCCCTCGCCGGGCCTGCCCTGGCATTAATCGGCATATTAATCATGATGGTCACAGACGTCACTCCCGTGGTGACCCAGGGAATGAGGATTGTGCTCAACCCACTATTCATATTCGCCTCGATACCACTACCGTGGCCCTTGACCTACGGTACCATACTATGGCTGGTGGGTGTTGCGGTTACGGGTGCGGCGTTGCTTATACCAGCGGTTAGGGGCTTGGACATACCCACGGCAGTCCCTGTGGCAGTGCTTATAATTGGGGCGGCGATATCACTGATCGGCATGGCGCTGGTGGGCTTCCTGGTAATGAGCATTGCCACTGGAATTATAGTAATAATGAATAGGGGTGTTGAGCTATGAATGAGAGGGCCAGGGCGATAATATTCCTGGCAATAGTCCTCGCAATAACCTGGATCCTCATGAACTCAATAACACCACTAGTGATTAAGACCAGCGGGACAAAGGCGACTGTGAATAAGCTCGTTAACGTGGTTAGCGTTAGCAAGACGCAATGCCCGGCGTGGGCATTGGCACGGGGATATTCGGGGCTGGCTTTGGGTTGACGGGCTTCGGAATAGGCATTAGTGGCTTCGGCATTGGGCTACACGGCTTCGGGTTCGGCTTCTCGGGGCCAGGCGGCCTTGGGCCCATATCGATTGTCATGCCCTTCATAAACGCGCCAATAATGAGCCCAACACCACCGAGGATACAAATACCGCAGTCACAGTCAACGCCAACGTCAATGCCACAGTTAAGGGCGCCGGCGCTATCCATAGCCTTCAGCAATGCGCCATTGATGGTTCCATTAATCAGGCCTGGCGGCGGAGGCGGTGGAGGTGGTGCGAGGGCGGCTGGGCCCGTGAGTAATGAGGTTGTTAAGACCGTGGTCATTAAATTATTCCTACCCTGGCTACTCTGGGTCCTAATAGCCATAATAGCCGTGCTCCTAGCCTTCACAATAATAAGCAGTAGGAACTCCCTAGCCAGGTTGAGGAAGATAACGGAGGAAAGGAGGGAGGAGCAACAGGCGAGGAGACCGAGGGTGAGGACTGAGATGCCTAGGCCGAAGCCCACGGAGAAGACTGGACAAGCCATCCAGGGCGTGGGAATGACCATAGAGGGAACGCCAGTACCATTGAGGGGTTGGGGAGGCAGTAAGTACATTGACCTTGGCATTGACAAGGACCTGCCACTCACCTGGAGGGTTAATGACCCACTGCCATATACGGTGAGCAATGGTGCGGCCATAGAGTTGAGCCTGAGGGTGAGTTGGTTGGCGGAGCATTGTGTTCCACAGCCCGGGTTGTCACGAGGTCAGGGTTAGGGTTGGCGGTGGTGTTGCTGAGGTGCATAGGGTGTTGGTTGTGGAGGATTACGGGTTTGACGTGGTTAATACCTTCAGGGCTAACATGGCCATGCACGGCATTGAGGGTGTGGAGAATAAGACGCCTAGGGAGGTTTGCATGGAGTTGGCTAGGCGTGGGTTGATGAGTGAGGCGAATTGCGGGGATTGGGTTAGCCTGAGGGTGTTTGAGGGTGTTAGGTATGGGCATGCCCAGGTGGGTAGGAGGGAGTATGAGGAGTTCATACGTGGGCTATACAGCTAAGCAACGCCCTGGTCATGGGGTGTCTAGGATGAGCCTTGGGCAGGTGGTTAGGCACTACGGCATTAGGATCGGCGTTGTGGCCGTTTTCTTAGTGCTCATACTACTGGTGGCGCCGTCGATAGTGGCCCATGCGCCGTTTTTATCAACATTAATTAAGTGGTTCGTAAACGCATTGTTACTGCCGATATTAATATTCCTAGCTAAGGCTGGCGGGAAAGGCACTAATGACGAGGAGCGGTACTGCGGCGAGGGCGGCGGGTAACGCAATAGCGACTTAATAGCCCCAATATTACTCGCCTACCTACTCCTAGGCAACACGGAGCTCCTGGTGACGGGATTCATACACTACGCCAAACTACCTGGCATATTCACGGCACTATTCATAATTACGGCGGGAGCCATCACAGCAAACTACGGGAACTCATACGGGGAACCAGTTAGGCACTCAATAACCTACGTAGGAGCCGCCGTGGTGCTCTACGGCGTGGCCGTGCTCGCCTCAATACCCTACGCACCCGCCGCACTACCATTCCTATACGCAGCCATGGGCTCAGCAATAATGGGCGCGGCAATGCTTGCTGGGCTAGCCCCATCACTTAGGCACGTGAGTGGTGACATCATTGCCGTGTCTAAGCCCGTGGTAGCCCTATTCTTCATCCTAGGTTTGGCGGCTGCCTTGACCCAGGTACCACAGTTAAGGCCGTACAGTGGCTATGTAATGACTGCATCACTGGTGCTACTGCTGATCGTCGTGTCACTCATAGGCTATAGGCTATACACGGCGGTCTCGAGGACGGCCGAGAAGATTAGCGAGAGGATCTATGAGCAACACGTGAGAGAGTCGCCACTGGCTGCGTCAAGCGAGGACGAGGCACTGACGAACGCGATAAATGAGTTCCTGAGGTGGGGTAGGAAGGACGAGCTAATAGCCTACACGGCCTATGCCCTAGCCCAATGCGATGTGGACTACGAGGACGTGATGAAGGTATTGAACAGCCTCATCAACTACCAACCACCGCAACGCACCGGGATATGGCCCTGGGAGGTGAAGAACCTGGAGCAGTCGGTGAGGGTGGACATGGAGAATAGGAAGGCAATAACGGCGGAAATACTAAACGCCATAACAAACTGCCCACAAAAACACCCAAACAAAAAAACAAACCACCTAACCCACACCCAAGCCCAACCCCTCAATATCTATTGAAATCTCTCACCCTGAATACGCCTTAAAGAACCAACACCTAAACCGCGTCCCGTTTAATATTCTATTGAAATCTTCAACCCTTGATGAGACATGCGGTAAGGCGCTCGTGTTGAACTACTTCGGGTTTCAATATTCTATTGAAATCCTCATATAGATGTTGTGCTGGCACAACACGGCTTTGAGGTTATCGAGTTTCAATATTCTATTGAAATCTTCACTTCACATACTATAGCCGTGAGGATGATGCATATATAGGCGTTAGGATGTTTCAATATTCTATTGAAATCTTCCTGGGTAGCACGACTGAGTCGTTGTCGTCGTACTAGTTGAATGTTTCAATATTCTATTGAAATCTTCCATGGCTGGCACTGCTACTTCATGCACGTGAGTAATGACTATGAGTTTCAATATTCTATTGAAATCTTCGAATTGCCTTGGCATAGCCCTGCCTGTACCATTTGAAGGAGTTTCAATATTCTATTGAAATCTTCACAATGTAATTACTACTTAACTCACGCAACGTATTAACGGCATCCCTATCGAGAGTTTCAATATTCTATTGAAATCTTCCGGTGCGTTTGTTTATTAGCCCCTTTATAAGTTTTTCTCTTTCGTGTTTTGGTTTCATTGGAACATCTTTCTACTCTTAATCTCTACGATTCGTGCCTGTTCCCACGGTCCGCATTAGGAATTGAATTGATGTTCTAACGAACAATTCAATTCCACCTAACCGTACTTGTTCTAATGATGCCTTATACAATGTAAAATGGAGAAAGTGCACGAAACCATGCACACAACACGTTCATTGATATGTTCAATCCCAAAAGGAAAGGCTTAAAATTGTGTGCACGGTATCGTGCACACTAAATATTCTTCAGTGCATGGTTTCGTGTCTGTGGGCTGTTGCTTGGTTCTATGGTTGCTTAAGTGGTTGGTTGTGGTTAATGATGATGTGCGCGTCGCCCGTATGGGTGGTGGTTGAGGCTGGCGTCTCGATGTTGCGTCTAATCCAATGGTCTTAGGCTATGTCCCTGGGCTGGTGCTGTCGCCTTGGTTGACCTGCCATGGGTTGTAGGCCCTCGGTGATTCGGACCTTAATTCCAGGCTCAGAGCCCATAGCGTATGTGGAGGCCCTAACGATCCTTATTCACGGGCTTTGGTGGGCTTGGTTGTTTAGCCTGTTATTTCGATCATTATGCTCCTGTGAATTAAGTCCTTTAGGCAGTTTATTTTGTCGCCGTACGTGATTAGGGGTTTGCGCTTACCGCCTTCTTCGGTGATTATTACGTAGGTGTTGTACATGTCGAGACCCACGTGCGAGATCAAGTCCCTGTACTTATCAATGACCGCCTCATCACTATCACCTGCGGCGATCCTGCATAGGTCATACTTAGTACTAATACCGCTGATTTCCAGAGGTTCCCCGCCGCGGTCTATTGCGTTTAGTAAGTCATCAAGTGTCTTGCACGCACTGACCTCATTCCTTACGCACCTGGTCCATAATTGGTCGTATGGGTGTGCCTCGAAGATCATGAGCCTGTACTGCTACCCACGTGCTTACTCATGAAGTCCCTGTTGACGTCATTTTCAACGTACTGCAGCTTCGCTATTTCATTCTCTACAATTGCGCGGTTTGTTATGTTTCCATAGGCGTTGTTCAACCTCCTCAGCGCGTCTATCGTGAGGGCTACCGAGCCATTCACGACCATAACCTCGCCCCTAACGTCCTCAACCAACTTATGCGCCACCTCGAGTAATGCATGCATCGCCATTGCCGCCCTATACATAATGCCACCGCTAGACCTCAGGATGCTAGGCTCATACGTGTGGGCCACCACGGTCCAATCACCATCACGCCTAACACCCACCGGCGCGGTATCGAGTCTCCCCAGGTCGGACACAACCACGTCCCTATACCTGCCTATTTCATCCCCAAGCGACAACATGACTGGGTACAGGGCATCCCTCAACGAAACACCCAGGATCAAACCAAGCCTGAGGGCCTCCTCATCCACGTGCAATTCCCCACGATTATTTCGTGACGTGGTCCTGACGTACCACTTAAGGATGTCTAGGGACAAGGCACCAACCACGCCAGGTGCGCCCTGGGGCGTGGCCGTCTCGTGGTATGTCTCGTAAATTGTTAGGTTAGGCACCTCGGACTGGCCCTGGGGCTTAGCCGTTGGCCTCTCACGCTGTGGGTATGGGTCTGAATTAACCGTGACATACTCAATGGGCCTCCCCCTCCTAACGGCATAGACGTGAACCGCCAACCTCACAGCCTCACTGGCCAGGTGCGGCATGTAGTTAATGCCATGCGTCGTATCCAGGTAGACCCAGTCATAATCACCGCTGGTCAGGGCCCTATACACGCTGTGGTAAACGGCTAATTGGTATAGGTTGGGCTTAGCCTCGAACTTAAGCTTCGTGTCAATTATCGAGGCCATGGCTGGGACCACGGCGAACTCAAGGCGGTTAATGCGTCACCCGCCTCACAATCACCACTACCCACCCACTGCTTTACTTGCTCCCTAGCCTTACCAACAACCCTATCAACAACCACCGGGTAATCAATTGACCCAGCATTACCAATATCCTCAGGACCAAGCAGCGTGTACGGTAGTATTACTAGGGCCTTAACATCATGCCCACGGGCACTCAGAATCTGCGTTAGGGCTATGGATGAGGAATTACACTTAACGCCGGCTCCGCCGCCCTCATGGACGTAGTACGCCGGTTGATAACGCCTGAAGTCACCCCAGGTACTAACCACGAGTGCGCGATAACTCATATGGTACTGAATGCAGCCACGCACTAATAAGGACTGCGCAAATGCAGGAAGTAAATAGCCCTATATAGACCGTCGGAAGAGGCATGTTTTCGAGTAATTGAATCTACCCATTAAAATAACGGTTCAATTCCAGGTGAAAACCGTTGGAATAGGCGCGGCCCGTGAACGTGCGTAGGGATAAATGTTCTAATGGAAACCATAGGAAGGGGCGGGTAAGGCTTAAAAAGAACTTAATAAAGTTACGATCCCGAAATCTCTAAAGAGAATCTGAAGCAATTAAATCGCCAAGCAACTTAGCCCTCGAACCAATAATCACTAAATATCTCTAAAGAGAAACTGAAATGTGGGGACCTGGAGACCCACCACGGGGTGGGTCTTCAGCAATTCGGAAATCTCTAAGGAGAATCTAAAACTCAGGGTTCAGGGTGCTCCGCACATTGTGCGTGCGATGCTAAATACCTCATCTCTCTAAGGAGAATCTGAAACTGCGATTGCGAGTATTAATAATAATACCCAGACCTAGGAGTGGGTGAAATCTCTAAAGAGAATCTAAAACAAACTTGGTTTAGCTTGCTCGGTGTTTCGCAGGGTCTGGTTTATAAATTGGTAGGTGCATTGATTACTTGGGTCTTTGCCCCTTCGCCTTGGCTGCCTAGCTGCCTCTTAAAAATGGGTTCGGGCGTTGAGGTTGGTGAGGGCTTCGGTCGTTGGTTGGTTAGGGATCCGGTTAGTGGCTTTCTTATTGACTCTAGGGATGGGACTGTCGTTGATGATCGACCCATTGACCTTGGACCCGACTGGAGGAGCGCCGATGGCGCAAGGGCTGGGCCGCTCATTGGCGTTTCCTCAACCGTAATTGGCACTGCCTGGGATGGCGGTGATTCGCCGAGTATTAGGCGTAGGCTCGAGGCACTGAGGCTTAGGAAGTGGCAGGGCATTGTTTATTCTGGGGAGGAGGACCGCAGCATCGCTGAGGCTAGCAGCGTCATTAATAGGGTCTCTGCCCAGGCCGGCCTACCCAAGCCGTGCATTGACGAGGCCCTTAAGGTGTTCAGCGACATCGTTGGTAAGGGCTTACTCAGGGGTAGGAGTGTCGAAGTCGTCGCCGCGGCATGCCTCTACCTGGCATGTAGGAATAACCGCACGCCAAGGAGTGCCGAGGAGTTGGGCAGGTACGTGGGCATTGACGGTGGCCGCGTGATGGAGGCAGTTAAGTTCGTGATGAGCAGCCTAAGGATTAAGGTAAAGCTCAGCGACCCAATTGACTATGTCAGGGTGCTGGGCTCCAAGCTTGGCGTTGATTGGGACGTGATTGCCGAGGCAATTAACATACTCAGGAGGGCACGCAGCGTGGGTAGGAACTCCGTGGCCGGTAAGAACCCGATCGGCATTGCAGCGGCGGCCATTTACATGGCGGCCATGGCCAAGGGCAAGGGCTTGACGATGAAGGACATCGCCAGAGCCGTTGGGGTGAGTAGGGCAACGATCAGGGAGAGGTATAGGGAGTTGAAGGCATTACTATCGCAGGGAAGGCACAGGTAACAACCTGCTCAATAAGCCACTCAATACGCTGCCTAGTGCTTGAACATGGATAAAGCAGGTAAACTAATCCTCACGGTTAGGGCGATGGAAGCCGTAAAGGGTACATGTCATTAATCATTAGCGTAATGGTCCAACGAGACTGGCGTGGCGTGTTCCAGCCGTGTGGCTGGGTTTTTATTGCCGAAGCACTAAATTAAGCGCGGTGAAGGCCATGAGGGTTAGCGCTAGGGTGACCTGGGCCGTAATCCTCTTAATACTCACCATGGCATTGGCATTACCAGTCGCTGCCCATGCCCAGTCCATCTTCGGCAGTGTTGTGAGGATACCACCAATCAATATATTTAGTGTAGTGTCATCGCCGTCGTTTGAGCCTTCCATGTACTTCTCTAATGGTGTGCTTTTCACATCATACTTACCGCCAAATGGTTATGATGGGAGCGGCCTTAATGTTACAAGACCCTCATACATATATTTCAGTGCGTGGAGTGAATTACCCATTACATTCTACATATTTAATAATCAGGAGTTCGAGACATTTATTACTAGTAGGAATGTCAGTGGTTACCTATACTCGGAGAGCGGCACGAACATTACGGGTTATTACTACGTTAATGAACCGGGCATGTACTATGTAGTCGTATATAACCCAGGGACTAGATCCGTATACGTCATTTACTTCGCGGGTTTAACAAACAGTGCCGAAAGTAGTGATTGGGCATTCCCAATAGGCATTACTGACTACGGCATTACCTTCATCAACGGCTCATTATTCGCCTACAGCTACAGGACCAACGAGTTCATTGGCATAGCCACAATAAACAACGCCTACACCCAAGAGCCCAATGCATGCCCAAGCGGTAGCGTTGAGCCTGGTAGTAATTGGTTTAGTGTAGAGATGAATGTAATCATGGTCGTGAAAACGACCAGCGGGCAGGTTCAGTACTATTGGCCTCAGGACATTTTCAGCCTGAACTCACTGAGTAATATTGCATATGTCTGGGACAACATATGGAACTTCTCGTCATACCCCTCAATGCTGAGCAATGCCTTAATCAGCGGTAATGGCGCGGTATATACCTCAGGAAAGGATCATTACTACGGTTATTACCTACCAACCACGCATGTAAGCCTACCACTCACCGTATACCTCATTATCAAGACCGGCCTATCAAGCAGCGGCTATCCCTGGGTCGCCTTTGGCTACTCGTTTAATGGCCAATCAATTAATTGGTATGATAACGTCACGATAAAGGTCCCAGCCACCGCCGCCTACATGGAGGTCTCACCAACACTTAATGGTCGTGGATTACCCAATGACGCAGAGCTCGTGATCACTGGGTGGCGGAATTACGAGTGTACTATTGCTAAGTCCCTTAACGTGGACCTAGCCCTCTACTTCGCCTGGCCATACCCAAGCGACAAGTACCTGTCGCCGATACCCTCAATGTGGGACTTCGGCGATGACACGGGTGAGACCATATACGACACATACTCAGTACCCATTGGCTACGGTGAAGTCGAGGTCCTAAACGGCTTTGAGGAACTCGGCTTCCTAGGCAGGAGCTACTTCATACCACTAACGATCATAAGCCCCGTGAGCGGTACGGCAACTAGTATCTACACGGTCGGCTCAACGGTGACGCTGAGTGAGCCACAGACCGTGGTGCTGACACCCGGTGAGACTAGGTATGCCTTGATCAACTACGTAATCAACAACACACTCGTCGTACCGAGCGGGGTCATCAACCTAACACTCAATGGACCAACAAGTGTTTACGTTAACTACACGCTACAGTACATACTCACTGTCGAGGACCCAAGCGGCCTACTTAATGGCTTGAGTGGTTGGTACAACAGGGGAAGCGTGGTAACCCTGAGCGAGCCCTCAATATACAACCTGGGCAATGAGACGCGCCTAGTCTTTAGCGGCTATGACATTTACCTATTCGGCTCACTATACAACGTGATCACGAACAACACGGCGGAGCTCCCCATGAGCTACCCATACACCATCGTCGTGAACTGGACGAGGCAGTACCAGGTAAACGTGACCAGCCCAGTACCAATCACACTATCAATATCAAGCGCCCAAAACCTGACTGGCACCACCGTGAGCGCCTGGGCAAACCTCGGCTCCATTGTTTCGGTACTCATACCCAGGTACTACGTACTGAGCAACGGGACCAGGCTGGTTTACGTGGGTAATAACGAGTCAATAACCATAACCTCACCACTAACCATCGAAATACCGCCAAGCAGGTTCGAACGCCAGTACCTCATCACCGTGACAAGCCCATACCCAGTCAATGTAAACGGTACCGTGGCCGCAAGAACCACAGTATGGGTTAACGAGGGAGCAGTCATAACCATTAAGCCAGCCACCGTATTCACAGGCGGCCTATTCATGAGCGAGCCAGGCTACACAATCACAGCCACCAAGCCAACGAGCATAACCGTGCATTGGCAAGTCAACTGGGCCCTAACAACCGCACTCTACGGAGGACTAGCCACAGCAATCACCGCAGCCATAGCAGCCAAGCACGCCACAAACCACGAACAAGCAGCCAAGGCCAATGAGGAAAACAAACATGAAGACTCACAAAGCACAGACCTGAAAAACCCACGACGAAGCAAACCAAGCCAACAACAATCAACCCCAACATCATCACTAAAACACCCACCACACACCAACACAATACCAAAGGGAAGAACCTCCCCATCTCCCATCAAAATCCTCCAGCCAGCACCACCTAGACTCACCAGGTGTTAAACGAACCTCAGTCCCAAACATTCCATTTCTAAGGATAGTATAGGAAATTCAATATTCTATTGAAATCCTCCTGATAAATATGGGTCTAATGGCAAGTGATGCGTGGAGATATGGGTTTCAATATTCTATTGAAATCTTCTGAGGCTTGGCAGCCTCAAGGTCAAGCTACAATACTCTAAAATACCGTTTCAATATTCTATTGAAATCTTCGATACTCGGTGATGGTGATGCGGTTATTGCAAATGATGTGCGTGGCTTTGTTTCAATATTCTATTGAAATCCTCTTGACAGGAAATTAGATTACGCCGTGTTATTATTCGCGCCATACATGTTTCAATATTCTATTGAAATCCTCTGGGTTTTAATTCGAGCAGTGGCAGCGACGTGTATTATATAGTTTCAATATTCTATTGAAATCCTCCGTCAGGCTTTACAGGTTTTACACGAGGAAGGCGGATGTTTACCGTTTCAATATTCTATTGAAATCCTCTCACCGCTGGGTTCCACGACCTGCACGACACGCTTAGCACTCTTAGTTTCAATATTCTATTGAAATCCTCACGCCCCATACTGCGTCGTATGGGATAACGACTATTGTTCCGTTTCAATATTCTATTGAAATCCTCATGGCTTATGTTTAACTTTATATTCGAAGTCGAAGACCAAAGAGATGTTTCAATATTCTATTGAAATCCTCCCTGGATAGGCGTGGTTTCATGATGCTCGTTAATGACATCGTAAATAACGTTTCAATATTCTATTGAAATCCTCTATGACGAGGTATGGCTTGGTGCATAGAGCAAGGAATAAAGCTGGTTTCAATATTCTATTGAAATCCTCGTGTCGGATAATGAACTCAAGCGGGAAGGTCTGGGCGGTTGTTTCAATATTCTATTGAAATCCTCTTACTTGAGTATCTCACGTGGTGTTTGCTATGAGGGCTATAACGATTAGTTTCAATATTCTATTGAAATCCTCCTCAGGATTATTGAGGCTTCACCGAGCAACGTGGTTTACGTTAGGGGGTTTCAATATTCTATTGAAATCCTCCGGTTCGTTTGTTTATTTGGGGTTTTATAAGCGTTACTCCACCCCTCCCCATGATTCTCGTTGGAGCGTTTATCCCCATGTTCGTTCACGGTTCGCACTTGTTCCAACGATTCTTACCTGGGGGTTGAATCGCTGTTTTTGTGATTAGGTTCAATTCCTCAAAACCGAGCCTGTTCCAATGGTAATTTATACTTTGTAAAATGGAGAAGGTGCATGGTAACGTGCACACTGCATGAATATTGATGCGTTCAACTCCGCAAAGGAAGGGCTTATGATTGTGTGCACGAAATCGTGCATGCTAAACATTCTTCAGTGCATGGTTTTGTGCCTTTGTTGGGGTTTGTTTTAATGGGTGTTGTGGTTTTCGTGTGGTTGGGTTTAAGTACTTGTTTGTTGTTTTTGTTTTTGGTGGTTGTTGTGGAGGGGCGGGCTGGGGTTAGGGCTAGGGTTCAGGTTTTGGGTGAGGATAGGGGTGTTGGTGGGGTGAGGGAGGGGGTGTTTGTTAATGTTGTTAGTGCTGATTCGCTTAGGGCTTCCCTGGGTGGTAGGAGTAGGTACGTGCTCAGGGTTGATTAGGGCTGGGCTTAACGGTATGCGATCTTTGATCTCTTGATGTTGAGTAGTTTGGTTAGTGCGTAGTAGTTCTCCAGGTCCACAGCCCTATTGTTGATGCTGTAGACCTCGATGCGCATTGGCTCGTTGAACCTGTAGTAGAAGGGCTTGTGCTCTGGGTGGGTGATCATGACCTCCCTGGCGATGAATTGGGTTGCGGGGAAGGCAACATTGATTAGTAGTTTACCAATTGGCGTGTCCACGAACATGGAGGCGCTCTGCGGCCAACCAACGTACCTAATGACGTGCCTACCAAAGGATAATTGATACTCGCCCTCGTACTTCACGTACTCCCTAGCCACTGCATCAACCACGCTGTGATAAATACTCGCCATGTACGAGTTGGCATCACCCCTCATGACCACGTCCCTATTAACCCTAAGCTCCACCCTAAACCCAAGCGGGTTTAGGCTCCACCGCACGTAGATACGCACGGCGGGGTCGCTCACGATCTTGCTCACGTACTCATGCAGCGCACCCTCCACCTCACCCAAATTATAAGTGTTTGGGAACGGGACAAAGAGGGTGTTTGATGCCGTTATGTCCACGTTAACGCCGTTATTCATCAACTCATCGGCAATTTTCCTAATGTAGTGGCTGGTCAATATATCGAACAACTGCTGAGCAATAACGTTACCAACCTCCTCCCTAAAGTCAAGAACCCTCGCTATCCTCATGGCCACGTCACCCTGAACCCTAACGAACCCATAGCCAACCTCATTCAAGTCCACCGGGTTCAGCTCCATGTCATAGCCGTAACCAAGGGCTGCATAAACCACCGATGTGTCCACCCGCCCAATAAACACCGCCTTCCTATCCAGGTCGATTAGCGGTCTCGCCCTCAGCTCAACCTCGTGTAGAAATAAGCCGCCACCGACCTGCCTACCAACCACGTAATACCACGTGTATGACCTCCTATCCTTTGGGTTTATCTTCCCCATGAAGACGGCGTACGGCTCCGCCAGGAGCACGGCCAGTAACCCATCCCAATTAATGTTGTTCGCCAATATTAGGTAATGGGTCTCGTTGGTGAAGTAGCCCCTTGGGTCGCAGTCCGGCTTCTTCCCGAACTTCATGTACACTCCGTACCTAACCACGCACTTGAGTCCCTCATCCTTGACCTGCACCAGTTGGTCCAGTTTCCAGAGTTCCTTAGCCTTCCTAATGAATTCCCCGGTCACGTAGATGTACTCGCTCACGCATTATGTATTGCGTGTAGGGGATTAAATACCCGTCACCAGGCCGGCGCCCGAGTCCACGCCGAACCGCCGAGTAGGGAAGACCGGCAATGCGGTACCGTAGGCATATCCTCGTCATCCCTCGCAGGTTTGGGTTTTTATAGGTCCTCAACAATGGCATTACTGTATGGCCGCCAGCACCACTGGCTCCACCCCTCACCAAGCCCCTGGCACTGCCAGGGGTGTTTATGGCATTGTCAGAACCAGGATACTACTCGATATCGACCACGACCCACCGGCCAGGCTCCTAATCTACAACTCAAGAACTAATAAGTGGGATGAGGTCGAGCCGCCGGAGTGGGCTGACGAGGTGGCAAACTACCTAACAGACCACGGACGCCGTGTCGGCGTTGGAGTCTTCAACCAGGCTTCGTAATAATTGACGCAATACCGAGGGAGGAAATACCAGATTGGCTAATGCCATACGTCATGGAGTGGGTTGATGAGTTACCGCCTAGGCCGTTCATGGTTAATGAGGGTGTGGAGTTGATGAAGTACAGGACTGGGGATGGTAGTGTCATCATTGCCAGGAAGCTCAATGAGGAGGGAGTAGGGTTATGAGGTGGTTTTCATGGGCCTCCTGAGGACCATAGGCCTTGTGTTCCTTGGGATCTTCCTGGCATTCTTCATACTAATTATTATTGCAGGCGTGGTGTACATGATGACCCACCCACAACTCACTAACCAAACCTTAGGCATCATGAACCAAACCATAAATCAGACACAATCATCAACAAGGCCGCCGCCAAACCCGATGCTCATCACTAACGCGCCTGCCGGTGTTGAGTACGTGGGTCCACCGACGGATGCCCTGGCGGCTTACTACTGCGTTTACCAGGCAAGGGTCGCCAGCGATGGTTCGTTGGTGAATGGCGCCTACGTGGCGAACTCCAGCGTTTACTCACCACCTGGCTACTCGGTTCAGTTGAATGTTGAGCTGAGTAATGGCTACACTGCCCAGAATGCCTGGGGTTTCCCGCACTTTGACGGTAATGTGCTGAGGGGTATTAGCGTCGGCGGCACCGTCTGGAGCGGTAATGGCGGCGTCCTCCACTTCAGGATAGCCCTCCAGTGCCCGACTGCGGTTGGCTAATCATCGGCATTAACGGGAGTACGCTTTACTTCGAGTACTCGGTTGATGGTAAGTCCATTAATTGGTACTACGGCTACAGCATCGGGTCTAACGCATCAATAGTCCCTGGCGTGGAGACAAACCTAATAATCGCTGGACCGACCAATGGGGCTGACGCTAACTTCACAAGCCTCTACGTGGTCCTAACCCTATACTACTGGAACGACACAGCGTGGGTTCCAGCGCCCGTTGAGGCGGTTAGCGGTGCTACTACACGGGTTTCGTAACCAATGCCTGGGTCTTCACGGGGCGTGGAGAGGCCGTGGTTTCCTGGCCCAATGCCGTGAACTCCTCAGCTGCCCTGCCAACCGTGGAACCGCCGAGCTTCACACCCGAGACACCGCCGAACCCTGTGTTGATCATTAATAGGGCGGCTGGCGTGACCTATGACGGCCCATCTACCACGGCTTTAGCTGGTTACTACTGCGTCTATGTCGCCAATGTGTCTAGTGATGGTTGGATGGTGAATGGCGTTTACCAACCCAACGCCAGTGCCTATTTACCACCGGGCTACGGTGTTCAGCTTAATGCGGAGTTGAGCAATAGTTTGTGGATCCAGGACGTATATGGTGGTGCTTACACAACAACTAACGGCGCCTTAACGAGCATAAATGTTGATGAGAATGTGTGGTCAAACAACACCCTCCTATCCCTCAAGACGGGCCCGGCCGCCCAGCCCTGTGGTTGGCTAATTATGAGGGTTGTCAATGGCACTGCGTACTTTGGTTACTCGAGTAATGGTGAGTCGGTGGATTGGTACTACACCTACAGTGGGTAATGCGACCATAGTGCCTAGTCATGAGACCAACCTCGTTATTGCGGGTCCGGGCAATAGTGCGGGTGTTAACTTCACGAGGTTATACGCCGTATTAGCGTTGTATTACTGGAACGGCACGGCCTGGGCACCGGCGCCGGTTGTTGTTGAGGGCGGCGGCACTGGCGAGTTCACGCTCAGGGCCTGGGTTTATGCGAATCAGAATGAGCCATAGTCTCATACCCACGTCCAGCCAACTCAACAATGCCGATGCCGCCCGTTAAGCCGCCCAGCATTAACCCATTTGCTCCGCCGAACCCGGCCTTCGTAACTTACCAGCCCGTGGGTGTCTCATACGATGGACCACAAACAACGGCGTTGGCTGGCTACTACTGCGTGTATAGGGTTGATGTGGCTAGTGATGGTTGGCTTGTCAACGGTGTTTATGAACCGAACTCCAGCGCCTACTTCCCGCCGGGTTACACCGTGCAGCTCAACGCCCAATTGAGCAATGGCTACTCGCTTGAGGATGCGTGGGGCTTCTCGTACAATACGGTCAACGGCGTCCTGGAGAGCATCAATGTTAGTGGGGAGGTGCTGGGGAGCAATGGGCAGTTACTCTCTAGCGAGACTGGCCCGGCTGGTGGTGATTGTGGCTGGTTCGTGATCAGTATTGAGGATGGTACGGTTTACCTGGGATACTCGAGCAATGGTAAGTCCGTGGATTGGTTCATGAGCTACACGATTGGGTCCAACACGGTCATCACGCCAGGCGCTGGGACTAGCATAGCCATCTCGGGGCCAGCCACTGGGGCGGGTGTTGACTTTAGGGACGTGTACGCAGTCCTAGCCCTATACTACTGGAACGGCACCGCCTGGGCACAAGCCCCAGTAAGGCCTGGGGTTGGGCCCGTGAGTGGTTGGGTCATGAACGCATGGATCTACACCAGCGGTAATGAGGCCGTGATCTCCTGGCCACAACCAACAAACTCATCAACCGCGATGCCCGGCACGGAGCCGCCGAGCTTCACGCCCTAGTCAAGGGCCTTCAATCATTGATTGCCACTTGGTTTTTGAGCATTATTGCGTATATACCGTGTTCATTGTGTATATTTATTTAAAGCCTAAAAGGATGGCTCAGAGTATTAATAATTAAATGGTACTGAGGGCTTACTTTCAAGCCTAAGCCCTAACCACCTGGCTGAACCCCAGGCACCTAAGTAGGCGTCCTGACCTACGAAAACGCCGATGGCCATGTGTGCGTTGAATGCCGTGAACCTGGCACGGACGTGGAACCAACACTAATCAGCCCATCCCTAAGCCCAATACTATCCCTATCAATGACCTCAAAGCCAGCATTACCGCAGGAAACCCGACAACGTCGTAACCCTCACTAAGATCGAAAACACCGGAGTCCACGTAATCGCTAACTCCCACCGCCAACCTCATCCACAAGCCTTATCAACTCAAAACCTACCTCATAAACTCATTTAGTGAACTAACTACCAAGTATCATTATACTTAATCAAGGTAAGCTCCTATTGACCATCCACATTTTACTATTGCTTATAGCAGTAAAGCCAACACCCTGAACTATCAATGGGTTTGCACCTAAAGAAATTATCACACACGAGCTCACCATCAACCTCCTTAGCACTAACACCCTCACTGCACCCCTTACTGCAACCAGCCCTGACGGTTAACACGCCAGCGATGCCACGCCCAACACAGCACGTAAGGTGATGGGACTCATGCTTATTCACAACAATACAACCCGCAACGCATTTATTATTGGGATTGCAATCATTATGGTCGAAGCACAGTACGTTAGTTGCTTTATTTATGAAGGCTATCAGGACCTCTGAGATTTTATTTTTATTATTTAAATATTCTTCGATAATTTTAATAATTTTATTTAAATAATTTTCAACTCCTTTTTCACCTAAGATACAATATTCGTTATCACGACCGAGCGTATATAAGTTACCTATTATTTTTTTCTATTGTTTGTGTTATTTGTGGCTTCCCACAGTAGTATAAATCAACTATGTTTATCCCTATTAGCTTCGTTTTCTTCACCTCTTACCACCCCACTGAGTATGGTTAATAGCGCTGGCTCGGTTAAGCCAGGTACAACGGCACCCCCTGACCAGGGCTCCACGGTTATCTTGCCTTCAGCAACATCCCTATTAAATACGTAAACCTCCACCGTATCCTCACCAGCCATCAGCGCTCCCCTCAGGAAGTCCATGCTATGTGTGGCAGTGACTATGTGGAATATCCACGGCTTCTCACCGCCCCTAAGCCTCCGCTCACTATCCTGCACAAGTTTATTTAGGAAGTAGCCCAGGAATAACGAGAGACTTGGGTGTGCATGCGCCTCGGGCTCCTCAATGAGGAGCACAGAGTTTTGCGGCAACGCGTAGGTATGTAGTGCGTAGAAGACCACGAGAGATGGTGCATAGACGCTGGAGAGCTCCTCAACATTAAGGCCGGTATTGCCTAATTCGAGGTCGTACCAATACCATGCACTGTTATTATCTGCAGTATTGACGTATTCGATGAATAACGGCATGAAGTGGCTGAGCGCCCTCCTGAAGTCCTCACCGCGCTCGCCAAGGGACTTTGAGACTTCCTCGATTATTGCTTGAAATTCTTTACGTGCCTTCTCGAAAAGATCCATCGCATAATATAGAAATCTCATGCTGGCTCTAATGCGTAGATCCCCAGCTACCTCATTCTCTGAGAGCGATTTATTAAGAGTATCAACATCGCGTAATATGGAATTTCTTATAGCACGTAGGTTCTCATCTCCCAGTTCCTCAACAGCCCTCCTTATTTCGTCTAACACAGACTTATCCTTACAAATGGCTGCAGCATAGTTCTATACGTATCGACATATACTGCATAGTCGTAATTCAAATCATCACCTGCACACTCCAGCGACCGCGGTAACTCATTGATACGATCATTCACGTAACCCCTCGCTATGATCTTCCTCCTCGCCAGCCTTGCTAGGCACATGAGTGTTAGCGACTTCCCGCTTAGGTTCGGCCCGATTAGTATGGTTAGCGGCTTAATATCAATACTTACATCAAAATTGATACCCTTTCCACCATATGTTAAACCTCCCTTAATCGTTAACTTGGGCATCTTTAGAGTAATGCTTTTAAGAAACTTTATATAAAATTTATGTAATGTCATACGGTTTTTCACGCTTCTACTCAAATGTTGTACAGAGCTTTAAGAGCGGAAATTATGATAATGGTTTAAAGGCCTTGATGAGCTATAGGGTTTATAGGACTACGGCTGCCTCCTTTAGGAAGATCTATAACATGATTGTGCCAGTCCTGGATAAGATAATATCCTCCTCCACTTCTTCTGGCGTTATTGACCAGTATCAAAGGGCCTTATTTAGGCTGAACGTAATTCTTGAGTATCAGAAGAACCGCGGCGTCATTGATGAGGACTTAGCTAATGGTATTAAGCAGGCACTTGATGAGATAAGGAATGCCAGGGACCCACAGCAGGCTAGGAGGCTTGCAGAAACCCTCAGGGATTCGCTTGACGCATTCCTAGCATACGTCATTTATAGTAGTAAGAGGGGTGAGGAGGAATGGCTGTGAGACAGTACCTCTCGCCCCAGCTGAGACTTGTTGGTATTTTTGAGTTAAAATTTAAACTCATTAATGAGACCGGCTTCCTGATTAGGAACGCCAAGGCTAGGGAAATCATGGGTGCAGCAGATGTTGAGCCAATGTCGATATATAAAC
Source organism: Vulcanisaeta sp. JCM 14467 (assembly GCF_001316245.1). Classification (GTDB taxonomy): domain Archaea; phylum Thermoproteota; class Thermoprotei; order Thermoproteales; family Thermocladiaceae; genus Vulcanisaeta. The sequence goes on along the minus strand of NZ_BBDM01000013.1, from coordinate 7,255 downwards.
AATATAGTATTGATAATAAAAATTACTCGCTGCGGGTACCATACATACCGGGCAGTTCCCTTAAAGGTAGGGCCAGGTCACTACTTGAGCTTGCCCTAGGCCTTAGCTTAAGCACCACAGATGGTAAGATCTACTACCACATGAGGGTTGGTGGGAGCAATCAGATAATTCATGATGACCCGTACTGTCCAGTCGATAACGTGTTTGGTAGTATGTCCATACAGCCTAAGGATTATCAGCCCGGTGAGGAGGGTCCCCATCCATATGCATGGCTTGTTGAGAAGTGCTGGGCGCTACTAGAGCCATATTCAGAGACATATACCCATCAGGAAATTACGTTAAAAAAACTATGTGATGAGAAGGATGGTTGCAATAACGTAACCTTTGAGGATTTCCTTGAGGAGAAGAGTGAGAATAGGATTGATAGGGTCACGAGCGCCGCAGACCCAAGGACAATACTTAGGGTTAAGCCTGACGTTGAGTTTGAGGGGTCGATCTCATTCCTGGTATTCGACCTCGACATGTGTAGGCGTAGGGAGTGTGAGGAGCATAGTAAGTTGAGGGAGTACATCAGGGACTACCCAGCCCGCTACTACCTACAGTCCCTGGTCGATGCGTTGATGCTTGTTGAGGAGACCTACATAGGTGGCTCGGGCACTAGGGGTTACGGGAACGTTAAGTTCAGGGACATAGTCCTGTCCCTACACAACCTGGCGGCTAATGAGCCTGCGCCCAGGGAGTTGGGTAGGTTTAGGGACTTGAGGGAGTTGAGGGACTTCATCGATAAAATGACTGTGTTTGACGACATTAAGAAGATTGTCTGTGGCTCAACGTGAGCGTAAATGAGGGTTGGCTATGCAATAGTTAGGTTCCTGGGACTTCAGGGTTGGTAGGACTGGCTTAATGGATACCCTGGACTACGTACCGTCAGACACCGTGCACTCGGCACTTGAGAATCTGACGCACATGGGTATTGACCACGGCATTGACAGGGTTTCCTCAATGTACAATGGCCTTCACAGGCAGTGGTGGTCCCGTACTCACGGTTCCAATGCCCATCGACCTAAAGATTCAATTACTTGACTTAGTTAGTAAAAAGTATGTTAATGATTATAGCAAGATCCATACCGCGATTAAGCGGATCAAGAAGTTAGCCTATATACCGCTTGACTGCCTCTATGAGCCCGACGTTGACGTTGACGACGGCGCTGTTAGGGTTCGCTGCGGTGGCCGTGAGTATAGGCATGTTGGTGATTACGGTGTTAGGGTTGGTATTCAGAGGAATGTCCTGGGCAGGGTATTCAATAACGCAGACACCTACAGGGTTGCGGCATTCCAACCAATCGTTGACTACGTGCTCTACTTCACGCTGAGGGAGGGTGCGGACATGGGCAGGGCCAGGACCGCCCTTGAGGTCCTGGGTAAGGTGGGTATTGGTGGGGAGAGGAGTGTTGGCCTTGGCCACTTCACCGTGATTGATGTCAGCACCATTGATTATCCATGGGATTCGGGAAGTCACGCACTGCTACTTGGCACTGCACTGCCACGTAGGTCGGAGGTCATTGGGTGCGTTAATTCTATTGTTAGAGGTTGGGTATGTAGTAATCCGTTTTACGTAATGGGTCCTATTTCCATCCTCACCGACGGCTCTGTGGTACATAGGGATTACCTGGATTTTGAAACATTAACCGGGCCTAACTGCGTTAAGAGACTTGACCCGCTGTGGTTGTGGTATGAGACTCGTTATCAATGTTGAGACGCCGACATTCGTGTTAAACGGAGGTAGACTGCATATTGGGTTAGACGCCATAGTCAGTGGGGATAGGCTCTACGTAATCGACATTAATAGGCTACCCATTGAGCAATTAATCAACGTCAGGTCGCCGGACTATAGGCAGGTGTTAAATGCCCTGATGAACACCGTGTCTAGGAACCCCGGTAAGTACTCGGTGAGGGACTACGCCGTAATAACTAAGTGTGAGGGCGTCGAGGTCCTCGACCATAGCCAGAGGGTATACCGCCCAGTGAGGTTAAGGGGCTGGTCAGGACTGCGTACCTGCATTGGTTGTTGATGAGGGATGAGGGGCTTAGGGAGAATTTCATCAAGGCCGTTTCCGAGGAGCTTCTTGCGAGGCCTAAATTGAACATGGTCTCCTCCACGGCTGAGGATAACGTGCTAACGGTAGTCATCGAGAGGGTCTATAATGAGGTGATGCATGAGGCCCCATACCGATTATTTAAGGACCTAGTGATAAGGCAGTTATCCAAGTCTCGGTTAAATGACTACGGCGTCTACTGCATCCACGATAGGGAAGATAAGTACAGGGTTATGGCAATCGGCCTAAAGCCAGGCGTTAGGCTTGAGTATGAGGTGGTTATAAGGCATCCCCCAGTCACTGATGATGTAAGGGCTAGGTTGCTAAACTATGGCGATATAGCAAATGCACTCAGGGCATTCAGCGATGAGGTTTCATCATTTGAGGGTAGGAGGGGCCTTAAGGTACCTAAATGTGGGGATGGCATACCAATGAGGGTCGGGTTTGGCGCAGGCAGGAGGTGGAAGACCGTAATCAACCTGCTGGAGAGGTATAGCCCAGAACTGGTTTCCAGGGTCGCGGACTACGTAAGTAATAAGCTCGGTAAGCCCTGGGGCGATGCCACGGTTAGGTTAGCAGGCAATGAGCCGTAGGATGGGTGTGCATTGAGGTGGGCTGAATGAGTAAGGAGCTGTGGTCGCCATAGCACTTTACGTATTGGGTAGGGTTAGGAGTAGGGCATATGGTGGCTCAGACGTAGACAACGCAGTCTACTACCTCAACAAGCTGAGAAACCTATTAGCTAGCGCAGGCCTTGATGCCGTCAAGGTTGAGCAGTTGATTAGGGAAAATGCGGCAATGAGCCGCATCAACTACGCCGTGGGAAGGAGTCTGGAGCCAAGCCGGGAATGCCCAGGTGATTCGAGTGTCGTAATCGACTTCATAAGCGGGGATAAAGTAGTTACTGTCGGACCCGCTCTAACACTCGATGTTGTCAAATATGGCGTTAGGGCTAGGGGTAGTTACAAGGATATTGTTGATGAAATTGATAGGTATGTTAACTCATTAGCGGGCCTACGCATGGATTACCAGCAGTTAGTTGAAACATTGTTGACCGTGATGAGACTAACCATACTCTACGTCCCATACTCCAACTGCGAGGGCGGCAACCGCTACTCGGCATATGCAGTGGCCCACGCAGCCATGGCTTACGCGTCCACAGACGGCAACTATAGGCTCCTGGGCATAGATGTCGTGGGTATACAGGACGTTATAGGCAGGATACAGAGGACTAAGCAGGCGATGAGGCAGTTAAAGGGTAGGTCAATCCTCATAAACCTGGTCCAGCAGCCGCGGCCATTAGGCTCATTAACGACGCCAACAAAGCCCTCAGGGACGACGTACTCAGCCCAGCGAACATACTAATGAATACGGGTGGTGAGGTCGTAATGCTGATACCTGATGTCGGTGAAGACGTATTAAATGAGGCTGTAGATGACGTGGAGTCGGCGGTTATCAGTGAATTTGAAGGTAGACTAGGCCTAGTCATAGCCTACACCAAGGCCCATAGTGTTGATGCTAGCTTCCGCGAGGTCCTGGATGAGCTTGAGAGGGAGCTCATTAGGCGGAGGTATGGTAGGTATAGGAGGGTTCACATTAATGGCATGGGTCTATGCGATATGTGTGGCATGGCGTCGGAAAAGCTAGAGAGAGTGCGGATGCTTGACGGCACCACGTTAAGGATGTGCCCCTTCTGCTACAAGGCCCATGAAATAGGCACGGTGAGTAGGAGGCTGGGATTTATTGCTAGGCTAAGGACCAGTAACTATGGTAGGGACCATTGCAAAAATGTGAACCTACTGGGCATTGACTACGCCATATGCCCTGAGGGGGTTAGTCCAAACTGCAGTAATGAGTATGTTCACTACAATTTAAATGAGTTGAGGTTCAGCTGCACGGGCAATGTTGCCAATTCAGTCATCTTCCTGAACACGACAATGCCCACAGACCCCGAGGCAGGCGAGACAGGCGATGTTATGGATTTGGAGAAAATAGGGATGGGGAACATGGCTATAACTATTAGGCTGATGCAAACTCGATGGGTAGGATTAAGCTAATGCCGCGAGGGATGCAGCAACATACGCGTTCTTCACCAACCTACTAACAACGATATTTGACGCATACGGCGCCTATTTAATAAGCAGTAATCAGGCAAGGTATGGTGGAGGCGTGTTCCTCATATACAGTGGCGGTGACGATGTTGTGGTGATCGGGGACCACATGGCGTTGGACTACATGGCGCGGCTCATCATTAGGGCTAATGAATTCTCGATAAACGTCGCCGCCGGCGCGATGGTGCACGATGTTTATCAACCAATCTACTTGTGTGGCTGGAGACTGAGGATAGGCTAATAAGGGCTAAGGAGAGGAATAGGGGCTCGTCACTGATTTACGTGATGGATACGGACAGGGCCCCAATAATACTGGGGCCAGATGACGTACTGGGCATTGCCAACTACGTATCGATGAGACATGATTACGCGGATCTTGAGGAGGGCCAGGGTGTAAGCTCATCAATGCTCTATAGGTTAAATAGGCATTTTGTAGAGATTTATAACGTACTTTACGAGGTTGCGTCAAATGGTGGCAACTGCTAGATGCCAGGAGGAGCTTCTTAGGGCCATAATAGAATACACCTACTACTACAATAGGAATAGGGATACTGTTTCACGGGCAGTCAATGAACTGGGCCGTGAATTAATGCCGGAAAACCTGGTAAACCTGCTAAAGAACATCAAGTGTGGTAGTGAGGATGGTGTAGGGCAGTATTTGAGGATTCTGGGGAGGGCTATAGCCAGCGTGAACATGTACGTACTCAGGGCTAGGTCAGAGGGTGGGGCCGGCTGGTAGCACCTTATACTCGATAGGCAGCACATACCTAAACCTAGCTAGGTCAAGGAGGGATAGGTCGCCGTAAAAATCGCAGACGCCTAATCCGCACTTTATCCTCCTGGCAAGGTGAATTAGGGTGGCTAACGCTGAGAGGCTAGGTGGCCTAAACCTGGCATGCCCCTGCCCACCAAGCCAAACTAGGAGCCTAATACCTAGGTCTTTACTAATAACAAACCTGCCAACACCGGCAATATGAAGCATAGGTAGGACGCCGCACTCATTGAGTGTGTTGACTAGTGTGTAGGCAAAATCCCCAAAATCCACAGGCCTAAAGGCAAAATGTTCAGTAACCAAGAAACCACCACACCTACTTGGCAAAACAAGGAAGTACACGCCTAGATCGGCAACACCCATACTTATGCCTAACCCATGCGTGGGGAATGGGCCGAGCCCATGGTCGTTAGAATCATCAACGGCCCTGGCTTGACCCTGCCTGGCCCTGGCTGGTCGTCACTATCCTTATCATCCCAAACCCCATACTCCTGCCCGTACCCACGTTAATGAGCTCCGCATAATTCAGCAAATGCCACAACTGTTGAATCCTCGACTGTCTCCTACTCACTATCTCGAACTCCACGGAGCCCATGAAGCCCAGCTCAGGCCTACCAGCATGCCTAGTGGCCACGACCCTACCCCTCATATCCCTCATATACACATAATTATAAGCCCACCTAACCAGGTACGGCCAAGACTTCAACTCACTGCCAAGACCAACAACGGTTGAGTAATGGTTTATCGTCGTAAGCAGTATGTTTGTTATACTCGGGCAGAAGTCAAACCTAACCCTACGCCTCCTACCCATGGTACTCCTCTTAGCAAACCTAACAGGGCTAAGGAACTCAATCCTAAACCTACTCCCACCAACCCTCCATAGGTCGTCGATCCTAAGAACCTCAACACCAAGGACACTAAGCGAAGCATCAACACTACCGACCTTCACGTTTTTAACGCCCTCAAGCCCATTAAGCAGCCTAAGCCCAAGGGACTCACCAACCACGGTAACCCTAAACCTCAACTCCTCATTAGGCGGCACCACGTGATCACCCCTAAACAAAACCCTACCATTATGCATGAGCGGCGTCACGGAAACGGGCTTAGGACCCTCCTAGCATGAAGCTCATCACCAAGGCCCCGCTCAATCGTGTTGAGTAGGTTTAGGAATATGGACATGGCCATCGAGCCGGTGAAGCCGCTGAGTACCATGGGCGATGATGACCTAATACCAAGGTTGAACACAAAGACCAGCGTCACCAAACCACAAATGGCAAAGAGGGATTTATCACCCTTACCACAAAGAAACACAATCAAAACCCACCACCCACAGGCAGCACCCAACAGCCACCCTTTACCACTATGGAGCCACCTAAGGTTGAACGCACATGCACAATTACCATATCCGACGCCGAGAAGAGTTTTAAACGGCCAGGCCATTATACCAATGGTATGGCCAGCAGCGAGGCCCTGGAGCATGCTAGACTAGCCCTTGAAATGTTTAACGAGGGCCTCGCTTCGCCGAGAAGGGTAATGTCGTCCAGGCCTGCGAGAAGCTTTACAAGGCAGTTGAGGAGGGCTTAAAGGCCCTGGCCATTGCCAGGAACCTCGACGAGGCCAGGACGGCTATGGAAAAGGGTAGGTGGACCGTGAGCCTACTGGACAAGGCAGCGCGCAGGTTGGGCGATGCCGTGGAGAGGGCTTGGGCCGAGGCCTACTTCCTACACGTCAACGGCTTCCACGAAGTCAGGATAGACATAAACGATGTAAAGTACAGAGTACCAATAATCGAGGCACTGATAAGAGAGGTGGAAAAACTCCTAAACCAGGGACCGTAACACCTAATCAAGGGCCTTACCGTGAGCAAGGAACGCCCAAACACCAACGCCAGGCCATACCCGCGACAAAGCCACACCTACCCACCGAGCCTTCAATATTCTATTGAAATCCTCCCCGCTATTCCCCTCAGTGTTGATTGGGGCGTCTGGGCGTTATTCTTTCAATATTCTATTGAAATCTTCTCCTGCATTAACGAGAGGTGTAGAGAGGACCTTGAGGAGGGGATCTTTCAATATCCTATTGAAATCTTCACGTCACGGCAATACCCATGTTCAACGCAACGACTGAGTAAACACCTTTCAATATTCTATTGAAATCTTCCAATTTCCAACCCCATCAAGGTTCAAACAACAACTGGGGATTTAACTTTCAATATTCTATTGAAATCTTCTTTCTATGGTGTCTTCAACATATGGTGTCACCGTTATTTCGTGATC
>NZ_BBDM01000012.1 GCF_001316245.1 Vulcanisaeta sp. JCM 14467 | reverse complement strand
GTTGGTGAGTAGGCTTAGCGTTAGTTCCTGCGGTAGTTGGCTTATTGGGCTTGTGACATTGACTATGTATATGACTGGCTCCTCGGTTATGTACCTGCCCTCCTCGTAGAGTTGCTCAGTGGTTGGTGTGCCGTTGACAATACCAATCAACCCAATTAGGTGACCCCTAACCATCAACTCAGCCTCCTCACTCTCATTAGCCACCTTACATGATGGTAGTGCGTATGGTACTGCTGAGTAAAGGATTACGGTGATTACGTCACCATTAGTTAAGTTAATTGGTGGGAAGGAGACGTCATCATCGGTATAATCCGCAGTAATGACTCCATTGGTGTGCTCAACCACAGTCTTCAAGCTGAGGATCGGCCCTGGATAATTAGTACTCGCGATCAACCTACCATTAACGTACACCCCCATTATCAAGGCATCATTGGATTTGGCAACCTCGAGAATGCCGTTAGGGTCTCATTGATTATGCTCGCTGGAAAGGCCATGTAAATGCCGACGGAGTCGATGGTCACATTGCCATGCACGTGATAACGAAGAACAACCATAGAATTGCCTGGAATTATTATGAAATTATCACTACAGAATAAAGCACCATAATTAATAACCACAGGCACAGGGGTCGGAGGCGGAGAGAGGTGCTTAACCATTAGGCTATGTGAGGCGATGAAGAGTGTCGAGACAGCTGCGGCAATTATTACCACCGCTGTGGTTATGAGTAGTGTCTTTGACCTAGAGACCATGGTCATCAAGAGTAATGTGCGCACGGATTTTAAGAAAGTACCTTGGGTGTTCAGTGAAGGTGGGTCGAGTGGGTTGAATGCTGTGGATGTTACTGTGGTTGATTGGTTTTGGGCGTTCTGCTGATTAATGCGCAGTGATTGACATGGAGTGGGTTTTCGGGCGTTAACACCAGTGGCAATACCATAAACATGGGTAATCAACCAAGAAACCTAGAAAGCCACAAACACAGCATAGAAATAACACTACATTATGGCAATAATTTCGACTGTCAACAACAGGTAAAAACAGGCCCGCATTAATTGATGGCGATGTTGAATGTAAGGGGTTAGTGCCTATTGCGTTTAAGTTCGTGCCCCTTGAGACAGTGGGTTTAAATACTGCCTTTGCCTATATGGGGTTGAAAATGTCGATGCCCAACCCTCTAACCCCTGGGGACTTAATTGATTTGGCGATCATGAATTCTGGGTCACACATACTCATTATTGGCGGTAATACGAGGAATAGAGCAAGGCTTATTGAGGATATGCTTGGCTGGTGATCGCTCATTAAAAACTTATAAAGTGGTACTTAGTTTTAATATTGCCCACGGGGGCGGCCGCGGCTTTACTGAGGCTGATGTGGCCACGCCACTGATCTATGATGTTATCAAAGCTCTTATCGATTCTTACCTCACCATTGACTTAATAAGCATTTTAGTTGATGCTTATTAACATGAACTTTATCCTTTAACCTAATACCTGGGTTCCATGGGTGATTGCCAGGTTCCTCCTATCAATGCCGTAAACGTTCATTAAGTCCTCAATGAAGTTGCCCGTCTCACCAAGTCTCTCCACCTCGCTTAGTGGTATTGGCTTAACACCACTACTTGCTACGTCATACCTCGCCCTATGGGTCCGTAACCACGTGAAGTGACCGATTTCCACAGTTTAGGCGGTATTTCATTATTATTTATTAGTAGTACCTACTTGGTTAAGGTAAATCTAAAATACCACGTATCAATGGTTAAGCCATGGCGCGAGAGAAGAGGTTTATCCTAGTTGTTGATCAGGGGACCACTGGTACGAGGACAGCATTGGTTTCTCACGATGGTTCGATAATTGGCTATGCGTATCATGAGCACACGCAGATATACCCTAAGCCCGCGTGGGTTGAGCATAATCCAATAGAGATTTGGGAGAAGACGAAGCTCGTAATTAAGGAGGTCCTTGAGTATACGAGGGTTGATCCGAGGGAGATAGCGGCTATTGGGGTTACTAACCAGCGTGAGACCACGGTTATTTGGGATCCAAGGAATGGACAGCCCGTTTACAACGCCATCGTTTGGCAGGACAGGAGGACGTCGTCAATGGTTGATTACCTCAAGCAAAATTACCTAGCGTGATTCAGGAGAGGACGGGCCTCGTCCCAGACGCCTACTTCTCCGGGACGAAGATTTGGTGGTTCCTTGATAATGTGCCTGGGCTTAGGGATAGGGCGAGGAGGGGTGAGGTTATTTTTGGTACGATGGATACCTGGCTGATCTGGAACTTGACTAGGGGTAATAAGGACGTGTTGACGCCGGAGAGGGGTGGTGCGCACGTTACTGATTATAGCAATGCCTCGAGGACGATGATCTTCAATATTCATAAACTTGATTGGGATGATGAGTTGCTTGAGATTGAGGGTAAGATACCCAGGGACATACTGCCCCTGCCTAGGCCCTCAAGTGATGAGAGGATATATGGCTACACAGGCCCGGAGGTCTCCCAATTATTGAGTGGTGTGAGTATTCCCGTGTGCGGTGATGCTGGTGATCAGCAGGCGGCATTGTTTGGTCAGGTTGGTTTTGAGGTTGGTGAGGTTAAGTCTACCTACGGCACTGGCAACTTCATACTGATGAATATAGGGGATGCGCCAATAAGGTCTAGGGCTAATTTACTAACCACGGTTTACTACTCGACCGAGGAGGGTAGGGCTAAGTATGCGCTCGAGGGTAGCATATTCATTACTGGGGCGGCTGTGCAGTGGTTGAGGGATGGTCTTAAGATAATAGAGGTTTCCGATGAGGTGGAGCCGCTGGCGGCGTCAGCCCCTGACACTGGCGGTGTTTATTTCGTGCCGGCATTTACAGGGCTTGGTGCACCGTATTGGGATCAGTATGCCCGTGGGCTCATAATAGGTATTACGCGTGGTACTGAGAGGAAGCATATTGCGAGGGCGGTTCTTGAGGCGATAGCGTACCTTAATAGGGATGTTCTTGAGGCCATGATGAGTGATACGGGGATTAGGATACCCAGGATTAAGGTTGACGGTGGTGCAGCTAGGAATAACTTCCTAATGCAGTTTCAAGCTGACATAACGGGTATTGAGGTTTGGAGGCCGGTGATATTCGAGACAACGTCGCTTGGTGCGGGTTACTTAGCGGGTTTGGCGGTTGGTTTTTGGAGGGATTTGGATGAGATTGTTAGGAATTGGAAGTTGGATAGGGTGTTTAAGCCGAGGATGGATGTGGAGACTAGGGAGCGGCTGTACAGGGGTTGGAGGGCGGCCGTGCAGAGGGCGTTGGGCTGGGCTAGGGAGGTTCCGTGGGCCTATGGATTATAAGTAGGGCGGTGGAAACATGGATTATGGGTGCGATACAATATTGAAGGAATTCGCTATAGTACGGTAATAACTAAGTTCGTGTTATTCCTGAGTGTTTTTGAGATTCCATACATTGCGTTAACCATTGGTAAGCTAACATTCTTCGAGTTCCTATTTGCCATCACATTTGCCGCGTTTATTTTCATTATATTCTTCACACCGGAGACTAAGGGTATCCCACTTGAGCTAATTGTCATAGTCAGGACTAGGGCGCCAAGTCTACACCCAAGGCTTGAAATCCCAGGTGTTGAAAGGCGTCAGTAATGCTTAATTGCCGTTTGCTTTAGATTAAAACGGTTGGAATATGGTTTTGGTTTTTGGGCATAGGGGTGCCATGGGTTACGCCCCTGAGAATACCCTCCTTCCTTTAGGATGGCTGTTGATATGGGTGTTGATGGTGTTGAGCTTGATGTTCACATGACTAGGGATGGGGAGGTTGTGGTTATTCATGACTTCACGGTTGATAGGACTACGAATGGTAGGGGCTTTGTTAAGGACTTGACCCTGACGGAGATAAAGAAGCTTGATGCAAGTGCTAGGTTTAGTGGTAAATGGCGTGGTGTTGCTGTTCCAACGCTTGAGGAGGTTTTTAGGGAGTTTGGTAGGAGGATTAAGTATAAGGTTGAGATTAAGCGTGGCAGTGATTATTACCCTGGTATTGAGAGGAGGGTTGTGGAGTTGATTAGGAGGTATGGTGTTGATGCCCAGGTGATTTCCTTTGACTTTGATGCCCTTAGTAATGTTAGGGCTATTGATAGGGATATTGAGATTGGCATAATATTCATTGGTAGGATTGCTTGGTTCATTGACGTTGCAAAGAAGTTGAATGCGCAGTGGCTTCATGCGGCTCATGACCTGGTTGATGAGAGGGGTGTTGAGATGGCTCATAGGCTTGGCTTTAGGGTTGGTGCCTGGACTGTGAATGATGAGGAGATGGCTAGGCGCCTTGTTGATATGGGTGTTGATGATATTACGAGCAATTACCCAGACAGGATTTTACGTGTTGTTAGGGCTAGCAAGGTGATTTAGTTATGGAGTTTGACGTAGCCGTAATTGGCGGTGGGATTAATGGTGTTTTCACAGCGTTGGACCTGGTTCTTAGGGGATTGAAAGTAATATTGCTCGAGAGAGGGGCCATTGGTAGTGGCACTTCGTAGGATGCATGGTTTGCTACATAGTGGTGCTAGGTACGTGGTTACGGACCCCAAGGCTGCCGTTGAGTGTGCGGAGGAGAATAGGGTCATGGCTAGGATAGCTCCTCATGTGGTTGATGATACTGGCGGTTACTTCGTAGCCGTCACCAAGGATGACCTAGAGTTCCAGGATGAGTTCATTAGTGGTTTGAGGAGGGCTAATATTGGTTATAGGGTCGTTGATGTTAGGGATGCCATTAGGGAGGAGCCTAACCTAAACCCTGAGGTTAAGGCTGTGATTGAGGTTCCTGATAAGGTGGTGTACGCCAGGGAATTACTCATGAGTGCGGCTGTGTCGGCATATATGGAGGGCGCATTGATAGTTCAGAATGCTGAGGTGGTTGGCTTTGACCTTGGCAATGATGGTGAGATAATCAGTGCGCGGGTTAAGGATGGTGTTAAGGGTGATGTTAGGCGTGTTAATGCGAGGGTCTTTGTCAACGCCGCGGGTCCCTGGGCTGGGAGGGTGGCTGGTATGGCTGGGGTAAATGTTGATGTTATGCCTACCATGGGCGTTATGGTGGTTTATAGGCATAGGCTTACGAGGAGGGTCATTAATAGGATGAGACCTCCGTCAGACGGCGACATACTCGTGCCTTATGGCTCAGTATCGATCATGGGGACCACAGCCGTTATTATCGAGGACCCAGACAGCACAACAATAACAAAGGACGACATCGAGTTCCTAACGTCGGAGGGCTCCCAAATGGTCCCTGCACTGGCGAGGGAGCCTGTTGTTAGGGCTTATGCATCAGTTAGGCCGTTGATAAACATACCGGGAGCAACCGGGAGGGAGGCCACGAGGGACTTCATGATTGTGAGGCATGACAAGCCGAGGAACCTGGTCTCAGTCATTGGTGGTAAGTTCACGACAGGGAGATTAGTCGGTGAGAGGTTGGCTGATGAGGTTTCGAAAATGCTGGGCGTAAATAAGCCGTCAAGGACCAGGGATTACACGCTGTTCGGTGCTGACTTAAGCGTTGATATTAAGGATTTAGACCCTGACGTGGTCTCCATCATTAAGTCATTTAGGGGGAGTATTGATGAGGAGAGGGGTTTGATGGCTTCATTATCGTTAATACTCCAGTACATTACCCGTAGGAGTAGGTCATTAATTGGGTGGGCTTGATGGCGAGTGAGTTGCATTATAATGGTTCATTCATGGTAAGTAAGGCGCCCGATGAGGTTTTGAGCTTCATAACGGATTTGCCCAGGGCAATAGCCTGCATACCTAACATGGTTAATTATGAGGTAGTCAGTAGGGATAGGGTTAGGGCTAGGTTTAGGGTTGACCTGGGTAATGAGGTCCCTATTGCCGAGTTAAGGAGGATTACTGCAGATGCAACAATAGAGTTAATCGGCCAGTCAGGTAATGAGGTTAGGTATAGGGTTGATGGTAGGGCTGCGGGTAGCGCAATAAGTATAGTATTGAATATAAGGGTTAATGCGTTAGGTAATGGTTCCCGAATTGATTGGGATGCCACGGCAAATCTGGGTAGGCTTCTTCAGTTGATGGGTAGGTTTGTGAACATTGACTCACTGGTTAGGAGGATTTCTGAGGATACTATTCATGGATTCATAGAGTGCCTATTGAAATAAGTAGTTTATTTATTTCATATGCTTAAAAGCCATCGCTTTAACAATTATCTTATGACACAGAGGATTGAGGATAGGATCTCGCTGGGCACGGGTATTAATGCGTACTATAGGTGTTGGTTGGCTGATAAGCCGCTGGGTATTGTGATTGGGGTCCACGGCTTTGCGGAGCATAGTGGTAGGTATAATGACTTCGGTAATTACCTATCGAGCAATGGGTACTCCCTGTGCATGCAGGATTTGAGGGGTCATGGGCTAACGGCAGATCCCAAGGACCTTGGTTACGTGGATAACTTCGACCTATTCTTAAATGACTTGGAGAGCTTCATAGAGTTAATGCTCAAGAGGTTCGGCTTTAACTCGGCATTCCTGTTCGGTCACTCAATGGGTGGCTTAATAGTGCTTCATTACCTAGGTAGGGTGGGTAAGGGCGTTCATGCAGCAATAACCAGTGGCGCGGCGGCAATCGTTAATGTTAGTTCCGGTTCCTGGCTATTGCTATCACTACTGAATGCGTTATCACCAAGGTATAGGCTGAACCTGCCAATAAACCCCGAGTTCCTGACGCATGATAGGAAGGTGGTGGAGGAGTACGTAAATGACCCACTCGTGTTTAAGAAGCCCACGGTCAGGATACTGCATGAATTGGTTAGGGCTTCGAGGAGTGTTTGGAAGTACGTCGATAATATATCGGTACCCATAATGATGATGCACGGAGGCGAGGACAAAGTGGTACCACCAAGGGCTACCCAGGAAGTGTTCAATAAATTAAAGGTTAGTGATAAGGCCATGAAAATATATGACGGTATGTACCACGAAATACTAAATGAGTTAAATAAGAAGGTGGTTTATGAGGACATACTAAACTGCTAAAGGCCCACACCTAACTCTCCACAATCCCTATACGCATCTAGCACGGCCTTTAAATCACGCAGTGCCATCTCGGGGGGCATTGGCACATCAGCATTATTAGTGACTGATTGTATGAAGAGTTCAATCTCCCTCTCAACAGCATTAACCTTCTCAACAACGACTTTCTCCTGCCTACCATCAATATTAATTATCAAATCGCCATATGGCTTACCCGGGACATGACTGCTTGGATCCTCCATTATGAAGCCGTGTTCGCCATAAACCTCAAAGGCAGGTGCTGCATTGCCGCCTGGTGTTGACCAGGAGTAGAGTAGGACGCCCACGGCACCACTCTTAAACCTGAAGATTGATGCACTGATATCCTCACCCTCAATCCCAGAAAACCCATGTGCGCACACGGACTTAACCTCGGTATAGTCACCGCCCAGGTTCAACAGCATATCAACATAGTGAATACCACCATCAATAAGTGCACCACCACCCATCAACTCCCTAACCCTCCTCCAACCACCTGGTGAGTTGTACTGAAGCTTCCTAACAATAATCAATGAGACCCTACCCAATTGGCTCATTAACTCCCTAGCCCTCCACACCGATGGGTCGAAGTAGTGGTTCTCGAGGACCATGAACCTCCTACCGCTGGACCTAGCGATGTTTATTATGGCTACGGCCTCCTCGAGCGTCCTGGCTATGGGCTTCTCAAGCATCACGTGCTTACCAGCCTCAAGCGCTGCTATGCTCATTGGCATGTGGGCGTCATGACTGACCACCAGATCCACTATATCGACACTGGACCTAAGCACGTCACTATACCTAGTGAAGTAACCACTGGCTTGATACTCCCTCTGGCAATCCCTGGCGTACTCCTCCGTTCTACTGAATACGTAGAGCTCCAACCCATACCTATCACGTAATTTGGACAGGGCATTCAGGTGCACTCTGCCAAACCCCCTACACCCAACGACGGCAATACTAAGAACCATTAATGACGTCATAACGCATTACTTATTTAAGAGATTTCCTTGCAAACACCTTCCTCGGATCAACCCTGTGAAACACCCTGCCAGCCCCATGGAGTGGTATATTCGTTTTGCTAAAGTCTATGCTCCACTCATCGGCAATCCCCGGTTTCACCTTGACCCTGAGGACCTCGAAGACGAAGAGCGTACTCTCACCTACATCAAATTTATTCATGACCCTGCCTCGTAAACGGCAATGGCGTCTCCCCAGGTTGGTACCTTAACGGCATCACTCGGTACTAATTTAATCCCGAACTCCTTTATTTTATCCACATCCCTACCCGAAACAGAGCCAAGCCGATATATTAAATCAACATGCTCTATACTCGGCACATTTATCGTGGCCTCTGGGTGGTGGTTGAGGCATTGGTATGTGAATGTCTCTCTATAAACGGCTACACCAATTGTTGGTGGCTCCTCGGATATGGGCATATTCCAGCTCGCTGGCATGGCATTTACCCTATCACCAGGGCATAGCGTGATTAGTAATATTGTTGGTCTTGGGTGCAGCAATCTGTAGAATACTCCCTTATACTCTATGAACGACACGCATATAATCCCTATGGCGCTTAAAAGTGTAGTTCCCAGTTTGCTTAATGATATTACCCATGTATTTCTTAGGCATTACCGATTATTGTAAGTATATGGTAATTTTATTTCGTGGAGATTATGATTATTGATGTATGATTATGTGATTAATTGCGGGAGGGTTGATGAGGATTCGTTGATTGGTTCATCGATTAGGGAAGTCATTAATTGGGCGGTAAGTAGGGTTATGAGTAATGAGAGGGTGTTGGTCATAATGGGTGAGTCGGGTAGTGGTAAGACCACGGCATTACTGGCTATAATGAATAGGTTGAGGAGGTTGAAAATACCCGTGGCCTATGTGAATACATATAATGAGCTTGGGTTTAGATCTATAAAGCTTATTAATTGCCATAATGACGTAAATGCGAGGGTTCTCCTCATCGATGATATTGATGCGGCGTTCACAGTGCCTAGGATGGCTCAGGGCTTTATTAATAGGGTCCTTGGGTTTAACGGTACGGTGATTACCACACTAACAATACCGCTACTTGTTGGTAATGACTTGGATATGCTTGAGCCATTAATAAAGTTCCTGCATTCAGCGCCGAGGGTAACTATTGAGTACCGTGATGAGGACTTGAAGGTGCTTGCCCAAAGGATTGGTATGAGCTATATAAGGCCGATGATGAGGACGCCAGGTATGGTGCTTAGGAATTTCAGGAAAATGTCAAATAACAACCAGGCAATTAATAATGTGCTTAATGATAACGATGTAGTATTATAGGATCCCACGGAACTCCTCCCTAGTCCTCTCGATAAGAAGTTCCGAGCAGTCGAGTACACTCGTACTACCTAAATCGATTAAGTTTATGCCAATGCCATTCATCCTGAATATTTCTAGGTCAATCCAGTTTATCTTGAGTAGGTTTGGGTTGATGCTACCCTGTATTATGGATGCCGTTAGGGCGTGTTCACCATTTATTAAATACTCAATGGCGCTATCCCTCTCATTAATCTTAATGTCCAAGTACTCACTGAGCGTATTGAGGTCCTCCCTTAGTACATAGGCCTTGATATATGCATCGCTCAACTTATTATTACTTATTAAATATTCAGCTGCATCCGCATTTGTGGGGACTCTATTTAAGCCCTTGGTAAGGAGGTATATGTATGCATCCGCAAGTAACTCAAGGCCTAAATGAGTTGGGTTTACTACGAAGTATATGGGCAGCGTTACTAAGCTCTCCACAACTATACTAGTTGGGTTCTCAAAAACCTTCTCAAGAGGCACTAGTAATTCTCCATCAATGACTCTCATATTAATAGTAATACCGTATTTCCTCATCAATGACTTATCAAGGTATGCCACCCTCTCTCCCTCGCGTATTGATTTGTCCTTACAGGTCACTGATAGTATGCCTTCATTAACGCCTATTGATATGCAGTCATTGAATTCCGCATACTTAATATTGTCGATAGACCAATTGTTTATCCTTGCCAAGTCAGCTAACAGGTCAGGGAGTCCTCAGTAATTATATAATCAAGGTTTTTACCATCAACCCTATAATCATAGGCATTGTACGGATATAGGTTTATCAAGTCCTCGGTACTTAGCGACATTATTGAGCCTTCCTTAATTGCCTTTACTATGAAGGCTTCCTTAACTATGTCCTCAACAATCCTCTTAATCCTTACTAAAATCTCAAGCGCATTCATTTAATTAATGATTGAAATTAAAATTTAAAAACTTATCAACTGGTTTTAATGATCACATCATCATCACCTAAGTCCCTGAACCTAAGTATAACTTATTTAAATTACACATTAGCTATGACTACACGTGGACATCCTAACAATTAAGGAATTCCTCAAGGAGAATCTTGATAAATTATATGGCGATTTTAGTACCTACGAACCATTACTCAGGGTTTCGGCGAGCAAGGTCGTAATAATTGGTGACTTGCATGGAGATGTAAATACATTATTACGAATAATAGAGAGGTTTCCGCCGAGCAATTGGGCCTACATAATGCTCGGTGATTATGTGGATAGGGGTGAGCATCAAATAGAGACGCTGTACCTCGCATTGAGGTTGTTCCTTGAGTATAGGGCCGTACTATTGAGGGGTAATCATGAATCGCCACTGACTAATTATGAGTATGGCTTCTACATGGAGTTGCTAAGGAAGTTTGGGCCTTACGATGGCGACTCACTCTATGATAAGTTGAAGGACTTATTCTCGCAAATGCCCATATCCGCAATACTTAATGATAAGTACTTCCTGGTTCATGGCGGTTTACCCATAAATAATGTTAGCATTGATAGTATAGCTAAGCTACCGAAGCCTGACGAGGTCCCAAGCAATGAAGTAACATTTCAGTTATTATGGAATGACCCATCGGATGACGTTAAATATTATGAACCGAATATCGTTAGGGGACCAGGCACGTACGTTTTTGGTTCGGCGCTGACGGAGAACTTCCTCAGCAGTAGTGGGTTAAAGATGATTATTCGGGGTCATGAGTATACGCCCCAGGGTTATAAGTGGAATCACGGAGGTAAGGTACTCACTATATTCTCGTCTAGGGCTGGACCGTATAGCGGCACCAAGCCCCACATAGCGGTAATAAATAACGATTCATTAAGTATTATTGATGTTTCATAGTTACGCCGCATATAATCAATTAATCGCTCAGTCTGGGGCTTGGCTCAGTCATGCATCCTAATCAGAGGTGCTCATCACTCACACTCTTAATCATTGAAGTGACTTAAATATTAACTGCCCTAGAATGATTTATAAAGGGGTTACTCTCCAATAATGTTGTAAGGCGGTTACTACGTCCGAGTCCGAAAGACCGAGAAGGAGAAACTTCCAAAGAGGTAGGGGTAGAGGTCCGAGAGGTCCTAAGCCAGTAAATGTTGGTGACGTAATAGAGGTAAGCATAGTAGAGACGTCTAAGAGGGGCGATGGTATAGCCAGGGTGAAGGGCTTCGTAATCTTCGTGCCAAATACAAAGCCAGGGGATAAGGTTAAGGTTAAGATAACGAAAATAGGTAGGTCATATGCCGTTGCCGAGGTAACTCAGGAGGGTTCAGCAACAACGCAGGGAACTACCGAGGGCACGGAGGAAGAAGCAGGAACCGAGGAATTCGAGGAAGAGTCCGAAGAATAAGGTCCTACTTAATCTGGGTTTTACCAAATTAAAAATTATCCGTGAAGTATTCCCTTAAGTAACATTTGAGGTCCCCTCAATACTGAGAATTTAATCATGGACATGGGCACTTGGTAGTACCAGGTCTTCCCGCTCATTATCCTTTTGATTAAATTCCTGGTGCTTGGCATAGAAAACGCACTTAGCCCTAGTCTTCCCATCACTAGGTGGTCAATTCCATACGTACCCAACGATAGGTAATACGCCAATGATAGGTTCCTAATTAATGGCGTAATAATCTCCAGGTAATTACTTGCGAACTCTGCCGGGCTGCTTGAACTCCTCAATGCCAAGGCAGCCAACGCGCCGCTATACATTGCGTAGAATATACCCTCACCGGTGGTTGAGTCAGCTAACCCAGCAGCATCGCCAACCAGGGCTATGCGCCTGGAAACTATCCTATCACGAGCTCTAATCGGTATTGGATGCCCACGTACCTCACCCTCCCGCATGTCGATGTCATGCACGTAATTAATGAGTAACGGCCTATAGTCCTCCCAACGTATTGAGCCAATACCCACATCGTACTCCCCACCACCCCGCGGAAAAACCCATGAG
The DNA here is from genome assembly GCF_001316245.1 of Vulcanisaeta sp. JCM 14467. Classification (GTDB taxonomy): domain Archaea; phylum Thermoproteota; class Thermoprotei; order Thermoproteales; family Thermocladiaceae; genus Vulcanisaeta. The sequence goes on along the minus strand of NZ_BBDM01000012.1, from coordinate 73,224 downwards.
TAGCCCCACCTAATCCTCGTCATGTCGATCACGCATAGGTCATCCAGGTAATTGCCACGTGCGATGGTCATGAAGGCCATGGCCGCGTCTCTCCTCAAATTATTACCCAATTGCTTGGCCACTATGGAGTTCGCGCCGTCAGCAGCAATGACGTACTTACCCACGTAGGCGTTATTCACACCAATGACGTTAACCCTATCATTATTAACGTCGACCCTGACAACCCTATCAACAATATAGTCAGCACCAGCCTCTAGGGCGTTAGATAGTAGGTAATTGTCAAACTCATCCCTGGAGACCACGTTCACTATTGGTTCATCATCGGTTATTAGGAAGGAGCCCGCACTATTGATTAGGGCCACCCTCCTGCATCTACCTCTGATAACGCCATTTAATTCAATACCAAGACTCCTCAGCAGGGCCACGGACTTCTGCGTTAAACCACCACCGCAGGGCTTAATCCTCGGAAACCTAAACCTATCCAACACCAATACCCTCAAGCCAAGCCTAGTGGCCACGTAAGCCGCTATGGAGCCTGATGGTCCAGCGCCAACCACGATAACGTCATATGTACTCACCATGCCAGCCCAGGTAAGGGCTTACTCCCCTAATTAATGTTTCACACGATTGCTCATCTGCGTGGGATTACTAAACTGAATCCGTACAGGAGTATTGCCAATATGTCAGCTATGTAGAACATGAATATTAACTGGTCATTTAATATCAGTATTACCATTACGGCCGCCAGCATTAGGGTTATCGATAACTCGTGTACTAAGCCCCTTAGGATTGGGTACCTATAGGTTGAGTAGCCCTTCGGCGTTGGTATCCACTCCCATTCATCGGTTATCAATGATTCCACCGAGTATATGAGCATTGGGAAGGACATGATCATGGCGAGCAATGCCGACCTGGCGGTATTAATTAGGAAGTCTCGTGTTGAGTAACCAACACGTCTACTAATTGACCATAGCACCATGGCCAGGGATAGAACGGTGATGGCGTTTAGGGTCTCAAGAAGTAGTATTGGCATTGGTGGAACTAGGATGCCAATCACTGAGAGTATCACGGTAATGAGTATCGATAATGCGGCGAAAGACAGGCTTGGTAATTGAAGCATCCAGAGAATTCCATCAACCTTCTCCCAAATAGTCATATCCTTGCTCGAAAGTAGCAACCGTAAATTATGCTTAAAGTTCCAAATGCTACTAAATAACCACCTACTGTATTGCTTCTTGAGTGCTAGGTACGTCTGCGGCACTTCGACATATACGTCCGAGTCAATCAAGCCCACCCTGTAACCCTTTGCCCTAAGCCTTATGGTTATGTCCAGGTCCTCACCCGTGCATTCGCAGAACCCACCGACGGATTCAAGGACGTTCCTCCAGATAACGATATTATTCCCAGTTAACGCAGGGAAACTACCACTTAGGAATCTACCCCTAAAGAAGACCTCGTTATACACATCATATATGAACTTGAGGAGCTTGGAAACGACAGTATTACTTGTGTAGTAACCCTTCCACACACCAGTGACTGTGTCATAACCACTTAACAGTGCATTCACGGCCTTAATTAGGTAATCGCTGGGTACTACCGTGTCTACGTCGAACACGGCAATAACGCTGCCCTTAGCGTACTTAATGCCGTAGTTGAGGGCACCACCCTTATAGCCCTTATTAACCTCCCTACGTATTACCCTAACGTTAATACCCAACTTATCTGCCAAGGGTATTATCTCCCTCACGAGGCTATTCACGTAGTACTCAGGATCATCGCTTATGAACAGTACCTCGAATAGGTTCCTGGGGTAATTGAGTACTGCCATGTTCCTTATGCTCCTCTTTACTGTCAGTATGTCCTCGTTCTTAATTGGTATTAACACTGATACGAATGGCAACCCATGCGTTGAATCGATAATCCTCGAATTATCAATTCTACCGTGCGTCTTTAGGTATCTAAGGCTCGTGATGCCGTACCTCACGAATACGGATATCTGAATTAGACTTAGTACTAGCATGGCTACGGTTATGGCATACGTTATCGAGAGTATCGCCATCGCCACCGGCGTGAGTGGCCTGGTTATGATCCCCCAGGGGTACTGATTCATCAAATATTGCTGAATGACCTCCTTGGTCAACTCCTTAATCTCGATATAGTTATTAATGTTCATTACGTAATACCAAGTAGTAATTAAGGCCTTAATTTGTATTTCCCTTACCACCCACGAGGTCCTGAAGCCTTGATAGGGCATGTCTATAATCCATTGATAGGACGAGTAGGTCGGTATCGCCGTACCTGGACAATAATCCTTTACTGAGTAATTCATTGATACTATCCTTAACGCCCTTACCCATTAACAATGCATAAAGCGCTATTATCCTCTTAGCCTGTGCCGAAACCTCCATGTCCATTAACTCACTGTAAATCCTGGAGATATCCTCAGCAAGTTTTACCAAGTCATCAAGCCCCACATCGCCCGCGACCCTTATCCTAGAATCATCAAGCTCCGCGCTTATGCCCTTGACCTGAAGTAAGTCGATTACTAAATCTATTGGTATGGCGGCGCTGAGTTTAGCCTTACTAAGTATTAGTGATACGTCGTAGGTGCGCGTGCCGAACTTACCCCTCATCAACTTAATATCATTGTACACGCGTTTAACCTCCATTGAGTAGAGCTCAACCTCATGTGGCTCACCCTGTATTGATATCCAAACCCTAATCCCATTACCAGCATCATACCGAATCAGCAACTCCTTACTCTTAATCTTATTAGTAACCATTTCCATGAACGTCAATGCCTCACTCATACTATTAAATGTGAAGACAAGCTCCCTACGCACAAGCGATCACACTATGGTCTGAGTAATGGGTTATAAGGTTTTGGCGTCGGGTAGCACCGAGACTACTACGTGGTATGGCATGCTGTATACCTTCGCTATCTCACTCTCTATTTCACTGGCAATGTTATGGGCTTCGGTAATGCTCATATCACGTGGTAAATAAACTAGAATGCGCATCGCATTAACACCCTCAACGTCGACTATATTAATATCACCAACATGACCACCATACTTAGAACAAACGGAATCAACAACCCTCCTTACTTCATCAATATTTATAGTCCTCTTATCAGGCTCCAGGTGAACCCAAACCAGGGCATTAGGTACTACCTGCTTTACCCTATCCTCCACCTCATTTACTACCTTGTTAATATCGCTCAGCTTTGCATCGCTCCTAACCACCATGTGCATACTAACCACCACACCGTTTTGTGACTCCATTATGTTCAATTCATGAATATTAACAATTAACGGATTCCTAACACCGGCAAGGACTTTCTCCACCCTCTCACGGAGTTCAGGCTCCACGTGAACCATGACTATTGATGGACCAACCTCACGCTTTATAGCCGTCTCCACATTGTCGGCTATGCTATGCGCATCGGCAATGCTTAGGTGGTCGGAAACGCTATCGTCACCTCTATATGGGCCATTGAGCCAACCCTCCTAGCCTTAACGTCCTTAACAGATACGACACCCTTCACAGACTTGGTAACGTTGGTGACCCTATTAATGAGGTCCTCAGATACCCTATCCATTAACTCATCTATTGATGTTTTCATTATTCGTGCGCCAATTACCGAGAAGTACATAACTATTGCGAAGGCTACCAGGGCATCAAGTAATGTACCCCACTCATCAAATAATCCAATGCTCAATCTCTCCATTAGTAATCCAACAACCATAAGGGCGACAACCGAGCTCTCAATAGCGACATCACTTAGGAAGTGGTAGGAATCAGCCTCAAGGGCCCTACTATTCCACTTAATCGCCGCCCTCCTTAACGCCCTTGATCTATTTACGTCAATGATTATCGCTATGGCCATGACGACTATAGCCACTATGTCGGGGCTAAACGGCACCCTCATTATTATACGCTCAGCGCTCTCATAACCAATGAGTATACCAGCCACTATTATGAATAATGAGCCGAAGAGCCCACCAATACTTTCGGCCTTACCATGACCAAACGGGTGCTCCACATCAGGTGGTTTAGAGCCTATGCTTACGGCGATCAGTGTTATTGATGTGACGAGTATGTCGAGGAATGTATGCATAGCTTCGGCTAGAACGGCTAGGGAGTTTGTGAGCAACCACGCAGCAATATTCATAACCGTTATCAGTACTGATGCTAGTAATGAGAGTAATGCAACCCTAGTCTTCTCATTACTCATATACGTGTAAAGGCTTTTCATGCCTACCTCATTATCCCCTGAATCACTAATTAACCTATCTTTAGGCATGTTCTAAATCGATAACTAATCCGATATCAGATTTATAAAACTAACTGAGCCAGAAGGGTTTATTAACCCCTACTTTAGGGTAACCCTAATGAACATGAAAACACGATTGGGTCTAATACAGTCGATGAACCTGATAATGCTTACGCTAGCCATGGTAGTGCTTGGACTGGGAATATTTAACATAAACTTCCTACTCCACCCACCAAGTCAATTACCGGTCGTCGAAATACTAATAGTGTCGTTATTCCTTGGGATGCTCCATGGAATAACACCTGATGAGCACACGTGGCCGATAACCTTCAGTTACGCAGTTGGTGCGTATAGTACGAAGGGCGGTATGAAGGCTGGTTTCCTATTCTCCCTGGGCTTCACGATACAGAGAGCTCTTTTAACAACACTAGCTACATAGGACTTGCCTACTTCTACATGAAGTATAACCTAGATGGGCCGGTATACTTCGTGGTTGGTCTTGTCATGGCCATAGCCGGTTCATACATCCTGAGGGGTAAGTACATACATATACCAATTGACGTATTACTCGGTGGTCATCAGCACCATACGAATGAGGCCAAGAGAATACCGCTTCATGAGGCTCACCCGAGGGAGGTTCCGATAAAGATGACTATTGTGCACGGATTAATAGCTGGCTTCGGCTTTGGTGCCTATGCGTCAATAATAACGTTTGTGCTCGCCCCCGAAATGCCGAGTATTTGGTACGCACCACTGCCCGGTCTAATGTTTGGGATAGGAACCATGATAATGCAGGTAATACTTGGCGCTGTTTTCGGCGGATTACTAAGGGCTAAGAAGTTCACGGAGGAGGAGGTTAAGTACGTGGGTAGGAAGACGGCGGGTATCACGCTTTATTACGGAGGCTTAGTATTCGCCCTGGTTGGTCTCTTGATAATCTTCCTTCCGCAAATAGATGCGTGGGCCATAAGCACCGGAATACCAATACCAAACCTCGACGCAATAGACATAGGGTTCCTACTTGTGATTTCCGTGGTTGGCATAATTGGGTTATACGGTATAATAAAGTCCTACAAGGAGGCTGTTAGAATTCACAGATTGAACTCCTCAACATCAAATACGTAACTAATTATTTTTAAATGAACGTTATTAATTCAGGTTTTTGATTCAGTCTTTATTAGTGCCAGGGCCTGGACGACTCTCCTCACAAGCTCGAGGTCAGCCTTAACCCTGTTATATACATCATCAGGTACTTCACCCTTAGCCCTATTATCCTCAAGCTCTTTAATCATGCTATCGACCTGGTCAGTGGTTAGTGAGGTTACATCCATTGACCTAAACCAATGCTCCTTAATACCCTTATCTATCTCGTCAATCTTCGACTTAGCCTCCTCATACATATTGGTTAGCTTCGTTAATGTATCTGTAAGTTCGGTTGAGGATTTGGAGTATTCATCATCATCAATGAGACCAAGTTCCTTCTTAACCTTGAGCATTTCGAGTTCTTCACGTAGTGAGTCAATACTGGCCTTAAGTTCGTTAACCCTGAGTGCCAATAATATGTTGTCTGCATCCCAATTTCGCTTGACATTACTAACTGCAGTCTTATAGTCAGCCCACATGTTGTTAAGTCGCTTTATTTGTTCGGTATAATTGTCATACGCCTTATTAATTTGCTTTAGTAGCTCCTCGTATATCTTCAGCATTTCCTCGCTCATGAAATCACCCCTCAATCTCAGCCTTCAACTTCTCATAAACCTCCTTACTGATCTTGCCATCCCTATACATCTCCTCAAGCTTAGCCAGGGAAAGCTTAAGCTTACTGACCTCAGGCGTCACCGTGGTCATTAACAGCCTCTTATAATGCTGGTTAATTGTTGATTCAACTTCCTGATACCTGGCGTTCAGCTCCTTAAGCTTATCACTAATCTTATCAAGCTTCTTCTGAATACTATCCCTAAGCTTATTGTAGGCATCATCATTAATAAGCCCCATACTCCTCCTAAGCTCAACCTCCTTAAGATCCTCAGTGTACTTATCCCGAATCCTCTCAAGAATGACCATGTACCTTCTCAACCTAGCCTTCTCAACCTCCCAACTCTGCCTAGTTGATTGTACAGAGTTCTCATAATCCTTCCACTTATCATTAAGGGTCTTAGCACTACCCTCAAACCTGGATATTATCGACTCACTACTCCTAATCAACTCATCCTCGGTATCACCCGTAACCTCGACGCGGGTAGTCACTGCGGTAACCTGCATGGTAGTGGCTATCTGCTGGGTCTGCTGTTGAGCTTGTTGCTGTAATGGCTGTACAGTCTGTGAGGGCTTGGTCTCGGCCTTTGCCTGAACGCCCTTGGTTTTCATGTACTGAACATATATTGGGCACTCGAAATAATCACCAAAACAATACCATTGAAATGGATTGATCGGCCTCTGCGCATACATACACATATAGCCGCTTGCCGTCCTTTCAAGTCCTGGACAAACAGCCCTAGACATTATTAATAATTCCCTTATTTTAATTGTTTATATATATTGCGTTGAATGATTTATGGTACAATGGTCATGCAACCAATGAGTTAAGGTAATCCTGAGGTACCCCAAGGTCAACATAGTCGGCATCGGCCAGGAAAACCATGATCCTTGCATTGTTTTGCCGTAGGTCCTCCACATACTTATTCATATCGAGTCTCTCCTTACTCAATTTCCTAATTAACAATCCCTTCATTATGTATATACCAGTTACTATCGGCAACGTTATAACGGGCTTCTCAAGCCATCCCTTAAACTCACCATTGGGGCCTATGTCAAGTACGCCGTACCTAGCGGTTAGTTTGTACTTAATCGAGACTATAGTCATATCGGCATTGCTTAACTTATGATAGTCAAGGGCCTTCACCAAGGAAACGTTAGTCAATACATCACCATTAATGACTATTACATCATCATTATCATTAATGAGTTCCTTCACATACCATAACTGCCCAGCAGTACCTAATAGTTGATCGGCCACTACGAATTTAATGCCAGGCATTGAATTACCCAATATGGATATGACCTTATCAGCCATGTATGCCGTCACCACTATCACATCATCATATTTAAGGCCCTGGGATAAAACCCAGCTCAGTATTCGTTCAATGATTAGGCCATCACGAAGCGGCAGGTATGGCTTAGGGACTAGGTAGGTAAGTGGTCTTAGCCTTTCACCAAGCCCTGCCGTTAAGATTATGGCTTTGATCATTGGGTGACCTACATGTAGTCCTTAAGCCCAAGCTTCTTTAAATGCCTATTAATTACTGAGGCTTGTTGATCAAGCTTCCTAGCCTCCTCAACGATATCCCTCTCCTTGGCCTCCATATTCCTAAGATCGAGCAAGCACCTACCGTCTGGAGCCATCACGTGGGCCTCGCAGACTGCGTACTGACACTTATACCCTATGCAGGATCCACCAAATAGTGTGCATTGGGTAATTATCCTATTACCCTGTCTGGCGATCTTCAAAGCCTTCTTGGCGCACCTGAAGTATTGGAAGTTACACCAAGTGCCATCACAGTACTTAACCTTAACCTGTACGTTAACCTTAGACACGGTAATCCCCTAACTCCCAATACAGAAAGTAGTCCCTACATATATAAGTTTTTTCCATTACTAAACAACTTAGGAAAGCTTATTTAATATTTCATCTGCCAACTTGGCATATCCAAGGGATTCGAGGAAATCAATGACCTCATTTAACCTGGGCGATGACCTAGCACCTCTCCTCATGACTTTAAGTGAAGCTGCTGCATTAGCGAAGATTAACTTATCTATTGGGTCTAGGTCGAGTACGGAGGCGACCACGTAGGCCGCTGCGAAGGTATCACCAGCACCCGTGGTATCCACTGGAGGAACCTTAAACGCATCAGAATACTTAACCTCACCATCCCTAAGCAGTAATGCCCCACGGGAACCAAGCGTAACTATCAACTCCCTAACCTCAACCCTACTTGCTATATTCTCCGCAGCCCTAACAACATTCTCTGAATGCCCCAACTCCCTCGCCTCAAAACTATTCATGAACCAGATATCAACATTGTTAATGACATCCTTAATTACGTCAAGCCCCTTCCTAGCCAATGGCGTGCCCCCATCTACCGAGACCGTTAATCCAAGGGACTTAGCAATCCGCTTTGCCGCCTCAATAATTTCAACCCTACCGAGAGCTACATGAACGTGCGATACACCACTCATGACATCACTAGTAATATCATTGGGCGTCAACCCCAGGTTAGCCCCGGATACCTAATCATTCGCTTAGACCCATCTAAGCCGACGATGACCACCACGGTACCCGTCCTCTCATGACTAACACGCTTTATAAACCTGGTATCAACACCCTCTGACTCCAATTCCCTAATTAACATGTCGCCAAATTGATCATTACCCACGGAACCCAGGAACCTGGAGCCAAGCCCAAGCCTAGCCACAGCGACGGAGAAGTTTGCCGCGGAGCCTCCACCGCCCATGTAGGTCTCGTAGGCATCAACGGATTCATCAGGCCTTGGTATTGCGTCAGTCTTAATGTAAATGTCTAGGTTCAGATTGCCCATTGACAGTACTACCGACTGCTTCTTCACGCGTAGCTTTATTAACTGGACTTATTAATTCTTAACCGTGGAAAACACAGTAGATGTTAAGAAATTGCTCGAGCTTAGGGATAAGTTGGATAGCAGGATTAAGGAGCTTCAGGAGGAGCTTGACTTATTGAATGAGGTTAAGAGCTTTATTGACAATATAATTAAGTCGCAATCAATAGTCCCAGCTACGGAGTTAGTGAGTAAGCAGCAGGACCTTGGCAAGCTGGTGGAGACGAGAGAGATAAGGTCTAGGGTCGGTAATGAGCTGCTGGGTACGGTGGAGGTTTATGAGAATGGGATTAGCATTAAGCCGATAAAGCCATTCAATAAGGATAACACGGCGTTCAGGAGGTTCTTTAAGGATAAAATACTCGAGGGCTTCAAACAGGAGGATGATAAACTCGTTAAGGACGGCCAGTTGAGACGTGAGGAGGCCTTTAATTATGAGGTCAAGCTTGATGGTGATAACGTGGTTGGCATAGTCATTAGGAATTACAGGAGCGATGAGAGGCTTAGGGAGATAATTAGGGCGACAAGGTGGACGTTGGAAAGGGTATTGAAGGAGGAGGGCGGTGAATAATCGTTTAATCAATCTAATGCACTCCTACGGGTTCGCACCCTCCTCTATCTTCACCTTCTTCTGCTCCTTATACATTTCGAGGATTTCATCCACCGTGGTCGCCTGCTCAGGCGACTTATCAGTCCTATAGCGCCCAGTGAACCTCGGAAACCTAATGGCTAAACCAACATCAGGCCTAATGGCGCCCATGCAGCACGTGTGCAGTGGGCTCAGGGTTATCTCAGCACCAATTATCTCAAGCACCACGGCTGGCACGAACCACACGTCTGGTTCCATCTTAGAGACGACCCTCGGATGCCTATGCGGTATCCTGTACGGGTCAAGCATCTGCTTAAGCTTCACCAGGTCCTCGTCCGTGAATCCACTACCCACCTTACTCACTGTGTAGAACTGGTCAGTCTTCGGGTCGTAAGCAGCAATCAGTAGTGCGCCGTAGGTCCCAGCCCTCTTACCACGGCCCCAGAAGGCACCAACAACCACTAGGTCCAGGGTATCCGTCAACTCACTCCTATAGTCACGCTTATACTTAATCCAGAGCCAGCCCCTGGCGCCCATTTCATAGATCGAGTCAGCCTTAATGGACTTACACATGACACCCTCACAACCATCGCTTATGGCCTCATGGAAGAACTTATCCAACTCCTCAGCATCATTTATGACCCTCCACGTGGCGAGATGCACATACTCACTTGGTTTGAGGATCTCGAGTAGCTTCCTCTTCCTATCAATGAGTGGTAGGTTTGTTAAGTCCTGGCCATCAACATACATTACATCAAATAGGAATATGTTGACTGGGTATTCCTTCATTGCCTCCTTGATATCGTGCTTCCTCTTCCTATGCATCAATTCCTGGAAGGGTCTAAACTCACCCGTGTCAGGTCTATCGCCACTATCTCACCCTCAACAATGAACTCCTTGGCATCAATAGCCTCCTTAACATACTCAGCCACATCCGGATAAGCATACGTTATGTTCTCAAGCCTCCTACTGAATATCCTAACCTCCCCATCCCTAGTCTTATGAACCTGAGCCCTCTCACCATCATACTTATACTCAACCATGGCAATACCACCCAACTTAGCCAGGATCTCTGCGGAAGTGCTTAACCTCTCAGCAAGCATTGGTTGTATGGGCACGCCAGGCGTCACATGAATCTTAGCCAGCGCATTCTGACCCTCTTGAGCAACCATCTTTGCTATGTAGCCAAGGTCTGGGTAAATGTGGTAAGCCCTCTCGAGGGCTTCCCTAGGCACCTTATAGGCATCTGACAAGGCGTCAAGTATTGTCATATCAGCAACACCAAGCCTCAACCTACCAATTACAAACCTGGCAATGTACTTAGCCTCCTCGGGCTTAGCCCTTGAGAATAGGTAGGTTAGTAGCTTAACCTTAGTGTCCTGGGCACCTTCACCACTCGCCCTTGCTATGGATATTAATGTGTCGTACACCTTACCCATGGTCAACTCCTCAGTTGCGCCACCGCCGAAGAACTCAAGTATTGACTTACCACCGGCCTGCTGCGGCTTACTACTCATTATTCTCCTTGCGGTCTCGCCAACGTCACCGAGCCTCTTGTATAGGTCCTCAACCTGCTTAACAGGCACGCCGGTGGCGTTGGCAATGGCCCTGAAGGTGAGCTTCTCAGCAACACCAAGCTCCACACCCTCCCAGTCAGGCCTTAATTGACCGAGTATGAAGTAAATGACCTTATCAATAACGTTTGGTGGAGTCTTCTTGAGGAGCGATGAGAGTAGCTTAGCCATCACAGTCCTTTGAGTAGTCGCCTCAATACTCTCGAGTGCCTTCACAACATCGATAAACTTAATGTCATTACTACTGGTGGCCATCTCTCTCCTATTCTGCGTAGAGATTAATTAATCCACCGCTTCGTAATACCCAAAGGAATAGGTTAATTGGGCAGGATATTAAAGCTTTAATAGATTAGGGCTTATCATTCTTAAATGTCGTTAGATATCGATTCAGCACTAAGTAGGGTTTTGGACCTTGTTAAAGTACATAATAGATGGCGTAGGCTGGAATCCATAAATCTAATAGCCAGCGAAAACGTGATGAGTCCACTGGCGGAGTACGTCTATCTAAACGACATGGAGGGTAGGTACGCAGAAGGTACGTTAGGTAATAGGTATTACCAAGGGACTAAGTACATTGACGCCCTTGAGGGTTTGCTCACAGATATAATGAGACAATTATTTCACGCAAAGTTTGTTGATGTAAGGCCTATATCAGGCACCATAGCTAATACCGCAGTCTATGCGGCGTTGACGGAGCCTGGCGACACAATACTCTCAATACCAATAACGGCAGGTTCACACATAAGTCATAGAGCCAATGGCGCACCCGGTATCTTAAGATTAAAGGTAATGAATTTACCCTGGGATAATGACGAATTTAATGTAGATGTTGATAAGAGTATAAAGTTGATAAGGGAAGTTAAGCCGAAGATTGTAATACTGGGCAGCTCCGTATACTTATTTCCGCACCCAGTTAGGGAGCTTCTTGATGCTGTTCATGAGGTTAATGCCGTATTACTTCATGATTCAGCCCACGTACTTGGCTTAATCGCTGGTAAGGCATTTCCAAATCCACTTGAGCTAGGTGCTGATATTATGACATCATCAACTCATAAAACCTTCCCTGGTCCTCAGGAGGGATCATTTTCACAAATAATGAGGAGTTATTTAGCAAAATACAGAAGGCGGTATTCCCCGGCTTAACATCTAATTATCATCACCATAGGTATGCCGCAACAGCCGTGACGGTATAGAGATGATGAAGTTCGGTGAGGCCTATGCTAAGCAAATAGTCGAGAATGCGAGGACCTTAGCCGAGGAGCTACATGCGTTAGGGTTTAACGTAGTTGCTGAAAATAAGGGATTTACAAGGACTCACCAAGTACTTGTCGATGTTGCTAAATTAGGTGGCGGCGCTAAGTCGGCAGCATTGCTTGAGGAGGCTAATATAATCGTAAGCAAAACCGCACTACCGTGGGACAAAGCATTTAGGGGCGAATTAAGTGGGCTAAGACTTGGTGTTCAGGAAATGACAAGATTCGGAATGGGCAAGGACGAAATGAAGGCAATCGCTGAGTTCATGGCTAGGGTATTAATTAAGGGTGAAGACTCAGGCAATGTGAGGAAAGAAGTCATTGAATTTAGAAGGGAGTTCACGATGATTAAGTATGGATTTCACCCAAAGGATGTAGGCGTTGACATTGATCTTAGGATTCTCGTATAATTACAATAATTTCCTCGAAATTATTTAATAATTTGTCATAATTGTACATGAAATAATATATTCATCGATATATAGTTATTTTTTATAATTATTAGAGGAGTAATGCTTTAATATTTAAGAAGATGCTGCATACCGGTGATTAAGCATGTCAAATGTAAGTAAGCCCAAGCTAGGTATTAGGTTTGGTGAGGCTTTGGTTGGTGAAGGTAATGAGGTTGCACACATAGACTTAATAATTGGTGATAAGGACGGCCCAGCAGGTATCGCATTTGCTTTTGGTCTTGCGCATCAATCGCGTGGACATACGAAATTATATGCCGTAATAACCCCGAACTGGCCGGCTAAGCCGTTCACGTTGATAGTTCCTAAGGTGACTATTGAGAATATGAAGCAGGCAGAGATGATCTTCGGCCCTGCTCAGTACGCAGTTGCTAAGGCCGTTGTTGATTCTGTTGCTGAGGGTGTTATTCCTAAGGATATAGTTGATGATGTCGTAATAATTGCTGGCGTATTCATACACCCAGCGGCTAAGGATCCCGATAAGGTCTATCAATATAATTATGAAGCCGTTAAGCTGGCTATTAAGAGGGCCATGACGGGTGAGCCGAAGATAGACGATATATTGGCACAGAAGGATAAGCTAGCCCATCCGTTCTATCAAAAGAAGTGATTCGGCGGTAAATCCATATAAGCTTAAAACCTATTATCAATACATTCTCTTCTTGAGATGAATTCATGAGTAAACCCTACGAATCATACACCGTCGTGGGCTTAGACATAGGCGGTGCGTACATTAAGGCTGTAAAGTTAAGCGTGGGTTCTAATCGAATTAATATAGATAATATAATTCGGGTTTACAATCCCATCTGGATAAATGGTGCTGATTCATTATATCAGAAATTGAACGAAATTAAATTACGCCTTAACCTGAGCAGTGAGGGTAAGTACTACACCGTATCCACAATGACTGCTGAATTGAGTGATGTGTTTGAAACTAAGGATGTTGGTGTTAAGTACATAATAAATGCTGTTGAGGACGTTTTTAATGACTCACTATCTAATTACTACGTATCGAGCGACATAAGACTCGTTAAGGCAAACGAGGCATTAACTGACACACTAAGGATAGCCGCAGCTAATTGGGCAGCATCTGCCTGGTACCTGGAGAACTGCCTGAGTAGGGCTTTCAATCTCATTAACTTCGTATTCATAGACATTGGCAGTACGACAACGACGATAATACCCGTGATAAATGGAAGGGTGACTGTAAGGGGTAGGACGGACCCTGAAAAATTAATTGTTGGTGAGCTAGTCTATACAGGTGCCTTAAGGGCTAATGTGGCGACCATAGTGGATAAGGTACCCTATAAGGGCTACTTCGCCAGAGTATCCTTTGAGCGTTTCGCACTTACGGGGGATGTTCACCTAGTTTTAGGCTATATAAGTTCTGAGGAATATACGTCAGAGACAGCGGATGGTAGGGGTAAAAGCATTAACGAGGCCATGGTTAGGCTCTCGCGTGTTCCCTGTGCAGATACTAACATGCTTAATAGTGACGAGATTATTGAGATAGCCCGGTACATATATGAAGCCCAGGTATTTAAGGTGTTTGAGGCATTAATGCAGGTTAGATCATGGATTGCGTCAATGGGATTTAAACCATCATTATTCGATGCAGTTATAGCTGGCATTGGTAAGCATATAGCCCGTGAAGCGTCACGTAGGGCTGGGTTTAGGGGCATTATAGATATCGACCAAATGCTAAATGCGCCAGTTAGTGGCGTGTTTCCTGCATATGCAGCTTCATTAATGCTTATTAAGGGTGAGCTCAATGAAGAGGTATGTCCTTAAGGTTAGTGGTCACCTAATTAAGTATCCCAGTGTCTTAAGGGAATTGATAAATACAATATATGATATTCATCATAGAGGTACAGCATTCATAGCGTTAATTCCTGGTGGTAGTGAATTTGCGGATTTAGTTAGGAATTTACAGGAACGGGTGGGGTTTAATGATGACGTTGCTCACTGGATGGCAATAAAGGCGATGGAGGTTTACGGCTCCTACATCTCAAGCATGTTTCCAAGCATTGTCGAGGAGATTACCGATCTAAATGAGGTAGTGGCAATTCAAGATAGAATTCCGTTAATAATGCCCTATGAAATAATGAGGAGTACCAATGAATTACCCCATACTTGGTCCGTTACCAGTGATTCAATAACCCTTTACTTAACGCATGTGCTAGGTTTTGACATGACAATACTCGCGAAGATGATTGACGGCATAATAATTAATGGGCGACTCATAAGGAGGGTAAAGGCTGATGATATGAATAGTGATGTTGTTGATGCATATCTAAGGACCCTAATTAAGATGTTCAATAAGGCGTCGCGATATTCAATGCTAGGAAGCCATGGGTATTAAATAGCATCATTAGCGATGCTGATGACGAATACACGTTAATAACTCCCTAAGTTACTCTTCTCAACCTGCAGGATCTTCCTCTTCAACTCCATCACTAGGTCCCTCCTAACCCTTCCATTCCTCCCACCCTGACAAGCTGCAGTCCTAACGCCAATCACGTCAAAACCAAGATGCACAGCCATACTAATATGCTCGATTCTTAATCCACCAGCCAATGCCGTGAAAAGACCATACTGTTTCGCCTTACTAACGAAGTCCGATAAATACTGATGCGTGAGTATATCGAAGGTTGAGTATCCACCCTTACCCAACGTATCTATCATTACTCCATCAGCACCAACATAATTAGCAATATCAATAACGTCGAACGGTGATAATGTGTTAAATTTCTGGAAATCGGCATAACCCACAAGGACAACCTTAACATTATGGGAAACAGCGTTCACAACCTCATGACCTATCCTAATAGCCTCCTCCCTAGAGTTCGTTTTAATACCGACCTTCACATAATCATAATCCAACTCGCTAAGCACGTAGGCGTATATGCGAGGTATTCATCATAATGATCCACATCACCCAACGGCGCACTCTTCTCCTTTAATTTACCAATCTTTAATGCAACCTCCCTCGCCACACCTAATGATGGAAGGCCAAGACTTCCGCGCTCGGTATTTTTAACATCAATAATATCAGCACCGCCATCCACCGCATCTAGGATTTCGCCCGGCTCCTTAATACTGACTAGAAGCTTTACCATTACGAGGACGGCTCAACGGCATTATTTAAGCCTTACTTAATGCAAAATAATGTTTATATCGTACACTAAATTACTTAATAATGGTTTAATTCTTTGATAGATTTTAATTAAATCATCTGCCCTGCCTACCTCTAACTTCTTTGAAAAACAGAAATAACCTCTTTATCAATATCATCAGTACCTAAATTCTTTTCAGAATCATTGTCGTAAAGCACATAGTATGCGTAACCATTTACGGCATCACCTAAAAAGATAGTACCCATGGCATCTTTACTATATGTACTAAGGATATGCCTACCAAAACCTGGGTAAAGCGAGACAATGCCAGCGATAGAGGTTGTTGGCCTAGGATTAACCTCAATAATGTGAATGCCACCATCATTCCAAACCACGTCTAACCCCACGTAGCCCCTCAATTCAGGATAACAACTAAAGATGCCATGCACCAATCCCTCAACCTCTCGTTGTAACTCCCTCTTCCTAATCGGTAGTATTCCTCCAATGAAGTGAAGGGATCCTGCATCATTCTTTATGAATTGAAGGTTTAATGAGTAGAATAATGGACCATTGACACCATACACGATGGAAATACTACCATGCACGCCATTAATAAACTCCTGAAGAACAGCCATACCGTCGGGATCACAATTAATCGCATATGCTAAGGCCCTCCTTAATTCATAATCATTATTTACCAGGTATACGCACTCAGACCCAGCTAGGTATGTAGGCTTGACAACAGCTGGTGAATGAAATTGCTGAACATGGTTATTCACATCATTGGAGGTTATCAATTCAGTTTTGGGAACCCTAAATCCACACTTACTTAATTCCTTAATTGCATCGTATTTATTCGAGAAGAGCTTAATTAGGTTCTTGGGCGGTTGAAGTAATTTGCCATCATCAATAACATCAACTACCTTAATTAATTCCCTGGGAGGCGCTATCGCAATTACGTAATCAAAATCACCACTCACGCGCTTAACCTCGTTGAAGTAATCATGAGGATCAACCCTAATGACATTACCATTAATGGGTAATAATGAGGAACTAATAAAGGGACTAATAGTCACACCCACATAAGCCCTACTAACAATTAATGATCTGACCAGAGACCTAACCATGGCAATTGCCTCGGGCATTAAGTCAATAATGGAATTATCGCCATAGTACGTACTCAAGACATACTCCGTAATGAGTACTTTCATATCAATAAACCCCCTCATAGGCGGGATAAATCCTTTTGGTACGTTAGAATCATTGCATAGGCCTTATAAGGCGCTTTTGTTTCCAAAGGGAATAGAGCGATATAGCAATAATAATTAAATCGGCGGTTGATCCAGGATTTACCTTGCTTCGTACAACTTCTCATCAAACCTCACGACTTCCTTCTCGCACATCACCCAATCATCTATGCATTGAATTAATTTACGCGCCTCATTTCGTACATACGCGGCGGTCTCACTACCATACTTACGTGCAATTACTGGATCATCCTCTCTCGATAATTGGTAAATATACGTCTCTACGACAGCTCTATTCCACTCTCCATGAATCCTTAATCTACTGAGTAAATATAATGTCAATTCTAGGCTCCTTGGGTATCCTTGAACGATTTCGTTAGAGTTTAGGTCGTACCTTGATGAGTATGATAGGACGTCCCATAGGGTTATTCCTCTGCCTTTAATCTTATTAATGAATTCTGGGTCCCATACATTGGGCATTTCTCCAGTATAGTCCGTTGCTTTTATGTAGCTTGGCGCTGCGGCCCTAACGGCTTTGTAGTAATTTATTGCATCATTCATCGTTGAGTATCTCCTTAGGAGATCCCGTGCTGTAATTAGTAGGTTATTTAACTCGACTTCGTAATTATTAACCCTTAGGTAACCTAGGGCTATTGATAGTGGCGCAAGGAGGAGACTCGATCCAAGGTTTGTATTTCCACCACCGCTTATACGCATTGACTCGATAACCACATCCCTTATTAAATCGCCGTAAACATTAACTAACCTAATCCCCTTAGCCAGGAGCATGCCCCTACGTAGCCCTCTTAGCAAGTGCATTTGCGATACGCTAGATGCCACTAGGAAGTCCTCGAACCTTATATCAGTAAAGTCATGTAGCCTATGCACATTACCAGGCTTTGGATATGCGGCTGCCTCGAGGGCTAAACCACTCGATAGATAAAGGGCGTAAAGGCCAAGTCTTCGCCTTAAATTCATTATTAATTTAATGCCTGCCATTATTGAGCATCTTCAATGGTTTAATAAAATCCTTACCCTGGGCTTCGTATGTGCCAACAACAACCTGTGCGTATACATCGCCGGTCTTAAGGTCGTGAACCTCCTCGATTTTACCATGCACGAGTATTTCATCACCTTCCTGGGCAATGTCCATGTAGAGACTTTCATAACTAACAACCTGCTTCACCTCAACCTGGGGCTTACAACCATCCAGGATATAGACATCCCTCACCTGGTATACGGCAGGCATGAAGTAGGAGTCCCTGGAATCAATGACTCGAGCCCTTATCGTTGCGAGACAAAGCGGTTTATGAACCCTCTGCTCCCATTCCTCGGTTACCTCACTCTCAACCTTAACCGGGTGTATTGAGAATGGCCTACCTCTGTAGATTCCCTTATTCCACCTATACCTAGTGAGTAGTACCCTGGTCTCGTCAGCCGTGAATGGGTGGGCAGTAACAACCTCATTAACCCACTTAGTCAATGCGTCACCGCTTAGCCTTGAAAAGCCGGACCTCTCATCATCATAAAGCCTAAGCAGTGCCTCCTTTATTGGCTGGGCATTTGATGAGCCGTACACTACGAGGTCTATGTCGGAGAACCTGGGATTATGTATCTTTAGTAGTATTGAGCCCGTCACGCCAAAGCTATCTATTGGTACTCCAGATTCGTTGGAGAGCTCATTAACTAAATCGATGACTAGCTCCTCAAGTTGGTCCTTAGGTCCTTCGTTAATTATCTCCTTCAGCCTCTCCTCAGGCTTATAATGTGTCCTTATTCTGTCGATGGGTATTTCCGTAAATTCAATGTTCTTATACCTATCATGAACGATATACTCAGGATACCTCTTCCTCAAGTACTCGCTTGCTCTCTTAACCTCTATTGCGCTGTATATTGGTATCATCCTTTGATAAGCCACGCCCTGCCTGCTCCATATCGTGCCTGACGCCGAATTACTCATTACATACTTTAGGTATGCGAGGACTCGACCCTTAGGATGAACATTACCAACTACGCAGAAGATCATGCCCTCATTAGTCTCTAGGAAGTCCCTATCCCTAAATCCCCTATTCACTACTTTTCTGCCACATTATGCCATATAAAAGTATTCAATGCCTTCGTTCACTTTTGATCACCCACGATTGAGTTAGGATAGATTTTTATTTATTCGCCATGAAGCCATTAATGGCATGAAGATCGGCGTAATAACCCGAAACCCCCAGAGCTTTGCGACATCAAGGCTTATTAAATCCCTTGAGAAATTGGGTCAGGAGGTTATATCCTTTAGATTTAATGACATTGTTGCGTATGTGGGTAATGAGGTTAAGCTCTTTGTGAGGGGCATAAACATTGTCAGGGAGCTCGCCGCAGTTGTTGTGAGGCCTATAGGACGTGCAAGCCTAGATCAAGCACTGCTCAGGATAGACCTTCTATACGCATTGCAGGAGAATGGTGTGCGTGTTTTCAATAGGCCTGAGGCCATAGAGAAGTGTAGTGATAAGTTTAGGTCATTATACACATTAAGCATGAATGGCGTTCCAGTGCCAACCACTATTGTCACTGAACGATCTAGCTTAGCCATGAGGAGTCTAGATATGTTAAATTCTGACGCCGTTGTTATAAAGCCAATGTTCGGGTCCCGCGGACATGGTAGTGCAATGGTAAGAAAGAGAGAAAGAGATATTCTGTGGGAATTAGTTAGGTCACTTACTTACCATAGGCACGTAGCGTACCTACAGGAGTTTATTCGCCATGGTGGTGTCGATATTAGGGTCTTCGTACTCGGCAATCAAGTGCTTGCAGCAATGTATAGAAGGGCACCACCCGGTGCTTGGAAAACAAATATTGCACAGGGCGGGGCACCCATTAGAATTGATAAGTTGGATCCCGAGGTCGAGAAGGTGGCGCTAAAGGCGGCGAGCACCCTGCACTGCGATATTGCGGGCGTTGACATAGCCGTGGTTAATGGTAGGCCCGTGGTCTTTGAGGTCAATAGCCAACCTGATTGGAGGGGCTTACAATCGGTGTATCCTGATAAGGACATAGCGCTTGAAATAGCAAAGTACATAGTGAATGCTATTAGGCGGTAATGTAGATCATGAAAGACCAAGCGCCTTCTTAAGGATATCCTTATTGATGCGGCCTGCCGTGTATGTCCTGCCTGTCTTAATGCTATTTATTGTAATAACAGCTGGTGCGAATATTGATGGGTCGACCTTATAAAGGAAGTCCCAACCATACTGCATTACGAGATCTGTAAATGATTTGCCGTAATCCTTAGATGAGGAACTCGGCGCCTTATTTACTACATCCTTTACCAAATCATCATTATCAACGTCAACGGTGAAGTACGTAATACCGCCATAAAGTAGCATGTCATTTGTTCTCCCAGCCATTATTAACGGATCCTTATGGAGCGGTGCTATTGGGCTTAGTCCAAATCCATTCATTACAGACCTTAAATCAAACTTAAGCGTATCCAACTTGTAGAGGCCGGTTTCAACAATCCTCGCACTAACCTGTATTGAGCCAGCCATTGACGCTGGTGAAACGAGGACTAGGTAAATGGAATCTTTTTTTCACGCCAGTCTCCTTTGCGATATAGTCCACAACCTCATCCGTTGGATACTTATCTGTTTCGAGGACGAGCACGGCCTCATCGGATGTTTCATCATATCCATAGACCTCATACATCTTCTTTGGCTTCTTAGCAAGTGCGCGGGCAGGCCCTGAGCCATTGGCAAGGAAGTCCTTAACCTGAACCCTCCAACCGGCTAGCTGCGATAGAATGCACGCCTCCACTGGGTGATCCGTAAATACCGACATCGCAGGTACGGTAACACCATCTACATCATACACCACTAGGCTAACTGAGGCCAAGCCGCCCATGGTTATTCTCGATACCGCAAGTCCAGCGTTAATTCCACCAGGCACCTTAAGCCCCGTGTCCACAATTGTTGCGCCATTGATTTTTAATGTTGATACATTATACTCCCTCTCATGGTCTATTAGGTCCTTAACTATGTCCACGGCAAGCCTATTCATGGAAAGCCCCATAATGATCACTCAAGCAACTTCCTAAACTCCTCAAGCAGCTCCTTATTATCCTCATATGATACCTGAAGTAATCCATGACCGCCAACCAACGCATCGCCTATGAAGCTCATGAACGACTTATTAAACGTGATACCCTTAACCTTTAGCGGTTGTATGAGTGAGTCCACGTAGAAGCTGGGTAATAAGGCCTCAACAGAGCCGTTAATTACGATCCTACCACTACTCATCTCCAGGCCTGGGTATAGCCCGCAATTGCCCTTAATTATTATTGTACCACCAACCATATGGTTGCCAACGCTATTCCCAGCGTCTCCATCGATTATTATCGTACCGCTCTTCATTCCACTACCTATTTCTGAACCTGCATTGCCGTGTATTATTATTGTCCCTCCCTTCATGCCCTTACCTGGCTTCTCCCCGAGTAACTTAGCGCCAATCCAATGCTCCGCATTACCGAAGACCTCTATTGATCCATCCCTCATCTTGGCGCCTAGGTAATTCCTCACATTACCATGAACAACTATACTACCACCCCTCATTCTATACCCAATAAAGTGCCCTGCATCACCATTTATTGTAATA
Organism: Vulcanisaeta sp. JCM 14467; assembly: GCF_001316245.1. GTDB lineage: Archaea > Thermoproteota > Thermoprotei > Thermoproteales > Thermocladiaceae > Vulcanisaeta. The sequence goes on along the minus strand of NZ_BBDM01000012.1, from coordinate 51,430 downwards.
CTACCCTTACTCATTTTATAGCCTACGAAGGATATCTTATTTATGCTTCCATCAATCACTATAGCAATCTCCCCCGGATCCTTAGGGGCCTCGCTTGGTCCATCAACATCGAATAAGTCCTGCAGAGTGATCTGCCTACCGCCCTCAAGAATCCTCAGTGAGAGTATGCCATTTAATTGCTTACCAGCGAAGGAATCCGGTGTTATGCTTCTCGCATCCACGAGCACTGACGGTTTATCCTTAAGCCTTAGGTGATAAGTTACGGTCATCCTCATCACCTCAATAATGTGCGTATATTCACGGCTTTAGGCCTGAGTAATTCATTCTCATCTATTATGAAGGATTCATACGTTATGGAATAGTACTGCTTTATCTTATCATGAATGAACCTATATAGGTCCTTCTCCAGGGGCTCAGGGACCTCCGGATTTATGTAGTAAGTGCTACCATTAACTAATGGGTTGATTATTTCACCATTTCTAACTACTATCTCGCCATCCTTAATTACAAGCCATGCCCTTCTAAATGCCCTAATAACCTTATCATACTCCTTACTTAGGTCTATGCGTGTTGGGTCTATGTCATAAATAGCCACATCAGCATCAGCACCAATGCCTAAATGACCCTTCGTTTTCTCCAGACCAAGTAACTTAGCTGGTGATGCCCTAGTCATAAACACAATGTCATATAGCGTAAGCTCACGGTCTATAGCTGGTAACGCGCTCCTCTTAAGCGCCCTTTGATTAAGCTTTTTCATGGTATCTTCCTGGCCTTCTTGCTCATCAGCCACGCAAATATTAATGGATAATCCGTGAACAAACCCGCATTCGGGTGATCAGTGGCTATGAATACGCGTGATATATCCCTAGCCAATAATGCTACCTCCAGCCCGATTACCCATTGCACAGTGTTTACATAGTTCTTCTTCTTGTACTTATACGGTACAATACCCGATGCGCCATCGGACTCTATGTCTGAGCTATACCACTTATTCTTCATTATGTGGTAAAGCACGAATTGAAATGTCGCGTCAGCGGTCATCGTGGTTACTGCACGGTCAGGTATGGCCTGCCCCAGATCGAGCGATACGTATGGATTACTATTCAACTCCTTAGCTATCTCCTCACCACCGCTTTCCAATGTCGACCAGGAATCGCCCTTATAGCCGGTGAATTGCACATGCGTAACATGCAGCGCTAATCCCTCACTCACCCTGTGAATGTTCAATGCTAATTCCATGGTTCTAAGCGTGGTAGCATAATTACCTGGAAATCCCAGTCTATTACAGTGAACATGCAGCTTATGCGGTAAATTCAGCACCTGGGCCGCCTCGGCAATACTCTTAATAATGTCCGCTGGTGTAAAGTTATACACAGGTAATTCATCAGAAATATCAAGTCCCCTACCCTGAAGTAACCATGCAAAGTCAGAGCCTGGATCAACAAGCTTAAGGGCGTAGGATTTAGTTGCCTTTAAAATCCATGATAGATACGCAGCAAGCAATTTGGGGTCATTATTCGTTATTAAGTCGAGGAGCATCCAATTTGAGTCTACAACTACGTACGCCATCTTATCGATTATAGGTATGGCATTTAACTCATGATGAGTATGGCGCGTCATAACGGGCGGCGTAGCAGGCTCAGCAACTAATGTGTAGCCCATTATCGCATATTCATAGCCAATCCTAAACACGTTCGGTGTTGATAGCCCAGTCTCAGCCCTTATGTATGGGAATACGCCAGGCTTATTCGTGGTATAATGATCCTCGGGTCTCATCATTCTCCCAATATTTATCTTGGGACCTGCGATGTGACTATGAATATCGATGCCTCCAGGCATTACGACCTTACCGCTGGCATTTATTACGGTTATCCCCTCCTCCGGATTTAACTCTCTTGGGTCCACGATTTTCCCATCCTTAATGGCTATGTCCGTTACCTCTCCCTTAATGCCATTAAGCGGGTCAAAGACATACCCATTCTTAATCAGGATTTGCGTCATGCTTTACCAACCTTCTTATTAATCACTCTATCTATAAGTAACTTTAATATTTCATAATCACAGAGAACGCCAGGTGGAGGGTCAAGTATCTTCTTCATCCTAATTGGTATCTTATCCATCCTATAGGCTGATCCCTCACATTCAATTCCGGTCATACCACTTGGTATTATTACGTCGGCAAATGCCGTGGTTAAGGACCATTTTGGATCAATGACTATCACCGGTATCCTAGACAAGTGCTGTACGGCCTTTCTCGGAAAACTTGCCACGGGGTCGTGACCAACTATTAACGCGGCATCAACATCGCCATTAATTAATAAGTCCATCGCGGTAGTGACACCCACGTACATCCTTGAGAATCCCCTAGCGAAGTCCACGGCATATGGATATCCCGTTAACCAAAGTGAAGCCTCATTGGACCCAACAACGTTGTAGTGACCTCTCATTGGCATCACAGCAAATTTCGTATACTCATTTAAGTCCTGGACTAGCTTCATTAGCTCCTCAACGCTTCTATGCTTTACTCCGTTCTCGGTTATCCCCAAGCCATACATTATGACTCCGTACTTAGCTGAAGCCATCATGTCAGCTAACTTGTAAACCATGTCACGTGGAACCCCAGCCACATTATCTACCTCAATATCTAAATCATGCAATGCCATCCTAAGTGCGGTTATTAATTCTACGTCCCTGCCAGGTTTCACTTGTATGAATAAGTCTGCCATGTTAGCTAATTCCGTCCTCCTTATATCAATAACTACTATCTTTCTATCTTTCCTACCACCAATAAACCTACCCTTCGGCACAATATTCCTTGATAAATGATTAACGTGGGAATTAATGGGATCGGAACCCCAAAATATTACTAGGTCTGCTAAGTTTATTACATCACTAAATGTCGTGAATACGCCTCCGACTTCTTGCACGGCTAATGACGTTGGCCCATGGCAGAATGTACTTGGATTATCAACGGCACCTCTCAATAATTCGGCTAACTGTATTGCGTATTCATCCGTTTTGACGCTTGTAATCGAGAGGCCGTAAATTAATGGGTACTTGGCATTAACGAGTATATCAGCAGCTTTATCAAGGGCCTCCTCTAGGCTAACTTCAACAAGCTTATCATTAATCCTAATGTATGGTTTTAATATCCTATCTTTATGATAATTGAGGAATTTAGATACCGACTTAGCGCAACCACCGATATTACGCACGATCCTATTACCAGTAATCTCAATTTTTAGATAGTCACAGAGCTCAGCACAGATCGGACATGCAACGTTCTCAATAATTCTCTTCTCACCACTCTTGAGGGGTATATCGGTACCATGCGGTATTTGCAGTACTTTTGCACTAAGTATCCTGAGTATTTCCTCAAGCGATGTGACGGGTTCTGTCGTTGTATCAACAAATATTTTTTTCGTTCCTAAATGATGGAACTCCAATAGCGTCTGTACCCTCTGTAATTAATACATTAGCCCAGGGGCCTGGTGGTAGGAATATAGTACCACGGGGAATCCCATCCGTGACCTTTACATTAACTATCACGCTCACTCCATCCCTAGACATTAGCTTCACTCTATCCCTTATTCCAAGCACCTTAGCATCCTCGAGATTCATTTCTGCCGTGCTCACTATACGTAAATATTCCGGCGAGAACTTGCCATATCCCTCCATGTACATTGCCTGACTAGTTTTTCTCTCGGTATTTAGTATGAATTCCTGCATTATCGAGTCACCTTAAACCTTAACATCATAATCCTTAGCCACCTCTAGGGCCTCCTTTAAATATAGTAGATATGGCCCTAACTTTCCACCATAGTTACCGGCATCAATCTTAATAACGCCAGGCACTGATGCAGCCGCCTTTATTGCGAGGCCCATGGCCAACAATACCGCATCCTTTGTGAGACCATCAATGACTATTTCATACACGGAATTAGCATCAGGTGGTAATCGTGTGTCCTTAACCACCGACCTTAGTGTTGGGCAGTAAAGATGATTTGTTGTTGCCCTTAATTTAGGATATTTAAGTGAGCCAACCTTTGATCCGGACCTCACGATCCCACCAGGGAATGGCGTAATGACACCTCTAGCGTACTTCCTTATAGCTTTAACGGCTTTTTCCGCTGCTTCTAACCCTGCCTGTTGATTCCTCGCTATTATCAATATGTTACCACCACCTACAGCCTTCTTAATGCCGAAGGAATCCTCAACGATGAATTCGCCCTCCATCACGGGTATTCTCCACACCTTCCTATTATACATGATGCCCTGCCTCTCGAAGCCGTCACCGAACTTCGCCAATGCCCTACCAACTGCCATCTTCCTACGGCTATTCTCAAGGGCATCAAAGGCCGCCGTGGTCGGTGCCGTTAATACACACTGACCAACTCTCTGTATAGTAACTAATTTCAGGCTTGCTAGGTCGGTGTGGTATATCTGAATAAGGGCGCCAGGCCTACCATCAGGTGTTGCCTTTGGAGAGACTAAACCCTCAATACCTGCCTCGCCAGGACTACCTATTATTGATGTTCCAAAGCCCGTAGCCACGCTAGCCGCTATTAATGCCCACCTACGGTTAATGGCTGTTATTAAAATGCGTGTAGCATACATGGGGAATGCCTCAGCGAATGTGTCTTCAACAATTACATCACCAATCTTAAGCATACTCATTAAAGGTCGACAAACTAGTACAAGATGTGATGTTAAAAAGAATTACTACCATGTTATTACCAGGAATACGTATGTGCCCAGAAAGGGATATATTGGATTGACCACGGCCTATTTAACGTTATGCGTGGAGGAATCGTTTTCGATCCATTGGAATGGGTGTTAGTGAGGAGTTACTATACCGCATTGCTTCCGCAATTAAATTTCAACGGCGATCACGTAGCGGCTGAAATAGCGCCTAAGTACTGTAATTATGATAGGGATTTAAAGGAGTATGATTGGGATGTGGTAAACATAGTAATGCCACCTGCGGAAACCAAGCCGCTGAATGATGGCTTACTTATAGCCGTTGAGGGCTACTCCGTGGAGTTACTTCATAATTGGGGTTTAAGCCCCGACATTATCGTTACAGACTTCGATTTTAAGCCGGATGAATTAGTTAAGTATGACGCATTAATACTGGGGCATGCGCATGGCGATAACATTAGTTATTACCCAAGGTACGCCTCAATGGCTAAGCAATTATTACCAACAGTGCAAGTATGGCCACGTGGATGTTCACTATTGATTCCAGGATTTACGGATGGCGACCGCGCAGTTTATCTGGCGTATTACATGGGTGCCCGGGAAATTAGGATATACGGCTTCAACCCACATAAGATGGTTAAGAGGGATGACGAGATAAAGAGGACGAAGCTTCAAATAGCAGAAACCCTGATAAATAGGGTAATTAGGAAGAATAGAAGTAAAGTGATATTTTATAAATAACAAATTTATAACTTAACAATTCTTATTAATTATATCACTAGAATTATTATTAATTCCATTACTTAGGTGGTCAAGTTCTCGCAACTCCTTAACCTTATATGCTGAGTATGAGTAAAGGTTGAATGGGTGTATGCTCTCGTAACTAATGACCTTCACGAATACCTCATCATCATCCTTAAGATTATCCCTAAGTATTTTATAGACGTTGTATATTGCGTGCCTAGTTACGTCCTCGACGAACCTGGGGTTCTCAAAGGCCTTCTTAACAAGTCTATACTCGCTATCCCTCTTTAGGAAGTTTAACACAGGAGCTGAGAAGGAGTCTAATGCAGCCCTAATTATGTTATTGAGATCAATGCCATCACTATCACCTCCGTGCACCTTAACGCCTAAGTATATCATGGCCCTCTGGGAGTGGGACGGCGCATTAGGAAGCGATAGGTTTTCCATTGCGGCATAAACCTGCTGGGCGCAGGGGCATACGGTCATTCCCATCATCTTAACGCCTATGGTAATCTCCTCATACCCATCACGCAGCAGTACATCTCTCAGTACTAGGGTAACGGGTATTTCATCAACATAATTACTAATGCGTTCATCACCATACTTATACAGGTAAAGCGTACTTATTGACGCCTCGGCCCTGTATGCATAATTATGCTTGTTAAGGAGCATATGCGTTATATTCCTGAGCGCTTCCTCCAATTTCTTAAACCCAGTAAATCTTGTCTCGCTGAGTGTTTCCAATATTGTTTCCACGTTCCTAGATACGTGAATACCCTTCTGGTTCTTGGGAAGATCTATGCAGGCATTGATCCTGGCATTTAAGCAAATGGAGGAATCATCAGTGTTGAGACAGATCCTCCTATAAATCCCCTTAATACACACCTTATCAATTTTAATTGGAATATCGGGTTGGTCGCACTGTACGTGGGGTAATATCGTACTCCTCATCAATTATTATAGGCGTTGGTCTTAATTTAAGTATTATATACCCTTAAATAATTTTTATTGATTGCATCATTTACATAGTATTGGTTTCCTAACAGTCTCTAAGTACGACTTTAAAACTCTCTCCCTAAACCTGCTGGCCCTCTCGTGAATTACGTAGTCGGCAACCGTTCCACACGCCTTATCTATCTGCATATACTTGACTAAGTCGCTAAAGGTGCCGCCCATTAATCCCTCACCAATTGCGGCATAGCCCTGACTAGCTCCTTACTAATAACGGCACCCTTTAACAGGCCGGCGGGCTCTACGTCTAAATCCCTTAGGTACTCCTTCAATAACTTTACGACTAAGTCATACTTACTATGCCTACCAGTTAGTAGAATTACGTTAGCCTTTGGTGTTGATACTCTGGCCCTCATTATGTCCTTAGCCACACCCTCAACAAAGGCAAGAAGTAAGGATGCGTATGGTTCCTCAGACCTCTGATAACCATTCACCAACTCCTGCATGTCATACACCTTACCGTAATAGAAGATCCCACCGTGAAATACATCCCACCTCTCCCAGGAACTCTCATGAGCCACCACCTCAAGGTCCAATGCGCCTGACGTTAACGTGCCTATTGAGGCTACCGTACCCCCAACCCCATCCACAATCTTACCATTACTAATAGCTATGGCCGCGTTGTAGCCAAAACCTAACTCGGCAACTATGGCATTAACCTTATCATAATCAATACCCTCCCTCTGGCTATATGAATATAATGCCACGAAGGATGCTGCTAGTTTATCCACGGTTCCGAGGTCAACCTTATTAATCTTCCTGTACCAGGGCACCGTAGGTAGGTGAATAATGCCCGGCAGGAATAGTGTCTTATTACCGAGTGCCCTCACTATGTGCTCAACCGTCTTTGCGAGCGCATCATAAACCCATATTCCAATCTCACCTGCGGCTACGCCACGCTTAATATCATCCTCAGTACTTAAGAGGAGAACCTCAACGGCGAATCGCTAGGGTCTATCACGTCACTACCCATTGTTGGTGGGACGCCATAGCCCGATGGTCCAACCACGTAATCAACATCGAAGGACTCCATCGCGTTAATAAGGACATTAGGATCCTTTGCTATTTCCTCAGTTGGTATGCTCTTTTCGATCTTAACCTCGCCATCTTCTATAACCGCTATGTCAAAGGTCTTTGTCCCTGGATCCACACCTAGTACTCGCAAGTTCCTTTGCCCTAGCATATATGTCGTTAATCATATGCCTATAAATGCCTTTCCTACTTGCTCTCCTAACAGTTTCTAAGTAAAATCTCTCTCTATCCAAAATTTGCCTTATCTTATTACATGGTACATAAGGGATCTTAGTATACCAAACCAGCGCCTCAATTATTGCAGCCGACGCCCTATCAAACACCCTTGGATTCCTCGTAATGATATTAACATTATGCAACTTAACAATTACCTTAATACTATCATCACCTACATCACTAATTACCATAGTTCCATTAATGTAAGCATCACAAGAATTCAAGGCTCTCCTCTTAAGTAAGTTAATTACGTACTTTTTATTGAAGATAGAGTAATAGAATGCGCGCGGATCCTTCGTAATGCACACACTGCATCTTATTTCATTAAGACCCTTATAAATGACTAGGTCATACATCGTGGATCCCTTGAAAACCCTACCAGTTAATCCGCAGAATTCCCCATCTGCATATAGTTTAAACCCCATTGGCATTACATTAACTATGTCATCGTTATCTCCATAGAATATGGTGATTGTCTCACCATAAGTATCCTTAGAAAAACCAAATTTTCTTAGTTCTCGACATGTATTCATTACTCAAAGATTAATCCTGGATAATATTTATTTTTCGCCAATATCCTCGATATATGCCAATGTATAATTAATCTCATCAATATATCTAATTCTTGCCTTTACAAAGGCCTTCCCATACTCCACGGTAATCTCCACATCCAAGTACCTGGGATCTAGTGTTACGTAGCTATATGGATCATTTATATTGAACTTACTCGTATCAATATTTACCTGCACCCTGGCACTATGCTTAAATGGTTGTGACATTACTGCATATTCAATGACCTTCCTTAAATGTTCAATCTCATCAGTGTACTTAATGGGTATTCCCCTAAATTGATGTAATATCATTCCAAGGGCAACACCAGCCTCGAACGCAGCCCTTTCCCTATCCGTGAGCTTTGGCGTGAAGTACTTACTGGCCTTATCCAAGTATTTACTGTCCATATGTAATTAAGCGCAATTATAGGTCGATTTTAAGATTTAAGTGCTTCATGCTATCTCATGTTACTTCATTTATTTATTTATTATGCCTTTCTAGGGTAAATCGAAAGTTCAATTCGAATCTTAAAAACACGGCAAGAATTATTGACATAATTATACTGTTATGAGCCGCGAAGAAAATTCTCGAAATTACGCATTACGTGTTCTCTTAGCCTTAGTCTAAGAGGAATGCTTATTAAATAATAATGCGCATTGACAACGCGCCGTGAATCAGGTAAGAATTATGATAATTCCCGTTTTAGACATAATGAATGGAGTTGTTGTGCATGCAATAGCTGGCGAACGTGAAAAATACAGACCGTATACAGACAGCACTCTGTGCAACACGCCAGACCCTGACTGCTTCTTAGATAAGTTTCGTGAAATGGGATTTCGGTCAATATACATAGCAGATCTCGACTCAATAATAGGTAGGGGTAGTAATCAATGGGTTATAAATCACGCAATTGGGATGGGGTTCACGGTCTACGCTGACGTAGGTAGGGCCGGTATTTCATTACAAGATAGCGAAAGGTTAAGGCATGTTATTGGTACCGAATATCTGCTTTACCCAGATGAATTATTGCTGATTAAAAATAGAGTTGCCAGTCTCGACATGGAGTATAATAACGTTAAGTTCGCAAATTCACTAGTTAATATAATGAAGATCGCACCGGCACTCACCAGCTTAACGCCCAATGAATTATTAATAATAAATTTAAAGTTCGTTGGTACGATGAAGGGGATAAATAAGCATACCATTGAATTAGTTAAGCAGTATTATGGTGGTAAACTATATGTTGGTGGTGGACTGGGTAGCCTAGATGAAATTTTCGATTTAAAGAATTACGGTATTGATGGAATTCTCGTAGCAACGTTGCTACATAAGGGCGTGGTTAATAGGCCCTACTACATTGTCTAATTAACGTTCATTAGGATAATTTTTATTAAGGACTCAAATCAATATATGCTGATAAGACCATGTCAAGTCAGAGCTTTAGACCAATTTTTATATTCCTTGACGCAGATAGGCATGCAAGTCCCTTTGACATTTTAATGGTAATAGACCTAATACCTGACGCCGTTGTGCTTAAGTATGAGCAAGTGACTCCTGATGATGCTGATAAGATAGTCTCAGACGCCATGTTCCCGAGGGGCCCAAAAGGTGCTAAATTCACGAAAATATTCGTTAATGGTAAGGACCTGGACACCGTAAACGCAATAGTCGATAGGATAAAGAAGAGGATGTTCCCACCCTTCGAGCTATCAGTAATAGTCGATCCAAGGGGTTCATACACTACAGCAAGTGCTGCAGTGCTAAAGACTCTACAATTATCAATGAAGCTCGGTCTAGGCACCTTTGAGGGCAAGACAATAACTGTACTGGCAGGTACGGGACCCGTGGGTATTGCAGCCGCTTGGCTCTATGCAATGGAGGGTGCGTCTAAGGTGATAGTTACGTCTAGAGAGCTTTCTAAGGCGCAGAGGATTGCTTCTTTAATTAATAATGAATTGAAAGTGAATAAGGTAGTGGGGGTCGAGGCCAAGGCTCCTGAGCAGGTTGGTGAAGCCATTAAGGATTCAACGATAGTATTATCAACAGGGCGCCCAGCGTAACACTATTACCCCTCAATATCCTTAAGAATTATGGTAAGAACGTGAAGATAGTTGCTGACGTGAATGCAATACCGCCATATGGCGTTGAAGGTATTGACCCTAACATGGATGGTAAGGAAATAATACCTGGTGTATATGGGATTGGCGCGTTGGTGATTGGTGTGCTTAAGAATAATATAGAGGCTGAGTTAATTAAGAAGGCGTTGAGTGAGCCTAAGGGTATTTTTGACTTTAGGGCTGCGTATGAAATAGGTAAGTCCATATTTCTTAAGTAAGGCTTAAACCTGCGTATTTAATTTATTGTTTTAAAATGCTTGACCAGGTAATTGAGGGATACGTATTACTACATAGGGATACCCTATGGATGGTTAAGGGTTGTGAGCACCCCATTAATGGATTTATAGCGTATCCGCGTTACTTTAAGGATGGTAGTAAGGTAAAAGATCCCATCCACGGCTTAGATATTGCGAGGAGGTTGGGGCTTGTTAAATATATTGATGGCCTAAAGATGGAGGTCCCCGTAATCCCTCGATATGCTATTGACAGTATTTTAGATCCATTTAATAGGTCGTTATGGCCATCACTACCAAATATAATCAATGAATTCCTCAATGAGATAGGCGCCCTTAATTCAGAAGATGTTGGCTTAACAGGTAGTTACTTAGTTTCTAGTCTAGTCTCAATTAAGCCCAGAGATCTGGACTTAATAATTAGGGATGTACGGGAGGGACTTAGGATCTATGATGTACTTAAGGATTTACGCGAAGATGGGATTACCGAGCACCATATTGAATCTAAGGATTTCAGCGGTACGGATCCAATCACGAGGAATGAGCTACTTAGGCGTAGTCCTTGAGGGCGTGTATAGGGATAAGTTGGTATATAGTATTAGGGTTGTATCTTGTAAGCAAAATACTGAAATAAGGCCTATCTCATACATTAGTTATTACACAGGTAAGGTCAGGATCACCCAAGCCCTGTCTCCAATCATAATGCCATATATCTATGAGGCATTAGGTAGCGGTGGTGCAGTACTAATTAAGAGCCAGAGAATGAGATTTAGCGAAATACCAGTAAATACTGAGCTATTCCTCTCTAGCTGTAGGGTTGAGCGTTATGTGTCAGGAGAGACCTACTTATCGCTAGATAACCCTGAATGTAAAGTTAGTATTGTGGACATTAATTATTAAATGTCTCAGCATTGATTAATTACCTTAATTACCTTTATCAATACTGCTGGATAATGCATTATCTTGCTCATATCAGTCCATGTCACCTCCTCAAAGCTCTTCTTATTTAGCTTGGATAACATGTCATACACGTTTAATCCAAATCCTTCGCCAATAATCTTTCTTGCTATTTTACTGATTTTGAGAATGGTAATAAGGCTTATACGATCGCCGTAGTAAGCCACGGGTGTGGGATAAACCTTAAAGAGCCTTGGAAATGCCCTGCCGATCATATAGCCAAACCCGCCCAAATCAATTATGCCTTTTATAAATGATTTCCGTGTGGAGAATACAATACCACTTAATCGCTTAGGTTTAAATGCACGATCAGTATCTATTATCAAAACATTAATTCTCTTACCACGTAATAAAAACTCCTGATAAATCTTCTGCGCGATTTTATTGGCGTCATTTAATGGTAATGCAACATATTGATATGGTAGGTTCTTTGCATCAATCCCTGCCTCAGATACAGGCTTAATAAAATGTTTAAATCCGCCATACCTCAACGCTAGCTTTTTATGCCTAGCCATAACATTAATTGGTGTACTTAGTAATAATTGCCGTGTTTTTATGCCAATGTACCTACTTAATAAATACCCCCACACATACTTATTAAGGATGAACGTTAAGGCATACGTAATTTCATCAGCCTTTACTAAGCTTTCATCATATACATATCCATACGCTATGGCCAATGCCTTCTCACTAATGACTAAGAAATCTCCATTATCTGCTACCTTACCATATGCGCGTATTAACTTACTTATTGCGTCAGTACCTGGATACCAATAAGTGAACGGCTTTCTATAAAGCTTCACCACTATACGGAGCTTTCTATTTCTTGTATCATCCCTTTTACACATTAAATCTATCATAAGGGTTTATTAAATCTATGAGTAAGTTTGCCTTTATTTTTATGTCTCAGACTTTCCTTGATTGTTCATTATCAAATCCTTCAGTATTGATATTATTTCTTGTGGTTTTGAGACTACTATTACGTTTTTCATCTTTGATAACTTATTTATATTTTCCACATCGAGATCCCTTGGATATAGCTTAACCTTCTCCCAGCAGGTTACTGCGTTGTATGGGCATGATCGACTACAGACCTCGCAGCCAATGCACGACTTATAGTTTATCCTGGGATACCCATCAACTAACTCAATCGCCTTAACTGGGCATTTAGCCATTGGTATGCAAACATTGCAATTGTACTCCATGCACACGTCCCTATTTATTGAGCATGGTATCTCTGTCTCCATAAGGCCATCCTCACCAGGCATATCTGTTGGCATCACTATCACGGGTACATTACTCTTTTGAGCTTGTGCGAAAACCGTCGATGCTATGGAGTCGGCAATGCCGCAAACCATCTTAGCGATTGTGTTTGATGTAGCTGGTGCAATAATAACCACTTTATACCTGCCCAGGTTTAGTCGCCCAATATAGTATACACCATCATCCTCCACGAGAAATTCCTCGTAGTATTTACCTGGCGCAATTACCTTTAACTTAGGAAGAACACCAAAGAGCCTCGATACTTCATAACCCCACTTCGTTAAAAATAGCGTTACCTTTATACCATACATCCTCTTTAATCGTAATATCTCTTCAGTTAATTCCCTAAGGTGAGAACCTCCACCAGTAATAACCCACGCAATGCGTAAACTCATTAAAAATAGCAAACAAATTTACTTATAAAAGTCTATATTATAAAGTTCAGCAGCAACTAAATATGGCAAAAATACTTATAATAACTGGGAGATTGGCTGAACCAATCGTAAAGAAGGTCGTTTCTGAAATAAAGAGCGAACACACAGTAGATATCTTGACGATGCCCGTATCGATAGCCGCGTTTTTAACCACGGAGTACGTGGCGAAGTACTTAAGGGATGTGGCTAGGGTGAGGAGTGGCGATTACGACTATATATTACTGCCGGGTCTAACAATGGGGTCTGGTAAAGTTATTGAGGAAACTGTGGGGATAAAGGCATTGAAGGGTACGCTGGATGCCTACGGCTTAACGGAAATACTAAAGCTAAGGAAACTCGATGAGGTATTATCACCTGATGTACCTGCCGATGAGGTAATGCAGAACTCCGCAGAGAACATGGCCAGGGACATATTGCTAAAGATCGAGGCATCACTAAATGATTCGAACAGTATATCCGTGGATAAGGTAAGAATACCATTAAATCCACCACCCATTAGGGTAATGGCGGAGGTCTTTGAGGCGCATTTATTCAGTCTTGATGAGGTATTAGAAAGGGCTAAGTACTATGTGGAATCAGGCGCTGACTTAGTGGCTATAGGCTTCGAGGCGCTTAACCCTCACCCTGATAGTTTATGAGCTCACGAGGAAACTTAAGGAGAATTTTGACGTACCAATTGCCGTGGACTCATCAATACCCAGCGAGATTAGGGCTGCGGATAATGCGGGCGCAGATATGATAGTAAACATTGACTTAATGAATATCGACAAGGTTAGTAATATCGATAAAGACGTAGCTATAGTGGTCGTTCCTAGAAACCCCAATACCGGTTTAATTCCGCAAGACCCTGATTCAAGGGTTAAGTATTTGGTCGAAACAGTAAATAAAGCCAGAAATGTGGGATTTAGGAAAGTCATAGCTGACGCCATTTTGGATCCACCCTTCTCAACCTTTAAATCGTTAATCGCCTATTACAGGTTTAAGGAGGTAATGCCCAACGTACCACTGTTCATGGGTATAGGTAATGTGACCGAACTCATTGATGCCGATAGTATTGGTGTGAATGCCATAATGACAATGTTGGCGCAGGAGGTGGGGGCGAGCATAGTATTTACGGTTGAGAAGAGCCAAAAGGCCAGAGGATCCGTACTTGAGCTTAAGGTGGCATCTCAAATGGCGGCCATAGCAAAGTATAGGGAGTCACCGCCTAAGAATTTAGGAGTATCGATGCTCGTACTAAAGGATAAGAGGAGGGCAGGTATTGAAATTAATGAGCCCTATAATGAGGTAATAAATGCATTTGGGGAGGAAAGGCAGTTTAGGTTTGATCCATTAGGCTTGTTTAAGATTTATGTTGATCATAAAAATCACTTAATAAATGCATTATATATTGGTAAAAAGGGTAGAATTTTGATTAGGGGCAGAAGCGCTAAGGTCGTTAGACATGAGATAGCGGCTAGAGGCTTGGTCTCAGAAATATCTCATGCATTATATTTAGGTGAGGAACTTGCAAAGGCTGAGGCAGCGTTGATGCTGGGTAAGGAGTACGTTCAGGAAAGACCATTATTTAAACAGCTTAAATATATAAAGGTGAATAAGTGAGGATTTATTATTAAAGTTATGGAGGTCGTTGTTGAAGCATCAGCGAGGCTGCACCTCGGTTTTTATAATTTTTTTAGAGGATAATATAGCTTATGGAAGCATAGGCGTTAGTATTGAAGTACCTAAGATAAGCATTACAGTGAGTATATTGAAGGATTCTCAATTAATTATTGTAAATAAAACAGATATTGAGGTGAATGATATAATTGATAATGTCATTAAGAAAGTACGTGATTCAGTAAATAAGGAACTACCTGGACTTAAAATAAATATTACGGAGGCAATCCCTAGGCATGTTGGTTTAGGCTCTACTACGCAAATGAGTTTAGCTATTGGTGCCGCAATAATGAGACTGCTGAATAAGCAGATTAAAATTAGGGAATTAGCAGTAATACTCGGTAGAGGCAGAGATTCGGGTATAGGTATTGCATCATTTGAGCGAGGAGGTTTTATAGTTGATTCAGGTAGACGCTTACCGCTTAATAGTACGCGCGTAGAACTTCCTAAGAGCATAAATGATTTACCCTATCCAATATTTAGGGTTAAAGTGCCTAATGATTGGTACTTTCTAGTGTTCATACCTAAGCAAAGGATTGGGCTTGATGAATTGGCAGAAAGAAAGGCAATGGATGTGCCAAGCTCCCTCCCTAAGGAATTAAAATATGAATTATACAAATTACTACTATTATATTTAATACCCTCAATTACCATGAATGATATTAAGACATTTGGAAATGCATTAACGAAAATACAGGCACTCGTTGGTCAATATTTCTCTAAATATCAGGGTGGCATATATTGCTGTGACGAAACCGAGTTCGTAATAAAATCCCTCTTAAGGCATGGTGCCTACGGTGCAGGACAAAGTAGTTGGGGCCCAACAGCATATGGTATTATCAAGGGACAACGGCAAGCAATGAAGGTTTTATCTAACGTAAGAAAAGACATTGAGAAAAAAGGATATGACATGTTGTATTTCGTTACGAAAGCACGAAATAGGGGAGCAATCATTCAATACTCTAATTAATGATTTAAACAATGATTATTCGTAAATCGGTATCTTATTATCAATAACATTGATTACGTATCCTCCTAATGTTCGTATTGACTTAATATATTCTAAAACATTTTTTTGTTATTACTGCTCCTGGAATTACCACAGGTACACCAGGTGGGTATGGGACTAACGGCGCAGCGGCTATGGCGTCTAGGGATTCATTAATATCTACAAATTTTATTTTTCGTCTATTTAAAATACCAGTTACATCCTCCTCAATATCATAGTTATAATTAAATACCGGTTCAATTTCTCTGCGTTCAGCATTATCAATTGCGCCTGCTATTACATTACTCACCTCATTAATTAGATACGGATTATCATAGTATTTCCGTAGCAAATCAATGCTAATTAATATCTCAATGGCCCTAGGTCCGGCCCTTACGGGTATTATGCCGTGCCGTAGCAATATATTATGAACATCATAACCATTCTTACTTCCAGTATTGATATTTATTTGCACTGGATCAATGAAAAATCCCTCTCTATTTACGCGATCAAGGACTTTAAGGCCATTATCTTTTAACGAATCAATGAATCTAATTCCAAGTTCTCTTAAAATACCGGCGAGGTCGCATTTTTTTATGTATTCTATAAATACGTTCTGTTTCAAATAATGAGCATACTAATGGTGATGTTGATTCTAACATTGAATATGCAATTCTTATGTAATTCCAGAACTCGTCATTTCTGCTTATTATTAATGATATTGGGCGTGGACCACCATCAACCTTATGGCTACTTCTAACAAGTACATCGAACATCTCAATATTTGGCTTCCCAAGGCCCCACGCATTATCAATAAAGATAAGAGCATTATCTCCTAAAAGTGTCTTAATCGCATTTACATAATCATCGTTAATATAAACACCTCCATAGGTAGGTGATGTAATTATAATTAATGTATTATCATAGTTATCGTTATTGATATAATGCTTAATCCTAAAGATTCCTGGCTGGATTAGCATATCGTAATCTATTAAATAATCTTCATCACTTGGTCCAACATACCTAATATTAATATCCTCTCTACCATTGAGTATTAAGAACATGGAATCAACAATGGATTTATGAAATGGGGAAACAGCAATAACACGGGCTTTCTTAAATTGTCGAGAGTATAGTCCATAGGCCGTTAATACGCATCTTATACTCCCAGTAGAACCTGAGAAAACAACCTTTGCCTTTCCATTAAAGAAAAACCCAATACTCTCCATTGCCTTACCCATAAGCCCAGTATCTAAGAAGTGAGATCCAAAGTCTCTTGTCGGTAATGGTATTTCAATACATGAGTCTCCCATAGTATTACTACCAATAATCATTAAGGGTTCTGACCTAAGTAGTTCGACACACTTCGATAACTTGTCCATGTTCGCCATACATGTTTAGTCTCCATAATCCCTAATATACTTATTAATTTTCGGATTCTAAATCAAGGACTTATGAGAACCCGAACAGGAAATTAGTTATTGATCCTCCGTTATCTTTATCAAAGGTTTATCTCTGCCGACCGTGAATAGATAATTCATTATTGTCCTGACCTCCTTGCCATCACTAGTGATTATTTTCGCAATGGACTCTCTCTTCCTGTAGGTCTGTATTATCTCGGTTATCTTGCCGTGGTAACCCACGTTCTTACCATCAACGATAAGCCCCAACGAGTTTAGTTCGAGCTTGACGTGGTCCACGATCTTGTTCTCAACTATGTCTATGAGCACCGTGTCGAGCGTATCGTACTTACTCCCCTCCTCATAGGGTAGCTGTATGTTCCTGCCATCATGCAGATTAAGCTGTATCTGGCCGCCCTTCACCATTGTCTTATTCTCAATTCTACAAAGCTTATACCTAGCCTCCTCCTGACTTATGGGTACTGGCCACAGGAACTTAATTGGGTGTGGGACTATCCGGTAAACCTCGTTGGTTGGCACGATCTCGACAACGTCCATGAGACCGACCGGGTACTTATAATCCCTCCTGACCCTACCATCAACCTTTATCAACCCCTTACCAATCACGTACCTAGCCTCCCTGAGAGTCTTCGCGTACCTAAGGACATCCCTCACGAGCAATCCAAGTGGTAATGACTTAGCCAGTGGGTGCGGTCCAGGGCTTGGCCTAACGACCCAAACGGCCTCCTTAGTCGATATTGGCCACCACTCAGGCGCTTGGTAACGTCTCAAGTGCCTACTGGGCATTAGACATCACCGTGGAAAACCCCATTTAAAGGCTTACTACTGCTTTTGTTCACCGCCACCACCCTGACCAACTACTATTACCTCGGGCTTCCTCAGGGCCTTAGCCTCCTTAGCCTCCTCAAGCCTCTTAAGGTACTCCTCACGCTGCTTCCTAGCCCTCTCAATGGCCTCAAGCCTCCTCTTATCACTTGTGTCAAGCTCGACGATCATGACCTTGGACGGGTGTATTGGGTAGTAAACAGTCTCACCACTGGGCTTCTTCAGGGTAGCATTCTCAACGTAGATCCTCATCTTCCTAAGATCAACCTCAACGACCTTACCCCTAACGCCCTTGAAGTCACCCCTGAGTATCAAAACGGTATCACCCTTCCTAACTGGCAGTCTCTTAACGCCGTATTGCCTCTGGAG
This sequence comes from Vulcanisaeta sp. JCM 14467, assembly GCF_001316245.1. Classification (GTDB taxonomy): domain Archaea; phylum Thermoproteota; class Thermoprotei; order Thermoproteales; family Thermocladiaceae; genus Vulcanisaeta. The sequence goes on along the minus strand of NZ_BBDM01000012.1, from coordinate 32,908 downwards.
ATCCTCACTTAGCCTAGCAGTCATTAGCCTATGCCTAACATGGAGTGGTGCGTTGAATAGCGCCTTCCTCTGCTTCCTCGGTTGTTTAGACCTTGTTAATGTGACCATGCAAGAACACGCTTAAGCCAATTACTTAAAAATTTTAGTATACCCGTGGGCCACGGCTATGCCGAGGCGAGGTATATACCGATAAACATGATTACAGAGCCAATGATCTCGGGGATTGTTGGTTGAATACCCATTATTAGGTAATTAAGCACGAGAGTCAGTGCGGGTACCGTGAATATGTATGGTGTTGAGTTGGCAACGCCTATGGAATTAACGAGTAGGTACCAGACGAGGAATAGGACAGCGCCGCCGACCACGGAGGTGCCCAGTAAATTACCGATAAACCCAGGTACCCACTTAATGCTTGTGAATGATTGAGGGCCATCAATTAATAATCCCATCACTGCGAGTATTAGTGATCCCACTATGAACATGTTGGATACGACAATAAGCCCATTATTATTACCCAGCTTCTTGAAGTATATACTATATAGGGCCCAGAATATGGCGTTAATCACCGTAAGCAAGGCACCAATCAGGGAGACGCCCCTCATTATTGAGGATACGCCATAAATAATAACGCCCACAAAGCCTATGGTTGCACCAATGACATTGAGTGTTCTTGGCTGTTCATGTATTAATACGATGGACAATGGTATTGCGAATAACGGCATTGTATATCCAAAGATGGCTGATGAACCCGGGTCAATATAAAGTAGTCCATAGGCCCAGAGCGCCGTGCTTAATGAAGAGAATAGGCTCAGGAGGGCGAGGTCCTTATTCAATATCACGTAGTACTTCCCGCTAATTAACGCCGCGGCTATGGCGAGTAGGGCTCCGGCTATTGCATATCTAATGGCCATGTAGCCCAACGGTGTCGAGTACCTAAGGCCGAACTTGACAAAGAAGTAATTAAGTGATGCCGAGAATACGTAAATCAATAGGTAACCAATGAATAGTGATTTCCTCATCACCACAGCCAAGCCATGTTTGCTTAAAAACCGTTCTTCCTGGGAAATAATAAGGGATAAAAGGGACTTCATCCTAGGAGGGGCTTGAAGAGTTGATGCATTACTACGATAGGGAGCCCGTCTTTAAGGAGATGAGGATCAGGAGGATACGCACCATAATTAGGGGATTTCCACTAACCTTCGTACTGGCGCCGGGCGTTTTCTCGAGCGAGGACGTGGATGCTGGGACTAGGTTGTTGGCTGAGAACATGGTCATTATGAATGACTGGGACATACTAGACATGGGCTGTGGCTATGGGGTTCTCGGCATTGTGGCGGCTAAGTTGGCGCCTAGGGGTAGGGTTGTCATGGTAGACATAAACAAACTCGCGGTTAAGTTAGCCGCCATAAACATAAAGATCAATAAGGTGAGTAATGCGGAGGTTAGGGTTAGTGACCTATACAGCGCCGTCGAGGGTGAAAAATTCAACACGATAATCTCCAACCCACCAATAACGGCAGGCCTCGACATAAATAGGAGGTTAATAATCGAGGCTAAAGAACACCTAAAACCCGGCGGTTTACTGCAGATTGTTGTGCCGAAGAAGTTGAGGTCCAGGTTTGAGGAGATCCTCTATAGTAATTATGACATTGTTGAGAGGTTGGCTAAGTCAGGAAATTACATAGCCTACATAGCCAAGGTAATGAGCTAACTCACCGAGTTTCATGCCCAAGGACTCATCATGCGGACATCACTCAGCATTAACAAATTAATGACTATAATCCACAGAACCAACGCCTAAAATCAGGGATAGACTTTTAAAGAGCCACGAAACATTAAGGAGGAGGGTGGGCGCCAGGCAGGTCCACCTCAGCGGTTCTAAGCCTCTTCAGGGCTCTGCGCTAGGATACGTCATCACAGGTCTCATCCCTGCCTGGCGCCCACCCTCCTTTTCCTCGTTATGGTAATTACGCAGTATTTCTCGTGATGTTCCATTAAGGTACGTCTCGATTGGCATTTAAATAAAAATATTGGACAAAATAAGAGAAACTAGGGAGGTTAATGGTTGGGTTTGGTTGTTGGGTTTATGGTTTGTATTCCCCTAATATTCCCCGATGGAAGTGTTTTTAGTGGTGGTTGTGGTTAGTGGGTTGTTGATGATGGGTATTGATGAGTTACTTAGGGACTTGGATGGTAGTGATGCTGAGGGTAGGGTTTGGAAGTTATCGTACTTAATGAATATTATTGATTATGCTAGGGGTAATCCTGGGCGTGACTTTGATGAGTATGATGTTAATGTACCCAATAGGTACCTAAAGGAGTTTGCGGATTCCGGAATACTCAAGGCAGTGCCTAGTGCTGATGGGGTTGCTCGCTACATCTTGGCTGTGCCGGTTGATGAGTTGGTGGGTGCTGTTGTTAATTACGTGGATGGCCTTTATGGGCCTGTGATTGATGGTGTGGTTAGGGGTTTGCGGCAGCGTGGTTGTTACCTAACCGTGTATGGGAAGGGTAGGCACGCGTACCTAATGATTAGGTGTAGGGGCGGTGACCGCGAAACCGACGTTAGCATCTGCGACTTCAACACCAACGCTAAGTTCTGCGAGTTAATAGTCAGGGTACTAAGTCTCAAGAACGTGATAGCCCCTGAACTCGCCCAACACATCATAAACAAGGCAATAGAGCTAAGGAAAAGAACCTATAAACCAAGTACTTGGGGAAGGAAATGATATGATGTTATGTTGTTCAAAGGTATTGTTGGACATAGGTTGAGTTTATCCTTTATAATAAGTCAAGTGTTGGGGTAATTCATTAAGTGAGTTAGTGATCTATGAATTAGTTAAGGGAAGAGGGGATAGGTGATGGGATGAGGGTAAATGAAGTTATTTAATTAACATGAATGTTAATGTTCACGGGAAGTCTTGACTAACCATACTTCGTCTCTACCCTACCTAACCTATCCATTATCCTTCTCTGCTCCTCCCTGATCCTCTCGATCTCCTCCCTCAACCTAGCATACTCCACGCCCCTCTGCAGCTGATCCCTGATCTTCCTGGCCACATCCCTCGCATAGCGCCTAATCCTACCATCCAAGTCCTTACTGGCTAACTCATCGAGTATGTCCAGGAACCTCGGATCCAGGGAGCTCTCAACAGCAGCCACGGCAGCGTACCTAACCCTGTAATACGGATCCCTCAGCAATTCCCTAACCCTATCGTAAACTCTCCTAACGCTTACGAACTTACCCAGAGACTGCGTGGCCGCAACCCTAACCAACGTGGGCTTACCAAGCTCCGTATACTTAATGAGTGTGTCCACGGTCTCGTCGGTCCCAAGCTCCGAGAGTCCCTGTAGCGCGCCTTGGGTTATTACGTAGTTATGGCTTGGGTAGTCGAGGGCCTTAATGAGGTACTTACCGTAGTCCGGCATCCCCAACTTACCGAGTGACTGCGCAGCCCTAGACCTAACGTAGTAACTCTCCGAGGAGTTCTCCAGGACTGACACGAGCGCCTTAGCCGCATTATCATTGTTCCTAAAGTTCCCAAGGGCCTCCACAATGGCCTGCCTAACCCTTGGGTGTCTCTCATTATTTAGCGCATTGAGGAGCGCCTTAAGCGCATCCTCCGTGCCAACCCTACCAAGCGCCCTAGCCGCTTCGGCCCTAACACCCCAGAATGAGTCGCCAGTTAACGCCTTGCTCAATCCCTCAACGGCCCTGGCACTACCATCCCTCGCCAGCGCATCAACAGCCTCAAGCCTACACACCAGGTTGTCGCTACCTAACTCCGCAATGGCCTCCTCAACACCCTTATCCGCATTAACAGCCTTAACACCGATCTTAAACTGAGGGTCTATACAAATGTACTGAGGCCTCTCACTAGCCGGTATATACACCGTGACCTCCCTCTCATTTAACTCAAACCTGAATATCTCGGCCTTACCACCTGGGTACTTGATTTCAAATTCAAGGGGTAGTCTATAGACTGGGTACGAGTCGTCACCCTGGACCTGGCTAATACTTAATCTTATGAATTTATTACCTGCATCGTAGCTCCAGGAATACTTAATCACTGGGTGACCCGCCGAGTATACGAACTGCATGAAGAACCAATCGAGTGGTTGCCCTGAAACCTCCTCAAGAGCCTTCCTAAAGTCCTCCGTATCGGCATTGCATGGGCATGCCTGGTTAGGTATAGGTTAATGCCCCTCCTGAATACTTCATCACCGAGTAGGTTACGGAGCGTGTGGAGGACCAGGCTACCCTTCTCATACGTGTGCCTATCAAACATCTCCTCGGGATCCTGTAGAGCCTAATGACTATGGGCCTAGCATACCTATTACCGTACTCATTGAGGTAGCTCCTAAGGTTTTGGTAAAGCTCGTATAGGAACTCGTCACGGCCCTTGGCATGCTCGGTGTAGAGAGCCTCGAAGTACGTGGCGAAGGCCTCATTAAGCCATATATTCGCCCAGTCCTTAGTCGTGACGTAATCACCAAACCACTGATGGGCAAGCTCATGAGCAACTAAACCATCTGACGTGAAGTCTCCATACCTGGACATGGGAATTTAGAACTTGGACAGTGGGCGTGTTCATCGTGTAGGGTGGTGTCTGTGACTATGGTCACTGTCGTGTTCTCCATGCCACCATATATGAACTCGCTGACGGCTACGTGCTTATAGTTCGGCCATGGGTACTTAACGCCAGTATACTCACTGTAGAACCTAATCATGTCGCATGTCCTGTAGAAGCTGAAACGGGCCTTATCACCGTACCCCCTCGGCACGTAGTGCTCAATGGTCACTCCATCGCAATCCTCCCTAACAGCCTCAAACTCACCGGCTGCGAAGGCCACTAGATAGGCTGAGTGCGGTTTATCCAAGCGCCAGTGCCACATCACCTCATTACCGAGGTCCTTGGTCTCCACCAATACTCCGTTGGAGACTGCGGTCCAATTCTTCGGGACTATTATTAATAATTCACTGGTGAACTTAATGTTTGGGTAGTCGGGCATTGGTAACCAGTAGTGATTATCCTCACTCTCGCCCTGCGTCCAGACCATAGGCACCCTATCCCTATAATGCTCATCAGGTAGTACGAAGTAAAGCCCCTTCCTTGGCTTGGTCTCATAACTGACCTGGACTACATGAACTCCCTGACTAACGTATACTCTGAGCGTTTTTCCATCATACTCATACCTTGCTTCCTGTCCATCAACCCTGACCGAGGTAATCCTCACCTCAGCTGCATCAAGCTCTATGTAATCCCTACTCGGCGGTACTTCAATGCTGTACTCGGCTAAGCTTCAATTGATTTGTCACTGGTTCTAATCCGTACTTGGGCCTTTAAGTGTCTCAGTGCATAGCCGTAGTGCCTGGGGAATTGGGGCCTGTAATCAGGGTATACGAAGTTCCTACCAATTAGGTAGCCAGCTTTATCAAAGGACACGTTTTGTGGCTTAGTACGAAGTTAATATGCATTACCGCTTAGAAGAACCTCACCTTAAGGACCGAGAGCCTATACACCCTATTCTGCTCCTCGACTCTCACGACTCTTTGACCGAGTAATGGGAATAACCTCTTCAGTGTTAGGTAGCACTCCTCATCATCGAGTACGAATGTTATTACCGAACCAACAGGCGCATCGCGGAAGTGCTGTATGGCTAATGTACTACCGTATGGGCAGCCAATTCCCCTTAAATCAACTGTTAACTCACCAACCCTCACAAAATCACTGTAATGAATTAAGTGTTACTTTAGGTATAGTGTACTGTGCATTTTTTTTGCATAACTATTGAGCGCGTTAGCTCGGCTTATTGGGTAATAACCCTGAGGAGGATTTATAAGCCTCGGAATTAGTAATTAATAGGTTCATGTCGGCTGGTAGGGACTTCATTAACCAGGTAATTGCGGAGATTGAGAATTCAGTCCTAAAACCCCTGGAGGACATTGAGAGCAGTGCTGAGGGAATACTCGAGGGCTTGTCCGAGAGGATGAATATTGAGAAGCCCAGGGTGATAGCCACAGTGAACCAGACGAACGAATGCGTGGAGTATATCGATAGGGGGCAGGAATGCCAGGCAATAACTGGTAAGTACTTTCCCGAGGAGTCAATAATACTCATTAACTATAGGATGGACATGAACACACTACTCCACCTATTTGCGCACCATGTGCACGCCGTGGAAGTGGGTAAGGCTAAGTACGCTAGGGTTAGGAGACTTGAGGAGTTGAGACTGCCCTGGGAGTTGAGGCCCACGGAGGTGGTGGCGATGTATAGGACGACGCAGATAGTGCGTATGCTTCAGCCTAGGGATTGGAGGGTTTATAATGAGGAGATTAAGCCTAGGATTAAGGAGATTGATGAGAAGCTCAATAGCGTAAGGTTTACAGTAAACTACATTGAGCGACAGGTAGAGCACATATTAAGCGGTAGAAGGTCTATCTAGTTTTTCGGCGGGTTCGTAGTATAGTTATTATATCTGAATACTGCCGTTATATATTTCTACAATTGCAAATAATAAAAGTGAATATAACATTGATAAAACTTATAAAACTCTATATTTAAGTAATCCTCTGTATGTCAGTAACATGGGCTCTACCCTTCAAGGAGAAGATAATTCCCGAAATCGGTAAGGAGAGGGCTGTTGATCCTGAGGAGTATAGGAGGATTCACCAGGAGAGTCTCAGGGATATCGAGGCCTTCTGGTCCAATATTGCCAGGGAGCTCGAGTGGTTTAAGCCCTGGGACAGGGTGTTGGTTGCGGATCCGCAGCCGCCATTCTATAAGTGGTTCGTTGGTGGTAGGTTAAATGCTTCGTACCTAGCCCTTGATAGGCATGTCAGGGGTGGGCGTAAGAATAAGGTTGCCATTATCTGGGAGGGCGAGCCGGTTGACCAGAGTGGTAACCCGCTTGAGGTTCGCAAGCTCACTTACTATGACCTGTGGCGTGAGGTTAATAGGCTCACGTACGTATTAAAGAATAAGTTCGGCCTGAGGAAGGGCGATACTATAGGCATTTACCTACCAATGATACCCGAGCTCCCAATAGCGATGCTAGCGGCTGCAAGGCTCGGCGTGATATTCACGGTAGTCTTCAGCGGATTCACGGCACAGGCGTTAGCGGATAGGCTTAATGATGCGGAGGCTAAGCTCGTGATAACGGCTGACGGCGGTTACAGGCGTGGTAGGGTCATTAGGCTTAAGGACATTGTGGATAAGGCCCTTGAGCAATCGCCCACGGTTAAGAACGTGATTGTTTACAGGAGGGTTGGGCTTAACGACGTGAACATGGTAAAGGGCAGAGACTACTGGTGGCATGAGGTTATGAGTGACGTACCGATGAACGCCTACGTGGAGCCCGAGCCGGTGGAGAGTGAGCACCCACTGTACATACTATACACCTCGGGAACGACGGGCAAGCCCAAGGGCATTGTACACGACACGGGAGGCTACATGGTGCTACTCCACGCAACAATGAAGTGGGTCTTCGACGCGAGGGAGGACGACATACACTTCTGCACAGCCGACATTGGCTGGGTCACGGGGCACAGCTACATAGTATTTGGGCCACTTCTTGAGGGTATGACGACGATCATGTACGAGGGAGCGCTGGACTACCCGAACCCAGACCGCTGGTGGGCCATTGCTGAGAGGTATGGAGCAACAATACTCTACACAAGCCCCACAGGGATAAGGACGCTAATGAGGTTCGGTGATGAGTGGGTTAAGAAGCACGACCTAAGCACGATAAGGATAATACACTCGGTTGGCGAGCCCATAAACCCAGAGGCCTGGAGATGGCTGTGGAGACTGGTCGGTAGGGAGAAGGTGCCCTTTGGCTCGACTTGGTGGATGACGGAGACAGGAGGCATATTGATATCCCACGCACCAGGCCTAGCACTAGTACCACTCAAGCCAGGCACCAACGGGCCACCACTACCTGGCGTTGATGCTGATGTGATTGATGACAATGGAAACCCAGTACCGCCAGGACAGAGGGGTTACCTAGTGATTAAGAAGCCGTGGCCAGGCATGTTACTGACCATTTGGAAGGACCCGGACAGGTATGTGAAGACTTACTGGAGCAAGTTCCCGGGCATATTCTACGCGGGCGACTACGCGGTTAAGGATGAGGACGGCTACTTCTGGATACTAGGCAGAGCAGACGAGGTAATTAAGGTCGCAGGCCACAGGCTAGGCACCTACGAACTCGAGTCAGCCCTAATACAACACCCAGCCGTTGCGGAGGCGGCCGTGGTCGGTGTGCCGGACCCAGTGAAGGGTGAGGTCCCAGTGGCCTATGTCGTGTTGAGGCAGGGCTACCAACCATCTGAGCAGTTGAAGGCTGAGTTGAACAACACGGTTAGGGAGCTTGTGGGCCCAATAGCCACACTATCCAACATATTCTTCGTAACAAAACTGCCAAAGACCAGGAGTGGTAAGATAATGAGGAGGCTCGTAAAGGCCGTAGTCACAGGCCAACCACTGGGCGACGTAACAACACTCGAGGATGAGGCAAGCGTTGAGGAGGTTAAGAGGGCCTATGAAGAGTTTAAGGCGGAGATTGAAAAACTTAGCAAATGAGAGGAAGTAATACCTGCCGATTAATTTTTGTCATTAAAATAAAGGATTAGTAAAGGCTTACTAATAATTTATTTAATTTCAAATGAATTTTTATACATTTATATTTATAGGTTCATGATCTAAATTATCTCTAAATAATGTTTATAGTATAATAGCAGTGAGTAAAGCTTTTAAGAATATATAAATTGGCTTACTTTATGCCTAGGTCTTAACGGGGGAGGGATATCAAAGGCAGCGTTGATAGGTATAATCGTGGTTGTTGTCGTGGTCGTCGCAGTTGGTGGTTACCTCGCGGTGACTTATCATCTACTGTCAAGCCTAAGGTAGTCTCGAACCAAACAATAACATTAGCACCACCAAACCCAAACGAACTAATTGACCTGACGGATGTTTCGTCACCAGACTGCCTAGACCCAGCCACGGGCTTCTGGACAATGGATCAACCAATATTTAATGTTGTCTATCAGGAGTTAGTGACATGGAATGGTAGTGACTACTTCCATGTTGTTCCTATGCTTGCCACTAATTGGACTGTTAGTCCTGACTATAAGCATTACATATTTACGCTTAGGCAGGGCGTATACTTCACTGATGGTGAGCCATTCAACGCAACCGTAGTCTGGTTCAGCCTCTACAGAACAATAATCATGGGCCAGGGACCCGGAGTGAGCAATTATGGTTCATTACTATTCCATGAGAGCGTCTATAGCGAAACGGGTTATGCCACTCCCTGGGGTGTTTGTCGTGCTATGGAGCAGATTTTTGGTCTTCAGTTTCCGAATCCGCAGACTAACCTGACTGGTTATGAGGAGGAGTGCGCCAATGCCCTAGCCAACGTACTAAGCAACTTCAACGTACACAACCAATCAATAGTAAAACTCATGGAATACCCAAACCAAGCCGTAGTGGTATTGGGGCCGTATGAGGTTGAGATTAACTTGATACATCCATACATGTACTTCCTACTTGACATTGCATCATGGTGGGGCGCGATGGTACCACCAGCCTACGTAGACGCACACGGCGGTGTTCAGGTCAACTCACCGAACAGCTACCTATGCCAGTATGGGTTGCCTGGTACTGGTCCTTATGAGATACAGAGTGTCACAGGAACACCAGGCGAATTCACTGAGATTGTCCTAACGCTTAACCCGAACTACTGGGGCAATAATTACCCACCGGGTTCACTACCCGTGCTTGACCAACCCGGTCACATAAAGATCATAGACCTGAAGATATCAGAATCACACACCAATAGGGTCGAACTATTCGCTGAGAATCAAGCCCAACTATCCTACGTAAGCTCACCATTCCTAAGCCAGGTCTATAGTGCCTGGTCGCCATATAACCAGTACTTACCACCAACAAGTATTGTGCACATTAGCTGGGACTTAACTCCTGAGTGCATAATGATGTTCTCAATGAACACCCAGAGGTGGCCCACGAACATAACAGACTTTAGACTAGCCATTGAACATGCAATTAACTACACAGCCCTACTATACACCTACTACTCACCACTACTAAACGTGACATTAGCCAAGCTATACCTAGGCCCATTCACACCACTCAACCCAGCACTATACAATCCAGATAACTTATCATTCTATAGCTACAACCCGAACCTAGCCATTGAGTACCTCAACGAGTCCGGGTGGGAGGGTGACTTCTACACGGTACTGCCAAACGGCACCGTAATAGGTAATCCAAATGGACAGAAGCTACCGTCAATACCGATCTATGTCATACCGCCAGTGACGCCGCAGTTAGAGGAGCAGCTCGAGATAGTGTCCCAGGACTTAAGCCAGATTGGTATACCGACTGCCATCAGCTACGTGACATCTTCAGAATTCGATAGTTGGACTTCGCCATCAATCAGTGGTAGGCTAATTTACGAAGTTGGTTGGTGCGCTGATTGGCCAGACCCAATAATGCAGATAGCAATATCAATACTGACTGGTGAGTTACCAACTGGTGACTATGCCTGGTACAACAATCCGACCGTCGCAAACCTACTTTACGAGGCAGCATTCACAACAAACCTAACCGAACAAATACAAATAGCAAAGCAGGTGTACGAGATAGTCTATAACCAGGCACCGTACGTGTGGATACCCGACCCAGTGCCATACTTCCTAGTACAGCCCTATGTAAAGGGTGTAATAGTTACATGGACAGTACTATTACAACACAATGTATTACAAGCCAATAACGATAACGGTCATAACATACAGTAACGGAACAAAGGCAGTTCAGGTAAGTTCATAGGTATAAATAATTTCTAACTTATTTAAAAAAAATATTTTATTATTTTTATAAATTATTTTAGTCAATATATAATTCTAGGTATTTTTAGGACTATGTACCTGTGGGTAAGCTTTTTAAAGTAACGATTATCTTGATGATTATATGGCTGGTCGTGATTTTGCAATATTCGTGGTAAGGAGGTTAATTAATGCCATAATAACATTACTACTCCTACTCCTGCTAATGTTTGTTCTGGTTCACGCAATTTATGGAACGCCACTGGCACTGGCCAGGCTTTATGCAGGTCCGCACCCAACAATGGCTCAGCTTGAGACGATTGTCAAGGAGTACCACCTTGATGCCCCGCTTTATGTTCAATTCATCAACTACTTAATAGGCGTCTTTAGTGGTAATCTTGGTTATGACCCAATATATAAGGAGCCCGAGGCCTACATAATAATGCATTACCTACCAATAACGCTGACCTTCATGATACCTGCAGTAATAATAACCGTGCTCCTCGGGACCTACCTAGGAGCCATTGCATCGGCGAATAGGAATAAGTGGGCTGATTACATAATTAGAGCCTTCTACATATTTACCTGGTCCTCACCGCCATACTTCATAGCCCTACTCCTACTGCTAATATTCGCCATATGGCTTGGCCCCTGGACCCACCTACCAACGAGTGGTTACGTAAACCCACTACTGCCCAGGCCAAAGCCAGTAACTGGTTGGCCATTGATTGATGCGTTAATTGAGCATGATTGGGCTTACGCGGAGAGTTACGTCATTCACATGATACTCCCCATGTTCGCCGTGGTCCTCTATAGCTTCGGTGTTTATACGAGGATGGCCAGGAACACCATGCTTGACGTGCTCGAGAGCGATTACGTAAGGCTTGCCTATGTTAAGGGGCTCTCGAGGAGGGTTGTGGTTTATAGGGTTGGCCTGAGAAACGCCCTAATACCACTGGTCACATTAATGGTCCTCACCTTCGCATTGTCCTGGACTGGGGCTTATGTTGCTGAGGATGTATTTGATTACCACGGTATGGGCTACATAACCACAGTGGCAATAACAAGCGTTGACCCATTGATGGTTTATGACATAACATTATTTGTCGGAATATCTGTGATTATTGCCAACTTCATTGCGGACATACTCTATGGAATACTTGACCCGAGGGTGAGGATAGCATGACGGAGCAGGTAACAGAGAGGAGGGCTGCAGGTGGATTCGCTGCCACGGTTTGGTACTGGGTCAAGTTAATATCCAGGGATCCAGCGGGCTTACTGGGCCTCATCATCGTTGCAGCCTTCATCATCTGGTCAATAGTTCAGGGAGTACTGGAGTTACTAGCCACGTACCTAAGGGATCCGAGGCTTGGCTGGCTATTACTGCCGTATAACCCATTCGCCCAAAACCTCGCCGGCGCCTTTCAACCGCTTCATGGGCTCACTTAATGGGTACTAATTACATGGGTCAGGACATACTATCAAGGATACTATACTCAATACCCTACAGCGCCGCTTACCCAGCATTCCTCGTAGTACTCTCAGCAATACTTATTGGGGCGGCGCTGGGCATTAGTGCTGGTTACCTGGGTGGTTGGTGGGATGAGATACTCATGAGGATTACCGACGCATTCCTCTCGGTTCCTGCCATAATACTTGCCATAGTGGTTTCGGTACTGCTTAAGGCTAGTTTCATGGGCATGATTTACTCCTTCATAATTGTTTGGTGGCCGATATACGCAAGGCTCTTTAGGGCTGAGACCCTCAGGGTTAAGTCCATGGATTATATAGCCGCGGCCCAGCTCTACGGTGTATCACCGCTTAAGCTATTCTTTAAGTACCTATTCATTAACACGATTGACCCAATAATAGCCTATGCAATGCTTGACTTTGGCAATGTGATACTTGCCGCGGCAATACTGAACTTCATAGGCGTCGGCCTACAGCCAGGGTTGCCAATACTTGGTGAGATGGCGTCTGACGGCGTTAGCTGGGGATTCCCGAAGTATTGGTGGTGGGCTGTGTTTCCAAGTGTGGTGATATTAATAATCGCGCTCGGCTTCGTATTGCTCGGTGATAGGTTGCAGGATATAATAGGTGGTAGGGCGGTGTACTGAGGTGGTGGGTATGGTCCTCCTATCAATTAGAGATTTGTACGTTGGTTATAAGACGGTGATGGGAGACCTACATGTATTGGATGATATAAACCTCGACATTGATAGGGGCGAGATAGTGGCATAGTCGGTGAGAGTGGTTCAGGCAAGTCGACGCTTGGGCAGGCAATAGCCAGGGTATTGCCAGGCAATGCCTTCGTTTCGGGTAAGATAATGGTAGATGGTGTCAACCTGCTTGAGCTTAGTGAGAAGGAGATGGAGAAGTACAGGGGGACCACCGTGTTCATGGTTCTGCAGAACCCGTTCACAAGCCTAAACCCTGTCAAGACCATTGGTTATCAGCTCATGGAGGCCGCCAGGATTAGGATGGAGAGGGGTGGGGAGAGGTATAGTGAGGATAGGGCTTATGAAATGGCAATACAGGCCCTTAAGGACCTGAGGTTCCCAGACCCAGAAATAATAATGCTCAGGTACCCACACCAACTCTCCGGTGGCCAAATCCAGAGGGTTGTACTTGCAATGTCGCTGATATTGAAGCCTAAGATACTAATTGCTGATGAGCCGACGTCAGCCCTAGACGTCACGATACAGGCCCAGGTAATCAACCTATTTAAGCAGTTGAGTAAGGAGATGGAGACGGCAATACTCTTCATAACGCATGACATAAGTCTCGCATACGTAATATCGACTAGGTTAGTCGTACTATATGCAGGGCGTATAATGGAAGATGGCGACATAGAGTCGGTGATTAGGGAGCCCATGCACCCATACACCCAAGGACTAATAGCCGGAGTGCCAGATTTATCCAAGTTCGTTAGCGGGAAGGTGAAGCTGCAGTCAATACCTGGCAACCCACCATCATTCCTAGACCTACCAAGTGGCTGTAAGTTCCACCCGAGGTGCCCATACGTTAAGGATATCTGCAAGGTTCAGGAGCCCAAGTTGACAAGGGTTAATAATAGGATAGTTAGGTGTTGGCTCTACGGTGGGTGATGGGCATGCCCCCAATAGTTAAGACCGTAAACCTAAGGAAGTACTACCTAGCCTACAAGATTGGTTTACTGGATAGGTTGTTTGGTAAGAAGCCGGCCTGGGTTAGGGCTGTGGATAGCGTCAGTATTGAGATTGAGGAGGGCGAGACCCTGGGGCTTATCGGCGAGAGTGGTTCGGGCAAGACCACGCTTGGTAAATTGCTCGTCACCCTGGAGAAGCCTGACGGTGGTGAGTACTACTTCATGGGTGAGAAGGTTACTGAGGATAAGATACCCTGGGTTAGGCAGCAGGTAGCCATGGTATTCCAAAACCCATACAGCTCACTCAACCCGAGGCTCACCGTTAAGGAAATAATCTCCGAACCACTGGGGCACTTTGATGAGGATAAGGTTAGGGAGGCCATGGAAATGGTCGGGCTTAACTACAGGGAGCATGGTAATAAGAGGCCTAGGGAATTGAGTGGCGGGCAGGTTCAGAGGGTTGCCATTGCCAGGGCTATAATCAAGAGGCCCAGGTTCATAGTACTTGATGAGCCGACCTCAGCTCTGGACGCCTCACTGCAGGCCCAGGTGCTTAATTTATTGATGGATCTTAAGGAGCAGTTGAAACTTACCTACCTATTCATAACGCATAATATTGCGGTGGCGTACTACATATCGGATAGGGTCGCCATAATGTACGCGGGCAAGGTCGTGGAGGCTGGCGACGTTGATGAGGTGTTTAAGAAGCCAATGCACCCATACACGCAGTTGTTAATGAAGTCCGTACCAACAATAGGTAGAAAGGAGCTTGAACCACCAACCGGCGAGGTGCCAAGCCTAGTCAACCCACCACCAGGCTGTAGGTTCCACCCAAGATGCCCATACGTAATGCCCATTTGCAGGGAGAAGGAGCCTCAATTAATTAATACCAGTAACAGACTCGTGGCCTGCTGGCTCTACCAACAACAGTAATACTTCCTAATATACCTCTTAATTTACATCTTTTGACCTTTAATTAAGTACCAGCTTATAAGTGTGCAGGAGGTAAAAGTAAGTGTGGTTAACATAATTAGGCCAAGGGTTGAGTTAGTGCTTACCTGGGGCAGTGAGGAGTTAATAGCGGCAATGACAGACGTGGTATACAGGGCATACGCAATTGAGGATGCCATGAGGAGGGTTAGGGAGAAGCCGGAGCTCGTGGTTAGGAGGATAACCAGCTTCCTCAGGGACGGGCACCACAGCGTGCTTGAGTTCATGGGCGCTAGCTGGCTTATTGAGGGTTCCAGGGCGTTCACGCATGAGGTCATTAGGCATAGGGTGGCGAGTTACTGGCAGGAGAGCCAGCGCTACGTGGACTACACCAAGGGGCAGCTGCGTTACGTACTACCGCCAGCCCTGGCAAGCCAATGGTCTAACTACCTGGATAGTGCGTCCCAGACATACGTGAGGGCTAGGGAGGGATTCGCACCGGAGGACGCCAGGTACTTGCTGCCGAACGCCATGGCTAGTAGGATATGGGCCAGATGAATGCCAGGGAATTCTTCCTAAACTTCATCCCACTCAGGACTGGGCTCGGCGCCTTCCACGAGATTAGGCTCATTGCATGGCTAATGTTCGATACCCTAGTCGATAAGTTCCCCATCACGCAAGGTGGGTTTGGGAAAACCTGCCAAGGCTACACCCAGACTACTGCCGCGGTGTCGAGAAGCTAAGCCCCACTTATGGAACAAGCGACTGCAGGGTAATAAGCATCAAGGACGCCTTCGAGAAATGGGGCATGGAGGTGCCGAAGAAATTATCCGAGTTCATTAAGTAGGGAATGGGCTTTTCTCCCTACCTGATTCTATGAGCCATATGCCCAACCTATTGGCCTCCTCCACAGCCCCTGGTAACGTCCTTAAGCAGTATATGACCTTGATAACCCTACCTGGAAACCTATCGGGTAACTTCCTCATTACCCTATCAATCCTACCGGCAATCCTCCTAACCAAGTCCGCACTAATCCTTACCTTCGCCTCACCAACAACGGTCACCTGCCCGTTCGTTCCATAAATATCGAATTCGTACCTCGTATTAAAGTGTGTCGGCTTAGTATCGATGGTAATGCCCCTCTGCTTAAGGAGGTACTGAACAACGTCATTAGCTTCATCTTCAATTGAGATTATTATTTTATCCAAGGTCCTCTTTATATCATTAACATCCCTCCTAAGAGCTCCAACCTCCTTCATCAACTCCTCGGTAATTTTCAAGTGCCTCTCCTCGATTTCTGCGAGTTTCTGTACTGTTTCGAGGACTTGCCTTGTCATGTTCATTAACTCCCTCTGGTTCTCAGCCAACTCCCTCTGGCCCTCGGCTAACTCCTTGATTGCGTCCATTAGCCTCGCCTGTCCCTCCATTAACTTAACCTGGTTCTCGGCCAACTGCCTAACGGCATCCATAAGCCTAGCCTGACCCTCAGCCAAGCCCTTAACAACCTCAAGAACCTGCCTCTGCCCCTCGGCTAATTGCTTCGTGATTTCGAATACCTGCCCGGTGAGATCCATATGCCTTGCCTCAGCCTCGGCCAAGCCCCTAACGACCTCTAGCACCTTATCCAGTGCATCGGTCAATTGCCTAATGCCGGCTTGAACATCAGTAATACCCAACACCGCATACCTAAAAACCTCATCCTCCTTCAACAGCCTCAGGAACTCATCACGAAGAGACATTATCATTAGTAATTCCACGGGACTTAAATAAAAGCTTATTGCAAATTGAGGGAGGATCTCAGTAAGCATTTGCTGCCTTTCTATTAGGAATAATACTGCTTAGCCGTCTACCCTGGTGAAGGGTGCGATCAATCGTTTCGTGAACCCCGGTACCTGATTAACTAGGGATTTGGGTAGTGGCTTGATTACGTAGAGGATGATCAATAATGCAGTTATGGTGATCAACTGCGTTAGTGGCCAGGTGATTGGTGGGTCCTGGATTGGTTGGGCGCAGGAGGAGATTATGGTTAGGGCTAGGGATAAGCCGATGGCTAGGACATTCATACTTCTAACACTCCACCTCTCGTTAAGCCAATAAATCAGTAATGCAAATGCATAGATTAGGTAGTTACTGGTTATTGCCATGTATATGCCGAGTTGGTGAAAGATCATGTAAGCCAGCACACCAAGGCCCAACCCTGCGATGTTTGCAATTAATGCGTGCCAACCCCTACCAATGACCCAGTAGTATGACGTGTAGATGCTCACTATCACGGCGAGTGGCGTGTAGCGAGGAGTACTGAGGCGTAGGGTATGACCCCGACATACTCACCGTTGATTATGCCAATAATTGGTAGGGTTGGCAATGCAAGGACTATTAACTGGGCAAGTAGCGCAGCAGCTATGAAGGATGGTATTGCGTAATCACGGAACGTCCTACCCACGTCAATCCCAGAACCCAGTCCCTGGGATATCCTACTATTCATCACTGTGGAGACCGCGGGGCCCAACGCAGTAACCGCGCTCGCTATCGCGGTGGCTAATCCATAGATGCCGGTATACCCAGGCCCAAGGTATATGTAGACAAGGTAAGTAAGTAAATTGAAACTTAACGTACCCATGTAACCAAGTATCCATGACTGAAAACCAAACTCAAGTAGGTACCTAGCCCTACCCCTAACAACGTCAATCCCAGCCCGAGGATCCGCAAAACCCCTAACAATACCTAGGTAATACAGTAACTGCGCCAGGGAGCCAAGGAGTACCGAGAGGGCCAGGGCATAGACATTACGCATAACAACAATGAGCAAGACCTGGAACACCCTCATCACGAGCATGTTAAGCGTTGAACCCATGCCCTGAGACGCAACCCTACCCAACAACCACAGATATAGGCCGAGGGCACCAGCCACTGACTGAGCGAATACGGCGCCAATGTAGATGTACACAGTGCCAAGGAGCCAACCCGGTATGCCATTGCTTAGGTATATCGGTGTTGCCAATGCGATGATTAGGCCGTAGATCACCGCCATGACCAGGGACATAAAGACCATGGCAGCAAAGTAGGGCTTGGCATCACCACCCCTGGCATACTCAATCGCCCCCTCCCTGGCAATGGCGTTCGTAACACCTGGTATCGGTATTAAGGCACCAATTGAGTTTATGATTGCGAAGAGCGCGTTGTAGTATCCGTACTGAGTCAGTGGTATGTACCTGGTAAGAACGATTATGTAGGCAACGGCCAATACGTAGTTAACCGCGGTTGGCAAGTAATTCAACACAACAGCAACAACAGCATTCTCCTTAACCATTCACGGAATGATCACCCACCGTATTTTAAGTATTATGGATAATCAACAACATTACCTAACCCCATGAAATACTTTAAAACCATTTTCCAATAAGATCATGATGAACATAAACGGCATTATACTCGTGGCAGGCGAAGGCACCAGGCTCAGGCCATTAACATACACACTGCCCAAGCCCCTAATACCAATAATGGGAAACCCCCTGGTCACAAGAATAATAGAGGGACTAATGAGCAACGGCATTAACAACATCTACGTGGTCGTCGGACACCTAGGCTTCCTATTCAGGCAGTTGCTCGGTGATGGCTCAAGCTTGGCGTGAGCATTAGGTATTCAGAGCAGAGGGAGAGACTTGGCATTGCGCATGCGATACACAGGGCGATTGAGGATGGCGCAGACGGAGAATTAATAGTCCACCTAGGCGATAACTACTTCGGCGAGGGCTTGGGCAGGTTTATTCGCGAGTTCAGGGAGGGCGATTACGACGTTTACGTTGTCCTAACAAGACATAAAGACCCAACCAGATTCGGCAACGCCATAATCCAGGACGGCAGGATAGTGAAACTAATCGAGAAGCCCAGGGAACCACCACCCAACAGCCTCGTCATGACCGGCATATACATGTTCAGGGACTCGAAAGATGTGGAGAGGGCCTTTAGTACGATTAAGCCGTCGGCGAGGGGTGAGTACGAGATAACCGACTTGATCCAGTGGTTCATAGACAACGGCAAGAAGGTGGGCTACTCAGTGACCAATAGTTGGTGGAAGGACATGGGAACACCCCAGGACATACTCGACCTACTCTACCTAATGCTCGACGAAGTCAAGCCAAGAATCGAGGGTGAGGTCAGGGGCGAGGTAAATGGGAGGGTCGTGATAGAGCGCGGGGCTGTTGTCGAGGGCAGGGTACACGGGCCAGCCTACATTGGTAGGGGCTCGGTGATTGGTAAGGACACAGTGATCGAGCACTACGTGGATATTGAGTCAGGCGTGGTAATAAATGGCGGTATAAGCAGGTCACTCGTACTGAGCGAGGCATCGCTGGACCTTGGTAGGGCTAGGCTCGTTGACAGCATAATTGGGCCTAAGTCCGTGGTCAAGCTCTCAAGCGGGGTAGTAAGGCTTGTGATTGGTGAGGGAAATACAATAGAAAGCGCCTAGGTCATTGCCAAGGCGTATCCTTAACGAAGTATTCATCACTTATGAGCGGTCTCCACCACCACTCATTCTCCAGGTACCACTTAATAGTCATCCTCAACCCATCCTCCCAATTAACCATCGGTCTCCAACCAAGCGACAAAATCCTATCACCCCTCATTAAATACCTCCTATCCTGACCCGGCCTATCACCTACGAAGCGTATTAGGCTCTTGGGCTTATTTAAGAGCTCCAGCACCTTCTCAACAACCTCCAACACACTCCTCTCATTAAAGCCAGGTATGTTATAGATCTCACCGGGCCTACCCCTCTCAGCGACAAGCCATATGGCCCTGCACGTATCCTCCACGTAAAGCCAATCCCTCCTTTGAGAACCATCACCATGAACAATAACCGGCAGGTTATTGACAGCCCTAATTATCGTCTTAGGTATTAACTTCTCCGGGTGTTGCCTTGGCCCGTAGTTATTCGACGGCCTAACTATGGAGGCTTTTATACCGTAAGTCCTCCAGTAAGCCATTATCAGCATATCACCAGAAGCCTTAGTGGCTGAGTACGGATTACTCGGGCGAAGCGGGGCATCCTCACTAGCAGGCTCCTTACCTTCTAAATCACCATAAACCTCGTCAGTGGATACGTGTATGAGTCGTAGATCAAACCTCCTGGTAACCTCAAGGAGCGTGAAGATACCATAAACATTAGTCCTGATGAAGGGTTCAGGATCCCTAATACTCCTATCAACGTGAGTCTCAGCGGCAAAGTTAACCACAACATCAGGCTGGAAATCCCTAACAACACTAATCAACCCATCCCTATCAACTATATCGCCCCTAACAATCCTCACAGTACTCGGCAAATTCTCAAGACGACCAGCATAGGTGAACGCATCATACACAAGAACCTCATGACCCAAACCAAGCAAATACCAAACAAAATTACTCCCAATAAAACCAGCACCACCAGAAACCAAAATCCTCATTAAATCAACAAGCCATAATGCCTACCTTTTAAGGGTTTTCAATCATGAATACGAATAATCATGGAATATCACCACGCGCATCAGGTAAAGAGACTACAATGGCGGTGGCGTTAGGTATAAATCCTCCCAGAATCACCTCTAACCTGGTGTAGGCATTGGTTGATATTGTATCAATAATCACCACCGTGATTAGCGTGGTCGCTTCAGTGGCTAGCCTAGCCTATTGGCTAGGTAGAAGGTTCGCAGAGATCGAATTCAGGTTTACGGAGTTGGAGAATAGATTTAATTCTATCGAGGACAGACTTAGTAAGCTAGAGGAAAGGGTTAGTGAGCTTGAAAACAGAATTAGTAGGCTCGAGAATAGGCTCGGCAAGTTGGAGGAGAGAGTTGACGGTATTGAGGG
This sequence comes from Vulcanisaeta sp. JCM 14467, assembly GCF_001316245.1. GTDB lineage: Archaea > Thermoproteota > Thermoprotei > Thermoproteales > Thermocladiaceae > Vulcanisaeta. The sequence goes on along the minus strand of NZ_BBDM01000012.1, from coordinate 12,152 downwards.
TAGGCTCGCAAGGCTTGAGAATGCCTTTGTTCAATTCTCAGACGTCCTAATAGCCACGTTTGAGAGTAAGAACATGCTGACGCAGACCGAGGCTATGACGCTTAGGGGCTTGGTTAGGGCCTTAATGCCCATTCCAAGGACGAAGTACTACACGTGGAAGGTCTACGAGAGACTTAAGCAGCTCCTCGACAAGGACCCAAACGACTACACGATGGCCGATATCGAGGAGTTATTCCAAATAGCGGACCTAATCGAGAAGGAGGGCATGGAAACAAACAGGAAGGAACTCCTGGAATACGCATGGAAACTAAGGTACTACGCAATGGTAGCCAGGGCCGTATTCATATACCCAAAGCTAAGGCAACAACAAAAGTGATGGCGTTAACCCCTAAACCACGAAGATGCACCTAACCAAGTGCTCAGGTAGGTCCCCCTGCTCAGTAACGATACAATAAGTATTTTTAAGGGAAATAACACACATTAAAACTGTGGGTACAGAAATAATTGAAAAACCATTGCCCAAGCCAACGAGTGAGGATTACGTGAACGCCAAGCTTCTTGAGACTTTGGTCGAGGCGCAATTGGCCATTGAGTTCCTGGATAGGGGCCTGGTTAGGAATGCCGCGGGTAAGGCGTTTCAAGCATGGCGTGCATTGCTTACCGCCCTGCTTAGGCTTGAGTTTGATAAGTTACTGCAGGTCGTGAGGAGTGAGGAGGAGAGGAAGTGGCTCATGAGCAAGGCAGTACCAAGGGTGCCAATCACGAGGATGGTCAGGCTCTCACAAATGCTTGAGGAAATTGGGTACTCAGGAATCTCCCCCGCAACAGATACGGCGCTCAATCTCCATGACTACCAACGCAACGGCCCAGACCCAGACATGGCAGTGAGCAAATATAGGGATAGGGAGGAGGCAGCAGTAGACATTAAATTACTGATTAATGAGTTAGTCAGGAGGATCGAGGAGTTAAAACCAAAGATTAAATGGGGTGATGAACTCGAGAATGCACTAAAAGTGCTGAGGGAGGAGTTGCACAAGACTGGATAACCCTATCCAATGGATGGGCATACCATAATTGGGTGGCTGTGTTGCCGCGTGACATTATGTATTTAAGGAATAAATCAAATGCTATACCGTGGATGCGGAGGTCCTTGAGAGGCCCCTGCCTAAGCCTACTACGGAGGATTACATTGGCGCTAGGTTGCTTGAGTCCTTAGTCGAGGCATACCTCACAGTTAAATTCTTAAGGAATGGCCTTGTCCGTAACGCCGCCGGTAAGGCCTTCCAGGCATGGAGAGCCCTGCTCGCCGCATTACTTAGGCTTGAGCTTGATAGGTTAGTTCAATTAGCTAAAACGGATGAAGAGAGGAGATGGCTCGCAGATAGAGCCGTGCCCAGAATCCCGACGAGCAAGATGAAGGCACTATCCAAAATGCTTAACGACATCGGATACTCAGGGATATACTTCGCCACAAGCACAGCCCTAGAACTACATGACTACCAATATAACGGCCCTGACCCTGACTTGGCCGTGAGTAAGTACAGGAATAGGGAGGAAGCGGCAATAGCCGTGACAGAACTACTAAAGGAATTAGCAAGGAAGGTTGAGGAACTAAAACCAAGAATTAGGTGGAACGACGAACTCGAGAACACCCTCAAGGCTTTAAAGACCGAGTTAGGCATGCAATGAACCACAAAATGGGCAGCTGAACAGCCCAACACTTATTAACCGAAGCAAACCAGGGAAACCAGTAATGAGGGTCTGCATACTCGAGGAATTCACCAGACTCGGTGGCGGGCAGGTCTACGCCATGCAAATGGCCGAGGCACTCACGGAGCTCGGTCACTCCGTTGAGTTCGTGGTCGTCGGAAACGTGAAAGTTAAGCCGAAGTACCCAATGAGACGCATCAACGTGGGCTTCAAGGCATCCTACGACCCACACTCACTACTCACAAACTACATAAACCACGTGAGACTCAGGAAGTCAATCGGCAAATACGTGGAGGACTGCGACCTAATCATAAACAACCACCCAAACTACATACCATACAACAAAGGCCCAGTGATAATGCACGGACTATCCTTCATAGACTTCATAATCGACGAGCACGGCAACGTGAAAAACCAAACCCTATTCTGGTATTGTCGAGGCTGTACAGGATGTATGATGGCTCGTTCATGGTCTACAACTCGAGGTACACAATGAACCTAGCAGGAAGCTACTACCAAAAATGGGCATAACACCAAAGACCGAGCACATACTAAGCCCACACTACACAACGCAATAAATACCTGGAAAATCAATCGACGGAGAAAAATACTTAAAAAGCAAGAAAGACATAGACCAAAAGTCAAGAAAAACTAAAAGAACGAATAATTAATGAATATAGTACGTGGTCATAATGCTTAAAATCATCATATAAATTGAATGCAAAGAATGGGCGTTATTAATCCCATTATTAAGGAATTAAACTCGCAATGGGCAATTCGGATCTCAGTGCTATTAATGATTCAATACTATATACTATGGATTTTAAGCTATATTAACATTCTCACAAGCTCTATTTATTACTCGGTAATGTACGTATCATCAATACTGTACTTATCAGGATTACTCATTATCCTACTAAGGGCATTAATAAAAATTATAACGATGACAAAGAACGATCATTTTCTGCTAACTACAATGATAATAACTGCCATATTCATAGTATTGTCAGCAACATTGTCTTACATTAAACATTTAACGTACAATTCCACAGCATGGGATCTAGGAATCTTCATGCAAGCCCTATACACCACAGCCTATTACCATAAACCCCTATATTATACTGTTGAACTTTACATAAATCCTAGCGGTAGCTTCTTAGGCACCCACTTCTCACCAATTTTATTTACCTTAGTACCAATTTATTACTTGAGCCCGCACGCCTTAACACTACTAGCGATACAGGCAGTACTAGTATATGGAGCGACAATACCTCTTTACTTCATTACAATAAATTTAACAAAAGATAGATTTGTATCGTTCATGGTAGCATTAATATATTTATTGGCACCAGGACTAAGTGGCTTAATATATTTCGATTTTCACGTAGAGGCTTTCATACCATTAATATATTTTCTACTCATATACTATTTTATACAGAAAAGATATACACAATCGCTTATATTTTTAGCATTATTTTTAATGATAATTGAATTCACACAAATAATAGCCTTAGCATTATTGATACCTATAATATACAGCATTATTAAGAATAAGGAGATAACGATAAAATACAAGGTATCATATACCATACTTTACATTTTAGTGATTTTAATTTTCTTGACGATAACACCAAAAATAACCGGTATATTTAACCCAGCAAAGTCAAGCGTTACTTATATTCCATCAGCAATCGCCGGCTATAAAGGTCCTATTATGGGCTTACTCGGTTATATTAGGAAACATGTTTATGCTGTGATTAACTTTTTAGCAGTAAATTATAAAATAAAGGTCAGTTACTTCATGGTAAACTTATTACCATTATTTGCATCGGTACTCGAGCCCATATGGTCACTCCCTGCTCTACCATACATTATTTTCTCATCACTATCAAATTATTCGGCTTATTACGAGATACCCTATCAATATGCAACGTATTTTGTGCCGCAAATATTCATAGCATACATCATGGGCATTACAAAGATTAAGCATAAAAAAACGTATTGTAGTGGCATCATTCATAATAAGCATATCGTATTTTGCATTATTCAATTTATTAAGTCCATTCGTAAATTCAAATCTATGGACCTTTATCTTTAGTATTCACTCAAGAGCTATAAATTACCTAAACATTATCAGAAACTTAATACCCAATAACGTAAGTATATTGACAATAAATAACTTATTCCCTCACTACGCTAACGATATCAACGCCTATGTAATACCATATTACGCTCCATATAGTGCATTTACGGAGAAATTAAACGTTACATACATACTAATAACGGCAAACGGAGATATATGGGGCTCGCAACAAGGCATGATTAAGGCCCTAACCCAGAACTATGGACTATTAGTTGACATAGATGGCATTTACCTATTTATGAAGAACTATACAGGTCCACCCATACTAAAGGTCCCCATAAACATGACATTACCAGCAACATCATTCTACTTAATATCAGGCTCTCCTGTACGTATTGAGGACATGCATGGAGAAATAGTCTATTACTGGCCACCTAATGCTAGCGGCCCCGTCTTCTGGTTTGGTCCGTATTTAATACTTATGCCAGGTTCATATAAGGCTACGGTGTATCTAATGATCACTAGGCCATGTAATGGAACGTTATTAACGCTTGATGTAGCAAACAACTATGGAACACAGATACTTACTACTAAAACGGTAAGTTGCAGCATGTTCCCTAAACCCAATGAATGGATAGGTGTTCCATTACAATTCAATTTAACGACACCGGCGCTTTCCATTGAAATACGTGGCCTAAACCCAACAGGAATATCAGGGGTATACTTTAAATGCGTAGTACTTAACCAAATAACTACAACGAAGTAAATTTAGCTTAGTTGCTTGTTGCGTTAATTTAAGGCGTTGCTAGTTAAATATGGCTATTTTTAAAGGCTGCTAATTATTAAACCATCAAGATTAAAATGGTTCACCATCTATATTATTATATTTACTTCTTTGTTTAATTCAATTAGTTTATTCCTTACTTCCCTTGGTTCGTAATTGTTCTCAATAGCCTCTATCGCGAGCCTTAATCCTGACTCATATGCCCTTATCACTATTGTTTTTCTAAATCTTGAATATATTTTTATAAGTTCATGGTACCTCTTTAACTTGTTGAGGTTGATTTTGACTCCGTATTGAGTAATCATGTATGGTAATAGCATAGTCTCAACGTCGATCATAAATCGTGATTTAAGATTCTTGGATCTTGAGATAGATTCACGATCAATGTGCACAACATCACCACCCTTAAACCATGCCGTGTGGAACTTATGATTATTAAGGTAATGAAGTAGTAATAGCTGTTCATTGTGAAGGCCACGTATTGTTGCACCCGGTAATTTAAAGTCATCGATAAATCTCGATTTAAAACTCATATTAACACCACGAGCAACATTATAGTACATTGTTGCATTACTCTTCGCAATCGCCTTAATGAGACCACTATTATATGCCAATAATCCTGAGTCATTTATAAAAATTACATAGTTTCTGAGTTCTGGTAGGAGCGGTTTGTAATAACCAATTATATGCATAGTAATATGTAAAATAATATGTAAATGACGTTCATCTATGAATACGTTGTTTATCATTCCTCGAAATATTCCTATTTTTTCATGTTGTTTGTGCATGTTTGTGTGTTCTTGGATCCATGACGTTGTTGGTATTGCGTCGTCGTCTGTGGTTAGTGTTATGTCGTAGTCCCTGGATGCCTCGAATATCATGTTCATAGCCTCCTCGAAGAAGCCCTCATTTTGGATCTTAACCTCAATGTCGAGCTTGTCTCTGAATTCATCAACAACATCGAGAGTCCTATCACCAGGACTCGGCTTATAAACAATCATCACACGAAAATCCCTAAACGACTGGTTAGCCAAGGCTCAAGAGTCTGCCTAATAGTATATCCAAACCTCGAATTATTAAACGTAGGAACACCAACGAGAACCCTCATACGTTAAATGCATTGGTAAGAGGGTTACTTTTTAAGTTAAATGTCCATGACTTAAGTAATGACTATTATTTAGTTTTTAACTGGCTTGTTAAGCGTGATAAAGTAGCTCCAGCCGTACATTATGTTAGTGACAAGGAATGAAACCCCAACGCGGCATGAGTTGGTAAAGGTATTCAAGGACTTAACCGGTGAGGAAATAATCCTAAACATAAGTCCCAACCTCGTCGGTGAGCTGTTGGTCGAGACACCGTAGGAGACACTGAGGAGCTTCGCACTAAAGAGATTCGACGTAATATACCTACAAGGATGGCTAATTTACAGAGGTAGGGCTTAGTTTCCGCATCATACCTAATGTAGAGCTGTGAGGTTTGGCTTGGTTGTTGGTGATGTTCTTGGTGTTAATTTGAGGACTCTTGATGGTGTGACTAATGGGTTTGTTGTTGATTTTATGGCTGGTTTGATACGTAGGTACATGGTTGAGGGCGGGCTCTCCAAGGTCGTCTTCATCCCCTTCGGTTTTGGTAGCTTCGCCGATAAATTCTTCGATGACGACATCATAATCGCCTGGTTACTCAAGTCCCGCGTCCCTGAGTTGAGGATTATCACTGAGGAATTGAGCCCATTGCAGGTTCTCTGCCTATTTAATTACTTTGATCGTGTCATTGCCATGAGGCATCACGCAATCATCTTCGCAATTAAGGCGAGGAAGCCCTTGACGGCTATTGTTTATGATACGAAGTTCATGGTGCTTTTGAGGTCTTTGGTTAGGCGTGGTTTGGTTGGTAATGTGGGTGCCTATGTGGTGAGTAGGGGGTGTCGAAAGTGTTAAGATTACGTAATACGCCATTAAGATTAAGGTAAGTTTAGGTTTGCTTAATGGTTAGCCATTCCTGTAGTTCAAAAACATTGCTACTAACCAAACACCTTAAAGTAACAGCGAGACAGTGGCCGTAAATAAATTAATGCATTATTTTTAGATGGAAAAACAATAGACCATATTCGCTTAGTAATGAATAACAATTACTTACCAAGACTTACAACGATTCCGAATTGTTCCCTGTATAATAGTTTCGTGGATCAAACAGAATTTTTAATGTTTTATTAGTTATTGTAATGTGAGGGCTACATAATTGGCGTCTAGGTCTTTGGCTCTCAGTCAGTGTTCATTCCTCCTGCGTAGCCTAGGTTCCTATCATTCCTGATTACCTTGACTCTAACGCCCCTCCCATGCTCCTCGACGTATTTCTTAATCACCTCGAAACTACCATCACTCGACGCATTATCAACAACAATCAACTCATAATCGACAAAGTCGAGGTTCAAGAACGACTCAAGGCTTTTTAAGGCAATGTTGATGAACTTCATGCTGTTGTAGTTCAACCAAACAACCGAAGCCCTAACCATACAATGCAGCAACGCCTTAATAAAAATAAGTTTTACTAACGTTAATACAAATTATTGATTTTTCATAAAAAATTTCGTGTTATCCATGATCCATTAATATAATTATTAAACGAAACCGTGATTTCTTAATAAGGACAATTTTAAAATTGTGACTTCTTATCAATGCATTTTGGACTATGCCTAGTGTTGTTGCTGTGGTTGTTACTCATGATCCGGACTTGGTTAGGTTTGGGCTTGTCCTTGATTCACTTGTTGGTGAGGTTGATGGTGTTGTCATTGTTGATAATGCATCGCGGAACATTAATGAGATCATGAAGTTGTGCGGTCAAGTCCCTAACTGTAGTGTTATTAGGCTTCTATTCAATAGCGGAGTAGCCTATGCACTAATGAAGGGTGTTCACTATGCAGTCGAGAAGCATAACCCAGACTGGCTCCTACTCCTAGACGACGACACAATCATAATGAGAAATGCCGTAAGAACTACACTAAAAATCCTCGAGAAAATACCGAAAGAAATTAGGGATAAGGTGGGCATAATAAGGTTAGGATCAGTGAGGGGTGATTGTAGGGTTTATGATGCACGCACTATTGCATTTTCAGGTAGTTTAATTAGACATGATATTGCATTAAGAACATGCTGTAGGTCCGACTTCTTCCTTGACCAAGCAGATTTCGATCTATACTTCAGGGTTAAGAAAATGGGTTTTCTAACGCTTGAATTAAACTGTAAGTTGATTGATCATAAAATAGGAAATGAAATTTACATACCGCTGCTAAGAAGGACTGTAAGCTATGAGCCACCATGGAGGTATTACTATATTGCTAGAAACTCAACGATATTATTTAAAGAAAGAAAGATACACTCACATATTTACTTAGGCCAATTACTGTATTGGGGTCTAATTGTTCTATTCCACGATGGTTTTAGGAACTCCTAAAGTCATTAGGGTTGGGTATTCTACATGCATTATTAAATCAGGAAGGATATGTCGACAGAAAATATTTTTAATTAATTAAGTCTAACTAAGCCAATGTCTCTTCGTGCAGTATTATCTACGAGGCGTTTGTTTGGGAATTGGTTTGGTGCTGCTGTTAGGTATTTGCTTATTAAGCATGGTTTGGCCAGTGGTCTTGTCATGGTTAGGTGTGGTGGCTTGGTGCATGGGCTTAGTCCTGACCTCTACTCATTCATAGTTAATAGTTATTATGATGGGAATATTAATGATGTTCATTGTCTTGATTCACGCATTAACCTTAGGTACAGGGATATTCCTTTAGCGGTTATTCCTCCCAGTTTTATAGAGTTTTCATATTCGAATAAAAGCATCAGGCTTACTAGCCCGATTTCGTTCATTTACGATATTCTTTTTGAGAATTTCCTTGGTGGTGCTTATGATGATGTTGATGTTAGTGGCCGTGTGGTTGTTGATGTTGGTGCTGGGATTGGGGACACGGCGGTACTGTTCGCTTTAAGGGGTGCTGAGAGGGTTATTGCCCTCGAACCATACCCATCACTCTACGAGAAGGCGTTAATGAATGTAAGAATCAACGGGCTTGAGGACAAAGTCGTATTACTAAATGCGGCGGTATCAGACACTGATGGATTCACATATGCACCAACCCAAGAGATCCGTGATTACGTCCTCTTCAGACCAATGACCCACAAGTCCAGCGAGTCAGTTAGGATTAGAACCATTACACTAAGGACGCTCGTTAAGGAATATGGAGTATCAAACGGTATCCTCAAGATGGATTGTGAGGGTTGTGAGTATGAGGTGATTAACTCAGCAGAGCCTGAGACCCTGAGGGCCTTTGGCAAATAATCATTGAATACCACAAGGGGTCAGAACCAATAGTGACAAGGCTCAAGAACCTAGGCTACAGCATAGCCATGAAACCCATAAAAAGCTCCAACGTATCAATGAATATTCAAGCTACATAATAGCCAATTTCAATAAGTAGAAAATGAAAACTTATACTTACATCCTAAAGGTATAGAGTATAGTGGGTACCTTAGGAATTACACGGCGGATCAACTGATTAAACCATTGAGGCATTGGGCTTCAAGTGCAGGGCTTATGCGCATAATGAAATCGCAGTGAAGGTTGGGCTTAAAAGACATGGGACAATAATGTGTGCATTAGGTGAAACTAATATGCGAAATTAACTATCAAAAACTTTAGTTTCGAAGAATGATCATACTAAGGTTAAGATGGTAAAAAATAATAAAGGGCCTTAAATAAAGCCTAAGATAAAAGACCATGAGAAGTAATGAAGCAATAGCAGCCTACATAACGGGCTATGATTTAAATATGTATCCAAGACCGTTATTTATTAAGCGTGCATTAGGAAGTTTACTGAAGATTTATAATTCGAGAGCAATCATTGATCATTTACTGAATAAAATCAGAGCTAGTGCTATCAATAGTAAAAACATGATTTATGCGTTACCGAGGATTCATGATTGTCCGCAAATAAATGGGGTGGATTCATTAACGGCCTTACTAATAGAATCCCTATATATGCCATTCTTTAGAAAAATAAGTGAAAGGACCGTAATAATACTGAATACGATGGGTGCGCTCGCAGCCATAAGGGCTGGTAAGAGGGTAATCATTGACTTAATGGACCTATGGAGTTGTAGTCCACAGGGACTACGTATGAATGCGTTGGATTACTACGTATTAAGAAAAGCAGAGCAAGTATGGGCATGGTCAAAGGCAATCGCCATACTGCTCAAAAGGATCGGGATTAACAACGTGAGGTACGTACCCTTCGGCATTGATTTAAATCAATTCGACCCTATGAAGGTGCCAACTACTATATTCTTCGAGAGATATAAGGATGTCGAGGGGAAAATACTCATTGGTTATAGTGGTGGCATGTGGTATGTAAATGGTGAGGAGAGGATAGGCGTGGAGAAGATAGTACGTGCATTTAAATTAGTAGAAAGAGAGGTTAAGGGCGATGCAGTTCTTGTTCTTCAAACATCGAGGTCAATAATACCGATAGTTAGGAGGTACGGTATTAAGAACTACGTGTATGTTAACCAGACAAGGTTCAACGACCCACTTAGACTATCATTGCTACATGCATTGGACATTAAGGTATTGACTGCTACTAAATTTCCATCTGTTTATCTTGCCGAGAGGTCAACGATGTTTCAGTACATGGCTAGTGGGGGGGCAATAATAGCGGAGAGAACGCCAGGGGCACTGGGCGTGCTTAGGCATATGTATAATGCGTATATGGTGAACTTGGATGATATAAATGCAATGGCACAGGCAATGCTTGAATTAATAAATGATAAGGAGTTAAGGAACAAGCTGGATATTAACGCGAGGATGGACATCGAGACAACGTACAATTGGCGTGTAATATCCCACAATATAAAGAATTACCTAGAACTTTAAGCGTTCCTCCTCAGAACGTAATAATGTAGTATCTCCCCTACCAGCTAAGCCAAATTGATAAGGCTATGCAAAACACGAAGCCCTTATGCTAAGAGAGTTAATGCCGATAAACAAATAATTTTTACCCTGAAATAGAAGGGTAATATCCTATGAAATAAATCTCTACATATGCTACTAACTAATATATAAACCCTTACCATGAGACTTTGTCTTCAACTCCGAGAAGTATTAGCAATCATAAGCCGTGAATAATATGGAGATATTAAATCAATCGCAAAGGATGCCGTGAAGCAATTTATTGATTTAGCTAACTTATTAGACTATTTTATGAGGATATTAGTAGATAAAGACATAATTTCAGGTATATGCCTCAACCTGACCGGTGAGCCCTAATAGAAGTTCAAAGATACTGATACTATTAAGATTTGCTTTAGGAGGGTTCAATGCCATGTATTTGCAGGGTTGGTTGATTAGGAGGAGTGATTTGTGTTAGTTTTCTTCCTTCAGTGCTCTTTTTATGGCTTCCCTGTGGATTGGTGTTTGCCATGCGACGTGTTTTCCTATTCCGAGTTCTGGGTCTTGTTCTGGCGGTGGTTGGTCGACCCAAAACCTTTGGTCCCTCTCAGGTAGGAAGTATATTATGAGGTTCTTCTCAATGAGTTCATTGGTCAATTCCTCCGGTGCGTTGTACCATAGGTAGTCTGGGTCCTCAATAGCCTCCCTGAGGTGGTTCGACCACTTCCTGGTGAAGTTCGGCGTTATCATCTTTTCCCTAACGAGATCATTAATGACTTTATCAACCATCCACCCACTCTCGTAGAGCCTCTCGAGCATCCTCGGGTTCCCACCAGTCAGCCTCCAAATCTCTTCGAAGTCTGGCTTGAGCTCTGGTAATTGCTCGTAGAGTTGCCTGAACCCCTCCTTGCTCATGTTCCATATTGGCGCTGTGTCTGACCATGAGTGTCTGCCGATCTCGCCTAGGCTGACTCCCTCGCTTGTGGCTGCGATGGCTATTATTTTGTCGTAACTGGCGGGTGGGTGTTCGAGTATTCCGAGTAGTCCCTTCACGTATATTGCGGCTTTATCAATGCCGATTACTTGGAATGCGTCATCGACGATAATCGCGAGCTTACGTGTCCCGGCTTCAATTAGTGACCTGGCTATGTCTATGATGGACCAAATCACCCTGCCCCAGGTGGTCTGTGAGGTGGCTTCGCGTATTAGGTTCATTAGTTTGTTTCTTAGGTCCTCAATCCCTAGTTCTACCGTGAATGCTGACTCGATTGGATTCACGTAGATTACGTCGAAGCCTAATTCCCTGAGTAGTTCGGCTCCCTGCCTTAGCCATGCTGATTTGCCGCATCCCTCTGGCCCATAGATCACGTGTGGAAGTGCCATGCCCCTGCTCGCCCAGTACTCGATCCACTTGATGGCTTGCTCCCTATCAACGAAGTTAACCTCCAGGTTCGCGAACCTCAGTTTGACCCTGTTCATTGCATCACCGATTCTAGGGCTTTTCTTACGGCTTCCCTGTGTATTGGCGTTTGCCATGCTACCCTTAGGCCAATGCCCAGTTCGGAATCTCTCTCCGGCGGTGGTGTGTCGATCCAGAATTCCTGGTCCCTCACTGGTATTGCGTCCACGACAACG
>NZ_BBDM01000011.1 GCF_001316245.1 Vulcanisaeta sp. JCM 14467 | reverse complement strand
CCTATGAGGTGAGTAATGGCTTGATTAGTGAGGTTTGTGAGGAGGTGGAGATACCAATCGCATACGAAGTCTACGATACCCTCTACACGTGCATAAGCATTCCATCCCAATACACGAATCGTTGGTACAGATCCAACGTGGTCTGGGCGGGAGTAAGTCTTTTGTACCCGAATGAGACTTTAGTACGAGGCTTTGTAAACTTTAACCCAGGTGGTTCTGGCGAATTCCAATTCTGCTCCAACGTGAACCTATACCAAGGCCCGTTAGCCAATAACACGCTTGAAGGCTCCAACGTGATATACACCCAGATGTACAACCAAGGAACAACATGCAACATGTACCAAGACTTCCAAACATAGCATAACAGCAAGATTCATGTTTATAACTTAATTTAAAAATTCCCTCTTTTTCTTTTATATATGTACGATATGCATTAAGTTATAAAGAAGAGACATGAATTTGTCCTTTTTATACCTTAATATTACTTCATGAGTTGGGTCTCGTATTTATTAATATAAATACACGCTTAGTTCAGCTTCACCAGTACCCCATAATTGTTGTAATGTCTGGGATTACCTGTATGCTTTCTGTCTCTTACTCCTTGCGTGCTTAAGCCCTGGCTTCTTAGGCTCCGTCCTCCTTGGGTCTCCCTTGATCATTGATGGGTCATAGGCCATGTAAAGATCAAGCAATTTAGAATTCTGGAAGTACTCAACCAGGCCCCTTGCGATGGCCATCCTAACGGCAGTTGCCTGCCCCATGAAACCACCGCCCCTAACCGTTACTTCGATATCCACCTTACTCATTAACTCCTTACCAGCGAGCAGTAGTGGCTCCATCATCCTCATCCTAGCCATCTCAATGGGCCAAATCTCAATTGGCACGCCATTAACCCTAACCCTACCAATACCAGGTCTAACAATTGCCTTGGCAATCGCCGTCTTCTTCTTACCAACAGCGATAACCACCCTAGCCCCAGCTACCTCCTGAACCGTGGCATTTGGTACTGGCCTTGGTAATGCCGTTGATTCACTGCCCTGCTCGCTCATGCGTTACCACCCTTACTCTCAGCCTTTTTAAGCTTCGCCATTTTAGCCTCCCAAGCCTCCTTAGCCTTTCTCCAGGCCTCGTACTGCTTAGGCTCTATGTGGCTCCAAAGCTCCTCAAGAGTCACATACTTAGCGCCTGGCCTAACCGTTAGTAATGCGCCCTTGATCATCACCTTATCAACATTCATGTACTGCGGTGGAACGCCCATGAAGACCCTAATCCTCTTGTATGCCTGCCTACCCCTGAACTCCTTCCTAGGCAGCATACCCCTAATAACCCTCCTCAAAATCCTGTCGGGCTTCCTCGGTATCTTCGGGCCAGCCTTCTCAGGGTTGTAGTGCGTTAACCACTCGCTAATCCTCGTCTTATACCAATTAAGTACCATGTTGAAGTCCCCAGTGACAACGGCTTTCTCGGCATTAACAATGACCACTCTCCTACCCTCCAACGCCCACTTCGCCACTATTGAGGCCAGCCTACCAACAACGTGGTTTGTGGCGTCAATAACCACCTCGTTTAATTCCGGGGGATTCCTATCAACAACGATAACCCTACTACTCATGCCCACCACCCTAGATTATTATCTTAACATTACTACCCTTATTATTCCTCCTAACAAGCTCAGGTATTGTGATCGCCTCAGCGCCAGCCCTCTTAATGGCCTCAAGAGCGCCCTTCGAGAAGGACCACGCAGCTATTGTGACCTTCTTACTCAACACTCCATAACCAAGCACCTTACCAGGCACGATAACGATGTCTCCATCATTAGCGAGCCTGTTTATCTTACCAACATTAACCTCGACCCTACGCCTAGTGGGCTTCTCAAGCAGGTCGGCTACGTAGTCCCAAATCGCAGCCTTATACTCATTAGCCGCACGCCTAAGGAATCTAATCAACATACGAAGCTCCGCGTTAGTAGGGCCCGTTGGGTTTGGCGGCATGCCTGTCTAACGGCAACGCAACCCTTTTTAAATAATTCGCAGCCGTAGACGTTAATGGTATCACTCCTCGGTCGGTCCCTCCTCAGTACCGAATTCCTCACCAACCTCCTCACCCGTTGGAGTAGTCTCCTCAGGAGCCTTTTCAGCCGTTGCCTCGCTGGGTGGTGCTACTCCCCTCGATAACTCAAGCTCTAATTCACTTATAAACTCCTGGAACTTACCCTTGAGTATCCTGAACCCCTCCCTAACCATATCCTCAACCGGCATATTGCCGAAGCTCTCAACCCAAAACACGTACTTATTCTCATCCCAATCAACCCTTAGCGCCGGGCAGACCTGCTCACAGGTCTTCCACTTATTAAAGGTACACTTGAGTGCGTCATTGATCATTATCGAACCGTCATCCTTAATATCAAGGGCGCCATTGCATATCTCTAGGCATACCTTACACCTATCGTCAGCCTTACCGACCACGGTGACCTTGGGGTAGTAGTAATACGACGCTAAACCTGCTTGCCACTTGGCGTGATTCCTAGCCCTGCCGAGCCTTGCGTAGGCTCGAGCACTATCTTCTGCCCTGGCACTAGTTTGACGATTGGTATGTCCTCATACACAGGCCTAACCTCAGGATCATCAGATTTCAAGTCCCTGCTATAGACAACCATGGGCTCCTTAGCCTCAACATTAAGCTCAAACCTAACCTGGCATAGGCTTGGGTCGACTAACTCCTGCTCGCACTCCTCAATCTTAGGCAGCTTCTTTAGGTCGGTCTTTATCGGTATCATGGATAGCCTATGAGCAAGCACCTCGTCGTAAAGCACTGAGGTGTTGTCCAGTATTATTACCTCGTCAATTGCGAGCACGGGCACGTCAGAGATGAGTACCCTACGTAATGAATTAACGAGTGGTGGCGTTACACCATCCACCACAGCCCTCAGGTACATGTCCGACTTCTCAATAACCCTTACCAAGACCACGAATTGATTGATTGCGATTTTGAGTAAATAAACATTTCTTATTCCTATCCTTACCTCATCGACTCCTTCCTCCCCTGACAGCCATGGCTATGCCAGTGCCCACAAGGACTATTAGTAGGTTAATGGCTAGGGCTATGACGGCTATGTATACGAAATGCCCAGCTATTGGGTAAAGTGGTAACATTGCAGAGGGCTTATGCGGCGTTACGAATAAGTAAACACCAAGCCCAAGCCCCACGGCCCAACCAGTCATTAATGAATACTTATCAAACTTGTCCGTAATAAGGCTAGGAACACCGCAGGTAGGGTTTGCGTAATTATTATACCACCAAGTAATTGAAGCCATATTGCGTAGGTCGCTGGGACAATGAATACGAAGCCCAGCGCCAGGAACTTGAAGATCACCGAGGCCCACTTAGCAGCCCTAGTCTCGCCCTGAGGCGTTATCCTTGGGTAAAGTGGCTTGATTACATTCCTAACCAACAGGTTAGCCTGCGCCATGGCCATTATTGCGGCAGGCACGAGCCCACCAACGAAAACGCCAAGTAGGGCTAAGGCGGCTAGCCACTCGGGTAATGTTGTCACTGCCAGTGTCGGTATTACCAAAATACCCCTGGTCGACGCAGGGAACAGGTTTAGTATCTTCATGGCTTCTGGACTGCCATATATCAATATACCGTACATTGCGAGCAGTGCCAATGCAATGCCATATATGGGCAGTAGGGCTGTGCTCATGGCGAGCTTTTTATCACTCTCAGCACTCAACGCACCGTTAACGGAATGAGGATATAGATACAGGGCTAGGCTACTACCTACCCAAAGTGTCGTGTATGTTATGAAGTATGGATCCTTCAACGTGGAGACTCCCGTCGGCAATGCCTTTAGCGTTGCGGCTTTAAATGCGGCTGCAAAGCCACCATGTATTGCAAATGGCACGGCTACAAGTATTGCAATGACGCCTAAAAATACGAGGGCATCCTTAAACACGGCCGTTAGCGTAGCACCCCTAAGTCCACTGGTATACGTAAATGCGGCAAGTATTACGAAGGAGATTGTTGATGCAACATCGCTGACAAACTTCACGTTATTGACGACACCGAGGAGCATTATTGTTAGTACGGCCTGCATACCAACTATTTGCAGGGCTATGTATGGAAACTCGGCGACTATTCCCGTGGCGGCTATGAAACCGGCGAGTAATCTACTGTTGAACCTGTCTTGAGCGAAGTCGGCGGCAGTGACGTAATTCCTCAACCTACTCCACCTCCAGAGTGCCGGCATGGTGACGGTGGCTAATGCGAATACCGTGGCCACGTAAGGGACAGCATAGAAATAGAGGGCGCCGCTGGCGAATATGCCTGATGGCACTGCAACAAAGGTATAAGCCGTATATAAGTCGGCACCAACGAGGAACCATATAAGGAATGTACCTAACCTGCGACCAGCCAAGCTCACTCATGCAACTGACTTAAGTCGCCGCGCCTCCACCTTGCTCAGTAGAAGCCGAGGAATATACCCAACCCAGTGGGCCTATCAATGGGCTTACCATGCTCCTTCACCTCTTACTTGGGTAAAGTAGGATTACACCCACTACGAAGAGTATTGAGGATATTAAGAGCCATAATGTTTGGGACCAGTAGAAGTATGGCACACCACCAAGTTCGGGCTGAACGGTATTATATAACGGTAGCAACGTGTAGTATATCCATGGTATTATAAAGAGTATGCCAGCAACAACCTTACGCCATGTAGGTACATTTTTAGTTGATTTTACGGTCATAACAAACGATGATCAATATTATTATTTTTTTAAGTAATACCTGGTAGAGAAATTAAATTAAATGCTAATGACATTATAAGAATGTAATATAATAGTTCTGAATAATAATCTATGGTTTTATTTCTAAAAATTATGAAATTATTAAAAATAAAATAAAATATTTTAAAATAATTAAAAGAAAGGCTATATTTCAAGGTTAAACGCATCAACTAGGTCAGATATCAAGTCCTCAGTCCTCCCTGCCTTATTCACAAAATACCTTAGCTCATCAACCGCATAAGGTAATAATCTTAGCGTTATTGAAAGTGGTGGTGACGGTACACCTATTAAGTTTCCGAAAATTAGTATTAAAAATATGTTCAGTAGTTCTGCGTATTCATTGTACATGCTTCTTGTGGATTCATATCTCATGAAGTCTTCATGGTACTTAAACAGAGACTTTATGGCATTAGATACTTTACTAAGCGCATTATTTCTTTGCTGCAACGACCTCACCCCTCCTCTTAATTGCGTAGTTTATGAATTCGGCCATCATGTATAGGTCGAGTATTATTAAGATCGAAGCTATTATTGTGAGGGCAAGGCCTGAGTACATAGTGGTGAATATATGTTTCTGAAGACCAGCGATAAATGTTGGGTATGAAACAACGATTACGTACCAGAATAATGCCGTTGTCACAGTAACCCATAGGAATAATGCTGGTATTAGTATTGCAAGGGATGCCTTACGTGGTCTCTTAAGTACGAACATTACCCACGATGATGTTGTTAACAATGCTAAGGCGGCAAGAAGCTGGTTAGCGCCCGAGAATGCTGGCCATACGTAGGCTATTGTTCCTGTGTACGCAAGACTACCAGCTATTATTAACGGTATCAACGATGCAAAATACCTATTATTTAATGCTTCAAAGAGCTTAGGTGCCCTAGTTCTTAGGGGTTCGAGTATGTCAGTCCATGTCCACCTTGCGAGTCTATTTGCGGTATCCAGGACCGCGAAGTCAAATGTTGCGAACCATAAGCCCGCGAATATTGCGCCATAAATAATATCAATGCCAAATGCGTTGTGAAGTAATATGCCATATCCCTGGGTGAAGGCACCTAAAGTGTTTGCTACTACGAATGTATACATGTTTTTAGGAACTCCAGTAGGCCACGAAGTGATTGAGGAAAGCATTGAGAAGGACTGAGGTAATGTTGTTGCCACAGTTAATGCCACAGTTAGTGCAACAATACCCTCAGTAAACATACCGCCGTACCCTATGAATAATGCATCTAGCTCCGAGTTTAATTGTCTCGCTGATGTTCCTGAAGCCACCAGACTATGGAAGCCGGATAGTGCTCCACATGCGATTACTAGTACTATTACTGGCCATATGGGTGATGGTTTGTAACCAACGAGGATTTGCGTGAATGATGTCACAGGCGGTATCTTAATTGTGGCAAATGAGGCTATGAGAGCCACTGCGCCGATTATGACGCCAGCCCATAATATGTAAATGTTCATGAAGTCTCTAGGCTGGAGTAAATACCAAAGGGGTAGCCAACCAGCTAACCAGCCGTATATTAGGAGTAATGTAACCCATACGTAGTAATTCTTTATTACGAGCGGCACGTTGTAACCAAGGAATATAGCCACAACTATGAAGGAAAGACCAATAAGCAATGCCCACTTAAGCGGTACTAAGAACTTATATATCAGTACCCCAACAAATATTGCTATAGGCATGAAAAATAGTATTGCAGTGGCTACCTGAGGTCTTGTGAGGAATAATTGGGCGTCAAATATAGTGAATGCTGCAAGTATTAGTATTAATGCGAAGAATATATACCAACTAAAGACGTACCTCATTCTACTTGAAATGACCCTCTCGGATACCACGGCTATTGACCTACCCTCATACCTCACCGACGCATTAATGCCAAGTAATCATGAACCGCGCCAATTATGGCATTAGCAATGAGTATCCACAATAAGGCTGGTAACCAGCCCCAGGCCATAGCCATTGTAGGGCCGACTATAGGCCCTGTACCCGCTATGGCACCAACATGGTGACCGTAAAGTATGGCCTTATTAGCTGGGACATAGTCAATACCGTCGAATTTCGTATGGGCAGGGGTCAGGTTCTTATCACTCGCTTGTGTAACTCTTCTTTCGAGGAACTTGCCATACGTGAAGTAAAAGCCCACATACCATACAGCCGCTATCGCCAGTATGGCCCATGCGGGCATCATGATTTACCACCCCTAGCGCCAAGGGCCTCTCTCCTAACCCTACTCAATACCTCTTTAGGAACCTCCCCGACCCAAAGCTCCACCAACTATTATGAAGTAGGTTCCAAAAACGAACATAAGTGCGTCATTAGATGTGATTGCATGGGGTATGGATACAATACCTACACCCAACGCATATGCCATAAGGATTATGCCCAGTGATGTTAAGGCAGCACCTACGTACTTTCTAACCGTCATACGTTAAATATTTTAATTTTAATTCTTTATAAACCTTCCGCCGGTACTAATGTAAATATTCAATTTTTATTATTTTATTTAATACTAAATAATGACTTAATATTATTTATTATATCTATTATATCGTCAACCACGGTATCTTTACTCGTTAAGAATTCTATAAATAATGTACGTTTTTCATAAGATACCTCATACAAGTACTTCCAATTCCTAATGCTACTAAGAACTTTAATGATATCCCACCTGGGATTACCACATAGGTAATACTTCCTTCTATTGTAATTTATTGATTTTACGTCGCTGGAGCACCTCTTAATACTCTTGGTAAATGTGAATCTGCCTAACCCCAGGTCTTTCGTGAACTCAACCTTGACTATGAACTTATCATGCTTTGTTGTTAATCTCGATATTGGGTAATAGATTAAGCTTTGTCTTGGTAGTAATATTAGCACGGCTTCAACCTTGTTAATATTGTCTCTATTAACTGTGAAGAGAGCCCTAAAGCCAACACTGGTCCCTAGAAGTACGTACTCCTTATTCGCTGGCTTTAAGTAATCTTCAAGCCTTTTAGATATAATCTTCATCCTCCTAACGTTCTCGTTATGGCCTTTGAAGAACACGATGGGCATGGCTATGGCTAGTATTACAATTACTATGAATGCTATTGTGTATAAATCCATTACCATACCACCCTAATTTTATTAAGCAGTTTCATTAGGTTTTCAACGCCTATCACGTTTTCACTATACGGAACTATGATTATTGGTATTTCTCGGTACTCTCCCCTTAATTGATTCAGCCGTTTATTATTACTTTCATTATCGACATACTTGTTAAGCACTATACCCTGTATCTTAACGTTAACTCTGCCCATGGCATTTACAAAGCGCTTCAGCTCTAATATTGGCAGCTCTTCTGCCGTAACTACGAATATTAGCTTTGTCTTATTGGGATCCATCATTAATGACTTATATTCCTCAACCTCACCGTGCATTCTTATTAATTCTTCAAGCATGGCATCCCTAATCTTTATCTTCCTACCCTGACTAATCGACTCAATAACCTCCTTATAACCAATAATTTTACTCCTCAAATCGATCAGCTTATCAAGCCACAATGACTGAAGCCAGGGGAGCTTAAGAACCTCGTGGTTATGCTCGTTGCTGGTGTATCAACTATTGTCACAGGGTAATCATTTTTCCTTAATTCCATTAGATAACTGAATAATGCATCCTCCTCAACGCCAGGGGACTCCTTAAGCATCTCTATGTATCTATCAAAGTTAAATACCTGAATCTCGGTATAAACGTTCCTTATTGCTTTAACCGTTCTATCTATATATTCTTTAATTAACAGATCAATATCAACCTCATTGGCGTATAAATTATCCATGACTAACGTGGGTTCGTGACCCAACCTAACGCCTAAAACATTGCCTAAATGATGCGCTGGATCTATTGACGTAACAAAGGTCTTAATGCCAAGTGATGATGAGAATAAGGCATAAAGCTGAAAAGGTTGTTTTACCAACACCACCCTTACCACAAATAATGATTAACCCCTTTTCAGACAGGAAATATCTAAGCTCATTCACAAATCCGAAGTGATTTGAAGGGTTTAAAACCCTTGCATTAATTAACGATTTCACGGCCTCATGAATTAACACGCCCATTAACATAAAATTTAATTAATGTCCCGATAAAGTGAATATCTAAATAATGAGCATGGGTATTAGAATGCTGCATATATCCGATATTCATGGTGATAAGTATTATATACGCTCGATAAGTGATGTGGTGAGAAATGTCGATGCGGTAATTGTAAGCGGTGATTTTGAGGATCCAGAAGTATTAGACGTATTGAGCAATTATGGTAGGCCTGTGTATGTTGTCATGGGTAATATGGATCCTCGTGCGTTAGGCCAAGGGTTCAAAAGTACTTAATTGAGGGGCGCGTAATATCCATTGAATCATTTTACCTGGCTGGTTATCCAGTTAATACGGAGAGTGTTGGAGGGCTGGTCCTAGGTTAATACTTGTCTCCCATTATCCACCCTATGGTACTAATGTTGATAAAGCATGGAATGGCGAACACATCGGTAGTAAATCCGTGAGGAAATTAATTGAGGATATTAAGCCATTGGTTGTGCTGTGCGGCCATGTTCATGAGTCCCGAGGTATTGATAAACTGGGCAGCACTGTCATTGTAAATCCCGGCCCTTTAGCCAGTGGTTATTACGCAATAGTAAGCGTTAGTGATGATGGCACGGTTAATGCCGAGTTGAATAAGTTATGACCCGCCCAGGCCATGGCCTGGGCGGGCCTGGCGTGGGTGCATGCAGGGGGCATTACTCATTAATGAGTGAATTAATTTATTAGTATTGGTTAAGATTCCTGCCTTGTCACGGAGAAGTGAAGTAGGTCGTCATCCATGGTTATCACGCCCTTCTTCCTCAACGACCACAGTATGTCTACGACGTATGGCCTAGCCATGGCCTCCAGGTCATCATTTAAATTAACGCCCCTTTTCCTTAGTTCCTCGATCACTGAGTCGACGAAGCTCAGGGTCTCGGTCTTACCCTTGACACTGCCTAGTTTGTTTATTGTTATTTCCTCAATGAGTCTCCTCAAGTCCTCCGGTATGTTTATGCTCATTTAATGTTCACCCAGGTAAACTTCATGCAGACCTTATTTAAGGGGCACTCATTGCACCTAAGCCGTGAGCAATACTCATGGCCTATCTTAAACGCGCCTCTCTCATAGACTATTGGGTCGTTACTCAGCCTACCCGTTGCCCTGACAAGCCCCTTAACCTCATCAACCTTTATTGTGACCCCACCATCCCTATTAACCAATATCCTATTTAGTACCTTCATTGCATGGTCATTCCCCAGGACCAGGAATGCGCCACTCCTTATCGTGACCATGGTACTATAGACATCGGCAACCATTGTATAACGCCTATACTCACCCCTCGAAATAATGCCGAGCGCCACCGGCAGGTTGGCCTCATGAGACACCCACCTAATGAATGTCCTAATGGCCCTCTTCCTCCTCTCATTAGCCCTCGGTGGGTAAAACATTGGTAGTGCCTTCTCGAAGTCGGCAACATAACGGAACTTGGGCACCCACCTGAGTAGTGTTGCTCCGTAGGCCTTCGTCAACTTCCTTAGGCCATAAACGAAGCTATGCACGGCATTGCTAACCTCCTGAACATCCTCGCCCTTAACACCCTCATTCTCATAATCGCTTAGCAATTTCATGCTAATATCGTTAATCAATGAGTACTCGGGGTTTGAGAGTAGGTGGTTTATCCTATCATAATTCCTATGCATCACCTTATATATTACTTCATTTCTCAGGTTTCGGAACCCCATGAACAATACCGTGGCGAGTAACAAATACCTCAGGAGTTCCTCCGCCTTGGGTACGTTCATGTACAATTGAATGAGGGAATTAACATCAATCCTACCCCTACCCCTCGTTGTTTCCTGCATGTATAATTCACGTATTCTTTGATATGGAACCGTTAATTCATCTGGCAGGTTCTCAAATATGGACTCCTTCACTGATGAGCCATATTCATTAATTACCCTCACAATATCCTCATACCGATCCCTCCTTCTCAAATCAATTTCAAGAGAACTCATTGCCATAGACGTGAAGGCGCCAGAATATAAATCTTGGCATTACATGCGTTATTATTGGATTAGAGGGTCACATTGAATAAGGGATTACTTAATACTAACCCGTATGGACCTGGGACTAAAGGGAAAGGTTGCGATCGTAACGGCATCAAGCAGGGGTATTGGCCTCGGAATAGCAGGGTGCTCGCCCAGGAGGGCGTTAAGGTCGTCATTAATGCCAGGCGTGAGGACGAACTAGCCAAGGCCAGGGAGACCATAATTAAGGAGAGCGGTGCCGAGGTCCTTGCAGTTAAGGCTGATTTAACGGTTAAGGATGACGTGGATCGACTAGTCAGGGAGGCAATGAGCACCTTCGGTAATGTAGACATTCTAGTCTTCAACGCAGGACCACCCAAGCCAGGCACATTCTCGCAACTGAGTGAGGATGATTGGGAATACGCAACAAGGCTACTACTCCTCAGCGCGGTGTGGCTAACTAGGCGTGTCGTGAATAACATGATTAGTAGGGGCTGGGGCAGGTTGATCTACGTAACATCACTAACCCTAAGGCAACCAATACCAAACCTGGTCCTATCAAACACAGTCAGGCTAAGCCTAGCCGGCCTAGTTAAGTCATTGGCCATTGAGTATGGGCCGTATGGAGTAACGGCTAACGGTATTATGCAGGGCTACATAATGACCGAGAGAATAAACCAACTGGCCCAGGAGGAGTCCAGGGCAAGGGGCGTCAGTGTTGATGAGGTCATTAAGGCGTGGAGTAAGGAGATACCGGCCGGTAGGTATGGAAAACCCGAGGAAATTGGCTACCTGGTGGCCTTCCTAGCCAGTGATAAGGCAGCTACATAAATGGTTCAATGATATTGATTGATGGTGGTTACGTTAGATGTGTGTTCTAACGTAAGTGGTGTTAAGGGGGTATGTTTAAAACAAATTGATTGTTAATATATTTACCTTTTTACTTCGTTTTATATTTCACGATTAATAATATACGGGTAACTCCTCCTTCGGCGGTTTCATATACATCTCTAAGTTCTTATCAATTAAAAATGCGTATTTACTCGCATGATCAGCAAGCTTGTCAATGGGTATTTCGAAGCCAACGATCTTGCTCAGGGCCTTTATTAACTTGAGGGCTGCTGTGACGTCAGGCCCATACCTACCGATTGTCTGGTTAAGTATTGTTAATACGTCTCTATGACTGGATAATTTCCCGCTCTCAATTAATCTATTAATTGCCGTAAGCACCTTCGACTCAGCGAGCAGTAGTACCCCGTTTATGTTCCTGGATAGTACTGAGTCTAGGAATATGGCCTCAATGCCCGTTATCGTGGCCTCATGAAGTGGTATTAGACCCAGCTGCTTATATTCATCAACATGCCCCTCCTCACTCACGAAATACACATTATCACTCTCCTGCTCGCCAAGGAGTGACGTTGATGTTAGACACACAACCCTACTCACCGAGTTATCCTCGGCCCAATCAAGGATCTTATCCACAAACTGCCTATAGAGTGTTGGTGGTATTGGCACGTGCTGCCTAATAACCACAATTGCGTGCTCCCTATCAAAGAATAATCTATAGGGTAACTTAGCCGCGCCATCGATGACCGTAACAATGGGTATGTGACCCCTCGGCTTTATCGACCCAATTTCCTCCATCTTAAGTGTCTCCACCAGGTACTCGATAGCGACTATGGATGCTAGCGAGGGCTCTGGACACGCCATAATGAGCGTGTTACGCGGGTCCCTGGGTATTGACTTAATCTTAATATCAAAGGCAGCGGCCGTGGACATACCGGGGCTTACTCAATATCATTGATTTAAATACCTTATGCAAGTAAGGATGGGTCAATCGGCACCCTATCGATCCTAGCCTTAATACCCCTCCTCCTGAGTATATCCTCCACGGCGCTGGTCACCGCCGCAGCGGCCACACCCACGGGCACCTCGCCAATACCCTTAACGCCCAGTGGCGTCACTGGTGATGGTGATGGTACCAGGTGAACCTCAATCTCGGGTATGTCCATGGCCGTTGGAAGACCATAATCACCGAGGCTAAGCGTTAGTAGGTTGCCATCCTCATCATACCTATACGCCTCATAGAGCGCCAGTGAAATCCCTATCGCCGTGCCGCCCATCACCTGCTCCTTAACCAGCTCCTCATCAATTACGTTACCAGGGTCCAAATACACGACGTGCTTAATGGGCTTGAGCCTGCCATCCTCATACTTAACCACCGCTACGTCACAGGCAAATGGGTATGCAATGTACCTACTATCCTCGCCTCAGCTGTATATGTGAAGGTGACCTCCTCATCACCAAGCTCAAGAATACTAACCCTCCTACCATGCTCGAGCGGAAGTAACCCTTCTCATAAGTCACGTTGTTCCCAAGGACCTTAACCGCCTTATTAAATAACCTAGCCCTCAACTCCTCAACGGCACCAAGCACGGCGCCAGCCGTGAAGACGGCCATACGGCTACCACCAGGCCCAAAGGCCTCAGGGCTCTCATTACTTGGTAAGTACTCATACGTGACCCAATCCATCGGTACATCAAGGAGCTGAGCCACTAACTTAACTGCCGCATGCTCATTGCCCTGACCCTCACCGCCAAACCCAAGGCCCACTATTATCTTCTCATTACTAATCCTCAACTTAATACCCTCAGTGCCCTGGGGCGTTGACGGTCCGTGGACACGGCAATACCCACGCCAGTATTCTCATCCCTCAAAGCGAAGAGGTCACTACGTGATAAAGCAAGCTCAAGAAGGCCCTTGGGATTCCCCGAATCATAGTAGGCGTAGGGCGCCTCGTAAGGGAATGAATCGATTAAATTCCTCCTCCTAACCTCAGCCCTGTCAAGGCCCAACTCATCAGCTATCGCATCCATAACCCTTTCCAGGGCCCACGTATGTGGTGGTGTGCCAGCACCCCTGAATGCACCTGCTGGGTTCTTATTAGTGGCGACCACCGTGGCATTGTACCTAAGGTTCCTTATTTTATACGGCCCAGCCAGTATGCCCAGGGGCTTAAAGGCCTGTCCACTGCTCTTACTGGCTCCTGCATCTTCCCAAATGCTTATGTCGAGGCCCTTAACAACACCCTCACCGTCGAAGTAAGCCTTAATCCTGAACTTCCTCTCGGGGCCACTCGAGTTTGATGCCATCAAATGCTCTGTCCTGGTCTCGACCCACTTGATGGGCGTCTTGAGCCTGTAGCTGCGTAGGCCAGGATTATTAGGTACCTGATCAGGGAGAATTTGGAGCCGAAGCTACCGCCGTGCCTAACTGGGACGTGCTTAATGGGTATACCCAGGGACCTCTCTATCTCAGCCACTATCGACTTACCGCCCTGTAGGTTCGATATTATCGTGACCCCACCGCCCTCTGGGTATACGATGGCTGCGAATGTCTCTATTGGGTTTCCCGAGCTCCTTGACCAGTAGAGGTTGAGTTCCAATTCCCTTGGTCCACCGGGCATTTGGCCGTACTCAATCACCTGCGATTGAATAATGTTCGTACCCAACTCCTCAAAGACCAGGGACTCATTCCTCAGGGCATCATCTATGTTACGAACTGGCTTAAGGGGTTCATACTGAACATCAATTAATTCAGCCAAATCCATCGCCTTATACGGGTTGTCAGCTATCACCAACGCCACGGGCTCTCCCTGGTAACGCACCTTATCCACGGCAATAGGCAGCGTCTCAAGTCCCGCACCCTCCCTCTCCGTTGAACCCACCGTCCTAGCCATGAAGTCCTTACCAGTGAGAACAAGTGCTCCCTCATTGACGGCTTTGCTCACGTCTATGCCCAATATCCTGGCGTGCGGGTAGGGGCTCCTGACAAATACGCCGTACCTGCTTGTATGGGTAATCATAGAGGAACCCACCCTTACCAAGTAATGCGTTTAATACGTCAATCCTCGGCATACGGCATTGACCTCCTCAATCCTCTTTTAAGTATTTAAGGCGGTGCCACTTAATATGGTACATGCCTTAATGCTTTAATAATGCCCCACGACGATTACACTATGCCGATCATTAGGGTTGGCGATAAGGTACCCAAGATTGGCAGGAACGTATTCATAGCGAGTACTGCCTACGTGATTGGGGATGTGACTATTGGAGATAACGTGAGTATTTGGCCCCACGCGTGATTAGGGGTGATGAGGACAGCATCGTTATTGGGGATAACTCAAACGTGCAGGATGGCGCGGTTATACACACCGACGTGGGCTTCCCGGCAAGGATTGGGCGTGGGGTTACGATTGGCCATAGGGCGATCATTCATGGGGCTACTGTGGAGGATGAGGTGATAATCGGGATGGGCGCCATAGTACTCAACGGCGCGGTGATCGGCAGTGGTAGCATTGTTGGTGCTGGGGCTGTCGTTACCCAGGGCACTAAGGTGCCGCCAAACAGCATAGTCGTTGGCGTGCCAGCCAAGGTCATTAGGCAGGCCACGGATGCGGATAGGGAGTACATTAGGAATAATTACCTGGCCTACCTAAGGTTGGCGAGGATGTACATGGATAATGGTGTTAATTTATAGCCATGCCCTGCATAACATTAGTAACAGATGGGATTGACGGCATCGTAGGTCCAATAAGGGTTGCATACTTACTCGGTAGCGCATTTATTAGGATGGGCATTGGCGTTAACGTGGTTTCCCCATACGTGGGGGATGAGGTTAGGAGGGAGTTTGGGCAGGTAGGCATTAAGGTGGTGGAGCTGGGTATTAAGCCATGGCTACCTGGGCAGTTGGGTCATTTATTAATATGGCTTATGAATGGTTTAAGGGGATTAATTAATTATAGCGATGACTGCGTATCAATAAACCTATCCTTCGAATTACCAATACCATCAACAATATTCTACGCCCAGGCTACGTAGGCGACCTACTGAGGGACTTAAGCAGGGAATTCCCCATGCACTATAGGCTTGGCTACTACGTGGCACTACCACTGATTAGTGCTGCGGATTCCACGTACCACAGGGCCCTCTCGCTCTCTAAATATGTAATAGCTAATTCAAGGTACTCAGCCGAGTCCGTGGAGTCCAGGGGCGTGAGGGTACACGCCGTAATAAACCCACCAATAGACACGGAATTCTTCAAGCCCACACCAAACCCAAGCCAGGACTACGTACTGACCTACGTGGGCAAGGAAACCCAATTCAGCGTCCTAAGGGCAATTGCGGATGCCGGCGTTAAACTAGTCGCCTTTGGTTCAAAGGTTCCCTGGCTGCCGCGCTGGTTCACTAGGCATAGGAACATTGATTATAGAGGTAGGGTCAGCGATGAGGAGTTAGTCAAGCTATACGCCAACGCCAGGTTCACGGTATTCCCATTCACGCATGAACCCTTCGGTTACGTGCCCGTTGAGTCCATGGCTTGCGGGACGCCGGTACTCACGTATAATAAGCAGGGCCCTGGAGAGACCGTGATAAACAACGAGACGGGCTGGCTAGTAAGTAATCCCGACGAGCTTGTTAAGATGGCGGTTAGGCTTTGGGAGGGTGGTTATGACGAGTCCATGAGGGTTAGGGCCAGGGAGAGGGCCACGGCCTTCAGCGTGCCAAGGGTAATCAATGAGTGGGTTAACACAGTGAGTGGTTTGATTAAGGGATAAAATTAATGAGGATGCCGCACTAAGAATGGCCGTGAACCACGAATGAGACGATTACCTACGCAACCAAATTCCACGACGTGTTTAAATCCAGGGCTAGGCAAGTCTCATTTACTCGCTGGTTCCAGGGCTTTCCTCACGGCTTCCCTATGCAGCGGCGTTTGCCAGGCAACGTACCTACCAATGCCCAACTCGGGATCCCTCTCTGGTGGTGGTTCATCAATCCACTGGGTCCGGGTCTCTACTTGGCAGGGGAAATAGTATGAGGTTTCTCCTGACCAATTCATCAACCAATTCCCCAGGTGCGTTATACCATAGGTAATCCGGGTCACCCACGGCCTCCCTGAGGTGGTTCGCCCACTTCCTGATGAGGTCCGGCGTGATTTCCTTATCGTTAATAAGTTCACTAATTACCTTATCGGCTACCCAATTCACTTCATAAAGCTCCCCTAAGATTCTAGGGTTCCCACCCGTCAACCTCCAAACATCCTCGAAGTCCGGCTTATTACCTGGTAGTTGTTCGTAGAGTTGCTCGAAGCCTTCCCTTATCATATTCCACATGGGTATTAACCTAGCCCAAAGATGCCTACCAATCTCCCTCCTCGAAACACCCTCGCTTGTGGCTGTTATTGCGATGACCTTGTCGTAACTGGCGGGTGGATGCTCGAGTATTCCGAGCAAGCCCTTCACGTATATTGCGACTTTATCAATGCCGATTACTTGGAATGCGTCGTCAACGATAATCGCGAGCTTGCGTGTCCCGGCTTCAATGGCTGACCTGGCTATGCCTATGATGGACCAAACAACCCTACCCCAGGCAATCTGCGAAATGGCCTCACGTATTAAGCTCAACAACTTGTTCCTTACGTCCTCAACCCCCAACTCTACCGTGAATGCCAACTCGATTGGATTCACGTAAATAACGTCAAAGCCAAGCTCCCTAAGCAGCTCGGCTCCCTGCCTAAGCCATGCCGTCTTTCCGCAGCCCTCGCGACCATAAACAACCCGCGGGAGCGCCATTCCCCTGTTAACCCAATCCTCAACCTGCCTAAGGGCCTGCTCCCTATCAACAAACTCAACCTCCCTACCAGCGAAGCCCAGCCTAACCCTCCTCACCGCACTGGTGGAGTTGCCTAATCCTTATTATCCTTTCTCGACCCTACTTGGTTAGGCATGGTTATGACCATGCAATAACATTTATAAGGACCCCATCACATTATGAATCGTGGAGAGACGGGCTTTATCCTTCCATTTCGGGACTGATGGCGTCAGGGGCGTTATTGATGAGGAATTCAATGAATTCCTCGTCGCAGTACTCGCCGAATCCACGTTCCGCTACTGGTCACGTAGGTACGGTCTCCACAAGGTCTTCGTTAGCTTTGATGCGAGGAGGAAGTCCAGGGACTTCGCAACTATCGTGCTAGCGTAGCCGTGAACCACGGGCTGGACGTGATCATGGTAAGCAAGCCAACGCCAACACCAACAGCGGCTTGGTACGGTTCTAAATTCGGCTTCGACCTCACAATACAGATAACGGCGAGCCACAACCCACCAATCTACAACGGCTTCAAGGTAATAACAAGCAAGGGATCACCAGCCAGGAGGAGGATACAGACGAGATAGAGAGGTTGTATAATAATGAGTATGAGGATATTCATAAGTCCGTTGAAACCCTTGAGCTAAGGCCAGTACCCACGGTGAACCCAGCCCCTGAGTACATTAACTATGTCTATGAGAGTGTAACAAGGATGTTTAAGCCGAGGACTAGGTTCAGGGTCATTATTGACCCGATCTACGCCACTTCGATAGGGTATACGAGTGAGGTCATGAGGAGGCTTGGCATGGACGTTACGGAGATCCACAACAACTACGACTCAAGCTTTGGGGGCAGGGACCCCAACCCAGAGCCGCAGAATATACCGGAGCTTATCCAGGAGGTTACGTCTGGTAAGTACGACATTGGGATATCGCATGACGGAGACTCGGACAGGATAGCCCTGGTCGATAAGGTACATGGCTACCTAAGCGCCAATGATATTCTACCGATTGTTGTCGAGAGGCTTGCCTCGGCATCAATGATTAGGAGGGGTATCGTTAGGACAGTATCCACGACGCACATCCTCGACAGCATAGCCGCTAAGTACGGATTTAAGGTCATTGAGGTCCCAGTTGGCGTTAAGTACGTGGCAAGGGCAATAATGAGCGGCGAGGCGGACATGGGTGGTGAGGAGAGTGGCGGTCTCGTGTACTCATGGCACATACCCGACAAGGACGGCATATACACGGCATCACTAATAATAGCCATGGCATCGGAGTACGGAAGCCTAACGAACCTAATAAGCGACGTCAGGGGTAAGTATGGCAGGGCATACTTCAAGAGGGTCGACCTAGACATGAGGAATTCAAAGAAGTTTGTAAATGATAATAAGGAAGTATTACTCAAGATGCTTAGTTCCCTAGGTACAAATCCAAGGCCCATAACCATTGACGGCATTAAGGTGATCTTCAGCGATAATTCCTGGATCCTAATCAGGGGTAGCGGAACCGAGCCAAAGCTCAGAATCTACAGCGAGGCCCTTAACCCGGGTAGGGTTGAGGAATTGATAAATAATGCAATAAACATTATTAATAAATTAAGGAGCAATTAATCATCAAATTCATGCAGACCTAGCCTTAATGGTCTTCTCCCTAAGGCTCTGGACAAGCTTCTCATCAGTCCTCGCCAACGCCTCGGTCAGCAGCCTAGCCGCATTCAACGCGTCATTGATGTTCAATAACTCGACGGGGCTATGAACATACCTCGTGGGTATTGATATCGTGGTCGCCGGTATGCCATCCCTCCTAAAGGCAATACCCAGGGCATCAGTCGTGCCGCCAATCAGCACCTCCAGTTGGTAGGGTATTCTCAAATCCTCGGCAACGGATATTAAGAAATTAGTGAGTGTTGGATGTGCAATGAACACGCTCCCCCTACCACCATCCATAACCTTAATCGCAGGACCCCTACCAACCCTGGTCACAAACTCACGCTCATTAACACCAAGCACGTCAGCAGCTATGGTCGTATCGAGCGCAATGGCGAAGTCCGGGTAAACCCTGTCAGCCGCAACCTGAGCCCCGCGCAGGCCCACCTCCTCTTGGACCGTGGCGACGAAGTACGTGGTCACCTCACTCTCCCTCAACTGCCTAGCGGACCAAAGCATCACGGCAACACCAACCCTATCATCAAACGCCTTACCAGTGACAACACCCTCATTAAGGACCTCAAAACCCCTGTCCAGCACGGCCACAGAACCAACCCTAACACCCAACTTCCTAACCTCCTCATCACTCGACGCGCCAATGTCTATGAACAAGTCCTTAAGCTCAGGGGCCTCCCTCTCCTTACCAGGCGGTGTAACGTGTGGCGGCCTACTACCAATTACGCCCTTAATCTTCCTGCCATCAACAGCCTTAATAACAACCCTCTGACCAACCAGGGTAACCTCATTCCAACCACCAATAGCCCTGAACCGCAGGAAGCCATTCTTATCAATACTATCGATTAATAAGCCAATCTCATCAATGTGGGCAGCAACCATGGCCCTCAAGTCCCTCCGCCTACCATACCTAACACCAATCACATTACCCCACTTATCAACCATCAACTCATCGACGTAGGGCTCTAACTCCTTAATAACCAAGTCCCTAACCTCATCCTCAAAGCCAGAGGGCCCGAAGGCCTCACTCAACCTCCTGAGTAGGTCTATGAATTCCTGCGTGCTCATTGGTTATGTAGACTTCATGCTAATCTTTAAAGTGTATCCTCAATAATGTTTTATGAACTAGGGATTTTGATGCATTAAGCCATAGGATGCGGTTATGGGTTGAGCATTGGGACCATGGCAACGAAGTATAGGACGAAAACCAACGTTATTATCAACGTAGTCACCGAGATCTCGCGGAACCTGCCGGTAACTAGCTTCGTGAGCGTGTACGTTATGAAGGCTAGACCAATGCCCGTGGCTATGCTGTAGGTAAGTGGTATGCTTATCATGGCGACGAAAGCCGGTATCGCCTCGGTCAGGTCATTGAAGTTTATCTTTGGTATTAACGATACGAACATCAAACCCACCAATATCAGTACCGGCGCTGTCGCGCAGTCAGGGATCATAACCACTATCGGGCCCAGGGGCAGGAATGCGAGGAACAACAACCCAGTCACTAACGACGTCAACCCAGTCCTACCACCACTCTCTATGCCGGATGCAGACTCCACGTAGATTACCGTGGTCGTGGTACCAGCCAACGCGCCAATCGTTGTGCCGATAGCGTCAGCATACAGAGCCCTCTCTATATTAATGGGTCTTCCATCCCTATCCACGAGGCCAGCCCTATTGGACAGGCCCATTATCGTGCCTATACCATCAAAGAACTCAATCATCCACAACGAAAACGCGACGGGAAACGCCAGGCTCACAAGCCTAAACCACCACGTGATGTTATCAATGAAGTTCGGCACTATCGACGTGGAAAATACGGGCAATTGAACAGGAACCTCAGGCGGCTTAACAAGACCAAGCCCAATGCTTATCAGCGTTATCGTGACTATCGTTATTAAAAAAAAGCACCCGGCACATTCCTGATGTACAGGAATATCGCGAGTATAAGACCAACAAACGCAAGTATTGACGTTGGCGTTACAAAGGCCCTTGTGTTAAAGGTGACTGGCGTACCACTGCCAGGTAGCACGAACCCCCCAAGTGAGAGGCCTATGAATGTTATGAATAAGCCAATCCCAACACTAATGCCAATGGCTAGGTTGGGCGAGATCGACTTAAGGATCCTCTCCCTGATGCCTGACCACGTAGTGAATATGAATATCAAGCCGTCAATGAACACGGCCGTTATCGCCACCATGAGGCTACCTCCGCAGCCTCAGGCCCGGCAACACCCATGTTGAGGAGTACCGTGGTGAATGCGGGGATTACCGAGTACGCAATGAAGGAGTTCTCACCCATGCCAGGCGCCATTGCGAAGGGTAACCTAGCGAAGAACGCCATGAGTAGAGTCCCAAAGGCAGCCGCAACCGCCGTACCGGCGGCAATACCCAACTTCACGGTGTAAACCAACGCCTGGTACTGCGGACTCAATGTATTGGTGTCCAACGCATGCATGAGGGCCAACTCAAACCCACCACCAACGATTGCCGGGTTCACAAATAGTATGTATGCCATTGTTAAGAATGTTGTAATACCAGCCAGTACCTCCCTCCTGGGATTAACCGTGGTAACAGTTGGCGGTGTTAACCAATCAATGAGCGACACATTTAATGCAACGTTATTACACCTCTTTAAAACATTGCCCCCAATATCCGGCGTAATACCCAATATTTATTTAAAGAATTGTTTAAATAATGACTAGAAAATAACGCGTTTAAATGTTATGAAACAGGCGTGAATAGACCCTCATAAGCTCGAGACCAGCCCTAACCCCCATCTCAATACCCGGCAGGTTAAGGCTGTTTAAGAACCTCTCAACCTCATCCTCCTGACCAATGCCAATAAGCGGTATTGAGTAGGTGAGCAACCTAGAGAGTACACCAGGGTCTCCATAAGCCTCTATGAAGCGCCTATAATTACTCATTAACCACTTGAGGTTCAGGTCACGCACATACGGGTTCCTCGAACCAACCGTGAAGTACTGGAGGTCCTGCCTCTTAACCTCACCAGACACCAGGAAGTCCAGGGCCTTTTGGTACTCATCCCTACTTGGTATACTGAGCATGGCTGATAAAACCCTGACCCTATCCTCATCAGTACCCAGGGACCTATACAGGTCCCTAAGGGTCTCGAAGGGCCTCTCACCAACCACGGCATAGGCATTAACAACGGCCTGTCTCATGACAGGGTCCAGGCCCTGGTAATCCCCAACCAAGCCCGCAATGGACTTGGCATAGTCCTCATCAACCAATGCACGGCGTGAGAGAACCAACTCCCTAACATCACCCATGCCTGAGACACCCTCAAGCAACTTACTCTGCGACCTGAGGTAATCAATGAACACGTCCTTAACCGATGATGGCTTTATCGAGTACAACGTACCCAACTGCATGATTACCGTGGTCGTCAATAGGTAATTAACCACACCACCCAGGGACCTAACCAGGCCGAGGTACTCACCCAAGCCAATGGAGCCCTGGAGCAGGTGGGCATAGGCGTCATTGATTACACTCCACCTCTCAAAATCATTGGCGGCGTTGTTTAACGCCCTAGACCAATCACTGTACCTAACCCTGTAATAACCACTACCATTAACATTCAGGAACAAGGACGCCGAGGAACCGCTGATGGTTATGGACTCCCTATCCATGAGTACTGTGTTCACGGCACCATTGAGCCTGTACACGATGGGTATTGGCCATGTGTCAGCAGTATTCCCACTGAGCACGAACCTTGACTGCCTAAGCACGACGCCACCGCCCACGTCCTCAACCATAATGACTGGGTGGCCAGGCTTGTCGACCCAAACCTTCATCACCCTAGTCACAGGCTTACCACTAACCTCCTCAATACTGCCCCACAGGTCATCCTCACTGGCGTTTGAATAGGAGTACTTCCTAAGGTAGTTACTAAGGCCCCTCCTAAAGTCCTCCTCACCAACGTAATTCTCAAGCATCCTAAGCAGCGACGCACCCTTACCATAACTAATGTCGTCAAATATCTCGAAGGCCTCCTCCTCACTACTAATAGGCACATGGACAGTGGGTACTCATTAACGAATCCCTAAGCAGCGAGCCCGCAGTCTCATCGACGAGGAACCTATGCCAAACACTCCACTCGGGGAATAATTTGTCCACGGCCTTATAACTCATGAATGTTGCGAAGGACTCATTAAGCCAAAGATCATCCCACCAACGCATGGTAACCAAATCACCAAACCACTGATGGGCAATCTCATGAGCCACGACCTCCGCAACCCTCCTCCTAGTAAGCTCAGTACTACCCCTACCCACCAATAACGCCGTCTCCCTAAACGTAATAGCGCCCCAATTCTCCATAGCCCCAGCCGCAAACTCAGGAACGTGAATCAAGTGGAGCTTAGGCAGTGGGTATGGTATGCCGAAGTAATTACTGTAGAAGTCAAGGACGCCCTTGGCCACGTCAATGGCAAACCTACCATCCTCAACCCTATCCCTAACCGGCGTTGCAAAAATGACATCAACATTACCAACCCTATCCCTCAACTCAAAGAACCTACCAATGCCCAGGTAGAGGAGGTAAGTCGACATTTTAGCGTCTCAGCAAACTCAAAGACCTTCCACCGACCATCCCAATAAACCCTCACAGGCGGCGTGTTAAAAATCACGTCATAATCCCCATCAACAGAAACCCTAACCCTAAACCTAGCCTTAACCGCAGGATGGTCAATACACGGTATGAAGTACCTAGCCCCAGTCGGCTCGAACTGCGTCGTTATTATGTAACC
Organism: Vulcanisaeta sp. JCM 14467; assembly: GCF_001316245.1. Lineage (GTDB taxonomy): Archaea > Thermoproteota > Thermoprotei > Thermoproteales > Thermocladiaceae > Vulcanisaeta. The sequence goes on along the minus strand of NZ_BBDM01000011.1, from coordinate 68,584 downwards.
ACCACCATAAGGAGCCCTGTAAATACCCAACAACCTATCGGGAACCCTACCCTCAAAAGGAACCCTAACAACACCCCTCACGGGACCCCTAACCCTAATAACCCTACCATCATACACATAGTCAATGGACCTACCATCAACCTCCACAGATCTAACCCTAAGATCCACGGCATTAAGCTGAAGGTCACCAGTTGAATCTACGTGAACCTCAACAACACCCTCATAAGCCAAGTCCCTAAACCTAAACCTCAAGTCAACCACGTACAGCTCAACATTAATATTAAGCGACACGTGATATTGACGCTTATGCATTATTAAATATTAAGGTGTAATGAATGGGCACACAATAACCAATGATTATTCTTGGTGCCGGGGCCGGGATTTGAACCCGGGCCCCCTTGCGGGGACGGACTTTAAGGTTCCTCTCGGAATCTCCAGGCCCGCGCCTTGGACCTAGCTCGGCCACCCCGGCAAGGCAATAAGTCATTAGCACCGATTTAAAGCTTTTGTTATTACTCCTCCTCGAGTAGTGTCGTTAGTGTTACTTGTATTGTCTTCAACTTCTCGTACTCCTCCTCCATCCCGTACTTCAGGCCTTCACCATATACTTAACCGCCTTATTCCTCAACCTCCTTATGTACTCATTACCTCTTGGGTTTATCACACCCTTCTTCACCTTACTTATTACGTCCATGGATTCCTTTATTAATTCGTCAATCTCCATCTTAAGGCCTATTTGTGCCATGTCCGTGTGCTCCTCAATGGCCTTTTTGTTTATGTTTACGTTTAGGAATATGGGCTGTGTGATCACGTGAGGCTCTGGCTTGATTAGCTTGTACTTACCCATTATGTAGCCAGCCACTAAGTATCTAAGTAATTCCGAGACGCCATCAAGTCCCTCCTTCTCAGCCAACTTGGTTAGTAATTCCTTGACTGATTTATGGACCCTGACCGAGACCACTGCGCCGTCCTTCTCAGGTGCCCTGAATAGATCCTCATACCTGATTGGTACGTCATCTATTATGAAGACCTCACTCATCAGTTGATTGTAATTTGCGATTTAAATTTAGGGATGACTTATTTTGCAATGTATTATACGACTTATTATAGCCCTTTCTTAACTAATCAACTCTTAAATCCTCAGCAGGTTTATGTAATTAATTAAGGTTTCATTATTCACAACCTCCCTAACCAACTTAACGGCATTATCAAGCATCTCATTCAACATACCCCTGGCCCTATCAATAGCCGCCCTCACATCACCATCCACCCTACTCATTATCCTCACGATATTAATCTCGTCAATGTTAACCCCCGGATTCCTACTGTCCATGTTTAAGTAGTCAATGACGTCATCCCTAACCTGGAATGCAATGCCCACGAACCTACCCACATCCCTAATCCTACTTATTACTTCGCTATCTTTGACATTTACTGCGTACGCGCCAACAACCATTGAGGACTCAATGAGTGAGGCCGTCTTATAATAAATGAGTCTTAAATAATCATCAATGGTTACATCAGCCTTACTACCCAGTTCCGACTCAAAGCTCTGCCCAATCGCCAACTTAATGGATGAATTTAGGAGCTCGAACACTATGTCATTATCGCCACTCCTTATCGCATACTCCACGGCCTTAGCAATTATTAGGTCGCTGGCAAGCATCGCAGTATACGGCCCGTAAATGCTGTATGGAGTCTCCACACCCCTCCTAATCCTTTGTTGATCCATTATGTCGTCCTGGAGCAGGGATGCTGTGTGTATTAATTCGACGGATGCCGCAGGCAGTATTGCCCTCTCAAGGCCGTTACCATTACCCAGCGCGTACGCCATGAGCAGTACTAGGGTTGGCCTGATGAGTTTTCCCCTATTCCTAATGTAGTGGTATGTGGCGTTTAATAGGCTATTGGGCATCCATAGGCCGGTGAATGATTCCTCGAGGACGTGAATAACCTTATTAATGGCTGACCTTACTTCGGTAGGCAGTAACTCCATGTACTTACTCGGGTTTAATACGACCATTTATTTCATAAACCCCTAAATTTATGCCTTAATAAATACTACATGCACGTTAAGCCAGGCTTGAAATCAACCTAATCAGTAAATTACCAATTAAGAACTTAATTAATGTGCCCAACCTCATCGAGGACAACGTAGCCTCATAAATAGAACCAGCCATGTAGCTCTTCGAAACCCTCAATGCCAATTCCATGGCATCCCTACTCATTAGTAATGGGTCACCAATCCTCCTAAACATGACCATCCTATCCATCAAAGGCCTAAACAGCCTATTCATGGATAGGGCATAATCACTACCGTGAATCAGTGATTCACCAAGTAAGTGAGCCGTCATCATGGCCGGGTTTATACCGGCGCCATTAGTCGGTATTACCGAGCCAACGGCATCACCGATTAAGTAGGCGTTACCAACGCCATACTTATTTAATAATCCACCAACAGGGAGCGTCTTCATGAGAACAGACCTCTGCGTGCTTTTAAGCCCGTACTTATTAACGAAGAGCATGTGATGATTAAGTGGGTTGCTTCCACGCCATGCAATGTTATTTCTAACACCAACACCGATATTGTGGACACCATCCCCCTGGGGAATATCCAGGCGAAGCCTCCTGGCGCTATGCCCGGGTCCATTACTATTACAGCCTCATCATCAGCATACTTACCCCTGGCCCTTGCGCTGGTCGCTATTATCAAGTCCTCAGCCTGAAGCCGCTGGTTATGCCTAGGCCTAGGTCCACAATTGATGGGTATGCATCGGCACCAATGAGCACCCTCGTGCTTATCACGTACTCACCACCACCCCTATCGTGAACCAAGCATTCATAACCATCGCCCTTACCCACGCACTTAACAGCCGTAACCCCAAAATGAACCTTAGCACCGCCATTGATTGCATCCTCAATCACGTTCCTAATCATGCCAGCCTTATCAATTAGGTATGTCCTGAACGGCATTTTGCCTATGTCATGATCATTAATCACAAGCCTCAGCCACTTAATCTCGTTAACAATGAATTCCCTGCGCAACGTCTCCCTAAGTGTTGTTAGTAAAACATTGTAGAGATCTTTACCTATCCAGGGCTTTAGCAGGTTCTCACTCGGGAGCAGTTCCCCGCATATAATTGGCGCGTATATTATGGACTTCTTATCAATGAGCATGACATCACCGTTAAAGCCATTTTTGACTAGGTAACGGGCTAGGTATGAACCGGCAGGTCCACCGCCAATTATTAACACGTCCGTATTAACAACCACGTAGATAATGCGGTCAGGGCCTATTTTTACTTCTTCTGTAGAAATCCTTAAAAAAATCCCCTGCACAGTCAATGCCGTGCCCAGGGAGGTATTCCTAGTGGAGCTTTGGCGTAGGTATGCCGATGCGGCTGAGGAGATTAGGGTTAAGAGGTACCCAGATTACGTGAAGTTGAAAGCTAGGTTAAAGCACTACCTATACACGATTAGGGTCCCACCTGATGTGGCTGATCAATTGATTAGGGAGTATAGGTCGAAGAATAAGACGATTAATGAGTATTAGGATTCGGGCTCACCACTCATCAACGATCAGTGCTCCAGACCCTAATCATTGAATCATACGACAGATAGGGTGATTACCAACTAATAAACCTTATTAAGGGGTTGTCCAACGCTGTCTCGATGTCGAGCGAGGAATTAATCAATAAGGCGAGGGAATTAGTCATTAAGTTGAGGACCGCTGAGGACCTGATAAGGAGTGGTAAGTTGGATGATGGTATTAAGTTATTCAAGGAAGCCACTAAGGAGGCTAAGGATGCGAAGTTATTTGATAATTACATAGCCATCATTAGGAAGGCCAGAAGACTAATTAATGAGACGATGGCGAGACAAGCCAGGAGCACGGCCAAGCCGGAGACAAAGGCTGGGGAGGATAAGGCATAATTTTTAAATTAATCTGCAATCACCACACCACAGCTTGGTGGTAGTATGACGATAACCTGCTCAAAGTGGGAGAAACTGGTTGAGAAGGCAGAGAGGGAGGGCAATAAGGAGAAGGCCCTGGAGTTCAGGGAGAAGCTCGTAGAGTGCATTGTGTATACGGCTCAGGAATTAATCGCCAGAGGTAGGTCTAGGAACCTTGATGAGACTGAGGAACTGCTTAAGTACGGTGAGGACGTCGGCAATAAGCTAGGTATTAATGAGTTATTATTTCACATAAACCTACTCAGGAAAAGAATTGAGGAGAAGCGCGCAAGGAGGAGACCGAAGGAGACCGAGGTAAAGCAATGATTATCCGAATAGATTGGTTAACGTATTAACCACAAAACTGATTTATACTCATTATTGGTAAGGCTAGTTCAAGGCGGGAGTTACCTTGTTAGGATGGTCATTGAGGAAACGATGCCATTTTTATGAACTATGATTATATCTTAATTAATATATTAATGTAATTATAATTAATACCTTGGAGGACCTAACGCTATACAGGAATACCAACTATTATGTGACATGCGACATCAATCAACTTGCAGCATTAACGTTTTATTAAGGTTAGTATCAACAAACCCGGAGCTTTAGAATTATGTATAACCTCACCTCTTTGGTAACTCTTTGGTAATTATGTACTATTGACCTAATTTCATTTTTATCATTATTACTACATAAATTATTATGTTGTATCATATATAGTTATAGTTAGTACTTCACCTGCGCAGGCTTTATTAACCATATTAAATAAAAGTGAATGCGCATGAGTAATTCAAGTAATGAAGGGGGAGGTATAGACTCGATAATTAAGGCTTTAGACACGGCAAGAATGTCAAGGTTTCAAGCTATAATAACTCTTCTCTCGGCATTGGGTGTATTTTTAGATGGCTATGACATTTCCATAATATCCGTAGCGCTCCTATATATTAAGCCTGAGTTTCATCCTACTTCGTATGAATTAGGGCTTATAGGCGCAGCAACAAGTATAGGTATGCTCATAGGCGCCTTATTATTTGGATACTTGGCTGACAGGTTTGGTAGAAGATTAATGTTTATATGGGATTTAATTTTCTTTGTAATATTTACTGCATTAACAGCGATGGCTCAAAACACTATCCAGTTAATAATATTCAGGGCATTATTAGGCATAGGGCTTGGAGCAGATTACGCATTAAGTACAACCATAGTGGCGGAATTTTCGCCTAAGTCCTGGCGAGGAAAATTAATGGCAGCTAACGTATTTGGGTGGTGGGTAGGTGCGTTAGCGGCATATCTCATTGGCTTGGCGTTACTTCCGCTTGGGCCAATATCATGGAGGTACATGTTGGCTATAGGCATAATACCAGCGATAGCAGTGATAATAAGTAGAAATTGGCTGCCTGAATCACCAAGATGGCTTGTTGTTCATGGTCAAGCGGAAAAGGCGGCGAAAATTTTAGAGAAGGCCCTTGGTGTGCCTGTAAAACCATCCGATGTGGAAGCCGCTTATAAGCCATTACCACGTGTTCCAATAAGTGAATTATTCTCAAGGGATATAGTGAGGTACACGGCTTTTGTATGGGGATTCTGGTTCGCATTTGACTTCGTATTTTACGGAATAAGCATATTCACCCCAACACTTTTAATAGCCCTTGGTCTTAAGGGCATGACTGCTGCTGTGCAGGCCTCTGTTTTTGTGGCTGCAATGGAAATGGCAGGTAGTGCCGTGTCTATAGTATTAATGGATAGACTTGGTAGGAAACCAATAACGGCAATAGGCTTCCTTGTAGCCAGTGCTTTACTACTTGCCCTTGGTCTTATGTATCCACCAAGTACTTTAATGTTATTAACGTTATTCCCACTATATGCATTTTTCCTGACCTTTGGGCCGGGTACGACGGACTTCGTATATTCAGCGGAGTTATTCCCAACTAGGGTAAGGGCTACTGGGCAGGCGAGTTCTACTGCAATAAGCAGGGTAGGTGCTGTAATAAGCATTTTCTTCTTCCCAACATTATTAGCAACATGGGGAACAAGCCTATCACTTATATTCTTTGCAATAGTGGGTTCATAGGCTTCATAATAACCGTAGTACTCGGTGTCGAAACAAAACAGAAATCATTAGAGGAAATAGCAAGGTAATAAGGTAATAATCATGAGAATTACATTCCTAGGTAATTGGAGCTCAAACATAGTAAAGGGAAAGCGATATACGTCCTTTATAATCGATAACTCGATAGTTTTTGATTTCGGACCTGGTATCCTCGAGTCCTTACTTGACCACGACATAAATCCCTTAGGCATATCCGTAGTCGCCATAACTCACATGCACCTTGATCACTTTGCTGGATTACCAGAATTATTGTGGTTTCGTGCAATATATGGAGCACAGAGACCATTGGTGATATTAGGACCAGGAAAAATAAGGGAGAATACCTTAATGCTTCTTGAATTATTAAACACTCCACCAGCATTTAATGTAAGTGCTGAATACGTGGAGGATGATTCTTTTGAGACCGTAGTGAATGGTAGGAAATTATTAATAGAGCCATTTAGGGCCGAGCACATAATACCGGATAATGGATATAGAATAGAATATGGCGATACGTTACTATTCTATAGCGGTGATACGGCATATTCAAAGAGCGTTGTTAAAGCAGCCGAGGATGTGGATTACTTAATACATGAAATGACTTATACCGATGATAAAGATGCAGAGGCAAGGTTTTGGAAGCACTCAACATATAGCGATGTTATGAGGGTATTTCATGAATCCAGGGCAAGGCATTTGGTACCGATACATCTGTCGAACTATACAGAGCCCTTAGCAGGGGAATTAGCTCAAAGGCAACGGGGCATAATTATATACCTGAGTACATTGGTCGTATAGAGATGAGCAATTGAAATTCAGTAGTTCTCTTAAACAATTAATGCAAGAATTATTTTATTTAATGCAGTAATACAAGTTATCACAATGTCAATATTGGGGATAGAATTTACAGCGAGAAGGGAGGTAAACCCAGGTGATCTTGAGAAGGTATGGCAGGTACTTAGTGATATTAGTAATATGCCTAGGTATTGGAGAGGGCATAGGGAAGTGGAGATACTTAGCAGGGATGATGATGCATACATTGTGAGAATTAGGTTTGCATTTCCAGGTTTAAATAATAGAGGTGTCGCGAAGATTGAGGTTCATGGGAAGGAGAAGGCTGTGGTGATTAATTACGTGGAAGGCCCAATAAAGGGTTACGTAAAGAACTACATAAGTAATAACGTACTAATAAGCCAATGGAACGTTAGGATAACACCATTCTTCCTAATAATAAAGCCCTGGATAAAGAGGCACTTCATGAGCGGCGCAGGCAATGCATTGGCAAGAATAGTGGGTGAGGCGGTTGATTAGGGGTCGTGGATACACCATTCATGGTCACCATTACTAATACCAAGCGTTTAGTAGGGCTTGTGATAATTATTTGCTATTAATGATACCTGTTAGATGTTCATGCCGAGGCGTAATTAGGGACTAACTTAATAAGTGGTTTGTTCATAGGCGGTTAGGTGGATAGAGGGTTCGTTATTGCGTGGAGTGTGACCTTTCTGCAACTGTCCGTGAGACTGAGTTGGGGGGTCGTTAGTGTGGCCGTGGCTGAATTGCTGAGACTTAACTCCGTACAGATCGGCCTTGTTTTGACACTGTTCTATATTGGTTATGTGGCTTCCTCAATACCCTGGGGAGTACTCATTGATAGGATTGGACCAAGTAAGTCAATACTCATTTCTGGAACTCTATCCAGTGCCGTGATCCTAATGTTGTTCCTGGCAAGCAACTTCGTGCAAATCCTACTCCTCTACCTAATGGCTGGTTTCCTAACCGCTGGTTTATTCCCATCTGCGATGAAGATAGCGAGTCACTCAACCCAGGATAGAGTGCATGGGAGAGTTGCGTTGCTTGAGAGCGCGGCACCGATAGTCCTAATTGCATTGAGCGCGGCATCCCCATTAATAATCGCCCACTGGAGAATCTTTTACTTGGTGATATTCCTGGCACTACTCATTGCATCGTTATCCTCTGTAGGCCTTAAAATAGGTGGCAGCAGGAATGCCAGGCCTAAAAGCGTGTTGATGAATTCGAGGGTGGCGAAGGCCGTGGTAATGAGGGCAGGGGAATTATGGGGATCCTGGGGAACATCAAGTTGGCTCCTACCATTCTTGGTCCTCTATGATGGGATCAAGGGAGTACTACCCGTGCTACTCTTCTTCACTTACTCCCTGGGACAGTTGGTCTCCATCTTCCTGGCATCGGTATTGCCCAAGTCAATAGGTGAGAAGAGGGTGATTGAGTTCTCACTGGTGGCTTTCATAGCCTGCGATCTCTTGGCGGCGATCCTCCTTAAGGAGACATTACTCCTCTTCCCAGTCTTCCTCGTATTTGGAATAAGCTCATTCCTGTATAGGCCACCGACTGACGTATTAATAATAAGGATCATGGGCAATGAAAACGCCGGCACATCCATGGGTTACGCAAATGCGGTATCCCAGGTGGGCTCCATGGTGGCCCCAATATTCGTAGGCCTCGCAATAAGCATAAGCCCAATACTCGGTATTTTAAGCCTTGCATTAGGGCCCCTAATATCATTAGTAATCCTCTACACGATTTGACGCGTGTCACCCATGGTGGGTAATTGCCGTTAGGCCTGTGGGTTTTTCCTCTTTTTCCATTCCTCGTAATCCCTATAGGTTATTGTGTATCCCCTGGGTGCGATTGGTTCGTACCACCAGAACCTAGGTGGTGGGTATGGGTTTAACCTCTTAATATTTTCTAATCCGCTTGGTACCTTGTCGATGTACTCCGGTGGTATTACAATACTCACTTCATCCTCCTCGGTCCTACCCCACGCAATTTCACCTGAGCCTGGTATCTTTACCTGGGGCTTCTTCGTCTTGTAGGCCCTGGTGACCATGGAACACGATATTAAGCCAAGGAGTTCAACCTCTGGGAATATTCCGTGCCATATTAGGGACTTGGCAATCATATTTATCTGTGTTGGTGTACCGTACACATCGATTACGTCTGGTATGAAATTAATGCGCTCCAGTGGCGCCACCAGGACCGCCCTAACACTACCCTCTGGCAATGCGTTCTCCAGGAACCTTGAGTTAATGCGCTTCTTCGCATCATCACTGGATGTATGCCTGCTAATTGGCGTTTCAAGGAACCCTGGGTACTCGGGCACCAACCAAACAGGTACGCACCGCCAATGCAGAACATGTCCTCCAGGGTAAATGCCATGGACCATCCATACCTAGCTGCATTTATGACTTGACAAGCAGTCATGTGAATACCGAAATCCCTGGGCCTCCTAAAACCAGTTAGGTCACAGGGCTCAAGGCAGAACCTAATACCTACTGGATAGGTACGTAGTCCTAATTCGCCCCTTAGTTCTCGACCAATCCTCCTCAAGTCCTCCACTGACTGCATATCCCTATAACTAGGGCCTTGTTATTATAGGTGTATGCCTTACTTATTTTTAATATTAGGGAGGAGCCCCCATCTTTTCAAGTCACCACCACTCCAGTAGTCTCTTTACATCATCGGTCTTCGCCAGGTCTGCGTTGTATAGCGCGGCTGTCCTGCTTATGTCGTAGTTATATGACCTGTACAGTTCTATTACGCTTGCCTCTATTGACCCCTCAGCATGTATCATGCCAACGGATAGTAGGGCACCGAGGGCTGATAGGAATTCACGGGCTATCTGGAAGAGCCTAATCCTAACCCTCGGGTCCGCGCCCCTCTTACCCACTAGGTACTTGACCATGTACTTCTCCTCGATTGGGTTACTTAACTCGCTTGTTGATGGTATGTCTGCGAGCAGTCCGCCGGCCACGTCTATCATGTCCTTAATGGCATCCAGGTACTTGGCATTTGCCGTGAGCTTACCAACGTTTGTATATATTGGGTTCGGTATGCAGATGCCGGTATTGGGGTCCTTAATGCACCTCTCGGCGGCAGCAATCGCGCTAGATATTAGGTATTCCTTATACGTTATTATGTCGACAATATCCCTCCTAATGTGGGATGCCGTCTCAACATCGTTATACTCAGCAAAGAGCTTTGCATAACCAAGCAATACATCGGCTAAGGCGGCTCTGTAGGAAATTGCCGTAAACCTATGATATAGCGCGAAGGTTAATCCGTAAGGCGCCGCGAACTCGTACTCGCCGGCCAGGAAAACCCTGTCGTTAGGCACCTTGACATTATCAAATATTGTGAGCGTCTCAACCTCCACATTACTCTTACCCATTGGGAATTCATCACCAAGCATGTTAATCTCAACCTCCCTCAGTGGTCTCGGTATTAATACAATGCCCTTGGCATTAACCGGCGTTGCAAATGCAACCGCGTAGTCCGCATCCTCCTTAACCATGTTCCTGTAGGGCAGGACGATGAGTTCATTGGCTGCGATTGATTGAGTCGTGTGAACCTTAGCACCCCTAACAATGATGCCATCAGACTCCCTACCAACAATATGCACGTATAGATCCGGGTCCTCCTGCTGATGAGGCCTAAGCATCCTATCACCCTTAACGTCAGTCTGAGCAACGGCAATCGTGATATCATTCCTAACGACATAATCGTAATACCTCATGACCCTATCATAGTAGTTAGTACCTCGAGCCCTATCCAATTGCTTAGATGCTATCATAAGGCCGAACAACGCATCTGAGCCTATGGTCTTCATGATATTGAACATGCCCTTACCAAGCAGTGTCGTGTTGTAAATTAACTTAAACCTCTCAATCAAATCACTGGGACCCCTGGGCACCTTATAGAACCTACTTATCGTCCCATACTGAGGATCGTCATATAATAAGTACTTCCTCAACTCAGGATCCGCTTGCCACTTATAAAGCTCGAGTGCATGATTAATGGCAACCCTCAAAACCTCATGCCTAGTGACATCATCCACAGGCTTACCCCTATAATATATAACCCTACCATCACGCAGACTATTAACATAATCCTCAGGAGACCTAACCATACAGAAAAACACTTAATGATTTTTCGTTAATTAATTTACCTATTATGGTAAATATATAGTTATCGACATTTATAATCATAGAAGGTTGTAAAGATTATATAATATTTATAATATCAATCTTTATCAACATTTAATAAATATAAAATATATGGAATTAATAACAAAGCAGGTCGGTGATACTGAAGTTCAGGTTATACCCGAGAGGGATTATGTATGTGAGGTTCGTGACGATAGACCCTGGTTTAAGTACTGGCCTCCTAGGGTGCCGAGGAGAATGGATTACCCAAGGGTTCCTCTATTTAATGCTGTTGAGGTTTCTGCCATGAGGTACCCAGATAAGGATGTGATTATTTACTATGGCTTTAGGATTACGTATCAGAGCTTTGGGATTCAATACTTAGATTTTCAGGATTTTTACAAGACCTTGGCATCGATAAGGGTGATAGGGTTGCCATCTACATGCCGAACACGCCTCATTGGATAATATCGTTCTTCGGCATTTTAAGGCTAATGCCATTGCTGTACCAATAAACCCGCTGGTTGCGCCGGACGTACTTGAATACATATTGAGGGAAACAGGGGCTAATTGTAACACTGACGCAGTTATTACCCAGGTTACTCAGCGTTAGAGATAAGATCCCATCACTTAAGAACGTAATTGTTGGTAGATACAGGGATTACCTACCTGAAAAGCCCAAGCTCAAGCTTCCTCAATTAATGCTCATGGACCCTGAGGTTCCCCAGGGAGTTATTAATTGGAGAGATGCCGTGTCATTTAATGGTAATCCACCCACCGTGAAGGTCACGTATGAGGACCTTGCCGCAATACCGTATACATCGGGCACGACAGGCACTCCCAAGGGCGTCATGCACAGTCACGGCATAATGTGGGCGTCAACATTGAATGCAAGCATCTGATACAACATTGCGCCTAGCGGTATTGTACTAACGGTATTGCCCATATTCCACGTCACCGGTTTAGTGCACTCAGTCCTCGTACCCCTCTATGCAGGTTCAACGATGGTACTGATGACAACCTGGGATAGGGAGACTGCAGTCGATGCAATCGAGAAGTATGGAATAACTCATTGGACGAGCATATCAACGATGATCGTCGATCTACTGGCTATGCCGGGTATTGAGAAGAGAAACCTATCCTCACTAATACTAGCCGGTGGAGGCGGCGCACCAATGCCTGAGGCAGTCGCTAAGAGGTTTAAGGAACTAACTGGGCTTGATTATTTAGCGGGTTACGGACTCACAGAAACCTTCTCGCAAACCCACGTTAACCCACCGCACAGGGTTAAAATTGGTAGTGACCTCGGCATCCCTCAAGCCCTGTACCGATGCCCTGGTGATAGACCCTGACACGAAGGAGATACTACCGGTAGACAAGACAGGGGAGCTCGTGGTTAGGGACCAAATGTGTTTAAGGGTTATTGGAAGAAACCCGAGGAGACTAGGGAGGCGTTCATTGAGGTTGACGGTAAGCTTTACTTCAGGACTGGCGATGTTGTCTATATGGATGATGAGGGCTACTTCTTCTATGTTGATAGGATCAAGAGAATGATCAATAGGGCTGGTTATAAGGTTTGGCCGTATAGGGTTGAGAACATACTATACATGCACCCAGCTATTCTTGAGGTCGCAGTAGTGGCGACGCCAGACCCGAGGGTTGGTGAGGAGGTTAAGGCATACGTGGTTCTTAAGCCTGAGTACATAATACAGTGGGCTAAGGAGAGGATGTCAGCCTATGAGTATCCAAGGGTTGTGGAATTTGTGGATTCACTACCAAAGACCGCGACAGGTAAGATAGACTGGAGGTTATTGCAGGAGCAGGAGAAGAAGAGGGTGGGTGGTAAGTAATGAGCCGCGGCATGAATAAAATACCCATAGTTGGTGGAGGTGAAATAGACCCAGGCGGTATGGGTTTAACGCTATTTCATGAACACCTTAGACTTATTACTGAGGTTGTTCGATGGAATTGGCCCCACCTATATAATGATGAGGAAGAATTTAGAAGAGCAGTTGAGGCCGTCAATGCGGCTAAGAGGTTTGGTGCCAAAACGATCATAGACCTCACAGTAGCGGGGATAGGCAGGGATGTTAGGTTTGACGAGAGGGTGGTTAAGGCAACGGGCGTTAACATAATAATGGGCGCTGGCTTCTATACATACACCGAACTACCGTTCTACTTCAGGAATAGGGGTGTTGAGTCGCTCGTTGACGCCTTTGTGCATGACATAACCGTTGGCATCCAGGGAACCAATACAAAGGCGGCATTTGTTAAAGCCGTTATTGACTCACCTGGGCTAACAAAGGACGTGGAGATGGCCATTAGGGCGGCCGCAAGGGCTCACGTTAAGACCGGCGTACCAATAATCACGCACTCATTCGTTGGTAATAAGTCAAGCCTTGAGCTGGTCAGGATTTTCAAGGAGGAGGGTGTCGACTTGTCGAGGACTGTCATAGGGCATGTCGGTGATTCTGACGACATATCATTCATAGAGCAAATACTGAGGGAGGGCGTATTCGTAGGTCTCGACAGATTCGGCTTAGACCTATACCTACCACTTGAGAGGAGGACCAGGACCACAATCGAGTTAATAAGAAGGGGTTGGGTTGACCAGATACTACTGTCCCATGATTACTGCCCAACAATTGACTGGTATCCACCTGAGGTTGTAAAGAGCACAGTGCCGGATTGGTCAATGATGTTAATATTTGAGAAGGTAATACCGAGGTTGAGGAGTGATGGTGTAACCCAGGAGCAAATAGATAAAATACTCATAGATAACCCAAGAAGCTCTTCACAGGAAAATAATGATTAATAATCATGGAAAACAGCCTGAGAAAAGCCTAAAAACCAAGTAAACTAATCAAACTCGGCCCCGTAGCTCAGCCAGGATAGAGCGGCGGCCTCCTAAGCCGTAGGTCGTGGGTTCGAATCCCACCGGGGCCGCTAAATCACTTCCTACTTAGTACATTAACGTTATATAGCATTAAATTACCATGTATATAATTATATGGTTAAGATAAGAAATGTTTATTTTGAATCTTCCTTAGTTTCTATTGATAGGTAAACTGGATGGTAGAGTTTCAATTGTAACTGGGGCTGGTAGTGGTATTGGCAGGGCTATTGCGTTGCTGTTTGCTAGTGAGGGTTCTAGGGTGGTCGTTGTGGATGTTAATGATAATGGTGGTAAGGAGACCGTCAGCATGATTAGAAATAATGGTGGTGATGCAATGTTCATACATGCCGATGTTTCTAAGGCCGGTGATTGTGAGAATGTGGTTAGGGAGACTGTGAGACATTAGGTCAATTAGATAATTTTAATAAATAATGCAGGTATTGACTTACCAAAAGCTAAGCCATCTGCTGACTTTACCGAGGAGGAGTTTGATAGGGTTGTTAATGTGAATTTGAAGGGTGCTTGGTTAATGAGTAAGTACGCAATACCTGAAATGTTAAGGCGTGGTAAAGGTGTTATTGTAAATATAATCTCAGTGGCTGGTATAAGGCCATTACCACTTGCAATGCCTTACTCAGTGTCCAAGGCTGGCTTGATCATGCTTACGAAGAGCATGGCGGTAGAGTATGGTAATAGGGGTATTAGGGTTAATGCTGTGGCACCTGGATGGTTAGTACGCCAATGGCTGTTAGGGCCGCGTCTGCCTATGGGGCAACGTATGAGGACTTCACAAAAATGTTCCTTCAAAGGATACCCCCTGGCAGATTTGCTGATCCAACCGAGATAGCCAGGGTAGTACTATTCCTTGCATCCGATGATTCGTCCTATATGAATGGCGCTATTGTCGTTGTTGATGGCGCAATATCCTTGGCGTAATAATAAAGTGAATAATTGCAAGTATTTTTATTAAAAATAAAAATAATGTCTTATTCAACAGAGGTAGTAAGTTTTTATATTGTGGAATAGAAAGGTAAATAAAGATATCATCCCAAGCAGCATTCGCACCAAGATACACCGTAGTCATTTACCACCCATATAACGACAACTCACCAAGGAAGAGACCCTTCACCAAAGTCAACATTGCTGCCGAGAGGAGGTACTATGACCTTGGCTCACTTCTTTGGTTTGTTAAGACTTGATACGGATCATTAGGGACGGTAATTTTACATTGAGTGGGACCCAAGCGTTCATCCGGCACTAGCCATTTACCTAGTCAACAGATGGTGGGTTACGCAAAGAATACGATGGTGATGAGAGGAGGTACTTGATGGCTCTCTCGTTGATGCTGGCACTAATACTCTAGTTAATGGGTCCATGGATTATTAATGTTAATTTTCAATTAATCAATTGCGTCATAGGCATCATTAACATAATTACTGCACAAACCAACTTAACAAGCGATGAAGGACTTGAGCATAGATATACGTAATGTGTTGAGCGAGCACGCCAGGATTGGCATGAGGTAGTGGTTTTGCTCAGTGGTCGGTTTTCTCCTCACTGCTCAGTCCTGGAAGGACTCAGCACCAAGGATTATTAAGGGGCGCCCTATTAAGTTGTTCAGTGATGATTAGTGACACGACTGAGTAGTGAGGATCGAGGGCGTGACTGATCAACCCCTAACCAACTCAAAGACCTGACCACCAATCAACCTCCAGCGATCGAAGTCGAACCTGGCATAGACCTTCTTACCACTCAATACCTTGGGCAGCCATAGTACGTCATCACTCCACATGTTACTGTACGGAACCTCATTAATGCCAAACCAGATTGGCTCGGCCTCTTCGGACTCCCTGGGCACGCCGCTGAAGTCGTGGGCTATGAATACGTGGACGAAGTGAACGGACTCGACCTTACCATCCTCATAATTCCAAAATTCCAATAGGCCCATCCACTCCAAGTCCCTGGGTTCTATTCCAACTTCCTCCCTACACTCCCTAATTGCCGCCGAGACTACGTCCTCGCCGCTCTCGATCTTGCCGCCGACTCCGTTATAGTAACCGGCGCCTAGGCCTCGCTTCTTCCTTATTAACAAGACCCTACCGTCCTTAACCACGTAAACTAGGGTTTCTACGAATATCATTACTCAACCTATGCAGTGTCTAGGAATTAAGGATTAATTTAAGGTGTTTTATATGTAGATCATTTTCTGGCCATTCTTTCTATTTCTTCAAGGTCTCTCCTTGCAGTTTCTATTCCGGTGAGTAATACGGTCATGGCCATCAGCAGTACAAAGACCCCAACCAAATCAAGGTACCGTGCTATTGATCCCGTGTAGAGGAAAATCGGCGTTAATGCGCCGAACATGAAATTCGCGATTCTGTTTAGGGAGAAGGCTATTCCATCAGCAAAGGACTTAACCTCCACTGGGAAGACCTCGGTCTGCACGGTATATGCACCACTAACTACTAGGAACGTTAAAAGCATTGATATTGACAGTAAGTATATAAGCCCTGGGGTTCTATATGTAATCGCCACATACCAGAAGGCAAACCCTAGGCCGGCCAAGGAAGCCATTAATACGATTCTCCTACCGGCTCTATCAAGCATTAATGAACCAAGCACGGCACCCAATGTCGCGAAGATCCAGAGAAGTAATACAGTGCTTAGCATGATGCCATAGCCACCACCTCTTAGGGAAACGAGCATTGGTGTGAATATCGTGAATATCGAGGTCGTGCCTGCACCAACCCAGGCAGCCGATGAGTAAATAAGCATCCTCCAATAACCCCTCCACACCTCACTAAATGGCATTCTCCTATGTCCCGAGGCGCCCCTGAGTAACCACATCGTGGATTCAGGCAACCTACTCCTCAGTAAAATTACTATTGCCGCAGGCACCGCACCGGCGCCTAGAATAATTCTCCATGAAATGTTGGGAGACAAGCCCATTGCGAAAAATACGTAGGCCAATAGGGCACTAACTAAGCCACCAAGTGGCATCATTATTAATGAAATGCCAAGTAGGAAGCCCCTTCTTAGTGTTGGTGATTCCTCAGAGAGCAGGGCGGGGCCAGACACTATGTCAGCACCAATGCCAAAGCCAATTAGGAACCTAAGTACCAGGAGTTGTTCAGGGGATGTGACGAAGGCCGATAGTAAGGAACTGACCAGGAAAAAGGCAATATCACTAAGCAATGCCGCCCTCCTACCCCTTAAATCGCTAAACACGCCAAAGACCAAGGCACCAAATACACCGCCTATATATGTGAATGTACCAAGCAAGCCCTGCATTTCAGGGGATAGGTGCATGAAGTGGACAAGGAATGGCAATACAATACTTATGTTTAGCAGGTCATACCCATCGAGGAATGTACCCAAGCCAATTAGAATAGCCAGCGGAATACCACCCCTACGCCCAGTGCCCACGTCCATCAACAAGCCATAGCAATAATGCGCCTAATTAAAAATAACCAACGCCATTAAGCCTTAACAACTCTAATAACGCCGGGTTCGCCCTCCCTGCCACTAACCTCGAACTTAACGCCCAATATCCTCTCAACAATGTATATGTTTGTCAGGGTGTGCAGGGTTATCCTTGAGACGCCAACCACGCCGCTGCCAGCCAAGGCCATGTATGGAATGACCATGTCGCCCATGTGCTCATCAAGAGCCATACCACTCCTAAGGTTATCAAGAAGCTTCTTCGCAGCCTCCTCACCAACAACCTCAGCAGGCTTACCCCTCTCACCAAGAGCATCACCACCCTTAACAAAGCCCCTGCTCGATACGGCCCATAGGACGATACCACTACCAGGGCCTAGGTGTGGATCCTTACCTTGCTCGTAGGTCTCCACGGCAATGTCTATAGGCACCTTAACACCAGCCTTAATGAGCGCTTCCCTAGCCGAATTAGCCTGCCTATGGGCCACGTGGACAGGAAGCCTAACAGCATGTGAAATACCCCTGACCTCCCTCAAATCACCAAACTCAACAGCCTCAACGGGCCTAAGCTTACTCGGCTCAACACTCAGCACAACCTCACCACCACCCCTCGGGTAATGACCACGCCTCACTAACCTAACCTCAGCCTTAACACCGAATAGGCCTAACATTGGCAGCATTACAAACCTCACGTAATCAATCGGTGGTGACCAGGGTACGTCAGTGCCTCCGGTTATCGTCACCGTGCTCCTACAAGGCGCGAAGACCAGGATAGGCAGTATAGTCTGTATGACCAGGGTAACCGCGCCAGCCGTGCCGATGTCAAACCTAAACTCACCACAACCAATCCTGCCCGGCCTGAACACCAACTCCGTGGAACCCTTAACTGCTCCCATTACCTGGGCATTGGCTATTTTGACCGCCGCAATGACACCTGTCAAGTGCTGTTGTTGAAGCCCTGGGTTACTCCTCCTGGCCCTTATGTTGAATACCCTAATTGGTCTTCCAGTTATTGCAGATAGGGCAAGGGCTGTCCTCAGTATCTGCCCACCACCCTCAAGCACCGAACCATCAATCTCAACGAGGCTCATCACGGGAATAACCAACCAGGTACTTTAATTACTTAACGCAATCACCAACAATAGACCTAAGGGCATTAACCACATCATCACCAACAATCCTGGAGTCAACGTAATCAGCGAACACGGAGAATACGCAGCAAAGAAGCTTGACAATGACGGTGACGCTGTTCACGTCCATAATAACCCTACCGCCGGACTCCGCGAAATCCCTCGTAAGGTGAGCTACGTACTTATTAACGCTCCTGATAATTCCCTGGGCATCGCCGTAGCCAGGGCATGCCGAGACCCTCTTCCTGAACTCCCTAGCGGTGCTGCGTCTTAGGTACGGCAGGTAGTAAATGACGTCCTTATACCTCCTACCCCTAACAATCCTGAAGAATTGAACCAGATTGCGGGAATGCACCAGAATCGACTCAATGAGGGCCTCCCTAACCACGCCTTCATACTCACCTGAACTGCATGCATTGTTTAGGTTAGTTAATGCTCCATACATGCTCAGTACCCTGCCGTACTCATTGATGATTTCCACGAGGTAACTCCTCAGCGAGCTCATGAGATTCAGCAACCCTAACCCAGTTATATTAAGTTACTTCAAACTAAACATAGAAAAGACCAGCCGTGATTGACTAGCCAATGGTTGCGGAGGGAGAGGAGGCGCCGGACTTTGAGCTTCAAAGCCACGATGGGGAAACCATTAAGCTCTCGAATTATAGGGGCAGGTGGGTTGTGCTATACTTCTTCCCTAAGGCATTCACGAGTGGTTGCACCAGAGAGACCCAGGAATTCGTTAGGCTTTGGAATGAATTTGAGAAGCTTGGCGTCGTGGTCTTTGGGATAAGTACGGACTCAGTAAGTACGCAGAAAAAGTTCGCCGAGAAGTATGGCGTTAAGTTCAAGCTGCTGAGTGATAGTGAGGGGATGGTCTCGCAGGCCTATGGCGTGCTTAGGCCCACGGGTACTGCGGAGAGGGTTACGTTTATCATAAATCCAGAGGGTAAGGTCGCTAAGGTCATTAGGAGGGTTAAGCCTGAGGAGCACCCTGTCAGGGCCCTGGAATTCCTAAAACAAAGTGCGTAAAATAGGGACAGTACTGTAATATTTATTCAATGAATCAAAAGTAAACAAAGGTAATATTTTAAAGATTAAAACATGCATGAACAATTAATGATTAGGGATAGACTACCACCAATACTTGTAATGCTCACGTTAACAGGAGTTGCAATGGCAATCACAATTCATGCACTAGTAATGCCAACGCTAATGATGCACCCAATGATTAAGCACGGTACGGGCTACGCATCAACGGTATACAGCCTGAACTGGGCAGGCTATGCAGTGCCTGCTCAGGAGGGTACTATGACTAGCGTGGCTGGCTCCTTCATTGTGCCCTCCGTAACCTGTACCAGGCAGACGACGTACGTCGCGCTATGGGCTGGGCTTGATGGGTATAATGACAGCACTGTTGAACAGGCTGGGATAGCCGTTGAGTGCAGTGGTGGTAAGCCCATTTACTGGGCTTGGTATGAGTTTTACCCATCACCGTCTGTCGAGATTAAGGGCTTCACGGTTAAGCCTGGCGATGTTATTTATGTGAACGTGACATATCTAGGTAATGGCGAGTTCCAGGTAATCATAAAGGACGTGACAGAGAATGAGGCGTATACCGTGACGGGTAATGTAAGCAATGCCCTACTCTCATCAGCCGAGTGCATACTCGAGAGACCAACAGTCAATGGACAATTAACTGCGCTGGCTAACTTCGGCACTGCATACTTCGGGCAGGACTACACTGACGTAATGGGCACGTGCTACGCAACCGTAGAGATAGTGATGACTGCAAACAACGGGAAGGTGCTGGCGCAGCCAAGCTCATTAACGAGTGATGGCTCGAGCTTCACAGTGGCATACGTAAATGATAGGTGATAATTATATTAAAAAGTAGAGTAGAATTTAATATTTTAAAATATAATCTTCTTATGCTACTTAACATTAATGCATTACTTATTGCCTATTCTAGCCTTTACAAGCTTTATGAATTCCCTCATCCAGGCTGGGTTATCGGGCCATGCCCTGGACGTGACCAGGTTCCCATCAACCACAACCTCTTCATCAACCCATATACCACCGTTATTCTCAACCTCAGGTCTCACCGCTATATAACTAGTCATCTTCCTGCCCTTGATTACTCCGGCAGCCGCTAGTATCTGGGGAGCATGGCATATAGCCGCCACTGGCTTTCCAGTCTCGAAGAAGTGCCTTACTATGCGCTTAATATCCTCCAGTGCAACAACCCTAACATACTCAGGCATCCTACCTCCAGGTATGACTAGTCCATCATACTCCTCAGGCCTAACCTCCGAAAGTGTCTTCGTAACCCACTTGAAGAGATAGCCAGGCTTTTCACTGTATGTTTCCCACCCTGGCTCGAAATCGTGAACCACCGTCCTCAAATCCTTCTTACTTGGAGCTGCAACATCGACATCCCACCCCTCCTCCTTAAGCCTATAGTATGGGTAGAAGATTTCAAGGGCTTCTACAGCGTCACCAGCTATTATCAAGATCTTGGCCTTCGCCATAGTCAATAACGAGATAGAAGACTAGGATATTTAAAAGTTCCTACTCGTAAATATTACTCAATATCTAATTGTAATGTATTATTAGTTTTGAATTAAATCTTAAATAATACCCAATGGTTATTTCATTTTTCATTAGTGTAAAAGTTCGTAATCACACTATGTTTAAGTTTTCTCCATTACGGTTCTTCATCACCTTTAATTAGTCCTAGAATTAATTTAGATAGGTTAAACTAAAATAATTATTCATGGAACTAAACCTAGTTAAAAATACAATACACACTTTATGCATGGATATGTGATAATTAATTGACCGACTACCCAAATGGGTATACTAGTTTTCATTATAGCATTGGTTAAGGTATCACTGTGGTAATTCTTAAAAACCGGCTTATTATTTATTGATAAGTTGGTTATTATGTTTGAAGCCAGTAAGTATGATTCGTGGTTCCTGAGAAATCAGTACGTTCTCGAGTCAGAGGCCCTACTCCTTAAGTATATGCTTGAGCCAAATCCGGGCAGGTCCTTGAGTGTTGGTTGCGGTTCTGGGCTCTTCGAGTTCATTCTCAGGACTAGGTATGGCGTTATCATTAGCGACTGTGTTGAACCGAGCCCAGCTATGGCTGAGGTGGCTAGGGCTAGGGGCTTAAACGTAAGGATTGGCTATGCCGAGAACCTCCCTTTGAGGATTCCACGTTTGACACTGTGATCCTTAATGGGGTCCTGGATTACGTGAGTGATGATGTTAAGGCGGTTAGGGAGGCTTATAGGGTCCTTAGGCCTGGCGGTCACATTGTCGTTGCTGACGTGGTTGCCGAGGGTTCGTACGGCTTACTTTATAAGTTGGCTGAGTTGCTTGGTTCCTGGGATGACCCATACATTGCGAGGGTTAGGCCGCCGAGTCCGTACCCAATTGAGTATGTGAGGCAGGCTAGGTGGCATACGGTTGATGAGATTAGGAGACTACTCGAGGGTGCTGGCTTCGTGATTGTTAAGGTAGCCCAAACACTGACTAGGCACCCGAAGTACTCCAATGAGTCTATTGAGTATCCAGTCGATGGTTATGATAGGGGTGACTACGTGGCATTTAAGGGCTGGAAGCCAGGTCCGTGATTAAAAACGTCATGGATGCTCATTAAAATAAAGAATGGGAAGCACTTGATGCGCTTCAAGCTTAGTCCTAGCTCTTCAGTTCGAGCAAAGCTTCATAGTTTTAGTGTTGAGGTAGCCTAAGTAATGTAGGATGCATGAATGCTTATTATTTAATCTTAGTTTGTAGGTCATGGTTTTGTTATCGAATTTTTATGTTTACTTTAGCTGAAGTTGAAAGTAAGGGAATTTAAAGTTGCTAGAAAGAAGAAATTGAATGAAGCCTATTAAACCAGGGATTGCGAGATCCGTAATCCTGGCATTAATGATGGGGATAATTAGCACGGTTATTACATTGGTTATTGGGCTCACCATCACGGACCCATGGCTCTTAAAACCGCCACAGGTCATTAATGACACATTGCCACAATTAATCACACCCCAGGGCAGTGCGAAAGTGGTACTTGTTAATTATCAACCAGCCGGTATTTACTATGATGGCCCAAACACAACGGCAATAGCAGGTTATTACTGCATCTATGATGCAAAGGTGGCAAGCGCTGGCTGGTTAACAAACTGTATGAACGAAATCAACGTAACAGCATATAACGACTTAGTAAGGAACTGCGACTATGAACCAAACCCGAGAGCCTACAGCCCACCGGGGTACACAGTACAATTAAACGCACTACTAAGCACGAATTACTGGGTGCAGAATACATGGGGGCAGGCAATACTTGGCGCAGTCCAGGTAGGGGATGAGGTTTGGAACATCGACGCAAAACTACTATCATACAACCTAGGACCCATAGGTACACGGTGCGGCTGGCTCATCATAACAATCCACAACGGCAAGACCTACTTTGGCTACTCAGGTAATGGCATTAACATTACCTGGTATGCGAGCTACCCAGTGGGCAATGCCGTAATAGTGCCGAGCACATTCACGAACATCGTAATCGCCGGACCAGGAAACCTTGCTGCCGTAAACTTCACCACGACCCACATTATACTGGCCCTATGGTACTGGAACGGCACGGATTGGCAACCAGCACCGATAAAGCCGGGTGGATTCACGGGCGAGTCCGTCGTACATGCGTGGATCTACGTAGTGGGTAACGAGGCGGTGATGACGTGGCCAAGCCCAGCAAATAATGCATCATCAATACCAAGGCCGGGCTTTAAACCATGGTAAATACTCTTCTAATGGAATTCATGATTTAACCTTAGCAGCTTAACCGCAACTCTCAGGGACTAATCAGTAACTAGGACGTGATCAAAGGAAATAATCACGTACAGGTATAGGTCAGACATAGTCAAATGTAATTGAAATCTCACCATGCCCGCCAACCTATGGAAAAGTAATTATTAACCTCATTAATAAAGTACGAAGATAAACCCTGGCCTTAAGTCCACGTCAATAAAGCCCTAAGTGCTCAACAATGACCAAACCCATAGACCCAATCCTGGATAAAGGTCTCTAGGTATTTTACGACTTCAAATTTAGTTAGGATTTTTACGTAATAATTCAATTTCTGGTGCGGGGGGTGGGATTTGAACCCACGCAGGCCTTCGCCAACGGGACCTGAACCCGTCCCCTTTGACCTGGCTCGGGCACCCCCGCCAGCTCAACAGTTCATTAACAGCGATTTAAGTTTTTGGGTTCGAGGGGCTTGCGTACTTAACCGTTATACTACCGGGGTTCGTTGTTTATTTAATACGTTTGTTTAATTGCCTGGGCTCGGTCTTGGGTGGGGTCCTCGGGATAATCCGCCGTGGCGGTCTCCTTTGTGGGTGTTAATCGCTTGAGGTGCTTTGTGATCATTCGTCTCTTTTCCTCGTCCTTTGCTTTCTTGAGCTTTCTGCACAGTATTCGGATTACCTGCTCCTTAATGTCCTCGTACCTCTCAATCATACGTGCGGGAATCACCACAACCCTATACCTACTACCTTTGTGAGTACTAACGGTGAACTCATTGCCGTACCTAGCCCTCAACGCGTTAATGACCTCGTCGACATCATCATCCCTAGCCCTATGTTCCAGCACAATAGTACCCACTTTAACTTGCACCGTGAATCCGTAACCGGCCACGTTTACCTGCATCTCACCTCTCCTGTACTTCATCTCCATCTCTGCAATCCTCCTTAGATTGACCCACTTATCGAAGGCTAAGGCATCCAAAACATCATGCAGTATGGGCGGCAGGACACTAATCATAGCCCTTGCTAAATTGATGGCGTTTCCTCCGTAGAACGGCACCTCAACCACATTACCCTCCGTATAGGGTTTACTGCTCCTAAAGCCTATTTTCTTTAGTTTTTCAAACAACGATTCCCACCTCTCAAACTCCTCACCCGACATTGTAATCTTGATTACCGCCATACTGTAAACACGACCATTGTTTTTAAGTTGTTTCTTAACATCCGCACTACCATCGCCCAATACCGCGGTTAGCATGAAGCTAGGAGCCCCTCCTCGCTGAGCCTAGTGACGTCACTAAGGATCTTGCCCTTGATTGATTTATACCTATTGGACCTCAAGCCTGTCCCTAGTCATTAGCCACTCGTCCATTATTTCCTCAACTCACCATGGTCCCAAACCCTCCAACGTTGTATTCGATTGACTGCCTCAATTAATAATTCGACGGCCTTATTTACGGCGTTTTCATCAGCCTCACCACCACATCGATACTCACTACCACGCTTAACACCAGTGCAGAACTTGTTCCTCCACAAAAGCCCCATATCAAACCCACCAAACTCGTCCAGAGCACTGGGCATATCAATGCAAAATTCTTAACTGGATTAATAAGGCACTACACACGCCTTAACATCAATCGAGACCACCACACCGAGGACTTAGATAAGGACGTCAAGGTCATCAAGCAGGTTAGGGCCTTGAGCAGTGACGTAATCAAGCCCAAATACAACGTGACCTACGTAATCACGAGTTAAGAGCTAAAAAAACAGTCGGGGTTAAGTACGTACGTGGCGATGAAATCGGCGAGAGGAAAATAACGCTAAGCAAAACAATGATGTACGTGGCCGAGTTGTTACCGCATCAGGGTACTAGTTTGCCTATTTCTGCGCATCTTCATCGAGGACGGTCTTAATGATTACATGGACTAATTCCCCGTAAAGACTCACACTCTACTCGTGCTAGGAATACCTCGGTTTTGTAAATTCTCCTTCTATGGTGCTTATATGTGAGTGGTATTGTTATTGTTGCCCTGTCTAGCACGTTCATGATGCATCCCCATGAGTTGACCTTGTTACTTACGTAGTCTAGAGTTGTTAGTTTATGTATCGTATATACGACATCACTATGGCTTATTGCAACGCTTAGGAACCTCATGTCAAGACCTCTCTCGGACTGTATTCCAAAGGGTGGGTTTTGGAAGACTACATTGAACTTACCAGTGATGGTGATGCTCCTGATGTCGTTTACGATAAAGTCTATATTACTCAATCCATATTTACTAGCTGACTCCCTGGCTATGTCCAGGGCTTCCCCATCTATGTCAATACACACCACCTGCCTAGCGCCCATTAGTGCAGCGGCTATTGCGAACCTGCCGGTTCCGCAGCCAAGGTCTAGCACCCTGGCGTCTGTTAGGTAGTTCCTCATGTATGCGTCCCACACGGCTACGGCAACTATGTTGGCGTCGGTTATGTACTGCTCGAGGTTTAGCTTCGGCGATTTATAGCCTGGTATGCCCTGGATTATCAACTCAAGATCTCTAAGCCTGCGAATCTCAGCACCTCTGACCATCCTCATTTAATCAGCTACCGACGTGCTCATCACCGCTAATCAAACTCACTCCTCGCTATTTAACTCCTCGCCTGTGACGATCCTCGCGGGCTTTGCAATACTTCTAACATGCCTACTGAAGGCTGCCTCGGCTATGTCAGCAGCCAGGGCAACCATTAATTGCCCCTCATGTATTGAAGCCGTCAATAAACCACTTAGCCCTGTACACCCCATGTTGGCTAGTTCGAGCATATTATTCAGCATGCGTTCCCTATCGAGCAGGACCTTCAATGCGTTGTTTATGCTGTTGTCCAGATATGAATACACGGCCTTCATTATATAAGTCCACACATCCCTAAGCTTCTCACTAATCTCATGCCTACACTGAGTCGCCTGTACCCTCATGAAGGCGTTGGATAACCTATCAAGGGCATCAGCTGCATGCTCCAGGTTCTTCACCACTATCGTATCATCAATGGCCCTCTTCGGGTCCCTGAAGGACAACTTCTTAATGGTTCTCAGGGCTAGGAAATATAGCTTATCCATCTGATCGTCAAGCTCAAGGACCTCCTTAAGCAAGTCCTCCTTGTTCGTTTCCAGGTAATCAATGAATTTACTAAACATGGAGTTTAGTATATTAGCCATACTATTAATGACCTCGTTAAGGTCCACGTTAGTCTCGCTTGTAGCCACCTTAATTAACACGCTACCATCACCCTCAAGCATTAACGAGCCAGGTAGCTTCTTCTCAACGCTTGAGAAGGCCTTCCTAATCACGTCCTTCTGCCCAATAACCTCCACATTATCGTAACCCTCAATGTAGCTGGCAATGATGACCCTCGTCGTCTCATCAATAGAGCCGCCAAGTGATATTGTGACCTCATTAGTCTCACCACCGACCTGCGTGACTGGCTTAACAACGATCACCTTACCGACCAGGCTAATCTCAACGACATCACCAACACCAACACTCAACACATCAAGCCACCGCTTAGGCAGTGTTATGCCTATGCTCTTCTCGCCAATCCTAATAACCCTCCTATATATGGATGACACGCGCATAGGGTATAACTGGGTATAAAAACCTAAGTCTCAAGGTGTTATTTCTTCACCCCATATATATTAATACCCATCAATTATATAGTTGACAATTAACTGGGCACTAAGTCCTCAATAATCTCAAGGTTTATTAAGTACTACCAATTGCATTATTACCCATATATGCAGAGACTTAGGTTTAGGAAGGTTGCTGTTGGCGGAACATTCGACACACTTCACGCGGGGCACACGGCATTACTCTTCATGGCACTCAACTATGGGCGTAAGGTGCTCGTTGGGGTTACGAGTGACGAGTTTGCCCAGGCCTATAAGACGTATAAGGTGAAGCCGCTGAAGATTAGGTTCCTTAACCTAAAGAGTTTGATTAAGGAGTTGGGTGGTAATGACCGTGATGTGATAATTGACGTAATTAATGATCCATACGGCCCAACAATCGTTGACCCGACGATCGACGCCATAGTAGTTAGCCTGGAGACCTTACCGAGGGCTATTGAGATTAATAACCTTAGAAGGGAGAGGGGATTGCGACCCCTGTACATTATTGCTGTTCCAATAATTAAGGATGGCTTTGGCAATAAGATATCCAGTACCTTGATAAGGGATAGGACGGGCACCAGGGAGCTAAGTGACTAGGTTTATGTTCATGTCCTCAGCCAGCGACTCTATTACCTGCGATATGTACTGGCTTAATTGCCTCACGTCTCTGATGGTGCTTGTGTCCATTATCACCTTGCCACTCCCCATCTCCTCAACCCTAAGCGGTACCTGGCTTATGTCGTTAATGTTTATGAACCTCCTGACGTAGGATAGTATTGAGTTTGTGTATATGGTCTTAACCGACCCATCACGCCTATATTCAATTAAATACTTAGACAGTAAGTACTTAACAAGCCTATAGGTTTCCCAGTCCTCCCTGAGCTCTATGCCAAGCCCCACGCTTATTATGTCCCTGTTTAGCACGGATATGTAGGGTGACGGCGTTAAATCACTAGTTAATAGATAATTGAGTAATTGACTCGCGACCTTGAATGCCGAGTCAATGTCCTGCTGACTCGCCCTATCCTCAACGTCCTTATCCGTGTGATATACATCCCAGTAATAGTCAAGGCTTGAGAGAGTCATTGATGGTATGCCATTCATTTCAAAGTTGAGTGAGTCGAAGTAGGGCTTGGGTAACTCCCACTGCGTACTAACCAATTGGCTGAGCTGCATTGATAGGTCCTCACTGGTGTGTACTACGTATTGCCTACCAACGACGTCTAGGTTAAGCACGGCATAAATATTATTGAGCAGGTTCCTCCTCTCTAGATACTCCACATACCTGGTAGACCCATAGGCCCAGTATAGGCTTGCAAACCCAGGGTTTCCGACCTCCTCAGCGGTGAATGATATGAAGGATAAACCCCTCTTCATGGATGCCCTCTCCTTAATCACATTAAGCAGCATGGATGCGCCTAAACCAACGCCTAGGCAATTATCTGCGTACCCAGTTAACCAATGATCGTGATGCACGGCTAGGACCACTGTCTCCTCCTTATCACCCTCAAGGTTAATGATTAGGTTATAGCCAGTGCTTAGTCTCGTCTCTACATCACTCACGAATTCCACCTCCTCACCAACGTGCTTACTTAACTCATCGCCGACCTCCTTTGACACGGTGAGCGCAGGCATGACGGGCGGCGGTGCCCTATCCCAGGAATAGTCAGGCGTTGCCGTGACCACAATCCTCCTAACAACACCGGGGTGCCTATCCCTGAAGATGATGCTAAGGCGCCCTTCTCCATAGCCTTTATGTATATGTATTTGGCGTCATCCATGTCCTCTGGGAAGTCCGTGAGTAATATCTTACCCTCTGAGTCGTTGATGTCCATCGTGAGTTTACCCCTACCGGAGCCGCCTAGGGTTAATGGCATGCTCAAAGCCCTAAACTCATTATTACCATGTATAATTCGTGAGAATCTATCCCTCCAAACTAGGACGCTCACTGGCTGTAATTCATAGGAGAATAATGGATTGTCCACTTGATTTAGGAGCCATTCTATGAAGTCATACTCAGCCATAGATCCACCTATCAGGTCTATGTATGACGAGCACTTCCTAGCAATGCTAATCGCCGTTGTTTGTTCATGCACGTTCCAATTAATGCAGAGATAAATATAAGTATAGCGTAATTAATAGAGGACAATGTGAATAGCCTAATGAGGAGGATTACAATGCTTTATAGACGCGCAGCATCCACGGTGCTGCTGATGATACTAATCACCCTAATAATTATTAAGGGCAACAACTTCCAAGTGAGTAGGATCTATAAAAAGTCACTGAAGTTCATTGAGACTGCTGTGAAAGGTAGGAAATTACGTCGTTGAGGAGACTCGAGACATACTCATAATCCCTCCTACGCCTAGCCTTGGCGAACCTAGGCCTTAGGCTTGGGTACTCCTTAAGGACCTCCCTGGCTATAATCCTCAGCAACGTCATACCCTCACTATTAAGCACGCCATCCGAGTAATAAATCGAGTAGGGATCCAACAACTCCCTAATGTAACGGAGGACAGCCCTGTCAACCATTTTAACCTAGGAATAAGCCAAGCCTATTTATGGCTTCCACGTAAGGGCAAGTATCGAGCCAATAAGGAGCAGTATGAAGCCTATGAAGAAGCCATTTGCTACGAAGAGCCCTATTATGGCAAGTATGAGGAGTATGACACCCGTACTATGCACAGCACCCACATCACTAAGTCCACGAAGCCTAAGGGAGAAGTATAGGGCGAGCACACTAATTATAAGACCAACAACGCCTATAACGATGAGGAAGGCTGGCACGAAGATAGGCATGAACGTCATTGGGTAATAACTAAACCTATGTATGAAGAGGTGTGGCATGGACGCCACCACCGCCGCAAAGGCCAGGACGAATATCGCACTTATTAGCATCAGTATACTCCCTATTAACGAGAGGATGTAGGCAGTATGCGGTGTTGCACCTGTGTCCCTGGTTGTTGACTCATATTAATTCAAGGATTATGCAGTGGCCTTAAAAATTATTCTCACTGCCAATACAGGATAAGTATTACGGGCTTAGCATGTATATCTACAATGATCAATAATTTACAAAAACAGTACTAGATAATGTAAACAACATCCTCCCATAATAGCGCAATATATATATTAGTTAAAATAACCTTACAATGATGAGAAGCAGCATTCCAGGGCTCAGGAAGGACGCAATAAGAGCTATCGCAGCATTAACGTTAATAGCACTGGCAACGACGCCAGTGCCGCATATAATGGCAATATGGCTAATGTCGCAAGCTGTTAATACAGGTAATGGGGCTTTAGCATTTGGTGGTGCAGCCGCTGCATTTGCAAGTTACCAATTCTTTAGCTATAGTGGGGATTTAGCTGTTACAATAGCCGTTTTAGCAGAAATGAATCTATTAGATACAGCAGCGATAGTGGCTCTTGGGTTAGTTGCCGCGACCGGGGTTGGCCTTGGTATAGCACTTGCGTAATATCTAATTATGACTATGTATAGGGTATTTAAAATTGATTTATATGTCTATAATAGGGTTAATCTTAGTAATATTACATCTAGGTTTATGGGTATAGGCATTATTGGGATTATAAGTTGGATGGCATGGATTTACATTGTCTCATTAATCCTCACTAAAATAGGGATTAATCCATATACTACTTGTAACCTATGTCGTTAATGCGCTATTTTTCTTGATCATAGAAGTAGCCTACGATCTTTATCGTTTAAGAATATGCCGCATCTTACCAGGCCCCTGTAAGGATGCCGTATATGTCGTGAACGGTACTTCAAATTTAGGGCAGGCAATCATCGGTGCGGTGCTTAGGATACCTAGAGTAATATTTGTATCGGAAGATATATTTAATGATCCTACGGATTATAAGGCTGTCTTAGCCCATGAAGAACATCATATTAAATGGTCATTCATCGATGTGTTAATTATTGCGATTGCCGGTGCGGCTTTTATGGCACCCTTCAATTATGCGGTTGCGCTATTAAATTTCTATCATCACGTCATTAATGTGATAAATAAATACGTAATTATGTTTTTACTTTATGCCAGTTTTGTCGCATTCTTTTCTATAGGCATTATAACACCCATGCTTAGAGAAACACTTGCAGACCTTGCCGCCTACTACAGTGTTGGTCGCGCCCCATCAGTATTGCTGAGAAGAAAGGCTGTCATGGACGTGAGCAGGTTTTCTGAGAGATTTAAGGAATTAATGCAGCGTGTGAGGGCTCGTCATGGTAAGCTCGCCATGGCGCTGCTTACCCTGGCTTACCCACTTGCTTACCTAGGTCTCTCGTTAATAAGCGGTGTTCACCCTGACTTCAGGAGGTTTGTCGCTTCCCGTAACCCATTCTCCCTACTGCCGCCGTGGCTCTGGCATTACCTGCCTCGGCAATATCGAGTGCGGTTTCTCTATCACTGGCGGTTCAGGTCCTTGGCCCTAGGTTCATCTCCCTACTCCCCTACTCGTCAGACCCTGTTTATTCGGCCACGGTTGTTTATTTCCTTACTTTTGTTTCTTCATTTGGTACCTTAATGCTCTTCGCCGTTGTTGGTAAGCCCATTGTTAAGGTCCTTATTAGGCCGGTTAGTGATGATGGTGTTTACTCAATGACTGCTTGGTCTATCGCTTTCTACGTCATGGCTTACTCAATAGCCCTTGGGCTGCTCATGCTATTCCTCGGCACTAAGTATTTACTATTAGTCATGGCTGTACCAACGCCAGTAGCCTTTATATCCCTCACCCTATTCCTAATGCCATTCTTAAGGTCCTTGAAGCAATCCCTGCTGCTTTCCGTGGCTACTTACATAACCTTGGTAATAGTGTCTATCGTCGTCCTCGGGACGTTACTGGTGTTTTATCATGTTTAGGAACATAGTTGCTTCCTTCGTATTGGGCGTAGTGACGGGTATGTTAATTGGCGCCTTTGCCTTCAGGGTCTTTGACGTCGCTAGGGTATCCGCAGTATTGCTTGATTTGAGGTTTGAGGTTAGGCTCTTCCTTTGGGTTTTGGCGACTAACTCCGCGGCCTTCACGGCACTTTACCTAATAAGCCAATACTCCAAGGGCTACGCAATCGTCTTCATATACATATATGGCGTCCTGGCCGGGTTACTGGCAGCGTCCTATGGAGTCGCTGGTTTCATCTCGATGATTCCCCATGGCACCCTGGAATTGTATGTAATGAGTAGGGTAGTTAACATGGCCGCTGGAACTACCACCGTTAGGTACGTGGTGATCACGGCATTGATCATTGTGGTTGCGGCGTTGATTGAGGCCTTCATCGACACGAGGATTATGTATGCACTATCCCTATTAACAGCATGAATTTGAGAGGTAGGCAATGACCACGGTTACTCCACCTCCCTACCTATTAATCCCCTCGCCACTATCAACCTCATTATGTTCTGCGTTCCCTCTGCGCCCACGTAGTAGCTCAGGCCCCTAGGAACGCCCTCGCTATTGGCGTCTCCTTAAAGTAACTAACGCCGCCGAACCACTTCATGACCTCCAGCCCAACGTCTATGGCAAGCTCCACCGCGAGCATCTTAGCATGGCACCTGCATTGGCCACATCCAGTATCGAAACAGCCGAATCACCCCTATAGAACTTATCCGCTAGCCATGCGGCTCTATATACCATGAGCCTGGCAGTCTCAAGCCTAGTGGCCAGTTCGGCGTACCTGAAGCTAACGCTTGGTAAGAGGCTATTGGCCTACCGAACACATTCCTGGACTTAATCCAATCCTTACCCTGCTCAAGCATCCAGCGTGCAGTCCCAAGGGCTGCCGCACCGATCAGCGTCCTAGCCACGTCAAAGCCCTCCATGGCTATCTTAAACCCATTATTAACCTCACCAAGCACGAAGTCAGGATCCACGGGCGCACCATTAAGCCTTAGGTAACCAGTCGGTATCCCCCTCCTACCCCACTCCTCGTAGTCCCTGGTCTCGAAGCCCGTGTTAACCACGCCATTCCTTTTAACCATGAATAGCATCGTCGTTATTGCCCTGTGCTTGGCCTCCAAAGGCCCAGTCCTGGTTATTGTCACAAAGCCGCCACCATAGGGTAGCCTAAGCGCTAACGAGACGCCAGTCACCATGTTCTTCTCGCCAGTCAACAACCACCTACCATCAACGAACCTGGCCTCAGTCCTCTCGCCAGCCACGTCACTACCGCCCTGGGGCTCCGTCGACGCAATGCCAATCCAAGCTTCACCCTTGGTTAGTCTCGGCAGGACCTCCTCCTTAACACTGTCCTTGGCATACCTCTGCACTATGAATGGCCAGGCTGTCTCAAGCAGGAAGTAGACTGGGACGGCGAGGCTTGGGTCTGCGTAGGCCAACTCCTCAGCGGCTATGGCCGCCATTAGGAAGGAGGCCTCCGAACCGCCATACCTTGAGCTCAGGGTTAGGCCTACCAAGCCCTGCTCTGCGAGCCTGGGTATTAGGTCTAGGAGCGAGTACCTGCCTCATCAAGGTCTACCCAATGCGGTTTTATGTACCGCTCACCAAACTCCCTAACCGAATCCCTAAACAGAGCCTCCTCCCTAGACAGGTCGAAGTCCATTAACCATTAATGATTGAGAACACATAAAAGCATAACCTTATTGTTTTACTAAACCATCGTGAAGAATAATACCTCCATTAAGCTAGAACCTCCAGGGTCTCTTAGGTCCATCTCGAAATTAACTTGCCCACTAAAACGAAAGAACTATATATTAGATTCATTGAAACAGAGAATGTGAGCATTTCAGGTTTTGCGGACTTACCGCTACACACCGGACATGTGCCGCCGTGGCTCTACAGTAGGATGGTTAAGCTTAGCGGGCTTATCGTCGAGCTTATGGTTGATGAGCACGGCATTAGGGAAACCATAAGGCTATTCTCGAACCCAATATTCTTCCAAGCCTTCAATAACATAATCGGCATGGATTGGGACTCCTCGGGTAGCACCACAATAACGACTGCAGCACTAAAGGAGGCGCTTTCGAAGAGGGATGTGGGTATTAGGGTCGTTGGTGGTAAGGGGGTTTACGCGATTAATACGCCTGTAGAGATTGAGGAGTTGGGTAGGGTTTGGGATATCGATGTTGATGGGCTTAAACTCATGTCTAGGCTTTCTGCGAAGATAGATAATACGGCGCTCCAGGATGGCTATAAGCTTTATCACCACGCAATGATGATTGGCTCTGACGGTACGTGGACAATAATTCAACAGGGCATGAATGAGAAGACTAGGTATGCCAGGAGGTACCACATTTGGATGGGGAATGACCTATTAAACGAACCTCACACAGGCATCGTTGGTGTTAAGGGTAATTACGCACTCAACATGGTTAGTAGGGTAAGTGGCGATGCTAGGGGGATGATACTCGACTTGGTCCATCAGGACGTTAATAAGGTGTTGAGGGATTGGGCGTTGGTTAGGGCCATGATGAGGGGCGACTCATCAATATTAACGTACCTAGCAGGGAACCACCTAAGTACTACAACCCATACATGAGTGGTGCCTTTAGGCCGTACACCGCATCGATAAATGAGGATGCCATTAAGAGGGCTAGGTATGTCAATGACTTTAGGGAATTACTCCTCGTCAGGGGTCTCGGGCCCAGTACAATGCTGGCACTGGCATTAATAGCGGAGCTTGTGTATAGGAACCCTGTTGATTGGGAGGACCCAGCCAACATTGACCCGAGGAAGTACGCATTTGCACTCGGTGGTAAGGATGGCTCTCCATACCCGGTCAATAGGGAGGTTTATGATGCGGTTATTGACATAGTGCAGGCAGTAATTGATGCCGCCAAGAGGGATAGAGGATTAACCGTGTACCTAAAGCACCTTGCCAAGGTGGCTAAGCAATTGAACCTACCCACCGATTTAGTCAGGCCAACACCGCCATAACTCAGGTACGGGCCATAAGTACCTGGGTTATCTCATCAGCAGTTACCTCATTAATGACCATGCCAATACTCGTTAGATTATTAATGATGGCGTTTACGTCCGTATCGGGGTGCATTATTATTGATAACCTGAATGTTGCCTGGTCATAGAGTACGCTAACGACGCCATCAACAGCCCTGCTTAACACTAGTTCTAATTCGTCTAAATTTACGTTACCCCGAATATACACATTCATTATCACCTTCCTAAGCGTTAAGCCAACACCCAGTGATAGTATTGATTGGGCTATTTCGCCGAAGGTAACGTTGTCCGTGTTGTAGGTTATGACTAGGTCATTATTGAAGAACTTCATGAGCAGTATTCCGTCAAGCATTGATAATGCCTTAATCACAAGGTCAAAGCATTCCTGGCAGTTGGATTGTACCTTAACAATCCTGGTTACCTCCACGGCAGAAACAGCATGCTTAATTAAATAACGTTATCTCCTAAATGCTAACTAGATAAGCCATATGTTTACTCTCGACAAACGCCTCATTAATTAGGTGAAGCTTCATGAACCTAATTGACCTGTACTTACTACCACACACTGGGCACCTCCTTGATCTGGGAATCTTCGTACACTCACTACGTAAATGCGCGTAGAGCTCCGACATCGTATCAAATGACCTCCCACAGAGTTTACAGGTTGGCATTGACGATCAAGGTTACCGGGTAATTAAAAACTTTAACCTCATCCCTTAACGAGGTCCGGGTAGTACTCACGAAGCACCCTCCTAATATCAACCCTAGGCGCAAAACTAAGTATTGCACTTAGGCTAATTAAATAGAAGCGCTCCCTGTCTGAGTTATACAGGTCATACACCTGGGCAAACTTCGCCCTGAACTCCACGTACTCCCTCTCATCAATCTCCTTACCCCTTGGGTCATTTGCGAAGTCAATAAGCTCCCTAACATCGCTACCAAACAACCAACCATTCACGCCATCAGTTATTAACTCAACTGCGGCGCCGTCACGCGAGGCAATACTCGGCACGCCATTTACTGCGGCCTTCATGAAGCTTGTACCACTCGCCTCCCAACCTGGGAATGGCGTGAAGAGTAACGCATCAACACCCTTGAGTATTGTCTTAGCCTTATTAACGTCGTAATCATGCACGTACACGACATTCCTATACTTCCTGTGCAACTCCCTGAACTTCCTCATGTATACTAAGCCATCCTTATCCATTGGGTGCGACTTACCGCCTAGGACGAAGATCACGTCATTGAACTCACCCTCCTCGATCAACCTGGCCACGAAGTGGGGTCTCTTGTATAGTGTCATCCTCCTGACCCACGCAACAACGAATGAATCATTACTTAACTCGACGGGTTTGTACGACCTAATCAAGCCCTGTAACTCATTCTTTAATCGAGACTTAATGAGAGCGAGACTCTCCCTGGTTAGTGAGCCCTTCTCATAGAGCACCTTTATTTCTACGTCCATCCAGCGATTTAGGTCTATGCCGTTGGTTATGAACCTTGCCTTATTAATGAATTGAGGTATCACCTTCCTCATTATGTCGTAGTGCTTTGACGAGACCATTATGACCTCCCAAGCCATTGCAGCCCCAATGCTCGTTAGGACCACTGGATCCTCGATAAACCTATAACCCGTTTCCTCATCAAAGAGCTTGTTTGGGAATGATGGGTGTCCCCAGGGGCCTGGCGTATGTATTATGAGCTATACCTACCAGGTATCCTGAGTATTATCGGTACCATGGCCGCGTAGGCCTCCTGAAGATCAATATACCTAACATTCTCAAGCCCAATGTTCCTCCTGATAAACTCCACAGCACCCCTGGCGAGGAAAATGTACTTCAAGAACTTCTCCTCAACACTACCCTCTATGTATATCCTATCCGTCAACTTCAACGCCCACTCAGGCCCCCTGGGCTCTAGGAATATGGCGTGCGCCGTGCCTAGGCGATACTCCCATGCATTGACTTCCACGTTCTCATTCCTCAGCCTCACCACGTACGTATCAGCAAGCCTCAGGGATTCCAGGAAGGACTTGGGCTGCGGCTGTGGCTTTGGTACTGGGTTATCATTCTCGTCAAAGTCATAATCAACATAACCATTCCTGTAGAGGAGCGTTATCACGTAGTAATTAAGCCCGAGCGCTGCCGCGCCATAGAACTTATCGCCCTCGAGAACCCCAAGCCCACCAGCGTATGTATACCCCATGTCTAATGCCAGGTCCGGCGTTATACTTATTATCGCATTTGACTCACTGCTCATACAAATGATGCAATTAAGGCAGTGTATTAAAGCAATACTGAGGAGCATTAAATAGTTGATATTACTATTGACAATAGCACCAGCGTTATAACCCTCGAAACCTCGAGTATGAAACCATAAAGATCACCAACAGCACCCCCAAGGCTACCCTGCAGAGCCATGAATAATAACACGCCAAGGGACATGGATATTAAGGCAATGATTACGCCAATAAATCTCAATAATAGGTAAGTCATTACTAAGCCCACGATCAATGCAGTAATAACTAAGTGAACCCTCTCCTTACTATACCTAGTTAATTGCCAACCCAACCCCCTATGGCCAGGCTCCTTACCAAATACACCCGAGAGACAGCACACCGATTTAGACACAATCTCGGCCATGAATAATGACTGCCACAACACCCTCATCAAATTAGGCAGTGATGAAACAGCCAATATTATTAATAAAACGACCATGGCTATAGAGGCAGAGCCCCTATGTGGATCCTTCAGAACCCTAACCCTATCCTCAACTGAGCCCCTAACCATCAATGCGTCAACCACATCAGCAAAACCATCGATGTGATTAAGCCCCGTTAAGATAAGTAATAGTAAGTACGTAATAGATGCTATTGCCAAACTATTGCGTACGTACAGGCTCAGGTAATAACCAAGGAGACCAGGTAATAACCCCGTTATTACTGGCACTATTAATATGGCGAGCCAGGCATTTCTTAAGGCCCTCGAAACATCGTGAGAACCACCAATCGGTATTATTGTGAAGAACGTAATCACAGCCCTTAAATCATCAATAGCATCCCTAGCCCCCATTTAGTGTCACCGACCCATTGTAATGGCGGCTCCTTTAAGCATATTCAGCAAGGCCTGCGTTATTATCATCGAGTCAAACCTCTCGAGCATCATCACCAATAATCCCAGTGCCTATCCTCCTAATTAAGTTTATTCATTCAACCTCCCTTTACTTTAAATAACGTCGAAGACGAAAGCTTTTTAACTTTATACCGCTGTAGAAGGACGAATAAATAAACTATGATACCCATAAAATTCGTAGAAGATAGCATCATATTAGCGGTCACGTACGGCCTGATAGCCTGAGGGGGTTGGTAGGATCAATGTACAGCCCTGGGTAGCAATGCTATTCGGTGCGTCGCTCACCATAGTCCTCGGCATACTCACGCCAAGCCAGGCCCTGTCCTCTATAAACCTTAATGTTATTCTATTCCTAATCTCATTGTTCACAATATCATCAGCGCTCGAGGTCAGTGGATTCTTTAGTTACCTGGCGTATAGGCTATTAATAAGTAGTCGTAGCATGGATAAATTAATACTAAGGATATTTGGGCTATCAGCCCTATTATCACTTGCCCTATCAAATGATGGAATTGCCGGCTCATTCACGCCCGTCATAGTGTCAATGAGGAGACAGGCTAGGATCAATGTTAAACCATTACTTTACGCACTAGCCTTTGGCGTAACCATAGGCAGTGTGGCGCTGCCGGTTGGTAATCCACAAAACCTGCTTATAGCCCTCGAATCGGGTATGCCAAGGCCATTTTTGGTATTTGCGCTCTACCTGTTACCACCAACCATAATTAACGTACTAATTACATACCCACTACTATTACTATTCCATGGAAATAATGACGATGTGGTAATACTGGAGACCCGGAGACCCGAGGAATTACTCACCAATAGGAGACTTGCCTACACTGCAATTGCAATACTACTAATATTAATACCCCTATACTTCATAACGGATATCTTTAACGTAAGTCCGTACCTAACCCCAGTGACGCTTACGTTCATGGGAGCCTCAATAATTTACCTACTCAGCGGTGGTGATAGGAGGAGTGTGGCTCATAACGTTGATTGGACGACGATACTATTCTTCATAGGGCTATTCATCGTTAGTGAGGGAGCCCTCGAATCAGGGGTGCTCAACGCACTGGCCCATTATTTACCACTGCCAACAACATTGATTGGGGTCTTCATATCGGGCTTACTCCTTAGTCAGGTAATTAGTAATGTGCCTATGGTCGCACTATACATACCATTAATGAGGGAGTTGGGGGTTTCGCCAGATAATTACATTATTTGGGTGGGTTTGGCGGCATCGAGTACCATAGCTGGTAACCTGACCTTAATTGGTGCGGCAAGCAATGTGATAATTAGTGAGGCCAGTGAGAAGAGGGGTGGTGAGGGCTTTGGCTTTCTTGAGTTTATGAAGTATGGTGTTCCCGTAACCATCGTGAACACCCTAATCTACTATGCATGGTTAAGTTGTGTCCACATAACATTCTGACTCTATTTTTTTCAGTAGTTATTGGACAAAATGTTTTTAAAGCATAATAGTTTCATTGGCATGGGGATTGAAATGCGTATTTATGGCATTGCCATATTTGAGGTCAATAAGGACCTTGACGTGACCATCCTCGACCTTGAGAACGTCGGTCTACATAGGCTTGAGTACATGGAGATCGACCCAGACCTAGCCACTTACCTTGACATGGCTGAGGAGGAGTTTGGCGATACGCTCGGTAAGTACAGAACCATTAAGGACTACATCTTTGAGTATGAGAATGAGAGACTCGTACTTATTAGGTTCTTCATGCAGGGTAAGCGCGTTGGTAAGGTATTACTCGTGAGCCTTAGGGCTGGTACGCTGAGGAGTATTGTTAAGAGACTTGAGAACATTGGCTGGAGTAGGCTATTCATGTTTGAGATTAAGAGGGTAATGAGGAGTGTGAAGTACACGGATCACTAAGCTTGGCACCCATCCAACTCCCTACTAAGACTTATTAGGAAATCCGTGTCAAGCACGTCAAGCCAATCAACGACGCCAATCACGCTATTACCACTTGATACATGACTGATTATGTACTTGACGATGTCCTGAACGCCCTTATTTGTCGTATCAACCTCAATCACCCTATCCTTACCGAATAAGTCAATGGCCATACTCAATGATGAACCAACAACCTCGGCAAGCACATTCTCAACAACCTTACACCTAGGCCAATTCCTTAACAATAACCTACGCATTAACTCGACAGGGTTAAGCCTAAGCACGATGCACCAATCAATTAACTCCCTATCGATTAGGTTTATGGCCACCGTATCAATAATGTACGAATCCAACCCACTTAATCTACCCTTAATTAACTCACGTGCCCTCTTCTCATCAATTACGTAATTCGTGGATAAACCAGGGTCCCATTTAAGGAGGGGCCTTATTACCTCGTTTATGTTTATTAATGTGGCATTAAGGGCTTTTGAAAGTTCCATTGCCACCGTGGTCTTCCCCACGCCGGGTGAACCGGTTATTAGTAACCGAACCATTTTAAATCATCTGACGTCTCATGGCTTAACGCGCCTTATATCCCTTGGGAACGGTATTGCATCTCTAATGTGGTCAAGCCCGCAAACCCACATCACGAGTCTATCAATGCCAAGTCCAAACCCAGCATGTGGGACCGAGCCATACCTCCTCAAGTCCAGGTACCAATCATAATCCTCGGGCTTAAGCCCAAACTTCTTAATCTTACCGAGCAACTCCTCATAATCATAAATACGCTCACCACCACCCACGATCTCGCCATAGCCCTCAGGCGCCAAAACATCAACACTTAGCGTAGTCTCCGGCCTACTAGGGTCATTCCTATGGTAGAATGCCTTAACCTGCTCAGGGAAGTGATGTAGAAGGACTGGCTTATCGAATTGCAACGTCAATACCCTCTCCTCATCAGCACCTATGTCATCACCCCACTTGATCTTCAACCCCTTAGACTGCAGGATCTCAATGGCCTCGTCATAACTAACCCTATAAAATGGCGGCTTAACATCCTCGAGAATCTTCATATCCCTACCCAACAACTTAAGCTCATCCTGCCTCTCCTCAAGCACCTTATTAACGATGTACGTGATTAAATCCTCGAGCAGTTTGAGCAAACCATCAAATTGAAGCCAAGCCTCCTCAGCCTCCGCATGCCAGAACTCAGTCAAGTGTCTCCTAGTCCTTGACGGCTCAGCCCTAAAGCTTGGCGCCACCGTATACACCTTCTCCAAGGTGTATATCAAAACCTCGAGGTAGAACTGCGATGATTGTGTTAGGTATACATCCTCCCTATCGAAATACTTAACAGGGAATAACGTGGCGCCACCCTCAACCGCCGCGGATACGAACATTGGCCCCTGAACCTCATAATAACCCCTAGACCTGAAGAACTCATGGATTGCGCCAAATACAGTGTGCCTAATCCTAAGCACCGCCCACATCCTCCTACTCCTAACCCATAAATGTCTAACATCG
The DNA here is from genome assembly GCF_001316245.1 of Vulcanisaeta sp. JCM 14467. Lineage (GTDB taxonomy): Archaea > Thermoproteota > Thermoprotei > Thermoproteales > Thermocladiaceae > Vulcanisaeta. The sequence goes on along the minus strand of NZ_BBDM01000011.1, from coordinate 27,142 downwards.
AGCAGGTACTCACTGTCAGCCTTGGCAGCGTCCTCATTTATTGGGAATGGGTCACCCACGTAATACCAATCAATCCTCTTAACATGGATTTCAGAACCACCGGGTGCCCTTGGCTCCTTCTTAACAACCCCCGTTAGTATAAGTGACGATTCAATATTCAACTTGGACACTATATCGGCTATGTTGGGCTCGGACTTATTAATTACCGCCTGAATTATACCGCTACCATCCCTAACAATTAGGAATATCTTATCCTTCAACTCCCTCTTCCTATAAACCAACCCCTTATCGTGACCTCGGCACCCTCGTTTAGGCTAAAGACATCTTTTATACTCGTAACCCTATTCCCTATTAAAATAGGTCACGAAACATGTGAATGCGCCACCAGTTATAAAGCTTATCTTTTATTAACTTCATGAGGATTGAGTACTGGGTCTCGACACGTATATTGCGTGGACCACTAATTTCTCGCCATCATTAGGGCATGTATCGTCAACGACCTTACCAACGTAGTCACCAAGCCTATATGGTATTGTCTTTGAATAACCACAGCGGGGGCACATTAAAACCTCAACCTCACCGCTACTGACCGACAATGGCCCCTTCGACTCCGCCTCCCTGGTCTGCGTAAATAATTCCTTAATCACCCTATAATACCTCTCATTCATTAATAACCCAATTAGTAGCGCCACTACGAAAATTACCAAACTCACCACAGTTGCATAATAATTCTCGAAACTCACCACGTAGGTATTGGCTGAGGATTTAAATAATTTACTAACTTACTGAGCAACGCCGCCCGTGTTACCAACACCAATTAGTATTGCCTCCTCACCCTCCCTAACGTACTCCCTAATAACCCTCTTAACCCTCTCCACAGTCTCATTGACCGCGCCCTCTACGTCCTTATTCATCGCAGATAAGGCCTCCGGCATACTCATCTTGATCAGTATTGCGTAGAGTGGTATTCCATACTTACTCGCTGTCCTCTCGATGTTAAACCTCTCAACACCAATGCCACCCATCGCAACGCCAACGCCCTCGGCTATTGAGCCGGTCTTCTCACCCTCAAGCTTCAGGGCTGCATCCACGGTTATTATAATCCTAGGCCTAACACCAACCCTCTCCACTAGGTATGTTATGCCATCATCTAGATTACCGACGGTGCCCCCAGGACCCTTTGCTTTAACCACGTATATCCTCCTACCCTCAAAGTCACATAGGCCTATGTATGTGTCCTTAACGTTGTGGGTTAGCTCAGTTATGTTTGTGCAGCCTCTCATGAATCTATACGCCGTTAATGGACCCGCGGCATCACCAACTGGTTGGCCCTTTAGGAATGTGGTTATTGCGCCGTTGAGTGCGTCCACGTACTCCTTAATTATTGGTAATAGCATGTATATCTGCATTACTAGGTATGGATTCTTATACTTATTACTTAGTTTGTAATAGTGCATTATTACCTTGTATATGAAGTTCAATTCCCTTAAACCATCAACGGCATCAACCACGTTCTGGATCAGGGGCCTATCAATGTTCGGTAGTAAGGCCTTTATTGAGTCTTCAAGCCTCTCGTTATACGATGTCACGAGGAGCTTAAGGGTTCTCATGAGTCCAGTGGGCTCTGTGCTTATGGGCTCTATGACCACAAACTCCATGAGGTCCTGTATGGTCTTCTCAACAACGCTCTTATTTGCTGATTGGGATGAGCCATTTGATTTGAGTAATTGATTGATATGATTAATCACTAGGTTAACATTATTCGTTATCAACCTACTCAGACTGGCTAGGAAGTTGCCAACACTGTATTGGTACCACATTATCTGTATATAGCTGCCGTAGGGTGTTAGCGATAATACAAATAACGCAACCCAAAGGGTCCACATTAATGCCCATAAAAAGGAATTACTACTCTGATTGCTCCCAGCCTGCATTAATACCTGCAGTAGTATCAGGAGTATGTTCATCAATTAACAATGATAAGTACTGGTTTTAAAACATTCTGAGTATGGGCGACTAAAAATAGTAATGGGTGTTAGGGATGCTGTGGCTGGTATTCACGACAGGTGCTTGCAACCTGAGGTGTGCCTATTGCGGAGGATCCTTTGAACCACGTGTTGTACCCTGGAGAGTGAACTACGATGTTAATAAACTGAAGCAATTAATTGAGAGGGATGGGGATGCCACGGTTATTTTCTACGGCGGTGAACCACTACTTAATCCGCGCTTCATAATGTGGGTCATGGATAACATTAGGGCGAGGAGGTTTGGAATTCAGACCAACGGCACACTCGTTAACTTACTGCCCAGGGATTACTGGAGGAGGATGGACGTGGTCCTGCTATCCATTGACGGCAGGGAGTGGGTGACCGACGCCAATAGGGGTAGGGGCGTCTATAAGGCCGTTGTTAATGCGCTTAATTACCTGAGGAGCATAGGCGTTAAGAGGATCATAGCTAGGATGACCGTTACCAAACTAACGGATATCTATGAAGACGTAACCCACCTACTCGGCCTAGGCTTTAACTATGTTCATTGGCAATTAAACGTTGTATGGACCGATAAATGGGACGTTAAGACCTGGGCAGATAGTAATTACCTACCAGGGATTAGGAAGTTGGTGAATTTATTCCTGAGGAATGCCGAGGAGGGCAGGGTATTGGGCATAGTGCCAATACTCGGCGTATTAAGTGCATACCTATTTAAGCCATACGAGGGCCCACCCTGCGGTGCCGGCTATAGATCCGTCGCCATATCCACGGACGGCAGGGTATTAGCATGCCCAATAGCCGTTAGGGAGAGGTGGGCCGTACTCGGTAACGTAAATAGCGGCTTCAAATTAATGAAGATAGAACTACCTGAACGGTGCATGAAGTGCGAATTTCGCCCATACTGCGGCGGTAGGTGCCTATACGCATTAATGGAGGGCGAGAATTACTGGGGTAAGGACGGCGTCGAGGCTGTGGATTACGTGACGAGGGAAACCATAAGGACCATACTAGTAATAGCGCCCAGAATTAAGGAACTCATCAATGAAGGTGCCATTAACAGTGAGGAGTTAATGTACGACCCAACCCTTGACTCGACTGAGGTAATACCGTGAATCCTAAGATCCACCTAAAAAAATAAAAGGGAAATATAGGGTAAAAATACCGGCCCCGTAGCTCAGCCAGGAAGAGCGGCGGCCTTCGGAGCCGTAGGTCGTGGGTTCAAATCCCACCGGGGCCGCCAAAATTACTATTAACCTTATCTAACCAAATCAATTGAGAATATTAATTATGGAGCCGCGGTCATTTCTATTATCTAGCATTACACTGCCTAGGTTATTTTTGTACTTATTTCGCGCATAGATATTGATTAACATTCATTATCTTAACGTAACCTACAGACCTTATAACCTTCATAATCCTATTCATAAGATCCCCAATTGGAATATCGCAATCCTTTAGATAGGCATACACTCTTAACTCCCCATTAATCTTGGAAGACTTAACATTATTAATCACCGCGATGCAGCAGGGAGTCCTCATCTCTTTATCCACGATGATAACGTAATCACCCTCGCAATGCCAGGATTTGAACTTAATATCAATGGGTGCTCACTTAAGCAATTGCATGGTCTTGAGCAATCCTCAACAAATACTAACCAGCAATTCATAGTCCTTATTAAGAAATTCAAGAGAAATAAAGAGAAAAAGGTAATTTGATTTTACGAGTTTGATTTAATGGCGCTAAGTGCTTAGGTTATTATGTTTCCTTGTTCGTCTACTTTGGCGATTACTTTTCTCACGGTTTTTCCGTCTGGTGTTTTGAAGAGTGCCATTACGAAGCCCTTCCTACCCTTAGGCTGAACCTTCCAAACCTTCGTAGGCCTCAACTTCCTACCCTCAACCTCATACTCCCTCTTAGCCAGATCCTCAAGCGAGACCATACCGGTCAATAAATTCGTTGATTCGGGAGTATTTAAAAACATCGCTTGGAAATGCAACGGACGAATATATCGGTCTCAATACGCTAAATCTCACATAAATCCTTTACTAATATAAAATTTTATGATAATTATGACAAGTCCTGGTTAAACAATATCAAGGCAGGATGTATATTAATAATACGTGAGTTAATACGATTATTCAATTACATAGAATACTATTTATTTATATTCACTTAAATAATACCACGCCTCCTAGCCTCACTAACTATCTCACTACCACTAATAAGCGCCGTGCCTAATTCACTGGCTATTTTGTTAACAGTATCCTTGCTTAATGCCCCACCATCATCACTAAGCATCTCAACAATCACAAGCGCCGGCGGTATTCCTGCCATCCTTGAAAGAATTAATGATAACTCAGTATGCCCAAACCTACGCCCGACCCTGCCCAATAGTATTGGTACGTGACCCGGCGCGTAAAACTCATCATAAAAGATTTTGCGGGCGTCCAACGCTCTACCCTCATTAACCATCTTAACGACATCCGCAAGCCTCGTAATCGTTAATGCTCTATCCCTATCCCTAATACCCGTTGCTGTCTTCACGTGATTAACGTATATTGAGAATGCGGGGTCATCACCATAGCCAGGCCTCTTAACGAGTCCGTTAAAGCCCACCTTACGTAGTAAATCGCTCATGAAGTCAAGGCCTAGCTGTTTACCTACTGAGTCCTCGGTTACGAAGCATATTAAGCCGCCGGCATTCTTCCTCATCCAGGCAATTGTTGATGGGGTCACGAAGTCAGCCTTATCACGGCATCAACCTCATTCTCCCTATCCTCCGAGTCATGTATGAATATTACCCTACCCTGTCTAAGCAATTCCAATGCCTTCTCGATCATATGCCCCTTAAACCCAGAGTTTAAGTTAATAAATTTAACTTTAAATTCAGGTTTATGATGTTAATACATTAATAGGCTTACTTAATCTCCCAATTAATGGTTAGGGCATTAATCCTGGCTGGAGGCTTCGGTAAGAGACTCCAACCACTAACATCGGACAGACCAAAACCACTCATTGAGGTTGGTGGTAAACCAATACTACAGTGGCAGGTTGAGTGGCTTAGTAAGCAGGGTATTAAGGACATAGTCCTAGCCGTTGGTTACCTGAGGACCAAGGTCTTCGAGGTAATGGGTGATGGGTCTAAGTTCGGAGTTAGGCTGTTTTACAGCGTTGAGGAGGAGCCCCTGGGCACGGGCGGTGCCATTAAGAATGCGATGAAGTTCCTCGAGGATGAGGTCTTCATAGTGCTCAATGGCGATATAATAACGAACCTATCTATCAAGCCGCTAATAGAGCAGTTGGGTGGTAACGTTATCTCAACAATAGCCCTAGTCCCCATGAGGAGCCCGTATGGAATTGTCCATGTTGACCATGAGGCTTCATAACGGAGTTCAGGGAGAAGCCACTACTTGATTACCTAATTAACGCAGGTGTCTACGCCTTCACAAGGGACATCTTCAAGTACCTGCGATAAGGGCGATATTGAGGTAACTGCATTCCCCAAGTTAGCGAATGAGAGGAGGATTAGGGGCGTTATTTATAGGGATGTTTATTGGAAGTCCGTGGATACGGTTAAGGATGTTGAGGAGGTTGAGAAGGTGATCGCCGAGGTCTATGCCTAAACCGCAGGTGTCTTAAGTGCCTTCAATACCTTAATCTCCCTAATCATGGTGTATGGGTATTGACCTCTCTCATCCTTTTCATACTTCTTAACCATATCCCAAACAGTCAATAAGCCAACACCGACTGCGAACACAGTCTCCATCGCCGAGCCCGTGTTTGACACGTTGCGTGTATCCACGGAGATCTCGACTCCATCCTCAACAACCTTGACATCAGCATTGACGTAGGTTATGTAGTTGAGGTGTACGAGGGGTAGCACCTCCCAGGTCTTCTTGGTTGCCATTATGGAGGCTGCCTTGGCGACGGTGATTACGTCGCCCTTCTCAACCTTACCCTGCCTAATCAGCTCAATAGTGCCCTCCCTAAGCCTTATGAAGCCCTTAGCCGATGCCTCGCCGTAGTACGTGGGTTCCGTGGTCACGTCAAACATGGTAACCACCGGAGCACCGCCCGTGTTATCCTCGAAATCGCTCAACGACAGACTCACCCCATCCTCAGACTTAACCTTACTAACAACCCTAATGTCGAGCATACCATCGACACGGCTAGAGCCGCAGGTCTGTACCTGCTTACCCATGAAGTTCGTAACCCACTCAGGCGTGCACGTCCTACTACAGCCCTTAATCGTATTCCACGCCGCTAGCAATCCAGTGAATAGACCGAAGAGGGCGTCCATCTCGACCCCGGTCTGCGCCTTTGTCCTAGCCAGCACCGCCATCCTAATTCCATCCTTCTCATAGCGCACCCTGGCCTCTATATAGGTTATTGGGACCGGATGGAGTAGTGGTATGTACTTCCAGGCGGTCTTTGTGGCGTTGATGGCAGTTACCTTGGCTATGGCTGCGGCATTACCAAGACCACTAACCCCAACTTTCATCAACTCACTCATTGTGTCCTCATCGACCTTTAAAAAGCCCGTCGCCACAGCCTCCCTATAGACTGGCTCCTTAGTCGTTATGTCAATCATCTTAACAGACATAACGGGATTAGAATAATTTACGCCTATTTAAGCTACCCTCCTCAATGCATTAATTATTAATCCATAAACATCACCAACGACGAGCTCCAAATCCCTATCGGCATTAACAACCGGGTAATTATACATTGACGCACGCCTTAGGAGTATCTCCCTAACCTAACGAGGAACTCCCTATCAACCTCAAAGACCTCAAGCACACGCCTACTACTTAACCTATTAATCACAGTATCAACCGGCGCATCGAGGATTATGGTTAGGTCGGGCATGGGCACGAACTTGTGAAGCTCCATCAACCATTCCTGGGGCAAACTCATCGCGCCCTGGTAAGCCAGCGTGGACTCCATGTAACGCTCAGTAATTACCACGTAACCAATATCAAGCATGGGCTTCACCTCGCCATAATAATGCTGAACCCTATCAGCCACGAAGAGCAGGGCGTAAATGGATGGATGAGCACGTTTGAGCCAGGCTTGAGGAGCCAATCCCTAATTAACCTGCCAATTGGTGATTGACTGGGCTCTGCGGTGACGTGCACCTTATACCCACTATCCTCCAGTCTCCTCCTCAGCATGGATATTACCGTCGACTTACCAACGCCATCTATGCCCTCGATAGCCACGAACATAATGAACCCTAAACCATTAGAGTGAGAATTACTTAAATAATTCATTCAAGCATTGAAATCAATGAGGAGGGGATTATTGATAGTAGGTGGCGTACTGATAGTTCTCGGGATTGCAATATTTCTCATAGGTATATACTTAAGCTCAAGCATTACCAGTAGCGTGGCGTCACTAGTGACTGGGGTGCGTAATGAATCAATGATCGCACCAGGCTCATCAATAATGGTAAGTATACCCAATACAAGTGTTGCCGTGATGGTGATTTATAATGATACCTTGGGAAAGCCCCTGCAGGTGGTATCCAGCCCAGGTCAACTGAAGACTAAGGGTATTGAGGAGCAGTACGTTGTGGTTTACATACGAAACGGGTCCTAGTAAATTATTGCTAATGAATAATTATAGTGAGAATGTGGTTGTTTATTACACGTATGGAACCATTAACGTAGGCTCATTACTCCCCTTAGTGTTATCCACACTCGTTAGTATTGGCCTCGTAATAGTCGGTATAATACTCCTGATATTGGGCGCGGTGTTGAGGGGTAGGTAAATTGATTGAAGGAAACCTTTATTAATAGCTGTTAATATTAGGTGGCAATGAAGTCGAGCATTAACGTGGCAATAGCCGGCGTGGGCAATACAGCGTCGGCCTTCATCCAGGGGCTCAAGTACTGCGAGGTCGAGCCAGAGCGTGGGCCTTGCCTTCCAGCATGTTGGGCCGTACGAGCCAAGAGATATAAGGGTCGTCGCAGCCTTCGACGTTGACTCACGCAAGGTTGGTAAGGACCTTGGTGAGGCGATATTCACTGAGCCGAATAACGCACTTAGGGTTGTTGATGTTGGTAAGTTGGGCGTAATCGTTAGGGCTGGACCACTACTTGATGGTGTCGCTGAGCAGTTGAGGAATACCTTCATACCGGTCGTGGAAGGCTCCGTCGAGGATGTTGTTAGGGAGTTGGAGAGCACTAATGCACACATACTCATTAACTACCTACCAACAGGAGCCCAAAGGGCCAGTGAGGCATATGCCGAGGCAGCCCTGAGGAGTGGCACCGCATTTGTCAATGCAATGCCTTCGGTAATAGCTACCTCGAAGGAGTGGCAGGAAAGGTTCGAGAGGGCTAAACTACCGCTTGCTGGGGATGATGTTCAGAACCAGCTTGGGGCCACTGTACTCCATAAGACGATAATTAGGCTACTGGCACTGAGGGGTGTTAGGATCGAGGGTACGTACCAACTAAACGTTGGTGGTACACCGGACTTCCTAAACCTAATGTACAGGAAGGGGCAGAAGGAGAGGACTAAGACGGAGGCTGTGAAGAGGATGGCTGAGGGCGAGGACTTCGATGCCTACATATCGCCAGTAGCTACATTAAGTTCCTCGGCAGTAGGAAGATAGCGCACATGCTAATTGAGGCGAGGGGGTTCGCAAACGTGCCAATCAGGATAAGGGTTGACCTGGAGGTCTACGATCCGTTCAACAATGCAGGTATGATGATTGACATCGTCAGGACCGTGAAGCTGGCAATGGATAGGGAGATTGGCGGGCCACTAATTAGCCTATCGGCATGGGCTTTTAAGAACCCGCCAGTCCATGCACCACCAGACGTGGCTTATCAATGGCTCGTGGAATTCATTGAGGGTAAAAGAAATAGATAAATAATTTTGGTCAGTTCTGGTTCATACTATCCTTCCTTATTATGGTTCTAAGTATTTTGCTTAGTGATGATCGTAAATAACGATCTACCGTAGACTTCGAAAGTCCAAGCTCTCTTGATAGTTCTTCCATACTGACTGATCGTGGTATATTAAAGAATCCACGTTCAAAGGCATACCTAAGTATTTTATGCTCACTTGGGTTTAGAAAAACATCAAGTCTCGAGCATTAGCCGTTATTAAATCCTCAACCCTTAAGGCCTTAAGACTTGCATTAATGACTTTACCGTAATTAGCTATTTGCTTCAGGAATTGATCAATAGATTCACGATCAAAGGCAAGGAAACCCCAATGCTCAACACCATTGATGTAATAAGCATAAATCTCAAGAAGACCAAGTTCCTGAGCCAGGAAGCGCGTAGATAAATCAATACTACCTTTAACAATAACCTTAACATACTTAGGATAACCAGGATTTATACTCATGGAATATATAATATCAATGTTATGCCTACGTAATGAATTAAGCACATGCCTTAAATTATCCTTACGACCAATACGTAACGTTGCAATCTCAATAACCTCACCCTTAGAATAATCAAAACCAGTCTGAGTAACCCTATAGGACCAGTCAAAATCCGTAATATTTGCCGTCCAATCAACCTCATGGACATAAACCAAGTCTAATAATGTAAGATTTCTTACTCCGAAATAATTAATTACCTTCACAGTCACTTATAGTCCATGATCCTAATTATTAAGTTTTCCTTTCATTTTACATAATTATTACAGTTATTGAATCACTATGCAACTTATTGCATAGATATTTTATATTGTAAATAATCTTATTGAATGCCGTATGAGCTCGTGGGATGTAATAAGGCGTTTCGATGAGGCGAGAGTAACCCTGGCTCACTATAGATGGACTGTCTTAGCCGCAATGGGTGATTTCCTAGATGCAGGTGCAATAGTCGCTGGTGCCGTATCAACGATATACTGGGTTTCAACGTTCCACTTAACATCTCTTCTATTAGGCATTATAGCCGCGTTTAGTCCTAACGCATTCGCAGCATTTGTTGGAGCTATAATAGCTGGTCCATTAGGTGATAAATATGGTAGGAAAACGATCTACATGTATGACTTACTTGCATATTTCGTGGGCACAGTAATAATGCGGCCGCCGTTAATTATATAATGCTCCTAATAGGGTATATCATTGTTGGTATTACTGTTGGCCTTGATGTGCCCACATCATGGTCATTAATAGCGGAGTATGCGCCGAAGTATAAGAGAGGATTTTTAATGGCCTTCACTAACGTCTTTTGGTATATAGGACCTATAGTCATGCTCTTACTGGGTATAGCCTTTGAACCCTATGGTGCGTTAACCTTCAGAGTAGTGTTTGGCGTATTAGCTGCTGTGGCTATCATAACCTGGTTCCTTAGAAGAGGCTTAACAGAGTCGCCAAGGTGGGCATTAGTAGCTGGCAAAGCTACCGTAGTTCAGGAGGCGTTAAAACAACTTGCTGGTGAACAGGCAGCACCTCAAGCAAATGCTTCTCAGAGTACACAACCTCAATACAAGTATAAATGGAGTGATATCTTTAAGTATAAGAAGGGATTGGCCTTTATAATACCGATCTACATATTCTGGGGTGTACCTGCAGGAACATTTGGTTTCTTCCTGCCTTACTTCTTTAAGGATATTGGATTTACAACCACCACCATGGCTTACGTAGGCCAAATATTGTGGTTCATCACAGCAATAATAGGCGTAGTCGCTGTTTATATGCCATTATCTGATAGGCTTAATAGGAACGTAATGTATGCTGTAGCTGCCGCTATATGTGCAGCATCGTTTGCGGTACCGATATTCCTGCCATTCAGTATATTATGGGTTGCATTATTTAATGTAATAGGCTTTGGGTTCGGGCATGGTATGTGGCTTTGGCCCCAAACCAGGGTTTGGTCCACAGAGTTGTTCCCAACCGAGGTTAGGAATAGCGCTCAGGGCTTTGCGTGGTCCTGGATGAGGTTTGCCCTGGGTGTATGGAGCTTGGTAGTACCGACCTGATAGCAATAATTGGGTATAAGGCTATTGCTGCGGTTGCTACGGCATTCTTCATACTGAACATAATAATAGGCTACTTATTTGGACCCAAATCGCAGGGTAAGTCGTTAGAGGAAGTTTTGAAAGACTTCTATGGAGGTAAAGTTCCATGATTAATCCATAATATTAAAATCATTATTAAAAATTAAATATTCTTTTTACTTATCCACTTATGTTTCTTTAATAATTTATATTCAACATGTTGTAATCATGGCTTATAAATTTATTTTTAATCCCTCAACTGTGAGGAGTAGGGCATTAATACTTCGGGAGTTCGGTAAGCCATTAAGGCTGGGTTATATCGACGTGCCCGAACCTGGTGATGATGAGGCCGTGCTTATAAGGATAGTTGGTGCTGGCATGTGTAAGACAGATATAAGGCTGTGGAAGGGTGAAGAACCTAGAGAGGGATTTAGGACTCCTTTTGTTCTTGGGCATGAGAATGCAGGTGTTGTCGAAGCTGTTGGTAAGAGGGTTAAGGGGTTGAACCCTGGTGATAAAGTCCTCGTATATGCCATATGGGCTGACTTAAACTGTAAGTATTGCCGTATAGACAAGTGCATGCAGTGTAGAGGGCATGCTATTCCGGGTCAATCGTATTATTACGGTGGGTATGCCGAGTACTTATACGTGCCTAATTATAGGTACTTAGTTAAGATTGATATTGACCCTGTAGAGGCGGCGCCATTAGCTGATGCAGGGTTGACTTCATACTCTGCCGTGAAGAAGGCACTGCCTTACCTGAGGCCTGACTCATCAGTGATAGTGTATGGCGTTGGTGGATTGGCGTCTTACGCTATACAATTCTTAAGGCATTTAGCGCCTTACGTAAAGATAATAGCTGTTTCTAGAAGTGATAATAAGCTTAAGTGGGCCGTGGAGTTAGGCGCGCATTATGCTGTACACCCAAGCGAGGTTAATAAGATAATTAAAGATCTAAGTCCTGATGGGGCTTCGGTAATGCTCGATTTCGTGGGTAATGAGGAGTCAGCCAAGATGATACCTTTATTAGAGCCTAGTGGTGCGGTCGTACTTGTCGGCATGGAGGGTAAGTCATACCCAATACCCGTGTTTGAGACCACGGTCTGGCAATACGTGGTCATTGGTAGCAACTATGGCTCTATAAGTGAGATGGAGGAGATGGTGAAGTTTGTTAAGGAACATGGGATTAAATCCTATATAGAGAAGGTATCCCTTGACGAGAACGCTGTCAATAATGCCTTAAATAAGTTGGCTGAGGGTAAGGTATTAGGTAGGTTCGTAATAACACCCTAGGTGATGATGCATGGGCATTAGACACTTTTGGCTTGCCAAAGTGGGGGATCACGGTGAAGTTCCTGGGCCTGAGGTTTATTGGATGCAATGGTTTGACAAGTGGGTTAGGCTTTCATTTTACTCATTAATTATAGATACGGATGATGGGTACGTACTCGTTGGTACAGGCCTTGTTAGGGATTTAACGCTTAGGAATAAATTCCTTAGGGAGTGGGCTGGTAGTGATAGATGCCGTTTCACGGTTAATGAGGATGAGAAAATGGAGAATGTTCTTAAGAGACTTGGTTTGAAGCCTGACGATATTTCTCACGTTGTGATAACGCCTGTGCAGGACTATACCGTGGGCAACATAGACCTATTTAAGAGGGCTAAGATCTATTTCTCAAGGAGGGGTTGGTTTGAGGATGTGGTTAATCCAAGACCATCACCCTTCCTAAACAGAGATATTTACCTACAGATATGTCAGGGAGTACTTATTTGAGGAGGCTTGGAATAGGATTGCCCTTCTAAATGATGAGGACACCGTAGTTCCCGGGGTCAGGGTTAAGTGGACGGGCTGCCACCACAGGAGTTCCATGGCCATCATACTTGAGACTAAGGATGGAATCATTAGCTACACAGATGCGGCATTCACGATGAGGAATATAACCGAGAATGTGCCCATAGGCATTGCTGAGGACATTTATGAGTGCCTGAACGCCTATGAGTACTTAAGAAGCATTAGTAAATACGTAATACCTGCCTATGATCCAGAAAACCTGAATAGGTATAGACAGTGGATTATCTAATCCTAACTAATTCAAGTTTTCTATTAAGTTCAACACCAAAACCAGGCTTTCTGCTAAGCCTTATCTTTCCATTCTCCGGCACTGGCTCATCGAGTAATAATGGGCTGAATTGAGGGACTATCTCCGTGGCGTCTGGAGATACAACGAGATACTCAGCAAATGGGCTATTGACCCTAGTTATTATGAAGTGATAACCATACACGCTTGAGCCATGGGGTATCACGTAGGCGCCATATGCCTCAGCAAGGGCGGATATCTTTATCATGGGCGTTATACCACCAACCCAGGTTATGTCTGGTTGGATAACATTGACCTTACCAACCTCAAGGAGCATTCTAAATCCGTGAAGTGTTGATTCATGCTCACCGCTGGCTAGTAATGTTGGTGGCAATAGCTGGGCGAGGGCACCGTAAGACCAGTAGTCGTCTGGCATAAACGGTTCTTCAATCCAATAGAGACCATAGGGCTTCAACTCACTTACGAGCCTCATCGCGTATGGCAAGTCAAGGCTCATCCAGCAATCGTACATTAATAAGAAATCATCGCCAAGCTGTTCCCTCCACTCCTTAAATATCCTTACATTCTCCTTCAATCCCTCAATACCATCACCAGGCCCATGTTTAAGCGGTAATTTACCACCAATAAACCCCTTCTTCTTTGCCACATCAGGTCTAGGACCCGTTGCGTAGAACACGATCTCATCCCTAACAGGGCCACCAAGCAAGTCATATACCGGTAGGCCCCTAGCTTTACCCGTCAAATCCCAGAGGCAAGGTCAACAGCAGATATCGCATTCATAACAAGCCCTCTCCTGCCGTAGAATATCGTGGCCCTAAACATCTGATCCCAGGTCTTCTCTATCTCACCGACGTACTTACCAACGACGAATCTCTTTAGGTGATTCTCCACTATCCAAGCCGCGGGGTAACCACCGGTGCTTACGCCAAAACCAACCTCGCCTCTCGAATCCTCAACCTCGACAATAAGCGATCCAAGTACGTTTAAGCCCCATGATGCCCTACTAGCTGTGCTCTGGATATATGGATATCGGCGTTGCTATGTAGCCAAGTATCCAGTGATTGGCTGATTGGTCGTGATAATCAGCACCGCCACCCTTAACAACGTAGGCCCTGACATCCTTAATCTTAAAAATCTCAGTCTCACCCATACTTATTCACCTGGTGTGAGCATTATTTTGATGTATTTCGTGGATGTTCCTGCTAATTCCTCAAAGGACTCCTGACCGCGCTCGAGCGGCCTAACATCGACCCAACCTCACGTGGATCGAGAAGCCCCTGCTCCAGTAAGTTCACAGCCCTTCTAAAGTCTTCATCGGTATATGAGAAGGAGCCCTTTATCTCAATCTCATTCCTAACAATGACATTACCTGGTATTTTAACCTCATTGTCATGTAAGCCGACGAATACTACCCTACCACCTCTACGTACAGCGTTTATGGCTAATCGTCTCGTGGCTTCAGACCCTACGGCATCAATTACAACATCAACACCCTCTGGGTATAACTCCTTAATTTCTTTCAATACCTCATCACTACTCCTCTCAATGAGTCTTGTTGCTCCGAATTTACGGGCCCACTCAAGCCTATTTCTATTTATCTCAACAACGGCTAAATCCCTAATACCACTGGCTGACAGAAGCTTTATTGCAAAGGCACCAACAGGACCCGCCCCAAGAACTAGCACTGAATCACCGAGGGAAGCACCTGATAATCGAACTGCCCTTAGCGAAGTCGCCAATGGCTCTGCTAATGCGCCCCTCGCTGGATCGCTAACTGGATATAAATTATCATATGGCGCCAACACGTACTCCGCATAGGCACCTGGGTAATCAATGCCGATTATCTTCCTCTCAATGCACAGGTTCTTAAGGCCCATCTTACAATATCTACAGTGGCCACAACCAACTATTGGGTTCACGGCAAATAATTTACCAACAATATCCTTAGGAACGTTGGGACCCACATCCTCAACAACGCCAGTAAATTCATGACCCATTATTAGTGGTGGCTTACGTAACTCATTCAGCCCTAGGAAACCAGATACATCAGAGCCACATATACCGCTATACCTCACTTTAAGAAGGACCCAACCAGGGCCAGGCCTTGGCTTTTCAACCTCTCTAATTTCCACTCGTTTAATAGCTGTCCACACTAGTGCTTTCATTGCATTAAAAATCGAAAAGCAATAAATTAAATATGAATGCTTACATGTTGCATATGAAATCATCGAAGAATAAACGTAGCCAATTAAAAAGCAATATTTCCAAAAATCTTTGGTGAAAATAAATATCCTTATATCATCAATGCGTAGAATGGTATGTGGACATCCTTAAGAGGCCCTTTGACTACAATGCCGACCTTTGGCTGTATCTCGACCTCGAGTATTGTCGGTTGTACCGCCTGCCACCTCATCTTCCTAATGAATAGGTACCTCTTAAAGTCACCCTCCGTTGTCTGGGCTAGCCCCATGATAAAAACGCCGGCTGCCAGGAACTCCTCAACTCCGTACCTCGAAATCACCCTGGCCCCTGTGGGTATTTCCGTGGTTATTATTGTAGTTACACCAACCTCCCTC
Organism: Vulcanisaeta sp. JCM 14467; assembly: GCF_001316245.1. Lineage (GTDB taxonomy): Archaea > Thermoproteota > Thermoprotei > Thermoproteales > Thermocladiaceae > Vulcanisaeta. Next base: position 11,505 of record NZ_BBDM01000011.1, on the reverse strand, counting down.
TCAATACCCATGACCAACGCCCTTATGTACTCCCTAAGAACCTGGACATCCTTCTCAAGCGTGACCAGTGGCGCTATTGGGTCAATCACCAGCCTCTGGGCTTCCAGGGATTTTGCGTAGTCGGCTATTGTGTAGACCAGGGACTTGGCTATGGATATTGGGTCCTTCTCCCTAATCTTCTCAATAATGTCCATCTCAGGTATGAGGACCTCCAGGTAACCCTGCTCCCTAAGCGCCTCAAGGTCCCAGCCAAACCTCCTAATGCCATTCATTAATTGGTCATAAGTCTCATCAACCGAGACGTAAATGCCAGGCTCACCATATTTGTAAATTCCATTTATCAGGAATGATAGCGAGAGTAGCGTCTTGCCAGTACCCGTCTCACCACTGATCAGGTATGTCCTACCCCTAATCAGTCCACCGCCAAGTGTCTCGTCAAGCCCTGGAATCCCAGTGGGTACTAAATCGTAGTATAATGACATTGAATCATTAACATAGCCAGTTAAATATAAAGATTGCGGACACCATTTTGAATTTAAGAAATTAAAACGGCAACTGCCTAAAACTCCATCACGTACTTCCTAAAGATCTCCTTAAACTTATCCGTAGTTATCACGGGCCTTCCACCAACCTCAATGGACTCCCTCGCCGGCGGCACCTTAAGATAACTAGGTAACCTCTGTGCATACCTATCCTCGAAGGTCGGCACGTACGGGTTGATTAAGAATATGCCTATTGGTATCCTACCATCACCCTCGTAAGACTTAGCCAATGCCTGAGCAGCCTTCTGCGGCAACTCCTCAGGACTCTTAACCACTGGGTCCCAACCTTCCTCCTGCAGGTCGTAAACCCTCTTATTGTAGTAGTCGTAGGTGTGTATGTTGTCATAAGTGACGCAGGGCTGTAGCACGTCAATGAAGGCCGAGCCTTGTGCTGAATAGCCTTCTTAATCAACTCCTTTAGGTGCTGGACCCTGGCCGCGTAGCCCCTGGCTATGAACGTGTAACCGGCGGCTATTGCGAGCCTATTGGGTTAACCGCGTCCTGTATGTTGGGCTTGGGCAGGGCCTTAGACTGCAGGTTCCTAGCCAGTGTTGGGCTTGCCTGGCCCTTGGTTAAGCCGTAGACCGTGTTGTCATGCATTATTACCACTAAATCCACATTCCTCCTGCCCAGGGCCACGAAGTGGGCAGCCCCAATACCCAGTAGGTCACCATCACCCACATTAACGACCACGGTTAAATCTGGGTTAGCCAGCTTAATGCCCTCGGCGTAGGGTAGTGCCCTGCCGTGTAACGTGTGTACTCCCGTCACGTTTATGAAGTGCGGGGTCTTCCCTGAACACCCTATTCCAGAGACCACCACCGTCTTCTCGGGCTCCAGCTGCAACTCTGCGAAGGCCTGGTACATGGCTGAGAGTATTCCGTAGTTACCGCATCCAGGGCACCAATCAACCCAGACATTGGTCTTGTAATCATTTATTGTTAGCTTTATCTTACGCTCCATAGCTCACCACCTCCCTCGTACTACCCTTCAACACATTCTTAACGGCATTAACGAGCTCGTGCACGTACATGGGCCTCCCCGTGTACTTAACAATCGACTTCCCAATCATGATCCCCGTGTTCATGGCCGCGAGCTTCGAGGCCTGGGCCATGTAGTTGTGCTCCACGGCGACGAGCTTATCGGCACCAACCTCATTGGCGATCTTAGTCAGTGAGTTTCTTGGGAATGGTATGAACATCCTAATGTGGTAATAACCAGCCCTTGTGCCCTCCTCATTCAGCTCCTCAACTGCCTTAACCGCCACGCCCTTCACGAAGCCCCAGCCAACCAATAACACGTCAGGTCTCTCTGGACCGAAGTATGAATACCTCCTCTCCTCGGGTATTTCCCTATCTATTATGTCCAATTTCCTCATCCTCTTATCCATCATCTAACCCTGTTTATTGGATCCTCATTTATGTGTCCGTACTCATCATGCTCATCGCCCGTGTACCACATCACGTAATCACCAAGGAATGCCCTTGGGGATATGGGGCTTGACAGGTCAAACCTCTTATACTCCCTGAGACCCTTGGACGCCAGCACGCCCCTGGTTATCCTTACGTTGTCCAGGTTTGGCAGTGGTATTGTGGCTATTGTGTTGGCTAGGAACTTATCGACTAGGTGTATCACCGGTACCTGGTAGGTCTCGGCATAATTAAACGCGTCAATGGCATCGTAGAACGCCTCCTCATGGTCACCAGATGCCAATACAATCCTTGGGTACTCACCGTGGGATGCAAAGACTGATGATAATAAGTCGCTCTGGCCGCCCCTGGTTGGTTGACCAGTGCTTGGGCCGCCTCTCTGGTAGTAGGTTACGACCACGGGCACCTCATTATGCCCAGCCCAGCCAAGGCCCTCAACCATTAGGTCAAAGCCTGGCCCACTAGTTGCTACGGAACTCCTGACCCCGGTCAAGGCAGCGCCTATTGCAGCGTTTATCGCGGCAAGCTCATCCTCCGTCTGGAAGACTATTATCGAACCCTCACCGCCTATTGTCTCGTACTCCTCAAGCGTGAAGCTCTCGTCGGCGGCCGGCGTTATTGGGTAGTAGGCCTGGAACCTAACCCCAGCCACGACCTTGGCCATGGCTATCGCGTCATTACCGCTGGCCACGAGCACGCTCTTAACGCCGATCCTCGGCGGATCCAGCTTTAGTTCGGTACCGAATTGGCTTCTGACCAGGTCAATGACTATATTCGCCATTGCCCTATTATGCCTGTAAACATCCTCCCTGGTAAACCTCCTCCTGAGACTATAGTCGAGGCTATCCTCGCTAATCCCCGTTATTGCGGCAACGCGCCCACGAGTATCGTGCTTATGTACCTCGATGCCTGCGATGGTACTACGCCCTCGCGCTTCTGAATCTCCATGAGCAATTCCTTAAAGCTTAGGGCAACAACACGCACATTCCTACTACCCTGCAGGTACTTAACCATGGACTTAACCGTACCATCGAGCCCAAGCTGCTTAAACTGCTCACTCAACCTCTCCCTCAACTCCCTCTCCATGCTTGGTATACTGGCGTAATTAACCGAGTCATCATCACTATTATAGATTAGGTAGCCACCATCCTAAGATCATTGAAGTGCGTGAACACAGTCTCCGCGTCCATCGCAGCCACAATGTCAACTGGATAATTGAGGTGCTTAGCAACTCCGTAGCCGACACAGTGGCGTGAACATAACTATGCCTACCCTTAATATTCGAGAAGTACTCCCTATCAGAAATAATACCATAGCCAGACCTCGCAAAGGCCCATGAGAGGATCTCGGACGTAGTCTCTAAACCACCACCCTGAGGACCGCCAATTATGTACCTCAACTCATTCATACGAATCACCCATTACATGCACCATACCTATCACGGAGTTAATCAGGGACTTGTATAAAAAGCATCCCTTAGGCACCAGTTAGAATAGGATTGTAAACTATTAATTATTTTAAATTGACATAAATAATTTAGAATATCTTACTGAGAACTCACCATTAATCACTGAATAATAACCATATATTAAGCAATTACTTATTAATAATTTATGAAATAGATCTATAAGCATTGAAAACTATCTTAATAAAAACTTAAACACCACAGAATTATTAATATAACTGATGAATGAGGGTGAGGAGGAATTCATACCGCATGGAATTCACATGTGGTTTGGCTATCTTAAGGGTCGTGTAGTCACGAAGGAGGAGGGCGCCAGATATAGCATTTTACTAAGAATTCTGAGGATCGGTTAAGGGAGACTCTCTCAACCTTCGGCTGGGTATACTGCATAGACTGTAAGCAGCCAATATTTGACTTAAATGAAGCCCTCGAGCACCTGAGGAAGGGCCACGTATTGACTAACAGGTTCATGCCTGATGAGGTTGCGCCGGAGGAGGTGCCAATGGTCAGCTAAGCATGATAATGCACCTTAAATAAAAATACTTAATTTTCAAAAATTCAAAAACTACACAGACCCACACGTATTATTAAGCTCCTGCTTAAGCGATTCATCACTCAATACCTCAGCTACACTATTAAGTAAGGCGCATATGTCCTTCACAGCCTCAGCTTGATGTGTAGATACTCATGACACCCTCAGGGTCGGCACCATTATATTGATACTGATGAAGCGCCAGGGCAATTGCCGCCTCCCTCTCAAGGCCAAGCAATTTACCTACTTCACGAATCATGGATGTCGGCATATAGGCTATCACCCTATCAATATTCTGAATCTTATCACGTAATTCCTCCCTCCTCTCACCAGCCAATGCAGCCAATAGGGATTTGAATGATTGAAAGGCCTTACCAGCGGCATTCCTCGTATAACCCTCAACCAACAGCCTAATCGCCAACCTAGCCTCAGCCAAGGCCTCAGCCCTCCTAGCCTCAACATACGCCTTAAGATCCCTCCAGGGCTTACCAACCTGCTCAGAGAGCATATTACCTAAGAATTAAAGTCAATACTAGTTAATAAAGCCTTATTACGACCCACGACAAAGGCAGGTTCTCTCAATAAAGTAGTAACCTCATCTCCCTTAACCTACCAGTCACTGGGTCAACCTCGAGCCCGAGGACCTCAAGCGTGGTTACGCCAATCAAGACCTTATCAATTATGTCAGAGACAAGCACTGGGACGACCTCACCCCTACCCTCAATCTCAACCCAGGCCCTGGACCTATCAACCTCAATAATCCCAGCCCCAGTCTCAACCCTGGACTTACCCGTGACCGCTAGACCAAGCTCATTAGCCAGCGACCGCGGTATAACCGTCAAAGTAGCCCCAGTATCGACCAGCGCCCTAACCTCAACAACCCTACTAAGGTCAACATTACCAATCCTCGCACTAACCCAAACGTGACCCATCCTGAAAAAAATAATCGATATAAGGATTAATAATCCTTAGGGTATCACGGGCACGGACATCCAGGGGGCTCTTTGATTATATCCCTTCTCCACGTAGTTTTTGAGCCACTCCTCCTCAAACTCCCTCGGGACCCTTGGCCTCTTAACTACGTCGTAGTAGTCATAGGGCTTGATATCTAGTACGGGAGTCCCTGTCCAGGCATCGAGACCCCTCAACCACAGCCTTGGCGGTTCAACCTTAACGAGCTCCAGCACTGATAAACCAATTGGGTTGGGCCTCAGTGGATATCTCGTAGCGAAAATACCAACTTCCTTATCCGTTCCCTTCAACCTAACCCTAAGCCTGACCTCCCTCTGCTCGTGGAATACGTAGATGAGTATTACGTGGGAGTACTCCTCAAGGCCCATTAATCCATCCACGTACTCATCATAGACCCTGACAACGCCGATGAAGTCATACCTAGTGGCGTACCTATCCCTCTCCGGCTCGCCGGGCCTTGGGAAGCCAACCTCGACATAACCAATGGGCTTAAGTGCGTACTCAACCATCGACTGAGTGAGGCTCGGGATTAGATAAACCCTTGCCAGTAACCATGGATAAAGCATTTATAGCCGTAAAGCGTTTTTAGGCCGTAGATGGAGGAGCCCATTGTACATCCCTGGAGGGACATTGATAAGTACGTTGAGGCTAGGACTAAGGAGGCACTCTATGAATTCGAACTGGCAGAGGAATTCCTAAAGAACGGACTGTACAGGAACGCCGCTGGCAGGGCATTCCAGGGTTGGAAGGCCGTCCTAGCAGTCTTGGCGGCCAACTCACGCAGTGAATTGGTGAGCGAGTTCAGGGGCCTTGTTAGGCTTAGGGAGAGGGTTAGGGTTGAGGCTGTTGATTACGTAATAGCCATTATGCCCACGACACGCATGAAGAAGGTGGCCACGCTCCTAAGCCGTAAATACGGCAGTGACGTGGTGCTGCTGACGGAGTTGGCACTAGACCTGCATGAATTCCAGTACAATGGGCTTGACAGGGAGGGCTTACTGAGCCGCTACATTGACCTTGACATGGTTAGGCAGGACATTGCGGCGTTGATCGAGGGTGGTAGGAGGATAATATCATCACTAGCCAATACCCAACGTACCGCTTAGGCTCCCTGGGCCCTGCCACTCCTCCTGAGCTCCTGACCAGTAACTCACCGCGCCTGGATAGCTTGTAATAAACGTGGTGCTTACGAACCTCATTACTAAGCTTGAAGCGGGCGACACTCCTCTTAAGCGTCTTACCACTCCTAACCCTCTCAATGAGTCCCATGGCCTCTAGCTTATCGAGTATTTGAAGAACCTCCTCAAGTGGTATCCCCGTGTTTATTGCTATGGACTTCCCATAATCCACATTAGCCCTCTTCAGGTGCATGAGGACAGCCAAATCCTTACTCGTAAGCCCATCCATAAGACCAACCCTAAACTATATAACGTAATTATTAAAACACTGACACTGTCAAAAACCCGGAATTAATAAGCCATATACAATAGAAATGCAACTCCTCGCAGAGGTGCCGAATAAATTATTGAGACTGCCACATGCAATTTTATGTAGGCGGTCTCAATGGGAAGGTGTATTAACATGAGGAATTAATCCCACTAAGACCTGTATGGCGCAGAGAAAGCCTGTTGAGGAATTAAGGAAGTACATAAGGGTCATTGATGACCAGGACATCTGCATTGGCTGTGGTGCCTGCGTTAGCGTGTGCCCATACCAGGCCTGGGAGCTTGATGAGAATGGTAAGGCTAGGTTAATATGGGACCTGTGTTATGATGACTTCTCCTGCATACCTGTATGCCCAGTGAACTGCATATGGAAGACCCCCGAATCCCCAGAGACAGCCCGTAAAAAAGATGGGTGGTTTAGGTTCAGCCATGAGTTGACGCCTGAGGAGCAGAAGGTGTTTGAGGAGTGGGCGCAGAAGTACGGGATAACGGGCAAGCCTGCCAAAACGTCGTAACAAGGATAATCATGGGTATCCCGCGTTAAAATTACCTATTTTCCCCTTCAATCCCATTAACAGGGCCGGGAATAGGTAAACCTCAGGTTGATGTTAGGAATTGTTGAATTGAGTTAATGAGTCTCTTAATGTCATCAATCACGAAGTCCAGGTCCGGGTACCTACTGTATACGCCGGTCTCGTCAAGTCCGTTGTACTGGAACTCGTGTAGGTTTATTGCGGTGTTCGTTAGGTCAGTGAGGGGTTTCCTGGTTAATTGCTCGAGGACCTTGGCCACGGCAAGCATGTAGCCCGTGGGCATGAAGGCGATTATGAAATCCGCAAGGCTAACCCTCCTACCATCCCTAGTCCTCCTGATGCCCCTGAACCTCTTCGCCAACTCCTCGCTGTAATTAACGGCGAGGGCTGCCAACAGGGCCTTCCAAGCCTGGAATGCCTTGCCCGCGGCATTCCTGTAGAGCCCAGCCTCGAGGAACCTAAGCGCCAACTCAGACTCATACTTAGCCTCGAGGAGTCTGTCCCTCCTATACTCCTCTGCATCCCTCCAGGGTAATTGATTAACCATACTCTTATTTAGTACTATATCGTTAAGAAGAAAATTAAGATAACTTAGCACATATTTACGATGTTTGCGGAGTACTTATTTCCGAAACAATAGGCTATGTTTATTGTAAATGCGTAGCTTAATTACTCGTTACCTTACTTCATTTAAGGCGCCATTCAATTAATTACTACCATTATAATGGAGTAATGTTTATAAGTAGGCACCTATAACATTGTAATGATGGGTGGTTGGGTTACAGTATCGACTAAGGTCAGGAGGGAGGTGCTTGAGAAGGCTAGAGCGTATGGGATTAACGTATCCGAGTTTTTACGTAATGCCTTGAGGAGGAGGTCATGCGTAGAGAGAAGGAGGAATTGATAGCATTATTTAATGAAGCATCCAAGGAACTTAGAAAAGTTAGTAAGATATATGGCGAGGATTTTGCCGCGAGAAGTATACGTGAGGATCGTGAATCGAGATGAGCCTCGTATTTGATGCAAGCGCCATTATAAGGCTAATTGAATTAGAACCTAATAAGGCATTTGATATCTTAAGGGGACAATACACCATTGACTTGGTATACTACGAGATTGGTAATTATCTGTGGAAAATTAGTAAATCATCAATAATAAACATAGAGCCGCTAATTAAGGCATTTAATGGAGCCCTTAGCTTAATGAATATCGTATCAATAGGTTTAAACAACGACGTAGTTAACTTAGCTAGAAAAATGAATATTACGTATTATGACGCAGCATACGTATACTCAGCGATGAAACTTAATACTAAATTAGTAACTGACGATAAGGAACTAATAAAAAAAGTTTCCAAATATAACAATGAACATCGGTGAATTAATTTAATAAATTATTCATAGTTCTATTAAATTAAATGAATGCTGTTACTATGGCCGTCACGATTATTAATGCGCCTATGAACTTAATGACGCTGAACCTCTCCTTACCCATTAGGCTTGACATTACCTGGGCGATTAGGGGCATAGTGCCCGTGATTATGACGGTTAGGCCAAGGCCTATTAAGTCCATTGAGAAGGCGAATAATGCGACGCCGAGTCCCAGGTCGAGCACGGCGACTACCGGTAGGTAACTGCGCATGGTTACCCTAATGGCCCTGGTTATATCGTTTCCCATGAGACGATTAATAATGAATAGCGCAACGCCGGCTGTGATAACCCTAGTGAAGGCTATGGATATTGGGTTGAGCCCGGCCATGTCGGCGACCTTAATCATTGTTTGGCCAACGGCCCAGGCGATGGCTGCGCCGAGCCCAAGGAATAGGCCCTTGAGCTCCCTCCTGGAGCTACCGCCACGGGATAGTAGGTAGACGCCCGGTATCAGTAGTATGCTCGCGAGTATCTTAGGTGTCGTTAGTGGTTCGCCGAGGAATACCGCGAATAACACAGTCAGCGGTATGTAGGTGTAAGAGACTGGGGCCGCTATCGAGACCCCCGAGTAATTTATTGAGAATAGGTACAGTGAGTCACCAACGACAAGCGAGAGCAAGCCGCTCAGGGAGCCCCACACGGCGCCATAGTTAACCTAGGACTAACGCCGGATTAGTAGTATTATTGATGCGTAGAACATCCTTAGGAAGTTAACCGTGAGTGGTTCATCCTCCTCATGAAGTCGCCATACATTATTGAAGCCCACGCCCAGATAATGGCGGTGGACAGGCAGGTAAGTCCTCAAGAATCATAAACCAGTGATAACTAGGCAGGCCTATGCCTTTAAAGCATATTCCTCCAGGCTCAGTCAGGGCCGAAGACAATGCTAATGTCCTTATCAGGCGGCTTAAATGACGGTACGTATTTGGCCAACTCATTCCTAACGGCATCAAGACCAACCCTAGTTACGAAATCCCTAACACCATGAATACCCGACTTCCTATACATATCAAGAAGCACCTGCACCGCAAGCTCCGCATCACCTGGGTCAACAGTGCCTATGACTAAGCCTAATGCCGTTGATGAACCACCCACGGTTATTAATATCCTAGTCCTGGAACCAAATGGCTCAAGACCGATGTCTGAGACCCACGTTATTGCACAGTTATGTGTACATCCGCTGACGCTGACTATGATCGGCTCATTAAGCTTGCTTAAGTGTACGTGTATCTTACGGCCAAGCCCTGTCGTGTCTATGAGCCTGGTGGGCATAGTTCATTCCCAAGGCACGCGACGGTTATTGGGCCCTCGGGATAGATAGGCCCTGGATCTCTAATCTCGTAATTACCCAATTCGGCGATCCTATCAACGTTTTCACGAATCGGTATATAGACGCTCTGGTTATTGAATAGTAGTACGTAGCCGAATCCATACTTCTCAGCCACGTCCGCCAGTTGAACCAGCTCATCGGCACTTACCCAGCCTGTTGGGTATTTAATTACGGCAATCCTCGATTTAATGAGCTTAGGGCTTAGGTCAGGCGGCTTCGGTAGTTTTGGCTTGACTTCCCTGGCTATCGCCATTACCTCCTCCTTAACCTTATCAAGCCCACGCAACTTAACAACCCACTTAAACCCCCTCCTCTCGCCCGACCTCCTGAAGACCTCGGCAACGCCAATGCATATTGGCAGTAGGTCCTCGGCATTCACGTCCGTGAATGCGAGCTTAGCACTGAAGGCGTGTTCACCAATCCCACCGCCAAGGTATACGTCGAACTTACCGTTGGGTTTAGCCACAATGCCTATGTCCTGGGCCACGGGCGCTGCGCAGGCTCTCTCGCAGGCCGATATTGATATCTTAATCCTATGCGGTAGCGATGGGTACTCATACTCACTCCTATACCTGAAGTAATCGCCTATGAAGGTCGATAGTGCCTCAGCGTTGATGTGAGCATATGGGCAGAATTGGGATGTGCATGGTATTGGGTTCCTAACAGAGTTACCGCAGGAATCCCTCGGGTCCAGACCGACCTCCCTGAGCCTAGCCACGACCTCATCGAACAACCTGAAGTCAACCTTGAAAATCTCAATGTCGCCCCTAGTCCCGAGCATTGCCCTACCATCACCGTACCTACTACTCACCTCGGCAATAACCCTCAGCTGGTTCGAGAACCACTTACTTGGGTCACGCCCAACACCCTGCCTAATCCTTATTGATACCCAGGGATTATCACCACGATTCTTATAAATACCCTCATGCCTCCTTGGGTAGACTATTTTGTAGACCTCGGAATACCTAAACGAAGACACATAACTACCTAACATTAATCATTACTTAAATATTCCCCACGAAGCGCCCTCACGATCAGCGCCTGGGCATAGTTTCGTTGTGGGTATGGCGTTCATTACTTATACTTACCAAGTAGTGGTATCAAATTCCTCAATCACCCCCTTCGCACCTCTATATCCCTAACCTGCTTAATCAGACTCGTTAATTCGCCGTACTTCTCAGGGAAGTACTGCTCTATTAGCCTTGGTATTGCCGTGACCACCTCATTAATATCCTCAATGACAGGCTCAATCCTATCATATGGCTGAAGCCAGGTTCGAACCCGTTGTATTGATATGCGTGTAGATTCAGGGCCTTGTCAACGGTATTGCCAAGGTCCACGCCAACACTCTTGAGGTAGAGAGCCAGGGTCTTCATTGAGTGTGTTGGTACCACGTGGGCCTTCTTCACGAGCCAAGCCCTCTCCTTATCATCCCTAGCTAATTGGCTTAGTTTATCGCCGTACTTAATGATTAATGCACTCATTAACGCCTTAACGGCACTAAACGCCTTACCAGCGGCATTCCTGGTAATCCCCATTTCGAATAACTCAACCGCCAGTACGCAGTCAACCACGGCCTCGTAGAGCCTAGCCATTACGTACTCATCACCAACCCTAACCAGTGGCTTCTCAATCATGACCAACTAAATGCGCTCGATAGTAATTAATAAAGATGTGCTCGGTAGGTTTACGCCTAATCAAAATCCCTACACATGCCAGCGCCCACGCAGCGCGGTGCTGAGTGGCCTTTGATTATGACCTCACGCCTGAGCAACTCCCTAAGTAGTGCCTCAACTACGGGAATCGCCCTTATCAAGCCTAGTGAC
>NZ_BBDM01000010.1 GCF_001316245.1 Vulcanisaeta sp. JCM 14467 | reverse complement strand
TTTTACATTTTTCATTTAACATATAATATAATATTTAATACAAAAGTATATTTTCTTAGGTTCTTTAATACTGATAATATTAATTATTGATCATAAACTCTTCCTGAATTATAATCTTTATTTAACTTGATCTTGATCTATATAATATTTTACCAACTCCCTTACATCATTTAAGGGCTTAAGTAAGATGATGGCTTCATTAGACTTAACCAATCAAATTATTTGTCAGATTGTTAAACAGGTATGTAACGATTAAACCCTCTTATACGTAAATACCGTCATAAAAACTATCATGGTTAAATACCATTATTTAATGAGGTTCCCTAGATTTCTAATCATAGACAATGAGTACTTAATTCTGTATCTCATGAACTCATGCCTATGAAACTCCCTGTATAGCCTTGGCGAATTGATGATGAGCAATAGCTACAAATAATTCAGTGATTTTTCCCAGAGTTGACCCGTGATAGTGATGATGGCTGGCTATTGTCCAGAGAGTCTCCTTAATATCCATTAAATAAGCAATCACCCCCAAGAGCGTTTCATCGCTTATAAAGTTTCTGAGCCAGGGATCGATTTGATTAACGGTCTTCTCTACACGGTTTATTAACTCAATGTCTGGTAACTTCATGAAGGCAATTACTTGTTTAGGACCTATAAAGAATATAGGGCCGCCTCTAAATAACCCGCCTAATGAATCGTCATAAACCTTATATGCATAAATGGGTCTCGTGTCATTACCCAGCTTAACATCGCCTATCTCCCTGCTTCTAATTAGTAAATGCTTGGGGTTTCTCTTCCACGTCTCGACATCAAGTATTGTGTATATAGGAGCTTGGGCACTCAGTACTTTATGAACCTCGGTTAATACTGGCTCAACAACGTTATCGCTATCCACAACCATGACCTCACTACCAATGCTATGGAAGTCTTTAAGCATTGTTAGCCACGTGTTATTCCTATTGCGCCAATTACCAAGCTTAACTTCAATACCGTTCGGCACTACTTTACTAATGATCTCTTTCTGTCTCTCATGAAAGACATTATCTACATAAACAATGGCAGTCTTTGGCATTAAAATCTCAACATTTCTCATGAAATACTCATTAATCTCATGAATCCTATAAAACGGTAAATAGGTTACTAAAGTCACCATTTCAAATTCGCTTAAAGAAAGGATCTATTTAAGTTTGAAGACATCTTAAGACATAATCCATCTTATTATGACGGTTATAGATCAGTAAATAAGTCATCGAAATAAGAAATAAAACATAATAGTATGAAGCTTAATTAAATAATATTTAATTTTATGTCTATTTTATTAGATAAAATTAGGATTAAGTTTAAATATGTTATATTTAAGAAATAACGAAAATTAGTGTCCCTACACTAATTAGGATAATTCTAAGTAAGTTCTATCAAACGCAATGAAAAGAAACTGTATTAAGATTAATGTAGGTCAGGAGGTGAGACTTGTATTGGTACTTTACTTTATTCGAACATTATATGATACTTTACCTTTGGTCTCTTTAGGAGATGTTAAATGCTATCCTAAAGCGATGCCCTAATAATTAATGGCTTAACTGTTAAGCTTCAATTTCATGATGACTATATAAATTTAGGACCTGCTAAATTTAAGGATCTCCATCTTGAAGATGGCTATTCTCCGGTAATCGAAACTTTCGTGAAACAGGAGTATTGGTTTGGTAATGTTAGTGATTTTGTTGATGATTCTGTAATTTACTTCGCACTTAAAGGTGCCAAGAAGGCTTACGCTGTTGAGCTCATCCGTGTGCCCAATGCTGAAATGCTCAAAACACCAAACTAAACAAAATGACGGAATAACCTCAATAAACACAGCAATAGGAAGCAGGCCGGGAAAAATCAGTATCAAGCAGTATTGATATCGGCAGTACGAGAAATGTCTATTACGGCCTATGAGTCAATGACGATATTGAGGTACCAATGGTCACGCTAAAGCAATTAATCAACAATTACAATATCGAACCAGGCATACTTAAAATGGACTACGAAGGCTGCGAATTTGACATAATACTCAACGACTACGAAAGCGTTAGGTTATTCAGGGAATTAATATTCGAATTACATGAGTACAGGGGTCCCTCAAAGGAATTAATGAATAGATTAATTAACGATTATAGGTGCAGGGAGGTAAGGATTGGTAAGGATTTAGAGATAGTACATTGCGTAAGACTGTGGTGATTTAATACCTGGTCTTTCATTAAGGCTGAGGATTATGCCTTAGGGGTTTAAAGTAATAACAGTGTTAGGATGAGTGGAGTTAATATTAATGGTTGTATTCATATGATTTAGTACTTAGTGTGTAGGTTTAGGATTTAGTTTTTATTTGGGTTTCCTTGATGTGGGTTGTTATGTCTGTGTTTCCGTTTGGTAGTATTGCTGAGGTTAGGCCTGTGCTTGTTGGTATTGCCGATTATGCTGTTTGGGGTTCCGTCTTTAGGGACTTTGATAGTTCAATTAATTTGTACGCATCTATTTGCGGTGGTCCCCGGGATTGTTCCATCGTCCTTTATAGGTCACTTGATGGGATTTCGTTTAGGGAGGTTGGCACAGTGATTAGTGATGGGTTGACTGCGGCGCCCTTTAGGTTTGGTGAATTGTATTACATCGTTTATGTGGATAGGAAGAGGGGTAATAGGGTTAGGCTTGCGGTTTCGAGGAATCCGGACTCCGGCTTTAAGGATGAGGCGATAATCGCAACACCACAGGTCTTTGGTAATGCCGCTGAGATTGACCTTGGGTGCAACGTATATATGAGGGGTCCCATGGTTGATTTGATAGTGAGTAATATATTGCCGTACCCAAGGAATCTATATCTACTTAGGTTTTCCGTCAGCGGCAATTTCGTAATGGCTAGGCCCCTGGTTAATGGCTCCGGTGTTCCAGGTCCTTGGCATAGCCTGCATAATGCGTCTGTTTATAGGGTTGGTGATACGTACTACCTATTATCGGCATCTAATGATTACTCACAGAAGCCGTATAGAGGCTACATACTTACCTTCATAATGGATTCCCCATACAATGTTAGTGACTCATTTAGGTACGTACTCATCGACGCAACACAGCTATCTAAGTTATTTGTCGGTAGGGAGACGGTACTTGGTGCGGACACGCCGTCACTGTTAGTGAGCGGTAATGAGATATTACTATACCTGAGTGTTGTGGATAGGAGTGATGGTCCCTGGAACCTCTATGTAATTAAATATAAAGGTGAGAATTACGCGTTTTAGGGGTTGAGAAGAATGCGTAGTGTCAGGGCATTAATCACGGGTATTGGCGGTATTGGCGGTGTAAACTTCGTCAATGCCTTAAGGCTCGCGGAGAGCCAGGTTGGTTTGAAGTTATACCTCGTGGGTACTGACCACAACCCATACTACATACACTTCGCCAGTGTAGACACCAGGTATAGGACACCACGCCATGATGACCCAACCTTCCTAAGCACGTTATTGGACATAATCAAGAGACACGGCATCGAATTCCTACATCCACACCCAAGCGTTGAGGCTAGGGTGGTGGCGAGTAATAGGGAATTGTTTGATTTAATCAAAGTGAGGACCTACTTACCGAGCCCTGAGTCCATAGCTCCCGATAAGGACGTGATAGTCGAGAAGATGGTCAGGGCGGGAGTTCCCGTACCAAAAACGGTGGCCATAAAGTCCCTGGATGATATTAACGAGGCATTTTCCAGGCTGGGAAGCCCACTGTGGATAAGGGCTAGACGTGGTGCGGGTGGTAGGCTTAGCCTTAAGGTTAATAGCCTGAGGAGGCTAAACTTTGGGTTAAGCTAAATGTGATTCAGGGTAGGGCATCAATTGAGGACTTCATAATACAGGAGTACCTGCCAGGTAGGGACCTGGCCTTCGACTCCCTGTGGTATAGGGGTAAGTTAGTTACGTCCTACTCTAGGGAACGCATTGAGTACCCATTTAAACATATATCTCTCTCGGGAATAACAGGCACGCCCTCAGTGGCTAGGATAATAAGCAATGATGAGGTTAATAAAGTGGGTGTAAGGGCCGTACTCGCACTCGACCCAGAACCTCACGGCTTCTACTCAGTCGACTTAAAGGAAGGTCCTGATGGAAAAATAATGGTTACAGAGGTTGACGGTAAGTGGCACACAACCGCGCCTCTCTGGGGTTTCTCAATGGCGAAGGCTTACCAGGAACCAAGATATAACCTAGCCTATATCTACCTGGCACTCGGCATGTGGGGTGAATTACCCTGGGATCTTCCTCAGTACGACTTATTCCCAAGTGATCACTACCTAATTAGGCAAATGGATAGTGGCGTACTACTAATGCGTGGGAGGGATGGTAATCTATGGAGAATACTATAGCCAGGGTTAATTACGCACTTGTCCTTGACTTTGACGGTGTAATAACCAGACTAAGCATTAATTGGAAATCATTAAGGGAAGAACTCAGTAGGTACCTGGGCATTAAGGTCGTGAGTATTAATAAGCTCTTTGAGGAAGCCTATGGAACACAAACCTACTGGTTAGCGCACGAATTCGTGGAAAGGCAGGAGTTAGAGGCAATAAAAACGAGCATATTGAATAGTGGAGTCAGGGAGTTAATCACATCATTCCCCGGCATTAAATACATAGCAACACTACAGTCCGAGAAAGCGGTAATCGAATTCCTAAAGATGCATGGACTGCTCAACCTTTTCAAAGAAATACTCGGCAGACCAAGGTTTGCTAATAAGGAGCAGGAACTTAGGTATATAATTAACATGATAGAGCCAGATAGGGTAATATTCATAGATGATTCACGAAAAAAACATAGAGACCTGCGAGAAACTCGGAATAAAGTATTGTATTCACATGAGAGATCCCTCAGAGATTAATCATATCATTAAATCACTAAAAGATTTGCTTCATTAAGGCAGCCATGTTTCAAAGAAAACCGTGAAACAAGAATAGCAATACTCAGGTAAGACTGTATAAGGTTATCTTTTATGAATTAGTCATCCTTGTATGTATATTGCGTTGAATTTCTTTAGTGCGAAGTCTCTCAGTGCCTCCTGTGGTGTTTCTACGAATGGTTTTCCGGCCAAGTTAAAGCTTGTGTTCAATATGATTCCTTCGCCGGTTATGTCTTTGAAGGCTTTTATGAGTTCGTACCATGTAGGGTTCTCATCCTTGGCAACGCCCACCACTCACGACCCTTAACATCATTGACCATCCCCACACGTCAGCCCTCCTCGGGTCGGCAATGATGGACCTATTACCAAGAACCCTAGGACCAAGCCCAGCCCTACCCTGAAACCAAGCAACAACACTAGGTTAATTCCTCAAAAACCCATAATTAACCCTTACGTTGCCCTAAAGAACCCAGAGCTCCAATGAACGTGAGACAATAATTTCCCCAGTCATTAAGAGCTGTGATGTCCAATATTCCTAAAAGACGTGAACCTTATTGCCTGGGCCTTACCCTGGGAATGGGGTTCTCTCGTTACCGACCTCGATTAGCCACACGCCTAATTCTTTGGCTTTCTCCACGGCGTCCGGCAGTGCCTCATGCAGTAGGCAACAATAATGACCCTCCCAGGGAATTTATCTGGGAATAATTTCACTGCCTCCTTAACCCTCTCCACGACGCGGTCAATAATTGCGGCACTGACCCTAATCTTCGCCTCGCCAACAATGGTTACCTGCCCGTTCGAGCCATAGATGCCGAACTCGTACCTATAGTCGAGCTGAACCCTATCCGTATCAATATTAATACCCCTCCGCCTAAGGTAGTTAGACACTAGGCTATTAGCCTCAGCCTCAAGACCCAGCGTTAGATTCTCTACGGTTCTATCTAACTTATTCAGTCTCTCCTTCACCTCCCCCATATCCTTCCTTAACCCCTCCTGACCCTTCTCCAGTGAGTCTACCTTAGCCTTTAAGTACTCAACGTCTTGCTTGAGCACGTTGAAGTCCTGCCTTAGGGCAGTTACCTCCTTAGCCAAACCATCAACCCTATCCTCCAACTTACCAACCCTTTCTTTTAAACCGGCAACCTCGTTGGTTAAGGCAGCCACAGCCTTAATAAGCTCCTGAACACCCAACAAACCCATCACAGCATACCTAAATTCCCAATCCTCCTCCAAAGCCCTCAGAAAACGCTCCTTCTCCTCAGAACTAAGACCCATGACCCAGCACTAATATCCTATAACCAATTTATAAGTCTATTACCAATTAAATGAGTTAAGTATGCCTAATATAAGATTCATGTCTGACCTGGTAATCCTATCCGCGAGTTTAAGATAAGCCTATCCTTCCTATGATGTGAGTTAATCATTACCAACCTGCACATCAGCGAGACGCTTAACCGTTTAAAACTGCCGGACTTTCATTACAAGTGTATGATACGATGTAAGGTTGAATCATGATAGTTTTTCTAATGGCTGATTTTTTTGACTTCATTAGTCTTGTAATCATTGATGGAGATTACAGATTGAAGAATGCTAGGACTTACCGGTTTTAAGGAGGCGGTTAAGAGAATGCCGTGAAGCGTAAGGCTCGGAGTATCATTGGCATGATGATACACGCCATGCCTGACTCTATGTAATACCTATAAAATGATTGTGTCAGGAAGTCAGACCCTCCTTAGGCCCTTACCTCCTGGAGTAGGGCGTTTTGCACGTCCTGCATTGCCCTAACCTCCTGTCAGAGCCTTCCCTGGGACTCAATGGACTGCCTGAGTAGGCTTAGTACCTCGCCCTCGTCACTGCGAACCTGCCCAACCACCTCCCAGGTGTTTCTCTGGGCCTCCACTAACTGCTTAACGGCTTCCCCAAGACCCTCCTGCGCCTTGACAATCCTCTCAACCATGTCTATGTCCCTGCCCAGAGTCTCGGCTAGGTTCATTATCGCCTCATCAATCTTGGCAAGCGTGTCAGTGACCTTACCAAGCATCTCCGTAATCCTCTCCTCACCCTTGGTCATTCCCTGCATGGCATTGACCGACTTGCCCTGGGACTCGGCAAGCCTAGCAATAGCGCTGACCAACTGCTTAATGCCGGACTGGATATCCATGATACCCAGCAGACCCATTACCGCGAGCCTAAACTCCTCATCCTCACGAAGCAGCCTAAGCAACTTATCCATATCAACACTGAGTTTGGTACCATTAGCCAGTAACCACGGCCTGAGCATATAAGGTTAGTGGCGTTAAGGGAAAGAGGGAAAGGGTGAAGGAAAAATTGAGGGAATTTTGAAGGAGGAATTTTGAGGCTTTTAAGGTGTTCTAGGCGGTTAAGTCATTACTTCGGCGGACCAAGTAGGCCGGCTAGTCTCCTCCTCCTCCAGTTGCTGTACTCAATCAGCAGTATCACTATCAGTATTATCACTATTATTATCACCACAGCCAGCAGTATGAAGGTGCTCACAGGCACAAAGCCAACGCCAGGTATTTTAACGCCACTCACCGGTATCGTCAGCGTCCTCGTTATCGTCTGCCCAGCCTCACTACTCGTCAAAGTCACTGTGGTGCTCGCACTCTTTCCATAGCTATAGCCAGTTATTGTACACGTTATTGAGCCACTGCTCGGTATTGGCACAACAACGGTCTGCGCACCAACACCACTGGCAATAGGCACGCCTGAGCACGTCACATTAACCGTGGCCTCACTCGTCAATGGCTGACCACTGGCACTCACAGGCGTTACTGTTAACTCAACGGCTGGTACGGACACTTGAATTGGCGTTGTGGCATTGCTACTCGTCACGTAGTAGGTGTAGGTGTAGCCCAGTGGTATGCCCTTCCATGACTGCACTGACACTGTTACCTGGGCTGCGAATGGGGCTATCGGCGTTACGAAGGTCGCCGTAGTCAACTGGCCCTGGGCATTCGTCGTTCCAGTACCAGTTACTGCAGTGGTTGATGTACATACACTTGGTGATGGCATTAGCGGAGTCACACTGTACGTGTAGCCAACAATTGTTGATGCCGGTGATGCTGCGTAATCGTCACTGGGCACTCAGGCTCAGACACACTGTAGCTTAGGGTAACGCCGGGCGCTGGGCCGAAGCTCGACAGCACAACCACTATGTTGGCTGTCGTCAGTATGTTGCTTAGTGTGAAGGACTCAATGGCCTCGGTAGCCGTCACAGTCCTCTGTATGCTGAAGGTGTTCTCAAACACAGGCACTAATTGCAATGTTACACTATGACTTGAACTACTGCTTATTGCCTGCTGTATCTCCTGCCAAGTCAATGGCGTGCCGTTAGCGGCGTAGTAGGCAACAACGTAGTAGTTAGTCGGCGGTAACTGGCTCGTGGCTGGTGGGTATATCCTATAATCAACAGGTGTTATTGAGCCGTCAGTGCCGGTCACGTTGAAGGCCAGGAGCTCATTGCCCGTTGTTGGCTGGTCAAACACAACAACCAAGGCGCCAGGTATCCCAGTGCCCGTGGCACTCTTTAGGTATATTGTAGCGGGCACAACGTGCGTCTCAACAGCCGTTGAACTAAACGCATTGCCTAGCGTCTGTACGTCAGTGGTTATGTTGGTGTCGTAGATGTTGATGTATGGGTAGGCGCCATTTGTTATCTTATACAATAGGCAGCTGTCGTACCAATACACAACAGTCCTGTTATTAGCTGGCAACGGCTGCATTAACTGCCCATAGGCATTGCTAAAGTCTATCGCAACCGCTCCAGTGCCTGCGCAGAGCCACGGTGATGTACTTGTTCCGTAGGCAACAACCATCTGGTTGGGCAGCGGCCTACCATCAGTCCTCAATAGCCGCTAGCGGTATTGTCGGGTACGTGAACACCAACTTAGCCTCAGTATCATTGCTCGCACTGGGCAGTAGGTCTGGCGCCGATGGAATACCAACATAGCCAGAGACATCCCACCATACACCTGAAGCAAATGGCATATTAATAGTTGCATAGAATGTCGGTGCCGGTATTGGGTATGGTAAGTCATCGTAGAACACGTGCTGAGCACCAGTTATCGAGCTTGAGCTGCTGTAGTATGGCGGATACAGCGGTATTACTACTGTCATGTTTACATTATCTAGCTCACTGCCTGCATATAGCGTGGTGAAGTTAATGGGTGGCGACGTCAACGTAGCTCCAGCTGACTTATGTTGTAGGTGTACGGCCCAATACTCACCGTGCCATTCGGGTACACTGTGAATGGTAATGCCGTGCCATTGGCTAGGTAGAAGGTGGCGTTAGGCGGTACATAGTAGACAGTGGCGGATAGGTCCGGTATATATGGCGCGTAGCTGCCGTTATCGCACCACGTTGAGGCGAACTCATAGCTGCTGCCGTAGATGTACTTAACGGGTATATCGACTATCGCCCCTCGGGGAGCTCAACGGTTGGTATACTTATTGGGAATGTCTTGCCAGCCGATGAGTACTTGAAGCCAACTATGAATATTGGGAATGATGCATTGTTATAGACCTCAACACTCTCCAGGGCAACCGTCCTAATGTTATACACTCCATTAGCCGGCATTGTACTCAGCGTCACGTTCCACAGGTCCTCTGGGAATAGCGTATCGACAAGTAGCATTGGGCTGATGTACCGCCAGTGCCTGCGCCTATCGCGGTCATGTTACCATTTGGCACCCTTATCTGGAACTGCTGCGGTCCTATTTGCTGCGGCGCACTCCCACTCACTACTACGCCAGGCGGTATCTCGCCCGTGTATACCGCCTTAGCTCCATACTTAGGCGTTATGTAATTCAACAACACGTAGCTGCTTATGGCTAGCTGAGGCAGTGGTGATGGGGCTGTCGGCGTGTACTGGCTCGGCGTGTACACAGCCTTTATGCTTCCGTAACCAATGTTAGGCGTGCTCGTCGTGCCCATGACCCAGAACCTCGCGATCCTCGTGCCGTAGGCGCCAGTCGTCGGTGCCCACCACGGCATGTCAAACACAGCCTCACCACTGCTTGGTACTGGTATCACAACAGTCAGTGGGCTTCCGAAGTACGGGAACCACTCACTATTTGGCGTTGGGTAAGTGAAGGGCAAATATCCCGTAATGTCCGTACTATTGGTCGAGTTGTAATAGGTGTATAACGGTGCCTCGTAGTGCTTCACATAACCGCCAAATCCAGTGCTTAGCACTGGGGTTAGCACATGCACGTGGTCGCTCTCAGTAGCTGGTGGTAGTACGTAGTAGGTGCCGCTGCCGTAGACGTAGAGTATCACTGCTAACCCGGTGATCTTTCCTTCCACCTTGGTCTCTATCAAGGTGATATTTAGTGGTAGGTATAGCGGAACCGTCCTAGTCATCGCCTCCTGGAATAGTGACGTCTCGTTAATACTGTAGACGTAGTACCACGTAACCTTGCCTGTACTCGTTACGTTGGCTGCGTATATGCCTATCGTGGCGTTGGTTATCGAGGTCATCCCAGTGGCGTTTATGTAGGCCTCCCACAGTCTATAGCTTATTAGGTTGGGCGATAGTGTGTAGTTGAAGCCAGTATTGAGTAGGTGTTCTGCGTTATGTAGATTGCAGGTATTGGGGCAGGCCCATTGGGTATCTCCTCGAAGTAGTAATTCGTGGCTAACTGACCGGGTGCTATATGTGAGTACTGCACTGGAGTGCTTGTGCTATTTAGCAGGAGTATACTCGGCGTTAAGTACGTCTCATTGACCAGGAGTCTGAACTCGCTATAGCCCGTGGTGCCGACATACAGCATCGAGTCCGCAGGCAGTGCCGTCACTAGTTGACCAGCCGCTGTTGCATAGATTGGTATGCCCATCGTTAGGTTGAAGTAAACATCGTTTGGCATTGTGGCCTCGTCGAATACGTTCGGGGAAATGCTACTCATGTATAGTGGTGTTAGGCTTGTTGTTGGAATACGTGAGTTGACGTAGAAGCCATTAGGTCTGGCAGTACGTAACCAGCCATCGAGTATAGATTATCAATAAGCTCAGGTGTTGGTGCTGGCACTGGGACTGGCGTTCTTGATACTGACTCTGATATATTCTTAGTACCGTTTAGGTACACGTATAACTCATTCGGCGTTAGTATTCCTGAACCAGCCACGTTAAATGGATATAGTATGTCGCTAATGTACTGCTGTACCTCATCGCTGTATAGGTTTGACCCTGGCATTACGTATTCCCTGTATAGTACGTCTGTGAATGTTAGGCCTAGGTAGGTGTTGCCCACTGGGTATAGCCCACTCTTACTGGTTATGTTGAACTTGACTGGGTAGACACTCGCCTCAATGACTATGCTGCCCGGCGGCACTGAGACCGCCTTACCGCCCTCGTAGACTGTGTAGCTCGTCACGTACTGTACCTGCCCGGTCGGCGTCACCACGGCTATCTCATTGGGCTGCGGCACTGGGACTAGGTTGTTGAAGACTTCCTGGCCTAGGTAGTAGACCTTCATTGGGAATACTTGGCCCGGCATGAATAGTCTAACGAATATGGTGCCCTCGTGCGGCGGTATTGATGGGAAGCTGAACACAGCGTATGGCGATGCAGTGCTGTAGTTAGCCAGTAGCGCGGCTAGTGCGTAGTAGCTGTAGTTGCCCACGTACCAGGCGAAGTACTGCTGCTGCGTTATTGAACCACTCTGGTAGGCGGACTGCGTGGTTGATAGTAATGACTCAAATGTGCTCTCTAGGCTCTTGTATATTGGCTGCATCCAGGTCTGCCCAACAACCCTGAAGTCAGTTAGGTTGAGGTACAGCGTTGGGAATGACTGCCACTGGCTGGCTAGGTAGTACGGGCTGTACTGGTCATCGATCACCAGCGTCACGTTGTAGTAGAAGCTTGGGCAGTAGCTCGGTGTCGCGCATGGGTAGACCGGCTGGCTACTCAGTACATTGCCTTCCAGATCCGTCACATAAATCTTTAGAGTCTCAACGGCCACGGTTAGTGGGAATACTTGGCCGCACGTGGTGGTCACTGGTATGCTGAACTGGGCGTTGTAGTACACGGTTAGGTCCTCATCGAATGGACCTAGTACCAAGCGTGTATACGTAGGAGTTTGGTGATAGGCCTAGGGCAGTTGCATATGCTTGATATGTCTGCCCGTAATCAGACAATACCTTGGCATATGAGTAGGCACTGTCCGTGGCTGGGCTTATGGTCCTCACCTTAAGCACCACGTATGACACGGGCTTTATGTAGCTTGCATTCAGCGGCACATTCATTACGTAGGCATAACCACTGGAGTTGGTTATTGCTCCCACATCTTCTGCCCAGTCACTGCGCTATACATATTCACTGCAAAGCCCCACAGTGGGTATGCCGGCGTTGTATTGCTCAGCACCTGCACGTTGATGTCGATCAGTGGGAAGTAAACGATACTGATCACGCCAGGCGTCAGTACGTAGTTATACTCGGGCTGCCTACTGGTGTAATTGACGCTGGGCATTACATAGCCGTAGTAGTTCAGCGTGAAGTTGAACGTCGGTGATAACATCTCTATATACGGCGCGCCGGATACTGAGGATATCTCCAGCGCCACGGGCGCCGTGATCTTCAGCACATACGCCGTGGGACTCAGGGTGACCGGTGGTAGTGTCGCCGTTGCACCACTCGGCGTCTTCTCGGTTATAGACACAACACCGCCGGTCAGCGTCTCATTGCATAGGTTCAGGAACTGCACGTTGAAGACCGTGTAGGTAGCCGCTATGTAGGCAACCTCGGATAGGACATTCTCATACTGCAACATACCATAACCAGTGGCATTAATGTGTACACCGGTTGGTGTGCGGATGTAAGGCTCAGTAGTACTATTATCGTAGAACGAGAGCAACGTAGTATTACTCTCGCTTATTGGGTACACATCAAACATTGGCATCCATGGTACCGTTACTCCATTGTTCTTTAACGAGCCTGGCTCGTAGCCGAGCTCATACACTCCGTAGCCCACTGTCACGCCGTTGTACATTAGCCAGAAGCTGTAGTAGTAGTACTGCGGTGATTTAACCGTTATTGTTAGCTTTGTTTGCTGTCCGACACTTATTGAAGCGTTTAGTGGCGGTGCTGGGAACCAATTAACCTCGGGCGTCACCAACACGCCTGATATTGATGACTGCTCAAACGGTGGGAATTGGGCTATTGTGGCTGGGAATGTCGTTGGCGTTGCACCCAGTTGGGTGGTTGCTGAAACCTGCTCCTCGTAATATAGCATACCAGAGACTGCGCCGGTTGGCGGTGTCTGGCTTATTATTGGGCCTGTTGATGAGAATGCGTAGTAAATGGTTACGTAGGGTACCTGGTCTGGGCTGAGTGGTAACTGCTGTGATGCGGAGACTGTGGATGAGAACTGCGTTATGTTTATGAACACGGGCATCAACGCAACATATATATTATTTATCGTCACTGGGGTTAATGGGCCTTTCAGGAATGATTGGGCAACGCTTATTGTGGCTGTGAATACGGGCTGGTTCTCATAGAATATGTAGAGTTCGGGCGTTGGGAATGAGGAGCTCTGGAATGACGGCGCTCCTGGACCAGTACCGCTGAAGTAACCGATGGGTACCAATGCCGCTGTTGTTTCGTAGTACTCAAGGTAGTTCTCACTGACTACGGTTGCCACAGGCGTTGTCTTGAGTAGCCACTTGACGTAGAGCTTCTGGGCAAGTATTGGGTTGGGTATATTCGTGGCACTATAAATTATTGGGTTGCCCTTCAGGTCATAAACACTACCAATGAGGAACTCAACGACTGGAATGCCGATAAATAGTGCTGGGCTCGTATTTGATGCATTATCTAGTGCCGTTAAGGCTACTGCACCAACCGTCCAGTTATAGGCCACGGCTACATTAAATGACTCAGGCGTTGTATAATTATTTGTTGTTGCCGTTGTGTAGTTGAATAGTACCACTGACTGGCCGCTTGGGTATACGTAACTAACGGTTATTACTATTGGCTGGGCTTTGACGCTTGGGTAGTTATTATCTGCTGAGTTGAGCCCACTGAATTCATTGGTTACGTAGTAGATTGGGCCGAAGCCCGTGTATTCACCGTTGAATAGTGCTGATACGGTGCTGTTGTACGTGGTTGGTCCAAAGACCGTCACGCCAGTGCCCAGTGTAACCGAGGCCTCAAGCTGCGATGCTGATGATAATGGCTCTAGTGGTATTGATGCATTTGCAGATGCACCAACGTATAGGAAGAAGAAGTATAGGTCTGGAAGCACCACGTATAGGTCGCTTGATGTAGTCTCGCTGCCATTGACGGGCCTGAATAGTGGGTATTTATACGCCGTTATGGGTGTCTCGCTTGGTGGTGTGTAGGTTACCGTAGTTGTGACTTTAGGTATTAGGTATTTAGCTATTGATGGTGATACCGGTATGTAGCTGGCGGTGCTGACTGTTGTTAGGTTGTTCATTAGGTCTGCCAGGTCCATGAATGTTGATGTTACGTTGAATACGAGCCAGTTGGCGCCGCCGTAATTATCAAGCACCACCACCACTGTCCAGTTTGCGTAGACCTGGCTTGGTAGTACATTGCTGAATGGTGTGGTTACTGTCCACGTGATGCCACCGGTGCTGTTTGCTGTGGCGGTTGCGTGCATCATTACCGGTGAGAATAGCTGAAAACCGGTGCCATTCCAGTAGTAGACGTCGCTTGCGTTGGCTATGTAGATGGTGAAGGTTTTACCGGCTGTGAAGTACCATGGAGTCATATTACTAATTAAGTAACCATATATTAGATTGGCTAGGCCGCTTGGCGTTACTCCGTACTCAAGCCTTGCGTCTGTTAGGTTCCAGGATATTGTCCATGTTGTTGGTGGTATTGGTACTGACGTTGGTCCGTATGTTGGTCCGTATTGCTGGGCGAGTGCTGGGTGTCCTAGTCCGGCAACTACTCCTATTATTACTAGTAGAGTTATTAGTGGTATTATTGGTTTAGGTAGTCCCCAATTGGTTTTGGACCTGGTCATCGGGCTACGCACTACGGCTGGGTTTATAAGGGACTCGTTTGGAAAATTCGTTGAACAGGTTCGTGGAACTTGCCCGCTCTCGTGGAACAAATAAATATAATATATAGAATCATACCTATTATATATTTTGATTACGGGCGATTATTAATGCCTAAGGGTTTTTACTGTGTGGTTATTTTAATTCCTCTTGGTCTTGTTTATGGTTTTATTATATTTACGTATTGTTGGGTTAGCCATGGGGCTGGTTGGGGATTGCCGTTGTTTACCTGCCAGGTGAAGAATACCGCCGGGGTTAGTATGTCATTCTTACAGTTTTGGAAGTTTGGGGGTGAGCTAGGTATACGGTGCAGTACTTGACCCAGATGATCATTATTAGGTAGTAGTTGTTTGGTTGTTGTGGGGCTGTTATCGTTACTGGGTTTGTGATTACTGTTGCTGGTGTGTTGTTTATTGTCGTCACATTCATGGGTAGTGTTAGGTAACCAGTGTTGCCGTTCCAGGTTGGCCAGTTTGTGGTGTTTAAGTTTTTGATGTAGTATACCTCGCTGTATGTGAATTCCGCATTGCTTGTTAGTTCGAAGATTCCAATTGCCGTGGGCAGGCTACTGTATAACGCCGTGTTGCTGGGTATTGTTATGCTTAGCTCATTCCCCGAAGTACTTATTGATGGCCAGTTCCCCTCGAAGATCTCGTTGTTGCCGCTTGGTGGGGGCGGTGGGCATATGTTTTGGTAAAGTATTGTGCAGCCTATGATGCCGGGGCCTGCGTCACCGCTGATTCTGCTGTTGAGTGTTGTTAATGGGCCTACTAGGAATGGTATGCCCGGTGTTTGGCTTAGGAAGTAGCTCCATGATTCGCCATACAGCGGATTGAGGTTTATTGGGTCGGGTCCTAGGCTGAGTAGGTAGTAGCCGTTGCTCAGGTTTATTATGATGCCCGCAAAGCTTAGGTAATTAGTGTCCGAGGCACCTACGTAGTTAAGTGCGGCTCCGTATGCGTAGGTTGCGTTAACGCTAATCTCAACCCAGTGATAGAGGTAAGGGCCGTAATAGGCATTGTTGGCTGTGTCTGCAGCATCCAATGCATTACTCGTCTGCGGATCAAGCATCACAGGCCCCACATTCGTCAGTAGCAACACGGGTTCTGTGTTGTTGCTCACGTATTCGTAGGATGTGAGGTTAATGAGGGTAAATGCACTTGGTGTTACTTCGCCTATTATCGTTACAGGTCCCTTGGTGCTTATTAGGGTGTTTCCCTGGGTTATTAATCCGCTGTATGTTGCCGCTGCCCTGCCCACGGTATTTACGTGGTTAGCAGCCATGTTCTCCAGGGTTATTACCGTCGATAGTACGGTTATGGCTATGCCAATGCCCATGAGTAGGGCGATAAGCACAAGCACTCCTGCGAGTATCGTCGATAGTGAACCCTTGTTCCTACTCATCAATTAATTATTAGCAATACTGTTAATAAGGCACTACGAGGAATACCTACGGAAGGTATTTTAAGGGGTGATAAACGACAAATTACGTGTTAGCACCAGCAGTGTCATTACAGCACCTAGTTCCTAAACCCATAGGACTTGGTGGAACTGTGGCGCTAACCGTGGGGCAATTTAGCGATTATGTGGCCGCTTTAGGTGTACCACGTGATTTGATGGATTATGTTATGAGGCGTTTAAAGATGCCCTGGATCGTGAGGTACGTACGGTCTTAAACTCCACTGACCTAACCAATGAGTTTCTACTTGACTTATCAATGTTCACAAATAGGGTTATTAATCCCATGATTAGGTTGACCCAGGAGTTGGCTAATGGTATCGTCTTTAGGGGAATTTCTGTTGATGACTTTAATAAGGCTGAGTTAGCTATTGGTAAGGAATTGGCTAAATTAATTAGGTCTACGAATTATCCATATGCTGAGGACCTTGTCTATGCATTATCAATATTAATTGAACATGATCACTGGGTCATAAATAATGTGGCCAGGTATGGGTTTAACGGGCTCCTGTCTCGGATCAATGAGAGGGCGCTTAATGAGGCGGGTGACACGTCGGTATACTTAATGGCTACGGCATTTGCGTGGTACTCAGCCACTGCCGCTGTGCTGGGCCTTATCAAGGAGTTTAGGGGAGTTAATAGGGATGCGCTCGCTCAATGGTCTAGGGCGTATGCTGAGGAATTGAATGCATATATAGACACCCTGGATCTATTGATTAATGATGAAACGTATAAGACGTTAAAGGAAGAGGGCGTGATTACGTAATGAGTGAATATAGCGTAAGGTTTACGCGAAAAGCCAAGAAGACATTAGATAATTTGCCTAATGATGTTCGAAATAGAATCCTTGCTAGAATTAACGAGTTAATCATCAACCCAATCTGCGAGAAGAGACTTAAGGGAAGGCTTGAGCGATTATGTCGAATGAGGATTGGCGATTATAGGGTGGTTTATTTAATAGACCATGAGAATCAGGTCGTAGTGATCATTGATATTGGTAAACGTGAGAATATCTATGACAGATTATGAATACCCTACTCATTTTGTTAGTCTGAGCACGGCGTACCTAATTATTGGGTCTGGGATTCCGTATTGCTCACCGTCCTTGGTTAGGAAGCCCATTTTCACGAGGTTGTTCAGGTCCCTGGACAGGGTGGCGTTTGTTGGCTTCGCTCCAGTCCTAGCCATTACGTACCTCAACACGTCACTCCACCTAGCCCTGCCAAGAACGGCCACGGCCTCCATCACGTACCTGTAGTACTGGCTCCTCGAGAACAACTCCTCAAGCTCAGCCCTAACCAGGTTCGCGCCCAATTCCTTAACCTCCTCAATCGCGTCTTCGCCCTTCTCCGGGTAGAGCCTGCCGAAGTAGACGAGCCAGCCCACAATACCACCGAGCTCATCCGCAGCCCTCTCCAGGACCTTGTCCTCCACGTTAATGCCCAACTCCCTGAATCCCCTCCTTAGGAACTCGATGGATTTCTCCCTATCGAATGGCTTGAGCTCTATTGCGTAGTAATACCTGCCGTAGAGCTCCGATGACGGGTCGTCAAGTCCCAGGAAGTCGTGCAGCAGCCCAACCTCGCTGCCCGTGAGTACCATGGTTATGTTCCTCAGGTGGTCATAGGTGTAGGCTAGTAGGGGCCTAAGCCCAATCGTTGAGTACCTGAGGTACTGGGCCTCGTCAAGCACGAGGATAACGTGCTTACCAACGTTGTTTATCGCCTTAAGAACCTTGCAATGCCATCCCTAACCCTCGAGGCGCTAACTCTAACCCTGGCAGGTCCGAGGGCTATGTCAATTTCGTTAATGGCGTCTTTAATCTTACTCCAGATGCTGAGATTGCCCAGCGATGCCTTCAATTCCTCGTAAATCCTCTCCGCAGGGACCTTCCTGGAAACATTGTCATAGAGCTTCCTGACGTCGATGAACACATAGTCAATACCCAGGGAGTTGAGTACTGAAAGTACTAGGCTTGACTTACCAACCCTCCTAATACCGAGTACGAGGACCAACCTCTCGTTAAGACCCCTCCTGAACCTATCAACCTCAAACTCCCTATCGAATAACTCATCTAGTGAGGACTTGGGCTCGGTGCTGAATAACGTTAGTATCACCCCTGATACTAAGTATCACTCCCAATACTTAAGTCTTCTCTGAAACGAAAAAGTTTAAGGTTAGCGGCTTAGGATAAATATTGATTATGGGCCATGTGTATGTTGATGTTGAGGTAGTTGGAAGTAAGGGAGTTGGTAGGTTCAGGGCTCTCGTGGATGCTGGGGCTACCTACACGGTTATTCCCAGGAAGGTTGCCGAGGAGTTGGGCGTGGCCACCACTGGTAGGCGTGTTAGGGTTGCCACGGCGAAAGGCGAGGCCTTCCTTGATGAGGGCATTGCGGTCATTAGGTTGATGGGTGAGGAGAGGGCTAACGTGGTCCTGATCAGCGATGATGTTGACCGAGTGCTTGTTGGCGTGACGACTCTCGAGACCTTCGGCCTCAGGGTAGACCCAACAACGGGTCAGTTGGAGAGGGTTGGCGTACTCCTCCTTAATTTACGTCAATAGGTTTATTACCCTGAGCATCGGCATTAATATACTTCATGAGTCTCGACGCAGCAGAGGACTTCATGAGGAGGGCCGAGGAATACCTAATGGTTGCCAGGGTATCCTTTGAGAGAGGTTTCTATAATGCCACGGCTGTTAATGCCGAGATGGCCGCTCAATTGGCTGTTAAGGCATTGCTCATTAAGTTGGGTGTTGAGCCACTAAGGACGCATAATATTAGGGCATTGCTGGGCCTACTGGCTAATCAGTTGAGCGGCGGTGTTGGTGAGGAGGTTAGGAATTTCGTGGGTAGTAATCGTAGGGATTTAATAATACTTGAGGACTCAGGGAGTTTGGGTCAATACGGCGCGCCGAGTGTTGATAGGGATAGGGCCGAGATTGCGTTGAAGGCTGCGAAGTCCGTCATTGACCTGGTGAGGAGGTTATGGAACCTATAGAGAGGATTAGGTTGCTCAGGGATTGGAGGTCGTTGATTAGTAAGGTCCTGCCCATACTCAGGAAGTACGCCATTGAGACTTACGTGTTTGGTTCCGTGGTCACGGGCAGGGTGACTGGCTCTAGCGACCTGGACATACTCCTCGTAATTGAGGATGGAGACCCTCTCGACGTTAAGGTTAGGGTAATTGAGGAGGTCGAAGACGCGTTTGGCGAGTTGGCTTACTTGATTGATGTTAAGGTTGTTAATGCCAGGGATAGGGATAGGCCGCCGTATGCGTGGTTTTTGAGGAATGCCGTTAGGGTCCTTTAGGCGGGGCTAAAGACTTATTAGTCCAGTCCACGGTATTAGATCGGTCATGGGTGAGGTTTGGGTTAGGGTTAGGATTGGTTCCCTGGATGGTTCCGTGATCAAGGATGTGGATGCCCTAGTCAATACGGGTGCCACCGACACTGCCGTGCCTAGGGACCTGGCCGATGAGTTAGGGTTACCTGCATTTTATAGGGATGCCGCCGAGACCGCCAGTGGTGAGGTTGAGTATGTGGCGAGTGCTGCGTTAGTGGAGGTTGAGGGCCGTAGGAAGATTGTACCCGTAATGATAATCAACGGCTTGGATAAGGTCCTCATTGGACAGACGACTCTTGAAACCCTGAACCTAATGGTTGATCCGGGCACTGGTAGGTTGGTTAGGAAGAGGAGGGGTGCGTTGCTTTATTGAGCCAGGCACCGGGTTTGGTGCTTAGCACTGCTTCTGTTGTTCCTGCCCTTTCCGCTCCTCTTGCCCCTGCTGTTGCTGCTGAGACCTCCTGATGGCCTCACCAACCATTATGCTGGCGTAGATATGTAGCTTCCAAGCCTCCGGGTACTCACCGTACTCCCTAACCACCTTCCTAGCAAGCTCACGAAGCTCCAGGGCCTCCTCCAGCGTGAGCACGTCCTTATCAAGCAACTCCTTAATCCTCTCCCACTCTTCCTTACTCAGGGGATTGCCGGAAACCGCGAGTCTCATAACCCTCCTGGCCTCATTACGGAGCATCGATGCCTTCTCAGCCTTAAGAAGCCCCTCAGCACTCAAGTACTCAACGAAGAACTCCTGGTAATCACTGTAAGCCTCGGCCAACCTACTAATCCTAGCATTAACTTGGTTAAACTTCTCATCAACGTAGCTCTTTAGGTTCTTTTCTAGTTCGTTGAATCTTTGGTTTATTTGTTCGAATCTCCCGTCGATCTCCCTGAATCTCTCGTCGATTTGCCTAAACCTCTCGTCAATCTGCCTGAACCTTTCATCAATCTGTTGGAACCTCATCTCAATCTCCTTAAACTTGCCGCCAAGCCAGTAAAGCGAAGTACCCAAAATAACAATAATCGTCACTACAGGCCCAACAATACCAAGTAGCAGCGATGCATCCATATCTAAGATAAGGTGATACCTTGGGTTAAAAACCTTCCCTCAGCTTGATTACTGGCTTTGTTGGGCCTCCTGGGCCTGTTGAGCGCCCTGCTGTGGCTGTGCGAGTAGCCTCTTTAGTATTGGGCTTGTTATGGCGTAGGTCACCTTGTCCTCCAGGTCCCTGGGCACTAGGTAGCCTGGTGACTTGACAACCCTGCCATCCACCGCGATGTGCCCGTGAGTCACCAACTGCCTAGCCTCGTATATGGTCCTTGCCAACCCCTTCCTATAGACAATGGTCTGTAACCTCCTGTCCAGTATTGCCCTGACATCGAGTGATAGGACTGCGTCGAGTGGTATGTCCTGCTCCGGTATGAACCCCGCCTTGAAGAGCCTAGCCTTGAACTCCGTCTCAAGCTTAGCCCTCTGCTCGGCTGGCATTGAGAGTAGTGACCTCGCCCTATGCTTCAACCCCCTCAGTATGGTCTTGGCAAGCCAAAGCTCCCTCTTATTCCTAAGCCCGTACTCACCAATGAGCCTAAGCTCCTCCTCGAGTAACTGCCTATTCCAAAGCCTCCTTGGCTTACCGCCGATGTACTTCTTCCTTGGCTTCCTTGGATCGCCCATTCAAAACGGCATATGCACAGAACCCTTTTTAAATTTGAGGTTCCCCACAGCTACGCAAATGCAAGCAATAATGGTTAGGGGATTACGAAGAAGCTTTGGAACCAGAGAGGTCCTTAGGGGCGTCGACCTTGACGTTGATTACGGCATGATAGCCACATTACTGGGCCCCAATGGCGCCGGCAAGACTACACTCATTAGGATATTAACCACGGAATTAATGCCGCATAGCGGCGAGGCCTATGTTGCTGGCTTTGACGTTGTTAGGCAGGCACCCGAGGTTAGGCGTAGGATTGCGTGATTCCACAGGATGCCAGGCCCATATCCTACATGACGCCGCAGGAATTCGTTTACTCATACTTACTACTTCGTGGCTTGTCCAGGAATGATGCAAAGAGGGCGACTAGGGAGTCGCTTGAGGAGCTTGGTTTATGGGAGCTTAGGAATACGCCTATCTACCAATTGTCGGGTGGCATGACTAGGAGGGTTTTAGTTGCTGCGGTGCTCGCTTCGAACGCTGAGGTGGTGTTTCTCGATGAGCCAACCGTGGGTCTTGACGCCGCGTCCCGGCGCGTTGTTTGGAATTCCCTACGGCGATACAGCAACAACGGCGCTTCAATATTCCTAACGACCCACTATATCGAGGAGGCTGAGCAGATATCGGATATGGTATTCCTAATTGATAAAGGCTTGATAGTTTCTCATGGTCGGCCAGACGAGCTTGTTGAGAGACTGCCTGGTAAGTACGTGGTTGAGTACCCAGCATCTATGAGTGATGGATCGTGCATTCGTGTTGGCTCCTCATGCTTCTCCTTCGTGAACTCCCTGGACGAGGTTGGTGATGGCGCCATTAGGGTTTCGCCGAAGTCCCTTGAGCACTATGTCCTGGTTACGATTAAGTCATGGGGTGAGGAGGGTGAGGAGGGTTAGGGGTGGCTTGAGGCATCAGTTGAGGGCTATCCTAGTGCTTGCCTGGCTCAATGGATTGCTACCAATACTTAGGTCTCCACTTTGGACGGTATCTACCTGGCAACCCCAATCTCCCTACTGATATTACTTACGGTGCTTTACCGGGGCATTGGCATGATCATGGGCATTGTGGGAGGGCTTGTTTGGACAATGCTGTCAAGTGGCACAGCCCTTATTGGCGATGCCGCGTATTATAGGCTTGAACTCAAGTTCCAACAGATGATTGTGGCAACACCAACAAGCCCGTTGGCATATACCATCGGTCTCGCACTTAGTGAAGTCATATTTACGTTGCCTGGCATCGTCCTGTTTACGGTGTTATTAATTCTTAAGGTGCCCATTAATTTGTGGGGCGCCTTGGAAATCATGGCATCACTAGTACTCCTTTGGTATGCCGTGTCCTCCATAGCCTTTTACTCATCGACCCTATTCACATACATTAGGTATACATGGGCTGTTGTTAGCCTACTAACGCTGGCGCTGGGTGTTTTACCCCCTGTTTATTACCCAGCCACTTACCTGGCAGTGCCTGGTGGGTTGCGTATTTAGTGCCGACCTCGGTCACTGCCATGGTTATACAAAATGCAGTTGGGGTTACCCACTACTCCATGCTTCAAATAAGCATTGCCTATGTCTCCAGCATTGCCTGGTGCGTCGTGGGTACCGTGCTAACACTGAAGGTTGCTAAGTGGAGAACCCCGTAACTTACGTGTAAAAGAATTAAAAATTCCCCTGCATAGTTGGGTGATATGAGTAAGAGAAATTATGTGATTGCCAGGTATGAGAAGGATGGCTACGTCTTCGAGATACTTGTCGACCCGGATGCAGCCCTGGACATGAGGCTTGGTAAGTCAGTGAGTATTGATAAGGTTCTGATAACGGACACGATATATAAGGACGCCAGGAAGGGCCTTAGGGCTAGTGAGGAGTCTTTGATGAGGGTTTTCAAGACCACGGACCCGAGGAAGGTGGCTGAGTTCATTGTTAAGAATGGCGAGTTACCACTCACGGCTGAGCAGAGGAAGAGACTCATTGAGCAGAAGAGGAAGCAGATAATTGATTGGATTAGTAGAAATTGCATAGATACTAGGACCAGGACTCCCGTGCCTCCGCAGAGGGTTGAGGCTGCCATGCAACAGGTCGATGTAGCGATAGACCCATTCAAGCCCGTTGAGGAGCAGGTTAATGCCGTAATAAAGGCCCTCCAGAGGGTGTTGCCGCTTAAGGTAGCCGTTAGCGTCCTCGAGATTAGGGCGCCAGCCGAGCATGCCCATAAGGTCAGGAATACCCTATCGAGGATGGGTAGGGTGATTAAGGAGAGGTTTGAGGGTGATGGCTCGCTGGTCATGCAGCTGGAGGTCCCCGCTGGGCTTCAGGACACGATAATTGCTAAGGTGAATGAGTTGACCCATGGTTCTGGTGATGTGAGGATTATTTCCACGTCGTAACGCTTAGTCTAGGATTAAAAATAAAATAGGGAAAACACAGGTTATTTGATTATGCCACTATACGTCAGTGATAAGCAGATAGTACTGCCGGGGGATGCTGTGGCAACTAAGGACTACAACATTAGCGGTAGCGTTTACTGGGATGGCGATGTGGCTACTCAGCAGTTGTTGGGCTAATAAACATCAGGGGTGAGAGGGATGTGGAGGTAATACCGCTTAGCGGCATTTATAAGCCTAGGATTGGCGATATAGTAATTGGTTACGTAGTCGACATCGGACTCACTGGGTGGGTTATCGACATTAAATCTCCATACCCAGCCTACCTACCTGTCCAGGAGGCCACATTAAAGCCCATTGATTTGACGACCGTTGACCTGAAGAGCTTATTGGGTATTGGTGATATCGTGTTAGCTAGGATAATCGACTTTAACCTAACCAAGGACTACCCAGTGACGCTCACGCTCAAGGAGGCTAGGCTTGGTAGGATTGAGGGTGGTACCCTTGTTGAGATTGATGCGAGTAAGGTGGCTAGGGTCATTGGTAGGAGGGGTTCCATGGTCGGCATATTCACTGAGGAGCTTGGCTGCGACGTTACGGTTGGCCAGAATGGTAGGGTTTGGATTAGGTGCAGGGATCCTAGGGATGAGTCGTTTGTTGCCAGGGTCATAAAGCTAATAGAGCGTGAGAGCCACACGAGTGGGTTGACTGATAGGGTCAGGTCTATAGTGACTCAATACAAAGCTAATAAGGCAGGTACTAAGGGTTAGGGCCGGGGCTTAACCACATCCTCTTAATCCTAGCCAACTCCTCATCCCTAACCTGCCTCCTCCTCTCACCCTCCATGAATAGTTTCCTCTCATAATCATTACTAGGTATGTACTCAGGAATGGGTGCGGGTCTTCCACTACTGTCAACATGTATGTACGTGTAGTATGCCGTGCATACATGCCTAGCCTGACCGTATGTACCCTCGGCAATTACGTCAAGCATTATCTCCATTGATGACTTACCGACATATGTAATCCCAGCCCTCACTATGACTATGTCACCAACCCTAATTGGTGCGTAGAATGCCGTCTCATCCACGGAGCCCGTCACGGCCGCACCACCCGAGTACCTAGCCGCCAATAGCCCGGCTATCTCATCAAGCCAGGCCAATAATCTGCCTCCAGATACCAGGTTTCCCAC
The DNA here is from genome assembly GCF_001316245.1 of Vulcanisaeta sp. JCM 14467. Classification (GTDB taxonomy): domain Archaea; phylum Thermoproteota; class Thermoprotei; order Thermoproteales; family Thermocladiaceae; genus Vulcanisaeta. The sequence continues at coordinate 84,979 of NZ_BBDM01000010.1, read as the reverse complement.
GAATGCGTCTGAAGGCATGGCCCAGCGACTGGACTCAACACGCCACCTAAGTCCCTTAGTCGGATCCGTCAGGTCAAACCTCTTGATTTTCCTATCCCCAATCTTTCTCTTCCTCTCCTCATACCTCCTCCTGGCCTCCTCGTAAATCTGCCTCTCATCCTCAGCCGGCTCTATGGAGTTCTTTATCGGCCTTGGGACTCCGTACTCGTCAACAGCCACGTAGGATGCCGTGGTCATGGTGACCAACTCCTGCTTACCGCCTGGGCTCTCCTTCCAAGCCTCGATCCTCACCTCCATGGATGATGTACCCACGTACTCCACCCTCGCCTTGAGGATTACGAACTCGCCGAGCCTGACGGGCCTTATGAAGAAGTGCCTATCTAAATATGCAAGGACTGCTGGGCCCCTGGAGAATCGTGTGGCGGCTACAGTACCTATGTTAGCCATCCACTCAAGCATTCTGCCGCCGAATAAATTGCCGAGGGAGTTTATGTCGAAGGGTTGGACGGCCTCAACGAGCGTCACCTCCGTATCCTTAATACTAACCATACCATGTTACTTCTCAGTGGCATTAATTTAAGTATAATCGTTCCCTGGGAAATAGATAAAATGTCCTGCACTAATTAGTGTTGTATGGTTAGGGCGTTATTCGTTGGAAGGTTTCAACCCCTGCATAAGGGTCATGAGGAGGTGATTAAGTGGTTATTAAGTAAGTATGAGGAATTGGTTATTGCAATTGGGTCTGCTAATGAATCGTTCACGCCGAGAAATCCCTTCACAGTTGGTGAGAGGATTGAAATGCTTCATTCGATGCTTAAGGAATTGAACTTAATAGGCAGGGTCCTTTACTGTGCCGTACCCGATACTAAGGGCGATTCGGCCTTGTGGTATGCCTACGTCCGTGAGCAATGCCCCTCATTCGACATAGCCTACACGAATGATGAGTTCACCAGGTTATGCCTTGAGTATGGTGGTGTTAAGGTCTTAAGCACGCCGCTCTTTAATAAGGAGGTTTACAGTGGCACGAGGATTAGGGAGTTAATGGCTGCTGGTGATAAGTCGTGGCGGGACCTGGTGGCAACCGGCGTATTGCCGGTATTGAGTAGGATTAATGCCGAGGATAGGGTGAGGAGGATAATGCAAAAAAATAATTTAAGGGGTTTCCTTAACCGATTCGGCGTGAGTGAGGAGTTCTTTGAGGAGGGCGGTGAGGAGCAAACAAAGGCATTAGGTGAGGGGGGTGGCGGCGGTGAGGAAGGTGGTGAAGCCACTGGTCGAAAGATATACATGTGCCTTAGGTGCGGCAGGGTATTCTCGCTTGAGGACATGATAACGCCAGGCGTTCACTGCCCATACTGTGGCTATAGGATTATTGTTAAGATAAGTCATTCCAGACAAAGAGGATAACGCATATTGAGTGAGTAATCATAAACCAAACCTCTGCTTTATGGCGTCAATCACATACAATGCCTCCTCATAATAACGCCCTGGAGTCCTCGTGGGCTCTTTATCGAAGTAACCTGAGTACTGACTGAGCTTGCTGGGGTCTGTGAGGAATACTGTGGCTAGGAACCAGGTCTTAACCGTATTATAGACGTCATAACCTCCACCGCCCGTTAGGACTAACTTGCCGCCGGCGTACTTATGGGCGATTTCATGAACGACGCGAAGAACCTTCAGGTACGATTCCGTGGTTAGGTCAAGAATTCCAAGCTCATCGCCTGTATGGGCATCAACGCCAAATTGAAGCACTAGGAATTCGGGTGAGTACCTATCGAGTATGGGCTTTATTACCTCGTCAATCACCATTGAGTACACGTCATCGCCTATATGGGGTGGTAATGGTATATTCACCTTAAGCCCCTTACCTGCACCGACGCATCCTCATCAATCCACCCAGTGCCTGTAGAACCGACCGTCGTAACCGTGGGTTGATATTAACAGCACATCCTCATCATCAAAGACCGCTTGTGTACCATCAGCATGATGGACGTCGACATCGACCACGGCAACGCGCCTAACGCCATGATTCCTAAGCCACCTAACCGCAATCGCTATGTCATTATACACGCAGAAGCCAGCCGCCTCACTGGGCTTGGCATGGTGAAATCCACCACCTGGGTTAAAGCCATGCACGTACTCACCCTCATTAACGAGCCTCGTAACGAGTAATGTACCACCAACCCTAATAGCGGCAGCCTCATGAACGCCCCTGAAGGCAGGTGTATCGCCATAGTCCAGGTAGCCAACACCGTTAATGCTAGCGCTCTTGACATAATCGACGTAATCCTTAGTATGAACCAACATCAACTCCTCATCTGAGGCAGGACTAGGTTCCACTAAATCAATGTATAAACCCAACAGCCCATGCTCCCTAAGCAAATCGACTAACTGCTTCTCCCTATGCGGCTTGAATGGATGCCATGGACCGAAGTTATAATCTAAGTATTTATCTGAGTATGCTAGTACGAGTTTTTTCCATATTCTAATTATGTAAAGTTGAGGAATAATTAAGCTTTCTGAATAGTTATTTATTTATTAAGTATATTAAGAAATAACTATTGAAGATGAATCTCTGAAATCTCAACATCAAAGTAATGCTCGATTAAATTATTATCTACCAAAGCATTCAACAGTAACTGAGACTTACTACCGGCTCTGATTATTAACTTATCCCCATCAACACTGACCAGGAACCCGTGAAGCTTAAGCACATTTGATATATTATCAAGGCCGCCGTGAACCCTAACCACAACCTCCAGGGGCTTACTCTCCCGTACCTTAATGCTGTGCTCCTTAATTAATTGAATAACCTCACTGGTTATTTCACGTGGTTCGGCATCCCTGGGTACCGATAGTATTATAGTTGGATAATTCTCAAGAGAGAAGTGGTGAACAAAGTCGGCTGGGTCTGAATCAACGATGCCGTAGTCATTAATTCTTATTGACTCGGGGGTTACTATTGACCACTTATCGGAGTTCATGAGCATTATTATGAGCTCGGGATTTACCTCATGTACGAGATTATGAAGCTTTATTGAGTACTTGCTCCTAAGCGTTAGTGCATCATACCTTACTGGTATTCCTTCATCGTCAATTGAGTAGAATGGCCCCTTTCCTCGGATCATGTCCCATGAGTTGTATGGCCAGGGGTTTGCCATGGGTATTACCTTAATTGACCACTTGCTTAGTTGTGAGGCGCTGAAGGTAGGTATTGGGTATATGTGGTTCACGCATTTATTAAGAACCATGTAAATCAACGTATTGCTTATCCTGTAATCATTTACTGAGAACCCAGTCACTATTAATATTTGCCTTGTTCCAGCACCTAGCGTTAGTATTGGGAATTCCCTATCTGTTACTGAGCCACACTTGAGGGATTCCATAAGTGAGTATACGTACTTGGGCGTTACTATGTCCGTGAGTAATGCCTTCAATGGCTCACCTGTAAATGGCACAAATCCCGTTAGTTTAGGCGTTTATAAGAAGTACATTTATTGGTTGCTTATTCAATGAATTGCTGCATAACCTCCCTAAGTCTCTCTGCAATTTCCTTGGTCTTATTCATTACGAATTCAGGATCCACCGACTTGAAGGATATCACTGATGGTTTGGGAACAACGTGAATGTGCATGTGCTCCTCAATACCTGCGCCGGCGACTCTCCCAATGTTTATCCCTACGTCAAAATCACCATATTCAATACCGAGGACCTTGGCCAATGCCTTAATAATAGCCACTAAGAGCATTCCACATTCACTTACTTCATTGTTGTTTAAATCTGTTATTGATGGTACGTGCCTATTGGGTACTATCATAACGTGACCAATGTTGTATGGGTACTTATTCATGATGATGAAGCACCACTTACCCCTGTAAACCATCAACCCATCATCATTACCTCGCAGGTAAGCACACAGCGCACACTCACTGCTTTTGTTATTCGTTGATTTTATGTAGCTCCACCTCCACGGTGTGAATACAACCTCCATTCATGTACGCATTACTTTAGTTAATAAAAGGCTTATCCGGCGGAAAGATATTTTACCCTACATAGGCGATTATTTTCAATGACAAAGATAGTCCATGTCAGGAAATTCATACCACTCAATGTGAGCGTTGGTCAGTTAGTCAGGGGCGTTGAGTTTGATGTTGCGTTGAATAGGCTTGATGAGTCGTTAAGCAAGGCATTGAGTGAGTTAAGTAGTATTGCTGGGTCGCATATTAGGCAGGTGGGTATTAACGTTAGTAATGTGAGCCTAGGCAATGTTAGCGGAATATTAATAATAGCCTACGCACTGGTTGATGAGGATGACGAAACTCGTGAAGACAGTGGTTAAGGGGTTCAAGGGCCTCGGTAGGGGATTAACCGTAGACTTAAATGGTAATACAGTGATTGTGGGCCGCAGTGGTTCAGGTAAGACGAGCCTAATGGAGGCCCTAGCCCTATTAATGCAGAGCCGGGGCGAGGAGTGGCTCGTCCTTGAGGGAAACCTATTAATTATTCATGAACCTGAGGACCTGGCCTATGGGTTAGACCCTAGCGAGGTCATAACGATTGGTGTTTATTACGAAGTTGATGAGGATGGGGAAAACCTTGGGCGTAGTACAGGTCTTGAGTTAAGTAGGGGCTCCATCATTGGCTATCACTATAGTTTCAGGCTGAGTGATTACTGGGTTCGCCAGGAACTATACCTGGATGGGGAATTAGTGGCGGTTGCCGAGAAGGTGGGTAATGAGGGGTACATGAGGTATCCTGTGAGTGCCAGGTTATGTATTGCGCCGACCCACGTTATGCATGAGGATGCATTCATCACGTGTGACGGAGATGCCTCAAGGAGGGCTTATTCCCTGGCGTTCATTTTGAGGAATATGCTTAAGAATAAGTTTTACTACCTCAGTGAAGGCAGGGTTTGCTGGTGGAAGAGGGATTACGAGACCACGGTGGATTTACCGAGCAACTCCGTGGGATCTGACGGTCAATACACCGTGCATCAACTCTCAGTAATACAGACGAGGCCCGAGTATGAGGGTATCTACAATGAGTTGATGGATCTGGTTAGGGAGCTTGGTATAGAGGGTGTTAAGGCAGGTTTCACAGCTCCAAAGAGGGTCTCTGGGTACATTAAGGTTGGTGGTAAGTGGGTTCCCATGTTCCACACCGGCCTTAAGATGAGGGCTCTGCTGCCGATATTCGTTCAATTAATCCTCACACCGCCAGGCTCTGTATTGCTTATTGATAGTGTTGACCTGGGTCTCACGAATGATGAGTTAAACACCGTGGTTGATATAATTGATAGGATGGCTAGGAGGATTGGGTATCAGGTGGTAATGAGCAGTAAGGTGGCTCCTATCGGTAACATAAGGGTTGTGACGATTTAACGGGCAGTCTTCAACCAATTATTGACTGGCACTAGCGGTGATGTTATTGTCACCGTACCAAGTAATAACCAATACGCTGGTAATAGAATGATCGCCCTCCCCATGTTCATGCTCTCATTTATGAAGTCACGCATTAGGTATAGAACTACGACCTCCGATATAGCCATAGCAAATATTAATTGATAAAGGGATCCTAGTGCGAGTATCCTCGTTATTACGGCCATGTAAGTAACGGCGATAAAGCCAATGATGGAGATTAGTAGTAATGCCGAGGGTAGCGCTATTAATATGTACAACGCCAACACCCTGAGGCATAATCTAATTGAACACCCTGCTTAAGTATCAAAACCAGGTTCTGGGCATAGCCTTATTCCACCTAATCCTCTGCCTTATGAAACTAATTATATTCACAGGCGCCAACTCATACACGTAGGAATCAAGGAGGCCCACTGAGTATCCATGGCTGGATAGCTTTAACGATAATAATGCATCCTCAGCTAGGCTAAGTGGTATTGAATCGATGACGTCCTTCCTTATGAAGAGCCCCTCCCCGGATAGCGGCGTTATCTTGATTGTCGACTTTAGAAATGGTATGACTGCATTATACCAAACCATTGACTCAAGGTACATTAAGCCACCAAGCACGCTATTCCTAAACCTATAAACTGGTGCCCACGGCTGCGTAATTCCTCTCAATCATTAGGAGAACGGCATTGAGAACCTGGTCGTTTGGAAACACGTCATCAGCGTCGTAAAAGCCGATTATCAAGCCTCCCGCATGTTTAATCGCGGTGTTCATAGCCACGGCTTTAAGCCTACGTCCAGAATTCTCATTAATCACCATCTTAACATTGAGCGAGCTTAGGAATTTCTCGACGGCCTTTAGCGCCTCATTGAGGGTGTGCATATCGTCCTTATCAACAATTATTAGGACCTCGAGGAGGTTCTTAGGGTAGTTTTGCGATGATATGCTGTCGAGGGTCTTCTCAATACTTTGTCTCCGCTCCTTATAAACGGGTACTACGATTGAAACCTTTGGTAAATTCTCAACCTGGGTATTGGTTAATGATGGTCTTTCATATGCGTGGACCTTCCTTGAAATTAGGTATTGTATTGCCCATAATGACGTGCCTATTATTACTAGGGCTTCTAATACGGTGATCACGCTGGCTGTCATATTACGGGTATCTATGTTTAAGCCATTTAAAGCATTTTTATTCACAGGATAATAAGGCTGGTAATATTGTGGTGGGTATTACAGCTATGGCTGAAATGAGTGCTTTAAATAGTGACAGGTCATTGATGTGCTGTGGACCTAAGCATTAGGATTATTCAGGAGAGTGATGAGTATCAAGTGATTATTGAGGGTGATGGGGCGACGCGCATTCTTAAGGCTAAGTCCATTAACGAACTCATCGATTCATTAAGTACTGAGATTAAGGACCTATTAACGGTTAAGGAGAGCAGTGATACCCTAAAGTCAAGTAACTGCACCCTGAGGGGTTGGTACATCAGGATACCAATCACTAAGTTGCTCGACATGATCGCATTCCTGGTAAGGAATAGGCAGGGTGGTGATGATACGGAGTTAATAATGAAGTACCTGGACTCCCACGGGCTTAGTAGGTCGAATTATAGGGTCATCATTCCAACCCTATCGGCGCTAGGTCTTTGGCGGCAGGGTAAATTGGCGAGGGAGGCTGAGGAGTTAGGTAAAGCTGTAATTAGTGGTGGTTCGGAATTACCCAATTTACTTTATAGGATTGCCATTAGGAACTGCGCATTGAGGGAGGTAATTGAGAGGATGGCGGAGGGATTGCCGATAAATGACTCGATAAAGCTTCTGGGGCTTACGAGGAGAGACGAGATTAACTACACGAGTAACCTGCTGGAGATCATAATGAGTAGTGATGAGTTTAAGTGTCTTCAATACTCAAAGGCCCTGGATAATTACCTAAGGGGTAGTGGGTGCTTCACCGTGAACGACCTACCCAGGGGTTGCGTATTGAATCAGGTGATTACAATATTCAATTACTTAGTGAGCAATAAGGGCTTTCACCTAATGAGCCTTCTCGGTGATGTTGATGTTACGGTAAATCTAAGCCTAGTTACTACACAGCAGAGCAATGATTATGCGATGATAATCCAGGGTGGTAAGCCCATTGGCGCGTTGATTGGTGATGTCATAACCACGAACAGTAACTACGCGCCTAGGGCTAGGGAGGCCGTGGATAGGCTTGAACCCATTGCGGCGAAGGTTATCAGGCTAATAACCTATTGTTTAGCATGATCATAGTGCCTATCGTCATAATGGATGAGTGCCCCAGGATAAAGGTTTACGTAATGGTTGGTAATAAAATGGGGGATTGGATTGCGAGGGTTTTTGACTTGCCCTGACTCAGGTCTCCCTCGCATAGATGCTAACGAGTGATCTGAACCCCATCTTATTGTAGAAGTTCACCGCTATTTGGTTCTGCGTTGGGAACTCAGCCGTTATTAATTGAGCGCCTCTCTCACGGAGCATCATTATGGCCTTTTCAAGCATTGTCCTACCCAGGCCCTTACGCCTGTACTCAGGCATTACGTAAAAGTCCACGATGGCGCCCTCAATACTTGGTGAATAGAATAATCGCTCCCTAATGTCGGCCTTCAACACGCCAATTATCTTACCCATATCCTCAGCAACAAGCACCAAGTGGTTCTTGTTATCACGTATTGTGTTTAATAGGTATTCCCTGGTACGCTCTGCACAGTCACTCCTCGTGCTGAATAATGGGTCAAACTCACTATTAAGTCTTTTTAATCTAACCAAGAGATCTACCAGCACATCCACATCACTTTCCCGGGCCTCCCTGATCGTAACCATACAAATAACTAGAGGAGTCACTGCCTTAAAAATGCTTTTATACCAAAAGGCGAGGGGTGGCTTAATGGGTAAGCAGCCTCCTGTACCATTGCTTGCTAATGGCAGAAGAAGCGATGGTAGATTACCGAATGAGCATAGACCCGTTAGGATGGAGGTTGGCGTAATAAACAATGCCGAGGGCAGCGCATTGGTTGCTTATGGTAACACCGTAATACTCGCAGCTGTTTATGGGCCAAGGGAGGTACCACAGAAGCACCTGGAATTGCCGGACAGGGCCATATTGAGGGTTAGGTATCACATGGCTCCATTCAGCACGTCTGAGGGTAGGAAGAGCCCAACACCGTCCAGGAGGGAGATCGAGATTTCCAAGGTGATTAGAACGGCGCTTGAGCCGTAGTTATTCTTGAGAGGTTCCCGAGAACGACAATTGACGTATACATAGAGGTTCTCCAGGCAGATGGTAGTACCAGGGTTACTGGCATAACAGCCGCCTCATTGGCTTTGGCGGATGCGGGTATACCAATGAGGGACTTGCTGGTTGGCGTCTCGATAGGTAAGGTGTCCGGGACCATAGTCGTGGACCTTAACCAACTCGAGGATCAATACGGTGAGGGCGACATGCCCCTGGCCATAATGTATGGGCGTGGGTTGATAACCCTGATGCAGGCGGATGGTGAGTGGACGCCAGCGGAGGTTAACCAGGCGCTTGACCTTGCCTTTAAGGCTGCTGAGCAGATATATAGAATGGAAAAAGAGACTCTCAAGGGCAAGTACGTTGAGCCCTCAGTAACGATCATTGCTTAATCAAAGCATTATGGTGAGTAAAATTAAAAGGGCTTGAGTAACAGCCTCCTTAAATGCTGAGTGTAACTCAGGAGAGGGGTGTTATTCCTAAGCTTAAGCAGGATGTTATGAGGAAGATGATTGAGCAGGGTGTTAGGATTGATAATAGGGGGTTGAACGATTACAGGGAACTAAGTATTAGGGTAAACGTCGTAAAAACAGCCGATGGGAGTTCATTAGTATCCCTTGGTAATACAAAGGTTATGGCAGGAGTTAAGGTTGAGGTTGGTAAGCCCTTCGAGGACACGCCAGATGAGGGTGCACTAATCGTTAACTTGGAAATAGCTCCAACGGCATCCCCAGACGTTGAGCCGGGACCGCCTGATGAGAATGCGATCGAGATAGCAAGGGTTGTGGATAGGGCGATAAGGCATAGTGGTTTCCTGGACTTTAAATCATTATCGATAGTTACGGGTAAGCACGCGTGGTTCCTATGGGTCGACATATACGTGCTTAATCATGATGGTAACCTGGTTGATGCATCAACAATAGCCGCCGTAACCGCATTAATGAGCACCGCATTACCAAGGGTGGAGCTTGACCCTGCAGGTAATATATTGAAAATTGATAGGAGTGTTAGGTCACCTCTCAAGTTCAATACTGATAAGTTGCCACTAACAATAACGCACGTTAAGATAGGTAATTTCCTACTCGTTGATCCAACCCGCGAGGAGGAGGACCTATCAGACGGTGTTTACATAACGGGCATTGCTGGTGGCGATATAGTGGCTATTCAGAAGGTTACGGGTGCATTCACGAAGGATGAGGTGAATAGTATGATTAGTAATTCCGTTAATCAATACATGAAGCTCAAGAACACGGTAATGAATGCCATGGCTAACCCACAGACAGACCTCAAACTGTGACCTCAGTCTTCAGCGGTTTCGTCATGCAGTCAGGGCTGCAAACCATCATCACTAACTTATTAATTATTAGTGATAATGAGTATCAAAATTAATTAAAGGGTTTGCGCCATTACTAGTTGCAGTGGCTAATGTAGGTATTAGGTTTGAGGATTACGTGGCCGAGTTATTAAGTAGGCTTGGACTTAGGATCTTGGCAGGAGGGTTAAGGTCACGGTTAATGGGGTTGAGGTTGGCGAGGTCGATATAGTGGCTGAGGATGGGTCAGGCAATAAGTATGCTGTCGAGGTTAAGTCGGGTAAGGTTGATGTCAGCGCCATTAGGCAGGCATATGTCAATGCCAAGGTGCTAAATGCCAAGCCCCTAATCGTGGCCAGGGGCTTCAGTAACGACTCAAGTAAGGCACTCGCCGATGAGTTGGGGGTATCGGTAATAAATCTTGAGGAAGCAGTTGTTTTGACTATTGACGAGTTGAGGACTGTTATTGAGAACGTGATTTATGAAGCGGTTGGTGACTTGATAAATACCGTGTTCACCCTAGCCATGAAATCGTGTAATAATAGGGTTAGGGATATCATGAACGCCGTAATGAACTGCAATGATTGGTCCTGCGTGTGCGAGAAGTTGGGTGTAAATATGGATAATTGCGGTTCGTTAATAAGTGATGTTAGGAGGGAGCTTGGGCTTGGGAACCTTTCACTAAGCAAGTTAAAGACCGCAATCCGACTTTACAATTTGGTATCCCTATTAATTAATTCGTGTAGTAGAGGAAATACTTAAGTAGAACGATGCAAGAAACGGGTTGATGAGGATTGACGATCTACTTAGGGAGTATAAGTTCGTGTGGGCTCTTGACCATGCAAATTCATTACTTGGGTGGGACCTGGAGGTTAACATGCCTGTTGAGGCTGCGTCAGCACGTGGCGAGGCGTTGGCGCAGTTGGCGCTTATACGTAGGGAGTACCTGCTTAGGCTTAGGGATTTAGTTAGTAAGTATGAGGAGGTCAAGGATTTGACGGACTTCGAGAGGGGCGTTATTAGGGTTTTGAAGAGGGAGCTTAAGTACTACACGTCAATACCACCTGAGGTCATTGAGGAGTTGAATAGGACCACCACAAAGGCTGCCGTGGTTTGGAGGGAGGCCAGGAAGGAGTCGAATTTCGAGAAGTTTAAACCGTACTTGTCCAAGATTGTGGAGTTGGAGAGGGTTATTGCCGATAAGCTTGGCTATGAGGGACATCCATACAATGCGCTGCTGGACCTGTATGAGGAGGGCTTCACAGTTAATGATGCCGATAGAATATTTAATGAATTACTTCCCAATCTGAAGTCAATACTTGATAAAGTATTAAGTGAGGGTAGATACCCAAGTAAGCACCCACTTGAGGATGTACCTTATGACGTTAATGTCATGAAGTCGATCAATGAGGAGTTACTTAAGATACTCGACATGCCCGTGGGCACTAGGTTCAGGATGGACGTATCTGCACACCCATTCACAATAAGCATGTCCATCAATGACGTCAGGATAACCACCAGGTATGAGGGAAAGGACTTCAGGTCAACCATGTTCTCAGTAATTCACGAGAGCGGCCATGCAATGTATGAATTAATGATCGACCATCCTGGAAATGACGCCAGTTGGGCGTGGAGTCTCCATGGGAGTTCATGAGAGTCAATCAAGGTTTTGGGAGAACATTATTGGTAGGAGTAGGGAGTTCGTGCACTTAATCTACCCATTACTTAAGGAAAGATTGCCATTCCTCAGGGACTATAGTGAGGAGGATGTCTACAAGTACTTCAACATCGTTAGGCCAAGTCTCATTAGGGTAGACGCCGACGAGGTCACCTACAACTTCCACATAGCCCTACGTTACGAGATTGAGAAAGGGTTGATAGCAGGTAAGTTGGACGTCTCCGACTTACCCTCGCTGTGGATTGACTTCATGGATAAGTACCTGGGCGTCAGGCCTAGGAATGACGCGGAGGGTGTTCTCCAGGATATCCACTGGTCCCAGGGATCGTTCGGCTACTTCCCAACCTACACATTGGGTAATGTCATTGCTGGCATGATTTACGCAAAGCTGCCTGGACTTAAGGATAAAGTGGCTAATAGGAAGTTTAATGAGATTAAGGAGTTCCTTAGGGACAGGATTTGCAGGCACGGCGCCATATACCCACCTAAGGAGTTGCTCATGAGGTCCTTCAACGATACATACAACCCCACGTACCTACTGAACTACCTACGTGAGAAGTACCTGGGTTAGGAAATCGCCGAAAAGGCTTAAAAAGTTATTGATATTATCAGTTGAGTATGAGGATTGATCTTGAGGAATTGAAAAGCAAAGTAAAACCCAAGTTAAGGCCAATAATTTGGCGCGACGAGGATAATACCCTGGTATTGCTTGACCAAAGGAAACTACCTTTTGAGGAAACTTACGTGGAGCTGAGGGACCCAGTATCCACGCTGACGCCATTAGGCAAATGATTGTGCGTGGGGCACCTGCGATAGGCATAACGGCAGCCTATGGCATGGTCCTAGCCGTAGCGCACAGCAAAGCATTAACGTTAGATGATTCTCTGAAAGAACTATCCAGGGCCCGGGATGTTCTTAATGCGGCAAGGCCAACAGCCCAAAACCTGTTTTGGGCCACGGAGAGGATGCTTAATAGGGCTAGGGATGCAGTAAATAATGGTGAGGCTAGGAGTATAAAGGAGTTGGTTGAGGTATTAAAGAGGGAGGCTAAGGCAATCTTTGATGAGGAATTTAATGCCGAGCTTATGATGGGGATTTACGGACTTGAAAAGATTAATGATGGAGACACAATACTGACACAATGTAATGCAGGTGGGTTAGCGACTGGTACTGGCATTGGTACAGCCACGGCACCAGTAAGAGTTGCTCATGCGCTGGGTATTAGGGTGTCAGTTATCGCGCCGGAGACTAGGCCGTGGCTTCAGGGCGCCAGGTTAACCGTATATGAGTTGATGGTTGATGGTATACCAGTCACGCTAATAACAGATACTGCCGTTGGCTATGTGATGTATAGGGGCATGGTAAATAGCGTCATGGTTGGTGCAGACAGGATACTTAGGGACGGGCATGTCTTTAATAAGATTGGCACGTTTAAGGAGGCCGTTATAGCCCATGAACTCGGCATACCATTCTACGCCATAGCCCCATCATCAACCTTCGACCTTAAGAGCAGGGTTGAGGATGTTAAAATTGAGGAGAGGGATCCAGATGAGGTTAGGAAGATAAGGGGTGTGCCAATAGCCCCTGAGAATGTTCCAGTGTTTAACCCAGTATTTGACGTCACGCCTCCTAAGTACGTCACTGCATTAATAACGGAAAAGGGAATTATCTACCCACCATTTGATAAGAATGTGCCTAGGGTATTAAGCGTTACCTAACCACTTCATTGAAATACCCAATTTACCCGTGTACTCACGGTAAATACTCACCAACCTCCTATACCAACTTGACAAGCCTTCGGGACTCCCTGGGTAAGCCTCGTACAGGCTCTTAACCTCATTCATGTACCTCAACGCAAGTCTAAGCCTAGCCGCTACGTCAGGCACCTTCATTAGGCGCAGACCAATCTTTAACTTATCAATGAAGGATAACTCCAGTGAGCCCTTCTCGGATATCTCGAGCACTTCATCCTCAGTAAGGAGCCTAGCCCTCAACCCCCTATTTAATTGGTCGTTAGTGAGTGTTTGAAGCATTAGTCTAAACACATCAAGCATTGCCTGCTTAATGCCGTAGGCCTTAAGGTACTCAATGTTATACCTCCATAATCCCCTCTCTGTGAAATCACCCTTCTCAAAAGCCTCCATCACAGCCTTTGACGCTAACTCAGCCGAGAGGAGGGCAGGACCTATACCACCACCATGCACTGGGTTTACCGTAACCGCGGCATCGCCGGCGGCCAGGAAGCCATTGGCCACGAGTGATGGCAAAGGCCTACGTGTGGGTACGATACCACCACCCACATGTATTATCTTCCTACCCCTCGTATATTGCTGTTGGCTAGGTACCTATCGTAATTATGCCTAGGATTTAATCCCTGCTCCTCGCTTAACTTGCCCCATAGGCCAAGCCCAATGTTCATCGTGTTTCGGCTTTTTGGGAACAACCACCAATAACCACCCGGCGCTATGTTGGCGTCAAGGTATATCTTTATGAACTCAGGCTTCTCAATATCATAATCAACCTGAATAATCTCCCTATAGGCATTTGAAACGTCCTCAGGCAGTAACGGCTCAGAAACCCACCACTCACGGGGAAGCCTGCTCCTAACGACGGCTCCAACACCGCTTGCATCAATTACAACCTTAGCCCTGAAGTCCTCGGTCGAGCCATCAGGCTTCAATACCCTAACCCCCGAGACGAAACCGTTCTCAATTATTGGTCCCTGAACCTTATGATTATCGAATATGTGCGCACCAGCCCGCTCAGCCTCACCAATCAGCCACTGCGCCCACTTAGCCATGTCAAGCCCAAAACCCTTGCCAAGAACCACGTACTTAACCGACAGGTCAGGGCTATACAACTCCGCACCTTCATACCTTATCATGATGACGTCACTGGGCGGCTTAATGCTCATTCGCTCAATGTGATGAATACCGATTGCGTCGCCAGTCGTCTTAAAGACCTTATCCCTCCTCTTCATCTCTATTAACGCCACATTAAGCCCCGCCTTAGCGAGTAGGTAGGATGCGTATGAACCGGCTGTGCCTGCACCAACGACAATAACGTCGAAATTAACCATACCAGCAACGATGTGAATGAGGGATTTTAAATATTAAGGGCTTGGTAACAATTAATTATTTGATTGGCAATTGTAAAGTCTCGCCAGGCTTCAAAATGAATACCTTAACATCGGGTAGCATCGACTCAGCAAGCTCCTTAAACACCTGTGGGTCCTGCTTAATGTCTGGGAATGTATTATAGTGCATGGGTATTACGGCCCTGGGCCTGAGCATTGTTAATGCGTAGGCTGCCTGCCTTGGGTCCATGGTGAATAGGCTGCCTATTGGTAGCATGGCCACGTCAATCTTAAACAACCTGCCGAGCAGGTCCATCTCACTGAATAAACCGGTATCCCCAGCGTGGTAGATGGTTGCCTCAGGAGCCTTTATTATGAAGCCCACGGGCACGCCCCTGCTCGAACTATGCAGTGCCGGTGTTACGTAGACCTCAATCTCACTCGTCAATTTAACGGAACCACCAACATTCATTCCTATGGTATTCTTAACGCCCTGCTCACTAAGGTAATTAACCAGTTCGAAGACACCGACCACCGTTGCATTAGTCTTTTTGGCAATATCAACTGCTTCACCCAGGTGGTCGAAGTGGTCGTGGGTTACGAGTATGTAGTCCACATTGGTTATCTCATTGAGGGTTACGGGTGATAGTGGGTTGGAGATCCAGGGATCAATCAATATTTTCTTACCGCTTAGCATAACTTCGAAGGCTGCGTGACCAAGCCATTTAATGTATGATTGCGTGCTCATTAATCTCTAGGTAATCCCTACAATTAAATAAGCTTTACCGCAAATTCACCTTTTAATGATGAAGGATAGCCTAATGGCCCTTGAGTGGGGTGAGTATATCATTACCTCATCCATGGCAACGCCGTACTTATTGGTCACAGCTCTTGCCAGCTCATAAATACTGTTAAGCCTCATTGGGTGTTCAAGGTATATCTTTATACTCACCTCGAGACCCCTTTCAGAACCCTTAACACTAACCCGCGTGAACCTGAGGGACTTTGTCTCTGATGCCTTAAGCATCTGGTCAACAAATGTCTTAATCTCCCGCTGCACGGTCGACGACATTAACTACCTAGTACTTGGGAAATTATTAAGGTTAATCATTCAACTACTTCAGGAACTCTGTCAGGGATTTGCTCATGTACTTATTGATCAATTGCTCGAGCGTATAGGCATTACCTAGATCGTCAGGTCTTACAACAAGGTCACCCCCATTGGTGATTGGTAGGAAACGCCAATCATCACCCCTAAACTTCACGGCAATGTATGCATCACCCCTTGCCCTACGTGCAAATTCAAGAAGCTTCTCCACCTTCTCACCCTCAATCCTTATGGAACCCCTTTCAGACCTGTACTTCGCCTCGATTACGAGTACAAATCCAGGCCCATGGCTACGATGTCTGGCACAAACCTCTTCCTAACACCACCGCCTGATGAGCAACCCCTGAGGACTGCAAGCCCCATATCCCATAACCTATTTGCCAAAGCCCTCTCATGCGCCGAGCCCTTCCTCTTCGCTAGGCTCATAATTACTCAACCCCAACCTCCCTAACCAAGTCAACGCTGGGGCAGGTCAATAAACATAGTGGGTTTGACGCATTGTCGCAGAACCTGCATTTAGCCCCGACATTAATCTTAAGACCGCCCATGAAGCTACCCTTAATAATACCATTATAGAGCTCGGCTAATCTAACGTCATAAGTAAAGACCAACCGTGAATGCATGAGCAAATTAATATCATTAATAGAATCACCACGTACTAATACGTATAAGTCACCCCCTGAATCCACATAATCCATTAACCAATCAATGACAACCTTAGGTAAAGCCTTGGGAACCACCATAACATCGTTGGCATCAATTACTGGATCTATGAACAACTCACTAGGTATGTTAAGTAGGCTTGGCCTTATTTTCGTGAACCTCATCAATGAATCGAGAGTGAATCCTATTATTGTGTTTGTAAGGCTCATTACATACTTAAGCCATGATATGCCAACCCCAGGCCCTAGGAGAACAATAGTCTTATTAAACCTGCCCAGAGAACTTGGCAGCTTGGTGTTGAACTCGTCATTGACCCTGATGATACCAATTACCTCCTTACTCAGTGATCCCAATTTTTTTGAGTATCCTTAAATCTACGTCATCCCTCACCTCCAGCGCTAATTTGCTAGTGAATACTAGATTCGGTATGTGATTAACCTCCTGATGAATTATGGGCACAGCCTCTGGGAACATGGTCATTAAATCTCCTCTTCCTCCTTACCTCCCTCCTCCTCGTACAAAGCTCCTATGTCTTTGAGAATATCGTGAATCTTAAAGACGGCATCCCTAACCTGCTGCTCCTTCTTGGCGCCTGTGCAGACTATCTTTCCTGAACTGAATATTAGGAGGACGACCTTGGGCTCATCCATCCTATAGATTAGGCCGGGGAATTGCTCGGGCTCATACATCGAATTCTCAAGCATTAGGGCTGACTTCTCAATGTCAACTTCAGCGTGGAGGTTGCCGGAGGCCACTATGTTCTGTACCTGTATCTCGGGCGTGAGTGGTACATCAGCCCATGCTCATTGAGCAGCCTCACCAATTCCTTAACAGCCCTCTTAAGCTCATTCTCACTCTTGGCGCCAGTGCATACCATCTTACCTGTCCTGAATATCAATGCTGATATCTTTGGCCTTTGCAATCTCAGGATTAATCCAGGGAATTGCTCTGGGTTATACTCAGCTGCGGGAAGTCTCTCTGCGAGTTTATCTAGGTCTAGGTCAATGCCGAGGTTTACCGTGGCGACGATATTCTCAATGCGATAAGTGGGATTTGGCATTATTCATGATTTAAAAAAAGCACTTAAAAAAACCTTTCCGACACAATCATGGGCATAATACCTATTTCGTGTATTCTGCGAGGAATAGTTTATAAAGGGGATTGGCGTTAAGACCTTGACCTCTATGGGTGGTAAGAAGAAACCAACATTATCACAATTAGCAAAGAAACAGGAGAAGCAGCAGCAGGCTCAGGCTAAACCAGCTGCAAAGGGTAGGAGAGCACCCGCCGAGGAGAGACCGACAGTTAAGGCTTCGCTCATTGATCAAAAACTCCTTAGTGACGTTGAGAAGGAGATTGTTAAGTGGGAGTATGTAACGCCTTACCTTGTAGCCACGAGATTCAATACAAAAATGAGCGTTGCCTATCAAATACTGAGGACACTGGCGAGCAAGGGTACACTTGTACTCGTCTCAAAGGGTCATAGAACCGAGGTATACACAACGCCTGAGAGACTTAAGCAATTGGCTGCTTAAATCAGGTAAATAATGAGTCAAGCCTAACCTTAACAAAGTCCTTTGGTAATTCCCTGACCCTATTAATAACGCCAGGCTCGACAATCTCGATAATGCCGAGTTTCCTAAGGCCCTTAAAACGCCGTCCTCAATCCTCATTATATTCTCATTAACACCACCAAACTGTTTAGCAATGTCGAGCTTAAGCCTTAACTCACCGACGCTCCAGTACCTCTGCAAATAATTTAGCATCGTCATTGCGATCTTATAGCCCTCCTCCCTGTTCTGCGGTAGTTCCTCCTCAATAGCCCTCCTAAGCATTACTGCGAAATCCTCCATAGCCACTGTGGAGTAATCAATTGGGACTGCCGCACCCTCAGCATTAACAGTCCCTGTCGATTCCGTCTTCTCTCCCTCCTTAATACTAGCCTCAGCCTTACCACCCTCCTGAACACCCTCCACCTCCTTATGTTCTGCAACATTCAACTCCTGCCCTTGCTTTTCTTCCCCCTGCTTAGTCTCTGAAGCCACGGTCTTAACCTCTCCCTCCCTCCTTTTCTCGCCCTCACCACCCTCTACGACGGTTTGCTTAACCTCAGTTTTCCTTTCCTCGCCAAATACTTCCAGGATACTCGAGCTCTTAACACGCCTTTGCTTAACCTGGCGTTTGGCCTGCGTCGTTGATTTAACGCCCTCGCCCGGCACCTCTATGTACATTGGTATTGACAGCTTAACCTCACCATTACCCACCCTAATACTGCCAATTACATACTCACCAGATACCCTAAACCTCTTCTCCCGAATCAACTCCCTAATTAATAAATACAGTAGGGCATTACCGACCTTATTACTTGACGACCACTTCAGCAGGTCCTGGTAAGTAACCCGCCTATTCCTCATTATGTACGTACTCAGCGAAACCTTTAAATCATCAAAGCTAACCACAGAATACTCCCGAGAAAGAACTCTTTTATACTTACTCTATAAGTATTGCTGTAATGAGTAGGGACTTCGACGATATAAGCAGCATAGTCCTTAAGCCAAGGAGATTGCAAATACTAAGGTTGTTGCTTAGTCAGGGCACAATGAGGATATCAGACCTCAGGAAGGCGCTTAATGCGCCAGTGTCATCCATTTACTACGACGTGGAGATTCTGAGGGCTAATGGCCTGATCATTAGGGATGGACCGTACGTTAAGATAACGAGTAAGGGAAGGATGATTATTGAGAGGATTGATGGATTAATGGGTTCTGGCGAGAGGACCGAAGATTTGGGTAAGAGGACTGAGGAATTAACTAACATATTATTAATGAGACCATTAACAATAAACATGTATAGGCTTGGGCCAAATACGCTCCTCATTTATTCAATGGTGATTATAGTACTTGGTTTAATCACGGCTTTTTTCCAGAATTACGAATTACTACTGCTAGTATTTGTGGAGGGCGTGAATGTAATGCCCGTTGGAATAACTATAATCTCATTACTGGCCTACATGGGTGTTGCATTGCTTATTTACAGGTACCTGCTAGGCAGTGAGATCGTTGATGCGAGACTATTAAGTGGTATTTTGACGTCACTAATACCGTTATCGCTATACCCAACGATAATGGCATTATTAACCCCGTGGTTACCGCCATACCCACTCTCGATAGTTGATGCCCTACTCAAGGCATTATTACCACTCGTAAGCCTTGTGATCCTCGCCACGGTATTATCAATGAGTTCGGGTAAGCCCATGGAATACTCACTACTATTTGAGACACTGCTTCTATTGATACCCTCAGTAATAATATACATTATACTGTTTAAGTGAATCATGAGGATTAAAGTATTAAATAATGTTTATCCACCTGCAGAGGACTCCTGGCAAACCACTGAATTACTTCGCTGGGTCGTAAGTAACCGTGTCGGTAATACGACACTGCGCATAATCGATGTAGGCTCCGGGACTGGCGTATTAACACTAACGGCGTTAGAGGAGACGGTAAGTAGAGACAATGCTGCTTGGGTTTTATCCGTAGACCATGATGCCAATGCATCAGCGAATACGAAGATTAACCTAATCGATAATGGTCTTTATCAGTATGCTGATGTAGTAACTATGAACATCCTGGACGCGGTTAGGGATAGGTTCTACGTCGATATCGTGGTTAGTAATCCTCCCTACCTACCTGGTAATTGGCATGAGGATTGGAGAATATTTGGTGGACCTCGCGGCAATGAGTTGGCTAAGCAAATAATACAGTGGGCATGCCGGAGCGGTGCCTCCACGGTTGTCCTCACCCAATCATCATTATCTGATTGGGATGACGTGGCTTACCACATGGGATTATGCGGTTTTAAACTAACGGTTGTTAAGGCCGTTCATTACTTCTTTGAGGATATAATAACAATGGTTTTTGAAAAGAATTAACTTAAGTAATTTCTTGATTTTATGCAAACTGTTCAATTGCGAGGTTAAGTAGCGCCTCTCCAACGTCTGATGCGTATTCGGCTATCCTATAAATACTATCAAGTATTAACCTAGCTGATGCCGCCGCCTGTGCGGTTAAGTCATAGCTTGACAGTGACGAGTCTAGAGAGTCGATAGCTGACCGTAATTCATACTTAACAATATCGATTATATAGTTAACCTCCCTCATATCTATTTTCTCGGTCATTGCCTTACCGATATTACTCATTATCATGGAGTCCTTACTAAGGAGCTCACTGAATTTCTGCCTAAGCTCCTGTGGTATTAGGAGAACGTACTTATCGCCCAGGTTCACTATTTCCCGGGCTATCTTGACGGCGTGATCCGCAGCCCTCTCCAGCGACTTATTAATTATTGCATACTCAATAATGCTCCTCGGGTCCTGAATACCTGATAGGCTCAGGGCATGCTTACTCACGAGAACCCTCTTCAACTGCCTATTAAGGAGCCAGTAGAACTTGTCAACCTCATTATCCCTCTCAATTATGTCTGACGCTACCGCCCTATCACCACTCTCTATTGGGGTTCTCAAATCATCAATCATTCCTACGACAGTCTTACCGAGCTTAATTATTATGTCCCTAATGTTTATGTCGGGCACATTAACGAGGTTTTGAATAACAAGTGAGTTCCTACCTTCCTCAATGATCTCCACGCCCGTTAGCTTCCTCCGTACAATATCCTTGACCTGCTTCTTAAGGTTCAATGTCGATATGTCGAAATTGAGCCTGAAGATATCATAGCCAGATAGGTAATGGGCAAGTAATATCCTCTCAAGGTGGTCTATGTTTGATAGGTCCTGGGTCACATTTATCGAAGACTCGAGTAGTGGCGCCTTAACCATCTTCTTAGGCACAACAAGCAGTGAAAGGTCTGGTTGCGGTATTACCAGGACTTCATCACCTGGTTTAAGATCTACCTGCCTAGTCCACTCCTTAGGTAGTGAAACTATTAAGGTGGCTCCACCCGTTAACTGAACCCTCCTGGTCTCCGGCTCAAATTTCACTATAGACATCACGACCTAATAATTAGACCCCTATAAATACCTTATCTTAATAAATCAGTAATTATTAATAGCGTGGTTTTTAGAGATGAAATACCCATTTATTGCCCATACCTATTCTATTAAAACCTCCGTCTCAGCTATACTACCTAATTTAGGTATAATTATCTGCAACACGCCATCCCTATACACGGCCTTTGCACCATCAACCTTAAACCTAACCCCAAGCTCAACCTTCCTATAAATCCTGAAATTACTCAACCTCTCCACCCTCGCCGCCTTACCGACCGCCGGCAATGGCTGTGGTTCAGCCATTATCTCGACATAATTATTGCCAACCCTAACCTTAATGCTCTCCTTCCTAACGCCAGGTAAATCAGCAAGTATTATTATTGAGTCCCCATTATCAAAGATGTCCACGGGCGGCTCCCTAGTCACTAATCTCGGATCAATTACCGTGGCTAACTTACTAATTAACTCATTCACCCCAGCCTCCACCTTATTCACACTCATTGCAATGTCTGTTGTGCTTTGCTCCATCGTCATGAGTAATAATTGGTTACGATTAATAATTACCCAAACACATTAATTAAATGATACTCCATAAATCACACATGAATAAATACGAGGTGCACCGTCTACGTTTTAAATGACTAACAATTCCTTAATCAGGTTACCCGTAATAAACCTATCAGGTAAGAATGGCTTCATTATTGGGTCAATAACGCCATTGGCCATGTAATTAGCCAATAACTCGGCGGCGTAGGGACCGAACATGAAGCCATGACCTGAGAAGCCGGACAGTACGTAGACACCCTCGGGCCACGTGCTTAGTCTACCCATTACGTGGCTATGGTCTGGCGTCATCTCGTAATAGCCTGACCATATCCTCATTATCCTTATCTTCCTTAAGCTCGGCACCAACTTCACGGCTTCCCTGGCCCAGGCTGTTAGCCAAGTCAACGTGTTTCCATAAGGTAGGAAACCCTCTTCACCTTCAAGCTCTATACTGCCTAGGATTTCGCCCCTCATTGTCTGGCCTAGGTATAGGTTTGTCTCGGTATCTATTATGTACGTGTTGATTATGGGCTTAACAGGCTCGGTAATCCCAATCTCCCTCCTAACGGGCTTTATTGGGATATCTATATTGAGGGTGTTCTTCATGACCTCACTGGTCCATGCACCTGCTGCGAATACGACATTCTTAGTCTTCACAAAAACATTGCTGCTTGACACATTGGCAACCTTACCATCCTCTACACCAACGCCTTTAACCTCAGAGTACTCGTAAACCCTAACCCCCAGGTCAAGCGCCCTCTCGTAATAACCCATCACTAGGTAGTCATGGTGGAAGGCGCCATCCTGCGGACCATAGACGGCACCAACTATGCCCTGGGTATTAATGTATGGAAATCTATCCCTTAATTCCTCAACCGTGAGTATCTGAACTGGCACGCCCATGGGCTTCCACAGTTGCTCATTCAATTTCTCATAATTTTCAAGGACCTCTTTACGTCTAACAAGCCAAAGATAGCCCTGCCTCTCGAAGATTCCATTCCAACCAAGCTCACCACTTAGCGACTCAAGCTTTCTAATAGCCCTAATCGCGAACTCCGTATTCTCCCTATTCCCAAAGTGAACCCTATACCTACCCGCATTCCTCGTGGAACTTCCCGAACCAACGTAATTCTTCTCAAGAACGACGACGGAGAAGCCCCTACGCGCCAGGTAATAGGCAACGGCCAAGCCAACAATACCAGCGCCAACCACCACGGCATCTGCAGTTAACGAGATTAGACCACGACCCTCACTCATCATTCACCACCCGCAAGTGTAGCCATTGGTATTGGTGCCTCGGGGAACCTAATCCTCGGTAAACCAATCTCGTTAGGCTTCTTTTGATAGATAAAGCTAAGTATTAGGTTCGTACTGACCAGGCAGAACTTGCCCTGGCAGGGCCCCGTGCCTAAACCAACAACCCTCTTGATCCTCTCCATACTCGGCAACCTCAACGATTTATACTCCTCTTCCTCACCATGTAGAACCCTGACCTTAATCTCCCTACCATGCATCAATACCCTAACGGCCTTTAAAACATCGTCCAGGGTGACATCCTCACAGAAGCATAGGTACTGTCTATTGGCGCTCTTCAATGCATTCTCCACATCTTCCACAGACCCAGCCGCCGCCCACATGGGTGCGTGAGCCACGTTAGGCTCGGCGTAATAACCAGCGCCCTGAAGACCCTGCTCAAACCTAAGGATTACGTTGTAATAGGAGGAATTCGTAGTCACTAAATCCCTCTTAAACTCCGCCAATTCCTTATCAAGGACGTCACTCGGCACAAGGCCCTCCCTAGAGCCTATACTCAATGCCGTTATCCTAGCCTGCTTAATAATTAAGGACTCTGGTAATAATCCTCCAGCATCGCCAACTACGTAGACATTGCCAAGCCCGAGATCGCCGGTGAAACCCCTCCTAGGCACGAGACCCCCTATCTCCGGTGCATAAACAATGGGTGCGCCTAGTTGGGCAGGTAAATCAATGACGGGGACCCTAACGGCACTCACCAATACATCGACGGCGATCTCCTCTCTCCTCCGTACCTTAGCCTTACGACCCCTCACATTCTTAAGAATCAACCTTAAACCATCGCCTGAGTCCTTAGCATCGACTATGTTCATGCCAATGAAAGTCTTAATGCCCAGGGACTCAACCTTACTCCTATACAAATCACTCCTCACTATGACTGAGTTATCGCCGAGGTAAGTCTCAATGCCTAATTGGGCTAGGTTCATGGCAACCCTAACACCCCAATCATCGCTACCCCACACCAAAACCCTCCTTGGCTTAAAGCCCCACCACTTAATGAGCTTAAGTATTGTCAACCCGGTCATCATGCGTGGAGTACCATTACCTGGGAAGACAAGCGGGACTTCACGAAAGCCCTGGGCAAGTACTAAGTACCTGTAATTGAATACGTATAGCTTTGAGAAGTCCCTGGAATGCCCAATAACTGCGTCCTCAAGAAAGCCGTCAAAAACCGTGTCCGTGAGTACAGTGACTGAGTCGCTAACCTCCTTACTTAACTTACCAATGAAATCACTACCCCTTCCTAGGTCTTTAACCTCAGCATCATCAACTATCAAGTGCCCGCCAAGGTAATGCTCACCCTCAATTAGCACGACCTTCAAACCAAGCTTATTAAGCTCCTTAGCCACCGAGAGACCTGCTGGGCCGCCACCAACGATCAATACATCGGCATTAACATTAATTCTTGATGCCTTCTCAGGGATGCTTGGTAATTCATTTATTGAGGACCTATTCAGGGAGTTCCGCACGGTATTGCGTATTAATGGCCACAGTGATATTAATAGCCTATTTCTTGGGAATGATGATGGACTTGCAAGCCCCTTTAATATTGAGGGAACACTATTAGGCCTGCCCGGTATTGTTGGTTTTTCATTGCATAGATCGTAATAACCGGATGATGCCCAGTAACCCTCACACCACCACTCACAGCATAGGAAGCCCCTAGGCTCACCATACCTTGAACTACGCATGACGCCGTAGTTACCGCGGTTAAGCTCCTCAACGATCCAGGGCCGTCCACTCATTCATGACCTATAGACCCAGTATAGTTATAAGTTTTGTCTATTGCGTTGATTCACCGCTCCTGAGCGATGACTTGACATACTCGTCGCATTTACCACGGTATAGGCAGTAATTACATGATTGTGGTAACTCACCCGCGAGTCTCCTCCTTACCAATGGGCAATGCTTCACGTAATAATCAGGGTAACACCTCTTACATATTACGAGCGAATTCCCTATGTAGGCCACCTCCCAAAACGATACGCGCCTCCCGCATATACTACATGTGAAGCTCACTTTCGCCCACCCCTCCCCACTGAATTCCTGCCCATTATAGCATTATTAAATTAAATACTACTTATATTAATCTCCCCGATGATGAATTACATGTTTTGTTATGACTAATGTGTTTGTTGATTGCCTGAGGATTGATGGTTCAATACGGTGCCCAGGAGATGGCGGGTTCAGCGAGGTCATCGTATTTGGTAAGCATGTTAGGCTTAGGAAGGATCACCCAGCCATTGAACTCATGGGTAGGCTCGACGAGCTTGAGGCACTGGCTGAGTGGGGTCTTCGGGAGATTGGTAATAATGAATTCGGTATAATTGCTGCAATGACCGCGGCACTAAACACGTACTTAGCCACTGGAGATAATACTTGGCTTAAGCCTGTCAAGGAGATAATTAGTAAGGCGTGTGAGCTGGATAGTAAGGAATTGGGCTGGTTTATACCCACCGATAAGGCAACCGCGTTGCTCAACCTGCTCAGGGTCAAGGCTAGGGAGGCAGAGAGGACGGCTGTTAAGCTTCTCGACTATGACTTACCAATTAATAAGGTTAATGAACTCATAGGCATGCTTAATCAATTAAATAAGTACATTGCTCACCTAATATTCCTGAGCAATGTTAAAGTATTTAGGAATGTTAATGATAAGATAAGGGCACTATTGGGTGAGGGCTCTTCGTAGGCGGTAACTTTTATATTTTTAATTATCATGGTTTAGGATTAATGAGGTATACCGTAGTACTGGCCACGGTATTATTCATAGTGACCATCATAATACTTATTTACTACGCTGTCTTCATGGATAAGGGCCAATTCCTAATCGGTAATGATACAAATAGGGCTTTGGACGTCTTAATGCTTTCTCTCGTTATTCTTTCGGGGATTATCACGGGCATAGTGTATTTATTTAGCTCTAGAGTAGAGAAGAGTGGTGGTAATGTTCAGACCGTACAGTATTGAGGAGGGGAGGTTCCTAGTCAAGTTGGCTAGGAGAGCGGTCGAGGAGTACCTACGTAGTGGTAAGATAATTCAGGCACCGCAGGATACACCGCCTAAGTTGCTTAAGGATAAGTATGGCGTGTTCACGACAATAGAGGTTTTCATGGGTAAGGACAGGAGGGGTGAGCTTAGGGGTTGTATTGGCTTTCCACAGGCTGTTTATAACACGGTGAGTGGTGTTATTAGGAGCGCCATAGCGGCTGCCGTTGAGGATCCGAGGTTCGAGCCAATGAGTATTAACGAGTTGGATAAGGTAACCTTTGAGGTATCGATATTAAGCCCGCTTGAGTTGCTTGAGCCGGGTAACCCAAGGAGTTACCCTGATAAGATCGTGGTTGGTAGGCATGGCATTGTTATTCAGAAGGGCTATTACTCAGGGTTGCTCCTTCCCCAGGTTCCTGTTGAGTATTGTTGGGACTCCATGGCATTCCTAAATGAGGGTTGTATGAAGGCATTCTTACCACCTGATTGTTGGTTGGATGAGGATACTTCGGTGTTGATTTACGAGGCGCAGATATTTAAGGAGGCTGAGCCAAATGGTGAGGTTGTTGAGAGGGATTTGATGGAGGAATTGAAAGGGTGCAAAAATGCCAATAAGAGTGAAGGCTGACCTGCATACACACACCATATACAGTGATGGCGAGGGCGAACCAAGGGACGTAATAATAAGCGCCCTAAACAGGGGTATAAGTGTATTGTCAATAACGGATCACGACACATTCAAAGGCTCACTCAAGGCGTTAGAGCTTATAAGGAATGATGAAAAACTTCGTAGGAATAACTTAATATTTATCGTGGGTAATGAGGTAAGGACCGTTAATGGCGATGTATTGGTGCTGTGTAGGGAGTACCCGGGTAGTGACGATGTGCCAAGGTTAATACCAGAAATCCTTGATTGGGTCTCCGAGAATAATTGCATTGCAGTTCCTGCACACCCATACGATATCCTGAGGCATGGTATTGGCGATAGGGTGAGGAAGTATAAATGGCATGCAATAGAGGTGTTTAATGCCGGTGCATTACCAATATTTAATTGGAGAGCTGCCAGGGCAGCAAGTGAGCTCGGCTTGCCAGGCCTTGCAAATAGTGATGCGCACGTGCCTGAGCTCGTTGGTGTTGCGTACACGGTCTTTGAGGTCGAGGACTTAACCGCTGAATCCATATTTAAGGCATTACTTAACAATAATGTTAAAGCCGTAGCGCACTACCCCAGCCCTGGGCTGCTTATTAAGAGAATTTCCTGGTCCGTTAGGCGTAGGTTAAGGAGGATTAACCCTGCGGTTTAAGTACTTCATCGATGAACCTCCTAAATAATAGCCTTACCAAGCCACTGCTGACCGAGTCTAGATACTCATCTGTTAATAGGATGAGTGAGTAATCATCATGTTTCACCAAATAAATGTACTTATTGTTGCTATACATCACCATGAAATCCATGTTATAATTAATGACCGACCTCACCAGCCTCTCATCAATGTTTAATTCCCCGGTATACTCAACCATGTCATTACCCCTCATGAGACCCACGAAAGACGCCCTAAATAACTCCTTAAATTCTGAAAGGCTTGATGGGACGTAGCCCATTTGCGTGAATGGTGGGTTCTGCATGAGACATTGCCTCTCTAATTGATTGATATAGTTCTTCAGCTCGTTTATTCTTGAAATAATGACGTCCATGGTATCCGCAGAGGTTTGCTTAAGCACCTGCACTAGCTCATTCTCAATACCCCTAATGAGCTTCTCAATCCTCTCAATATCAATAGGTCTCTCGGGACTTTGCAAAGGCCTAATCTCAGCTGGCTTGCTCTCAATAAGTAACGCCCTACTACCTTGCCCAGCAGTTACTTCCTGCGATGATGGACTGCCTTTGGCGCTGTTGAACCTTTTGTTCAGGCTTGTACTGTGGGATCAACTCGGTTATTTGCCCCGGTATTTCACCCCGAGACTTTCTTTCACGTCGACCCCCAAGATAGCCCAATCTATATAGTAGGGCAATGATTATCGCAATTACGACTATTGCAATCACCGCAACCATAATTACATTAAATTGTGGAGTTAGCATTACGATAAGTACTAAGGGAAAATTAATAAAATTAATGCTTAATTGGAAAATTGATCAAGGTACTCAATAATATCCAATAAGCCCCTAATACTTATTACCCGAGAATCGTCGTAACTACCCAGGAAGAACACAACCCTAACCCCCGCATTTAGGGCCATTTCAACGTCATACCTCGAATCACCAACAACCACAACATCATCCACCCCAAGACCTAATAACCCGAGTATTTTCAGTAATGGCTCAGGGTCAGGCTTACCCCTATTAACGTCATCCCCAGCGATGAGGGCATCCACGTACTTATTAAGCCCCGTAACCTCAAGAACCCTAGTGGCGACCTTCCTAGAGCTTGACGTAACAACACCCACCATGAAGCCCCTATCCTTAAGGAACTTTAACAACTCAGGAGCGCCGTTAATTGCCCTGGCATTACCCAGTAATGATAGGTATATCTCATTCTTAATCTCAAGGGCTCTTTCGGCAACCTCCTCGCCACATAACCTCCTGGCTATGTCGAGGGCTCTAAGTCCCATTAACGTACTAACGTAATCCATGGCTGGTGCAGGAAGCCCAAGGCGCTTACATGTTTCTATCCATGACAGGACATGCAGGGGCACCGTGTCCACCAGGGTACCGTCCAAGTCAAATATCACGGCCCTTATTCCCCTGGCGTCAGTCAGCAAGGCATCGTCATTGTCATCTGTAGACCTGTAACTCATCACATTCAATGGTTAATTCAATGGGGGTTAAAAGCTTGTTCATTGCTTAAAGAATAACCTTGTAAAGCGAGGCCAGTATTAGTGACATGAGCCCCGTTATGTATATACCATCGAAAACTCCCGCACCACCAATCGATACATAACCCCTCATCAACCTTATCACCTTCCTAATATTGAGAATGTCCGCACCAAGTAATGTTGATAATGAACCAAGGCTGTAGGAAAAAGCCAGTGGGTTTGCGTGGAATACAGCCGTGGATATTAGGGTGAACATTAGCGTTAAAAGGACCGGCAATGCCGTCGGTAGTGTGATCCCAATGCCAGGTATTAGCCTGGCGTTCTGCCATATTATTAATGACGATATTATTAAGGATACAATGAATGAAGCCAGTATTAACATGTCGTGGATTAAGTACGTGCTTATTAAGTATATTGATACTATTGTTGGTATCACGGCACCACCAATATTCACCTCAAGGAATAACTTATCAATCCTCTGTATAATGATTGGCATTGGGAGCAGCTTCATGAGGTCCATGAATGGGTTAAATGGGACGTAGTAGGTGACCTCGGCAATAACCACGTTGATGTAACTCGTTAGGAGAGAACCCAGCGTCAGCGTTAGTGCGAGTAATGGCTGTACGCCAATGGTGATTAGGACTAGGAATAGAAATAGGAGCAGGGGCGATATTACTAGGAATCCTATGAACATCAGTATATTCACGGGTAATGAAAGCCTAATACCAAGCCTCGGCCTCACGTCATACCTAATTGACATTACCCGCTAATGAACGCTATTAAGCTTAATAAGCGTAACTAACTGGCGGGTTTCACGATCAGCGTGTCGCCATCAATACCAACAATAACGACCTTGGAACCCCTTTTAACATTCTCAAGCGCCTTAGCCCTCCAGTACTCACCCCTAACCTTCACATAGCCAATCTCATCCTTATTAATATCATCAATAGCAATACCAACATCGTTAATGGGCCAATAAAGCCTCTCCGAGAGAGGCTTAGCCCTTACTATGTCTATCACCCTGGACGCTATGAAGCCGCCGAACCCGCCAACGAAGGCTATCAGCGTGTAAAGCACGATTCTAGCCTCAACCTGATTCGCGGCTATTAACCAGGACTGGGGTGTATAGGTTGGTTGAAGCAGTATGATGCCCAGCGCCGTGAGTATTATACCGACTATGAATAGTGCTGCATGTGTTGTGAAGCCTGCATGAACATCAATCGCAATTGCAGCTAAGCCAATAATTAGCAATGCCAGCCCGAGCCAATTGATGGATAGGCCCGTGAGCATGGGTATTATCATTAGTATGACCCCAACCCCGGCTAGGTAATAATGCCTTATTGCGAAGCCGATGATTGCCAGTAGCAAGCCCAAACCAGCCAGTAGGTTTTGAATCGTCGGATTAACGAGCACCTCATAGACCTGATACCCAACACCTGGTTGATAATACGTAATTACTGGATTGATTACGTAGTATGTTACTCCATTTATTGTGCTGCCATTAATCTCATTAAGTAGTGAACCTACGTCAGTGGCTATGAAGTTTATAACGCCATACTCAAGCGCCTCCCTGGGTCCAAGGTTCGTGTTGTAGAAGACGCAGTCATGGGCGAAGGTCGCATTCCTATTCCTAAACTCCGCAACCTCCACGAAGTACTGACTAATTGCATTGAGTATTTTGCTCTCATTTATGAATATCTCCTGCCCAGTTATTGGATTTATCTCGATGGGTTGGCAGGAACCAATGACAGTACCTGGCGCCATGGCAGCTATCGTAGTTGACAATAAAACAAGCGTACCTGCGGACCAGGCATATGAACCCGTTGGGTAGACAAAGCTATAACCGGTATTTTTGAATCCTCGATTGCAGTCACGATATTTAGCGCGGCATCCAACTCTCCACCTGGTGTCTTAAGGATTATGAGAAGTGCCGAGTTTGGTGTTGACTCTGCTAGCTGTAAAGCATTCTGCAACTCGTTGTATGTTAAATCGGTTATTTCACCATTAAGGTTAAACACGTACACCTCATGAATCACGTAGATATTGGAACTCGCGATTGATACATGCATTAACGTAAATGCTAGCAATGCTGCAATAATTAACGGAATTAATAACCCACGTTTAAATTGCATAGTCGCTCCCTACTACGTCGCACCCGAACCTTCCTGTTGTCTCTTCAAAGCGGCTGCGGCTAACGTTGATAGCGTCGTTACCTCAAGTGAACTGGGTACGACAAGTATTAAGTTATGTTCCTTGGCAACCTCGAGCAGTGTGTCCAACTGCCTAAGCGTTAGCGATATTGGGTTTTTGGTGTAGGTCTCAGCGGCCTTCAGGTACATCTGCGAGGCCTCGTAATCAGCCTGGGCCAGGATTACCTTAGCCCTCCTCATCCTCTCAGCCTCTGCCTGGGCTGCCATGGCCCTGATTAATGTGTCGGGTAGCTTTATGTCCTTAATCGCGACTGCCGTTACCTTGACACCCCATGGGCTTACGTGCTCATCAATTATGGACGCAATCTTCTTAGCAACCTCCTCCCTCTGCGTGAGCAGCGTGTCCAGGTCAACCATGCCAATCACATCCCTAAGAACGGCCGCACCGAGAGTCGCAGTTGCGCTCCTATAATCAGTGACTGAGAGCACGGCCTTTGCCGCATCAATAACCCTCATGTAGACTGCGGCGTCTATCGTAACCTCAACATTATCCTTAGTTAACGCCCTCTGGCTCGATAAGTCAATAGATAAGACCCTCAGATCCATCGTTATTGGCCTATCAATAATGGGCACTATAAACACAATGCCAGGGCCGTAAATCCCCTTGAACTTACCAAGCCTTAGCTTAACAATCCTCTGGTACTCAGGTACTATCCTAATGGAGTATGCGAGTATTGCTATGATGATTATTAGTAGTATTATTGCTAGGACGGTCGCCACTATTATTGTGCCCGCCTGAAGCACCACCTGAAGTGGTAATTGCATATACATTATAATAATTGAGATAAAAGTCATTAATAAACCTATTTACCAACGTAGATTTTACCAGTATTAGAAACGTTAACTGCGTAAAGCACGGCGCGTGTATCTATCCCTTAAGTAATCACCCACTGCAATCAAGGCAAAACCAATCATTATAAGTACCACACCAACAACAAAGAGGTATATTGCCATTGCATACTGCCCAATGAAAACATTAACCACGTAATTACTACTCACATACGCGCAATGAGACCTGCCGAAAATCTCGATATTACCTGAAACCATGGGCGTTATAGCCACACCACTCGCCCCAATGGGTATGTAATAGCCGTAAGTCACGCTTGAACCATTTGCATACTCTATGTTTACCTCGATTGAAATCAGCAATGACCGATCCATAGACTTAATGATACTATCTATCCTATCGCTGGTTAGGGAACCGCTAATGATGCTATTCAGAACCCTTAGGCATGTGGTTGCATTAACGTGGCTATACGAAATCGACGACTCCAGATGTGAGTAATAAATCGGTATTGATGAAACCACTATTAATAACACTCCTAAAATCATTATTGCATGATACTTATTAATCATTTAGTCTCTCGTTGTTCTATCGTTTAGTGAAATAAATACTTTAAGCATCCTAACCTCGGTTTCGTTAATTACGGTATTTATTTAAGTACGTAAAACGATTGGTTTATAAACCACCCTAACCACAAGTCATAATGGCGGATTATCACCGGTATAAGTGGGAGGATATCGAAATGGGTGTTGTGAAACTGGTCCAGGACATTATTAAAAGTGGTTATCAACCAGATGTTTTGATAGGTATCTCCAAGGGCGGTGTCGTGATGGCATCGTTAATGTCTGACATGCTTGGAATACCCACCGACCTAATTCAGATGGCTCACTGGGGCTTTGGTAGGGCTAAGGATGATATCACCATTAAGTATAGACCAAGCATTGACGTTAAGGGACTTAGGGTGTTGTTGATAGATGATGTTAGTGATACGGGGCTAACACTCAGTACCGCTAGGGAGTTATTGATTAGGCTTGGCGCTAGGGATGTTAAAACGGCCGTCCTAGATTATAAGGCCATATCGAGTAGGTACGCACCTGATTACTACGCCTATAAGTGGGTTAAGTGGGTTTACATTATATATCCATGGGAGAGCTTTGAGACGTTTAAGAATGTGGATCTCAACGTTGCAAAAGTGATATTCACAAACTACGAGTTAGTTAAAATGCAGGAGTTAATGAGGCCTTAATCCTAAAATTCCTCTTCAGACGATGTATAGAGCTCCATGAGCTTTGGAGCCTCTATCTTCGACACAAGCCTCCTATTCTTAATCTCAGCAGCAATTTGGTCAAGCCTATCATAGAGTGCCCTAACCCTCTTCTCAACATAATTCATGAAATAATTAACAGCAACCCTCACCGGCCAATACTGTGGACCCCTTAGGTAGAAGTGATTGACTATGTCCTTAGCCCAGTAAATACTGTGCTCAAACATTTTCTTCATCAACTCAATGTGTTCAGGCAGTAGGTTATACTTAATGGTCCAACCATCCTTCTCGGCCTTATATGGTTCATTGGCACATAGAACATGGGCACCACCAGGCTCCTGTATGGTCTGATCCTGTCCAGGAGTTCTATCGTCTCCATAACATCATCCTCAGTCTCGCCGGGTAAACCAATAATCACGGTTAGTGCTGGTATGAGTTTAATATCATGCATCACGCCCAATGTCTCCTCAACAACGTCCCACCAATCCTCAATCTTAAACGGTGCAGCCTTGCCTGGCATTAGGGCCTTGGCTAGTCTCCTCGAGCCAGTCTCAAGGCCTACCTGTGCACCCCACCAGTCCTGGTGCTCGTCCTCGATTATTTCCGCGATCTTCGTAGCCAATCTATTGTACTTCTTCTCCGCCAGTAGCACTGAGGCGAGCGTCGTGTGACTCCAGGCCATTGTTAGGTAGTACCTCTTAACTAGCTGGTGAAGCTTTATCAGCTTATCAGGGTTAAGCTCAACACCCGTTGATCCATATAGCGGTACATCATCGGAGTGTATTAGGCCGTGCACTATGCCGTGCTTAACGTGTAGTTTCAACTCCTCCTCAATCTTCTCAAGCGGGTACACCTAAGTGGCCTGAGGGTTACTGAACAGAATGCGCAGCCTCTCGGACAACCTCTGCCGATCTCCACGAAGCCATTAACCGCTGGGTACTTTATCGTGGGTATTTCATCAATGCTCGGAACATCGTTCACACCGACATATACGTATCGAGCACAGGCTCATTATTTAAAACCCTCTTGACTAGGTCAACCACGAGCCTTTCACCCTCCCCATCAAACACCGTGTCAACTCCGAAGAAGTCCATGAGTTCGGGCAGGTACAGCCACTGCCACGCTGATGGCCCGCCGACGATTACCTTAAGCCCGTTCCTGCTCTTGGCCTCCATTATGTACGGCCTAATCCTCATCATGAACCTCCTAAACGAGTATGCATTTAGTGGCTCCCTACCAACTATTGCTGACCAAGTCGATGATGGTGGGTTAAGCCCGAAGTAATCATGGTGGCTGAGCATAAGTATCTTAGCACTAGGTATATACTTATGCACGTGGTCTGAATCGATTATTGCTGCGTTAATGCCGGCATCAATCAATGCCGCCTCTATTTTCCTCATTCCATAGGGTGCTTGGTAGGGTCTACCGTACTTATCAACCTTCATCTTTGGCATCGCTATATACTCATGAATCCACTCACCAAGCTTCTTAAACGGGCCTACCGTTATGAATAGGGGACCGGTTGTAACGAATCCGAGGAACTCCTTACCGTGATAATTGCTCATCATTGATCGATCTGTCGTCAACACAACATCGTACTTTGGTAATACCATTAATGATAGCAGGGGCACAATTCCTTTAAAAGCTTTTACCACTGTTTAAGATTCTTAGTTGTATCAATACCTGTGAATTAAGGAATATTAACCTCGACGAATAAAATCATCACGTGGAAATAATACAGTTAATAGAAACCTCAACAAATGACTTGAGTAAAGTCGAGAGTATTATC
The DNA here is from genome assembly GCF_001316245.1 of Vulcanisaeta sp. JCM 14467. Lineage (GTDB taxonomy): Archaea > Thermoproteota > Thermoprotei > Thermoproteales > Thermocladiaceae > Vulcanisaeta. The sequence goes on along the minus strand of NZ_BBDM01000010.1, from coordinate 49,768 downwards.
GAGTGGGCGTTCAGGGAACTTGAGGTGCCAGATGATGACGCCATTATTTATATAACCGATGACCATAATAAGGTGAGGGAGACCCTGGGTCTTGAGAAAGCAGCCCATGAGGAGTGGCCCGTGAAGTACATTGACGCTGAAGGACAGGCAGTAATATCCGTGATACCGAGTAAGTTACTTCAATTAAGAGAGGATGAGGTAAGGATAATGGTATTGAGGGAAGTTGCTCTCATAAGGGTTATGAATGACCCAGTACTGATTAGCATGTGGGTTGCGTCGCAGGGCATTAGTGATAATGCTGTGCATAGGGTTTCCCTTGCCATGCTTAGGAGGACTGTCGATTTCGTGATAGCCAGGCAGGATTCGCTAGTTCAATTCCTGGTTAATACGTTTAATAAAGATGAATTAAGGAACATGCTTAACACCTGCCAATTAACCGTTGACTGTGCAATAACGGCATTAGCGCTCGATGTACCGCTAAGTATTGAGTTAGTGGGTAATGCGGGTCTTGGTAAGTCCCTATGGAATAATGTCGTGATGGGCCTGAGCAATGACTTTGTTAGGAGGTATGATGACTTTAGGGATTTCGTTAGGAATAACTTCAACGTGGAGAACGCCTATAATTACTTGCTCATGATGTTCAGGAGGTCATAGACTTGGCAGGTAATTCCTCAGGAAATCGGCGACGCCCCTACCACTCGGCTTATCAAGTACGATCCTAGCCCTCCTCTTAAGCTCCTCAGTTGCATTAGCCACGGCAACTCCATAACCCACAACACTCATCACGTCAACATCAGTATCACTATCGCCAATGTAAACAACACTGCCACAGGGCACACCCATTACATCGCATAGGTACTTAACGGCCACGGCCTTACTTGAATTCATTGGTTGTAGGTGAAGGGCATAACCACTGTGGGAAACCCTAACCTTACTGTCTAAGCCCATTTTTCGTAACTCCTCCTTGACAATCCCTATTAATTCATATGGGTCCTTAGGCGCCCATAGTGTTATGTCGAACCTCCTATAATTAAATTGATACGTAGGTCTCAAGCCAGGTATTAACTTCATAAGCCTTAACGCAACCTCCTTAAGGTTTAAATCCTCGCATAATTCACGAACCTCACCATTATAATCCACAAGGCACCCATTCTCCGCGATGACCGGCGAACCCTTGGGCAGGCCTATGTATCGTGAGAGGGCTTGGGCAACTATTAGGGCATTGCCCGTTACTAGACCGACAACGTATTTATTCACTATCTCCTGCACAGCTGCTATTGCATCCGGGTCTAAGGCCTCTGTATTTCTGTTCCTCGTTAAGGTACCATCAACGTCAAGAAGCACAACCCTAATCATCGAATCCCAATTGCAGTATCCCTTTTTACCCTTTACATCACAGTAACCTCCTTAGGAATAACCAACTCCCTCCATTTAGTATTCATCAATACATCCTCATCACGATAATACTTCCAATCCCTAACCCACTCACCAGTTATTAAGTACACAACAAATGCCGTAGCCACCAGTTCATGCTCATTCAAAGCCTTTATTAATACGGACGTTACTGATGACATAGCCAACGATAAAATAACAATAACATAATACAAAAAAGTTATACAATGCATTATAGAACAACAATGCTAGTGCCACTACAATCATTAGTGGCATTGCTATGAGAATAAGCGGCTCAACCCTCCTCGCGCCAACTTAAACAATAATGATGGGGGTCTTTGGAAAAGTACGTGATGAAAAACCTCATGCATTAATACCCTACCAAGTAGGGGTCTCGGCTTCTTCATCAATTCCGTGGATACGTATATGATGGACATCGGTTTACGCGGCACATATACGGCATATGCATCGAAGAAACTTGTCATGAAATCAGACATTATGACCTTAATAGGATCATACCCACAACTGATCAATGATTTATTTATTTCGTTAATGAAGGATTGAAGATTGATGTCGCTATTCTCAAATTTATATAACGCAATTCTTAATTTATTGATAATATCCCCATATTGGATAAGCCATTTTGGCTCGTGAATCATTTTTCATCATATTTCTAACTATTGATACCTATATTTAAACCATAGTAAAATATATCCAGCCTGCACCTCACCTCATCTTTTTAAGGATGAGCATGTAATGATATGGAGAAACCTCGGCATAACCCTCCCTAACAAAGCCAGCACCACTGAAGTACTCCTCAACCTCCTCAGGACTAAGCTTGAACGGAGGACCAAACAGCACATTCTCCTTAAACTCAATAATTAATAACCTACCGCCTGGCTTCAATATCCTACTGATCTCCTTAACCGCCGCCTCCTTATCATCAACATCATGAAATACGTTAGACATGAAGACTAAATCAACACTACCGCTCGGTATTGATGTGTGGGTAATGTCCTCATTAAGTATTGTCACGTTACCGTAATTCCCGAACCTCCTACGAACCTCCTCAATAGCCGCCTCATCAATATCAACGCAGTAGAGTTTCGAGGCATAGTCCTTAAAGAAGTCACAGTAACGACCCTCACCACAACCCAGGTCAGCAATTACCAAACCACTACTTACATAGGCTTAAGGAACTCATACTCACCAAAACCCTCAACATGTCTATGCCAATGATGACCGTGGTGACCATGATGCTCGCCATGCGTTGGTCCCTGAGCCTCGCTCAATTTACCCTCAATGAATGCCCTAATTGCATCCTCGACCCGTCCCTCAAATATGTAGATCCTAATCCCCTTCTCAACTGCCCACCTATAGCCTGGGGGACCTATTTCGGAAAGTATTACCGTATTAACGCCATGATCAAGAACACTCCTTAACATAAACACACCCCTAACCTGCTGAGCATACCTCGCTGGGTTTTCATAACGCTCAACAACCTCGTAAGAGCCATCATCCTTAACCTCGACTATCCAGACCTCATCGCCTTCGCCAGGTCCTGATACGAAGCCATTACTCACGGATATGGCTATCCTCATATCCGATATCGGACTCGATTACTAATTTAAAAAAGCTTACGCGCTAAGCCACACAACAGAAAATAAGTAATTAGGTAGGTTTGATTTAAAAAAGCCCGCCTAATAAGGCATTAACGAAGGGTATGTTCTCACCACAGGTTTACGGATATGATAGGGCCATAACAATATTCAGCCAGAAGGGGAATTATATCAGGTGAGGTATGCAGGTGAGGCTGTTAAGAGGGGTTGGGCGACAGTTGGTATTAAATGCATTGATGGTGTCGTGCTTGCGGCAGAGAAGAGGAAGGTTAGCGCATTAATTGATTTGAGCAGTATTGAGAAGGTGTATATGATTGATGACCACGTTGGAATTGCAGCATCAGGCTTATTATCGGATGCCAGGGTGCTCATTGAGTATGCGAGACAGGAGGCGCAAACGCACAAGTTGCTTTATGACGAGCCTATAGACGTGGAATTACTAACCAAGAGAATCAGTGACTTAAAGCAAATGCATACGCAGTATGGCGGTGTAAGGCCCTTTGGCGCTGCTCTAATAGTTGGCGGTGTCGACAAGCATGGACCAAGGCTATTCCAAACAGACCCAGGCGGTATATACTTCGGCTTCTATGCAGTAGCCATGGGAGCCGAGTCATCAAGGATAACTGAATTCCTCGAGAAGGAGTATAAGTATGACATGAGCCTTGATGATTGCATAAAGCTAGCCATTAGGGCGCTGGGCCTTGTGCTTGAGGCCCCCGAGCCTGACAGGCTTGAGATTGGTGTTGTTGATGTTAAGACAAAGCTATTTAGGAAATTGACTATGGAGGAGATAAATAAGTATTTACAGGAGACTAAGGGTTCCTCATCCCAAACACAATCCTCGTAATAAGCACGCTTAAAATAGCCGAATAAATATGAACATTGTTATAACCAGGGCTGAATTTCCAAGGATTAGATTCACATGCGTATTGTGTGGTGAGTGCTGTAGGCGTTATTGGATACCAGTGACTCATAGGGATATCGCTAGGATTGCCAGGTACACGGGTATGAAGCCCAGGGAGTTCCTAGCCTTATTCCCTAAGGACATGGCCGCTGACTGGGATGAGCCAGTGATAAGGCTTAGGGATGGTGAGTACTACCTAGTGCTTAAGAAGAGACTCGACGGGACCTGCATATTCAATAAGTGGGTTGGCGATAAGCTAATTTGCTCAGTACACCCCGTTAAACCCAATGTTTGTCGGTACTACCCATTCATTTACTGGCTTGATAGTGGCGTGGTTAAGTTCGAGGTTTATGATAAGGCCCTTGGATATTGCCCAGGGATTAATAAGGGAGGCTACGCAAACTTTAAGGTTGAAATTGCATCGATAAGCGATGCCGTGAAGGCCAAGGCTGAGTTTAGGGAGATAATCAATAGGTGGAATGAGTTGTTTAAGAAGGGCTTGGTTAGTGGGACTCTTGATGAGTTCATGAATTATATTGAGAATGTGGTTGATGAGTACTCCCTAAAAATTCATAAATAATTCATGCTTAATCGATTGTTAGTGAGTATGCCCATTAAGGAGGGGGATTACGTATTAATCGTTGGTGATGGCGTTAGGTCTGTGGTTAGGGTAGTTAGGGGTTCGAGGATAAGTACGATAAGGGGTATTATAAATGCTGATGATATCATCAACCGCGAATACGGTACCTTAATAAGGACAAACCTCGGCTATAGCGTAGCCCTGTTAAGGCCGTTGATCACGGACATGCTGCTCGAGAGGGCTGATAGGGTTACCCAGGTCATTTACCCAAAGGATGCTGCCCAAATAATAATTGGTGCTGGGGTTGGCCCAGGTAGTAGGGTCGCTGAGGCTGGTGTCGGTAGCGGATTCATGACAGCAATACTTGCCTATTACGTGAGACCAAGTGGCAGGGTTTATGGCTATGATAAGAGGGAGGATGCAATAAGCACTGCCAGGAGGAACCTTGAGATGCTTGGTCTCCTTGATTGGGTTGAACTGAAACTTAGGGATGTTATCGCCGACGCTTTGCCGAGAGGGACCTAGACGCGGTGATACTGGACATGGGTGATCCCTGGAACGCAATACCTAAGGCAACAGAGGCCTTAAGGCTGATGGTACTCTCGTAGTGTATGTCCCAACCGCGAATCAAGTCATTAAGGTTCTCACCGCGATGAGTGATTACGGCTATGTTGATGTTAAGATGGTTGATGTGATGGTTAGGGAGTGGAAGACCGAGCCTAACGAGGTCAGGCCGCAGACCTGGGTCAACGCGCATACGGGTTATATTCTAATTGGCCGGAGAACCCTCAGGTCGGTAACTCAGCCAGCCAAGTAGCTTCTTCATTATTAGGTGGATGAGGTCGTAGTACCAGGGAAGGGCGAGCACAAGCTCCACATTAGCGATTCCCAATAACCAACCAGCAACTACATCAAGCGGCCAGTGAACACCCACGTAAACCCTACCGTAAGACACCAATAGCGCCTCCACAGTCAGGGGTAACGAGATGTACCAGGGTAATGCCACGATTGATGAATACGCACCAGTACTGACGATTAATGCGTGCCCCGATGGATATGATGAGTCGGGTTGCTCATGGATCAACGGCGTTATGTGTAGCACTAGGAATGGCCTTGGCTCATATAATACGTGCTTCATAAACTCACCAAGTACCAGGCTAATCACAAAGGCCGAAACCATAAGAACGCTAGCCCTCCTATACCTGCCACCGAAGTACCATAGTATTAAGGCCACGGGTATCCAGAAGAACGCCCTTCCATAATCGTCAACGCTTATTACCGTGAGCAGTGGCGTTAACTGGGGTAGTTTGTTGTTGAAGATTGCGAAGAATAGGTGGGTATTCAATGGATTGTTCTCTCCACTTGTGATTATGTAAACTGTTAACAGTGCATAAAGCAGGTAAAGCGTTAATGCTGCGTAGAGGTGCTTACGCTCAATCCTCAAATTCATTAACCGAGCCTAATGACCAAGCCTTAATTAGTATTACTCTCCAGCGTGATTTATTCAGGGCATAAGGTTTAATTCCACTTAAGTCTTCATAAACCGTCGATAATGCCGTTAGGGTAGCCGTGGTTGATAAGGACCTGTGCCAGCCGAGGAAGTGTAGCCAAGAGTGTATTAGGTTTTGCCCAATAGTGAGGGGCGGCAAGAGGGCTATTTACATGGATGAGCAGTTGGGCCACCCAGTCATTACTGACCTATGCACGGCATGCGGCATATGCGTTAGGAAGTGCCCCTTCGAGGCCATAACCATTGTTAACCTACCAAGTGAATTGGGTGAGGATTGTGTCCATCAGTATGGGCCTAGTGGCTTCAAACTGTTCAGGCTGCCCATGCCTAAGCTCGGCAGGGTACTTGGGATAATAGGTCAGAACGCGATGGGTAAGACAACGATAGCTAAGATACTCGCTGGCGAGTTAAGGCCTAACCTATGCACGGACTCGCAGGTTAGTACTGAGGATATACTGAGGTTTTTCAGGGGTACGGAGTTACAGCCATACCTGACAAGGCTTTATAGGGGTGAGGTTAAGGTCGTTCATAAGCCTCAGTACATTGAGTTAATACCCATGTACGTTAAGGGGACTGTTAGGGATGTATTAATGAAGGTAGGTGGTAATGTGGAAAATGTTCTAAAGATTGCCGAGAAACTGAACCTCACACGCCTACTCGATAGGGATGTTAGTAAGTTAAGCGGCGGTGAGCTCCAGAGACTCGCCATTGCAGCAGCCCTCCTTAGGAATGCCGATACTTACATATTTGATGAGCCGACAACGCACCTCGACATAGTCGAGAGGTTGAGAGCTGCGAGGCGATTAAGGAGGTTGCTGGTGGTGATAAGTATGTAATCGTGATCGACCATGACCTCGCCGTTCTTGATTACCTGGCTGATCAGGTGGTTATCCTTTACGGTAAGCCTGGCGCTTACGGTATTGTGTCGCACACGAGGGGTGCGAGGGAGGGAATCAACGAGTACCTCAATGGTTACCTGGCAAGCGAGAACATGCTGATTAGGAGGGAGCCCATTAAGTTCAGGGTTAAGCCAGCCCCAAGACCCATGCAGAAGGAAAAGGTACTCCTTGAGTGGACTGATTTAACAAAGAAACTTGAGGACTTTGAGCTTGAGGTTAAGGCAGGGGTTATACATAGGGGTGAGGTCATTGGCGTATTGGGTCCCAACGGGATTGGCAAGACCACCTTCGCAAGGCTCCTCGTTAATGAGTTAGAGCCTGATTCAGGAGTTGTAATACCACATGGCGAGGTTAGAATCAGCTATAAGCCCAATACGTCAGGGACCTGGCCGTTAAATATGGCGATAAGACCGTAAGGGAGTACCTAGCATGACAGTTGGTAGTGACTTCACGTCAAGGATTATTTGGCCTGACCTCGCTAATGGATTGTCACTAACGCCCTTAATGGATAGGGAATTATCAAGCCTAAGCGGTGGCGAACTCCAGAGGGTCGTTGTTGCCGGCTCATTACTTAAGGATGCAGAGGTTTACCTACTTGACGAGCCAATGGCTTATCTCGACATTGAGCAGAGAGTTAGGGTTGCATCGGTCATTAGGAGGATTATTGAGGAGAGGGATGTGGTGGCGCTAGTTATTGAGCATGACATAACAATGATCGATTACCTAAGCACGTCAGTCATGGTATTCCTAGGCGAGCCAGGCAGGCATGGCATAGCCCAACCACCCACTGACCTAAGGACTGGAATGAATGAGTTCCTTAAGAGCCAAGACGTTACGTTTAGAAGAGAGCCCCAGGTGGGTAGGCCGAGGATCAATAAGAGGGATTCATACCTAGATAGGCTTCAGAGGAACATCGGCGAGTATTATTACTACCTGAGTACTGAGGAGGGTGAGGAGGCAGGTAATCAATGACTAAACAACTTAGAACTTAATAAAGAGTGGGCAACCTATGTTTTGTGGTTTCTGTTGGTGTTGTTGGTTTAGGTCCCATGGGTCGTGCAATTGCATATTACCTGGTTAGGCATACAGGTCATGTTGTTAATGGTTATGACGTTAGTGAGGAGGCCATTAATGAAGCTAGGCGGTTGGGCATTAACAACGCGGTTAAGGCTAATGCAACGAAGCAGGAGGACTTGAGGAGGATTGCCAGCGAGAATGATGTGATTGTTAGCGCGGTTCCACAGTCAATCGCTGATGACGTCGTCCTCAAGATTCACGAGCTTGGCAAGCCCATTATTGACCTAATATTCATGTGGAAGTACAGTGAGGAGCTAGCCCGTAAATTAAGTAATGGGCCGATTGTTATCCCTGCCTGTGGTTGGGCCCCCGGGCTCACAAATTTACTGGCAATGGCTGCCGCCAGCGAGCTTGAGGTTGTTGAGGAGGTTGGCATACACGTTGGTGGCAATCCAGTTGATCCAAGGCCTCCCCTGTACTATGAAATCCTATTCTCACTCGATAGCACAGTTGATGAGTACGTTAGGCCAGCAACAATCATTAGGGATGGCAAGGTGGTCAGTGTTGAGCCTTTGGCGGAAATCTTCGAGTTCAGGACCTGGCTCGTCAATGGCGAATTCGCGGAGTTTTACACTGATGGTTTGAGCACGCTACTCGTTACACTACCCAAGTACTTCAGCACTTTAAGGAGTGCTTATGAAAGGACGATTAGGTGGAAGAAACATTTAGAAGTTATGAGAATTCTCAAGGACCTTGGCTTACTCAGTGACTTTGAGACTGCCAAGCTAGTCCTCTCCAAATCACTTAAGCCTGGTGCTAATGACTTCTCGTTAATGATTATCGAGGCTAGAGGTAAGATGGGTGATGACTATGCCGCAGTTAGGTTTGAGGGCGTTGATTATGCCCAAGGTGGATTCACGTCGATGGCTAGGCTAACGGGCTTCACAGCAGCCGTAGTGGCTGACCTAGTGGCAAGGGGTGAGGTGAGGGGTGAGGGATTAACACCAATCGAGGAGACGTACATGAAGAACAAAGCAATACTAAACCAAGTACTAAACGCATTAAGGAAGGAGGGCATAAAGATATATAAAACAAAAACAGCAATAGAATAGCAAGATTAATAAGGATCCTTACTTTACCAAGCGATTAAATATGGTTAATTGGGTTAAATTAACAATACCACCATTAATGACGGGTATAGGCTATGCATGATTGAGGCCATGATCTTACCCGAGCTTATATATGCATTTCACCACGACCCAACAAACTCTTGGTACTTAGCGCTCGTTCATTACCACCCATGGCTCGGAATGTGGCTTTATAGGATTGGCGTGGCCATCGTGCTTGCAATACCCTGGGTAGCCTTTGGTGATTTCTGGCAGTGGTTGTTTGCGGCTGATGTTGCTGTGTGGAGTGAGGATGCAATGTTCTGGCTGTTTATTGGTCATGTACACATTCATGGGGCTACATTAGGAATTTACACATCTTTACATACCCAACAATACCGATACATGGCGGACTGCCGTTGTACTACATACCAGCCGCCATAATACTCTACATAAGCGCCACAAAGATCCTGGAGAACGAGAGAAGGAAGGCAGGTTTAGGGATTTAGCACAGCATTCCTCCTACCAGTAATCTCAACAGGCTCTACACTAATGATCTCGATCTCATCAAGGGGCTTTATACCATAGGCCTCCCTGATCTCTCTAGGGATTGTGAATTGCCTGGAGGTTGCCCGTCTGTTTCTAAGGAGTCTAACGCCATTGATGCTTATGACCCTACCCTCATGCTTAATAACCACATCAGCAAAAAAGACTCCTCTCAATACCAAGAAGCTTAACTAATTCGGACGGTATCAGGACCTGGTTATTAATATAAACACGGGTTTTATAGGGTAACCCGTTAACCTTAATCCTCCTATTCATACCAAGCAGTCACAACCAGGTTTCAAATATAAGACATACTATCCAATTAACATAACCTACAAAAATAACTAAGTAAAAGGAGACTAAGAGATTGAATGCGGAATCAGCAATATAACAAGACCCTGTAATTAAGCAACGCCACGGGGTAAGTCCATGAGAAAAATACTTTAAAAACAAATAAAGGCTAATGCCTCAGGGCCCGTAGTCTAGCGGTTAGGATGCCCGCCTCACGCGCGGGAGATCCCGGGTTCGAATCCCGCGGGCCCACCAAGTCATTATAAACCTATTCTCACTTCCTCCTATTTTATGAGCGATTCCCATATTGGGAACTTCCATATTCCAACGCTTGTTGTGAATCATTGTGTTAATGGTTTTAGTCATTAAAAATGATACCTTTATTTGACTTGGTATGTTGATTATTTTCGATGGCGAATATTTACATGGGGCGTGGTAGTTGCTATGCGATTAATGAGGGTATTTACGTAGCGCCTGGTCCAATGAACCTTGGCAGGATCACGGCTCATCTACTCCTTCATTTAAGGGATTTGAGGAGAGGTTGGACTTATGATCATGATTGTAATAGGGTTGTCATGGATAGGGACTTGTTTGAAGCTAGGAGTAAGTACTTGGTTAAGATCTGTAGGGATCAGGGATTGAGTGATTGCGGTGATGCGGAGGCCCTAGTTAATGAGGTAATAGTAATGCTCAAATTGCCTAAGTGGGCTGAGGATTTAGCTAGTAAGTACATTGTTAGGGTTAAATCAATTATTGACTTTTCACGTTAATAATTCACTAAGGTCTATAACGGGATTATTCATAAGAATCCCATTAACTACGGCCAACGCCTTAATACCATCGGCCATGTCTATGATGGGCTTCTCAACACCTCTCAGGGCATTTATTACATGCATTAACTCCTGCCTTAATTGGTCGGGACCCTCTACCACGTGTCTGACCCCATCACGAATAAGCACCTTATTCAGTAGGTCAGCATCATAATACCTATTCCTTAAAGTAACCTGAATCCTCCTAATCCTAACCTCATAGTCCCATGATGCGTGAAGTAGATATATTGTATCGCCAATACCCAGTAACGCCCACGCCGTGGTAACAGGAACACCCTTAAGAACCGTACTTAGGACCCTAACCTTATCCTCATTAATCATGCTAAGCACGAGGTCTATATCGTGAATCCCGAGGTCAAGGAGTACATTACCGTATGATTGTAGATTACCCCTTAACTTGCCAGCCCTTATTGACTCTATGTAGATTGGCTTCTCATTACCAATATCATTAATTAAAGCCTTATACACGGGGTTAAACCTCTCGATATGGCCAACGAATATCCTCCTGCCGAGAGATTTCGATTTACGGTATAGGTCAAGGGCATCCTCAAGTCTCTCCGTGACTGGCTTCTCGATCAGTAGGTCCATATGACTTATTAGATCGCTTGCGACTGCGTAGTGAAGCGCTGTTGGGACAGCTATTATGCCCAGGTCAGGCTTACGCGCTAGAGCATCGTGATAGTCAGTGAATACTAAGTCAGCACCCAGGTTCTTAGCAACCTCAAGCCTTTGTTTATCAATATCTACTGCGTAAATCTCAGTCACTAAACCCTCCTTTCTCAACTGTGCTAATACCTTAATGTGATTCATTCCCATTGAACCAACGCCAATGACAAGAACCTTCACGTGATTTTAACAGGCAAACAATGAATTTATTAAGGTTAATCACCTCGGGACAATCTTTTTCACGAACTCACTCTTCGAGGCTATTAGCAACGTTGATACGGATTTCGGCACATAGACCGTGTTCACATTGACTATCCTAGCAACCTTATTCTTTATGATATCATTATTAACATCCTCAGCGAAGATGAGCTCGTCCATGTCCTTAAAAATCACGGGCTTATCTAAAGCCTCTAGGTCTGCCCTTGTCACGGTTAGTGATGAAACACCGCTTATTACAACAACGTCGCCTGACCTAATCATGTTATCAATGGCTCTAGATATATTTTCGAGGGTTGTTATATACCTTCTAAGGGCCTCATTTACTATCTCACCTATTGTGGTCCCCGTCTCCCTAGCAAGCTTGCTTACCCTGTCATAAATGTCAGTACTTAATCCCCTAATAGTCACAGTCTTCCTTTCACCACTTTCCTCACCACTGCCTGAACTGCTTGACATGTTAATCATGTATTTCAAGTATTACTGAGTATTTAAGCCTTTCTCTACGTTTTTCATCCCTTCAGTTACTTTCCTCCATTACATTCAGATCGAGCCCTTCCTTAAGTTAAAATAATAAATCAATAAGTAGATCGTTGAGGTAATGAAGTGTGAAAATATTGATGTGATTGATAGGGGGGACGTTAGAGAGTACGTGTGTGGAGACGTTTCACTGGCCAGGCTTCTGTTAATAAATGAGACAAAGAGGATACTCAGTATTGATGTACTTGCTCCGTGGAACTTACCAATTGATCAATCAATCAGGGTTGGTGATATACAGTTAATTTACCGTAGGGAGGTGATCAATGGCCTTGAGTGGGAGTTCGTGGGTTATGATGATGGGTCACGTAGGGAATTAATAGCAGTGAGGGTATCATTGAGCGGTTCCGCTGAGGATTCACTTGTTAAAGAATTAATAGCATTTGTTATTAATACATACGTGAAGAACCCATGAGGCAATTCACATTGATACTAACGTACACAAGCAGCGACGAGGTTCAGGAACTAGTGAATAAGCACTTGGTAGGTTCAGGGCTTTTAATACTGCCTAACGTGGTCATTTCTTGGTTGCCTAGGCAGGATTTAGAGAGGAGGTTGTTGGGTATTAAGGAGGAGTTGATCAACATGATGGAGAGGGGTTTCGAGGGTGAGTTTGCTTACGCCATTATTGAGTTAACAGATGAGCAGTTTAAGGCTGTCAGGCCGATGATCGTTAGGAAGCTGGAGAGCGATAGCCGAAGATTAATTTCGTGGGGTGAGACATTACTCAAAAGGATTAGGTCTCAGAGGGTGGAGAGGGTTAAGAAGGAGTTTCTTAGGTTTGATAGGGAGTATAGGCAGTTAGTATCCATGCATGATGTTTTCGATGTTAAGCATGAATTGCTCAATAAGGTGATGGAACTCGCGAGGGAGTTGAGGATTGAGTATGAGAGGAAAGGTCATTGATTATTGATTATTTTTGATTATTTTTAAGGAAAAAATTGCTTTGAAAAAATTTTACGATTTAGGCGAGACTTACATAGTCACAACATCGTAATCCTTACCGCCCCTCCTATTAGCGAAGGCGAAAGCTATGGCTGCAGCGCCACCAAGCCCTAGCGTACCTATTAATGCCTCCATCGTGGTTATTGGGAATCCATCAATTATGGCGAGTATGTCTGACTTTATTGTTATCACGTCATTACCATTAATCGTCACCAACTCGCTATACTTCAGGTTGCCGTATTGGGCAGTGACTAGGTATGTGCCGCCAAGGACGTTAACAAAGCTCATTGTTCCCGTGCTGCTTGTTGTGCCGTTATAAACCGGTCCCGTGCCAACTCTATACAGTGTTATCTGCGCATTAGATATTGCTTGGTTCCTCGCACCGACGAATAGCACAGTCACGTTATACAAACCTATTGTTATGCCTATCGGCTGGTTGATTAATGAATTCACGTTGACGTAGTAAATGGGCACATTGTCGTAATAAACCACTGCAGTGAATGGCATGGGCTCCTTAATGCTTATGTAAGCATTGCCATTTGCATCACTAACACTGCTTGCTATGAGTGACCCATTTATGTATGCCTCAACCTTAACGCCGCTTATTGGTGCATTCAACGTGTTTGTGAAGTGCATTGTTATTGGTGTCCAGTTGACGTAAACCGTGTATGTACCAGTCTCACTAACACCAAGCGTTGAGACAGCTATGTAGGCCTGTGAGCCATCAGGCTTATTGAAACTAACCTCTCTGCCGAGCCCCATGGTATCTCGGAATTCACTAGACCTGTGTACACCGTGCCGCTCGGCGTGACTATCTTGTATATGTGGGCTATCTCGGGTAGCTGAACAACAAGCGCCGTCCATAAGCCGCTGGAGACATCAGCACTACTCACTGTGACCTCTAGGTTACCATTAACCCACTGCCCAACTGGCTTGTAGATTATTGGCATGAATGTCACGACCAAGGGTACATCTAGGTTATCAACCACTTCGAAGTATCTGCCATACACTATGTAGATTCCAATCATTGGCGCAAACCTGATGAATGGCGGTAGTAAGTAGCTGATACCACTCACCTGTATTAAGTTGCTATATAGGTAAGCCGGTGATATCATATTAGCCACTATCTCAAAGTGACCGGGCTGCTCACCAACAACTAATGGCTGTACAGTATACACAGCAACAATATAACCCAGCAGATTCCAGCCAGATGGAACACCAAACTCTGAACCTGTGATCTCAAGAGTCTGGCCTGGGTTAACGGTGTAGTTCAGGAATTCCGTACCCTTAATCAACATTGCACTCGGTATAACGTACTCACTACCGTAATTAATCGTTATTTGGTACTGACCGGGCGGTAGCTCATTGGCTATTAACTCCACGTACTTGGGCTCAACCTTTATGTAATTGGCTAATGGGCTCCAGGCAGAGACTAACTGCGATAATGTGGTTCCATTGGGTAACGCCACACCAGCTATTTCGAAGGGCATGTAATTCGGTATCTCAAGCTCAACCACCTGTTGCGTCACGTACTGGATCGTGCTGTCCGGAATCGAGACATTTAATGCAAATGATGATGCCGAGGTATTCAATGGTATGTACTCCTCATTAACGAATACGTAGGTGATGGATATCGTTTCATTCAAGGGCTGATTACCTGAGTTGGCTATTGATAGGCTGTTGCTCGTTGTGTATGCATTAACTATTGCGCCAACCTCATTCTTACTATACATCACATTATTACCACTAATTAGTATGGCTGGTGATGGTGGGTTAACACTAACCTCTACGTAGTTAAGTACGTAACCTGGGCCAGGAGGTAATGGCGCCTGTATGGTAATTGATTGACCCGGCGCGAGTGTTACAGCTTTCGTAGTGTTTATATAGTCAATATACTTAAGTATTGCGTAGTATGGCTGGTTTATTGTTGATGGTGAATTCACATTGGGTGATACTTGGTACTGGGCTGCCAGGGCCACTACTGAAATTGTTATTGCAAGTACAGCCAGGAGTATCGTCAGGTTCCTCCTCATATTGTTCACGAAATCGTCTAGGGACCAGGTAATATTAAATAAGCAATTAAAATAACTAGTGTAATACCTAGAAACGCGTGATTCATGTTTGGGTGCATTAAATATATAAACTAGTATTACAAGTAAAACATACATGATGAACCCTAGACATGCAGATGTGTGATGAAACCATTCTAAGCTGAATATAAACTATATATTCATACCGAATTAAATATATTACTAATTAATTTATCAAGTTCTAGGAGAAAGGCTTTAAATTAAATATGCCTAGGTATTGCCGATGAGCAACTGCGTGATTAAATTAATGTTGGGTAACCACGCAATCGCGCATGGGGCATTGGAGGCCGGCGTGGCCGTTGCCGCCGGTTATCCAGGTACACCGTCGAGTGAAATCATTGAGTACTTAATGGATTATGGAAAAGAATTTGGTGTTTATGCTGAGTGGAGTAGTAATGAGAAGGTGGCCTTTGAGGTAGCCTACGGCGCGTCGCTTACTGGCGCTAGGTCGATGGTCACGATGAAGCATGTAGGGCTTAACGTGGCGATGGACCCACTAATGTCAAGTGCCTACACGGGCGTGAGGGGCGGCTTCGTCATAGTCACGGCTGATGACCCAAGCATGTGGAGTAGCCAGAATGAGCAGGATAATAGGTGGGTTGGGCTTCACGCATATATTCCAGTCATTGAACCTTACGATCCGCAAAGCGCTAAGGACTTCGTAAAGCTTGCCATTGAATTTGGCGAGAAGTATGGGCACCCAGTGATGATGAGGACAGTGACTAGGGTATCACACGTTAGAGGTCCGGTAACTATATGCACGCCAGAGACGCCAAAATACTCGAGGGAATATGTTAAGGACCCAAGGAGACATGCGTTAATACCTGCAAATGCACGTGCACTTAAGGAGGAATTGCTAAGGAGGTGGGAAGCCATTAATAGGGGTGTTGAGGAATTACCGCATACGTACATTGACGGCGGTAAAGCCCTCATAATAACGAGTGGCGTGGCCTACACCTACGCGTTAGAGGCCGTTAAGAACTATGGCGTGAAGGCTAGCATACTGAGTGTGGTTACTCCGGTTCCACTGCCTAGGAAGATTATTATTGACGCAGTTACGAGGGCTGATAAGGTAATCGTTATTGAGGAGGGCGATCCAGTACTTGAACAGCAGTTGAAGGCCCTGCTCTATGATGAGGGTGTTAGGGTTCCCGTGCTTGGTAAGGCCGAGGGCGTTTTTTAACAGGGTTGGTGAGTTAACGATTAATTCCGTAACGGATGGATTATCAAAGGCCCTCGATATGGTGAATCCATTCATATCAATAAGTACCATTAAGGTAAATTACACACCACCACCTAGACCACCTGTCTTCTGCCCAGGATGTCCCCACGCGGCTTCATTTTATGAGTTGAAAGTTGCAACGGCGAAGTCAGGGGTTAAACCCATATTCAGTGGAGATATCGGCTGCTATAGTCTTGGCATTAATAATCCATTCAATGAGCAGGACCTATTAACTAACATGGGTAGTTCCCTGGGCCTCGGCATGGGGCTTTACCACGGGACCAATGGTAGGTCAATCATTGTATCAATAATTGGCGACTCAACATTCTTCCACACAGGCCTACCCGCACTTGTCAATGCCGTCTATAACAAGACACCAATGCTTGTGCTAGTCCTCGATAATAGGGTCACTGCAATGACGGGCGGTCAGCCGAACCCAACGAGTATGATTAATATAGAGGATGTGGCTAAGGCAATGGGTGTTGACTATGTTAAGACCGTGGACCCATTCGACATTAAGAATACGCAGCAGGTAATGACTGAGGCCATCAACGTCGTTAAGAGGGGCGGCATTGCGTGGTAGTCATGAAGAGGGGCTGCGCGCTAGAGGCGACTAGGCTGTTTAGGAGTTACGTGGCGCGTTATTACGTTGATCCAGATGCTTGCAGGGCCTGTGGGATATGTTATAACTTAATCGCATGCCCAGCAATAGTACCGCTCGAGAATAGGAAGGCTTGGATAGACCCCAACATGTGCGTTGGGTGCTCTGTCTGCGCCAGGTGTGCCCATACAATGCCATTAAGCCCGAGGGTGATGTCAGGGATTGGTTGAAGAAGTGGGCTGAGATGTGAGGTGGTAGTTATGAGACTCAACATATACCTGGCTGGGGTTGGTGGTCAGGGATTGATAACCTTCGCCACAGTGCTGGGTGACGCAGCCATAAGGGCTGGTTATAAGGCCCTCGTTGCCGAGACCCATGGACTAAGCCAGAGGGGTGGCTCCATTGATGTGCATGTGAGGATTGGCGATGTCGATGCACCATTAATACCCAGGGGTGGTGCGGACGTAATTGTTGCCTTTGAAATGCTTGAGACTTTTAGGGCTGTTGGCTATGCCAACGAGGGCACGGTATTCATAGTGAATAGGCGATTAATAAGGCCACCAGCGACAAAACAGAAAATACCAAGCATCGACGAGCTAGAGAATATACTGAGGAGAAGTGTCAGGAGGATTTACATCGTGAATGCCTATGATGATGCTGTTAAGTTAGGTAACGTGATTTATGAAAACATGGTGATCCTCGGCGCCCTCTACTCAATAATGAACCTAAACCAATACATACCACAAAACATAATTGAGGAGACAATAAAGACAAACATCAGGAGAGACGTAGACAAAAACCTAAAGGCATTCACCATGGGCTTAAGGTATGGAAACCCAGAGACAAAAACAATGTAACTTTTAACACCAAAGAACCAAGACTAGACCCATCACCTTTCCCTAACTATCCTTAAGTCAATGCCTATTGTCTCAGGACCTATTGCCGCCGCAATGCCGTAAACCACACCGGCAAGTATTAACCAGAAGGCCGCGGTAAACCATATGTTGGTACCTTCAATGGCCGCGAAGACGCCATAAAGCGGTATTGAGTATAGGGGCATCTAGCACTAATAAATATGCCCGAGCTATAACCAAAACCAACGCCCGAACCCCTCCTCTGCATTGCAAAGCGCTCAGAGAGATAAACCGGCACCAGGCCCCAGGGCCACTGTGAGAGCCAACCCATTAGGAATGCGCCAAGGACCAGTAATGGCACACTCCTGACGACAGCGCTGTAGTAAACCACGTAATAAGCGGGTACGGCTAGTACGGCGGAGACTATGGCGGATATTATCAATGCACGCTTCCTACCAATGAAGTCGCTAGCAAAGCCCCAAAGAGTCGCCGCAATAGTCGCGAAAAATACCCATGATGCCGTAATAAAAGCTTGCTAACCCCTCAGTTAGACCAGCCCTCGTGTAAATACCAACTGCGAATGCCGGAGTTGAACCTGTAAATTCCGTATACGTTCTAACCAAATTAATGATTTATTCATGAATTCATTTTGATCCCACACATACGTACTTACTTAAATCATCGGCGCATTTATTTACTTCCACACCGTAATCCCTAAGGACCTGCATAAGTGCACCGAAGTCCTCGGGTCTGAGCTCAGGCACCTCATACACAAAGCCCCGATACTTAATGAAGACGTCGTATTGACTAACCCTCATGAACCTTAGTACTTTATAGCAAATGAATACCTCATCTAGCCCAGCCGTGTAGGTGCCGTTTATGGTATTAAGCGTTAGTACACGGTCCCTAACCTCAACACCCCTCAAGCAACCCAGGGCCCTCCTCAACGAGCTCATGTATGAATAGGATAATGCCATTAATGATATGAGGTAAGCCAACACAACCGATACTATTACCAAGAAAACAATAAGCCGAGTACCACCAAGACCCACCGCAGAAGGTAAAAGAACGAACACAACAACCACGTAGAGTATCAAAAACAGCGCAATAACTACCACGAACGACGAGTAACTACTAACCGCCCGCTCAGCCACATCACTAGACCAAGACCAACCACCCATAAACCACACCACAAGGCACAAACCCACTAATACACATTACCCCACATAAGTCATACATGGGCAAAGAATAATTATTCTTTTAGCCTCTGATCAAATTTTATTTGTAAAATTACCTGTTATGGTGTAGTGCCTTATTAATTATTTTGAGTATTCATTAAATGAATAATGACTACTGCTCAAACTACGACCGTGGAAATTAATAAGGAATTACTTATGATGAATCACTTCTGTAAAGGCATCAAGCATGGTTATAAGTATGAATGCGGTAATGAAGCTGATGAGGAAGTTAAGAATGTGGCTATTGAATTGCTAACCGAGGCCATTAAACGTATGTTGCGTTGGCAGATTTGGAATGATTGGTGGATTAATGAATATAGAGGGAAGTGGCTTGAGGCGAAGATAAGCATTGAAGAGAAACTCAGGGGTAAGTATAGTGGCGAAATCGTTAATACATTGTCAGGGTTAATTGACGAGATTATAAACTATATGGATAATAAATTAGGGAAATATTGGTTAAGTAATAATGTAGGTAATGAAATTAAAGAACTTATTGAATACGTAAAAATGGTAAAGCTAATATTATTATTTGGAAAAAAGAATCAGGAATTAGTATTTATGACGAGCATACAACACTGATCATTAACAAACCTAAAAATAGGAGGAGCATAGTAATGCAGCTAACGTTTAAGGGTCTTGAGGGTTTAACGGTTTATGTACCTAATGTATTTAAGGGGACAATGAACGAAGAGGATTACGGTAGGTTCATTAAGGACTTACTTATAGCATTAAAAAAGTGGACTTAATGATACTGATGGTAGTATAACCCGTGGAAAACCACGTATGGGAACTTCAAATCTCTGGCAGATAATTGCTTGATTATTATTACATCCTCCATATACGTGCGGATACAATTAACGTGAACAAAAATAGTATTACAGTAAGATGGAGCTTAACAGCTAATGATGAATCATATAAATGTAGTATCCTTAGGATGGCTAAAAAGCTCAGCGTTGATACACTGATGAGTTTCATGTTTACTGCATTGTTAGGCGACGGTAGTGTTTTAAGCCATAAAAAAGGCGGCAATAAAGATTACAATATCAAGTAGGAAGTTTAAGAAATGGGTTTCATTACTTGATAGGTTAACAAGACTAACCACATACACAGAGAATAGAACCGCCACGAACATACACAACAATAAATGATGAAGAAAGACTTAAAAACCACGAAATTACATCAACCACGCCCCCGGTAGCTCAGCGGTCAGAGCGGCCGGCTGTAGCTCAGCCCCACGGGCAACAAAACCAAAAGCCCGTGGCAGCAGAAACCGGCAGGCCCCGGGTTCGAAGCCGTGGCTACGGCCACGGCGAAAGTCCCGGCCGGGGGACCAGGTACGTTCAATTTCTTATACTATGCATTGTTCAATTTATCTAACCATTTCTTTGCTAATGTTCTTATTCTCTCGCTTTTTTCGGGATTATTCATGGCTTGTTGCAGCCATTCAATTATTTTACTAAGCATGTAATCGTGCTTTTTGATTATACTCCAGGGTATGTATATTTCTGGTACATCGTTATTGTTTCGTTGCTTGAACTTTACGCCATGCCTATTTAATGTACTTATTAACTCATTTATGTCGCAGCCCTTTCCACACCATGTCCTTAGCTGTATCGTCTTGTCTGTTAATAATACGTTAAACCTAATTCCGTAAATCTCTATTTGAGATGAGCCATGCCTATGCCCAATGTTCATATTGGCCAATGCCTTTAACCTACCCCACTTATCGAGGCCTAACTGCTCTTCAAGCAGGTCAAGTATGTGCTTTAATTTATCCGGTAAATTATTAACTATGTATCTGGCTAGGATTACGGCATTACTGTTCCAGAGCATTATTCCAGCTCCGTTATCCCTCACAGACGTTCTACGATTAATACCTAACTGTGCCATTAATCCTGTCAAAGCTTTATCTAGTTCTTCGTAATTGCTCAGTCCCGCACTTATTTTAATATTCTTTTTCTCTAAGTCTATACTGCCATCACTAAGTATTAGTGTAAGTAAGCTTAATGGCGTAGGATTCTTTTGCAATTCCTTAAATGCCTCATACTTACTTCTAATAGTTTCCCTATGAGTATCGGAGTATATAAACCATGTAATGCTAATACCCTTTTTCGTGAATCCCAAGCTTCTTATCGCCACCTTATCCTTACCAGGGTATAGTAATATCCAAAATACTAATTGCCATATCTGTCTTGTCTTCATTGCAGGTTTACCCCTATACATTGTTCCATCGCCTGCCCTAAGACCGAGCTTTAAATTACGTAATTCATACTCACTTAAGTTTAGTATATCCGGTACTTCCAGCATTTCCAGGGTTAAACCCCTTAGATATACTTGAGAGGTTATTGACTTTCTATTCTTCTTAATCTCGATTTCTACTGATACTAATTCTCCACGTATTTTAAGAAATAAGCTACCGTACTTACCACTAACTACGTATATCCTCCTCTTACCCGTGAACGCATCTTCAATTATTTTGTTAGCATCATTAATGTAAATCTTTAACCATTTCTCTTTAACTTCATTAATTAAATGTATTAACTTCTCATCAATATTATTATTAGATGAAATAATACCCTGCGTATTATCATTGGTACCCATTAGATTATTTAGGACTTTAACAAAATTCCTGAGTTTATTTACCGCATCCTCGGTTACCCCATCTATATTATAATTATTAATGCGCCTATGAACCTCAACTAATGCATCGAATATAAATTGCTTAATATCATTATCAGTTACCTCACCTATCGCTCGACAGCCCCGTCTCTTCTTACACTTAGCCCAAACTGCGTTAATATTCATATACGTAAATTGTGTAGACGGTGTAGTTACTTTATCGGAGTTATCGCCGGGCATGGCTTTGTTGTGGTTTTGGGTTTATTATTTTTCGTGGTTATTCCTGTTTAGTTGGGTTTTGTGAAAGTTTTGCTAAATAGCTGTGGTGGTTAAGGGGAAATAGAAGGAAAGGAGGGTTTTATTTTTAATTATTTTGACTGGCTTTGTTTCTTAGGTTATTATGTTTCCTTGTTCGTCTACTTTGGCGATTACCTTCCTGACTGTTTTTCCGTCTGGTGTCTTGAAGAGGGCCATTACGAAGCCCTTCCTACCCTTAGGCTGAACCTTCCAAACCTTTGTTGGTTTTAGTCTGTGTCCTTCGACCTCATATTCCTTCTTTGCTAGGTCCTCTAGTGTGACCATATTGGTCATTGCTCCCGTGGCTGCGTGGTTTAATATGGCAATTGATTATTTTAAGTGATTCCCTTATTAATAATCTTCGTTGCACAGTTTACGTGTTGAGGTATTGGCCTCCTCGATGAGTAGCGCTTTTAAACTGGTGTTTGTCTTTGCTTCTTAGCCGGGTCGTCTAGCGGCCAAGGATGGCGGGCTCTGGACCCGTTGACCCCGGTTCGAATCCGGGCCCGGCTACCACTTCTCCCCTTCAATCCCAAAACACCATTTCCATGGGTTAATAATTACCGGCTACGGTTTCACGCATTACCATGTTAAGGGCTTGGGTTTATTCGTGCTCAGTGGAATGGGCCTATGATGATTGACGTGGGCTTTGGCAGTAGTGGTATTGTTATGTTTCCAATGTCTATGTTTAGTGTTACGTATCCGTAGGGTAACTGTGTCGTGTTCATTGGGAACCAGTAGTTGGTTGTGCATTTGGCTGTATCGATTATGTAGGTGTTTATTTGCGGTGGTGGTTCATATACCTTGAACGTGGTTGATATCGATGGTAATGCCAGATATGCAATGCTCGTTGAGTTAACGATTATTGCCTTGGTCAGGGTGCATGAGGTTAGTGTTGAGCCGTTGTATGAGTATATGCTGTAACCCCTGATTTGTAGGGTTGTTGGTAGTGGGTTTTCAAGGGCAAGAATTATGCTGGGCCCGCAGACAGCCGTCGTGATGGGGCAGGTCAATATTTGGGGCACTGGCATGTATACGGCATAGCCCATTGGCTTATTCATTGATGTAATGCTTATTATTGGTGCGCTATACGTGGCTTGGGTTGGTATTAGGGTGCTGTTGATTGTTACTGATAATTCCGCGCTCATGAAACCAACCGCATTTATGCCCCTCATTAAGCTGAAATCGATCATGACATAGTTGGTTAGGTATGCCGTTGTCTTATTTAATACGGCTAGCATTAGTGGTATCATCACCGTGACTCTAGGTGGTATTACCACTGTGGTTGGGATCCACGGTAACTCCCTGGATATTGGTGGGCTGATTTTTATGGAGATTATCCCAATGCTCACTGATTCGTTTGTTGGGTTTGTTATGTTTAGGTATAGTGCGAGGATGCTCCTGGTCCCGTTGTAGATGTAAAGTATGGGTTTGACCTCAATGAACCTGCCGTATATCGAGTCGATGAGCTTGTGTAATTGATCAATAGGCTGTTGTATTGCAACTCAAGTGCCTTATACTTTGTCAATAGCCCATTGACCTCGCCCTTTAGTGTGGTTATGGTTATGGATTCGTTAATAATTGCTATGGTTAGGTATATGATGATTAGTGCTAGGGCGATTAGTGCAGCGGCATACGCCATGGTTCTTGGCGCCATGGCTATCCCATTGGGTGTATTTGCCACTCTTATTATTCCTAGAGCTTGGTTCGCATAACGTTTTAGGGGTTGGTACGGGTTGTTTATTGGTTAGGTTTTTACGCTTCCGCTGTGAAAGTTACTTCCGGTGTGGAAGCGTGCTATTTGACGTGAAGCCTAAGGTTCGTAAGGCTGACCTATTTGACTTCGATGAGGAATTCAATAGGCTTTTCAGGCTCATTACTAACTCCTTAACCAGGCTCATCATTGTCAGGGGCTTGAGGAGGACTGGTAAGACCTCGTTAATACTGACTGTGCTTAATGAGTTGGGTGTTCCCTACGTCTTCATTGATGTTAGGGAGGTTGTTAGGTCGAGGAGGGGTTTGTACGAGGTTTTGTCCAGGGCATTAAGTGACTTCCTTAGGAGGTATTCGCTGCGTAGGGCGTTGATCGATAGTGTCGTTAAGGCATTGAGTAGCGTTAGGGGTGTTGGGATTCATGGGTTTGAGGTTGTGCTTAATTGGGGTAGGGATAGGCCGTTGCTTAGTGAGTTGTTTAGGGAGTTTGACAGGGTTTCGGGCGATGTTGGTGTTAGGCTTGTTATTGTCATTGACGAGGCTCAGAGGTTGAGTGGTCCCGTGGGTGTTGAGGTTTGGAATGCCGTGGCTCACGCCTACGACTTTCTCAACAACCTCCTCTTCATATTATCTGGCTCGGAGATGGGTGTCTTGGGCTCAATACTTAGTAACCCTGAGTCGCCATTATTTGGTAGGGCATATGCCGAGGTTACCACGAGGAAGCTGAACCGTGATGAATCCCTGGAGTTCCTACGGCGTGGGTTTTCCGAGGTTGGTATTGAGGTTGATGAGGGTGAGCTTGAGGGTGTTGTGGATGGGCTTGATGGGGTTATTGGCTGGTTAACATACTATGGATACTCGAGGAGTGTTGGCGGTAGGGACTTGGACTCCATAATTAGTGATGCTGTTGGCATGGCTAGGCAGGAGCTCGAGAACTTCATAAGGCTTAGGGCTAGTAGAAGGTATAGGGTAGTGCTTAGGCTATTGGCCTTGGACGTCAGGGAGTGGGGATTGTTGAAGAGGAGACTTGAGGATTATGAAGGTTCACGAATAAGTGATAGGGTTCTTCACGATATACTAACGACACTGAAGAGACACTCAATAATTGATGAGAACCTGGAGTTCACAGACCCGGTAATTAGGGAGACGGCGAGGGAGTTGTGACTAATTTCACCATTGTCGCTGTGGCCGGCCCATGTATACGTACTTACTTAAATCATCGGCGCACTCGTTCAATTCCACGCCATAACCCCTGAGAACCTGCCTAAGTGCGCCAAAGTCCTCAGGCCTAAGCTCAGGTATTTCATATATCAGGTCTTGATACCTTATGAATATGTTGTAGGCGATTGGATTAACGCCCCACATTCTGGCTCTATAGCATATGTTTATCTCATTTAATTTGGTCGTGTATGTACCGTCTGCAGTATCGAGAATTATTGATTTTTCCTTAATTTCAACTCTCCTTAAAAATGCGGCGACTCTTTTTATGAATCTTATACGTAGGTAAGCATATATGATTGTTGCTAGAAGGATGGCTATTAGAAAGGATGCTAATATGAGGAAGGCGATGAATCGATAACTACTAAGGTCTCCAGATTGGTATGTAAGGTATGCAAGAAATATGGTTATAATGTATATTGCTAGGGGAATTGAAATAATCAATATAACTAATGAGTAGTTATGGATTGGTTGATTTAATTTATTGTTTGCCCATGTCCACTCACTCATGGTAATAAATTAACTCCTTACTTAGTTATTATGTATTTCGCATTTCCCTCCCTCTCTATTTTTAATTGCATTTCCTGTGCCACGGCTGGTAGGTAGAGTACCAGTGTCCTTATGCATTGTTGTGATGCCCTTGTTCCATACTTTGTTTGGTGCCATGCGTGGAAGCATGCCATCGTTATCTTATACTCGTTGTCCCTCATTATGTTCCTCCTGCAGTTAATCAATACGTAGTTCATTAAGAATTCCTTAATGTCACTTATTCCACACCTATGCCTTTGTTCCTGCCTTTGTAGTAATGTTTGTTCCACATAATTATTTTATCCACTTGATTTATAAGTTACTTTCAGTGTTGGGTCTGAAATACCCTGATTGAATATCATTCACGAGGCGGCTCCCTAAGGAGTAGTACCTCGACGTAATCGCCCTCCTTAAATACTTGGCCCTTCCTCGTGAATACGAGTCCATTCACGGTGAGCAACGTATGCGTCAACGAACTACCCTGCCTAGTAATTCCTCAATCACGTACTCATTACCAACCCTCCTAACCCTAACCCTATACTGCCTTGCGAACTCCTCATCGCCCAACACACCCCTGGCAAGCCTAGCCATTACCCTCGGCTCGGCAATGTCGACCTTAACGCCGGCTAACCTCTTAATTACCTCCTTGACCACGAAGGTCATGGCATTCAACGCCGATATTGGGTGACCCGATAGGTTAATGATGACCTTATTATTGCTCAGTATTGCTAGGCCCGTTGGTCTGCCAGGCCTCATCTTCAACCCCCTAATGTATATCCTTGGGCTTAATGACTTAGTGACCTCATAAACATAATCAATACCACTAGGCCCTGTACCTCCCGTCGTTATGACTATGTCCGCCGTGTCTAGGGCTCTTACTATGGCGTTCTTAATGGCCTCCTGATCATCAGGGGCTATTACCCTGCCCACAACCTCTGCATAGGGTATGTACATCCTCACGTAATTGCCTATGAATGATGCCGTGCTCTCAACAACCTTACCATTAACTATCGCATTTAACACCTCACCCGGTGTTTTGACCTCGACAAGCTCCGAACCCGTGGCCACTATGAAGAGCTTGACCCTCCTCCTAACCCAAACCTCACCAACACCGAGCTCTAGCAATGCTGGTATGTCCCAGGGCATTATGACAGTGCCCTCCCTAAGCACGACATCACCCTTCCTGGCGAAGTCACCGGCTGGATCCACATTCTCCCAGGGTTTGACGGGCTTATTAATAACGACCTCATTACTATTGATGACATCAACGAATTCCTCCGGCACAACCGCGTCAGCACCATCCGGTAAATAAGCGCCCGTGGTTACGTAAGCGGTCTCCATGGGTCCAACCTTAATGCTCGGAACCTCACCAATGTGGACTAAACCAACGAGCCTCAGCTTAATGGGTGTTTTAACTACGTCCTGACTCCTAATGGCGTAACCATCATAGGCTGCCCTGGGGCGTGGTGGTATGTCCATGGGCGTAACAACATCCCTAGAGAGCACCCTGCCCATCGACTCCCATACGGGCACTAATTCCTCATTGACCATACCCAATGTATTTATTGCGTTTGTTAGCTCCTCGAGCTCGTGAGGTACCACGAACTTATACTCATGGGGCTTCACGTGGGTTAAAGTGCAATGCGCTATTTAAAGCCTATAACCTTAAGTGATAATGTGGGTGAGCAATTAAGTATTGATGTGTTGGAGGGTGCGTATCAACTGATTAATTATGATGATGAGGATGATGAGGCGTTGATCCAGGACTTCAATCTAAGGTATGGGGATAGGTACGCTGATGTCCTCAGGCAGGTTAGGGAGTTCATATCATCACTTGGGGAGAACGTGGGTGAGAGGATCAAGAGATCTTATGAGCTATTAGCTGACTACGCAATGGATAGGGTTAGGGGTTTTGGTGATGCTGCTTATGCATTGGTTAAGTACATGGGGCTTGGTGGTAATGAGGATGTCCTTAAGGTTCAGTTCAGGCTTATGGATTTAACGAGGACGTGCTAACCGAGTTAATAAGGGCTGGCATACTAATGCATAAGAGGGGGGGTGTCGTCTTCGTGCCTGAGTACTTAATACCTAGGCTGCTCGAGGTTTCAGGCGACATACCAGCACCCAACGTTAGGGAGTTGCTAAGTGGCCTGGATCAGCTTGGGTATGTTGCAGTGGAATCCGCGGCGTTTGGTTCAAGACCCATAGGTTGGTTGTTTAGGGCTATTTACGGAATTGATTTTAGGGAGCTCGTGCTTAAGACAAGGATTGACAACATACTTGACGGCTCAATCGGAGAGTTGGTGCTTAACCCAACCATTGACCTGAGGGAGCTTAGAATGGTAGTTCATGAGATGAAGGACTCCAGCGCCAGGGCCATGAGGAGGGTTATAAGTCCGCACGGTCAGTACACCTATAGTAAGGTCGCTAGGTGCGGCATTGTCTATACGGTGTTTGGTGAGGGTAGTAGGGAATTGATAATGCTCTACCCATGGATTGTACCGAGTAGGAGGGTTTTGGATTACCACCCACGCGAGGATAGGGTTATCGTAATAATGCATAAGCCCAATGAGGAGTTTACGGATATAATGAACGAGCACATTAACGATATACCACCACGCACGGGCTTCGTGTTCATTAGTGGTGGTGATGCCATGGTCTATAAGCCCCAGTCCATGGGTAGGGCCTTTGACTCATTCCTCGACTTCCTATATAGGTCGAACCTGAGGGTTACCTACCTTAACTAGCCCTTTATCAAGCCAATGACTAAGCCTATTATGAACGCCAGTGATGAGTATGGGATAGCCCCTATGAATTGCTGCGCCTTTGAGTATGCAGCACTCATTGCATAACCCGCATAGTGAAATAACGTGACTAGAGTCGATGGACTTAGGTAGCCGAGGGCTATCGCAAGTATTACTATGGCCAGCAGTATTAAAGCGACTCCTATTAACCTCCTTATTAGGATTCCCACGAGTAGTCCAAGCACGAATAAACCCAATATACTGACTATCTGTGTTAGTGTTAAGCCAAATATTTCCATTAAGGGGAATAATAGGAAATGGTATATAAAGGTTAACCCATATTGCTAAGTACTTCCTTAACGGCCTTAGCCAGTAACTCAGACACTTCACGACCCTCCTCCTCAGTCAGGTAGTGCCTACCCATTATGTGGCCTTTCATTGGTATTACGTGGAAGTGTATGTGAAAGATCACTTGACCGGCCTCGGCGCCGTTATTCTGGATAATTCTTACGCCAGGTACATTCAACGCCTTAAGCACGGCCATCGCCACGGCCTTCGTAACCTTAATGACACGGCATAATTCGTCACTTGGTATCTCCGTTATGTCCCGGTAATGCTTCTTCGGCATGACTAGTGTGTGGCCCCTACTTATTGGGTATTTATCCAGTATTGCGATTACGTACTCATCCTCATAAACCACATAGGCAGGTTCCTTACTCTTAACAATCCTACAAAATACGCAATCCATAGTGTAAAACGACGAATATGCACACTCTTAAAGGTTTAATCGCTTAACATATGCCTCCGTATGACGATATGGAGAGTAAGTAGAAACTCGCCGTAAAGATCACGATAGCTACTACAAAGATTATTAGCAATAAATCATTGATGCTGCCCCTACCCAGGTAATTCATTAATACGTAGGCACCGGCAATAGCCAGTATTAGGGTTAGGATCTCCATTAGGGTAAAGGGCTCTGAACATGCTAAGATGGCGTTTGGCATGTAGATAGCGTACCAGAACCCCATTATGAATAGCATAAGTATTAACACGGCTACAATACCAAGGGCCATAAGCCACTTACTCGGCGTTACTGAACTCATCAAGGGTACGCCGGAACAACCCCTTTTAAAGATGACTTACCACCATAGAAGGCAAGCATTATGTAGTACATGGAGCAAATAGGCATGTTAAATCACCAATAAATAGCTTAATCATTATCATTTAGCACACCCAATGGTTCTTCCAAAATGGCCATCACGTACTCATTGTTCATAACCGTGAACAACAATGACCATAGGATGGGATTAGGCGCAAGTACGAATACTGTTGGAATGCCCTGTTGATGCCCTTAAATAATAATGTTTTAAATATAGGGGCTGAACCGTGAACCCTAATGAATAGTAATGACTTGAGTGTTCATGGCAAGTTGCTTTATACTGGAATTGAGAAGTGCCCTGTGTGCGGTAGGGAGAGTCTCCACGTTGTAGAGATCCTATATAATGACCCAACTTTCGGTGACTTAATACTATATAGTAATCAATGCGATTACTGCGGCTATAGGAGAGTTGATATTCAGTACCTGAACTCCAGAGGCCCGTCAAGGATAATCTACGAGGTTGTGGATGATGTGGATGTATATAGGACCTACATATTCAGGTCTAGGACGGCTAGGATAAGTAGCCCGGAGCTTGGCTTTGACATTGACCCAGGACCTGATGCTGAGGCCATGATAACGACAGTCGAGGGCCTACTACTGAGGATGCTCGACGTTGCCGAGAGGATGGAGGTCCTGAATGAGGATAATGAGGAGAGTATGCGCAGGTTGAGGGAGTTTAAGGATAAGGTCAGGATGGCGCTCCAGGGTAATTTCAGGTTTAGGATAATCATTGAGGATCCAAACGGTAATTCAATGATTAAACCCCCACCTGGCCGTGATTCACGTGTTCACATCGAACCATTGAGTCTGATAGCATGAATTTATATATTGAGTTAAGTTTTTATTTCCCTCATTACGTTAATAATCAATGCCCAGGCGTAGGAGAACATCTGGGATGTCACCATTCATAGCCGCTGGGTTGGTTAAGTTTAATGAGGCTAAGGAAATCGAGAGGATTAAGTTAAGTCCGCAGGCAGTGATCTTCATCGGTATCGCCATTTCGGTAATAGTGATAATTCTAAAATTCCTAGTTCCTCTCTAATCCTCTCCTCCTCGTAATCCCGCCATCATGGACGGCCCTTATAATGTCCTTAACCAATTCAGGTCTTTCCTCAATTATCGTGCCAGTAACCACGGCATCGGCACCGGCCAGGGCCAACTCAGCGGCCTTCTCAGGATCCCTAATACCACCGCCAACAATCAAAGGCTTACTGACCAATTGCTTCACCCTGGAAACCATCCTTGGCCTCACAGGTTCATGAGCACCACTACCAGCCTCTAGGTAAATCATGTCGAATCCCATTAACTGGGCCGCGTATGCGTAGGCTAGTGCTATGTCATCCCTCTCATAGGGTATTGGCCTCGCATTACTTACATAACCAACGGCACCGCCATCACCAACTATAATGTAGGCTAGGGATATGGGTTCAAGGTTCCTAAACCTCTTCAACAATAGAACTGAAGCTTGTATTTGGGCGCCGACTATGAAATATGGATCCGCGCTGTTAAGCACGCTGAGGAAGAATACGGCATCGGCATACCTACTGAGGTTCGCCACACTACCTGGAAATAAAATAACGGGTATCTTTAACGAACCCTTGACGGCGCTTAAATACTCATCAAGTTGACCTTCAGATATACCTAGGGAACCACCAACCATGATAGCATCACTGCCATAATCCTGAACCATCAACGCTAACTCTCTGAACTCCCTTGCAGTGACCTTATCTGGGTCGAGTAAGGTCATGTGTATTGCGCCAACCTCAGCAATACGCCTAAGTAAGTAATCCTTAACACCCATTGGATGAAAGCTTATGCTCGGATTTTAAGCATCACTCCTCGGTATACTCAGTATCCTCAGTGTACTCGCCCTCCTCGCCATAAACCTCCTCAGCCCCACCCTCACTAAACTCCTCACCGCCTTCACTAAAGGGTTCTGTTGATTCCTGCATCTCCTGCTCCTCACTAAGTAGTGGATTTGTCTTGGTTGTTAATTGCGATAATGATACCGTCACCTCCTTCTTCGGCTTTATCTGACCCTGGTAGTAGAGATCGACGAACTTATTGAAGTAATCCACAGGGAGTAATCCAGGTATGTAGTTGAATTCCGCCTCAAGACCGCAATTACCACAGTTAACCAATACCTTACTCTCCTTCCTATCAATCTTCACATTAACTAACGGCGCGCCGCAGTGTGGGCACGTGAATATCTTTGGCAACGTCTTCTTAGGCCTAAGCATTAGTTTCTTACGACTTTTCCTCCTACGACCCATCGAAGCCCACAACTAAACTTTAATATAAATATCTTTTTCTTCATAATTCCTAATTCTTCCTAGTGCTGTAAAAGTGATGAAGGCTCAGCCGGGTATGTTCTCGTCATTAATCCGCGTAACTCTGAATCATCATAAGCAAACCCGCCGACCACGACTAGGACTCAATAAGTATTGAAATAATACTTAAAAAAACCTTATCGAGCATTTAATTGATGCATGGAGCAATCATGAGTACTATTGATATGGTGGTTACGTATTTGATAATTGTGATTGTGGCATTAATGATATCGATAGTGTTGGCCTACGCTGCATTAAGGATTAGGGTGATAACCAGGGATGCCGTCATACCGTCAGTGCTAGTCGGCTTCATGATACTCCTTGGCGGGCCGTCGTCAATACTACCATTCATAGTGTTCCTAGGCAGTTCAAGCGCGCTCACTAAGCTTGGTGTTGAGAAGAAGGAAGAACTCGGTACTGCCGAGGATGTGAAGGGGAGGAATTGGAAGCAGGTATTGGCTGTCGGCCTTGTACCAAGCACGCTGGCGTTGCTGGCTGGAGTGGCGTACTTCGCACGCGATGTATCAATGTACCAATTACTTTCTACGGCGCTATGACTAGCATAGCCTATTCAAATGCGGATACCTGGGCCTCAGAATTGGGTGTTCTCAGTAAGTCGAGGCTAGGTTGATCACAAAGCCCTGGATGACCGTTGACCCAGGCGTGTCCGGCGGCGTTACGTTACTTGGTGAGCTGAGCTCGTTCCTCGGATCATCCGCAATAGCGCTCACGTACCTGGGGATCCAATACCTGCTTAAGTCCTTGGGGTTTATAGATTCGGTTAATACATTACTTGCCGTGATCGTTTTAATCCTTGGTTACCTAGGCGAGGTTCTTGATAGCGTCTTTGGGGCTTTGCTCCAGCCTAAGTATAGGTGCCCTAGGTGTGGTGTTATGACCGATAGGGAGGTTCACGTATGCGGCGAGAGGACCGTGAGGATCATGGGTAATTACGACCTTGAGAATGAGGATGTTAACCTACTCGTATCAGCAATTATAGCTGCCCTTTCAGTAATCGCCCTATTACTACTAATAGGCCCCCGCATGGTTATACTCGATTTATAAAGCTAGTGAGTAAGTAATCGTGCACTATCGATAGCCATAAGTACAGGCATATTTATTACATATTTATGCCTGGATATACAGGGCTATTACGTATACGTACTTAATCATGAACCCTTTAAATCCAGCTGTCTACGTCTACTTAATGACCCAGATAACGAACATTTACGCTGACTTCAAGAAAATCGAAGAATTGGTTGCAAGAGGACTTTGGGTAGCCGTTAAGTATGCCAGGGGTACCTGCGTGAGCTTCACGCCTAAGAAGGTCCTTGAGTATGCGGAATTCAATGAGGCAATACCTGTGGTTCTCACGTTGGTTAAGCATGTACTTAAGCAATTGAGCGATTTAGGTTACCTTCAGGTTGATAGTAGTAGGAGCGTGGTTAGGTATAGGTTATGCAAGGATTCCAAGCTTTGGGGGTTAATCAAGCAGAGTAGTGGTCCTGAGGATGTATTAAAATTCCTTGAGGAGGTTACCCAATAAGCCATTATCAAAACCTTCAACACCAACACCTATATATGCAATAAATAAATTCCCATTTAAATGAGGGCTGGAAACTCACTGAGGGGAGTTGGCGAGACAAACCTAATAAACATTATTAGGAGTATCACTGGTTCGACTGAGGATAATGACTTGGAATTTATTGAGGTTAATGGCATTACACTAGCTATTAAGATTGATGGTATATCACTGTCAACGTCGAGGATGCCCTTCATGACCTATTTCGACATGGGTTGGAAGGTAATGACTGCGGTGGGCAGTGACTTCCTCGTGAAGCTTAGTAAACCGCTTTACGCCGTGGTCTCGATAACATTGAGGGGTAGTTCAAGCATTGATGATTTTAAGGAATTAATTAACGGACTTAATGATGGGGCTAGTTACCTGGGCATGAAGTACCTGGGTGGTGACTTAAATGAGGGTCTCGATGATGTAATTGATGTTGCCGCTGTGGGTAGACCGTTGGCGGGCATTATAGGTAGGAGGCCTAGGGTTGGCGATGTTCTCGCGACAAAGCCCTACTTTGGCTATACAGGCCTCGTCTTTAAACTATACTATAGTAATGAATTAGATAGGTGGGTTGACCTGAGGGTTGTTAGGGAAGGAATTGAAATGATTAAGAGACCCAGGTTGGAAATTGGCCTATTAAATGACTTATTGCGGTATAGGGATTGTATTTCTGCTAGCATGGATTCGAGTGATGGGCTTGGTAAGGTACTTTGGACAATGTCGGTGAATGGCAAGGTGAGGATTACCGTTAATGAGCTACCCGTGACTGAGGACTTCCTCAACTCAATAAGCGAAATTGGTAATCTTAATGTTGAGGAAATCGTGTTTAACGGTGGTGAGGAATTCCTACCAATATTCTCAATAAGAAGGGACTGCGCACCCGAGTTTGAGAAACTCGGCTTTAAATCCTTCGCAACGGTTGAGGAGGGTAGTGGTGTTTATTTTAAGGATTCCCTGCTTAGGTATAGGGGTTGGGACTACTTCATTGGTTGGTCAAGCACCTAAACCTCCAACGCCCTAATCTCACCCTTCACGAATATCTCACGCGTTAACGTAATAATCACCACAATAGCCATTATGTAGAGGGCCGTGGTTATTACGAACATTAATTGGTAGGAGAACTTGGCAGGCAGCGCTATCCAGAGTAGTGGCTTTAACGAAATAAGCACCGAGCCTGGTACATACTCATTAATGAACCAGCCACCGCTGGGCCCCAGGCACCACCTATGTTCCTGAACACGGAGTTTAAGCCTGTGGCTAAGCCCATATTCTTCCTGCCCACGGAGAATACTAGGATGTTTATTACGGCTACATTAACCATGCTTATCCCAGCTGCCAATATGGACATTGAACCTATCACGTATGATAAACCATAAAATGATGTGTACGTGAGCATTAACAAGCCGATTATGGCTATTGAGGCACCAATTACTGCCAGCCTCTTGGCGCCTATGTTCGTGATTACCCTACCAGCTATTGGCGCAACTATCATCTGGACAACAGCCATTGGTATCATCATGATACCCGCATCCAAAATCGATAAGTCATAACCAAGTGGTTTAGGCGACTCAAGTAGGTAGGTTAGGGCTTGGGCCATTAGGAATAGGGCAAAACCCGCCAGGGCAACACCTATGTTAGCTGCTAAAACATTCCTGTTACTCAATAGATTTACTGGGACGAGGGGGTACTCAACCGTTGTTTCGTAAAGTACGAACACGCCAAAACCCAATATGAAGAGCACGAGCATGGATATTATCAATGGGTCTGTCCAGCCGTAAGTCGGCGCATCAGTGACAGCTATTAAACCACTGACAAGAGATGTTGAGAGTAGGAATAAGCCTACCCAATCAATTGGCTGTGGATTCCTAACCCTACTCTCCCTAATGTATAAGTAAACCATCAGGTCCTCAATTATAATGAATGGGTAGACCGTGTGGTACGTGGCTTGCCAACCCAGGGTTTGCGAAACGTAGGCGCCCAGGGGTAGTGATACGGCCATGCCCACGCCGAACATGGCACTTATTAATCCCTGGACCTGTGGTATCATGCGTGGCGGGAACTCCTCCCTGACTAGGGCGAAGGCCAGGGGCATCATTGCCATGCCGACCCCTTGCAATGCCCTGCCCACCAGGAGCATTCCATAACTCGTGGAGAAGCCAGTTATTAGGGCGCCTATTGTGTATATAATCATCGTTATCATGAGCATCCTCTTCTTGCCATACATATCGCCTAGCTTGCCCATTATTGCTGAGGATAGCGTACCCATGAGTATGTATATAGAAAGTATCCAGGAGGCATCAGCGGCGGATATGTTCATGTCCTTTTGAATAGTTGGTAAAGACGGCACTAACATGCCCTCGGTGTACATGACAACTAACGTTAACGTGACTAATATGGCGGTTGCCTCCATGCATAGGCAACGTCATACTCACCCTCTACACTAACTCCACCTCTACGCACCTATCATCACCGCCGCAAAGCACTTCGTAATAAACCAACCTACCCTGGTAATTACCTGGCCCCTGATTACCGTAGGACGCTTGTATTCCACGGCTATTACTATTACCAAGCCTACGCCTCCTTATCGCGGCGATTATCCCAATCACTATCACTATAATTATCAATATGAGGACGATCCAGAGAAGCACGTTAGGAGCTGGCTCCACAGTTACGTATGTGGTCACGGACTCCGTCAATGGATAGAGGGAGCCTGTTTGATTCCATATGAGCGTAAGCACTAGTGGGTAGTTGCCCGGCCTCGCGTTCGAGTCAACATCTACTAGGAATGTGACGTTTATTTCCTGCCCAGGTTTTAAGTCGCCAATAAATGCCTGGGATGCGGTGAGTGCTGATAGTGGGTTGCTTGATGATACGTGTGGTTGTATTACCTGGCCCGTTGATATCGTCACCATTATGTTCTTAGCCTCCACAGGCCCTTCATTCAATATTGTTATTGTAATGGGGACCTTAGAGGCACCGGGCGATAGCGTTGGTGAGGTAATCGTGCTAAGTAATGCACCAAGGTTTGATAGGCTTGGACTTGGTGGCTGTGGGTAACTAACACCAACAACCACTAGGTTTGCCCTGGGCCTTACGTCTAATTGATAGTACCTAGTCGTTGACCCACCGTCGTAGGTCACGGTTATGTTCATCGTGTAATTACCTGGATTACTCGGTAGGCTTACGGGCACTGTTAACTGTATTGGCTGACCCGGCGGTATTGCACCAAGTATCAACGGCATGCTTACTAATGGTGAGGCACCCGTACCATTTATGTAAAGCTCGGCATCATAAGCAATCCCAGAACCAATATTGGCAATACTCAGTATTAACTGGGCCATTGGGTAGCTCTGGAATACCTCGGGTGGGTTTGTGGCTATGGACTGTATGTAAACGATGGTTCCTGAGGCACCACAAGCGTTGCGTTGATTACGTCATCAACGCCCGTGAAATAATCAACCCTGAGCGTAAGCGTGTAATTACCCTGAGGTATGTAGGTAGGCACATATGCGTAAAACGTAAGTGGCACGGGTTGGCCAGGCGGTAGGGCCGGTAGGTGCTGCGTTGTGTTCACTATGCTGAGCTGTGGTGGTGCTGATAGTAGGGTAACCGTAACGTTATAGATCGGGGTATTCCCATAATTCGTTAGGTATATCGTTATTGGTACGTAGGACTTAGGTAACGCCTGAACCACGTTATCCGGCGTGCCTATCATAGCCGTAGCCTCAAAACCAACATAACCAAGTATGGGTATGGATACGTTCGTACTCACGCTCTCTGAGGATTGCGATGTTGATATTGATGGTATTGAACCCATCACAGTCGGTATCTGTATCGTGACCGGCACCGTCTTAACACCAGTTATGACCGGCTCACCATTGTACAACGTCGTAGTCACAAGCGTGGTGACGGGTATAGATATCGTCTGATAAACAATCAATGGCTTAACACTAGTCGTTATGTTAACCTCCGTGTAATTAACAGTCACCGGAACCTGATAAATACCCATTGACGCATTAGGGTCAACCTGCACATAGACAACGCATGAACTATTACCCTCAGGAGGTACGACGGGTATTTGGCAGTAGTTGGATGAGGAGTTGACGTAGTAGATGGGCTTTATCAACGAGGAGTTTATGATTATGGTCATGTTGAATAGGTAGGCCTGGGTTGGGTTAAACACCGTGAATACTAGATACGAGTCTTCGCCAGGTACTACCGGCTGGTTAAGTAGCCAGTGTGCCAGTACTATTATAGATAGTGATATCGGGTCCATCGAAACCCACAAGGTGCATAACCCCTTTAAAAACCATTCTTAATTATCGAATAGATATCGATGAGAGACACGTACGAAAAATTAATAAATCAAGGACATGAGTATTGATTTTGCGGGGGTGCCCGAGCCAGGTCAAAGGGGACGGGTTTAGGTCCCGTTGGCGAAGGCCTGCGTGGGTTCAAATCCCACCCCCCGCACCAGTAAAACCAGGTCTTTTACTTTCCATTATTTACACTAATAATGGTGACTATAATCATTATTAGGGTGATAACCCATAACGCCATTACCAAATATGTATTGTCAAATAGGGCGTAATACCACCAATCATTAATTAGTTGTGCTTCATTCGTAATAAATAATTGACCGTTGAAGTAGTAAATGACGTATTTGTTGCTTGCCGTTATTGGTATAACCATGGAAAATATGGAGGAGGAGCTTGGCGTGTTTATTATGGGTATCTTTAACGTTCTAATGGCTCGGTGTATTACAGAGCCACTGGTTACATTTATAACCGCTAATAATTCCCTATAGCCGTAAACACCGTAGGATATACTACATGGGTATACCGCCAATAATGCGATGCCATTGCTCATTAAGTTAAGGCGTGAACAATACTCACCCAGTTCAGCGTGTAAATTAATGGGTATGTCCATACCTCCGATAATAGAGCCATTGCCACTTATTTTTACCATTGAAACACCACTGTAGTTTTGGGTAAGCACTAGGCCGTAATTATCCACATTGAATACCGTACCGTTTAATCCATTGATCATGAACTTCGATCTTGTACCATTACTCATAACTTCCATACCGCAGAGGGAATCTTCGCAGGGATAGAGTAGGGTGTTGCCAATCATCGTTGATGAAATTATCGAACTCATGCCCGTAACATTGGCATTATAGATTACGGCGCCATTTGAGTCATTAATGAGGACCAACCTTACATAACCTGCCCCAGTGCTATTGTTAAGGGCTTCATAAACAAAGACCACATAATTATTAATCGCATCAACCATAGGGCTGCAACGCCCATCTGAGCATCCCATTTCAAATATACATGGGTGCATGGGTGTTTCCCAAGCAATACTTAGCGTGCCATTCTTTCTAATCAAAATCTTAGCTAAGTCGCCGCATGTCATGTTAATGGCAGCATATTCAGCTTTATTAAATTCATTGGTTCCATTAACCTTATATGTATCTATAAATGGTAAAACTATATAAACGCTATCATTGATAATGTCATAAACTAAACCATCACTTAAACCTAAGTACTTAATCACGGACTTATTGCCATAAATAGAACTTAAGAAGTACTGACTCATAACCTCACCATTACTAGCATTAACTTTAGTTAGGCATAACCCAACTACATTGTTATTAAATAGGTTGTTCCAGCCGATACATGTATAAACAATGTTTATAATATTGTTATTACAATTAACCGCCATTTGGGGAATTAAGGATGATGCATTAGTTATTAATGATGGGTGTATTGTTATGGCGTGCCCTGTCCTTAGGTTAATTATTAAGAACCTCTGGAACTGACCTGGGGCGATATTCACGTTTACATAGCCGAGCACGGCGTAATTACCGCAGAGGGCTACTGATGCTAGGTAATTCACGTCGCCTATTGACCATGTGTAAGGTAGTGGACTTAAGTATAGGTTAGCGTAGGTAATTAATAGGGTTAGGGCGACCAGTATTGTTGCCGCAATGATCAATGCCCGTAATTTAGACATTATATTTACTCACGCCATAATGAGGAATATAAGCGTTACGTCTCTGTGAGTTAGGATTTTAATAATGCACCCCGCGGTCCTTGTATGTTCATTGAACATACATATGAGGGTAATGATTATATAAACCGAGGGTTATGGCGATAGTTGGTTTGATAACCTCAATAGCCTCCTGCTGTTCATAAGGTTGATTAGGCCCATAGACCTAGTCCTGCATAGGGACTTGGTTGGCGTTGGTTTGTTCCTGGTATCAATCCTCTTCTTCCTGTGGATGCTCGTAACATCAATGAGGAGTGGGCGGGTGATTCTACATAGTGGTGCTTTGAAATTATGATAATTTTATCGTCATTAAATCACTGTATATGGGTCCCTTCGGCGTGAGCACGCTCCTCTTCAGCTTTACTTCATTCACGAGTTGAGTCCCAAAGTCCATATTCTCGTACTTCCTGACAACCTCCATGTACCTATCCCTATTCCTCACGTACTTAACCCTGGCAACGGTTAGGTGAGGTACGAAGCCCCTCTCATCCCTCTCGCCAACGTCTCCCGTGAGCTTCATTATTAATTCATGCAAGTTCATCAGGTCCCTGGCACCCTCCTCAATGCCTACCCAAATTACCCTAGGCCTATCTATGCTTGGGAATGCCCCAATGCCCCTAATGTGGATTGTGAATTGGTTATACTTAACGTTGCTGAGTCTCTTCTTCAACTCCTCAACAAGGTCCCTACTAATCTCGCCAATGAACCTCAGGGTTATGTGTAGGTTCTCTGGCTCCACAGGCTTCATGTCAACACCGGCGCCCATGAAGTCCCTCTGCATCTTGATTATTGGCTCCTTCAATTGGTCCGTCAGGTCTACGGCAATGAAGACCCTGTACAACTCCCTGGACATCAACCTAGTACTGATGTGGTGATTAATTTAATTTTACTATTACCGAGCACCTCCCCTACTAATCATCCCATAAATCCACTTATTAAGGTACTCACACTTTTCAGGTGTTATTTCATCGGTTGTTCCGCATATGTCTATGTATGGGCAGTAGAAGCAGGGTATCTTAGTCAATAGGTCGTAAGTGAGCACCTTCATTAATGAGCCAGCCTCGGTCAACTCCCTAGCCACGGCCATGCCAAGCTCCGTCAGTCTCACCCTGTACATAACCCTCTTACCACTACCAACATTCTCCTTAACGAGCAAGCCCCTCTTCTCGAGCTTATTTATGAAGGGCATACCGGCCTTACTCTTAATGCCCATGACCCTCCAAATATCCCTAAGCATTATCTCACCACCAGCCCTGTAAATCTCCTCAAGGATCCTGGTCTCCTTATCACTCAACTCCTTAATTAATGAAGATACGTCACTACCCACGAACAAAGGCATTAAAGGGCATCCCTTTAAAAATTTCTAATCACACTATCGTGACTATTTGCCTCACGACACCTAAATTAAGGTTTAAACAATTAATTATTTTTAACGTGGAATTAAATCAATGCCCCAAAGAATCACACTTCAATGACTATGTTTATCTTAGATACAACCTCCTTATAGCGATTTCTAATTGTCACATCAGTCACGCCGGAGGCTTCGGCAACATCACGCTGTCTCTTCCTAACACCCATCAGGGTTACGGCTATATAAACTGCGGAAGCTACCAATGCATAAAACGTTCTACCGTTGGTTAGGCGTTTACGTTGACCCTCATTGATGATCTCCATGGCCAACTTAGTCACGTGGTACCTAATGTCCTCATTAAGTTTAAGCACATTAATCACCCTTTGGAGAAATCTACCAAGCTCCTCCTGACTCTTCATAACGACATCCCCATTACCAACAACCTGCCTAACAAGGCCAAGCAACCTACTAATCCTCTTACTCCTCTCAACATTCAATGCATTCCTTAACTCACGGAGTGGGCAAACAACCTTAGACCTCTTACACGCCACGTAAAGCAGTACTAGGGCGAGGTCCTTGGTCCTCACACCCCTAAGGTCATACTTACTAGCTAACTGCCTGAAGAGTACCATGGCCTCGTCAATCACGTTATCGGGAAGGTTCAACTCATACTTAACGGGCTTAATAACGTCGAGGAGCTCGGCAATCCTCCTCTCCGTGTATTGATACTGATTATACCTATTAAGCCTAATCAGAGCCCTTAACTTATTATGAAGTATTAGGTTATGCTTTATACCAATAACCGAATTACCAAGACCCTGCCCAGGCAATGCTGGGCTTATTGGCTTAGCCCTCTCGTGAGCCAGAGCCTCATCACCACTAAATGCCCTCCACTCAGGCCCCAGGTCCATAACGTGCTCCTCAATCACCAGCACAATGCCTACAGACCAACTCACCCCTCTCTGGGTCAAAGACTATGTCCGTGGAGCCACAGTTAGGGCATACAAATCTCTCGGTCTTGACCAACTTATTTGCCGTGACCATGACCACCACCCCTAGCCCTTCTCCTTAAGTCTACATCTCTAACGTATGCTGGTTTACCCACGAAGTCCTCGGGCCTCGATAATTGAGGGTCAGGCTTGACCAAGCCGTATGGTGAATTCACGGGACCAATAATGTCATAGAGAACCCCCAGTCTCTTCATTGCATAGTCATACACCGTAATACCGAGCGGGGGCATTAGCGATAATTTAATTACGAACCTCCCATCATGGATAAATGCATTACATCACCTATCTTCTTGAGCATCTAGCGTATACGTCGTATACAATATTTAAAAGTAATACTTTTCGTCATGGAGAATACGGTTGTATTACAACAATATCAGGTGAGGAATAATAAAGTATGCATATACTTAAGTATATACATGGCGGGTAGTACGTATAATAATACGAAATAAATTTAAATACGTATAATGGCTTTAATGTGTGCTTGCCGTAATTGCACTGGGTGGGAATGCCTTCGCCAGGAGGGTGCCAGGTTGGTTCACCTGAGGAGCAGTGGGAGCGGGTTAAACTTGCGGCGAGTGATGTTGTGGATATGATTGAGGAGGGCTTTAGCGTGGTTGTCACCCACGGT
Organism: Vulcanisaeta sp. JCM 14467; assembly: GCF_001316245.1. Taxonomy (GTDB): domain Archaea; phylum Thermoproteota; class Thermoprotei; order Thermoproteales; family Thermocladiaceae; genus Vulcanisaeta. Next base: position 7,487 of record NZ_BBDM01000010.1, on the reverse strand, counting down.
AATGGGCCACAGGCAGGATTACTGGCTGAAAGGGTTGGCGATTACCTGAGTCTTGACATGATTGACGCGGCCACCGAGGGTTGGATGGGTTACCTAATAGCTAATGCCCTGATTAATGAATTCATGCGGCGGGGTATTCGGCGGAGCCTGTCGTCGTCATCTCACAGTCAATAGTAAGTAAAAATGACCCAGCCTTTCAAAACCCCACTAAATACATAGGTCCCGTATATGATAAGAATACCGCGGATAAATTATCGAGGGAGAGGGGTTGGATATTCAAGTGGGATGCACGTGGCGGGTTTAGGAGGGTCGTACCATCGCCAGAGCCATGGGCATAATGGAGCTTGATCTAATAAAGTTATTATTGAGGGAGGGCTACGTACCGATAGCGGTGGGTGGCGGTGGAATACCGGTGATTAGTAATGGCGAGGTTAGGGGTGTTGAGGCTGTCATCGATAAGGACTTGGCAAGCCAGGTATTGGCCAATGCAATCAATGCTGACTACCTATTGATACTGACTGACGTTGATTACGTATACATTAATTACAAGAAGCCTAACCAGACCAGGCTTACGGAAATCACCGTTAACGAACTCGAGAAATACTACAATGAGGGTCAATTCCCACCGGGCAGTATGGGTCCAAAGGTTCTGGCAGCAATTAGATTCATAAGGAATGGTGGGAAGGCAGCGTACATAGGGCCGCTGGGTAGGGCTAGGGACATAATTAGGGGTATAATTGGAACCAAGGTAATACCGAGGAAGTCATTTTAATGCTTTAATTTTAATGACACAATAGTCCTATGTATTTCTACTGCTAAATACCGTCATCACCTCATCACTCACATAACCTCCCCTAAATATTGAACCCTTCAACTCTGGCTGGTACTTGGGTATTACCCAACGCGTCATGAGTGGTACGTATATTAGACCTGAGAGTAGGAAGGATAGGAGCCAGGAGTTGCTGAATACTATGTCGTGGTATGGTATGAACGGCGCATAGATTATGAACTCCACGATTGCGAAGGTTATGAAGGCGGCCGGATTAATACCCCTCCAATACCTAAACCTGCCTCTGCTCCAGAACACGTCTGTTAACTCGAACTTAAAGCGCCTTATTAATGCATAGTCGAAGATTATGATACCCTCCACGGAACCCAGTAACCCGCCATAAGTCAGGAGCCAGTTGTATAGGTAGCCATATGCCGAGCCGTAGTACGTCCATGCACCTAGTATTATCGAGACGGCGATCACAATAAGTGCTCCCCTGAACCAAGTGAGTTTCCTTGGGAATGTGTTTGCGAAGTCATATGCGGGGCCCACGGTGTTTGCAAATACGTTCACGGAGAATGTGGCCAGTAGGAATAATGCATTTATGAATATGGCCATTGCCGGGTTTAAGTATAGTGTGGCTGCGAGTATTGGGTCCCAAATGGCTACGTGGTAGACCTGCTCCATGGCCCCTGTCGTCATGACACTGAGGAATGCTATTGCAAGCATCATGAATGGCATGGGTATTTGACCAACGGTCTGCGCAAACTGGCTCTTGGCAAACCTGGTGTAGTCAGGCATTGAAAGTGCCATTGTCGCCCAGAAGGCTATGTTAGCGTTTAGGAAGGCGAACCACGCAATCCAGTAATTAATCCCTGTGACTGTGGGCCTTATCGAGAGTACCTGCCCAATGCTCCAGTGGGACATGGTCATGAAATTGTACCAGAGTAGTATGAAGCCTAGGAGCACCAGGGGCGCAGTGAGCCTTGCGAACCACTTGAGGGCCGGCTGTGCCTCGGGTACTGGCGAGAAATACAGCAGCGCCACTTGCAGTAGTATTATTGCCGTGAAGGTAGCCCAAAAGACCTGCGGGAAAGCTAGGCTCAGTGTGTATGGGCTTGCAATGCCCCTGGCTACGTAGCTCTCTATTACGTCGAGCCTATGCGTCAGTATTGCGTATATGCCTACGGCTGCCTCGGTCATTATGTAACTCTCTATTCCCCACCAACCAGCCCCAATGACCGCTCTAACCCAGCTTGGGAACATTGCGCCATAGACTCCCCACCTGGTTCTGGTGAGCACGGGCTCCGGTATGCCATACCTAGCACCGCCGTGGCTTTGTATTATCATTGGTATAAGGACTATTGCGTTGCCCAGGAGCACGAGTAGTATTGAATCAATAGTGCCCAGGCCGAAGGACAGACCAACACTCGCTAGTGACCAGCTGGGTACTATGAAGCCATGCCGAACCAAATGGCTGCGTAGGTGTACCAATCCCAATTCCTCTTCCTTATTGGCGTTGGGTGAAAATCAACATTCCATAGAAACTTCTCCTCCGGATACCCCTTGGTTAATTCAACCTGGCCTCTTTTTACGTCGTATTTTACAGCCTCAACCCTGTCCGTTGGGTATGCCAAGATGCCCTCACCACGTCTTTGAGTGCATTTATAAGGATTACTCGTAATTTGGGAACTAGATAGGTTAAGTTATTATTAAGTCATTATTTGTGAATTAAGGCTATGAATTCCGTAATTACAACACCCATGGGGAATTCATTAATCGTGAAGCTGAATAGGCCTGAAAAGAGGAATGCATTCAACCTTGAATTGACTTTGAGAACCAAGGATACAGTGGCTCTGGGCTGCAGGGATTATAGCGGTGTCATAATCACTGGTGAGGGTAGGGTCTTCTCGCAGGTCTTGACTTAGCCGAGATTTATAGTTTCAAGACGATTGAGGAGTCCAGGAGGTACTTCACGGCAATTAAGGACTTGGTAATTACAGTAGCCAATTGCGAGAGGCCCGTGGTGGCCCTCGTTAATGGCTCAGCCTACGGGTTCGCAACCGAACTCCTATACTTCGTTGACCAGGTCGTCGCCATTAGGGGCTCCGAGTTCTCACTGCCCGGCATTAGGTATGGGCTTGTGCCTGTTACTCCAGCCTTCGCGCCATACCTCTTCGGCATGCTCAGGTCTAGATTCTTCCTCGACAGGGACTTTAGGCTTAGCACTGACGAGGCTGTTGATTGGGGTCTCGTGCATAAGGTTGTCGATAATGTTGATGAGGGGTTGAAAGTATCCCTCGAGCTCATTAATAAGATGGGTGCGGTGCCGCACGGTGTCTATAAAACGATTAAGAGGATGATCATATCCTCACTAATCAGTGAGGTTAGTAGTAGGTGGGATGAGTTATTGAATACATTGGCCGAGGAGTCTTTGAAGCCTGAGGTTAAGGCTAGGCTTGAGGAATTCCTCAGGAAGTAATGCTATTAAGCATCGCATTAATGCGCCCACTAATGATCGAGATATTCGATAGTGGTGAGTATCAAGTACTCATTGATGATAGTGTCATGATCTTTAGGCCAAGGACCATAAATGGTAGTGCATTATTGTTACCACCACCGAGTGTTAAGCCTCAATTTTATTCGTTACTGGCAGTACTACTTGCAAAGTCTGGCGTTGAGGTGGTGATGCCAAGGTGGCATTTACCGTGTAATCCATTGGGACTTAGGAGAATCATTGATGAATTACTTAGGAGGGGTAATTATGGCTTGGTCATAATGCTTGGTTTTGACATGGACACTGTTAGTAATCCTAAGTTGATTGTTAGATTCAATGGCGATAATATCATTAGGCAGCTGGCTAGGTCCAACGTGCCTGGGGCTGTGCGTGGTTCATTAATTAGCGACTGTGCCTGGATTAGGGATAGCATTGAGAGAGCTGATTTGAGTGTTGATGAGGAATTATCCTCACTCAATACGATTATTAGGATTAGGGATTTAGCCCTCGAGACCTTACATTTGAGAAGTGTAAGTAAAAATAATAATTGAGACCGGCAATTAAGTTCTTGTGAGGGTACCACTCTTCATAGAGTTTAGCGGTAGGAATGTGTTGGTGATTGGAGGTGGTGGTGTTGGTACGAGGAGGGCCATTAAGTTCCTCCTCGCAGGCGCCAATGTTAGGGTGTTGAGCCTCGAGTTCAGTAATGAGTTACTTCGTTATGCTGAGCAGGGTAAGGTGGAGCTTATCAGGGTGATGCCCATGATGAGGAGCTGCTTAGGAGGAATATTGAGTGGGCTGACCTGGTGGTTATTGCAACAAATGACCCAACAATTAATGAAACAGTTAGGAAGTTAGCTAGGGACATGCGAAAGTTCTTTAATGATGCCACGAATGCCGAGGAGACCGAGGTCGTGGTCCCCTTTGAGAGCGAGATCAATGGCATTAGGATTGCAGTAACGACAGAGGGACTTAGCGGTATTGTCGCTAGGAAAACCCTTGATAGGATAATGAACATGCTTAGGGAGGATGAGGAGTTGATGAACATGGCCAGGGTTTGGTATGCGGTTAAGAACAAGCTTAAGGAGGTCGTGAACGACGTAAGGGCTAGGCTGAGCCTATACATGGAGTTGGATAATGATGAGGCGTTCAATGAACTGGCTAAGAAGGGTTTAGTTAATGAGGCTTTGAATTACGTAATGAGCAAGGTCTCATCACGTAATCAGGGCATGGTTTAAGGACCGCCGAAGGCCCTATCCCCTGCATCGCCCAGCCCAGGTACTATGTAGCCCTTCTCGTTTATTTCAGGGTCTATGGCCACCGTGTAAATCTCGGCAAATGGGTACTCCCTAAGTACCCTCTCTATTCCATACTTAGTGGCTATGACACTGGCTATAATCGTCCTCTTGGGAATCCCGTACTTAAGTACGTGCTTCAGGACCGAGGTTATTGTGGAACCCGTCGCGAGCATTGGATCCGCGACTATTAACATGTCGTCCTCGAATATCTTGGGGACCTTAACGTAGGTAATCTCTATGTCGAAATCCAGTGAGCCTGGTTTATGGGACTCCTCAACCCTCCTGGCACTGACAACGCCCATTCTGGCATTCGCAAATATCTTAACTAAGCCCTCAACCAGCGGCATGGCGGCCCTAAGTACTTGAATAATGACTATGTGGTCAAGGTCCCTAATCCTAACACCCTTAGCCTTAACGCCGAGTGGTGTCTCAATCTCCACCGTCTCCACGTCCATTGACTTCACAATCTCATAACCCATCAACCTACCAAGCCTGACGAGGCCTTTCCTAAACTCGATCTGCTTCGTATTTTTATCCCTGAGAGTCGTCAAGATTGCCTGCGCTAATGGGTGGTCAATAACGATGACCCTGCCCAAGGAAACCCGCCATAACCATGAAAACACACATTTAAAGAACTTTCGCCACTCAGTAATTAGGTACTACGGGTGGTGATGATAATGGTAGCCACTGACTAGTGACGATGGTCCAAAGCGCTGACATTAATACGTGGTGGTTCTTACGGAGTCCCTAGCCAGTTCGAGAACCTCGAGCCTATCAACATTCAGGTAGGCCTTTAACGTATTTACGAAGGCCTCAATACCCTTACTCGGTTGAAGAACGGCGATTTATACTGAGCGCCTGAGGCGTATTTATGACCGCCACCGCCAAGCCTGGTGGCTACCCGTGTGCAGTCGTATGGACTGTCCTTATCGGCACCGCAGTAGTACCTGAAGGTCCTCCTGTTAAGCCTAAGTAGTATGTTGACCATCTTAGCACCCCTATGCTGTAGTTCAATTGTTAATTGCCTATAGGATATGCCGAGGTCAATGGGGCTGTAGATATTAATTATATCCTTAATCGGTATTCTATTGGCGATCTCGAGCATGAGCTTCTTAGCCCTATAACCCCTCTCAATTAACTTACCAATCCTTTGATTACTCAATGCCTGAAGCCCATTAACCGCAAGGCTCCTGGCAATGAATATCTTCTCAGGGTATGATGCAAATCTAACGGCTAGGTCAAGCTTCTCAGCCTCCTCACTCGATATGCTTGCAGTGTCAGTCTCAATGGCAACCTTAACAAGGCTATTAGCCACTGAGTCATTCTCGAGATTTAGGGCCTTCATGGCCATGAGGGCTGAGCAGGGCGCTTCAGGGTCATAAAACTCCACCTTAGCGCAGGGCTTATTGGTCCTGTGGTGATCAGCCCTCATGAGGACCTTACCTGGGCATGGCAGGTCGGCCACGAAGGTCCAGAAGAACCACCTAATCCACCAAGACTTATTAACCTCGCTGGGTGCTGCAAGAACTACAACACCGTTTGGGTACTTCCTCAGGAATAGTGCGGCGCTAGTTATCCCATCAACATCGCCACTATCGCATAGCGCCAACGGCCTGTTAATCAGCTTAGCCCATAATGCAGTTAGGAACCTCCTCATGAGCAATTATCCCGATAATTAATCCCTTAAAATTATTTTTCCTTAAGATACCTTGAACAAACTGGGCAGTTTTCAACCCTGCTAAGCTTAATCTCGTCAATGACCCAGTTCTTACCATCAATAATCAACAACTTATTGACCAGGGGCTCGCCAATACCCGTTATTAACTTAATGACCTCCGTAGCCTCTATCGAAGCCACAACACCAACCACGGGACCGACAACTGGGCAGTAACCAACACATTGAGGTAACGACCTAACCTGGACCAACTCATAAAGGCAGGGCGTCTTGCCAGGTATTATAGTCGATACCTGGCCATACCAACCATTAACCGCACCATGGACCAGGGGCTTCCTCAACCTGACAATGGCCTCATTAAGTATCTGCCTACTCAACCAATTATCCAACGCATCAACCACAACATCAACATCCTTAAGAACCTCCTCCGCATTCTCATTAGTTAATGCCTCATTCACGGGCCTTATCCTGACAGTTGAATTAAGGTCATGGAGTCTCCTCGCCGCAACCTCGACCTTAGGTTTACCAATATCCTCCTCCCTATATAGTAATTGCCTATGTAAGTCCGTAAGGCTTATCGTGTCATAATCAATTATTGCCAGCTCCCCAACACCAGCACCAACAAGGTACATAGATACCAGGGTACCCAGCCGCCCAGACCAACAACAGCCACATGAGCCTTCGACAACTTCTCCTGACCCTCCCTACCAATGACCGCCACCTGCCTCGAATACCTATCAATCAATTGTATAGTACCCATATCAGGAACCACTACTTAAAATTAATATTAATAAGAATTAAGCATCACGCTAACACAAATGAGAAGCGGAAAGTCGTTATTACCATACCTACCAATACTAATGATTAGGATCGGGTCAGGAGCAAACACATTCCTAATATCCTACCTATCGCCAGGTAATAACATAATGATCGGCTTAATACTGGCTTCCTACCCATTCGTTGAGGCCTTGAGCTCCTTCGTGGCGGGTTACATGGCTGATAGGCTGGGTAGGAGGTTAACGCTAATACTGGGCTACACCTGGATATTAATATTCGTAATACTGATATACATGGCAATAGCCCTACTTAGAAACCCACTGGCCACGGCCCTGTTCAACGGGGCAATGGGCTTCGGCGCAGCCCTGGTCCTCGTATCCACGCTGGCCATGATAACAGACCTAACCGAGAGAGGGTACAGGGGTTTGGGCATGGGGATTTTCGACTTCACGAACATATTCGGCTACGCCC
>NZ_BBDM01000009.1 GCF_001316245.1 Vulcanisaeta sp. JCM 14467 | reverse complement strand
GGCAATTGCTCGTAGAGTTGCCTAAAGCCTTCCTTCGTTATGTTCCACATGGCGTCTAGGTCGGCCCACCTGTGGCGGCCAATTTCCCTCCTTGAAAGTCCCTCGCTTGTTGCGGCCACGGTTATGACCCTCTCATACTCGGCTGGCGGGTATTCGATTAGGTTTAATAACGCCTTCACGTACATTGCTGACTCCCTGATTCCGATGACTTGGAATACGTCGTCGGCTAGTATGGCTACTTTCCTCCTGCCTGCCTTTATTAAGTCGTGGGCTAGTTCATAGGCTGACCAAGCAATCCTCGTCAGGGCATTCTCCGCCATGGCCTGCCTAACAACCTCGAGGAACCTCTTCCTCAAGTCAACAACACCAACCTCAACCAGTTGCTCCTTATCCAGCGGATTAACATAACTAATATATTAATGACACAAACCCATTGATACGCAGTATTTCATTCATTATCTGCATTAAAATTACTCTCATGCGTTAGTAACACGTAAGGTTGTTAAAGGGGCCTTAGCTAGGGCAAAATCAATGCAGTGCCAATTACCCGCCAGGTACGAGTATGGGGAGCACACGGCAGACATCGCCGTGATAGCCTATGGCTGCACGCTTGAGGAGGCCTTCACAAACGCGGCGTTGGGTGTGGCTAACCTAACGTACTACACCGATAGGGTTGAGGCCAGGGAATTCGTTGAGGTTAATGTCGAGGGTGAGGACCTGGAGCAATTGCTCTTTAATTGGATTGATGAGTTTATTTACCTATTTGATGGTAGGAAGTTCGCCTACGGCGATTACTTCAGGGATGTGAGGATTGAGGGTAATGGCCCGTATAGGGCTAGGGCTGTGGTTGGTGGTGAGCACTTTGACGTTAATAAGCATGGTTATAGGGGTTTGATTGTTAAGGCAATGACCTACAACATGATGGAGATTGGGAAGGTCAATAATTACTGGAGGCTTAGGTTCGTGGTCGATATCTAGTTAATGCATTAAAAGTATTGTGCAATACCAACTACTGTATGTCATCAAACCCAACCAAGCGCAGGGTTGGACTAGTACTCATCGGTATTGGCATCGCCCTACTACTCGCGGCCTCCGCACTTGCATATATGGAACTACTCACGAGCATATCAATACCACAACCACCCTCATTGGAGAGCGTGCTCTACGTCCTAGCTATAGTCACGTATAAAGTCGCTTTCCTGGCCGTGATTGCCTGGGTAGGGGCCATATTAGTGACGAGAGGATTGCAGGCACTATGACATAGGCATTAATTAACAATCTTTAATCAATTAATACCTTACATAACCCCTTTGTCGGTCGTGATTACTCTTAATACCGAAATTTACAATGAGAATTATTCAAAGTAAATTACTGTCTCTTTCATCTCTCATTTCCCTTACGAAGTCACTTACAGGCTCTCTGGGTTTGATTGGGTCGAAATTAGGTTCTGGATAATCCTCTCCTTCGGGTATTGATGAATTAAGTCCAGTCATTAATTCCTCCCTAATCAATTCCTCCAGTAATTCACTGGCGCTTAACCCTTTCTCGGCAGCATACCTCCTGAACTCTCTCCATAAATCCTCATCTATGTAAATACTCACCCTTATCTTACCCATACTTCACATCCCTAGTCACGCCAGAGAGTATATAAATCCTAGTGTGATTCATGACGCGGGACGTTAATACTTATTTACCCATGGGTTGAATTGATTATTGTGAGGGTAGCCATTGGTTTGTCCCTACTGGCGCTCGTGATCACACTCATTGTGATTGGGATCTCCGCATTAAAGGTGGGTAATTTATCCAGGTACGTTAGTGCGAGTATTCGCCAGGTTGACAGTAATTATTACCTAGTCTTTGCTATTCATAATCCACTGCCATTGCCTATTATAATAACGATTAGTCAGGGTACCATGTCAAGGAGCATTTACGTCGAGCCTTACGGGTTCGGCAACTTAACCATGCCAATAACATCATTGGGCTCGCCAATAAGTATCACTGTATCGATACCTGGCATTGCCAATGTTACGAGTACGGTGACCCCATCATGAGGATCAGGGACAGATTAATAAGTGGCGCCATTAATGCCGTGGGTGATGTACTACTCCTAATACTAATGCTGGTACTATACTCATTACTTAGCTCATTCATGGCTCACCTACCCTTTAGGTTTGTGGCCCTGGGCGAGTACATCACGTTGATAATCGCCTTCGCCGTACTGGCTTCCTACGTGGTTTATTGGCGGGTCACGTACTTGCATACCCTGTGATTCTTGGTGAGGCTACGTTGATAACGGCCATATTCCTCTCTGTACCAAGTACTATCAGTGCCTATGGGGTTACCGTGAATATCACGCCCCTCATCTACTTCCTGTGGTCCGTAGAGATGGCTTGGGTCGTCTACTCAATAGTTGAACAATTCAATAGCATGTTAACGGATCCCTAACGTAGGTACTCCTCGATCTTAACCGCAAGCTCCTTAACGAGCTTACTCATCAGCAACTGCGATGCTCTCTCCCTGGCATTCCTACCCATCCTATCCCTCTCCTCAGGATGATCCAGGAGTCTCTCCACGGCCTTGGCCGCACCCTCGATGTCGTCTGGCCCATTAACATGAATACCATCAACCCCATCCCTAACAACCCACTTCTGCCCGTAGACCGCTGACGTAATTACCGGGACACCACCATACATAAACTCCAGCTGGGTTAGTCCAAGGGCCTCCATCTTACTCATTATTATGTTCACGTAGGCCTCCTTGATTAACTTCTTCTTATCCTCAACACTCAACTCCCCAGTCAGGGTGACGTTCTTCAAGTCCCTACTCTCCCTAACGACCTCATCCCATTGATCACCTGGCTTACCTGCGATCACGAAGTGCACGTCACGCCTATGCCTAAGTATCTTAGCCACCCTAACAACGGCCAGTGGATTCTTTCTCTCCTCAACTGTGCCTAGGTAAGCCACAATCTTGACGTCATCCGGTATCCTGTACTTAACCCTGAAGTCGCTCGAGTCAACGGCGCTTAAGTCGGCGACCTCATCATCGTCAATACCGCCTGGGAACACGTATATCTGCTCAGGCCTGGCACCCATCCTGATCATCTCCTCACCCTCGAGTGGCGTCACGCATAGGACTAGGTTTGCTGCCTTAAAGATCTCCGGGAAGGCCATGTGGTTCCAGGCAAGCCTATAGGTCCTCTCGACAACGTCATACCTAGTTGGGTCAGGCGGTTGGTAGTGGCTCATATGGCCGAAGAATACGTTGCCGCCCTCGAGACCGAATGTTGTTAGCATCCTCCTCCACATCACGTACTTAGCCGTGTCCTCAGGTCCATTCCAAAGTGTGGAGTGCGTTATCAATGCGTTGACACTGAAGTTCTCACTGATCCTCCTGAGCACATCGACGAAGTTCTTGAACATGATCCTCCTCGGGGGCCACTTGGCCATGTAACTATCAACCCTAATCGTGGGCAGTCCAATGGCTGGGTCCTTCTCCTGAAATATGTAGCCCTCCAGTGATGTCTCCACGGTCCTTCTCCTAATGACCTCATTACCGTCATGGTAAATGCTCGTTATTAGGTAAGCCTCATAACCAAGCCTAAGGAACCACTTAACCATCCTCTGGGCAACCAATTCCTGCCCTTTACTATTGCTCGTCTGATACATTATAACGCCAATGACGGACTTAGCCACCCCCATCACCCCTCCTTTCACTCCTACCTGTCTGTGGCCACTCACGCTCGAGGAACCTCCTCAATGGTTCCCTCAATGGTACGGCGAGCACAAGGCCTATCGCCACGCCAAGCCCAATGGCAACCGCCCACGCGAGTCCCTGGGCGAATATGTAGAGTATTGTCACGTTAACCTTCATGACACTCAGGGCTATTGTTATGACCATGTAGTAAAGGATAAACCTGAAGGCATCACCAACGAAGTTAAGTAATGTCTGTGCATATTGATCATTAGTTGGGTAACTACGCTTGAAGTAATCACTTATCCAATCAACCATTATTAAACCAATGATTAGGATAATAACGCCGGAGACGAGGTATGGCAGGTATGTCAATACGCTCTTGGACGTGTCATATAGGAATGCCAGGTTTGGGCTTGCGTAGGATAATTCAAGGAGTGCGTAGAAAATAGCCGCTATGTAAATAACCCACTTAACGAATAGGCCCAGGAAGTCACCAGCCGTATAACCGCTCCTAAGTAGTGCGCGGCCTACGGAGGTCTTTCTGAAGAAGGCGTCGAGCCCGGTGGTGTATGATATTTTCTTGATTAGTATCTCCACGAGCCTACCAACCACGTAACCCACGACGATTATTACCACGGCAGTGAGTACCGTGTAAAACACACCCTGTGGTATGAAGCCAAATACCTCGGTCTGCGCTGCTGTTGAATTCACAGCAGAACTCATTATTAAAAGAGGTTTATGGCGAGGTATTTAATATTTTGGGATTATTGCCATTACCGTAATACCATTTGATTGCGTTATTATTTTGATATTAAAAGAGATAGAAAGAAGTAAACCTAGGCTGATCCACTCATGTACTTAGCAGCCCTCTTGATTGCCTTGATTATGTTCATGTAGCCCGTGCAGCGACAAATATTCTTAATACTTAGCTTCAGTATCTCGTCATTAGCCGTTGGGTCTATGTTTGTGAGGTAGTCATGAGTAACCATCATGAAGCCGTGAGTGCAATAACCACACTGCATTGCATACTCCTCAAGGAATGCCCTCTGTATTGGGTGAAGCTCCATGCCCTTACTCAAGCCCCTTACCGTAGTGACTGAGTGCCCGGAGACCCTGACCACGGGCACCATGCAGGACTTCACAGCCCTACCATCGACGAGGACCGTACACGCACCGCACTTACCCTCATCACAGCCACGCCTAACCTCCCTAAAGCCATGCCTCCTTAAGAAGTCGAGAAGTAATAGCCTAGGCTCCACAAGGTCCTCAATCCACTGCCCATTAACATTAACCCTAACCCTGACTAGATCACCCACGTACTCAACGCCATCCCTGAACTCCCACTTAATTAATTCATCTTTAGTAGTTGCCTTAATATATTGTATTGAGCCACTGGCTATCTCCGTTAATGCCTTAGTCAGTAGGTTCCTGGCAACCCTAACCTTATAATCACCAGGTGCGTGGGTGTCCTCAAGCGGCTTAGTGTCTATTGATGAGAATATGGAATTAACAATATCGCTCGCCTTAACACCAACCTCCTTAACTCCAAGTCCATTCAAATGACCGCTCACTAGAACGGGCTCGGGATAAACAGCACCAATCACTATCCTGGAGTCCACGATAACGCCATCCCTCTCCTGATAAGTGACCGCAACAATAACGCTTGGGAATGCAGCGCCACCCCTTCTGAAGAATTCATAAACGCCCCTGAAGCCATTAAGCGGTATTCTAACCTCCGTAATTATCTCGCTAGGCCTTAGGTCAGTGAAGTACGGCCCTTTATATAGGTCTGAGACCTTGACCGCCCTTTCCGTATCAGCGCCCTTAATCACGACCTCGGCATCCAGGGCTATGAGGACCGGGTAGTAATTAGCAGCTGGGTCCGCATGCGCTATGCTACCGCCTATTGTGCCTAAGTTCCTAACCTGGATATCGGCTATGTGCCACGCTGATTCACTCAGTATCTTCGCGTGGTCATTAATGAGCCTGTTCATCGCGACGTCATTATGCGTAACCAATGCGCCAATCCTCAGGTAATTACCGTCAACCCTGACATACCTAAGATCATTAATGCCCAATATGTCGACTAGGTACTTAACCTCAGTCATCCTAAGCTTGAGCATTGGCATTAGGCTCATGCCGCCAGCAAGCACCTTAGCATCACCGCCATACTCATTGAGTAATTTCAAGGCCTCATCAATTGTGGACGCCCTGACGTACTTAAATCCCCTGGGGATACCGAGTGCGTATGCCATGCCCATCACCTCTCGATCGCCCTCATTATCTTATAAGCCTTAGTGGTAGGTCCGTAATTGCCTTACCAATTATTGAGGCTAGGGCGTTAACAATTGCTGCTGGCACTCCCATCATCACGCCCTCACCAACACCATGCGCACCAGAGACTAGGTGCTTTGTCGGTGTCTCAAAGTGTATGAATTCCACCTCCATACCTACGGCTTCCGCGAACGTTGGTGACTCGTAAATGTCGAGACTAGTTGTTAATGGGTTGCCCTGATCATCATACATTAACTCCTCATAAAGAGTGAGGGCAAGGCCGTGCATTAAACCACCCATTAACTGTCCATCGACGAATTCCCTCTTGAGTATTCTCCCAGCATCATGCGCTACTACATACTTCTTAACCCTAATGTCGTACGTATTCGGATCAAGTTCAATAACGGCAAGTTGTGCCTGAATTGCATATGTGGCGGATGAGTTAATCCTATCACCCTCAGCAGCCTTAACCGTTGGTGGTTGGTAAAACACGGTTGCGCTTAATGATGCATCTAAACCCTCCGGTAATGAACCTGGATCCCAATTAACTGATGAAACAATCCTCCTAATGTCGATTCTCCTGCTTGGGTTATTCACGTCATAGAACTGGCCATTCTCATAACCAACCTTATCTGTGCCTAAAATCGCCATGGCGAGCCTCGTCAACTTCTCCCTTAACTGCCTAGCCGCAAGTATTGCGGCACTAACCACTATTGGGGCAAACCTGGACGAGTATGAACCATCGGATAACGCCCACGTCCTTGTGGTATCAACCCTATTCTCAACGGTGATGATTGATGGATCAACACCAAGTTCCGACGCAACCACCTCGGCAAGCGTTGTTTCATGACCAAGCCCCTCATTAGTGCCGTTAACAAAAACCCTAATGTAGCCACTCATGTCAATGCTAATGGTTACGTAGGAGCCAGAGCCAGAGTGCGGATACTTACGCTTACTTGGCTCAATGGCTAGGTCCGTATAGCCCAAGTTAGTACCTGCAGGCTCAACGAGTACGGCAATGCCAACACCAATGTTTGGGTTCTTCCTCCTTTCCTCAAGCCAACGCTTATACTCCGGTTCTATTGCCCTGACAACCCTCTCATAGTCCTGCCTGGGGTATAAACCACCAGTCACGGTCTCGTAGAAATACTCATCGCCGATCTTCTTCGGGAACTCCCTAATGAGATTCTTAACCCTGAGCTCGAGTGGATCTATACCGAGTTCACGGGCTAACTCATTAACAGCAACCTCAAGCATGAAGTAGAATGGTGGCCCACCATACGCCCTATTGAGACCTGATGGTAACTTATTTGTGACTACCACGTAGTCCTCAACCTCAATAGCCCTGACGTCGTAGGCGCCGTTCATGTTACCATGAACCCTAAACAGCACGCCGGGATCAGGTGGTCTTGGATACGCACCAACGTCCTCATAAAACCTATACTTAAACCCCTGAATAAGTCCATCCTTAGTGGCCGCAACCTCTACAACACCCTTCCTAGCACCGCCCGAGTTACTACCGACCAAGTGCTCGGTCCTACTCTCAACCCACTTAACGGGCTTACCGCTCAGCATGGATGCAGCAGCTGCCAGTGTTATGTATGGGTATAGCATGTACTTAGAACCGAAGCTGCCGCCAACGTCCCTAGGTCCAAAAAGCCTGAGACTGCCCGTTCGGTAATCCCAGTGCCCTCGTTATGAAGTACGCTATTAACATTGGTCCCTGAACGTTAGCCCATACATTTAACTCACCATTTACATAATGCGCAAGGACTCCGTAGGTCTCCAGGGGCATTGCATTATACTTCTGATAATAGAATTCGCGCTTCACAATCACGGGGGTCTCAGAAAATACCTTATCCACTGGGCCAAACTTCATGTGCCTATACATGGCTACATTCGACTTAAGCTCCTCATGAACGAGGACCTCACCCTTTAACGCATCATCGAAGGTCAGTACTGGTTTTAATGGCTCGAAATCGACTTGAACATAGTCAAGCAGGTCAATAGCCCTGTAGGGATCATCAGCGAGGACCACGGCTATAGGCTCACCAACAAACCTAGCCTTATCCCGTGCGAATGGGTAGTACTTAATCGGGGCATCCACCGCAAGTGGGAATGGGTTTGGGATCACCTTAGCCAGTTCGCTTGGTCCATAGGCAATACCGCCATGCTCAAAGACACCGCTCAGGTCGACCCTAAGTATTCGAGCGTGGGCGTAGGGGCTCCTGTAAATCGCCATGTAGAGCGTACCTGGAGGCGTGGGTATATCATCGATATACTCACCGGAGCCTGTCACCGCGCGGAGACCCTCCCGATAATGAGGCAATTTACTCATTACTGCTAGTATGGGGAATTGGTTATTAAAGCATTAAGTTATTTAACACTGTGGAGTATTGTGGCATTCAGGATCTTCATTTATAGGCTGCCACAGGATGACCCGAGGAAGAATACGGCAATTAAGCTTACCAGGTTCGGGTTTGCACAGTTGGTTAATGGTATTAAGGCGTTACCGAGTGGCTCAATAATGCTTGACCCAACGGTCAAAACCCCACTAATGCCCAGTGATAGGGCTATTGCCGAATCAAGGGGTTTATCACTCATTGACTGCTCCTGGAAAAGGGCTGTTGATATTCATTCAAGGCTTATCCATGGCCGATTCATTAGGAGGAGACTACCACTACTCATAGCCGCTAACCCAACGCACTACGGCAAGCCATACATACTGAGCACTATCGAGGCCGTAGCCGCGGCCCTATACATAATGGGCTTCAGGGACGAAGCATGGAGGTCTTGAAGCTATATAAGTGGGGGCCAAACTTCATAATTATTAACCAGAAGTACCTTGAGAGGTATGCAGTGGGTGATTTATCGCCGGAGAGGGAGTTATTGGGTGTTGATGCTGTTGACCATGGACTTGAACAGTTAATGAAAGCGCTAACAAGTAGTGATTAACGGCTGCCTCTCCCACCATTGGCGTATAGGCAAATGCCCCTCAATGGACACTTATCGCATTGCGGGTTATTAGGTAGGCAGTACGTCTTACCGATTGTGACCACGGAAGCATGCACCAACTTGTAAATGTATAAGTCCCTCAGTATCAACTCCTCAAGCGTCCTCTTCCACAAGTCATAATCGTTGCCGGGGTTAATGCCCAATACCCTATTAAGCACCCGCTTCGTGTATTGTGAAATGGGTAGTGTTGGTATGTTTAGGGCAAAGAGCATTATTGAGTCTGCGGTCTCCCTACCAACACCCTCCTGATTAAGCAGGAAATCCCTAACATCGCTCCTCAACCTTAGTTTCTCTAAACCGCCAATCATCGTAATATTACGGGCAAGCTTAACGAGTCTCTGGGCCTTCGTGAACCTGTAATTAACGCCCTTAATGACCTCGGCCAGGTAATTAGGGTCAACATCGGCAATGCCCCTGAGGGTATTTAGGCCAAGCTCCCTAAGCCTGTTAAGTACCTCATGAACCACGTCCCAGCGGGTTTGTTGAACGAGTATTGCAGTGATAACAACCTCATCAGGTGTTTCCGCACCACCCCACCACCTCGTAGACTCCGCATCAACTGGGTACCAACCCACACTCTCGAGTTCGTCCCTCATGTTCTTGAATACCTCGATCATCCTATTCACGGTCTCGTTCATTACCGAGCACAGTACCTGGATAAGCCTTATTAAAGTAAACCCGCGCAACACGTGTAATGAGTGCGAGGGGTAGGAGACCGGTCAGGCGCAGTCCACTGCCTGGTTATAAGGCTTGTAGGAATTGCAAGGCCGTGGTGCCTGAGGATACCGAGAAGTGCCCAGTGTGCGGTGGTACTGACTTCACGAAGGATTGGATGGGCCTGATAATAATACTTAAGCCCGAGGAATCCTGCATAGCCAAGAGACTCGGCATCACCAAGCTGGTATGTACGCAATCGAGGTGCTGTGACCCGGAAATAACCAATTTAATACTTATTAAGGGGTTCCTCCACGTCAATTAATGATGTCAATACCAATGCCAAAACTGCCGGAGGGTGTTGAGGCGGGTAAGCTTGTATTCAAGTTGCTCAACATTAGGGAGAATAAGGTCATTGGGCGCAAGGAGGTGACCGCCGAGGCATGGCACGTGGGATTACCAACACCGAGCAGGGTTCAGTTACGTGAGGAGATTGCCAAGGCCATGGGCGTTGATGTTAAGCAGGTGTACATCATAAGGGTGATCACCGAGTACGGTAAGCACAGGAGCATTATCGAAGCCCACGTCTATGACGACCCAAGCACCGGCGAGAAAGTGGAACCACTCTACATAAGGCTCAGGAACATTCCTAAGGAGGAGGCTAAGAAGATTCGTGAGGAGATGAAGAAGAGGAAGACTGAGAAGAAGGCTGCGGCTAAGAAGTAATAGTAATCTACACATCTAAATCACATCTGTATTAGATCAATAGATTTTTAAGTAAATGACCAATAATGAGGTGATAGCACACTTATGGATTTTAGGGAAGTACCTGTTAACGAATGCCCAATTAAATACCTGGACACACTACACCTAATACTATTCATACTATATAAAAGGACGGAGTTCTGTAAAAACCTCGGCCTTAACTGCATGGATTTACCAGTCCTCGCCACAACACCACTCACAGTGAGGAATTGCAGTAGGAATGATGTCCATAGATTCTTTAGGCGCATGAGGAGGATTGTTGAGCGGCTTGGTAATGAGATAGAAATATTTAGACTGGGTAGGCTTAGTGCCTTCCTGTCGATCGAGTTCGGGACTGGTAGTATTAAGATTCATGAGAACTTCATCGTAAGCGATAATGATTGTGATAAGGTGCAGTGTGTTACCGTGAATAACGTCACAACACTATACATGAGGTTAATCATTAGGTTAAGCGATAAGAACATGGTCATCCTAAACGTGCCTGACATAATCATGTGGCTAGCCAGGGTTTATGGACTAGATACTGTGTATAGCGCATTGAATATGGTACATAACTATGTCGAGAGTGGCTCGTTTGGTGACGACCTTGATAATGTGCTGAGTATAATCAGCAGGTGGGGCGTGAACCTGGACCGTGACTCCTTCATCAATGCCACACTGCCAGGTAGGAGAAACCTAACGATCTTAAGGGAGATACTCAACGCCACGACTTAGTTACTTAATTACTCACCGCGTCTCAGCAGCCTCTCCGTGAACCAGGGAACCAGGGAGTTCTTTATGGCTGATATTATCGTGCCCAGCCTACCATGTATCAACTCACGCACTAAAAAGCCAAGCCTACTATAGTACTTCACATACGCCCACTGGAGCATCTTCTGAGCCTGCTCCTTAGTGAATCTGTAACCCCTCATCACAGCCTTAAGAGTCGTCCAGTGCTCCCAATTCCAATCCTCAATGAGATTATCACTAAGCGCTTGGTAGTAAAGCGGTGTGCCTGGGTATGGTGTGGCTACTGTGAATTGGGCGTAGGTTGGGTCGAGCTTCATGGCGAACCTCACCGTATTCTTCATATCATCGATAGACTCCCATGGGAAGCCTATTACGAAGGAGCCCACGTGGTCTATCTTAACCTCCTTAGCCCACTGAAACACCTTAACAGCCTGCTCGAGAGTTATCCTCTTGCCGATCTTATTAATTGTGTCCTGACTCCCAGACTCAACGCCGAAGTATAGCGCGGTGCACCCATGGTTCTTCAGTGCAATCATCATCTCCTTATCGATTGTGTCGACCCTTGAGCCGCAGGAGAAGTTTATGTCAAGCTTCCTCTCCTCAAGCTCCCTGAGGAATTCGTAAACGAACCTCTTACCGAGTGTGAACTCGTCATCCGTGAACACTATTATGTTCGTCTTATACCTATTTACCGCATCCTCGATCTCATCAACCACCGCCTTGGCAGACCTATACCTAATCATGCGGCCCCAGAAGTATGACGTGGAACAGAAAGAACAACCATATGGGCAACCCCTACTTGCCATCACGTGAACTATCCTAATGGGCTTACCGAAGAGTGTGTACTTATCCATGGGCAGTAGGTGACGGGCTGGCGGTGGTAACTCATCCAGGTTCCTAATGGGTGGCCTATCCTGAGTCCTAATTACCTGATCCCCATCCTTAAACGCTAAACCCCTTATTGTCCTTAATCTCGTTGGATCTAACCCATACTTCTCCATAGTATTTATGAGCTCAAGTGTTGTGTACTCACCCTCACCCCTAACTACAACATCAACGTTATTGTTGAGCGCCTCCTCGTACATGAAGGTTACGTGAGGACCACCCATTATTACTGGCAGGTCCCTATCATACTCCTTGATAGCCTTGGCCGTTTCATAGGCTTATACACGGTTGGTGTTATTGCCGTTATCCCAACAACGTCCGGTTGCCAGGACTTGACCTCATTCATAAACGTCTTTTGATCAATGCCCTCTGTTGGTGAGTCGATTATCCTAACTTTATGCCCAGCCCTCTCGAGAACCGCAGCTATCCAGCAAGCCCGAGTGGCGGGGCCTTAAGCCAAGCACCTTATACAGCTCCAACTTATCAATACCTGGAGGAACCGCGAGTAATACTTTCACGCTAATCGCCTCACTTAAAGACTAGTGGCGACACCTTCACCTTAATCTTCAATACATCCTCCTGCAACTTCCTCCACTCAGCCGAGTTGTATATGCAGCCTGGGTCTGGTGCGAGTACATCACCGAAGTAGTTATACGCCCTGGCCCTACAACCACCACAGATCAACTTATACGGGCACCTACCGCAGAACCCCTCAAGCCTATCCCTATCCCTGAAATTCTCCATGAACGGATCCATCCAGATGTCCCAGAAGGACTTAGTCCTAAGGTTGCCCACTGGGTATGGTAGGAAGACGCATGGTGTGACGGTACCCTCAGGTTCGATAGCCGCGTACACACGACCAGCACCGCAGCCGCCAATGAACTCCGTTAACTCCCTGGTTATTGGGTCATTAGCAACTACGAAGTGGGTTGGCGATACGTCTTCACCACCACTTAATTGATTGACGACCCTGCCGTACTGCGGTGCCGTGCTTATGATCTCCATCTTCCTCCTCTTCATCTCCTTATAAACGTGCCTAAGGAAATCCTCCCTCTCCTCAGGCGACAGATCAATCTCCAGGTTCTCACGACCCCTACCGACTGGGATGAAGTTGAAGAACACGACCCTCTTAACGCCGATTTCCTGGGCTAGGTCGAGTATCTTATCAACCTCGTGAATATTGTACTTAGTCACCGTGAATGCGAGGGCGGCGCTGAAGCCGAGCTTAACGGCATTTTTTTAGTCCCTGCACGGCCTTAGCCCAGGCTCCTGGTACGCCCCTGAACTTATCGTGGACGTTTGGGTCGGCAGCGTCTATGCTTATCTCGACGTACCTAAGCCCAAGCTTCTTAGCCCTCTCTGCGAATTCTAGGTTTGCGAATGTGGTTCCATTAGTCGCAATGGCTGAGTAGAAGCCCCTCCTGTTTATTTCGGCAAGTACTGGCCAGAAGTCCCTATGGACTGTTGGTTCACCACCTGATAGGGCGATTGCAGGTACTCCAGCCTCGTCAAGCTCCTTCACGACTCTAAGCTTCTCCTCAAGCGTTAACTCATTCGGTAGTGGCTTACCGGCGTTTTGGTAGCAGTGCATGCACTTAAGGTTGCATGCGTTTGTGAAGTTCCAGACTATGAAGAATGGGGCAGGTAACTTCTGCGGTGTCGTTACGCCGAACAACGCAATACCCCTAAGCGTTGTGACTATGCCCCTCCTAATCGCTGGATCGCTCAGTAATTGCTTTATGGGTTCCTCATCGGCGTGTAGCCAGGCCGTGGCGAGTTTCATGCCCATCTCGAAGAATGGCGCAACGAAGTGCGTTACTGTTGGACACTGGGTTTCTCCTGCGTACTTTGCCAATACCCACTCCATTAATGGTTTCCTTTCGCCATTGAATTCAACCTCCTTAGTTAATACCCTAAGTGCCCACCTGACAACGCCCTTATTCAATAACCTTATCGCCGCTATTAATGCGCCAGCACCACTTCCTGAATCCTCAACCTTCTTCTCTATCATCTGATCAATATGTTCGCCTAATGATGACATACCAACAAAATCTTTTTAGATCTCTAGAATTAAGCCTGTTTACTCGAAATGCAACGTGAGATTTCTACGTAGCTTTTCGAGGCAGCAAAACTCTTTTGAGTATATCAGCCAGGATAGAGCTGCGTCATTCTATTCCGCTGGGTTCGTTATCATCACCCATCAAAAGAGTATTAAATTGAATTAAATAAATCTATTTAGCGTTAATACTTAATAAGCTGTATGTCTAATCCCTGACCTCGTGGGAACCAAGTTCGATGTGATAGTGGTTGGCGCAGGACCAGCGGGACTTACCGCCGCTCAGCAATTAGCGAGTAAAGGGTTTAAGGTGTTGGTTATTGAGCGTGGTAAGAAGCCCGGCTCAAAGAATGTATTTGGCGGTAGGATCTACGCGCACGTCCTCGATAAGCTGTATCCTGAGTATGTTAAGGAGGCTCCCGTGGAGCGCTGGGTTAGGAGGGAGAGGATAACAATGATGACCGAGGACTCCTGGACAACGGTGGACTTCGAGACCACTAAGGTCGAGCACAGGTCATTCACGCATACCTAACGAACTTCGTTGAGTGGCTTGATAAGAAGGCCGAGTCCGCGGGCGCCGTGGTTGTTTCTGAGGTGCCTGTTGATTCATTAATCATTAGGGATGGCAGGGTTGTCGGTATTAGGGCAGGTAATGATGAGGTTTATGGTGATGTAACGATAATCGCCGAGGGCATAAACAGGCTAGTACTCGAGAGAAGTGGTTTAGTACCAAAGTTAAGCCCCGACCTCGTGGCTCTTGGAGTTAAGGAGGTCATTAAGTTGAGTAGGGAGGAGATTAATGAGAGGTTTAACCTAGATGAGGATGAGGCCTTGCTGGGTAATCGCTGGCTTCCCAACGCATTACCTACCTGGTGGTGCCTTTATTTACACGAATAAGGAGGCGATAACCCTGGGCATAGTGGTATACCTAAGCTATGGGTATCAACTCGACATACCAGTTCACGACTTAATTGAGGAGTTTAGGCTCCACCCAATGGTTAAGAGACTCATTAAGGGTGGGCAGCTCCTCGAGTACTCAGCACACTTAACACCGGTTGCCGGCATTAACGCGGCGCCGCCCAAGCTGTACGGCAATGGTTACCTGGTTGTTGGTGATGCGGCAGGCTTCCTACTGCACCTTGGCATAATAATTAGGGGCGTGGACTTCGCAATGGAGAGCGGTAGGCTGGCTGCGGAGGCCGTTACTAAGGCGCATGACCTGGGTAAGTATGACGAGGAGTCCCTATCCATTTATGGCAAGTTGCTTGAGGGGTCCTTCGTGCTTAGGGAACTCAGGACCTTTAGGAATGCACACAAGGTTTTAATAGATCCGAGGCTGTATAATGATTACGTGAGGATGATAAACAACCTACTGAGGAGGTACTTCGAGGTTGATGGAACTCCGAGAAAGTTAGGCTCAACATTCCTAGAGAGTAAGGGTAAGTTAACACTAATTGATCTCGCAAAAGACGCGATCAGGCTGGTGATGAACCTATGAGCCTGGACAGGAAGATACCAATCGAGGAGAGATTAAACAGCAATGCCTGGGATGTTGACCAGAGACCGCACATCAGGATCATAGACCCTGAGCAGTGCAGGAAGTGCGATAAGAAGCCCTGCCTATTCCTATGCCCAGCCCGCTGCTACACGCCGGGCCCCGACGGTACAGTGCTCTTCTCTCACGAGGGGTGCCTAGAGTGCGGCACATGCCGCACAGTCTGCCCTGAGAACAACATTGAGTGGAATTACCCGAAGAGTGGGTTTGGCGTGCAATATAGGTTTGGGTGATAGCCCACGAGCATTAAGTGACTTTCTACTTCGCATGATTTTAAATTTCTACTAATTACAATGATTTTAATAGGAGGGTTTACGCCCTAGCTAATCAATTTAAATATAATGCTCAACCTTAAGTGGCTGTAATCAATTATAATCATGCATTAACAGGGAAACTCAGAAATTCTTGCATACATAATTATAATATTAAAGCAGGGTTAAGCCCGTTAAATTTAACTGCTCCATGTGTTCCTTTAGGGATAGGGGAATTAACGTGAGGTATGGCTTGATGAGTCGATATCGGCTATATAATGCTATATATGTCAAAGTTCAGAAATAAATTTAAGTCAAATGTATATCCCACCTGTTGATGAGTGGATTAACGATAATCGTTCCAGTGAAGGCGGCAGTGCCTAACGTAACTGCTGTTAGGCTGGACCCCGTGACCCACAACCTTGTTCGCGAGGGTGTACCACTAATGCTTAACCCATATGATAGAAACGCCCTCGAATTCGCCCTAAGGCTTAAGGACAGGTATGGTGGTAAGGTGATAACCCTCTCCATGGCCCCACCAAGTGGTAAGGACTTCCTCGAGTCGACAATCGGTATGGGTGCTGACGAGGCATACCTAATCACTGATAGGGCCTTCGCGGGTGCCGACACGCTGGCTACCTCGTACACGGTGGCCAGGAGCATACAAAGGTTATTCCCTAACTTCGACTTGATCGTGTTTGGTGAGGAGACCACGGACTCGACCACGGCCCACATGCCGGCGCAGGTCGCTTCCTGGCTCAGCCTGCCCTTTGTCTATTATGCCGTTGATGCTGAGGTTAAGCTTGAGGATAGGCTCATCGTGGTTACTAGGTACCTTGAGGATGAGGGTGTTTATGAAACGTATGAGTACAAGATGCCAATAATCATTAGTGTTTATAAGAATAGTAATCCGCCGAGGGATATAAGCCTGGTTAGGAAGGTTGAGGCTAAATTGAACGGTTTAGTGAAGGTTGTTGATAATAACACGTTGAAGCTGGAGAGGGAGTGCATTGGACTTAGGGGTTCACCAACGATTGTTGCTAAGATTGAGGATGCTAAGCCTATAGAGAGGAAGAAGCAAATATTCAAGGGAGATCCAAAGGAGGCAGCAAAATGGTTACTTGATAACCTGACTAAGGAGGGGGTGATTAGGCCATGAGTGCGGCTCAGGCCCAGCAAAAGATCTGTAGTGAGTGGAATCCAGTGAATAAGAATGAGCATAAGGGTATTTGGGTGTATGTTGAGTATGTGAATGGTGTTATTAAGGACGGTAGCCTACAACTCATTGGTAAGGCCAGGGAGTTGGCAAGTAAGATAAACACTGACGTGACGGCAATAATGCTCGGCAGCAACCTCGGCGATGTCGTTAAGGAGCCCATCTACTATGGCGCTGACAGGGTCATATATGTTGACCACCCAGCCCTGGCCAAGTACGTGCCGCACATATACGCTAACGTCATTGTTCAATTAGCCAATAAGTACAAGCCCGAGATAATACTCTTCGCAGCAACCAAGAGGGGTAGGGAATTGGCGCCGTACGTAGCCAACTCATTGAGGACTGGAATCACGGCTGACTGCACGGAGCTGGACGTGGATCCGAAGACCAGGGACCTAGATCAGGTGAGACCCACGTATGGTGGTAACATACTTGCCCACATAAGGACACCAACCAGGAGACCGCAATTAGCCAGCGTTAGGCCTAATGTATTCCCAACACCACCCAGGGACACCAGCAGGAAGGGTGAGATCATCGCCGAAACCATAGACTCAATACCCAACATAAATGGACAAGGACTCATCGAGGTTAGGCCCGTGGTTAAGGGCGAGGAATTACCACCAGTTGAGAAGGCGGACATAGTTGTCGTGGCTGGGCGCGGCGTCGGTAGCGCGGACGGTGTTAAACTACTTACCGAATTAGCCAGATTGTTAGGCGGTACAATAGGCGGCACTAAGAAAGTCGTAGACGCAGGTTGGCTACCAGCCGACAGGCAAGTCGGCCAAACAGGCAAAACCATAAGACCCACACTCTACATAGGCGTTGGCGTAAGCGGGGCCATACAGCATGTATTTGGTATGAAGGAGTCTAAAGTTATTGTGGCGATAAATAGTGATCCGAATGCGCCCATATTCCAGTATGCTGATTATGGGATTGTTGGCGATTATAGGGATGTTGTGAAGGAACTAATAGAATTACTAAGGAATTATAAGAAATAAAAATTTGAATTAAAAATTAAATTAATTACTCAAGCTGCTTCCTAACTGTTTCGGGGCCTATTGAGGCGCCTATTATTGTCATTGCTGCACCTATCATGACAACGATGGATGGTGCCAGGGCGGCGGCACTTATCGGGTTCATGGCGCTCTTTAGGTTGGTGTATAGCAGTAATGCAAAGGTTGGGGCTAGCGATCCTATGGCTGCGTTTAGGTTCCAGCCGAAGCCAATGCCACTCCACCTGACCTCCGTTGGGAATATTTCCGAGAAGTATGCGGTTTGTACTGTGGCGCTTAGGGTGAATATGAAGTACATGAGGCTAGTGACAGGGCCATTATTGGTATTGAGAGTGCTGTTAGGGCTAGGTAGAGTGGTATATGGTGATTAGGAGTATTGCCGTTGGGATGATTAGCATCCTCCTCCTACCGAAGAGGTCGGTTAGGTAACCTCCAAACGTATTGCCTATTATGCCGCCAATGCTACCGAGCATGAGTGGTAGGTATGTTAGCTTAACGAATGCCTTCTGGAGCTCTGGCATGTAACTTGATAGTAATTTTGTGAATGTTGTTACGAAGCCGTAACCTGCGTAGAACACGAAGGTTAGGCCCAGGGTTTATCAGGATGACTAGTATGAGGCTGAACCAGTACCTCCTGATGGCTGTTGCCAGTGGCACCTTAACTATCCTGCCCTCCTCCTTCTTCCTCTCCCATAGTATTGATTCGGGGGCTGCGAACCTTATAATTAAGCCGATAATGACAACGACGGCGCCACTCAGGAATAGTATTCTCCAGCCAACCGTGTCTATTGGGTAGTAAGCGCGGACGAGGAGTAGTAGGCCAGTTGCGAGTAGGGTTGCGACTAACATGCTTGAATTAAGCACGCCATTAACAAGGCCGCGCCACCTCGGCGAGGCAAACTCAAGGGCCCACACAACACCGCCGCCAGCCTCCCCGCCATAGCCAAATCCCTGGATGAATCTGAATATGGTGAGTAGGGTTGGTGCCCAAATACCTATTTGTGAGTATGTCGGTAGTAGCGCAATGGCTATGGTCGCCACCGCCATCGTGATTGCATCACCGAGCAGGGCATTCCTCCTACCATACTTATCCCCAAGGTGCCCGAAGAATATTGCGCCGAGAGGCCTTGCGAAGTAGCCAACAGCGAAGACCAACAGCGTGTATAGTAGTGCTGCCAATGGGTTTGACTTTGGGAAGAACAACTCACTTATGTATGGTATTAGTGAGAAGTAGATTAGGAAGTCGTAATACTCAAGTGCCCATGCTAGGAAGGTTGATATTGACGCGAGCATTAAGCCCCTCCTTCTAACGTGTTCAGGAACTGTTGGGTTACTCATGGCGATTTATTACGTTAGGGAATTATTTAAAGTATTACCTAATATTACTTATATTACTTAATAGTATATATGGCTATTTAGTATCTCAACCCTTAACATGTCCTGCCATGGATAAGTACAGGCTAAGAACTTCCCTTGCTAACTCACGTTTATGTAACGGGCCTACCCTCTTAATGACCCCACCCTTACCCAAAATAATAACCTCATCCTTCTCGGTGCCAAATCCCTTACCCTCACCAACCAGGTGTGCCAGGGCCAGGTCCCAGTCACCTTCAGAAGCCCTCTTCAGTGTCTTGGCAATCAACTCCTCCTCGGTAATCCCAACCTCTGCCTTGTAGGCTATTAGGAATGTGCCTGGCGAGAACTTCTTTAAGTCCCTGGCTATTTTCGGCGCCTGCAGTAACTCAACAACCACCTTGTCCAAGTCACTACTTAATTTGCCGCTTACCCTATCCTTAACGTAGAAATCAAGCGGTGCCGCCGTGAGCACCGCCAAGTCGTAGTGACGCTTACTAACAAGCTTAATGGCTATTTCGTACATCTCAAGGACACTCTTGACCTTGTAAACCTCGACACCGGGTGGGTCGCTAATGCTCACTGGTCCTTCAATGAGCGTCACCCTGGCGCCCCTCGCCATGGCCTCCCTGGCGAAGTAGTAGCCCGTTAATCCACTGCTTGGTGTTGTTATGTACTTGGTGGCGTCAATGTACTCGTGAGTTGGGCCCGAGGTTATGAGTACGGATAAGCCACCCATGTCCCTAGGTGATAGTAGGTCAATTACCGAGTCAACAACCTCCTGATTAGGCGCTAACTTCGCCTTACCCTCCTCAATCACGGGCTCCACAAAGCGGACCCCCAGACCACGTAGTTTATCAATGTTGGACTTAATGATTGGGTTCCTCCACATAGACTCATTCATTGCTGGTACGAATAGTAATGGCACCCCTGCACCCAACGTCGTCATTGCGCATAGGGTCACGGATGTATCACCAATGCCATTAGCCACCTTACTGATCGTGTTTGCTGTGGCCGGTATTACAACTACGGCATTAGCCGTGGTGCAGATATTGACGTGCTCGGCATAACCACTCAACTCCACGTAGACGGGATTACCCGTGGCCCACTCCATAATCCTTGGGCCAAGCAATTTGCTTGCCTCCTTGCTCATGAACGTGATTATGTCAGCCCCATGCCTAATCAACTCCCTGGCGATGTCTGGAACCCTATAGATTGAGATGCCACCCGTTAGGGCGAGCACAATCCTCTTGCCACGCAATAGATTGCTCCTCGAGCCCCTGATTAATTCGATATCCTCCCTAAAGGGCACAATTACTGAGGTATCACGGGTTATTAAGTTGTTCAGGCCATGCGATTTCAATCATTTACTCATGACCCAACCGCCTCATCATCAATTATGTAACTAACAAACCGATTTTTAAGTCTATGGCATATAATGAACATGTAAGGGGACCTTATCATGATGTGATGTCCTTTGATCTATTTTCAATCACTAATTAAGTTTCAATAATAAATCAGGATACGGCTAGGTACCCCTGCGTGAGTTTCACGTGGGTTTCACAATTCAGTTTTACAAAAAAACCTTTAAAAGATCATTGAGTCGTAACACGTGATGACGTTCACAGAGGAGATTAAGGTTGGTAGGAAAGGTTTGCCGATAGGTGAATTGCCGTATACGATAAAGGTGTATATAAATAACCAGGTATTGGTGCCGGCAAATCTCGTTAGATCGTTAGGACTTGATAAGGTTAAATACGTGGATGTAATCATTGAATATAATGGGTATAAAATCCAGATCAACAATGTTAAGCTCCTAAAGACCAAGCATACGGCTAGTAGGCAGTTCACAATACCGAAGGAGGTCAGGGAGAAATTCGGCATTAAGCCGCTTGATGAAGTGATAATACTCATGATAACGCCGAGACAGATATCATCAACAAAAAATTAAGCATATGACCTCGAAAAATTAAAGACAAAGTCATTAACTTCCCCTCCTTTATTAATTTATCACTTAATTCCCATTAGATTAATAACTTGCCCATAGGGTAAGTAACTGGTACATGCTCTTCGATCTTGAACCCAAGAGCAGAAGAGAGGATCTTTACAACTTCGAGACTGAGTTGAGAAGCCTAATTAATGGTATTACTAACGAGAAAATAATTGCTATTAGAGGTCTCAGGAGGACTGGTAAGACTTCACTTATGAGGGTCGCACTTAATGAGGCTGGCTACCCATTCATTTACCTGGACCCAAGGTTCAGCGGTAGGCCTAGGCGGTCCGACGTTGTTGAATTAATTAGGCGTGGGCTTGAGGATTTCCTCGGCAGGAATAGGCCCATCATTGATAGAGTTAGGGAAGCCCTATCTAGGATCAAGTGGGTTAGGATTGGAGTATCACCAATACACGTGGAGATTAGGCTCAATGAGTCCCGCAGGTTAAGCATTGGTGAGCTGCTTGATGCGATTAATGACCTTGGCGCCGAGTTGGGGAAGGCCGTGGTCATCGCGATTGATGAGGCCCAGGAGTTGAGCAAAATCACCTGGATTAACTTCAACATGCTCCTTGCGTATGCCTATGATAACCTGAGGTACGTAAAGTTCCTTCTGTCGGGTTCTGAGATTGGTTTGTTGGATAGGTTTCTCCGTGTTAAGGATCCCGAGGCTCCATTGTTTGGTAGGTATATTTACTTCATGAATACCAGGAGGCTCAGCCCTGATGAGTCCCTGGACTTCCTCAGGAGGGGCTTTGAGCAGTATGGAGTTAAGCCCAGTGATGACTTCCTGATTAGGGTTGTGAATGAGCTTGACGGTATCATTGGTTGGTTGACCTATGTCGGTCACCAGTACGTGGTTGAGGGTAAGCACTCACTCGATGAGGTTCTCGAGTCTGCAACCGCATTGGCGCTCAGTGAGCTTAGGAACTTCCTAATGAATAGGAGTCCTAGGTATAAGGTCCTGCTTAGGGAATTATTCGTTAGGAGGGGTTGGAGAGAGCTTAAAGCCGCGCTCGAGGTTGCCGAGGGGAGGGTCATTAATGATAAGGCGCTCTATGTATTGCTTAGGGAGTTGATTGACCATGGAATTGTGGAGATGGTTAATGATGAGTATGTAATTGCTGACCCAATACTTAGGAGGGCTGTTCTTAAACTATGAATTTTAAACAAAGGCAATGCCTATGATCGCCACGCTTACTCGTAACGCAGTGTTTGTGCTGGTGGTATTCTCATGGCCCTGATCGCGGGTACTAACGCCGCAATTATGTTTATGGCTATGGGCAGTATGAATATTGCGGCAATGTCAAGGGGTGTGAGGGCTATGGGTAGCATGATTGAGGGAGATGAGGCAGCGGCAGCCCTAGCCGCCGCACCAGGTCCTCTGGATGCCGTGCCCATGAAGGAGGATGGGCTTGGGAAGATGCTGGTGATTGCCATTAGTAGTGCTGTACCAATTACGGAGCCTATAATCGCTATTATTGCCGCCTCAATAATGAGGAGTAGTGGTATTGACCTGCCGCTGAAGCCCACAGCCCTCATTATTCCGAACTCCCTAGTCCTCTGCAGTACGTTTATCATCATTGTGTCAAACATCCAAATACCAATTATTACAAAGCTTATACCGGCTATGAAGGCTAGGAAGAGCTCAAGCACTGTGAAGAATTGATTAATGCTTGAGAGTAGTGTTGACAGGTTTAATACCTGGTCCATTGGGAACAAAGCCTTCAACTCATTGGTAACATAATTAATATTGTTTGGTGAATCCACATAGACTATTATACCGTTGACGGTGCCCGACGGGTCGAATTGTGAGAGGAATGTGTTCTCATCAATGAATATGGCATTATTTGGATTTAAACCAATGACACCAATACCACTTTGTTGCATTATGGCGCCTATGGTGTACGTGAGCTCTGAACCGCCTGGCGTGGTTATCACCATTACCTGCCAGGGTAGGCAATCTGCTGCCCAGTGTTTGTGAAGGCCACGTCATAACCAACCAGGGCCAGACCCGGCGTGAGTACGGGTGCGCCAGCCAGTATGGCGTTACTCAGTGAGGTAACTCCATAGAGCTGCATTATTTCCTGCTCCGTAGCCCCTATTATAGTGGCTGTGACCTCATGCCCATTAATGTTCACCCTGGCTACCGTGGATAGTATGGGTATTGCGTTGACCACGTGGGGTATGTTCATGACCTCGTAAACATCGGTAATCGTCAACTGGGAGTTCTGCCCTGGGAATAGGAACACAGTATTTGTCCCGAAAACCCTCTCGAAGAAGCTTGTTGTTAACATTTTATAGCCCTGACCAAGGCCTATGGCAAGGCCGAGGGCCACTATGGCTATTACTATACCAACAATGGCACCTATAGTCCTACCCCTACGTTCCCAAGCTGCACTCCATGCAAGTTTGAAATAGTCA
This sequence comes from Vulcanisaeta sp. JCM 14467, assembly GCF_001316245.1. Classification (GTDB taxonomy): domain Archaea; phylum Thermoproteota; class Thermoprotei; order Thermoproteales; family Thermocladiaceae; genus Vulcanisaeta. The sequence goes on along the minus strand of NZ_BBDM01000009.1, from coordinate 86,431 downwards.
GTGACCCTCATGATGCGCCACCGTGCCTCCTACGTAGGAGTAGCACCACAACTATTATTATGACTACGGCTACAACCGCCAATGCCACTATCACATACGTGAAGTAACCGAATCTGTGATAACCATAGTAGTAATACCCATAATTAATTCCCTGTTGACCGTACTGAGACCCCGACTGAATGAACAACGTGGCATTCCTGACCACGGTTATTGGTACAGTGTAGTACTGCACGTGCTGCTGCCCAAATTGGTCCGTGTATTGTATTTGGAAGGTTATCGTGGTATTCATGGTCCTCGTAACAGTGAAGCTGAAGGCCACGGCGCTTAATTGCTGGGAGTTTATCGTGCCCATGTAGGTGCTTGATTGGCTGACCATCGTAATACCTGGACCCGGTATTGCAGTTATGTTCAGATTATAGGCAGGTACGGGCCCCGTATTAACGAAGTTCAGGGACACGGAGCCAGTCTCATCAATCATTAGCGGTGTCGGTGCGACTTGATAACCAGTGACTAATATTGATGGTTCGTTAAGCACGGATAGTGTCATCGTACCCTGGACACCCCCTGGATAACCCCCGGCATATTGATAGGTCAGTGAGTAGGTTAGTGATGCCGTGGATGAGGTTATGGGCACCGCAATTGGTATGTAGACGTAGTACGTGGATCCCGGCGACACCTCCGTAATGTCGTAGGTTGTATTGCTTGTTAGGCTTAATCCATTGGTTGACGTTATGACCAGGGTCACGTTGTAGATGGGCACTGGGTTAACATTCCTAATACCGATGACCAACGCACCGGGACCAATACCCAGTGAGGAATTTACTGGGTACACAATGACTTGGCTCGATGATACTGTGACCACGCCCAGGCTTATCGGTATGTTACTGCTTACGGTGTTACCGCCCTGGTCGATGCCCGTGTATGTTATGGTTATTGATACGGGACTGCTACCTGTTGGTAGTATGTATAGTGTGGTTGTGTAATTACTGCCTGGACTCAGTGTCCCAATGATTAATGTGCTTGAGCCTGCAGCCAGTGTCGCACTCGTGATGCCTATGTTGGCCTGTAAGTCGTAAATCGGTCCACTACCATCATTGCTGATCACAAGCCTAACCGGGTTGACCAGGTTGCTAACGAGGTATTGGTTACTAGTGCTTGCTGTTATTATTGGTGAGCCGTAGATGACCAGTGGGAAGTTTATGTTCATTGAGCCTGACCCGGCGACTTGTATGTACGTGGTAATCTGGGCTGTTGGTGATCGCTCATACTGGGCGCCCCAACTTATTGTTAGTGTGGATTGGCAATTGATGGGCAGTGTGGCGTTTATTAAGTAAGTTACCGTGACCTCCTGCCCAGGGTTTAACCAGCCTATGAAGACTGGGTTCTGCGAGACGACAGTGCCGCTGCAGGATGTCAGGGAGAATTGGGTGTTGTATAGGTAATTCCCTCCCGTATATATTAAGGTTATTGATACCTTAGAAACTCCGGTAATTGTTGGTGAGGGTGTTGATGAAATGCTGACTATTGAGAATGGTGGTGCTGTGTTTGAGTACTGTTGCGCATGTGCAATAGGCATCAATATTAGTAGTATGAGTAGTGCACTTGTTGTAATTAATGCATATTTATTAGTTATCATTTTCGACATCGAGCTTGAAGTCACGGGCACCTTTATAAAACATACTCTCTTTATAGGAAATGCCATAACTAAAACCCACAAATATGAACATTCAGAGAGTAAGAGAGTATGTATTTTAAAAGAGCATGCGTGAGAGTCTACCGTGTCGTTCATCGAAGCTAGGGACGTGTGGAAGTACTACGGTGATTACCCAGCACTTCGGGGAGTAAACCTGGAGATTAACGAGGGCGAGTTTAGATGCATTGTTGGGCCTAGCGGTAGTGGCAAGACAACACTACTAAGCCTAATTGGTGGGCTGGACAGGGTTAGTAGGGGTTACCTGAGGGTTGGGCCATATGAGCTTCATAGGCTTGGTAATGCCGAGCTTGATAGGTATAGGAATGAGTTTGTGGGCTTCGTATTCCAACTATACTACCTAATACCTAGGATGACCGTGCTAGAGAACGTGGAACTACCACTAATAGCCAGGGGTGTCGACCCAGGTCAGAGGCGTAAGCTCGCCCTCGAGGCCCTTGAAATGGTTGGACTCAGGAATAAGGCGAGGAGGAGGCCCAACGAGCTCAGTGGTGGTGAGCAGCAGAGGGTCGCCATTGCTAGGGCCATTGTGGCTAGGCCAAAGTTGTTGCTTGCTGATGAGCCGACGGGTAACCTGGATAGTAAGACCGCGGCCGTGATAATGGACATATTCAGGAGGTTGAATAGGGAGCTCGGCATGACCATCGTTATGGTGACACACAACCTCGAGTTAATAGGTAATTGCCACAGGGTGTCCAGGATAAGCGATGGTGTGATAACGAGGACGTATGACGTGCCACAGACCCGCGAGGGCCTTGATGGCCTAATTAGGGAGTTAACCATTGCCTAAGCCCTTAGAAAGGCATTTAAACTAAGCCTATAGTTCAGAGCAATGAATATCAGGGGTTTACTAAGGCTTACTGGCATCATAGGCTTCGTTGCGGCTGTTATAACGAATTACATACTTATGGCCTACATCATAATGCCGGTAATAACCCCAATACTAACTCACCAACTTGAGACACAATTAAGTAGTGAGGGAATCTCGGTTAATCAAAGCACCATTTCGAATATAGTGTCATTAGCAACCACGTTCATGCTCATAGGCGTGATCGTCGGCCCATTCATTGGTTGGCTCATAGAATCTGCGGTGCTCTGGGCATTACTAAGGGCCTTTAAGGTTAGTGCAAGTTTCATAGACACATGGCTACTCAGTGGGAATTACCAATACCTAGCCATAATTCAAACTGCGGTCATAGCGGCAACACCCCTATTTAACTATATGGTGAATTCCATAGTAAGTGCTGCGGTCACCCATAAATCCATCATGGGCGACCCAGTAATTCTTACGATTAGTCTAGCATTTGTAATACTGGCTCATTACTCCTAGCCTACATATTCGCCAGGGTCTATGAGACCAGCATGAAAAGAACATTGATACCAACACTGATAGCCCTGATCATCTTCTGGCTAATATCGACGGTGGCCTAGTAAGACGCAGGGTAAGGGGATAAAATTAGTTTAACAATCATTCACGTAACGACCTACGCATAGGCAATCGACATGAGTAGTGTAATAGAAGATGGGGTTCGTGGTTAAATGAGCCTCATTAGCTCTTCTATTCAAATTCACGCAATACCTTAACCTTATTAAACATTGAGCACCAAACAGGAGCTTAAGACAGCAAGTGACGATCATTGAGCATTTTAAACCCTTTAATTGCGCCTTAGTTTAGATGATCATCAATTTCCCCAGACCATTAAGGCCCCACACTTAAATTGCGTAAACCCTCGTCATCACACCACAATTCATCCTAGGAATTCCAGTAATACTTTTAAGATTATTTTAGTAGATTCATGCCGTGAACACTAGGATTCTGTTAAGAATCACCGGCATTGCCGGCTTCATCACGGCAGCTGTAATAGCCTATGTATTCATAACCAGGATCCTCGTGCCAACAATGATCCCAGCGCATATTAATCAAAGTGGGTTAGGCAGTAAGGATTTATCAATTAGTCAAGCTGTTGTTTCTAGTATTGCCTTCTTCATAACGGCGACAACGTCTATAAACGCCATTACTGGCTTAGCACTTGGCTGGTTGATTGAGGCCATGGTGCTTTGGGCATTGTTAGGTGCCCTTAAGGTTAGAGCCAGGTTTATCGATACTTGGCTGCTGAGCGGGAATTACCTCTACGCATATGTGGTTTATACCGTCATCATCGCCACGACACCCTTACTCAGTAATGTCTTGAGTACATACCTAGTGAATGTGGGTTTAACGGCTGTAAACCACATAGCGGGAATCACGGTTACGCATAGAACCGCTTTAAGCGAGGCACCACTACTTATGGTTGGGTTAGCGACCATGCTCACGGGCTCACTACTTCTAGCCTACGCATTCGCTAGAATTCATAGGGTGAGCGCGACCAAGGTATTATTGCCAACACTAACGGCCACAGCCATCTTCTGGCTATTAATGTCGGTATTGGCCTGGTGAGTTGATAGTGACTATGGTACCATACAAATAATTAATTGATGAAACATAAACCTCTAAGTTAGTCAATTTCGGCATGATCAATGATAATGCTAATCCCAGGGAAATCACTCTATTACTGAGCCGTAAATCACGTCAATGCCCAACTGCCTAGCCCTCTCAAGGGCATCCTTATCAATGTTTACGGCAACCATCAAGACCCTATCAGCCCTCCTACTGAGGATCCTCTCGACAATCCTAGCCTTATCAAACAACCACTCAACATCCTCAAGCTCAGCATGGGACTTAACCTCGATTAGATAAGTCTTATTATCATGTATGTAGACGCCAATCTCAAGCCTAGCGCCAGGCCTGTAATACCTACCATCAACGTCCGTATACACAAACCTCTCAACCTTACCAGGCTCAATACCCCTCTCCTCAAGCGCATGCCTATAAAGCTCGAGAACAGTCCTCTCCAGGTCACGACCCCACCTCCTACCCAGCGAGCCCATGGCAACCTTAAGCTCACCAACAGACCTAGTTAACTCCTCAAGCAACCTCTCATGAGCCTCAAGTCTCCTATTCACCTCCTCAAACCCCTTACTAAACTCTTGAAAGCTAACCCTAACGTAATCCGCCAAGGCCTTGATGGCGTCTGCCATAGCCTCATATCTTCACTCCGCGCCTCCTCAATAGCCCTCTTCACAGCCCTCTCAACAACCTCCTCAAGCTGCCTAAGGTCTATTGAGTCCACGCTTAAACCTACCGTGGCGTATTAATATGGTTTTCGCAAAATAACTACCTCAACCCACTGGCCCTAATTACCGTAAGGGCGCCAACCCATTTACCTCAAGCTCGCCATCGAGCGTTTCGCGTAAGTACCGCAATAATTAGCAGAACATCGTCAATGAACAATCCATACTCACTCCCTAATTATTTATTTAATCACGGCATGCATTATTAATGCGTTAAGAGTCTTCATGACATAATGACCCGATGACGTAATGCTTATTAAGTATCTATCCATGTCAGGCTTAATGAATAGGGATAAGGCAGTCGGCATTGGGCTGCTTGTGATATCAATAGTAATCATACTGGCCTACATATACCTAACCTTCTTCACACCATACACAACACTGGTGCTCCAGATAACCGACACGCTAATAATAATCGTGGTCTTCGGAATACTCGCCTGGGTAGGCTACGCACTAGCCACAACACCACCACCAAAGCCCATTGAGGAGATTGAGAAGGAGATCGAGGCCGAGTTGAAGAAGCTTGAGGAGGAGACAAAGCAGGAGCAGCAAAAGGCCCAGCAGCAACAGCAGTGAGAAACCCTCGCCTTAAAAGTAAATTAATTAGGAACGAAACCTCATCCCTTGGGAAAAACAGCAATTAAGGCTTATTAATTAGCTTCATTAATAACTTATTGACAGTTAATGGTTGACGTAGCGACAATACTGAGCATGCTAGGCAGTGTGGCTGCTGTGGTTGGACCATTAACAGCATTACTATGGGATAGGCTGAATAGGCTTGAGGATAGGATTAATAATGTTGAGAGAGACCTTACGGAGATTAAGGTCAACATTTACGAGCTTTCACGCTCCATGGTTGGTTTCAGTAATACACTGATCGACGTCCTGGCCATCAAGAGCGTAATTACCCAGTCTGAGGCCACGGCACTTAGGGGCTACCTATCTATGGTCCCCATCGCCAGGACTAAGTATTACACGAAGGAGGATGAGGAGAAGCTTAGGTACCTAATAACGGTTAAGCTACGAGGAGTATACCTGGGACGACGTTAGGACGCTTAGGGAGATTGCGGATCACATGATTAAGGAGTTCCGCGAGACGGGTAGGGAGGAGCTCCTGGACTACGCCTATAAGCTACTCTTCTTCACCTGGATAGCCGAGGGGCATTTAATAGCCGGCATAATCGGACCAAACAGGAAGAAGCAAAGCCAGGAGGGACAACAAGGACAACAGAGCCAACCATGCCAGGGATGAGAAGACCTTGATGTTGAGTGTGCAGTTTTTCACGGTGGCTCATTATGAAGCGTTATTAAGTCGCCATTGAGGATCATAGCCAGTAAGCCATGGAACCATAATAATGCTTAATCCAATTTTTAATCATGAAAAGAGGTTAGGAGCATACTCATTTAGGTTATGCTCATGGGTCATGAAAGAATATGCCTATTTAGACCGGTTAATCCAGCAAGGAGCACTCACTAAGTTACTCGTGCAATGCTTACTACGTAATCTTAATACCGAGGACTTGGACTTAAAACAACCATAAAGGCACCAACGAAACAGTGAATCAACTACAATACATTAGCCAATGCCCCAAACACGAAAAACCTATACGTTACTCATTTAACCACCAACGCACTAATACCCACATGCGAAGAACATACTACGTTTTTAAATTAAACCAATTTAATTAAAGCCGTGGAGCCCAGGGAAATACTCGAAAGCACTAGGAAAGCCCTAGAACCACTCAACGAAGCCATACTCAACCACCCACTAATTAAAGACGCGGAGGAGGGAAGACTACCCATGAGTACCGTAAGGGCCTTCACCATGAATCAATGGTACATAGTGAACCACGACCTAAGGTCACTAGCCATAGTCCTAAGCAGGACCAGGAACATCACCGAGCTCGAGTTCACGAAAATGCTCCTAGACGGAGACTACAACGCCCTCCACGAACTAATGAAACTAATGAGGGAACTAGGCATTGAGACCAAGGACCCACTAATGCTCGAGATAATACCGGAAGCAGTCCAATACACGCACTACCTAGCCTGGCTAACCAACTACGCCGACATTAAGGAATTCGCCCTGGCAATAATAGTAAACATGCCCGTGTGGGGACAAAACGTGGTCAGGCTCGGCAATGCACTACGTAGCAAGTACGGCATTAAGGAGGTAGGATTCTTCGAAGCCTTCAAGGGACCATTCACGGAACTAGAGAACAAGGCCCTTGAGGTGATCAGGGGCATTAATGAACAATCAATTGCCAGGGCTAAGAACATGGCGTTCATCATACAGAATTATGAGAAGGCCTTTTGGGACGCCATCTATAGCGTGCATTAATCTTGACCTTAATCAAATTAAAATATTTATACCATCACTAAACCCTTTATTGTTTATATAATCAGCCCCAGACCAAGCAATACTAGCCCCAAGAAACTATAGAAAAAGATGTTCTATAGCCTAAGCCTTAAAAATTGGATTAAGTGTTATAATACGTGGACTCAGACCCAATAACCCTGATAACAACGCACGGAGAGACCTAGAAACAGTGATAGACCTGGTGGGCAATTACAAGCGGACTGGTGATGCGGCGATCCTAAGTAATATCGTGAAATTAAGCCTACTGGTCTATGACAATGCCATAAAGGCTTTCCTAGCTGTTAAGGGAATCAGGGTTAGGGATCCAGAGTACCTGAGTCAGGTTGCCTACGACTTCATACCAAGTGAAGTGGTTAGTAATGGTTTAAGGGAGCTACTGACCAAATGCCTTTCAGGGACTAAATGCAGCACTGACATGATTAACACAGAGGTTGAGGAGTTGAGCAGGTTGGTTAATTACGTACATTCAGTGTCAACACACAGCGTGATCCACAGGGGCCTCTAACCCTTAACACCATACTTACTAAGCAAATCCCTAATCAAAGACTCCAGGTCCTCCCTACTAACCATTCTACCCTCAATCTCATCAAGTCTCCTCTCAACCTCACTAATCCTAGCCCTCAACGCATCCAAATCACCATAATGCCCAAGCGGTATTACGAGGGCCGCCAGTATTCGAAGGAGCATTGCCGGCATTATCAAAGGCAACGACGCAATCAACGCCATCAGCCTAGTCAATATCTCAGGCCTATTCATCAACGCCCTAACCAATGCCTCAGGATTCGTGGTGAGCAAGTCATTCAAAGCCTCAATGAGCAGTTCAGGATTCCTCCTGAACCTCTCAATATCCTCGTCAACCATACATATATACCAAGAATGCATGCATTAATAAACGCAGTGGTTATTGACCACTCAACTCCTGGTAATCATTATGACCAACAACCAACTCAGCCGTTGATGGTCCAATGGGCAGCACGCGGACATCAACCGCGTACTCGCCAGTGGACACACCAAAGGTGTAGGTTATTGGGTATGGGGTCCATGAAGTACCATTCCAATAAAGCAATGACAGGTAAGCATTTAGGTCCCTAAACTCAACACCACCACCATTACCCGGGCCACCAATCACGAACTCCGTATCCATGGGCCAGCCATACGGACCCTCAACAGGGCTGGTCACGATATAAGCCGTGGCGTTGGGTATCGGTATCAACTCACGGGCGAACCAATCAATCCTCGGCCTAAAGGTCTCATTACCCAACTGAAGCAGGGCATAGCCAAAGTTAATGACCACGCCATAGCCAGTGGAATTCACGGCAATAATTAGGAGGCCAGCCATGGGAGTCTCAAAACAACCAAGCACGCACCTACCACCCTCATAGAGGAAGTTCCTCGATGAGCCGATGTAGTTAGTCACGTCCATCTCACCCTGAAACCAATACTGCCCACCCATCACAACAAGCGCGTCCTGAACCCAATGAACCACGTAACCACTGCCATACCTAACAACCACGTAGGCATTCAACTGAAGCGAGAAGCCTGGCGCTGCGGCGCCCGTTGAATTCCCAATGTAGGCCCTGGTTATGTTGAAGAAGCCGAGGACGGCACTAGTCGTTATATTGCCGTAGCCAGGACCGTAGTACGCAGCCACGCCCATTGCCGTGTAATTAAGCACCCTATAAACAATGTTAGTACTACCACAAACCAACAAACCATAAACCCCAGGGCCAGGACTAACCACGTAAATCCCAGGCACAGAACTAAACCAGGTATAATTACCTGGCGCACCGGGACCACCACCCCACGAACGCAATTGGGAATTAGTGAGTAGGTAAACATACGAACCATTAAAAACCTCAATAAACAGCGACTCCCCATTGGCTAAGCTAACATTAACAAGACCCCAAGAAGTGCACAGACCACCCACCGAACCCACAACCGGTATTGACCCATTCGTAGCATTAGTCACCACGTAATTAACGACCCGCCAAATTAGGGACCCAATTACGTGATTAATGCCGGGATTAACCACTACGAACAACGCAGCCAGGGCAGCAACAATAACCAATAACGCACCCCAAAACCTCATCACACACGAACATTCAGCGAGGAATAAAAACATAACTCACAGCGTATGAAGCACCATGATCATAAACCAAGCAATGTACTTCACTCAAAATTTATTCAATTTCACATCTGTAAATTAAGCGTATTTTATAAAACCCTGGAACTTTTAGGAAAACTATGCCGGAATTCAAGATAATGGGCAACGACATACAACACCTATACGTGGAACTAGGCCCCGGCGAGAAGATATACGCAGAGGGCGGGCACCTTGTGTGGAAGTCATCAAGCGTTAACATCAAGGCAACAACAGGCGGTGGATTACTCGCGGGCCTAAAGAGGGCGCTCACTGGCGCCAGCTTCTTCGTACTGGAACTAGAGGGTCCAGGCGCGGTGGACATCGCCGGCTTCGCGCCTGGTAAGATCGTGGAAATAGACCTAACGGGCAGTGGAATAATGGTTGAGCACAGGGCATTCCTCGCCATGGAGCCCACTGTCGACTATGACGTTAAGCTCGTGGGCCTAGGCTTCGGTTGGCTCGGAGGTGAGGGACTACTAATGGCTAGGTTGCACGGCACAGGCAGGGTGTTCCTCCACGCCATTGGCGACGCAGTAATGATGGAGCTAGGGCCTGGCGAGAGCATTGATGCCGAGGCGGGGCATGTACTCGCCTTTGACGAGGGAATGCGCGTGGGCATTAGGCGTGTTGGTGGCTTAAGGACCATGTTGTTCGGGGAGGAAGGCCTGTGGTTCGCGCACATTGAGGGGCCTGGCAGGGTTTGGCTTAGGACCTTGAGTAGGCAGCAGATGATAATGGGCCTAATGCCGGAGCTCGCCCAGGTCGCTAGGTCGTCCTAAAATCGTCAAAACACTTTATCAAAACCGTGAAAAGAACCCTCAAATTTAATGGTATTAACGACCCGTAAATTAATTAACCCAATCACATAATCATTATTTAAGGAAATGCGTAACCTAAGCGAATTCCCCTGGCAGGAATTCGACATAGAATTCGCAATACTCTTCGGTTCGAGGGCAGGCGGTAAGATCATTAAGGGCGACTGGGACATAGCGGCCTGGTTCAACAACCTTGATCAATACCCAGACCTACTGATGGCCCTGGCAAAATTCCTCGGGGTTCATGAGGATGCAGTAGACCTAATATCACTCAATTACAGACTACCATGCCAACTACTGATTGAGATACTAAGGCACAAACCAGTATATATAAGGGACGTGGGGAAGTACCTAGACATTAGGTTCAGGCTACAAAACCCATGCGTGGACTTCCTCATAAGCGCCAAGCACCTAGGCCTGGGCGAGCCGCCATGGCCATTATAAGGAGGCTACTCAGGATAATTGAGGAGAGGGAGGCGCTACTCGATAGGTACTCGCCTGATGAGTTAATTGACGTTAAGGCGCTACTCAGCCATGCACCTACTCCAGACGCAGGCCCAGCCTAATCGACCCAGCACAGAGGGCGGCAGCGCTAATGGGCATGGAGGTCAGTGGCTACGTTGACGCCGGCGAGAAACTAGCCATACTGGGCGTGATAAATCATGAGGAACCGAAACTCTACAGATCAGTGGTCGCCTTCAGGAACGTGGTAATTCACCAATACGCGGTCGTGGATCTGGAAATAACCAGGAGGATAATAACGAATAGGGAGTACAGGAGGGTCACGGAAATAGCCAGGAAAATAGCCAGCAGGATTAACGACCCATAAAACTAATAAGCAAAACAAACAACCAACGCACATGGAACTAAACGACTGGTGGTACTACGCATCGGGTGGGGAGAAGGCGTTAATAGTGGTGGGTGTAGTCGCCATGGCACTACTGGCCATAATCATCGCCAGCCCATACGTGAAGCCACTCCAATTCATAACCGCTAAACTCGGTTTGGTGCAGGAGAGGGTTGTCTACATTGCAGTGCCGGTGAACCACACGGTTTACGTGAATAGGACCATTGTCGAGTATGTGAACCAGACCGTGCCCGTGTACATAAATAGGACAGTCATTAAGTACGTGCCGGTGCCAGTGAACCAAACAACCTTCGTGGTCTCACCAAGCAATCAATCAGTAATGAGTCTTTGGTGGAACGTGACGGGTTATATCCTGGGCACTGGCTGGGTCTGGGGCAGGGTTGTTGTACTACCCAATGGGACTGGCTGGTTCATAGCCGTGTGGGTAGTGCCTGACTCAATAGCCAACGAGCTGGAGCTAACTATGTGCGGTGCCGGTTGTGCGGCTAATTGGACCACGCCGTATGGTGTGGAGTACGAGCGTGGCTGGGGCATTAACATTAACCTACTCGTCAATGGTACAATACAACGAGCAAGCCTTGGGGGCATTGGCTACTCATTCGTGAGCAACTACACCCTGAACTACCCATTCCCGGGCTACACGGTATTCATATTCGGCGACACGCCAGGCTACGGGCCACTGCTAGAGAATTAGTGCTGAATGGTAATGGAACGGTGACGATAATTGCTGGTAACCTGGGCAACGCAACCCTGGCGCTTAATAGTACTTACTACGGCTATGTAAGGATTGTCTACGCAAGTCTAAGCATCATAGTCCCGTTTAAGCTGGACATAATCTACGCACCCAACCCACAGGCGGCACTTGGCATAACAGTGCCATTCGCAGGCTACCTGGGTGCCGTGGACACATACATGCATTATGGCACGACGTGGAATTCATCATGGACACCGTATGTAGAGACCTACGCCTGGTGGGTCTGGAACTATAGGGTGATGCCTATTAATGTAACAATTAGTTAGGGGTTGTTTTGATTTTAAGGTATAAATTTAAACATGATTTAATCACTTACCACCATTTCCTATTGGTGTGCATGTTATTGTTACTGTGACTGGTGGCATCCAGTTGCTTGCCTGCCCACTACTTATTGAGCCGCTTGTTGCCGAGACGCTGTATATACTGCATAAGTAGCCGGGTGGGTTGCTGATGGCTAATGTTTGTGACTCGCTTAGTGGTGTTGCCTGGCCGGTCTCTGAGTATTGGTCGTTGAGTGTGACGCTTACCTTCAGGCTAGTGCCATATTGGCTGTAGCTTATTGACCATGACCCACCCAGGAATATTGGGTCGCTCCAACTGAAGGAGCCGCTGGCTATTTGCCCCAGTGTCCCGTTCTGGGCGCTTATTGTGTTTCCGCCCTCGTACTTTAGGTACCTGGCATGTAATTCGCAGTGCCTGTTAGGGTGTATGTCTGGTTGCTGGTTAGTGTGCCTGGGCAGGTGAATGTGTAGTCTATGCTTGATGTTTGTTGGTTCGCGACTACCTGCCATTGAGTGAGACCTCCATGTTATTGAGGTAGTACTCAGTTCCGTCGTAGGTGACTGGGTTGTACTGTATCCACCAGTAGAAGGTCTGTGACTGACCTGGGCTCAGGTACTGCGTGGTGCCTGGGCTATCTTTAATGCCCGAGGCACCACCCACATTGTCACTTGCTTGTGGCGTGACTATGCAGTACGGCCCACTCGGCGGTGGTTGGGTGGTGTTAGTACTTGTACATGTCACGGTGAAGGTCACTGAGTCTCCTGGGTTGGCGCTTGTGCTTGTTGGGTTTATGGTGCATGTGTAGTTTGCTGGGTTGCTGGTTATTTTAGCGTTGAAGTTCACGGTACTGCTCGCGGTTATGTTCCACGTCGTTGAGCCTGAGCCAGTCTTGCCACCGCTTGCACCGCCGCTCCACGTCACGCTCCAGCCCGCTCCGTAGGAGTCACTCACTGAAACGCTTATTTGATTGCTATTATTACCGCCGTTATTGCCGCCACCGCCGAATGGGCCTGGGACTGCGCAGCCTCCGTATGTGCCAAAGACCCCTGCGTAGGTAATGCCGGGCGCCGTGTCTATGGTTAGGATCGGGGTGCACCAGGTGAGTGGGAGTGGGCTTGACCAATTATTCGTCTCCTCAATCATTGGGTTCCCTGGCGCCGATAAATTATAGATGGCTAGCTTTCCCTCTATGAAGGCTGGGGGACTCTCACATGCCTGGAATGCCACCTGCCCAATGCCCTGTGGGTTAGTCGTCGTGTAGTACAGGGTGTAGTTCCCGAGCCTTGGTAACCATTAACGCTCACGCTTTGGGTGTCTGTCCACGCAGTGACCCAGTAATTGGCGTTGTGGCATGGCGCGTAGAGTTGCACAACCACGTAGTACTCAGCACTGCACTGAACATTGAATGTCACCACGGAGCCTGGGCCGTAACTATTACTGACTTGGCTCGGCGTGATACTGCACGTGTAATTAATACCATTAGCGCTTGGGTTCTGGGTTATCTTTGCCGTGAAGATAATCTGTATTGGGGCGTAGGGTGGGTTTATGTACCAGGTGTAGGACTGGGATTGACCCATTGAGTATGTCTGTCCAGCATAACTCCACTGGATCTGCCAACCGGCACCATATGGGTCATTAACTATGACCTCGATCAAGCCACCGCCAGTGCCTGGCCCACTAAGGGTCACCACGGGCACGGCGGACACCCCAGTCACGTTGGCACTAAACTCCCTAACAACGCCCGGGTAACCCACCGGCGACGCAACGACGGTCACTGCCACTGGTTCATAGCCAGGGCTAAGCCTATACACGTAATACTGACCAAGACCAAGCACCAGGCCTGGCGCATAAACATGCACCGAGCCATCCACAGACCTAACGTACACATACTTAACCAAAGCCCTGTAATAGCCAATGTTTAGCATGGGCACGTATAGGGTCCCATTAACGTAGAATGGCTGCGGCAAGTATACGTAGAGCCCGGCGTAGGCAAGCCTAGCATTGTTAACGCTGGTCACAGTCACCGTCAGGTAAGCAAGACCACCAATTAATACCAAACCTAGTGCAATGACCAGGCCAACGTCAAACCCTCGAGAACCAGGTCAGCCAGAGCCATAACCAACCACCTCAAAGCCCGTGGCATTACCACTGGACCTAACAACAATCGTACAACCACTAAGGAAAATCAGGGCCTCACCATTAACACCCGTCAGATTTATGACGTGGTAGTAGCCGGGCTCCACGACACTCGGCACTGAGTACTCCACGTAGGCACCATACGGGAAGTAAAGCGAACCATTAACCAAGTAAGCAACACAAGACCTAGACAACTGAACCAACCTAGCATTTATCCCACCAGCCACCACCGACAACCTATACACAGCGTACAGGTAATCACCGAGTAGGTAAATGATGAGCGAGGACGCGACTATGAGCAGGGCCAAAACCACGACACCACCCACCGTGAAGCCCCTCGACATATAACCAATTACCTACACCGGGCATTAAAGCATTACTACTTTACTGCTTTTAAAGGGGTTCACTGGTTAATGGCTTATGTCGAGCGCTCAGTGGATGGTTACCGTATCCCAAATACTCAATCTAATGCTATCCACGGGCATAGCCTACATAGCCGCAGCCGCCCTAACAATAATCGGCATAACAGCCATAACCCTATACCTAATGGGTAGGCCAAATGAAATATGGGAGTTCATCGACGAGGTCATAAACTACTTAGCCATAGTCGGAGGCGTCATACTGGCCATAGCCATAATCAACAAGGTACTAATCGGCTCGCTAACCATAAACCAGCCACAGTCTACAGGACGATCTACGACTACGCATGGAACGCCATAAGGTTCAGGGCATGGCTCGTGTGGAACACCTGCAGTTGTCCTCTGACGTATCCCTGGTGTGATGTTCGTAGTATTCAGACGGAGAATGCGACCTTGATTCTCGAGTCGACTGAGGATGTTGTTCCCATGATTTACCTGGCTCAGTGGTTGCCGGGCTTGTCGTCGTTCTTGATTGCTATTGGTCTTGGTCTTTCTGTGTCTAGGCTTAGGGGTGTTGGTTCGTTGCTTATTGCGGTTGGCCTGGGGCTTTATGTGGTTGTGGTTGGTGGTGCTGCCATTATTGCTTCCCAGCCGTTTTACACGGCCATGATTAGTGATAGGGGTATTTCCTACATTATTAATCCGCACAATTTTGAGACGACCTGGTGTCAGAACATTGGTTTGAGCATCAATGGTTTTGGTGATGTGCTTAACGCTTACAATAGGCTCGCTGTTTATGTTGCTCAAGCGGAGACTATTGTTTTGATTCTTTACGCCCTTCTCTTCGCCGTGATTTACGCCATTAGGTCCGCACTGTCGTGATGGTTATGCTCGGCCTTGTCCTCGTGGTTACGGCTATGGCGGGCTTACTGCTCGTTAGGTTTCTCTACACCTTGGTTAGGAACGGCGAGTTTAGGGTTGAGGTTGAGGACCTTGCCTGGTTCGCGCTTGCCCTCGCCCTTGTTACGAACTTCTTCGGTTTGGTGTCTAATAGCCTTTACTCGACTGCTGTGGCGTTGAGCACCGTTGATGGGTTGATACGTAGTTACAATGGCTTGATAAGTGCGTTGGGCCTTGCTGATGAGGCTATCTCGATTGTGGTTAATGTTGGTTTGCCTATTGCTGATGTGGTTAATTACGTGGTCGCTGGCTCTGGGTTTATCCTGGCTATCGAGGTTGTCGTTGAGGTTCTTGAGCACCTGGTCTCGTTGGTCATTGATTACCTGGTCAGGTTCTTCTCCGCAGCCATTGCGGCCCTGTGGTTCATTAGGTACGCCCTGTTGATTGGCGGGGTGCTTGGGCCTTCATGCCCTATATCGCCTTCCTCCTCGTACTGCCCAGGGTTAGGAACGCTGCGGTGGTTCTGGCCGCCGTTTACCTGGTCCTTGGCCTTGCGCTACCCGCCGCCGTGAATTCCTCGCATCCACCGCCATTGATTAACGTGGTTAATAACCTGCCAGCGGTACCAATGAGCTTGGTTTCGTCAGGGTTGAGGTTGTTGATGAGTTGGGTAGCAGGTACCGCCGTGCTTTGCGTCGAGGGTTTTGGGTTTCCGTATAATGAGACTGTAGCTTGCCCAACGGTGCCGGTATCATTGCCCTCCCGATGCACGTGCTTAGGGTTGGGTTGTTGATGTATAGGGTTGATTGTGTGGTGGCGTTGTTCCTTAGGTTTAGCGCCAATGCCCTGATCACGCCGAGCCCGTATTTAAGTGGTCCCGTGGTCATTGGGTTGCCAATGGTCGCTGTGTTCAATGGGGATTCCCTGGTCGGTCTCTTCAACTACACGTGGGTTGGTGAGGGCGGCGTCAAAATTAACACCGGGCCTGGCTATGCTGTCATAAACGTGACCACTCCATGCAGTGGGGACCTAACCGTGACTGCCTACGCGGCTCAGGTTAGGTTAATGCCCCAGGGACCTGCTGGGGGTAATTGCTCGATTAGTTACTCCATCACCGAGGGTGAGCCGCCGAACCTTGTGTCCAGGTCCTGGGTTGAGGGCTTAGTCCTTAACCATGAGTTGTTCTGTCGCGACTTGGAGCTCCTCATTAACCCATCAGTCACTTACCAGGGCCCTGGGGCTCCACCGCAGGTTGTTGATGCGGTGCTCTCGATTATTCGTGAGGCGTGTGGTGGTGTGGGTAATTACTCGGCGGCCATTAACGGGCTTAGGGCCATTAGGTTGACGGCATCGCTCACGTGCCGTGGTACCTGTAACTCCACGAGGATTAATGTCCTGGTGATAGGCATCGAACCCTACAACCTCAATTACTACGCCCTGTGGAGTGGCACTTACGTGGCCTGGCTTAATGACTCATTGATGGTGATTAAAAATGTTGAGTCGAACCCACTCAACCTGGGCGCCTTCCTAGCCTCCTTGTTAATGCCGTGTACTACTCGGCGCTTTTCCTCGGCCTGGTCGGTCTAGTGGCTCTGGCGCCTAGGTTTAGGTATTGGTCGAGGATAATGGGCGTCCTCAGGGTTAAGCCGCGCATTACCTATGGTGATGTTGCGTCTATGGCGAGCCCACTGGTTTCAACAACCATTAGGAGGTTAGTTAGGCGGGAGGGCTTGGTGAGGAGGTATTACACGGTTAGGAGGCTCCTCGAGCTTTCTAGGCGTAGGTACGTTAGGCATGCGCTTAGGGCTGGTTACTGGGCCTTGAGGCACCTGCCCGAGGTCTCGGCTGCTCCATATACCCTACCCGCACTCTACGGTGTTTCCCTGGCCAGGGAGTACCTTGCTAGGAGGGTCATGGCCGTGGGGAATGAGCAGTTAAGGGATGCCCTGATGAGGGTTGTGAATACCGCCCTATCGCCCGTCATAGTCCTTAGGCCGTACTCCGTGATAAGACCACTGCTACGCCAGGGGATCACTGACCTAGCGGGTTACCTTGGTGTTAAGGCTAGGCAGGCCGCGGGTGTCTACACCGTGCTTAGGGATTACCTTGGTCCAAGGGTTGCGTTTTACGTTGCCCTTAGGTCCGTGGTTAGGGGCGTCAGTGATTACTTGGTCTCTGCCGTTGATGAGGTCTGGAGGTCCCTGGACAATCCGTTGAGGGCTTTGGCAGTTGCCAGTGCTAGGCTTGGTGTTCTTCGTCTAATTGATGCTGAGTCGACGGAGTTAGTGGTTAGGGAGTTTGTTGGGGAGTTGGTTGGTAGGCATGGTCCGTTGGTTGGTGTTAGGCTCGTGGTTAATAATACCGTGGTTAAGCCCAGTGACGTGCTTAAGGTTGATGATTATGCTGACGTTACTGTGGAGGCAGGTGGGGAGGGTGTCATTGTTAAGGCGTGGCTCATTAAGGAGCTCCTACGTCAAGGCGGTGTTATGAGTGCTTAAAAGGGAGGTCTTTTTATTAAGCTTCTTAGTGAGGAGAGAGGAGGTGACTGAGCGATATTGATGAGTGCGGCTTTGCTGATTGGTGGTTTTAATCTGATTACGTTACTCATCAGGGCAGGTCAGTCTCGTCATTGTTCGGTACTGCATTGGGTCATCACTGCTTAGTTAGTGTGTTTGGGGTGCATAAGTATTACTGTTCATTTGAAATAACAAGTTGAAATATGTTCACTTTTCAGGAACTGGGTAATTAAGTTGAAGAATTAAATTTACTTTAAATCGCGGTGATGAGTACGGCGAGACTGATTGATGAGGCGTTGATGATAATTGGTAGGGCTAGGATGGGTGAGGTACCGTGCAACGAAGCCCTTGATTGGCTGTGGGAGATTATGGCGATCTTGAAATTTGAGTTGGAGGTAATGAATACGGGTGGTGCAAGGGCTGGGTTGAGTTGTAATTAATGGGGTGATTTAGGGCACGTACTGAAAACCTTAAAAAGGTCTTGGTTGTAGGCATTATTGCTAGGGCCGTAGCTTAGCCAGGTCAGAGCGCCCTGGGGCAGGAAGCCCCGCGTATGGCTCATAACCGGGAGGTCCCGGGTTCGAATCCCGGCGGGCCCACCAATCCTTCCTTCATGGTTTGGGTAATGCTTAATTATTTGGTTTCGGCTTAATTCCTTGGTTGTTATGGAGTTCCTCAAGTGTGAGGTTCTGGAGGATTTACTGCCCACGGGTTTTCCCTTTGGTTATCTTGTCCTTATTCGTGGGGACCTAGGCATGGGGAAGACCCTGCTTGTTAAGTTGCTTGCCAGGAGCGTCCTTAGTAGTTACCCACTTGTTTATGTCTCTTTTGATGATAACCCTGAGTCCATAATCAATGACTTGAAGGACTTCAGTAGTAGGCTTTTCATAATTGATGGTTTCTCGCTTAGTGATCAGCGTAGGGTTAAGGCTCCAAGTGTTGTTGATGTGATTACTGAGTTGGACCCTGGACAGGTGGTTAGTAAGGTTGGTCAGGCCGTCTACTCGAGGGGTGCCCGTGGACTCATTATTGACTCGATCAATGACCTACTCATTAATATTGACCCTAGGGGTTTGGTTGCGATGCTTAAGCAGTTGAAGGCTTTGTCGAGGCTTCATAACATGGTTACGTTCATAGTGGCTCACGTGACTACTGAGGATATTGATAACCTGCTTAATAGTATTGAGTATGTGTTTGATGGTGTTATTGAGATGGAGTTTGATGAGAATATGGCGAACCTGGGCATACCGGTTAGGAGGTTGAGGGTTAAGAGGATGAAGGGTGTCTCGCACTCGATGAGCTGGTATTACTTTACGACTGCGAGGGGTACGATAGTTCCCGTGGACATTAATGAGATTAGAAATATGCTTAAGAACACGCTGGAGAGCCTGGGAATTCAGGTTCAGCAGGGTGGTTAGTGGGTCATGGACATACTTAAATTGCTCGAGATCCTCGTTGAGTTTGACACGGTGAATGACCCCGAGAGTGGTAAGTTTCCTGACCCCGGCGTTGTTGATTTCGTGGAAGGTGTCTTGAATGGACTTGGCGTTAAGACCAAGGTCTTGGTTAGTCACGGTTATAGGAGCGTGGTCGGCATCATTGGTTCTGGGGAGCCTCGCGTACTGCTCCTTGCTCATTTAGACGTTGTCCCCTTTGTGCGCAATGAGTGGAGGTTTGAGCCGCTTAGGCTTACGGTTGAGGGTGACCTAGCCTACGGCCGTGGAGCACTTGATGATAAGGGTAACGTGGCTGCTGTCCTTAGGGCCTTGAGGACTTGGTCAGTATTGACAGGGGTACCGTCATGGTGGCCTTCACCACGGATGAGGAGGTTGGTGGTGAGAATGGGGCTAGGGTCGTGAGGGATTACCTGCTTGGTAATGGCTTAGGCCCAATTATGTTATTAATGCTGATGGGCAGTCCATGGTCATTATTAATAGGAGGAGGGCAATATTCAATGCCAGGGTTAGGTCTAAATCGGTGAAGGCTCTCGTGAGTGGGCGTAGGGAGACTGTGAGGTTTCAGCTTGATTATAAGGTGGTGCCTCCGTACCACGCGGCTTACTTCATTGGTGGTGTTGATTCGCACCCGGTCATTGCGTTGGCGCAGTATGTGTGGCTTAATAATGCTACGTAGTTAATATGAGGGGCAGCTTCGTTAAGAGTAATGTTACGCCGACCTGGGTTGAGGCTGACGTGGTCGTACCATGCGGTGATTGCCCGCGGCAGGAGGTTGATGTTGGTTTGACGAACCTGGTTAAGGCCCTGCTCCCGTTGACTAGGTTCGTGCCTAAAGTTAAGGCCCAGAGTGTTTATGGTGTTACGTCGACGCCCAATGTGTATAGGTTTGTTGGTGATTATCATGAGTTCGTGGTTAACGTTAGGGCTATGACTGATGATGCCAGGGCCATTGAGGAAGCCATGGCTGATGCCCTGAGGGAGGATTTCCAGGGGATTGAGGTTAGGGTTGAGGGTGAGGGTGGTGGGGGTTACCTATATACTCCGCGTGATTCGAGACTTGTTAAATTGGCCGGTGAGGTTCTTGGTGAGCTTGGTGTTGAGGCTAGGGTCGTGGAGATGGCTGGGGCTAGTGATGCTAGGTACTTCTCGCCCCTTGGTATTGAGACCATTGACTTTGGCCCGATTGGTGGTAATGAGCATGGCCCTAATGAGTATGTTAGCTTGAGGTCGCTTGATGTCACGAGTAGGTTTTACTCATTATTAGTCAGGCGATTGCTCTCCTCGTGATTAGAAATGACCCTTAATTTTTACTTAATTAATTTTCCTGTCTGCTTAGTAGAGTAGGATGAAGACCACGAGGCCGTATATTGCGATTGCCTCCGCCAGGGCAACAAATACTAGGTAAAGTGCGAATAATTCCCTCCTCTCAACCAGTGCACTTACTGATGCTGCACCTGCAAGGCCAATACCGATGCCGGCACCAAGGGCTGCTAAGCCAAAGCCGATACCAGCTGCAAGGTACTTGGCAGCCTCAACCTGAGCTTGGCTAGTTGCTTGGGCATGAACGATCAAGGCCGTAAGACTAAGCACCAACATTGCTATTACCAAGGTCCTAATAACCCTCCTGCTCGCCATCAACGGAACAAGACATAATACATTATTAAAATTTTATTCCAGAAAAGGCATTACGACCTCACAGCACAAAAAAACTTAAAACAAATGAAATCAACCAAGAAAACGCCGGGGTGGCCGAGCTAGGTCCAAGGCGCGGGCCTGCTAAGTCCGTCCCCGCAAGGGGGCCCGGGTTCAAATCCCGGCCCCGGCACCAAGGATTTCTCACACTATGCTACGCAGCGTTTTAGTAATGCCTTTTTAATGAAACCGTAATCTAGGTTAACGTACAAACCTGATTATCGGGCTCGTACTTATCTTAAATTCAATCCTACTCGAATCATTTTATTTGAACAGCCGGAGTAAAAAAAATCCTCGCTAAAGATGAAACATTAATGAGTATGGGACTTAAAACAAGGTCCCTCGTCATGGTCGTGCTCATCATGGGCATGCTATCCTTATTACTACTGTTTCTAATTAATGTCAAGACGTTGAATGCTGGGTACCACAATACCCCTGATCCTAATGCCTTATTCAATTACACGGCATCTATCGAGTTCTTCAGGGGCTTGGGTGCCAGGATCATCATTGTCGGCTCCACAAGCCTGTACAACAATGTTTACTCAAGGGCCCTAAGGCTCAACCTAAGCTCAAGCGTCACGTACATGGGCAGTGACCTAAACGGCTCGCTTAGGTTATTGAGTGAGTGCCCAGGCTCAATACTAATAATTGACCTGGGCTATGTAAAGCCGAACTGTGAATCGCTGGGTTCCTACCTCAGTTACGGAGTCATAGTGCTCTACAACGCCTCAGTAACCACCCTCCAGTCATGCACAACGGAGGCGCTAATCCAGTACTACCGCCTAACCCACAGGAGCTCCTACACGGAGTCCCTGCTCCTAATCCCGTACTACAGGATAGGGCCCAGCTTCATTGCTGAGGTAATCACCGCATACGGCGGCAAAAGAATACAAATATCCGTAGCATACTCGGGACTCAGTCTTAGGGGTCTCACATACTTAGTATATATTCAAGCCAGTAATGATCCTGCGCTGCAGCTAACCGATCCCTGCTCTACGAACTTAATTAATGAGGGTTACTATGAAAGCCCTACATTTAATGATATCGCAAATCCATACAGCGATAACAACGTTACTTACTACTACTATGACTTCTGCATGTGGTACCCAACGCAGTGGCAGAGCACAGTAAGTCCGAGGGGTCACATAATATTTTACCCAGGTGCTTGGATGTATGTGCAGCCGGCCCTGGAGGACTCCGCAATAAATAGTCCGCAGAATTCAATGGTTTCTAACCCAGGCATGGGCATAGCCATTGATGCAGCCTCATCATACGAGTATTACTACAAACCTGGTGAGGACACCTTCTTCTACGGGCCCATAGCCTCAGCTCCAGGCTCAATAACCGTAACCAGCAGTTCTAATTATGATTATTTATTGCAATTAGCTGGTACCGCTACTGAAATAATTAACATAATTGTTGAGTTAGCCGCCGCCTCAGACCCTGTAAGTATTATTGAATCAACAATACAGGTACCGAACTCGGCAATAGCATGAATGACACGTATGCATTCAACCCGCAGAACCTAGCCTTCGGTTATGCATTCCAATATGGAGTAGATGATCAGATGAATATGTACTTGCCAAGTCTCGAAACTATCTCGGCCTACTTACCAGTGGATGAGAACCTCACGTTGGTCAGTACCGAATACACAGTCAGTGGTGGTGCTGGCTATTACGTTTGTCAGAACTATGCCTATTACGCAATTCAAGTGCTTTGGGATGCAACCTTCGTCTGGGGCAACCCGTCTAGTCTAAATTTCCAGGTTGGTCCAACAACAGCGCCTGGCTATACGTATAGTGGTCCATTATCCACGGGTCAGTCATGTATTTATTACATTGGTGTGCCTTCGTAATTGCTTAAATGACGCCATGCCCATCCTCACGCCGATTTATTCGCCGAGGAATTAATACCCTGCCTAATTAATTCCCTGAGTCTCTCGATTAGCCTGAGTACAGTCTCCCTATGCACTTCGAATCATTCCTTGCTCATGAATTCGTGGTAGAAATTAGCGTGTAGTGCTTCAGCCATTCTAAAGCTAATCAGGAGTGACTTGTCGTGAGTTTCTCCATACAGTCTCTCGATAATTTAGTCGTAGTCCCTATGGCTATAACATTCCCAACCTCTTTGTTTAGCAATGGCGTTTAATAAGCCTCGGCCTAGGCTAAATTGCCTTTAGCGCAAAACTCCTCGACAGCTCTAAGGTGACCCTCATGAAGCCTAAGGTACAGCCCAATTCTTTGCGGAGATCGAGCTTATCAGCAATTAATTTGGCAATTGTTGGTGATAAGGTTAACACCATTCATTGTAATACTGCGCTTTAGAGTTTAAACCCTCCTCATGGTATATGGCGTGTACTCATTAAAAGTAATTATTTGCCCTAGCTTTACTCGCTCAGGTACTTACGCAATGCAAGTAGTATCCCCAGTGTTATTATTAGTACCATGAACGACGTTATGTATTCGAGATCGATCGGTAATACGAAGATGCCGCCCCTCCTAAGTCCGGATAGGAGCATCCTATACGCTAGGTATGAAAATATTGAGAGTAGTAGTACCTTTATTGTTGACCCCCTGGCCCTGGGTAGTACATGGCTGCTATGTTTGCGCCAATCACTATTCCAATCACGGATGCCATGGCCATGAAAGGCTGTATATAACCGAAGAACCAGTAAAGTGACCCACTAGTTGCTGCTGTTACACCCACTATTAAGTTGCTAGTTGCTGAGGCAACCTTTATCGGCAATTCAGCGGCCCAGTAAAGGGCCAGCATATTTATTGGCCCACCACCAATCCCGAGAAGGCCCGATATTACTCCCCCAAAGAGCATTACACACCATGCCTTTACTAAACTGCTTCTCCTTACTCCATAGTTGACGTAAACCTTTAACGCCTGGTCCAGGTAAGACCCAGTAATTACGTAAGAATCCCTCACGTTTACTGGTAATGCGGTTATTACGTGCTGCCTAGGCCTTATTACGAGAGCCATAGCCATGTACATAACACCACTAAACACTAGATAAAGTACCCAGTTATAACCCGTGTTTATTATGTGGTATGTCATTAATGACCCTATTATAGCCCCTGTGGTGCCTGCGGAACACAGCGCTATAAACACCCTAGTGTTTGGTAATCCAAGTCTTAAGAATCTGGAACTGGTCATTACTGAGGTTGATATTGCGGACACGAGACTAATACCTGCGGAGTATTGTATGGTAGATTAAGCAGTATCGTTAGGAGCGGCGTTAGTATAACGGCGCCACCAAGCCCCAGTAAGCCTCCGAGCAGGCCTGCCATTAATCCACAGGCCGCTATTAACACCAGGGTTGTTAGGGCCTGGGCAATTACGTACATTTTAATCACCTCACTTATGGAGTATGAGTAGGGGTAATACGAATATTGCGAGGAATAGGTTAACAAGTGTTATGGCTGCGAGCACGGTATATAATACGTCCCTCTCCATGGCGAATCTCACCAGGTTTAATGCGACCATGACCACGGGTATTGCTATTAGCACGAGTAATCCCGTCAGCATTAGGCTAAGTCCATCAAGCCTCAAATCGCCCGCTATAACTGTCATTATCGACATTGTTGATGTATCAACGTGCCCGTTGGGATCAATAATTTTACTGAGTGGTATACCTAACCCTTCGCCGTGTATGAAGATTAGGATTAGCCCCAGCACCAGCAGGGCTATGCTTATGAATACTCCATACTTAAGGAGGTTACTGGTTACGTTTATGAACTTAAGCTCAATCCTTCCAGGATTCTCGGGCTGGGCTTGGTAGATGCTTAACGTGACGTCCTGGGTCTCCTGATACTTGTACGTAAATATGAAGTATAGGGAAATTATTATCACTGATGCGAATATCGCCGCAACTATGTTTCTCTCCATTGATGTTATTGGTAATATGCCCTCCCTGCCGAGACCCCTAAGGACCATCCTAAAGCCCAGGTAAGCCAATATTGCCACGAATACCCACCTCACCTGCCTATTGGTAACGTACATGAGCATCCTAGTGCCAATCCTCGAGCCAATTAGGACTCCGATCGCAGTGCAAGCAGCTATGAATGGACTTATATAGCCAAAGAACCAATACAGCGAGCCGCTGGTCGCTGCCGTCACTCCTATCATGAAGTTGCTTGTTGTTGTGCTTACCTTCATTGGCAGGTTCATTCCCCAATCCATGGCTAGGACCTTGAGGGCGCCACTACCAATACCCAGTAACCCGCTTATAAAGCCTGCGAAGAGCATGATTAACCAACCGAGCCACCAACGAACACCCCAATATTTGTACCATATCTTTAGTGCTGGGTCGTAACACACACCGTAGAGTCTGAACGTCTTAGTCGTCCAGTCGGGATTCCTTGGTGGTGGTAATTCACAGGTACTCCTCTGCACGGTGGGTA
Source organism: Vulcanisaeta sp. JCM 14467 (assembly GCF_001316245.1). Lineage (GTDB taxonomy): Archaea > Thermoproteota > Thermoprotei > Thermoproteales > Thermocladiaceae > Vulcanisaeta. The sequence continues at coordinate 60,838 of NZ_BBDM01000009.1, read as the reverse complement.
TTATTGATGCGAGAAGTACCACGCCGAATATTACGTATATGATCCAGGTAAGGTGGTGTGCGTACACGTAGTTAGCTGTTAATGAGCCGATTATTGCGCCTGTGGTTGTTGCTGTAACTAGGCTGATGCCTATCCTATCATTGGCAATCCTCTTCCTTACATAGACACTAGCCGAGCCTGCTGACGTGGATATTGTCGATATTAACGCGGAGCCTGTCGCATAAATTATCGGAACACTCAAGAACAATGTTAATACCGGCGTCAGCACAACCCCACCGCCAAGCCCTGCCAAGCACCAAGCATGCCGGCCACAATGCCCGCGACTATAAACTCCAGCATCTTGAGTAAATCAAATACGAGGCTCACCATCAGTCAAAAACTTGACTTCACGATATATAAACATTATTACACGATCTTGTGCGTTAAATGAGAAATAATTTAATAATTACATTGAAGATTAATGAATAATTTACTTATTAATGAATGTATTTATAAGTAAATGTTTGTAGATAATTACGAAATAAAAGAATTGAATATAAATACAAACAATTATTTTAATTCTATCTACATTACCTAGTTATGCCTAATCTCCCAAGCATTAACTTGGCCCTATCATTAATTGCGAAGTTTACGAATAGGCAGTATAGCGTTATCGCCGCGTATTCCTGCCAGGTTATTGGCGTTAGTAAGCGCCCCCATGGGCCTGGCAAGCCTGTTAATGCTATGAATGCAACAACGATCATGTCCACTATGGACGCTATCGTCAGCCACTTACCTGGCCTTGAGATCCAGAATGGCCCCCTCTCCCTGACGATGAAGGGCGTTAGTATTCCCATGTACATCATTGCCGTGAAGTAGTACGTGTGTAGTACGTGTATGTTGCTTATGTGGAAGTAGTCCAGGGCGAGGAATAGTAGCCCGAACATCTCGCTACCGTGAATACCCCAAGCCCTACGCCGAGCTTCACGAGCTTTGGCACATCCCATTTCTCGGGTGTTGGTGATCCCTTGGCGTTGTCTGTCGATAGTGATATTGTGACGAAGTCTATTAGGAATAGGAAGAGGGTTACGTCGAGGGCGGAGACTGCGTATATTGGGTTGTGCCAGAGTAGTGCCGATATGAGGAATGCTAGTGTCACGAATACGGCTATTTCAAACGTCTTGACGATCTTATTTAGTATCCACGTGACAATCCTCTGGAATGTGGACCTACCAATCCTGACGAGCTCCACAATACCTGCTAAACCCTCGACAGTCAGCACAACGCTAGCCGCTGCCTTGGCCACGTCAGTCGCGTTGCTAACTGCTATACCAACCTCGGCCTGCTTAAGTGCTGGTGAGTCGTTAATGCCATCGCCCGTCATACCAACTATTTGCTTACTTGCCTGAAGGCTCTTCACAATGAAGTACTTATCCTCCGGGTAAATCTCGGCAAACACGTCAGCTTCTTCAGCGAGCTTGGCAGCTTCTGTGGATCTTTTTCTAATAATTCCTTTAATTCCTTACCAGAAATAACATTCTCGCCCAAGCCAACCATCTTGGCTATCTCCTTAGCAATTGGCTTAGCATCGCCAGTGAGCATCTTAACCCTGACGCCCAAGTTCCTAAGTTCCTGAATGAGCTTAGGCGTGTCCTCCCTGGGTATGTCATAAAGCGCCACCAGGCCTACCATCTCCCAATTAACGCCATCCTCAGACTTAGCCACACCCAACGTCCTATAGCCGCTGGCAGCGAAGGAGTTCATTACATTCTCAATATCCTCACTCAGCCTTACCTTACACAACTCTTCGGCCAGTGTCCTAACGGCGCCCTTGGCGACCCTAAATACCCTACCGCCATTGTTCCTGTCAACCACGAGAGCCTCTGTACGCCTAGTCGATGGGTCAAAGGGCTTAAACTCCTTAACCTCGAAATCACTGATTAGTAATTTCCTCTCCCTCGCAGCCCTTATGAAGGCTAGGTCTATCGGGTCCTGATTAGCCTCCTGCTCGCCAATGCTCCATATAACAAGACGCCATCCTCGGAGTACCCCTTCATTGGGACTACGTGGGTTACGGTTAACCTATTATACGTCAACGTACCCGTCTTGTCAGCGCACAACACGGTCATGGACGCCGCATCCTCGACGGCGCTCAGCTTCGTTATCAACGCGCCCTTTCTAGCCATTTCCTGAGCCCCAACAGCCATGGTCACAGTGAACATGGCGGGTAGCGCAACGGGTACTGCGAATACGACGAGCATTATGGCCAGTGGTAGTACGTAGTCTGCGAGGAACATTAGGCTGTGTAGGTAGAAATATGTTAGTGGGAACATAACTATTACGAGTATTGAGACCATGATAAGTAGTGCCGAGACGACCCTGGATATTATCTCCTCCATATGAAGCTTAGGCCTAGCCGTCTGGACTAACTGCACGGTCTTCCCGAAGTATGTGTTGAGCCCAGTCCTGACGACCACTGCCGTGGCCTCACCCCTCCTCACTATCGAGCCTGAGTACATCACGTCACCCCTCCTCTTAGCCACGGGCATGCTCTCCCCGGTCAGGGCTGATTGATCGACCTCAACCTCCTCATTACTTATTATCTTAGCATCCGCGGGCACTATATCGCCAGCCCTAACCCTAATTATATCACCTGGAACCAGGAACCTCGCGGGCATTGACTGCCAGGAGCCGTTCCTAAGGACCCTGGCCATGACCTGCAGCCTCTGCTTAAGCAACTCAACAGCCCTGGCGGCGTGCTCCTCATGTATAAACCCTATCAACGCATTAACAACGAGCAGTGCCGCAATTATGTAGGCATCTATCAACCTAGCCGGGTCTATCGTCAGGCCAAGTATTACGCAAACGACCATCGCCGCCTCGAGCATCCACGCGGTGAATCCAGTGAACTTCTTGGCAAACTTCTTAGCAGGGTGCTCCTTCTTCTCAGGCACCTCATTATAACCATACCTCCTAACCCTCTCATTAACCTCAGTCTCACTAAGCCCAGTGCTTGGGTTCGTACTTAACTCCCGTAAAACTTCCTCCACAGACATAGTCTCATAATTACGAGACTTCTCAGCCAACATAATAAGTCACGTTTTTGACATCGTGATAGCTTATAAACTTTATTCCACATTTAGGGAATTAAATTAATATAAAATTCAATAATTTTGACAATTAATAAAGTATGTTGAATAAAGCAGAATAAAATTCTTTATTTGAATTCACTTAGCTAATCCTAATTATCGTATTTATTAATGGCACGTCCCTAAGAAGGCCTATGTAAAAGTAATCTTCATTGGCCTCGGCTATTATTAAATATTCATTAGGTAATAATTTCCTTAGCACTTCGTTTACTATGAAGTATTGTATATATGATGGCCTTCTTAACTCATTGTTAAGAATCCACTTCCTTAGCCCATTATAGAAATCGGTTACTGATACAACGATATGCTTTGATATCTCATTCAATACCTTATCAACCTCCTTATCATCCTTAAACACATCCCTAAAAAGCCTAACTACCGCATTATTATTCATAACCTCATCGTATGCCCAAGCAACGTGGTCAAGGACGTGCCTACACACGAAATAATTATTGAAGAACCTCAGTGTCTTTATAATTAATTCAATGTAATTAGTTATTAATTGTTCTTTATTTCTAGCCTTTCCCACCCTCCTGCCAAAGGTTAATGAACCTCCTTCATGCATATTTAAGTAATCCATTATACGCGTCACGGAAGGTCCTATCAATGCTAGGTCGATTATATATGTAGTAGGGACGATCGAGCCCTCTTCAACCTTAATTAATTGGTTTATTGGGATAAGGTGAATTTTAACGAACATGTCGGCCTTCTCCCTAATTAATGAGTTCGGTTCAAATAGCCTAACCTTAGTTATTGCATTCTCAATAATACTATTCATTATATCGATATTACTCACAATGATACTTATGTAAAATTATTTATTAATGTTATTCCACAATCCACGTAAAGCAAAAGCGAGGAAATTAACTGGGCAAATTAGTAAGGCCTAGATAGATGCAATCATCACTTAATTTCAATATTATGAGCATTGAACCATTAATTTTTCTAAGAACCTCCTTAAGCATTTCATGATCCACATATGTTTGGATTCCCAGTATGTAATTAGTTAAATCGCAGATAATTGTGTTAAATATTTCATTTAGTGCCTTTATAATGTTCTTTTCCTTAATGCCGCGGTTGACTAATTCGTTGATGAGGTGACCGTTAATGGCATTGTCGTAAGCCCACATTAGGTAATTAAGCGCGTCATTACAAAGAAGGTAGTCATGAAACATTGTTAGTAACCTCACCTCATAAGTAAGGTAAATATTCAATAGTGGTAAGTATTCCTTCTTTATCCGTGGTTTACATGGCTTAATATTACTTGATATTATTGATATTCCTTTAATGATTAGTTTACCCTCAGTATTGATTTTAACCCTAACATTATTGTCATTAATCTCAATGAATTCCTTAATTGGTACTATATGGACTTTAATAAATAGGTCAGCATTCTCCCTAACCCTACTACTTGGGTCTCGCGCCCTGACTAGGTTTATGGCGTTCCTGATTAGTTCATCAAGTTCATTAGGTAGGTTCAATTCTATACATTGTCTCCCCATTATTGTCTTAGTCTCATAATTATGAGATTTAAAATTAATTCCACATGAAATAAAGAATTTTTTAATTCTACAACGAAAAATACATAATGATTCCGGGAATAGGCGTTGACATTGTACACCTAATGATTTTAAAGCTAATACTCCATGCCATCCGCGAGACTACTAGGGATGATGCACCAAGCCCATTGTGGCTGTCATTGGCTGGGCACGTTAGTAGGGCGACGTTTTATAGGAAGGTCTCCGAGTTGGAGATGATGGGGCTTCTCGAGAGGGTTAGCAGGAATAAGTACTTGATAAGCATTAGTGGTTACCTATTACTCCTCTTTGCATACTTCATGCATATTGGCAATGTGGATGAGGATACCGCGTGGGCCGCAGTCGATGCCATTAAGGGCGGTTGGGGATTGGCGGGGTTTAGTGATGAGGAGGTTATGAGTTACGTGAGACTTCTCTACCTGAGTAGTGGGGGAAGGCTGAGTGCCGAACTCATGGCGCTTTATCAGGATTATCCCAGGAACGTTTTACTCATACTACCAAACAATCTCAAGTTAGCAACCGTTGACTCACTATATGAGGTATTGGTCAGTAAGTATGGGGATAGGGACACAGTTAGTAGGGCAAGTAGGGTGATTGCCAAGGCATTGATTGATTACTTCCCAACGACCGACATAAACGGTTGTAAATCCGTGGCATTCATGGGCGATAATAATAGGGTTAGGGTATTGGCAATGCAGTGTGGTGGCAATTACATACTCAATTAATTCTCATGATCCAGGAGCCTCTTGATTATCCTGCCAATTACGTCATACGTGTCTGGGTGGATGTGCAGGTAGTGGGCGTAGGCATTATTCACCTGAAAACCGTCATACCCATTAATCCCCGCACCCCTTTCATACCTAATCACGAAGTCGTAACCCCCATGGAGAATCAATGATGAGTAGTGGAATTCGTGACCCATCAACACCGTGCCGGATCCGCCAATTATTGAATCTTTAATGATCCTCGCCCTTGCATAACCATACCAAACTGGTCTTTTGTGCATCACTGTCACCGCGTCTATGGCGCCAACCATCTCATACTCCTCATTATTGTATATTATTGAGTTCGTCAGGTACATCAAGCCTCCACACTCGGCGTATAGGTACTTACCCGAGTCTATGAACCTACGCACATCAGCCTCAAGGCCCTATTCCTCTCAAGGTACTTCCCATAAACCTCGGGGAAACCACCACCAATCAGTAATAGATTTATATCACCGAGTTCTTGATCTATCTCCGGGTCTATGAATCTGATATTGCTCATAAATGCTTGAATCCTCTCTATTACCTCTGGGTAATAGAACGTGAATACCCTACCACCCAGTATACCAACCCTTAAATCATTACTAGGCGGCTCAGTATTATTCAGCCCCTCGTCACTCCTCACATCGATTGCCTCCGAGTATTCCCTGGCAACCTTAACAACCTTATTAACATCTATGAACCTCGAAGTCTCACTGAACACCTTGACAAGGTATTGCTTATCAACCTCCCCAGCATGCATCAGTCCCAAATGCCTATACTGCATGACCTCCTCAAGCTCATCACTCCTAGGCACATAACCCAGGAACTCAAGGCCCTCACCCTCCACCGCAATCCTTAACTTATCAACCTGCCTCTCCGTGGTATTAGTCACGACTGCACCAACAATCTTCACATCACTGTCGAAGTCCCTTAACCCCCTAATTATTGCCCTCACGGTCCTATTAATCCTCTCACCGTTAATGACCAGGACAACCGGCGCCCTGAGGAGCTTAGCCACCTGGGCGGTGCTACCCACCTCGCTGACCCCATCAACACTGTCGTAGAGTCCCGAGACACCCTCTATGATTGCTATGTCCGAGTTAAGTGAGTACCTGTAGAACCTCGTTATTACCTTATCACCCATCAATACGTAATCCAAATTCCTACTGGGTGTACCAGTGATTACTGAGTGGTAGCTTGGGTCTATGTAGTCAGGCCCAACCTTAAACATTGATACCCTAAACCCAGTCTTGATTAGGGCATACGCCAGTGCCAGTGTTACCGTGGTTTTACCATTCTTACCCTTGTACGAAGCTATCACGAGCCTAGGTACTGTTACCTCCATGGTCACCACGCCTCAATATGAAGATTAACGATGGAGACTTAGCATTATCAATGACATTAGAACCTGGTCGAAGTCTTTTGAATTCCTCGTCTGGATAAGTAACCCTGCTAACGACAATCATTTCATGATTATCATCTAGCTTACTAACTAATTCCTTAATCATGTTCGTACCCATGAAGATAACCTTAACATCGGCATTAACGTCATTGTTAATGTTCGGGTACGCAATCAAAGCCACCACACCACTCAACTCAATCATGTACCTGGCAGCAGCCGCCGTGAAACTACTGACTCCAGGAATTATCTCGCAGGGTATTCCGTTGCGTAGGGCCTCCCTACAAATCTCAACACCCCTACCAAATACCACCGGGTCACCATTCTTGAGGAAGACCACGTTAAGACCTTTCCGCGCTAGCCTTATTGCCTCGGCCACGTACTCCCTATGCGCATCGCCCCTTACATGGCCCATGAAGACCCTCCTGGCGTTGGGTGCGTATCTGTTTATGACCCCCTCATTGACTAATGATCCGTAAAATACAACGTCAGCTTTACTTAATACCTTAATTGCCTTTATAGTTATTAAGTCAGGGTCCCAGGGACCTACACCAACCACGTAAATTGGGATAATGATCACCCATTACCTGGACTAATGAGATATGGTGATTAAATAATGGTTATTACACATGGCATGTAAAACCTTCACCCCGAAATATCATCAATCCCTAACTCCTTAATTACATTTAATAAGACACACTTAGTATTATGAACGGATATCCTCATTCCTGCGCATAATTTCCCACAAAGCCTGCACGTGTAGATATATGCAGTGCCGCCAAGGCTTAGATTAACCACAAATTTTTCATTACCAATTAGGATTGAGGATTTCGTGATTATGCCGCCATCAATGATCAACCTACTAATTAAGTAATGCATGGCTGTATTAATCACATCATTAAACAATTCATGGTCATTAATTAGGAGCTTTAGTTGATCCTTATGTTCAAGTATTGATGCCATAATGGCCTTAGGATCGTCTATCATCCTCATGATCTCATTATCAATGCTTATCAATATGGGTAATACACGTACTATGCTTACAATCCTTTGGCAGCAGTAATTCCTCAATCGCCATTTCTGGCATAATTTATTAATGATGATATTCCTATCGTCAATACAATTAAGGGTCAGACACGTTAGTAATCCCTTAACTGTTGATACATATGCGCATCTCTCATTACTAGTTCCATAAATACTCAGTGGTTTTATTAACCCATATTGAACCATTCTCTTGGCCTTCTTATACACTGTTGAGATTGCGAATTTCGTATTCTTGGAAATTTTATATAATGTTATTGGTTCATTATAAATAATATAAACCAGTAATTCCTTAATTGCATCGTCAATAGCCATCTCAGCCAGGAGACCTTGCCGTAATAATTGAATGCCTTTATCATAGCCATGGTCGATCAGGGACTTATTCATTGACATGGTATTTCATCAACTATGTATATATTCAGCTGAATAAATACGATTCTATTAGTGCATAAGATGCATTAAAATAATAGCCTTATAAGTAAGGGAGATTTATTAACGCCTTAAGGACCTTTCCTAACGCTTAATACGCACGTCATCACGTCTACAGTTACATTAACGTTATCGCCATATGAGTTATTAACCTCGATTAGGTAAATCCCTGGGTCGAACCTTTGGGACCACACGACATTACTTACATCGAAGTAGCCAAGGAGTATTACATCCTCTGCGTAATACGCATTATCGCTTATAGGTTCACCAACCCTCCTTATTATCAGGGTTACATTACCCAACTGTGTCGATATCGTAATTAGTGAAATACCTATGAAGTCTCTGGGTACCATTATTGGGCAGTAAATCGATTCGTGCCTACGTAATTGAAACCCAGTCAATCTGCATGAACTGAATGTTGATAGAAAATGCCTAACATCCTCCATACCCAGTGCTGTTAGTGAGACCTCAGAAAGAATTTGAGCCATTAACCTGGCAACCTCCCTAACCTGACTTAGCGTATATGCCTTCTCCTCAACTCGTTTATGCACATCCTCACCTTATCGATTTGTTCATCAGTAATGCTAATGCCCTGTCTCTTAAGCTCCTCCCTTAATGCCCTAATAACCTCCTCCTCGTAGTTACGGAACATAATCAAGACCTAAATGAAAAAGGGAAACCATATCAATAATTTTTACGGAAAATAAACACCCTCACTTCTCCTCAGGCAATGCAGGCGGCGGCAAATACTCCTCCTCCTTAGCGGCTAACTCCTTAATCCTGCTTAGCCTATTAGGCTTCAGCAATTCCTCAAAGACCTCCCTACCAACACTCCTCAACTGGGCAATAACCTCGAATAACTCCCTCTTAAAGACCACTGGAGTCTCCTCAATGAAACCCCTGGCATCAATCCTAGCCTCGGGAACTCCTTAAGGATCCTCTGGGCAATGTCATCGGGAACGTCAAGCTCGATTACCTTCAGGTAACCACCATATAGATCCTTAATCAACTTCTCTAGTGGTGTTCCTTTATTCTCTCAAGCCTTGATTTGTCCAGTATTACGGATATCTTGTAGGGCATACCCATCACCTCCTCAACGGCACCTCCATCGGTGGTACATCAACCTCAAGCTCCCTCTCTTTTAACTCTAGGTACTTCCTATTAACGAATGGATAACCATAGACCCTCCACCACTTAACAATCACCCTATAAACCTCGGGCCTAAAGATTATTGGCGGCGGTTCAATACCCTCCGCAATCAAGCCCCTAATGAAACTACCACTAAACCTCTGGGCTATGTCAGTGTGGGCGCACGTGTCGCTGTAGGCAATTTCACCGCACTTCGGGCAGTACCAGAACTCCTTGATATTCACAGGCCTTATCTTAAGCCCTTATCCAGGTCGTAGGGCGGTGCATTGAGGCCGAAGCTCGGTATTCCCTTTTCCCAGAGTATTTGTGTTGCGTATGGGTCGTAGTAGTCGCCGACGGCTGCATGATCCCTACCGAACATGTGGTGCGTACAGCCCATGTTCTGCCTAATGATGCCGTGGAGCAACGACTCAAGTGGATTACCATACCTCATGTCCCAAAGCGTGAAGGTTACCATGTGCCTCTTCGGGCTTATGTAACCATACTTATTGAGCGCCTCATGACCCTCGAGTATTGCCTCATCGACGAAGTCGCCAAGTCTCTTAGCACCAATTATAGCATTAACTAGTATTCCATGGCATGGCTCAATATCCCCGAGGTAAGCCGCGTTCTTCATTAGGTGTTCATGCCCGGTGTGCGGTACATTCCTGGTCTGGTGAGCAATCACGGTCCTCCAGCCCCTCCTCTGTATCTCCTCACGGGACTTAGCCGGTGGGTACCAGAATCTATTGTACGGCTCCTTGAATACTGGCTCATTGATCACATACACTTTACCAGCCAGCGCGATACCGGTCATACTCCTGTATATTAACCAGCCTGGGTGCTTCTCATCAAACTTCTTCCTAACAACCTCAGGATTCCTATCAGGAGTCCCAAATGTCCTATCAGCCAAGTCCTTCGTCGAACCTCCAAACCTCCTCAACATCGAGCACCGCAAATGGCTGACCCTTAAGCCTGAGCAATAACCTATCACCCTCCTTAATACCAAGCTTCTTAAGGTCGTCCTCGGCAATATCGAATATTATTGGAAATGGGAATAACCAACCATCGAGTAATCTCCTCTCCCTAAGTACGTTCTCAACCTCATTCCTAGTCATGAACCTGTCCAGCGGGCTGAAGAAGCCGTAAGCGATGGACATGATCTCCCTATAAACATTCCTAATGGGCAGACCACTCACTGGATCCCTAGTCGCCCTTATATCGTACGGTATCGCTCCAGCGGCCATGTTAACTGCCTTATCCCTATCCTTAATCACCGCATCCACGAGTTTACCGCCATGGGGTGGTGGCGTGTAGACCTTGAGACTCATGCCCATCACCTCACGGGAACTCTATTATGTGGATCACGGGTACCTTCCATAACTCCCACTGCCCAGTCCTTGCATCATACCTCGAGTTAACGAACGCATGCCAATTATCATCATCCAGCGCCGGGTAGTCCGCCCTGACGTAGTAGCCAGGCCACCTGGTCTCCTTCCTAAACAGCATGTGCCTTACCACGGCCTCCGCAGTCAATATCCTATGCCAAAGCTCCCAAATCCTCATTAACTCATGCCAGTCTTGAGCAGCAGCATACCTTATGAAGTCCTCCTTAAGAAATTGCAGTAGTTCTAAGCCCCTATTGAGCATGACTTCGTTGGTCATGTAATAATTGGACCAACCACCTGCGCATTCATCCATTATCTTCTGAAGCCTAAACAGGCCTTGTTTCCAATACATCTTGGTCGGGTCTACCGGGTGCATGTAGCTCGGGCCCGTAACCACGTTGTACTTACCCTTCTCCCAACGCTCCAGTGGCTCCATTATCTTAGCTATTAACGAGTCAACCTGTGTCTTATCAACCTCCACCTTCTCATCACTATGATCCATTATGTATAGTACGGCTGATTTACCTGCTAACCTACCTTCGGTAAATGAACCACTGCTAAACTTATGTGGGTTAGCGCCGCATGCATCACCAGCGCAGAACAAACCGTCGAGTGTTGTCATCCTATTGTAGCCCCAGTAGTACTGGTATCTTCTATCATCAGGTAAGCCCTCGATCTTCTTAGGTGCTAAATCATCAGGGCCGCTGGCCCACGCACCGCACTCAGTGGCATGGCTGCCCATTACGTAGGGCTCCGTAGTAATTACTTCGTAAGGTCTCTCTGACGGCTCATGATTCTGCCCAGCCCATATGACCACCTGGCTTATTGTCATGTCCAGGAAGTCCTCATAGGCTATTGCCTCACTCTCCGTGCCTTCTTAACTGTCTCGTCAGTCCTCATTAGGCTTGGGCCACGGCCAGCTATCCACTCAAGGCGTTGGGCAAAGACCCTAAGTGTTGTTGGTGTTATTGGTAAATCGACATAGTTACCCTTACCGCCGTATAACTTCCTAATCTCATCAATGTGTGGCTTCCAGAAGTCCTGCCCGTAGGCATTGCTAATCCTCGTCTTTAATAATAGCTGATAAGCACCCACTGGTCCATAGCCATCCTTGAACCTGGGGACTACGAACCTTGCCTCCATCATTGTCATGACCGCCCCAGCCTCAATCAGCATACCGTATGAGGAGGCCGAGGACCATGGTGGGTACCAACTCCTGCCAAGCCCCTCACCCTGCGACCTCGGCCTATAGATTTGTGAACCACCTCCAGCAGCAAGTATTGTCGCCTTTGCCCTAAATACATAGAAGGTGCCATCATTCACGTTGAAACCTATGGCACCAACAACCCTGTTAGGATTGCTCGGGCTCTTCAGTAAGTGGGTCACCATTACCCTATTGAATATATTCTCGTCACCAAGGGCCTTTCTAGCCGCCTCAGCCACTATCGGCTTGTAAGACTCCCCATGAATCATTATCTGCCACTTACCCTCCCTCACGTAGCATCCAGTCTTAGGCTCGGGCCATATCGGTAAGCCCCATTCATCGAATAGGTGGACTGTTGAGTCAACGTGTCTCGCGTAATCGTAGACGAGGTCCTCCCTAACAATGCCCATTAAGTCGCCCCTAACGTACTTCACGTAGTCCTCCACGGTATTCTCCTTGCACTTGAGCCCCAGGTACGTGTTTATTGCCGAAAGCCCCATCGCCACCGCGCCGCTCCTATTAATGTTGGCCTTCTCGGCGAGCACAATCCTGCAGTTCCTGCACCAATACCTCGTCTCCCACGCAGCTCCACTACCAGCCATTCCACCGCCGATAATTAGGATGTCCGCGTCTACGTACCTAACCCTCACCATGCTCTCACCCCCTCACCTCGGCCTTAACCACCTCAGGAACTTTCATCCTGGGCAGCTCAACACCTAGCTTATTACCGCCAAGCTGCTCATGCTCGCAGGATAGGTACGGCGTCCTCAGGAACTCCTTTGGTGGCTCTGGGTACTCTGTTGGTGGCTTTATTGAGCCCCAGGGCGTCGTCCTTATTGGGAATACGAAGTACTTAACCGTGCCATTCCTATACCTAATCGTCCAGTAAACCCTGTTCGTCTTCTCATCCCTATAAACCTCAACCGCACCACCCATTGGTGTGAAGTCCATGTAACCCCTGATCTGAACGGCGCCCTGTGGGCAGTGCTTAACGCAATTGTAGCACTCCCAGCAGGATTCTGGCTCTGCATTATACGCCTTCCTGCCGAATATTCCTGATTTCGTGAACCTCATTATGTGGCTTGGGCATATGTTGACGCAGTCCCCACAACCCGTGCACTTAGCTGGGATTACGTAGGAGGGCATGCCCACCACCTCAGGCGCTCACCTTACTTGAATGACTCGGGTGATGAGAATGCAGTGCTTTCTCCGCCAACTCACCGCTCCACGGTCCAAGCAGCCTAGGCTCCACGCCCTTCCACGTCCTATACCTATCATAGAGCTGCCATATGTACATGTATATTGCATGGCCAAACTTAGTCCAGGGCATTGTGGCGAACATCATCGCCACGAGGAATATGTGCATGCTAAATGCCGTGGCTAATGCATAGTAATTAGTGGGTATCGTCAACTCAACACCCATTACGGCAAACCCACTTAGTGACACGAAGAATGCCGTCCAGAGGAAGAAGTCAGTGACGGCAGGTTCACCTATAGGCCTAGTCCCCTGCCACCTGGCAATCATCATTAGTACAAATCCAATTATTATCAATACTCCACCAACGGCGCCAGTACCAATGACGGCATACGGACCCATGGTCCAAGCTTACCACCCGGTATAAAAGCCACGAGACCAGGTACGTCACTCGTAACCCACTCATCATAGATAAAGCCTAATACCGTCGATATGGCCGCAAACACGAAACCCCACCAAACCAGTGCATGGGCCACAGCCTTAATCCTAGGCTTACTGAGGTATGATGACTGCGTGTGACATGAAGTCATTGGAGCACCATAGAATGGGTATAAAAACGCCGTGATCAAGCCAGCGATAAAGGCGCCAGCCGAGCTCCAACTCCTCGTTGGCCCCTTTATCGGCAGTACCGTACTTAGATTTGAAAGGGCAAGCACGCCTCTACTTATCTCAACCGCGAAGCCTATCACCATCTCTATGACCAGGGCTATGGCGCCATATATTATCCACACATGCGGTATTGGTAGGTACAGCTCAATCATCAACCAACATATTACCTTAGTTAAAAAAATCATTTATTCCACATGGATTGTGAAAGCTTGCATGATAGCATATAAATTATAATATATAATAATGAATACAGTTAAATATAATATTAATTCTTAAATCATACTCACAATTAATTATATAATACTTAAATTTCCCCCAACAAATATTAATATTTTTCGAAATATAACAATTAATTTCAATCATTTTACTAGATTTGAAATATCTCTACTCAATTCATTAATTAACCGACAGCGATTGTCGCATGATGAATACGTTAATGCGCAGTTCTTTTCGCATAGTCTACATAGGTAAATGTACAGCATCTTACTATCTTTATAATACCCCACCAGGAATGAGCTATTACCGAGTATTATGTCTGGTCTTTTAATATTTGATGTGTTACTTATTATGCTGTTTACCAGGTAGTATATTGATACGTTCTTTACGTTGGTTATCGTTATCTCATCAATAAGCTTATTACCTATTGTTGAGTCATTAACTAATGCGCTTAGTGTTGTTATCATTAGTGTATCTATGTTTTCAATTAACCTTAAGCTCTCACCCTTAACCACGTATGGTAATATCATTAGTATTGATACTAACTTATGGTTATCATAGTTCCTAAGATTCCACTTAATCCTAAGTTTGCTTAGTACGATATTATCATCAAGACACCTATAGGCTAGGCACGCCAGCAATCCCTTTACCGTAACATCATACACATGCTTCCCGTTCAACCTGTCATTAGACTCCTTAGCCAGTATCAGGTTGTTTTTAACCATGTACTTGGCCTTCTTATAAATCGATGAGATACTGTATGGAGTCTCCCTGGAAACCCTGTACAGCGTGACTGGCCCCCTCATGATTATGTAGGCGAGCATGCTATTCATTACATCATCATAATCAACACTCACAAGCCTTCGAAGCTCCTGTCTCAGGCTTTCTGGAATTAAGTCCTCATCGCTGGAGATTGGTTCGCCATATTTCATTGAATGCCTATGTATATTCACTTGCTATAAAACCGATTGCTTAGTGCAAAAAAATGCACCGATGTTGGTAAAATGTAAATGATAATTTTCCCATGGAAAAATGTTAATTAATATTTAAATGAATTCAGACAACTAGTGCCCTATAGACGAGATCCATAAGCCCTGAATACTTAATCTCCTTACCATACATCTTATTGAGATATGGAACAACGTGGCTAAGCTGCGCCTTGCATATTGAGCAGGGCCTAACGATCCATTGCGCGTTCTTCTTAAGTGCTTCCTCATACCAAAGTCTCGAATATTGCGTAACTAATGGCACTACCTCATCGGTTAAGTTTCCTCCCTGACCTCCACAACACCAGGTCCATGATCTATTATGATCAGGGTCAACCCACTTCTTGACAACGTGACTTAGTATAAACCTTGGTTCCTCAGTTAAGTCTCCTCCCCTTGCATATTGGCATGGATCCTGGTACATATAGACTATATCGCCATTAGCCTCGGGGTTCAGCTTAATCTTTCCCTCCCTAATTGCCTGAGCAACAAGGTGGTGTATATGCACAAGTTCTATTCCATATTCTTTAAGTCTTGGTAGCGTATAATTCTTATGGGCTCTCCATGCATGCCCACACTCACCAGCAATTACTAGCTTTACGCCTAACTCTCTGGCAACATTAACATACTTTTCCGCTAACCCCTGTAAATGCTTAGGATGCAGGAACAACCCAAAGTTAGCTACCTCCGCGGCCTTTGTGCTCAGTGTATAGTCTATACCAGCGGCGTACAGGAATAGTAAATAGCCCTTAAGGGTTTCCATATTCATGAAGTAATCGGCTGATGATGGTAACAGTAAGGCGTAGGCTGGTTCGTCAATCTTAACCTTAAGTTCGACTCCCTTTTCCTGCTTTATCTCCTTAACTACGAAGTCGATTATGGACTTAACAGCACCTGGAGTTAAATTCATGTTATTACCACTCTTCCAATGAGCATCCACCGTTAACGCCGTGAACCTAGATGCCATACCTATCTCATAAAGTATTGCCCTAACGACCCTAGTCACGTCGGTCTGCTCAACACCAAATGGGCAGGCATAGCCGCACCTCCTACATATTAAGCAAAGCCAATAATACGTATACACCTTCTTTATATAATTCATGTCAATCTTCTTAACGGCACCAACGGCCTTACCAAACAACTTACCGCTGACCTTATCTGCCTTAATTATGGCCCTTATTAACTCAGCACGTCCAACCGGTGAGTTATAAGGATCACCTGTCGTTATATATGTTGGGCAAGCATTCATGCATTGACCACAATGAACACATACTTCCACCGCCATCCTAACATTCTTGTTATTATTATATTCCTCAAGCAGTCTTTTCCTAAAATATTCAATTTTCTCTTCATCGGTAATTGCCGTTTGCTTAAACTTAATGGCCTCATGAAGCCTCGAAATCAGCTTTTCGTCAGCCATGTAGTGCATGAAGTTTGATGCATCACCCCATTTGAATGGTCTTTCCTTAAATACCTTATCGTATGCCATGACCAATCACCTCACTTTGGGTACCCTTACCTTTATTGCCGGTCTTGCTATTGTTGGCATGAAGAGGAATGAGAATGGATGCATCATCTTACTCCATGGGAAGTATGCAATGAATATCATGGCAAGTAACGCATGCACCTGAAGTATTGGATAGCTCATTATTGGCTCAACATTTGGGTGAAGCGTGACCAAGGACCACATCCATTTACTGATTACGTCGACATAGGCTGGATTATACGGTGTTATACCAAGTGTTTGGTAGAGACCAAAAATCATTATTGCCAATAATATCGCTAATGCGAAGTAATCATCGAGGAAACTGAACATGCGTAACGGTATATACACCCTGTACTCATTCATAACTTTCACCGTTACTGTTCTTCCAGTTATTCTCCTTATGGTTAGGATAAGCAAGCCTAATAGTGCTACCGTACCTGCTGTACCACCTACGTATAACGCAATTACGTGATGAAGGCTTGGCGTTAATCCAAACCACTCTTCTAAGTACGTACCTGGAATTATTATGCCGAGATGCCCTATTAATGCAATCCAAATCCCCCAGTGAAATAGGAAGGAGCCTATGAACAATGACTGATCCTTATCTCTACCGGGCAATGTGTAAAAGATGAATATTCGCTTAAGAACCTCTATTGTGGTTGAGCCCCAGCCATCTCTATAGAGACAGACGTTGGCGTTGTAGAGTCCTACTAATCCTTTAGCTGATACCCATGTAGCCATCCTATAAATTATACCCACTAAGAATATTATCACCACGGCGTATGGAATATATCCGTAAAGAATAAGGTAGAGCTCGTTCATTGATCATATCGTTCTAGGAATAATAAAAAAACATTATTTCACGTGGTATGGATAAAATGAAATAAAAAGCATGATGTCGTTTAATATAATAATGAGTAATGATGAAAATGAAGGTGAGGAAGTACTCGAAATAATAGGCAGAGCTAAAGAAGCGGGTTTTATTGAGGAAATCAGTATCTCCGACGCAATTGAGGATATTGCAAAATCAACGGGTGAGGAAGTCAATATAATATTGTATATACAGGGCAGTGCACCCATATTAATAAATGCAGCTAAAGAGGAAGGTTACGTATCCCTTGCTCTACTCGACTTAGGTCTCGTAATAAATATTAATCTTGAGGAATACTCTGCCGTTGCACAATCTTTTACGGATCTTGAGGAAATAACTACGAGAATAGGTTATGAGCTTTATGGAGATAGGTCAATTGCGCCATTTTTATTTCCACTTAAGCTAAATGTAAAGGATAAGAGGGCAACCGTTATTTGTGGAATAAAGGCGGTAATTACTGAGAACTTATTTAATGAGAATTTCATAGAGGGTTTGATAGATGATTTAGAACTTAAATATCCTGAATATCTTGCAAACATTTTAAATAATATTGAGGTTACCAGGAAAGAAGGATAGAGCCCTTAGCAATTTCAAAGAGATCCTTTGGTTCAGCGATAATTACGCCATCTATAAGGTCTTCCTTTTTAACATTGAAGCCCTCCATGGCAACCTTACATGCCATAATCTTAACATTACTTTTTACGGCTTCTCTGATCATATTTCTCGTGACCTCGCTCAACTTTTCAAACACGCTCTTTTTAGCTACCAATACTGAGTGGAGGGCTAAATATATGAAAACATCATAACCTAAGGATGACGCAATTAATGAGAGCCTTAATACTGCCTGAATACGATCCTCCTCTGAAGGAGACATTGTTGTGAAGAAAATAATTCTATCCTTCTTCTCACTCATTAATAAATACAATACCCATTCCATTTTTACTCTTATTTCACATATATCGTGAAATAACCTACTCCTTTTTAATTAGGAAGTCAAGGTAAGGCTCCTTTAAATCAACCATCGCATTAACCACGAGTTCCGCTAAGCCGCCATAATGAATATTATAAAACTTTGTTGCGTTATAATGCATTAATAAATCCCTCAACTCCCCCTTACAGTTAGAGCAAGGTGCGCACACGTATTTAGGTATCTTCGGATCTATGACGTCCCTAAACGCCTCAAGTATTTGCTTGAACTTCATCCTTGATGCCACCTTCACCCTCCACTCGGTGAAGTTCATTGAAGTCATGATGGCGAACCCACTACCACCGCCGCAGCAGTAATTATATACGCCATGCGGCTCCATCTCCCTAAATAGTGGGGCAATTCTTCTAAGGATCTCCCTCTGCGGCTGAACTATTCCTGCTAATCTAACTATGTTGCATGGGTCATGTAGTGTAACTGGGAAATTATTCTTACTAGGGTCAAGGTTTAGCTTATTACTTAATACAATATCCCTTAGCAACGGAAGAACGCTCTCCCTTGGTATCCTGTACTCGCCCTGAAGAATTCTATCCGCGACAACAATAAGTGCCTTGGTAGCATGGCCACACTCCCCAATGACTATTTTCTTAACATCTAATTTTCGAGCAACCTCAACATGTCTAAGAGCTATTCTGGCAAGTTGAACGTCATCATACCAAACACCGTAATTAACCGCGTCATAACCAACTAACTCACTACTTAATGTCCAGCTTATACCTGCCTCCTCAAATATTATGGCATATGCTGCTGGGTTTTCAGGCCATGATAAGTATTCACCAGCGTTATGAATAAGGAGTATATCAGCACCTTTCTCATCAACTGGGATCTTAATTCTCTTACCCGTTTTCTCGTATATCAGGTCTTCCATGTACTTAACCATGTTAAGAAATGCCTTAGGATTCATGCCTGTTGAGGAGCCGGCCTTTAATTGAAGCATTGTACCTCTTTCATGAAGTGGTTTCGGTGCTATTCCTAATTCCTGGGCAAAGAGTTTCCTTATTTCATGGGCTATTAAACCATTATCTATGCCAAGTGGGCAGACTTGAACACACCTTCTACATAGTGTGCATCTATATGCCAGTTCTCCTAACCTCAGTATTGTGTAAATGTTTAACTCAATATCGGCTCCAGGCTTTTTAGCTATATACTTATTATAGAGCCTTCTAAGTATCTCGGACCTGTACGTTGGTCTGTATATTTCCTTCCTACCACTAGCTATGTATATTGGGCATGCCTCAGCACAGTTTTGACACTTGGCGCAATATTCAAGGGCTAGTAAAAGTGGTTGTAAGAAGGTCCAGTTATCGCTTTTAGATGTTAATTTCCTTAATCCCTCGAGGAATTTTTCAATTAACTTACCTTCCTCATCCTTATTCTTTGGCTTCCACGGTATGTCTATCGCAATATAACCATCAAGTTCAGTAACGTAACTCTTACTCCACTCCGGTTTCGGCTCTGTCATTGGAGGTTCCATGCCTGGTTTATCGTATGGAGGAGGCAAAGGCATTAGGTCTGTAAGGCTTAGCTTAACCAATTGACCACCGAGTTTACTAATGTCCTTGATCCTAATTATAGTATGTTTATCACCCATTCATCATCACCCTGATGCATTGTTAATCCAGGTATCGCCAGACTTAATATGGGGATCACTCCAGAACAGCTTTAGTTTAAGAAGCTCCTGTATTTTTCCATCTAATTGTCCCATGTTTGGTTCATCATCCCAAAGCACCTTATGGTAAGTGAAGTACTTACCGATGAAGTGCGTAATTTTTGAGAAGGGTATGTAGGCAATAATAATCTGAACTATAGCAAGGTGTACTATGGTTATTACGTTTAGGTATGGTGGTGGTAATAATGGATTAATTAAGCTACTCATGAATTCCCTAGCTAAGTTAAAACTTGGATCAAAAAACCATGCTAATAGACCACTCATTAACGCAAGTAGTACGAGAATTAAATTGAAATAATCAGGTATTGTTGTATAATCCCTCAGCACAGGACTAACTAATCTCCTAACCAATAACCCTAAGCCTCCTACTATGGCGAGAACGTCGCCCACTATACCAATTATTATAGTAACGTAATATACGAATATGGCCCAGGGGTTCATAGATGGTATGGGTATGCCTATGTACGTGGTCGTAATTGCGCCCAGGAATATTAAAATAAACCAAATTAATATTAAGTATATACCCAAGTGGAATGAGTATGAGAGCAACCATAGTCTCTTATTGCTTCTATATATCCTCACTATAAAGAGCATTTCCTTGAACATCTCTTTAAGCTCCCCAAATACTGAGACCAAACGTCCCTTAAGCCACCAATTAACCTCCTCAAGATAACTACCACCATACTCAGCCTTAAGTACCTCATGAGGAACTGGATAGAGCTCCCACCTTAGGTGTAGAGGCATTGAGGACCACTTCCACCATTTATATGCGATACCAATTACGAAAATTATAAACGAAATATACGATGTATATTTAAATACTAATGCATAGATCATACGGTCCTGTTACTTCATTAAATTTATTTATCCTTTATTTCACATGTTTCAAGTAATATACGTGCCACGTGTAATAAGCCTTTTCAAAACAATAACTGAATTGCCTATGATAAGGCATGAGCGTAGAAACCTCCCCAAAATCGAGTGACCTAGAACGTGGCATGAAAATGCTTGAGTACCTCGAGAGAGGGCCCTGGCCCAGCTACGTAACTGAACTTAAGAAGACGAAGTACCCAATCGAGGCTTATGCCGAGGGCTTGGCTAGAAAGTACACGCCCTGGCTTAGTGGGTCCTTTAGGGTTAGGTACGTGTTTAGTGGCATATTGGCTAGGAGGAGTAGGGATGGTAAGTTCGTGGAGATTCACTTCAGGACATACGCACCTGCCGGCAGGTTTTACTCAACAAGCTACTTAAGGAAGGTCGTCGAGGTCGCCAAGAGGTATGGAATTGGCTTAGTAGAACTTGGTGGTAATACAGGTGCATTAGTCATGAACATGATTGCTGAGAAGGCTGATGAAGCCGTTGACGCTATTAGAACAATAATGGGTAGTGACGTTGGTGGTTCCGGTGATACATTTAGGGAGTTCTACGCATGCCCTGGGCCAGCCCTTTGTGAGTTTGCATTATATGATACATTACATGCTATGGACTATGTTAGGTCACATCCAGCGGTTTATAGGTACCTCAATACGCAGATGTTCCCATATAAGATAAAGTTTAAGTTTAGTGGATGCCCGATGGACTGCGCCACGGCTAACTCAAGGTCTGACTTCGCATTAATTGGTACCTGGGTTGGGCCGCCCGAGGTTGATCAGGGATTGTTTAGGAAGATGGTTGAGGAGGGCAAGATAAACCCGAAGGAGATTGTTGATTCATGTCCATCAAAGGCAATTACCTGGGATGAGGAGAGGAAGGAGTTGAGAATAGATGGCTCCAAGTGCCTTAAGGCCATGAATTGCATTAGGAAGGCATTCCCAGCAATAAAACCTGGTAGGAATAGGAAAATCGCGCTCCTTGTGGGTGCTCATGCTCAGGGTCACTTTGGTCCTAAGCTTGCCAGGGCTGTGGCTCTCCTGGACTCGATTGAGGAGGTCATACCATTTGCGGTAGAGCTAATTAATAAGTATATGGAGCTAGCACCACGTAGGCATAGAATTGGCGATATGATAATTAGGAGGGGGTTCAAGGTCATTAGCGAAGTTGCTGATAAGACCCTGCCCAATAAGCCGAAGGGTATGCCGTCTACGCACCTAAGGGTTTCCATTGGTGCTGTTTTGACAGATGATGAGAGGAAACTGTATGAGGATTGGTCAAAGCAGTTGGTGAATGAGTATTTTGGGAGTAGTTCAGGTACGAGGTGATGGGCATGAGCCTAACCGTAACCCCCGAACCTAGGGACAGGATGAACAAGAGATTGCCAATACCATTCTCCACCCAACTACCTGAGATAATTAGGAATAACTATGGTAAGTGGATTGATAGGAGGCTCCATGGTAATGGAATTATTGAACACATATCAGAGACTGGTGATAAGGTGTTCACCGTGAAGGTTGGTTTACCGCCAAACAGCAGGGTGAGCATCGATACGCTTGAGAAGTTTATAGAAATTGCTGATAAGTATGGTCTCGGTGTTGTTAGGGCTACTAGGGGTATGAACCTAGAATTCATAACGGACAGCCTTGATAAGGCGCTGAAGATTAAGGAGGAAGTTGAGAAGTTGGGCTTCCCAGTGGGTGGTTGGGGCGCATCGCTATGGCACATAACATCATGTACCGCTTATTTAACCTGCACAACGGCTGTTGTTGATGCACCCTCAATAACGCAGGTACTTTACAATCACTTAAAGCCATTCTTTACAGGTGAGGAGAAGCTACCGGCCAAGCTAATGATCTTCGTGGCCGGCTGTCCCAACGTATGTGGTGGTACATTAGCAGGTGACATAGTTATTGTTGGTCATTACGGCCAAGCACCAAGGCCCGACCCAGAGAGAATAAAGTTCTGCCTACCAACCAGCGCTGAGGCCCTTAAGAAGGCAGTGCCTGACGTGGCCGCGGTATGCCCAGTCGGTGCCATTAAGGTATTTGGTAAGCCAGATGGTTCAGTGGGTATTGAGGTTGATGAGAGGAAGTGTATAGCATGTAGTAGGTGTAAGAACGTGTGCGACTACTTTGATTGGGACCCATCAAAGATTGGCGTGGCCATATTCGTGGGTGGTAAGACGAGTAATACAGGCACAGGTCCGAGACTGCCCTATAAGGTCATTCCATGGTTACCCGTTAACCCGCCTGAGTATAGGGAGATAGTTGCCGCTGTTAGGAAGATTATTGACATATGGAGGAGGGAGGCTAACCCTGGTGAGAGACTTGGTGACTTCATTGATAGGATCAGCATTGATGAGTTCATGAATAAGTTGGGTGCGCCGAGGACTAGGCATAATAGGTGTGAGGAGATTTCCTGGAACTTTGGCGTTAGGCAGTTTGTAACGTATATGTAAGTTTAATGATGCTGTTCTTTAAAATAATTAAAAATTATCTTATATTTTACGAAAATAATTTAATGAAACGACCAATATGATAAGCATAATTTTAGCACCGCCAGAGGTTGAGTATATTAAATATTTAAGGGAGATAGCGTATCATTATGATGTTTTCATCGCTGAAGTCCCTAATATTGAGGGTGTTAGGCGATATTTAAGGGGTGAGATTGATTTTAATCAATTGCTTTTTGAAATTGAGTACTTTGATGCCGATTATTCTAGGGAGTTTTATAAGATGTTAAGGGATTTGGTTAGCAATGGTATTAATGTAATACCTATTGACCCTTATAGCTTAATTGGTATGAATATTAGAGTTAAAGCGCTACTTAATGAATTGAATTATGAATCACTGAGTAATGAGGAGAGGTATGTAGCCTTTATGGAGTTAAAAATAGCCGAGGCATACAGGGGTTATAACTCGGCATTACTAAGGGGTGACTTCGAGAATGCCGTGAAGTACATATTGAGGTATGCGAGACTTGATGCGGAGAGAATTAAGTTTAGGTCTGAATTAAGGGCTAGGGAGATAGTTAGGTTATTACATGATTTGGGTATGTCCTGCGACGTGTTGGTACATGCGGATCATTATAATGAGGTCCTCGTGAAGTACCTAAGTGCAAAGTTGACATGTACGCCTAGCGTCATAAGGCTTAATGACGTGGTGAGTAGGAGATTAGGGTTGAGACCATGGGCATCCAGGGGTTAGGCTGACTAATAATTACGTGTATGGAACAACCATGAGTGGAGATGAGGAGTACTTACTCGCATCCCGGGCACTGGTTTATACGATGGTTAAGGCAAGGATTTTTAGGAGGATTAATAGGACGTTGCTTGGTGATAAGGCTGTATTGATAGATAATTCAATAAGGAGGTTTGTTTATAAAATGAATGTTAATGAGACTAGGGATATTTTTAGGAGGTTAACGATGCCGAGGGGTATGTTTAGGATTAAGGTGTGAGGACATGGGCTTATCACGATAATTTACACATGCCACGTGAAATAACCCTTTTTATAATACGCCACGTTGATTATGCCGGTGGTAATATGCCGGTCACGTGTCCAGGGGAGTATGAGGTGAATGGGAAGAAGGTAATACTTGATGAGGATTGCTTCCTACAAAACCCGGAGGTTTGGGATGAGAAGGTTGCCGAGTGGATGGCCAAGAACCTAGAGGGTATTCAGCAAATGACGGAGAGACATTGGAAGGTAGTTAGGTACCTAAGGCAGTACTGGGAGACCTACGGCGTATGCCCACCAATAAAGATGCTCCTAAAGGAGACCGGGGAAACACTCGAGGGTATATACGAATTATTCCCAGACGGGCCAGCCCACGGAGCATGCAAGGTAGCAGGGGCGCCAAAGCCAACCGGATGTGTATAATCAAATTATAATTAAACAAAATTAAATTAAAAATAATTATGACCTCACAAACTCACTGAATAACTTATTAACCAACGATAGGACCTTCTCGGCATCACTAAGCGCCCTCTCGGCATCTATCCTAGTATACAACTCCTCAGGCGGCACACCACTCTCCTCATCACCATACATCGAGAACTCCCTCTCCTTCCTCAAGCTCCTCGATATTGACGCCAACTCGTCAATATACTCCTGAAACCACGCAGGGAATTTACTCCGCTCCCTCCTAAGGACTGGACCAACATCATGCCACCGAGGCGGCTCAACGCCGACTATCCTTAATGCCGCCTTAAGCAGCAATTCAACAGCCTCCTGACACTGCCGAACCACATACGGGTAATTACCACTATTCAACGCCTCCCTAGCATGCTTCAATCTCTCCACAGCTTAATTCATATGCGACCTGCCATATCGAGATTATCCAATCTCAATCACCTCCCCAAACCTATAATCCCTCTTCAAGACCCAATACCAAGCCCTGTCACTAACCCAAACCCTCGTTGCGCCAAGCTCCCTCAACCTATTAATCAACCTCGTGAGCACTCCCTCGAAGAACGAATCCTTATCGTAAACGATTACGGCATCCTCAGTCATGTCCAGGTAAATTGGTGAGAACATCCTCGCCTCATCCCTCGTCTTTATTAACGGCGATAACGCAATGGCGTAACCCCTCTCCATCAACTCGTCAAGCAGTGGCTGGATCTCATCCTCAGCTCTCTCAAACAACCTAATCCTCTCGGAGATGGGCCTCGGCAATTCCTCAAAGACCACGAGCATGTCTATGTCACTATCCATTCGCGGATTACCCCTTGCAACACTACCATAGATGACCAGCGAGACCAGGTTATCGCCATACAACCTAATCAGTGCATCCAGTAACTTCTGGATCACGGTCCTGTAAGGCTCCTTGATTAGGCCCAAATCCTTCCTAAACATGTCGAGTTAAACCCTAGTTAAAAATAGGGATTGAGGATTTAACCTTAACGCGTCGATGACGGGCATCACAAGGATTTGTAGACCTCCCTGCCCCTATCAGTCATGTGTATTATCGTTGAGTAACCAACTATCTCAAGCCTAACCAGGCCAAGATCCTCAAGCCTATACAGTAAGTCCATGACGTCATTAATGCTGAAACCAGCAATCCTAAACCGCTCAGAGACCTCCTCAAGCTTAACACTATCCTGACCCTTCTTATCACAGGCATCACCAATAATCCTCAAGACCGTCCTCTCCCTATCACCCAACTCCACAGACATTACCTTACTTACTACATAACTTATTAATAAGGATTTTTATATTTAGACCAATTTAATCAAATACATATATTTAATATTAAATATTGCTGAATTAATACGATAAATCAGAACAAGAACCAACTTATTAGGACTTCGGCATAACCCTTTTAAGTCCCGTAGAGTCATACCCGTGACCACCAATGCCATTGAGTAGGGATACTAGGTACATCAAGTCGATAGGTGGTAGTGTCTCCGTAATTGGGATGGGTACCTGGGGCATGGGAGGCGGCTTTTGGACACCGGACTACTCAAATGACGAGGGATGGATCAAGGCATTGAGGAGGGGCATTGAATTGGGCATGACATTAATAGATACTGCCGAGATGTATGGCGGGGGTCATGCTGAGGAACTTGTGAGCAGGGCAATAAAGGGCTTCCCGAGAGAAGAGCTCTTTATTGTTACCAAGGTTTGGCCCAACCATGCACGTTATGACGACGTGATTAAGTCCGCCAGGGCCAGTAGGGAGAGACTTGGTACGTACATAGACCTCTACCTACTCCATTGGCCGGCTCCCGACGTGCCCATCTGCGAGACTATGAAGGCTTTTGAGAAGTTGATTGATGATGGTGTGGTTAGGTTCGTGGGCTTGAGCAACTTTGATGTTGATGGAATTGAGAGGGCTCGCCAGTGCTTCAGTAAGTATGACATTGCCGCGGTCGAGAATAGGTACAGCCTACTTCACAGTTGATGAGGTGTCGGTGATACCCTACGCGCAGAGGAATGGTATGCTCTACCTGGCATACACACCCCTCGAGAAGGGTGAATTCGCAAATAATGAGTTCCTGAGGGGCATTGGTAATAAGTATGGTAAGACCGCTATACAAGTCGTGCTTAATTGGTACATCGGCATTGATAACCTGGTTCCAATACCCAAGGCTGGCAGGATTGAGCATGTTGAGGAGAATGCGGGTGCCATGGGCTGGAGGTTGAGTAAGGAGGATTGGAATGCGATTAGTAATCACTTCCGCAGGGTTTAGCAATGCCGAGGGCTTCAGTAATTAGTAGGTACATGGGGGTAGCATCGCTGGCGCTGTTGACCATAGGCTTAATACTGCTGGTATTGCCATCAAATCAGGGCACGCTCATCACCTACACATGCATAAATGGTGAGTTAAGGGGCAATACAACCTGCGTATTTCCCCAGGCAGTTAAAATCAATAATTACGTAATTGGTAATGCACTGATATCAATAAATAACGGACAACCCGAGAGGTTGATTAATGGCTCAATAACGGCGAGTAAAATCACGTTAATATCAGTAATGAGGTACATTAAGGTTATTAACGAGACGCAGGTCACTTTTAACATTTACAATCCAGTGAGTAAGTGGGTTAACATCACATTGCCAGGTTCATGCACCCTCACGATAAACGCCACGATAATTGGTAGTGGGTATGTGTCGATTACAGTATTGAGTAATGGGAGAGTAATCGACTATACGCCATACACATATTCACTATTCATAACAACGCAGGCTAGTGATGGATTGGACATATTTATTAGGCCGGCGGTTACGTTGTCCTGTCCCTGTATACATACGATAGTTAACGTAGTGATTAACGGCACATGCATTAAACATGGTAATGCATTCGTTAAATCAATCGCCTATATTAAGGGTGGCAATACGGTTGGTAATCCTTACAAGTCGTATGCGCTAATATTTCTATTACTTTCCTTAATTTTACTTGCGGTTTCGTTGGTTCCGAGGATTAATTAATAACCTATGGGGCATAAAGCATTTATAATTTTACCTAACCAGCAAAAGTTGATGCCCAATATCAATGAGATAATTCAGGAGGAGAGCAAGAAAATAGTGAATAAGTATCTTGAGCAAATAAATGAGAGGATAAACAGGGCTAAGGAGGAGCTTCTGAGGAAGGTTGATGAGATAAGGAACATTAAATAACAGGTCCGTAGAGCTTGACCACGAAGTCCCTAGGCACGCCCTCAAGAAATGCATTCAGCAATGCAATGACTAGGTCGCTCTCGACAAACTTAAAGTGAACGGCAGCCAGGGCGGCGCCTGGTGAGAATTCCGTGAATAACGATATCATGGAGTTCTCAAGATCCCTAGCAAACCTGTAACTAAACGGGCCAAGGTACTGAACTAACAGCCTTAGGTCTGAAGAACCTGCAACCTTGATTAACTGATCTACCGATGTAAAGACCGAGGCTACTTCCTCAAGCATCCTCGTGGGTGACTCGCCGTATATCTTTACGGCAGTATTAAATACGGCGCCTGAACGTATTGCTAACTCATTAACCAATTCCTGCGATATGCCCCATAGCTTACCCCTCAATATTACATTAAGGTTGTAGAACTCTACGAGATCCTTAATGAACCTATTAACTGAATAATCAACCTTCGCAAAATGTGTTAAATATTCTATAAAGGCTTTATCGATGAGAGTGTCGAGGAGCATGATGCCGTACTGAGGATACTGCTTACTAACCTTTAGGAAACTATCAAGTGCTGGGCCCGCCGGGTGTTGAATTTCTATTAGCTTATTACGTAGATCCTCAATGTCCCTAACGCTCATGATTGCCGCCAGCACATGCCTTCTACCTAGTTCTTCCTCCACGGTAACATTAACCAGGTTCTCCATGGATCCACCACCCTCTAATCCCCTCGTTAATGACTTTGCAATTACCTTAACATTCTCAAGCTCAAACCTCATCAGGTATGACTTAAGCACTGTTGATGCTGGGGACGGTACTGATGATGCCAATGAACTTATCGACTTAATAATGTGAGACTTAATCTCATTAGTTACCTGGGCCTCATCAACGATCTTACCCAACCTCTCAAGAATTTCGCCATACTCAGTACCTTTTAATACATTTACGGCATCCTCAAGTGTCTGGGCTAGTATTAACGCATTCAATTTATCCCTGCTTAAGTACCTAGCCCTTAACCCCCTAACCCTAGGACCAAGCGCCGTGAGCTTAACTACGTAATTACTAGACATCCCGCCTACTCACCAATCAACGCCTTAACAACCTCATCAACAGTTTTATCAATTGCACCATTCACCCTCTTCTTAAATTCCTCAAGTTCCTTACGCAGTTGCTCTGAGTACTTGCTCACCTCAATCTCAATCTCCCTAGACCTACCCTCCCTATACTCATTGATAATCCTCTTTATGTATTCCTCAACCTCACCCTGAACCTTAACCTTAACCTCATTTATCAACTTGGCAATCTCAGCATCACTACCATCCCTTAACTTGTATATCTCATCAACCTTACTATCAACCTTCCTGAGAATATCATAAAGTCGTTCTAGGGACACGATAGGGTAGTATGATTGAGACTTAAAAATATTATTGCACCATTAATGATGGTGTTGCGATTTAAGCAATCACTGTAATGATAAAATATGGCAAATACCTTAAAAGCATCCATGAGGATCATGCCATGTGGATACTAGGGATATCGTGAGGGCTTTCAGGCTTGTGAGCATTGTGTTATACGTAATTATCATAGTCATAACGATAATCCTGGGTGGTGTGGCGTTATACCTCGCCATTAGGGATATCGCGTCTTTGGCTCCATTCACCTCGGTATCTGACGTGAAAATACTCGGCGCGTTATCTGCTGTGTTTCTCGTGGTCATAGCGCTGGAGTTCGTGGACATGTTCCTTGAATACATTAGGACGGGCACTGTCGTGGTTGATTTAGTGCTTGCCGTGGTGCTTACGGCGATTTCGAGGGAGTTACTCCTTTACATAGCTTCGCCAGGCGCCTCCTTTAGTTATGGCGTGTTGTTGGTCGCCAGTATATTGGTCCTTGCGTTGGCGTATTGGTTGGTTAGTAGGGCGAAGATTACGTCACATGTTGGTTAGCTCGAGCCTCCTCGGCATTTCGGGTAGTAAATTCCTAATGCTGTAGAGCGTCTCATACTCATTTATGCCAAGTCTCTTCATTATATTGATTATAGCGCCCTCAAGCACGTCCCTATTAACGCCGTGTATCATGAAGTAGCAGTTATAGGGCCATGAGCCCAGGGTTATTTCCCTGAGCACCACGTGGGTCGTCTCCTCCATTAATGCGGCTCTCTCGCATATTTCGGGCGTTGCCTTAAATACGACCATGGCATTCTCCCTAAACCCAATCTTATCTGAGTCCAGGGTTGCGTAGAAGTCCCTTATCACGCCCGTCCTCATTAAATTGCTAATTAAGTCCCTCAACCATCAACATCAACGCCGGCTAGGTTGGCGATTTCATTGAAGGGCTCCTTCTCAATGCCTATGGACCTCAACCTCCTGAAGAACTCCATTGGGAGCCCCGTGGATTCTATGGACGGCACATTAAGTGGCAGTATTGCCGCCTTCGTGCGCGACACGCCACTCACTAGGTCGAACTTAACATCTATTTTATAGGTCCTAAGTGCGGTTAGGGCCACGAAATCACCAATGCCAAACCTGGATAGGGTATTGGAGACCTTCGCCACGAGCTCCTCCTTACTCCTGGCCTTGGTTACGAACCACACGTTGTACCTTGGGTGATCCCTAACGAAGTTATGCGAGACCTGTGGGTCGGAATTCACGGCCCTAGCAACCTCATCGATTAATTCATTTGGCACGTTAGCCCCAATCAATGCGGAGACTAGGCCCCTGGACCTGTAATTCACGAGGGCGCCAATTCTCTTGATAACGCCGTTATTCACCAGATTCCTCGTCTCACTTATCACCCAATCCTCATCCTCATCAAGTCTCTTGGCTATGTCTAGGAAGGGCCTTTTAGTTATTGGGAAGTTGTACTGAAGCTCCATTAACAATGCCCTTACTTTACCATTAAGCTCCACAGGGCATGCCTCAGTACCAAATTTAAAAAAGTGATTTGCGTTTGCGCTCCGGTGAATAACTGTTATATAGGGTTTAATTAAAATGCGCATTGTATGGAGGAGTATGATTCACGCATCATAAAGGCCCTCGTTGATTTAGTAAGTAAGAGTAAGGGTAAGAGGGTTACGATTAAGGCTAGGTCATTACTGAAGTTCGCAGGTCTCAACGATAAGCACTCAGACATACTAAAGACGGCTAAGGTCCTCGGTAAGCTTGCCAGTGATGGTTATGTCAGGGTTGAGAGCACGAAACCAATTAAGACCAGGTCTAGGGTCCTTAGGTACATAATTACCGAGAGTATGGAGCTGTGGAGGTTGGCTAAGGAGAACCCAGACAATGCGGTTAACATATTGCTGAAGAGGTTAAGGGATTTAAGTAATTACGGTGAAGTGCAGGCCTAGGCGTGAATGGCGGGCGAAGCCCATACGAGGAAAGAAGTAGAGATCGTTAAGGGGCATAGGCTTGACCATCAATTATACAATTACCTCCTACAATACTTCTCAGAAAGCGAGTTAGAAAGCATTTTCGAGAGTATTAGGAGACCGCCTAGTAGGTACTACGTCAGGGTCAACACCCTTAAGATAAGCCCTGAGGATTTAATGAGGACATTACGTGACAGGTCCATAGACGTTTACCCCGATGAACATTTACCCGAGGCGCTGTGGTTCCCGGTTAAGGGACCCAATAAGGTACCATCGGCGCGTAAGTACGTACTCGCCGACAAAAAGGCCTCCGAGAGCGTTTACGTGGGTGCCAACCTATACGTGCCCGGCGTAATAAAGATGGATGGGGAGGTAAGGAAGGGTGATGAGGTTAACGTCATAGCCCCCAACGGTGAGGTTGTGGCATTTGGGATAGCCGAGGTCGGTAGTGATGATATTAAGAATGTTAGGCGAGGTATTGCTGTTAGGACCATAGTCAGTGTCTACGGAATGCCCAAGGTTAGGGAGATGAGGGAATACGAGATGGGCCTATTCTATGATCAAAGCCTACCGGCCCAGTGGGTTGGCCGCGTAATTGATCCAAAGCCCAACGAGGTTATTGTTGACATGAACGCGGCGCCGGGTGGTAAGACGAGCCACATGATACAGTTAAGCGGTGGTAAGGCTATTGTTCACGCGTTTGATAGGAGTGAGGGCAAGGTTAATGAGTTAATCGAGGCCCTGAGTAGGCTCAGCATGGACAGCTTTATAGGGTTGAGGTTAGGGATACTAGGTACCTGGACATTGATAGGCCCGACCTCGTTGGTTCCACGGATAAGGTCCTAATCGACCCACCCTGCACAGACGTGGGCGTTAGGCCTAGGCTCTTTGACGTGAAGACCATGGACCTGGTGAGGGCTATGTCGAATTACCAGAGACAATTCATCAGGGTTGCGTGGAGACTGCTGAAGCCTGGTGGCGTACTGGTATACTCAACATGCACAATACCACCGCTCGAGAATGAGGATAACATAGACTATGCTGAGAGTCTGGGCTTTGAGGTTGTTGATATAAGCATACCCAACGCATCTGGTGGGTTAATCGATAAGTATGGGGACTCAGTCGTTAGGTTTTACCCGCACATACACGACACACCAGGCTTCTTCATAGCCAAGCTCAGGAAGCCCTCTTGAAGGCATCAATAAGCATTGGCTTTAGCAGGTTCACCAAGTCCCTGACGCCGACCCTTATCAGCGTGTTCCTGGAACCACCACCGCACAGCACATAATCATTCTCCAGTACCGATGGATCCATGATAACTCTATGCGATAGGACCCTCTCACTAAGTGGCGTCACCGCACCAACATCGACGCCCAGGACCTGCCTAACCTCTTTGGCCCTAGCCATGGTCACCGGCTTACCCAATGCCCTGGACAACCTATCAAAGTCAATGATGTTATCACCCCTAACAACCGCCACAACATACTCATCACCAGCCCTAAGCAATAACGTCTTAACTATCCTACTCATCGGCTCACCACTCTCCCTAGACGCGGCCTCAACAGTTTCAACCCCACGGTTAAACTCAAGCACGTCAACAATTAAGCCCATGATGGTCTCCTTACGTGTCCTAACCACGATACTTAATTAGCGAGTTATCTTTAATATTTTAATATGAGTGGTTACGTACTCACATCAGTAATTATGTCCGTGGACATAGTCACTAGGGAGTTCAGGGAATTCTTTAATGAGAAACCTGCCTTGGTAGCCTCAGCACCTGGTAGGCTGGACTTCCTAAATACGCACCAGGACTATAAAGGATTGCCCGTCGTGGCTGTGGGCATTAACCTGAGGACCTACATAGCCATTTCCAAGTCGCAGTACGAGTTCGTAGTGGCGTCGGGTAATTTAAGGGATGAAGGTGTAAAGTACATCGACAGGTTCTCATTAAGTGATTTGAAATTGATTGGTGGTAAGTGGTTCGGTGACTACGTTAGGGCTCTCGTGATGGCATTCATGAGACATGGCTATTCAGTTAGTCCTTTTAAGGCGTGGATACGTAGTAACGTGCCAATAGCATCGGGACTCGGGAGTAGCGGCACATTGCTTGTGGCGTTGGCCTCGGCAATTAACGCTATTAATGGGTTTAACCTTGATAGGAAGCTATTGCCGAGATTGCCTATGAGACTGAGCATGATGTTATGGGTATACCCTGTGGTAGGCTTGATCAGTATGCGGCCGCCTTCGGCGATATAGTCGTTATTGAGACTAAGCTCCATACAACGTTGAGGTTCTACCACGCCTTAACGGGGTGTTCCTGATCGTGGATACGGGCATTAGGCATAGTACTGCGGATATACACCCAAGGCGTCAGCAGGAGATTGATGATGGTCTCCGTGAATTACTTAGTATGAGCATACCGGGGAGTTTAAGGGGTAAGCTTGGTGCCATTACTGGGAGGTTCGTTGGGATGAGGTGAGTGAGGATGAGATACGTCAATTCCTCGATGGACTTAATGAGATATCGAGAAGGAGGATATTGTACACGTTGAGGCTAATGAGAGTACGAGGTTGGCATTGAGGGTTATTAAGGGGGAGGCCGTTGATATTAAGGAC
This sequence comes from Vulcanisaeta sp. JCM 14467, assembly GCF_001316245.1. Classification (GTDB taxonomy): domain Archaea; phylum Thermoproteota; class Thermoprotei; order Thermoproteales; family Thermocladiaceae; genus Vulcanisaeta. The sequence goes on along the minus strand of NZ_BBDM01000009.1, from coordinate 26,787 downwards.
TTAGTTAGGGTACTTGGTCTGAGTAATGCTGAGGTGGATAGTTTGATCTCTCGTTATGATTGGAGGGAGGCGTTAATTGGTAAGGTCATGACATATCAACATAGGTTGCTCAGTGAGTATTATGATGTTAGCCTACCCGTGATAGATGAGCTCGTTAACTTCCTAGTGGGTGAGGGTGCCTATGGAGCTAAGCTATCCGGGGCTGGCTTGGGTGGCTCGGTTATTGCGCTCATTAGGGATGAGACCATGGCTAAGGAAATATTGAGCAAGGTTTTGAGTAGGGGGTTGGCTCCGAGGGGTTGGGTCGTTAGCATAGACGGTGGGGTGATGGTGCATGGTCAATAAGCCCGTTATGGAGCTTAGGTGGGACCCGACGCTCAGGGAGTGGGTCCTGGTGTCCAACATTAGGCGCTTTAGGCCGTGGCAGCCAAGTAATTACTGCCCATTCTGCCCTGGCAATCCGGAGACTGGTTATGGGTGGAGAGCCTTAATACTCGAGAATAGGTACCCAATGCTCATGGAAGATCCACCAGAACCAAGTAATCATTGGTTCTATAGAACGGGCAGATCGGTGGTAGGTGCTACGTGGTTGTTGAAACCCCTGAGCACAACATTGATGACATTAGTGATTTACCCACTGATCAAATTGAGTACGTATTAAACCTAATAATTGATAAGGTGAGGGAGGAGTCAGGTAAGGACTACGCGCATTACTTCCTCTGGTTTAGGAATAAGGGTAGGGAGATTGGGGTTTCGTTGACTCATCCGCATAGTCAAGTATATGTTTTGCCGTTCACGCCAAGTAGGGTTGAGAGGGAGCTCGAGAGCTCAAGGGAATACTTCAATAATCATGGTAGGTGCCTATTCTGCGATATATTAAACGCAGAGCTTAAGGATAGCGTAAGGCTGATTTACAGCAATGACTACTGGGTCTCATTCATGCCCTTCTATTCACATTGGCCCTTTGAGGTTCACATATACCCGAGGAGACACGTTCAATTAATCACTGAATTAACTAGGGATGAAGTTAGGGGCTTGGCTGAAACCCTTAAGGTGTCGCTGTGTGGTTTAACGCATGTGTTTAGTAAGTCCATGCCTTACGTACTGGTGCTTCATCAGGCGCCGTTGAAGGGTTATTACCCGTATTATCACCTGCATATTGAGGTTTACGGGATACTGAGAGATGAGGATAAAGTTAAGTACGCAGCCGGTATGGAGACGGGCGGCGGTAATTTCACGTATGACTCAGTGCCTGAGGAGAATGCCCAGAGGATCAGGGATTCGGTCATTAGGAATTGTACTCATAATAATAGGTAAATTAGCTGCGTTAGGTTTTTAATGAATTCCATTTCTTACGGTTCGATGAGCAGCGCATTTAAGATATCAGTCACGAAGATGGACTTTGGAGTTAGTGAGGAGTTAACTGGTAAGGTATATGATACGATAATAATTGGCGGAGGACCGGCGGGCATGTCAGCGGCCATTTATGCAGCTAGGTATGGCATGAGCACGATAATAATTACTGAGGAAGTTGGTGGGCAGGTTGCCAAGGCTGGTTGGGTTGAGAATTACCTCGGTTACACAAGGATAATGGGTCCTGACTTAGTTAGTAAGTTTGAGGAGCACGTTAAGTACTACAACGTGCCAATAATCATCGATTCCGTGGAGAACGTGGAACGTGATGGGGATCTATTTAAGGTCTACACGATGAACGGTGACGAGTATACTGCGAGGACCGTGATACTCACGGTGGGTGAGAAGAAGAGGAAGCTCAACGTGCCCGGTGAGGACACATACAATGGTAGAGGCGTTAGTTATTGTGCACCTTGTGATGCACCCCTGTTTAAGGGTAAGGTCGTCGCGGTGGTTGGTGGTGGCGACTCAGCGGCGTCAGCCGCGTTGTTACTGACTGAGTATGCTAGTAAGGTTTACTTAATACATAGGAGGAATCAATTAAGGGCTCAGAAGTACTACCAGGACTTGCTGCTCAAGAATCCTAAGATAGAGATTATCTGGAACACGGTGGTTAAGGAGTTGCAGGGTGATAAACTGCTGAGGAAGGCAATACTGCAGAGGGTTGACACGAGGGAGACCTTCGAGTTACTACTCGATGGATTGTTCGTGGAGATAGGCGCAGAACCGCCGGTTGATTTATTTAAGAGGATTGGGCTTGAGCTATCGCAGGATGGCTACATAAAGGTCAACAACCTAATGGAGACGAGCATACCCGGCATCTACGCAGCCGGTGACTGTGTCGACTTAACGCCAAGGGACTTCAGGCAGATAGTCGTGGCCGCTGGGCAGGGAGCGCTCGCAACGTATTCAGCCTATAATTACATCATTAAGAAGTACGGATTTAACAGACACTGACTCGAAAAGAAAGTTTATTTATTGAATTTATTAATGTCTTATTTTTGAATGATTGATAGACGTAGTGAGGAAGAGGAGGAGGGCGTGGCTACACTCGAGGAGTTACCCTTGTCTGCCAGGCTTGTCCTTAATTACCTCGAGTTCGAGCATTTAATAAATAATAAGACCTACGTCACGTTTAAGGAGATCATTGATGGGACAGGTCTTGGGACTAGGACCGCTAGAAATGCCATTAACTTACTGCGTAAAAAGGGATTGATAGAGGCCTACTTAGATGTTAAGGAGAGGAGGAGGTACATGTATAGGCTTAACTTCAGGAACCTCACGCAGGATAGGATTGATGTTACGCCTGGGCTTTACATAGTTGATGTTGGGCTTGGCACAATACCAAGCATGACCTTCAGGATTTATAGGGTGCTAAGGGGTACCGCAGTGGCGTTTTATACAGATAGTGTCCCAACGAGCTACTTAGAATTTACTAAGTGTACCTGTGCAATGCAGAGACTTGTTAATTATGAGCCGCAGGGCTTTGCAGAGATTGTGTATACCGTGACAAATCACGGAGGCTCTGTGGCGCTGGTCATGGATGCACTGCTGGATCCCCAGGTTGTGAAGCCCTACGTAGATGCCGTGTATGAATCCAGTGACTATAGTCACATAATGGTTTATAGAGTGATCGGTGTTTCGCCAATTCAGGTAGCCCTTGAATTATTACTAATGGGTAGGGAGGATAAGGTTTCATATAAGAGGGAGGATATCATAATTCGTATAATGACGACAAAGGAGAGACTTCAATTAAGGGATTACATTAAGGCGTACATCCTAACAATGACCAATGAAGGATTAACACTTAGGGAGTATGATCAGGGCAGCGATTTTGACGGACTTAAGGCATACATAATATATTCAAAGGCATAGTAGCTACTTAATTTCACTTTCAGCTAATTGCTTACCAAGGTACTTGGCAGCCAGTAGTAGGAATCTTAATCCCCTCCTGGCATCATTATCTCTTAGTATCTCGTTCAGCGTCTCAATAACAGACTTACCATCGACAGAGACCTCCCTAGCGGCGTTCAGGGAGGCTACATAGGCACAGCACCTAATGCGGGCCATGAACTCAAGTAACGTGCCTAAGTTTGTCAGTAGGTACATGGTATTCTCATTGATAAGCGTATGAACCAACTCACTTATTACCTCAGGATCGCCGAGCATATCCCTCAGCGTATCTAATAACCCTACATTACCCATTGCGCCTATCAAGTCAAGCACCTTCTCAAGCCCCTCCCTAACCTGTGGTTCCGTGAGTTTCGCAATTATAGACAGTACTTTATCGTAATCATTAAGTAATCTAATGACGTTTGTGGTCAGTAAATTCTTGGCCAGATCCTCAATAACCTCATTACTCAATAAGTCATTTAGTGAGTCAAGTATACCAAGCTCGTCTAACCTCCTCACCATCCTTAGGAATTTAATTAATGGCTCAATATACTCAGGCGTTAACACCTCGAGAAGCTTGCTCTCAAGTTCTAGCTGACTCTCGGTCATGAGGATCACCTATATAGGTAACGTAGCTTCGCGGGCTCCGTGGCCTCGAAGTAAGCCTCGAATATCGGATCCCAAAGCTCTGGGTATAGTATCATGTCCCAGTAGGTTGCTGCGAAGGCCACCTTAAATAAGTGGTTAACTCTATTTATCGGGTACTTAATCGTTGGGTTATTATAATCGCTTATTACGAATGTGCCGAGACCATAACCAACATCGAAGGGACAGTTAGTACGGCCTGTGTTACGGGCATCCTCACCCTGAAGAATCCTGCAACCACGCCGGCTTGTAGATGCGCCGTAACGCCTGTCTTAGCCACAGGGAGTGCTGATGCATCGCCAATCACGAATGCATCATCAAAGCCCTTAACTCTATTTGTGAACTTATCCGCCTGGACAAACCTATCACTGTCCAATACATCCTCGGGCATATACTTGATGTCAACACCTACGTGTGGCGGTATGACTATCGCTGCGTCGAACTTGAGCTCCTCACCCTCCATTGAGTAGGCAACCCTCTTCTCAGGGTCTATGTGGTCCAGCGTATAGAAGGTTATGTATTCAATATCCCTTTCCTTAAGTAACGGCTCTATTAACTCATTCATAGGTTCAGCAGGGTATGGCCTTGGGTAGAAGGTTGCGAAAACGATCCTCACCCTATCCCTCAAGCCCCTCCTCCTGAAGAATTCCTCAGCAAGGAACGTACCCTCCAACGGACTTGGCGGGCACCTATACGCACCTGGTGCCAGTATTATCGCGAGTGTGCCCTCCTTCATATTATTTAGTGTCTGCCAAACCTTCCAGGCATTCTCCTCCGTACTGTGGTAATTACCAAACATCTCAGTGACCTTATCGAGACCTGGAACCCTTGAGTAATCCACGGTAGCTCCCGTGGCTATTACAACATAGTCATATGTGAGTCTCCTCCCATTTTCAAGCTCCACGTACCTATCCTGCAGATTAATGAACCTAACGCCGGACTGAATGAAATTGACCCAGGGCTTAAGTAATGAACGTATCTCACGCTTAATGGGCTTCCTGGAGCCCCTGAAGGCTATGTAGAGTAACCAGGGCCAGAAGTAGTTGTAGGGTTGCTTGTCTATTACCATGACCTCAAACTCATCCCTGGGAAGCCTATTAGCAAGCATTGCGCCACCTGTACCACCACCGATAATAACAACCCTCCTTTTAACCGTGGACATACTCATCACCTCGATTACTTCTTAGCCGTTACCTTAATCACAGCAACTATTTTATCCGACTCCCTCCTAAGCTCGAGAAGTTGGTTACCAGTCCTCTGGATCCACGCCTTAATGTCAGGCTCGAACCCAGTCCGTGGCCCAAACCTCAATTAAGTCACCATTCTTCGCATTCCTATAAGCCTTAACAACCTCCGTGATCGGTCCTGGGCAGGCAATACCCCTCGCATCAACGAGAATCTTATTGCCCTGACTCATAGTCACCACCTCATATGAAGAGTACCTGCCCACCCTTGGCCATTTCGAGGAATGTTGTTACGCCAACTATGTCATCAACGAGTGATGGGTCGAAGTCCTCCTTCTTAAGGCCCGCCGCCGAAGCCATCATCGAGCACACATAGACCTTGGCACCCATCTTCTTAGCCTCCCTAAGCATGTCAAGCCAGGTCGGCGCCTTTATCCTCGCCATACCCTCCTGAAGCCTCGGCACAAACTGCTCAAACTCCTTAGGCCAAACAGGCGGTGTCGGGTTCTTCAGCAACTTAAACATTGCCCAGCCAGTGAAGAAGATGTTCACCTCATAACCAAGAGCCGCAGCTGCCTGCGAAATCACACCCACCGGTATTAACTTGTCCTCCGTACCCGAGAACACGATCATACTTATCTTATCCCTACCCGAACTCATACTAAGGCATGATGACATTCAAATGAATAAAAATAATAGAATTAAGTGCATTTTATGCACCTGAAAAATAATCTTATAAAATAAGGCGATAGACTAAAAAAAGAATATAAACACAAACAAAACAATACAAATGAATTCATGGATCAACAACGCCCATGCTTCGCAACCTATCGTGGAGATTCTTAATGATGCCAAGGACCATGGCGTAACCCCGTGACTCAACAATGCCCCTCACACGCACAACGTCTATTGCACCATACTCATGAACCACCAAATTCCTAAATCTAACAACCCTCCTCAACAACTCGGCATCACCCTGAGTAATCAACCCAGACCTACCCAACTCATCTATGCAATGAATCGGCGTCTCCGCGGATATGCCCATCAATGCACAGGTGTGTAGTAAATAATCTATCATTGCCTGAGCATGGACCTGCAGCACATGCAACACGGCATATAGGTCGACCAGGTCATTCCAATTAATGCCCCTACTCCTCAATTTATCAAGCAACTCAGTATGTGATGCAATTATTTCCAGGAGCCTATTGTGAAGCACTCCTCATCACCCTATCCACTAGGGTCTCGGTGTAGTTCAACTTAATGCGTGAGAGCATGAAGTCGTAGCAAACGTCGATGGTTCTGACGAGCAACTCTCTACCGGTCTCATTCTGGTATATGATCCTGCCATGCTTAAGAGCCTCCCATATGAGGAAGCAATTGGCTTTGGACGGGTCACTAACGGCGTAGATATCCGCTGTCAAGCCAACCCTCCCCTCAACAATGCTGGCAATCCTCAATACCGCATCATCAACATTAGTATCACCGCTAATAAACACCACGAGATCCACATCATTGGGCCTCCTACTCCATAGGACCGACCCATGGACAATGACTAGGTCAACTCCGAGGCCTGCCCAATCCACGCCCCTAAGCTTCTCAACCACGTCCATACATCTATACCTCACCAAGGCATACTTATTAAGGTGCCTAACAATAATCACTGTGCAGGATGGGTGAGGGCGCGGTACCGCAGATTAAGGATTTACAGAACTACGTTAATTTTAGACTCGAGGAAGCAATAGTCGAGCTGAACCTAGCCCTGGAACTCCTGGAAAGGGGCTACAGCAGGAATGCGTCCCAAAAGGCCTTCATGGCGTGGAAGGCAATAGTCAGCGCCCTAGTCGCCATTAACCTGGACAGGATACCCAGGAACGAGGAGGAGAGGGGGTGGTACAGGAAGATTGGCTTTCTAGCACCAACAACTGGCCTGAATAGAATCGCCAGGAGACTTGAGGAGCTCGGTTATAGGGAGGCCGTGGGCATCAACTCCCTAGCCCTGAAACTACATAGGTACGCCTACAATGGCTTTACAAAGACGCCAGCGATTACTACGATAGGAGGGATGCCATAGAGGACCTGGTGGTACTAGTTAAGAAACTAGCACAATTAATAGCCGAATTGGGCAGGGAGAAAGAAGCCGATGAAATCATGAAGAGGCTGGGGAGCATAACCACGCAACACGCATAGTCATTAATAATTACTACAAGGAATGTCCTAACATGGTAGGAAATCACGAATGCGCGATTTAATGAAAACTCACGTAACTGCCCAACGAGAAATGTTAAAAAGGCTGTGAGAAGTCTAAAGGTTGAGAATGAGGCCAGGACTTAGGTGGTTAATTGCGATGGCCTTGGCGATAGTCATCATTGTTTTAACCACCGTACTAATGATGAGTAATAATAATGAGGTGATTATGAGTAATAATGCGTTAACGCCCATAGGCATCAACGTACCAATCTACGTAGTCGGCTCACCAATGCTGGTGCAGAAACTCACTGCCCTAGGCATCAACCAATCACTGATCAAGTTAACAACCACGGAACAACTCCCAGAACTACCCAACGACAGCCTCGTCATTATTGACTGGTCGGTAATCGGCCCTGGCATAATCATTAATGAGGCAATACCACCTACGTAAACACGAACTCAACAGATTTCAAACTAATTGAAGAATTGATTAGGCGCGGCGACTTCATAATCATTCACGGCAACACAAGCGAAGTACCCATAATCGAGTACACATTAGCCTTTGCATGGTCGAGGGCGTATAACGTAAGCACAGTGCTGACGCCAGGGTACGTAGGTAACCTAGACTACGTAATCGCCTATGGAAACGCAAAAGCCCTACTCATTGGCCCACACTCATTAGAATCAGCTAAAAATGGCAAGCAATATATGGGTATCAATAATCAGGAAGCAAGCAATTACCGATCCAGACGATTTATGCGCTTCTTTCTTAGTAAACACAAATCAACCAATTAATTTCAACGGCACGTACGTAATCATTTATGGCCCACGATCTTACAGCGACTCGCTTGGTAGTGCTACAATTGATTTCTGCATAATATGGAATGGGCTGATCTATAGGAATTTAAATGGTTACTCAGTGGGTTATGCCCAGGTCTACAACTTCATTATGTACGCGCCAAACTCCAGCACCTACATTAAGTACATTGAGCTCTTCCAGGACGCCTACGCATCATACATGGCCCATGAGTACGGGTTAGGCAAAATCAACGCCTCACAATTACCTGGGGATATCGATCGGGCGGTGATCGAGGTTGGCAATTACAGTTTGGGCTACTGGACGATTAATTATTACGCGCCATACCCAATGCATTGCACGACAACGGAAAAGTACAGGGTCACCCTAACCCTAGGCTACACAGGCCAGGCACCAACCGCCTCCTCCAATTACTACTGCACGCAAACCACAATAACGGTTCACCTAACACCCAGCAAACCAACACCAATAGGCCAAGCCACCAACATAACCTGGACCCTCACACTGGGGCCATGGATAGGCAGACAAGCGAATGCCTACGGAACCATGGCCGAAGGCTACACATACATGGGCCCACCAACAACCCACAACCATCAATGTACATAATACCAGTCGGCGCATCAATCACCGCCTACAAACCATACGGATGCACGTACCACCTACTCGGCTTCATACCAATACCCGGCATACTAATCGAACACATAGCCTACGACATCAACTGGCACATCCTCATAAACCCCAACGGAACAATGAACCCCCAAAGCCACGGCACGTACATACCGCCGCCAGGCATAAGCAAAAACTGGAGAGAGACCCAAAGCCCATACACAGGACTCCAGGAATTCTACCACACAACACAATGCCAACCAATATGGTGGCTATGGTGGTAAAAACAAACAAACAACCAAGAACTGGAGCCCCGGCCGGGATTCGAACCCGGGAAGTACTCGGTCTCCGCATCCTTGGGAAACTGAATGCTGCAGCCGAGCCCCTTCGACCGCTCGGGCACCGGGGCATGTTTTATTTACTTCCAAGGATTTTTAAGTCTTTTTTTATTATTCCCTGACCTTATTGCTGTTTATCTTGTGAGAGTTTTTGTATGGCCTTCATTATCTTTCTTCTCCTTTTCTCATTATTACCTGCCCTTTCCATCATTTCATGTAGCTTCTTAAGTGTTGGCTGTCTAAGCCACTCATTCCTTAATATTGTCTCATGATATATTATTAGCCTATAACCACCGTTATTTGGTCTTACTCCGTAATCTAAATCCTCCTTCAAGCCGAGACTTTCAAGAAAGACCTTGGCTTTATTAATTTCCTCCTCATTACGTCTATTTAGCCTGAGCGTTACGTAGCCTCGATCATTGATACTTACGGAGAGACCGATATCGCCTATCTTAATTAGTGAAATACCCCGTTTATGACTTTGCCCTAGTTCCATGTTGGCCATTTGCTTTAGCCTGATCCATTTATCGGCATTGAGTGCGTCAAGTAGTGTTTTGATTATTGGTGGTACGGTGTTAATAACCATTCTCGCTAGTTTAATGGCGTTACTACCTCTAATCCTTACCTGGGTCTCGCCCTTTGCGGAGTCGCCTGTCCTAAGGTTGATGCCGAAGCTTTTTTAAGGCGTTGAATACGGCTTCCCAATCATCGCATTCCTTAGGATTGAGTGATAACCTGATTATTGGCTTGATGCGGTTTTTATCTCGTAGGAAGGTTACGTCGCCATCGCCGAGTATTGCCGTAAACATGAAGTTGAAAAGTGCGGTTTCATCAAATGTTTTAACTACGTTGAGAGGTTCCGTCTTTAATGAGGAGTAGTTATACGCATTCAAGTACCATTTGATTGTTACGCTATTTTTGTTGATGTCAATGCCGTTTATGTTGACGTAGATTTCCCCTGGGTACAGTAACATCCATACTACGGCCTGCCATAGGTGTGCGGTAATCATTACGGGTCTACCATATGCATCAACCCCTTCGTCTGTTTTTGCGAATCCCATTTGTTCGGGTGTTAGGACTTTTCTTTCGAATTGTTTGTATTCTTCTTCGTTGTTCATTATTTCTTTGAATATGTTGGGTATTTCCGTGGTCGTGCCTTTTATGCCTTTTATTCTTATTTGTGTTGTTATGCCTTTGTTGTTGTTTCTTATTTTGTTTGCTGTTAGTGTTGTGTGGTTTTTGTATATGTGTACTGTGAGTGTCTTGGTCGTCCTTGACACTATTGCCTCGGTTTTCCCAGTGGTCACGCCGTCTATTAGTTCCTTTATTTCCCGACTTATCGTGCCTTCCCAGTACTGGCTTAGGTTGCTTATTATGTTCCTTAGTGTTGGCTTTATCACCCTATCCATGGCCTCGATTATCAGCCTGGGTACTCGCCATCGCCCTTAAGCCTGTTTATTGAGCCCTCGATACTCCCTGCGTACTCGCTTAGCCATTCCGTGCCCTGTATCTTCCATTTCTCGAGCCTCGACAGGGCCTCCGCCAATACCTCAATGGCTTCCCTCCTAATCTCTTCATCTGTTATTGGTTCACCGGCGACGCATTCCCTGCCCTGCAAGCACCTGCCCTGTGGAGCCTTAGGTTGTTGGGTACTTCAATGGCCATTGCGTATCCATATGTTTTTCTTAACCGTTTGGTTAATAAGTTACTTTCGGTGTTGGGGTTGAATTATTGTTGTCGGCCAAGGCTGAACTCATCACTTGTCAGGGCGGGGTTTTCGTCATTTAAATGATTTAGCGTTGCCCCTCTTTAATTCCTTACTTTATCTTGTTTATTAATTCGTTCCTGACCTCCTTGCCTAGTTTCATGAGTATTCCCCATGCAGCTAGTACGCCGGTTGCTGCGGCTACGTTTATTCCCCTGGATAGGCCCGCCCCGTCGCCTGCGGCGAATATTCCGTCCACGGTGGTTTCCATGAACTTGTTGACCACGGCCCTCATGCTGTAGTACTTGATTTCTGGCGCATAGAGTAGTGTGTACTTTGAGGCTAGTCCGGGTATTACGTTATCCACCCTGTTCAGGAACTCCATTAGGTTGTCTAGGACCCTGTGCGGTAGCGCCATACCGATGTCGCCGGGTGTCACGAACTTCAGGGTTGGCTCAATCACGTTCCTCCTAATCCTATCCCACGTAGACCTCCTACCATCCTCAAGATCACCAAGTCTCTGTATTATTGCTTACCGCCGCCAAGCTTCGTGGCTAGCCTCGCGATTGACTTACCGTACTCTATCGTGTCCTCCATTGGGTCAGTCAGCCTTATTGATGTTAGTAGTGCGAAGTTCGTGTTCCCACTCTTCATCTCCACATAGGTCTCCCCGTTGACGCCCACGGTGCCGTCGTCGTACCTCTCCATGACTACGAAGCCGCCTGGGTTCACGCAGAATGTCCTAACCTTATCGTCGTGGCTCTTCGTGTACATTATGATCTTTGGGTCCATGTATAGGTTCGTCACTGGGTCCATCACGTACTTGGGAACCTCAACCCTAACGCCAACATCGAGTGGGTTAGGCATTAACTCAATGCCCAGTCTCCTAGCCTCATCCCTAAACCACTCAGCCCCAGCACGCCCAGGCGCTATTAGAACCGTCCTTGCCTCAATAACACCCCTCCTAGTCCTTAGCAAGAAATACCCATTACTCTTCTCAACACGCTCAACGGCCGTCCCTATCACGAACTTGACACCTGCCTCAGTGAGATATGAGGCGAAGTTCTCAATGACCCTCGTGGACCCATCAGTGCCAATGTGCCTCTGCCTAATCGGCACAAGCTGCGCACCAACCCTCGCCAGGGCCCTCTGGTACTCCTCGAAGGTCGGTCCCTTCGGCTCGAATACCCTGTCCTGCGGTGCACCGAACTTTAGGAATACCCTATCAATGTAATCAATGAGGAGGTTTGCCGCGTCCCAGCTATTGAGGAGTTCCTGCAAATCACCACCAATGTCTGGCCTAAGGTTAATAATGCCGCTACTGAAGAGACCTGCTCCACCAATTCCGTGGGTTATGTGGCAGGGTACGCAGACGCACTTACCAATCTTAGCCAGTGGACAGTGTCTCTGCCTGGGCATGTAGCCCTTATCAATGAGTACAACGCTGACGTCCCTCGCATTCTCCGCAATTTCATAAGCCGCGAATAGGCCGGCAGGACCCCCGCCGATTATTGCGACGTCATATATCATGGGCTCATCACCTCACGACGCAGGTCGATCATGTCCATTGAGTCCTCCCCAGTGCCTATCAACGTGATTGGTACCCTCAACTCCTCCCCAATGTTCTCAACCCACCTCCTAGCCTCAACAGGTAGGTCACTCCACCTCCTCTTACCACGGGCTCCTGGGAATAACGCGTCGAACTTTGTAATGGCTATTTGAGTCGGTCTGTTAAGCATGACGGCCCTCTTGGCAAGGTCCATGTTAAACGGCGCCGCGCGCCTTGGCCTACCAGTCACAGTACCCCTCTCAGCCCAACCCCTCGCAATGACCTCCTCCATGCTTAACTCGCCAGGCAACTCGCCAGCCCCAACCCTGGTGACGTAGGCCTTAAATACGAGTATGATGTCAGTGACGAGCCTCGGGCTAACACCAACCTCGCTAATTATCCCAGCCACCGTCGTATCCCTGGACGTCACGAATGGGTACGTGCCGTGGTACAGGCTTAGGAATGTTCCCTGGGTACCCTCAATAACCACGTTACCACCCTGTCCAACTCCTCATTAACCTCCCTACTAACGTCAGTTATCAAGCCCCTAAGCTCTGGGAATTCCTTGGCTGTCTTAAGGACTCTGAGGACCCTATCAACCATCGCCGCACCAACGCCCTGCCCGGTCGAGCCAATGACCTTCATTAAGTACTCATTGCTCCTCTCACTCTCCACATGCCTATCCTCAATCACGCCAGCCCTCTCATCAACCCAAACCCTACCCCTACTGCCCGTCTCCTCAATCTCCCTAAATAACACGTCAATTTTCAGCAAGGCGCCTGGCGCAATCATTAGCTTAGTCGATTCATTGATGAAGCACGATGGTAATATCCTAAGCTTCCAGGTCCTACCATTGTAATTGACCGTATGTCCAGCGTTTATGGAACCAGTCCTAACGCAGATGCTCGGCTTATCAACAAGGCCTAGATAAGACACTACCTTGCCCTTACCCTCATCGCCAAACCAACCGCCAACAACGACGGTTAATGGCACTTTTTAATTAATGGTACTAACACTTATTTAAATATTACTTCAACATGTACATGTATTATATACCATGATTATTAAATTAAGTTTTTAAATAATGATGTGATTAGGTGCTGTGGACTTCATATCACCGCTTGATGACAGGTACTACGGGGAGTTGAGGGATTATGCGGCGGCCGTTTCCGAAAAAGCATTCGTGAGGTATAGGTTTAGGGTTGAGGTCCTGTACCTCGACTTCCTAGTTAATACGCTGGGTAGGGTCGGCATCATTAAGCCGTTAACTGAGGAGGAGAGGAGTAGATTGCTCTCGTTATTGTTTAGCGATGATGATTATGGGAGATTCAAGGAGATCGAGGGTAGGCTGGGTCATGATGTTAAGGCAATTGAGTACCTAATCAGGGAGAAGCTTGCTAATGTTGACCTAGGCAGGATAGCCCACTTGGCACACCTCGGCTTAACTTCGGAGGACGTGAATAACCTGGCCCTTGGAATACTCGTTAGGGTCGCCGTGTATAACTACCTAATGCCCGAATTAACCGCGTTACTAGGCACGATGATCCCCCTAATGGAGAGGTACGCAGGCCTGCCAATGCTTGGTAGGACCCATGGACAACCAGCCACGCCGACGACTCTTGGCAAGGAGCTTGCCTACCACGCCTGTAGACTGGCCCACTGGCTGAGTGTGATTGCCGACATTAAGTTGCAGGGTAAGGTATCAGGGCCACGGGGTCGATGGCGAGCTTCCCAATGATTAGTGGGGATGTTGATTGGCCGCAGGAATTAAGTAAATTCGTTAGGGGGCTCGGGTTTGAACCCGCACTAATCACAACACAGATACTGCCCCCGGACTCAATGGCCCAATTATTAACCTCCATTGGACTAATGTCGCAAGCCCTCATTAACCTTGCCCAGGATCTATGGATATACAACATGCTCGGTTACGTGCACATCCACGGTAAGCCAATAGGCTCATCCACAATGCCGCACAAGGTAAACCCAGTGGACCTGGAGAATGCCGAGGGCAATCTTAAGCTTGGTTCATCAATTCTCATGGAGATCAGTAGGCACATCCAAGTGAGTAGGCTTCAGAGGGATTTGAGTGATTCAACTATTAAGAGGAATATTGGGCTTGGGATTGGTCACGTGATCCTTGGGGTGAGGAGATTGAATGAGGTATTGAGCAGTATTGATGTTGATGAGGGTGCCATAAGTAGGGATTTGAATGAGCATTGGGAGGTACTCAGTGAGGCTGTCCAGGTTAGGCTTAGGGCTTTGGGTATGCCTGATGCCTATGAGAAGGCTCTGGCACTATTCAGAGGGTCCAGGATGAGTGTGGGAGATTACGAGAAGGCACTGGGTGAGTTGGGCGTTAATGATGAGGTCTTACGTGGATTAAGCCCAGGTAAGTACATTGGTTACGCCAAGGAATTGACGATTAACTGCATAAGTCATTGCAGGTACGTGTTAGAGGTTGTGAAGTCCAGGATTAATTACGAGGCCAGCACAATGAGGTCCCTCGGATTTCTGGGTCAGTAATACGGGTGCCGTAACCAATTAAAATAACTCATCAGTAATTAAGGCATGCGGTAATAACAATTACGTGCAGAGTAGTAAGTACGAATTAAGGAGGGGGTTGGCGGGTGTTGATGTGAAGGATTTGAGTATGGCGTTCACGAGTGGTGGACGCATGTATAGGTTAATGATTAGGAGGGGTGATGATTGCCTAAGGCTGGTCCTGATAAGCGAGGATTATGAGTTGATTGAGAGTGGGTGCATGGATCACGTGGGATTAGGCACAATAATGAAGTTCTTAAGGAACGCATTACGGCATTAGGCAAACCACCTCATTATTAATGCTAGGACGAAGCCTATGGCTACGGCGATTATTATTGATGGAAGTGTCTCAACAGCCCTCCTCAACCTAACCCAAAACCTCCTAACGGCACTGGGCCTCCTGTAAATAATGAATTCAATACTCAACGAGCTAAAGCCACCCCTGACGTAGTAAGCCCTAACCACGCCAATAAAGCCCGAGTCTCTTAAGTCCTCCGCGAGCCTAATCAAGGCCTTACTAGGCACTGATAAGCATAATAATTAACTAATTAATATAAGTTATTTAAATTAGTGAGCGTATTGCCAGGCATTGACCAAAGACCCTTAACGGGAAGCCTTATAGTGTTTGCCTTTTTTACCTCTAGTATTTCTCAGTGGCCGAATATTAAGAAACGCTATAGTAAGCTCTGAGGATATGATTGGTAAAAGGGGATAATACAGAAACACTTAAATGGTAGATATGATATTTAGTTACTAGATATACTATGATTGAGGAGACGAAGATAACCAGGAATTATCAAATAACAATACCTGCATCCATTAGGAGGAAACTTGGATTAAAGATTGGAGACGTACTTATCGTTAGGCTTGAGGGGGATAAAATAATCCTTGAACCAAAGAGACAGAGCATTACGGAAATAAGGATGAGGTTGGGGAGGACTATAGATTGGAGGTACGTCGAGGAAACAATAAGGGAAGCAATTAATGAGGGATAACATGAGCTCCGTAATTGATACTAACGTCATTGTGGCTATAATTTTTGAGGATGATGCAAACCATGATAAGGCAGTTAAGCTTTGGGAAACCTTAAATGAAGCTTACATACCGATGATCGCGATCGTGGAACTAGGCTACTTCCTTATTAAGCATAAGATTAACCTTAGCATTATTGGTAGGATCTTACAAGACCCCAAGATTAAGGTTGTTGAGAATACCTTACAGGATATTTACTTCACTATTAACCATAAAGATAGTATTAAGCATTATGATGATTTTAACGACTTAATGATATTAAGCACGGCAATAAGATTAGGGTTACCATTAGTTACGTTTGATGAGGAATTACTAAACCTATACAATAGGCTTAAGACCGACGCTCAATGAACATTAGTTATATATAATTCATATTTTATGAACCCTCAATAATAAGAAGTAAGGCGATCAGGAAGTAATGAATGCGAATAATCGAATATAATTAGCTCTCATGACTTTTTAAATGTTTTAATTAATTGCCTAAGAAGATTTACGCAGTGTTCCTTGATTGATTTAGGGCCTTGAGGATGCCATAGCGGGTAGTCTTAGGTTAAGCTATTTAAATTGGTGCGAGAAGATGCAACGTTGTATTGATATTTTAAGGGTAACACCCTGAATATAATTCTGCGACATTAATTTAGGCGTGATGAGATGGGAAACACGGTATTTTAATACCGCATATGTAAAAATGTAATTACTTACTATAATCCTTAACCACCCTGCCAAAGTCGAGAACGTAGTCAAAGGTCCCATAAACACACCTTATAATCCTCCTCGGACCCAGCCTATACAGTGGATCAATATCGCTCCTATTATTGAATACCAAGGTGCATGGGCCCGTCCAAACACTCTTCGGCGTCAACCTATGCCTATACCTATCAACCAACTGAATCAGGGGTTCAGCACCGTCGCCGGCCGGTGGAATGACCTTAAGGGCAAGCCTAGTGATTGGTAACGGCTCAATCTTGGCAGGCTCCTCAGGCCTAATCACCGCAGTGACAAGCCTCAAGCCCTCAGGCCTCTCGAGGAATCCGTAGACCAGGTCGAAGCTCCTCCTTATATCGAGGACCGCGAACTTCTTCGGCACACCCCAAATCTCCCTACCAGCGGCGAGCCCAACGTCACTATTCACGTAGTTATATGCCGTGTAGTACTTCTCCCGACCATCAAGGAGCACCTTGATGTCCACGGCAAACTCATTATAAGGACCAACGTACTGAAGGGAAACTTAAAGAACGTAATTATAGCCTCGGTAGGCACGGGCACCTCCAGATCCTCAGGAACGACCTCAGCAGCACCCTCAGGATCAGTCTCAAAGAATACCTGAAGAACCTCGGCATCAGGGAAGTACTGAGGAAGCCCTGCAAAGAGGGGTGTATTGCCGGGCATTGACCAAAGATTCCTAACGGAGAGTCTACCCCTAATCCTATCCCCACTCATTAACACCATAATTCACATAGAGACTTATTAATACTTGCACCCACTAATTCTAAAATCATGAAAAATGCCTATAGTAACTTTCGCACGCCATTGTCATTATAAAGTAATACTTAAGCACATTCATTCATGTTAATTTTATAGCAGTGATGACTACTAAGAATGTCCAGACGGTACTTGAGATTAAGGGACGAGGTATTACAGAGGTTAGGATTAGGATTGGGAAGACGATAGATTGGAGATACGTTGAGAGGACTATAAGGGAGGTGATCAATGGAGGTTAACGTTAGCCTTAATGTTGATGCTATCGTGATCATTTTGGGATTTATGAATCATGATAAGGTAAAATACTTTGAAGACTTTGGATGAGACCATGAATTAATGGCTACAACTTAACATGAGGTGAGTTACCTTACACACTCCGTAGTACTTATTAATGTATGCAGGAGAATTCATGTTGTGTCCCTTGATTGGTTTAGGGCTTTGAGAGATGTTATTGTGGGTAGTCTTAGGGATTCTTGGCTTCCATTTCCAGTGGATAAGTCGATCTGTACTAAGTGGAGGGAGGGACTATCATTTGATAGTGATAGTGGCACCATATTGTACACGTCATGCCTATACCAATTGGCTCCGGTGATTGAGAGGGCTGTGGCTGAGCTTGAGAGGTTTGGCGTTACCAAGGGTGGTGCCTTGGCTAGGTTGACGGCTATTGGTGCCAGGTTCCTTGGTAGGGCGTTGCTTAGGCCCAGTGATGAGGATGTTGATAGGGCGAATAGGATCATTAGGAATATCTACGGCATGCTTAGGGCGTTGGGCGTTAGGTTTGGGGTCCTTGATAACGAGCCGTATAGTGGAGCCCTGCTTTATGAGTTGGGCTTCGTTAATGAGTTCGCTGATTACGCAAGGAGCGTTTACAAGGTCCTTAGGGATAATAACGTGAGCGAAATAATAACCATAGACCCACACACCCAATACACACTCGAGAAGCTCTACCCAAGGTACGTGCCTGAATTCAACATTAAGGTTAGGAGTTACCTGGACTACCTGGATTCTAATAAAGTTAAGGTTAGGCTTAGTGAGTTCACAATACACGACTCATGCCTATACGCAAGATACCTAAACAAGTACGACCTGATCAGGGGCTTGCTCAGGGGTAAGGCTGACATTAAGGAGGACCCAGTAATAACTGGTAGGGACACATCACACTGCTGTGGTGGGCCCATTGAGTCGACGTACCCTGAAATAGCCGGTAGGGTTGCGAGTAATAGGGTTAGGGAGTTGGTTAGGCTCTCCAGGAACATAGTCACCCAATGCCCAATATGCTACGTAAACCTGAGAAGGGGCATCAAACTCAGTGTTGTTGAGGCTAACCTATTCGACATTGCCGAGGTAATCGAGGTGGGCGGATCATGATGAGCGTTAAGGAGATCCACGAGGAGGTTAAAAAAATGTATGTATTGCGGGTTCTGCGAGTTTGCCTGCCCAACATTTAATGCCCTTCGTAGTAGGTCTTATGGGCCTAGGGGTAGGGTTAACCTGATCAAGACATTGATTGAGGATGGTTTTGGGCAGGGTAGGGATGTGAAGATCGATGCTGGCGTCATTAATTCAATAATGACCTGCCTACACTGCGCCGCCTGTGACACGCAGTGCCCGGCTGGCATTAAGATTGCGGATGCGATACATAGTTTCAAGGCAATTATCCTGCAGGCAATGCTTAAGTAGTGGTGATTCATAATGAGCGCCATGTCCCAGAGGCAGGGTGATGTAGTTAGGGAGCTTGAGGCCGTGTTTAAGGATAGGCTATTCACCGAACCGCACATACTGGCCCTGTATAGTCATGATGCGTCCTCTGAGGTCGGCGTTAGGCCCATGGCCGTTGTCCAGCCGGTAAATGTTGATGAGGTTGTTAGGGTCGTTAAGTTGGCCATTGATTACGGCTTCAAGATAGTGCCGGTCGGCTCATCAACAAGCCTATCAGGCAATGCAACGCCTAAGCTGGAGAACACGGTAATAGTCTCCATGGAGAGGATGAACTCGATAATTGAGGTCTCTGACATCGACTGGTATGCTAGGGTTCAACCGGGCATTAAGGTTGATGAGTTGAACCTGGAGTTGATGGGCTACGGGCTCCAGTGGCCTGTGGATCCGGCATCTTCGAGGACGGCTACGGTTGGTGGCGTGATTAGCAACGGCGGTGGTGGGATGCGCGGTGCTAAGTACGGCCCAGCGTCGCACTGGGTCCTTGGTCTTGAGGCTGTGATTGGTACTGGTGATGTTATTAGGGTTGGTTGTAGGACTGTTAAGTGCCGTGAGGGTTACAACCTTGTCCAGGTCTTCATCGGTTCCGAGGGCACCCTGGCATTGTGACCGAGGCAACACTGAGGCTTGCACCACTGCCCGAATCATTCGTGGGCTTGATGGCTAGGTTTGGGGATGCGGATTCCTTGGTCAACGCGGTGATTAGGGTTAGGAGGGATAAGTTATGGCCCATGGTTACGGAATTCATCGACGACATAACAGCTCAGATACTAAACCTGGAACCCGGCTACTACCTGTGGATTGGTGTTGATACTTACAGCGGCAGTGAGCAGCAAATCCTCAATAAGCTTAGTAGTGATATTTCAATGAGTGGTGGTGAAATCATTAATAGGGCGTCCACGTGGCAGGAATTCTCGAAGATACTCGAGCCAAGGAGGATGCTTTACTCGGCAACGCTTAAGGCAGCGTTTAATGATTATGGAACAGACGTGTTTGTTGCCTTCGAGGACATTGCAGTACCAATGAGCAAACTACCCAAGGCTGTGAGGGAAATCCAGGAATTGGGCAGGAAGTATAATGTTAGGATGAACCTGGGCGGTCACATAGGCGATGGTAACCTACACCCAGCGGTTTGGGCTAAGCGTTCAGATAGTGATGAGATGGGTAGGGTCATGAGGTTCTTCGAGGATGTTGGTAGGCTCGCCATTAGGCTTAATGGGACTGTGAGTGCGGAGCACGGCATTGGAACCCAGAAGAAGGGATTACTGAGGGAGGCGATTGGTAGTAGGAATGGTAGTAATAGCGATATAGTAATTGGGTTAATGAGAAGTATTAAGAAGATCTTCGACATATGGGATATTTAACCCGGGTAAAATCTTTGACTAATCAAGTGACGGAGTACTTAAAAGGGGAATACTTAAACCCAGAAATTCAATGCTGGGCAAGGTCTTGGGGTATTTACGCTCATGGGCTGTGATTGTTAGGGCTTGGTCAATGCCCATGACCATAGCCTCGATAACCCTCGCCGCGGCCTATGCCCATTACCTCGGCTATAGAATCAACGTTGCCTCATTTGCCCTGGCCCTAATTGGGGCCTTACTGCTCCACATAAGTGTTAACGTAATTAATGACTACTACGACACGCTCTATGGCGTTGACACACCGGATGTACTGAGGCATAGGCCTCACGCAATACTCATGGGGATCACCAACACTAAGTCCATGCTGAGCATAGGCCTGGCACTATTAATCACAGGATCACTAATGGGAATTTACCTAACCCTCACCGTGAGTCCCCTAATCCTCATCATAGGCGCCATAGGCGTATTCCTAGTCTATGAATACACGGGACCACCACTAAAACTCAAGTATAAAGGCCTCGGCGAATTATCGGTATTCCTGGCCTGGGGCCCATTAATGGCGTTTGGCTCCATACTGGCCTCGACAGGAATCATTAATTACATGGTTGCCATGGTCTCAATACCGGTGGCCCTACTCGTGGTTGCCACATTATACGCAAATAACGTTAGGGACATTGAGAGGGACAGGGGTAAGGGTGCGTATACGTTGGCCGTGATGCTTGGTCGAAATGCCAAGTGGCTCTACGTGGCATTACTGCCGGGGACGTACATGGTACAGGCAATACTTATCTTACTCAATTTATTACCGATCCATACGGTAATCACCATGGTGTTGACGCCATTAATGGCTCGAATGCTCAGGAGGGCCGTTGACAGTTCGTTCGAGCACCTCGATGAAGCAACCTCACTATACTCACTGGCTTACGCCACATTACTTATCGTGGGGTTAATGATCAAGCTTTGATTTAAATAAAAATGAAGAGGACTTATTGATTAGCGCTTGATGGCTTTACGGATAGTATCTTAACGATATCGCCAGGCCCAATGCCATACAACTCCCTAACACTCCTCAGTATTGTGAACTGCCTAGAGTCTGTGTGCTTAGACCTCAACAACCTAACACCCCTCAACTCAATTACAAAGCCCTTATACTCAAGCTCAATATCGACAAACCTCAGATGCGTAATGCCCAAAGCTCGGATCAAGCTTGCGGGCAGTAAGACCTGGTTATTTATATATACCCTAACCACGAAGGGTAACGTAGTTACATTAAACCTCTCCAACCTCCTACGTATAGTCACACCAGCGGCCATGTTTACCACCAATCAGTTCCTCAACACTACCACACTTAAACAATACCCCATGAAACCAACGTGAAACCGAATTAAGGAGGCACCAACATATACGGTGGTAAATAAAGGTTTCACGAAAGAAAAAAAGAACAGAAAGAGATTTAAAAATAGAATTGAACACAAAGTAAATGCCGAGCAAAGCAATAGGCATGGGCATGTGCCCAAGATGCGGAAGGCCAGGAACGGTGGTAATAAAGGCAGGAAACTACGTATACATTAAGCACGGAAACACCTGGCATTACATAGGAACGATAGACAAAGTAAACTTAAATAAAATACTAATAAAAAAACGAGAAGAAAGAAGAAGTTATTAACTATAAAGAAAGTAGATACTTGATAGCGAAAAACAGTAAAAGAATAAGCATTATGCTTATATTATTAATTTTAGCAGTTTTTTTCTTTATTGACATTATTAATGATATTTTATCACTCTAATTATGATAAAGGTAATGATATTAAAGAATATATTTATAATAAAAATTATTTACATGTTTATACAAATATAAGTAATACAGTAACATTAATTGACTGTCATATAATTAACGTAGGAAATAATGTATACCAGGTAATATGTGGCAATATTACATATAATGCTTACCAAAACAATGTTTCAATAAAGTATATAAATAATTTAAATATGCTAAAGAATAATACTACAAATTCATAGATTTAAAATGGTAAAAATGCGATATTATTTATCCTGTTATAATAAAGACATAGATAGTTGCGGTCACAGTATACGGACTCACATTATAAACCAATGCATACCAGGATCCCGCGCCAGGAGTGAATATAACAAATGCTGAGCCTCCACTAACTATTGTACCGTAACCTGACCATGTATTTGCATTTATCACGCTAATAAGTAAATTAGCTGATGATGGAGACCATGAAACATAAACAGCTATTTGTTGCCCCGAGCTAAGTGTATATGGTCCTATTAATACGCCTGTGTTGGGTGGTAGTGTTGGGTCTATTCTGTGGGTTGGTGGTATTACTTTTAGTTTGAGTGTTGTTACTTCCTTGATTATTGTTACGCCTGGTGTGTCTGGTTTTATCTTTGTTACTTGCATTGCCATTGTTGTTCCTGCCATTAGTGCTACTACGAGTAGTAACGCAGGTAGTATTAGTGTTAGGGCTTTCCTCGTCATAGGTATAATGTTTAATTTGATGTTTAAAAAATATTGTCTCTATAATACTTTTTGTATATTTTGTGCTTTATTTCTATTTCATTATTTCAATTCATAAAGATAATTCTTTAGAAATAGAAAATTAGGAGCGGAATGGAAATAATAAGTTGAAAGGAGGATTCGTCAGCACTCGGCAAACTCGTCACTGCTCAAGCAGGCGAGGTCCCTACTCATCACCTGGGAGTTAGTGGTTAATTAACACCTTATAAGCCTTGAGTTTCTATGTTAATTACCTATATTATTTGTATAAATATTTATTAATCCGTTGTAGTAAATATGATATAATTTTACGTATATAGTTAATAATACATGGTCTATGCAATATTATGTAATAATGCTTATTAATTAGCTAATTTAGTTAATCTCTTGGTGATTATATGAGGGCGATAGATCTTGTTAAGAGGAGACCGTTGGTTACTACTGAGGATAGACCGTTCATAGAGGCTGTGGATTTGATGGCTAAGGAGAACACCGGCTCTGTTGTTGTGGTTGAGGATTTGAACAGTATGAAGTTGCGTGGTATAATCACTGAGCGTGACGTGATTAGGGCCCTCGCAAGTAGGGTTCCCCTTGATACGCCTGTTGGTAAGGTTGGTACTATGGGTCCTAGGGTTGTTAGGGCTAGTTGATGACTCAATTGGTACCGTGGCTTCGTTGATGGTTAATTACAGGGTTAGGCATGTGATCGTGGTTGATAATGAGGATAGGGTTGTTGGTGTAATCTCGATCAGGGACCTACTTGGTGACCTTGAGGCTGTTAGGGAGGTTGCGAAGCTTGATCGTTACCCAAAGGTTAGAGAGTGATCTTCAACATTCTGTAGATGAGTGATGAGACCACCATTAAAATTCCAATAAACACCCAGCCAAGTGCTCCGAAGTACTGCACTGCATAGCCAAGCACTACGCCTATTATTGAGCCTATTATTGATGATACTGTGAATAGGTAGCCTGTTGATTGGGCTATTAGTATTGGACTTACGAGTTCATGCACGAGATACAGCGTTAGGAGTAGTATTAACGTGAATATGAAGCCCATGATAACTAGGATGAATAACTGGGCCTTGGCAAGTCCCATGGGCATTATCATGCACCCAGCGCCATTGTTAGGTAGAATAGTAATTTGCGTCTCTCAACCTTCAACGAATGCCTAAACCTATAAAGTAGTGGTGTTAGGGCTAGTGGTGCCGTCAGCTCAATAATGCCTAGGTAATTACCCACGTTCATGGTCAGCGGGAGTAGGCTTAGGTACACTCCCAAGGTGCCGAGAAGGCTATGGACACCATTAACACGTCTGGGTTATTCATAACAGCCATTATTGAGACGCTCTTTATTATCACGGCATCCTTCATCGTGAATAATACGAGGATCGCGAGAACCAGGGATGCAATGCCCAGGTATAGTACGGTGCCCTGTGTAATACCCATCATTGCCAGTGATGAGGTGAGCATTAACATCGTTATTGATGATAGGTAGGCCACCTGAACCCACCTTGTCAAGCCCCTAATACTCCACCAACCAAGTATTAGCAATAGCGATGGCATTAGGTACAGCCCAAGCCCCATACCAGCCAGGAACCTGAGGAGGAGTGCCGTGTGGTAGCTACTGGTTGTTGAGAAGATTAGTGATAACCCATTGAGTAGCAAGCCAAGGAACATGGATACCCTATTACCAACCCTACTGAGTAGGAACGTGGCTGGTAACTGTGTTACTGCGAAGCCTATCATCGCCGTGGCCATGGGTACGACATAATACACGGTGCTAAGCACGACTCTCTTAATGGCCATGATGCCAAACATTATGGTTGACAAACCCAGCCAATTAATCATGATTAGTGACAAGCCAGCTATGCTAACGCCAAGCACGTAATAGGCCCTCCTAATCACTAGGGTGTCCAGTTCCTCGATGGGCCTATTATTAAATCCCACAGGGAATCTTCATTAAAGCCCCTTATCAAGGTTTCTGAAGCTGCTTAGGACCAGGCACACCGCGAGTAGGTGGTTCGCAGTACTGAGGAGTATCAGGGTAATTGACGTAAATCCAATGAGCCCTTAAATTCGGCATTACCATTAATTGCTGTGGACCCTAGGCTTAGGGAAGCCTACTCGAGGTGCGTTAGGGAGATTGCCCGCGGTGTGCTCTCTGACTTGGTTAATGGCCTTTATGATTACTTATTGATTGACCTGGCGAGCATTACTTATGGCCTCAAGGACCTTAGGTCCTTCCCCGCTAATGTTAGGTTCGCCATCGACTACGGCTATTTAAAGCCGAGGTCGTCTTCGTCATTAATTACTCAAGGCCCGAGTGCAAAGCCGTGGTCAGGTCTAGGGCTAAATGGCTTGGGCCCTGCTCGGCCACATGCTCATTAAGTATGGTTCAGCCCAACCTCAGATTAATGGACATGCTTGCAGAGATGGTTAAGCACTGCCACCATCCATGGCTTTACCCAGTAATCACGGCATTAATTAAAGTAATCCATTAAACCGGTACTTAACCATTGGCCAGATCCAGACCACTTAATACGTATGGAGAGTAAGGATCCCAGATGAGGCTTAACAAAATGCCATACCCATGGTTACGAAATGTTGAGGAAATACATTGCGCAATAAAGGCTATGCGTAATTCCCTTGCTATGTGAGCGTGGGATCATGTAGGAATTAATCATTGAGGAAGTGAGGGGCGATTTTAATTTTGAAATAACGTCATAGGATTGAATTAAGTATGGGATCAACCTACCCTAGTATTGGAATATATGGACAATGTTCGTAATAGTAAAATCCATTGCTTGAGCTCCAGCTCCAGCCCGAGGTACCTGGTGGTACTATGTATGCTCCGAAGCTGTATGGGTTCATTGCGCCGTTCGAGTTAACCCAAACATCCCAATTAATGTCATAGACGATGTACTCAGGACAGTCACTCTCAACAGCTACCAAGGAACCAGCCGGTATCGTATAAGCCGATGGCTGCGGATTATAGGCAGAACCCATGTATGTAACGCCCCAACTCATGGTTCCGAAGGTGGCCTCAGCACTGGCTGCCTGCGAGGTTGTTGGTTCGAAGACCCAAGTCCTATTAATCACAGTATCTAATGGTGCCCCTGTGCTTGCACCAGTCACGGTATCCGTATACTGAGGACAACTGTAAGTCGTGCCAACAGAAGTGGATGGCGTTACGCCTTCATAGGATATAGCTATACCGACTTGGTACGACTGCGATACGGTGCAAACATTATTTAGTGGCCCATAACCACCAAGATCCGTCCAGTAACCTGGCTCATAACCCCCACCGCTACCCGCTATGTACTGGACGTCACCAGGTAATTGCGACGTCTGGCCAGTCTCATACTCATAAACCATGTATGAAGCCAGGGCATCCTGGAATGTCTCAAGATACTCGATCTGCGTGCCGGAATTAGGCTCCGGCGTATAATCAATGAAGTTAAAGAGCTGAGCCGAACCGGCAGAGTAACCATTAATGTTGGGATTAATATTCTCAGACCATGAGGTGCAAAAGTCAACCGTGAACGTGCCAAGGGAATCGCTGTAGTGCTGTGGGCCATAAACTATTATGTACGCATTATTGACCTGGGTAGGTTGTTGATACGGTATGCTATAGTTTGTCGCTAATTCCAGGCATACGTCTTCTCCTGTTGGGTCTGGTGTTGAGATTTTCATTATTATTGGTGTCCAGTACTTGCTTGCTATGTTTAGTGCGTCGTTTAGGGAATGCGGTCCTATTACTAGTACGTGGTTGTTTCCGTAGGCGATTACGTAATCAAG
>NZ_BBDM01000008.1 GCF_001316245.1 Vulcanisaeta sp. JCM 14467 | reverse complement strand
CACCATCAACCAAACAACCCAAACCACCAACCAACGAATCACCATCCATACAAATAAAGAAAGGCAAGAAACAAAATATTAAAACATTCACTCAACACAACTACGTAACAGGCTTATAGAATATTAGCATTACGATACATGTACCTACTTCACATCACTCAGTCACAGAGCAAGCATGGTGCATGCTCTAGGTACCACTTCTTAAGCTCCTCATGCCTAGGTGACCAGTAGTGCTCGATGAGGGCTTGCATTTTAATGGTTAATCATCAATGCTGTGGAAGATGAGGGATTTCATGAGCCTGCTCAATTACTGCATTACTTAAATATTTTGAAAATTAAATACTCTTGATGAGGGCTGGCGTAGGACTCATATTAACCGTAATAACTGCGTCATTAATCATCGTATTCACGGCAATGCCCACCCACGCCCAGGGCGTTTACGTGAGCTCGCCACCATGTTGGTGGTATGGGCAGGTCAATGAGTCATACGTAATCCTTTACAACTATGGCAGTGAGACATACACGATTTACCTAATGACGCCCAGTGAGTACCAAGCAATGAGTCAGGGAAGTAGTACCTACGCCATTGGCAGTTGGGTAATCCAGCCACAGTCCTCATTGGCAATACAGGTGCCGAGCATCGGCGACTACCTAGTCATTGTGCCAAGCACAGGCTCCTGCCAGGGTAAGACAACGCTTTATGAGATAGCGGGTCAAGGCGCACCAATTGGCGGGTCTAGTTTTGAGCCTGCGAGCACGACTGAGGTATTGGGCTTCTTCAACGTCACGAGCATCAGCGCCTACAACCCAAACGGCGAGAGCCAATTCAACGTGCCGAATTCAGGTGCTAGCCTACAATTGAATGCCGTCCTTGAGGTTCAACTTGCCGATGGCACGACACAGTACTACTGGCTTCAAGACACGATCAGCTTCATAACCAATAGTGAGGAATACAACTTTGTCGATAACGTGTGGAACTACACAAGCACTGAGCTCATCCTCAGCAACTCAACAATCACTGGGAATGGCTACGTCAGTAACTCATCAACTGGTTACTACTATGGCTATAGCACGTCATTCCAGGCATACTCATTGCCACTCGCTGGCTACTTATTGATCAAGCTTGTTAGTGTGAACCCGCTTGAGGTCTCCTTCTGTTACGCCATTATCCAGAGCGGTAGTGTGTACTACCCACCTAGCTTCGACTGCTACGATACAATCACAATATACACGCCCAAGCCCGTGACCAACGCATTCATTACATCCCAGCCCAATACTCTAACGCCATCAAACAATGCGATCGATACCGAATTCGTATTCGCAGGTTACGCAAATAGCGAGTACACCACGTTCAACTCATTGAGTGCCTACCTAGCCCTGCTTTACCGCAGCGGCGATACCTGGAAGCCCTACGGCGACTTATTCATGAATGGTTGGGACACTGCCGAAGCAGCCACAGACCTAACCAGCAGTATCTTGCCCAATGGCTTTATTTACGTAACTACTGGTTCGTTACCAAGCAGTGCAAGTACATTCCTAACGAGCACTATGTCAACACCAACACTGCCAATGACGTACGTTTCCATCTTTAACCCAGTGACTGGCGAGATGTGGAGTGGGTACGTAACGACGCCAACATCATTCTCATTCCCAACGGTCGTGCCTGGCGGCCCAGGCACTGAGTACGTACTAACTGGAGTTTACGTGAACGGCGCACTACAGAGTAGTAATGTGGTCACCATAACGCCGAGCAGCAACTTCGCCAGTTATGACGTCACGACGAGCTATGGCACCTACTACCTAGTCAATGTGAGTAGCCCAGTGCCGGTCACGATCAAGACGTACAACGAAACAGAGACAACCATGCTCTTCACCGAGTGGGTTCCGAGTGGAAGCACCATCAGCATCTACGTGAACAGCATATACACGTTTAGCAACGGCACTAGGCTCATTTACCTAGGTAGTAACGAGACGGAGACTGCGTACTCGCCACTGAGCATCAACATCCCAGCCACGGACTTCCAACGCCAATACTTCGTATCCATAACTAGTGAGTATCCAGTGATCCTAAACGGCACTAGAATCACGCAGTTCAGTGCTTGGTTGAGCCTGGCGTTGTGCTTAGCATAGCACCAGCCACCGTGTTCGGTAACGGCGTGTTCATGAGCGAGCCAGGCTATACGATCACGGTCAGTAAGCCAATGAGCATAAACGTGCAGTGGCAAATCAACTGGGCACTAACCGGTGCAATGTACGGAGGACCAGCCGCAGCAATCGCTATAGCCGCAGTCTTAATAACCAGGTCACGTAGACAACGGCGGTAAAGAGACTCTTCAGCAATAAATCAGCACAATAAACACGGTGCATACTCTAAATACCATTTCCTCAACTCTTCGTGTCTTGGGCTCCAGTAATGCTCAATGAGTACCTGTACTCACTCGGTGGAGCCCTACCCTGGAGGGTATTCACAATTGACTCGGGAACCCCGTGGCTAATCATCCAGGTTGTGAAGAATTTCCTAAGCTCATAAAGCTCGAAGTCACGGTTTAGAACCTGCCTAGCGGCATCCTTGATTTCCCTCCTCAATCGGCCCTGGTCGAAGGGTAGGAACCTTGACTTAAACCTCTCAATGACCTGGCCATTGAATAGGTTGCTGGCTGTTATCGCTTCGTGACACCACTAAGGAATGTCTCACGCCTAGGCAGGTACTCACGCCTAATGAACTCAAGGGTCTCTGGCCTCAGAAAAGCAACAAAGGCCCTCTTAGTCTCGGTGACCTTCCCAATCCTAAGCATACCGTGCTCCAGGTCAACATCATCCATAGTGACTAGGAATGGCTCGCCTGGTCTCAAGCCGGTCTCTGCCAAGATTAAGAAGTAGGTTTTTGCCTCAATTGACTCAATCCTCGTGAGTATTTGCCTTAGCTCCTCGATGCTGGGTGGCTTAGTCCTGCTGTGGTTCTTTGGTTTGTACACTGTGAACACGCTGTATAGGTTCATGAACAACCCAGGGTCCCTGGGCCTTAGAACCGTCTTTAGGAAGGACTTCAGGCTGTAAGTCGTGTGCTTGAGCACGTACTCCTCACCATCCTCAGCCAGGCTCGCGAGGTACTCCCTAATGTTCTCAGGAGATAAGGTTCAATTCATCTCCGCCAACGCCTCACGGATATAATGAACCTCGTCACGTATGGTCTTCTCAGTAACACCCTCGAGCTTCTTAACCCTAACGAACTCATTAATGTCATCCTCAGTCACAACCCACTGCTTACCAACACTCCTAATGTACTCGCCAAGGTAACGCTCGAGGTAAGACATTAGTAAATCCCTGAAGTCCTTATCGGCACGTGCACGCACAACAACACGAATAATATCACCAACGCTCGCGGGCTCAACCTCAGGGATTTCACCGAGTAATTTAGCCAATTCCTCAGCCGATAAGTAAGCCATGGCCCTGCATAATAAGTCTCGGTGACACGCCTCTTATCACTCCTAATCATACTAATGAGGTTAAGCGTGACACCCAGGTCCCTAGCCCTAACATGCTTCTGCTCCATAACGTAGTTAATAATTTTAACACGAATATCATTCGAAATCTTACTGAGGTCATAGAGTTGGCAATCAACCATACTGTCCCTAAATGGACAGGGCCATATTTAAGGATTCTATAACACGAAATGCGTTGAACCATAACACGGAAACAGAGCAACTGAAAGGTATGTGGCGCCGCCGCGGGATTTGAACCCGGGACCTACGGGTTAACAGCCCGCCGCTCTACCGGGCTGAGCTACGGCGGCGAGTTAGGAATGGTTTTCGCCTTTTTAAATTTTTGGTGCTGGGTATTGGGAGCGTTTATCCTACTTGGAACTAATATGGACTACTGACTTATCGCCTGCTTGAAGTTTTGCAGGGCTGTGTCTATTCTATCTAGGTCGTCCTTTGTCGGCATCCCATTTATACTTATTGCATCTATCACCGTAAAACCCGCCTTCTCAAGCCTAGCCCTCACGTGCCTAAGCACCACATCGCCGCTCGCCCTGGCGGTGGTTTTCCACCGTCGGGTTCACCACGGCACGGCCCTGGGCGGGCTGCGGCGGTTTGAACCACCCTCGCGCACCCAAGGCCCACTGGCTTACTTCGTCGCTTTAGTGGGTTTTAAGCCTTCCTGAGCGTATCCCTCTGAGCACCGCATCAGCCTACCTAATAGCCCTAAAAGGGCTCAAACAACCTTAAACAACCCTAACCATTGATTCTGTCTCAGCCGTAATCCGTTATTATCAGTATTGGCTTTCCACCCCTCAACTTCCTTACTAATAGATTAATTACATAGTCCATTAATGGGAATGGTTCTGTATCATATGTGGATATACCGAGGACTATACCTAGTGCATTATTTGCGTCTCCAATTAAGTCTCCAATGCCTACCCTTTCTTTATCAGTAAACCTGTAGATATTAACACTAAACTCTCAATCACTGAGCCTGGTAACGATATGGTTCATCACGCTGTCTATGAAACCATACATTGAGGAGTACACGACCACAATCTTCTTACCAACCGACGTCTTTAGTGCAAATTCCCTATAAAGGTCTAGGCCCTTCTCACGGCATTACCCCTAATTACTGCGCCGTGAGATGGCGCTATTACGTCTATGGCGCCTTTGGTCATGTTAATACCTTATCGAGGTTTTTGGTCACATTATCCCTGTAAAAACCTATTATGTTAGTGAAGTACTTTCTCATTGATGATACATACTCATCGCTTAAATCCTCAAGGAACGTGGACCTGGGTATTGTATATGCACCGAATACGTCGCAGGTTAATAAGGTCCTTATTTGAGGTATGTAGGTGACCATGGTCTCGGGTCAGTGGAGCCACGGCACGTGAATAAACATCAACTGGTAATTCCCTGTGTTAAGGGTCTCCCCATCCCTAACTGCCTTAAACCTAGGCTAATTCCATAAAGGTTCCTCATTAGTTTACCTGCCATGGAATGCCCAATGAATGTTATATCCCTTTGCCTCATATAGCGTCTTCACCACGTCACTATGGTCGGACTCCATGTGGTGAACTACCACGTAGTCCAGGTCACGAATATTTACTACTGAGCTTAGGGCATTTAGGAATTCATTATCTAAACCCTTCTTCCAGGTATCAAAGAGTATAGTAGTGTTACCATTAATTAACAGGTACGCATTATACGTGACACCCTCAGGTATCTCCCACAACGCCTCAAAGTGCTTGGTCGCAGTGTCGTTATACCTCAGGATGATCAAGTCCTTACTCACCCTATCTATCATGACCTTATCCTTAATCTCCACGAGGATAGGTCTCGGTCCTTAATTTTAAACTAAGATTTTATGTTAATTTAGAATAACTTATTTGCTTCAATTAGTGATTTGTCTATATTAGAATAAAAATTATATTTTTTTATATTTATTTGAATTCACATGATTAGATCCAGCCCCTAACCTTCATGGCATTGTATATCCTATCCACGGCCTCCACATATGCAGCTCCCTAATCGTTACCTTGTCCATGCCCAGCTTGCTCCACCTAATCATTACCCTGTTAAATGTGTCGAGTAATATCCTTTCTAGCTTATTCCTTGTCTCCTCCTCATCCCAGAAGTACCACTGCAGGTTCTCGACCCACTCTAGGTATGACATCACGACACCGCCGGCATTAGCCGCTAGGTCAGGCAGTATCCAGACACCCTTTGAGTGCAGTACCTTCTCGGCATCAGCCGTCGTTGGGCCGTTAGCTCCCTCGACTATTAGCTTAGCCTTTATATTATTGGCATTGCCCTTATGTATTACATTCTCCAGTGCGGCTGGTACGAGTATGTCCACAGGTAATTCGAGGACTTCATCATTGGTTATCTTCCTAGTTCCTGGGGAGTCGTAGTTCATGACAGTACCTGTCTTATCCTTAACGGCCTTAACATCCGCGAGCTTAAGCCCGTTTGGATTATAAATGCCGCCCTTGCTGTCCGTCACTGCGACGACCTTAGCACCCATCTTCTCCAGCCAGTAAGCTCCCCAATAACCCACGTTGCCAAAGCCCTGAATAGCCACGGTCTTACCCTCAATGCCGCCCCACAACTTCTTAGCTGCCTCCCTGGCCCAAACAGCGACGCCGAAGCCCGTTGAGTACTCCCTGACTGGGTTGCCCCATAATACGACCGGCTTGGCCGTGAATACTCCAGGCACGTTGCGTCCAGCTATCTTGCTGTACTCATCAACCATCCAAGCCATTATTTGTGGGTCGGTTCCAACATCAGGTGCTGGTATGTCGGTTTCAGGGCCTATGAAGGGTGCCAGCGCCCTTGCATAACCCCTGCTCAACTCCTCAAGCTCTCTCTTACTAAGCTTCTTGGGGTCGACGGCAACGGCGCCCTTGCCTCCGCCGTATGGTAAGCCGTTTAGTGCATTCTTGAAGGTCATCACGGTTGCCAATGCTATGTCCTCCTCAAGTGTAACCTCTGGGTGGAACCTGATGCCGCCCTTATATGGTCCTAAGGCGTTGTTGTGCTGTACCCTGTAGCCCGTGAATACCTGTATTTTTCCATTGTCCATCTTAACGGGTATGTTAACGGTTATTATTCTCTGGGGCCTACTTAGTATTTCATAGACCTCCTGTGGATATCCACCTAGCTCTATAGCTCTCTTTAGTGTTTGTAACACACTTTCTAGGAATGTAGTCCCCCTTAGTGACATCGAGGCTTATGTAAGTGATGGGTTATTAAATCTTTCTCTATTGGCTTATGTAACATGAGCGTTTCATGGCGTTGATGGTCAAAGGTTAGCATTTAAAATTATTAATCTCAGGGTCATTAATGAGGACTTAATGAGCCAGAAGGCGCTTGATAGATTAATTACTAAATTGACTAAGGAGAATCTTTGGATTTACGTGGTTAAGTTATTAATGGAGAGACCCATGTATGGGTATGAAATAGCCAGGGAAATTAGGGAGCGCTTTAACATTAATATAACAAACGTTGGCGTTTACGTGGTTCTTTACAAGATGGAGAGGGATGGCTTGGTGGAGACGTTCATGAGTGGTGAGTCTAAGATGTATAGGTTAAGGCCCGAGACTGTGGAGCTCTGGTTAAGGGCTAGGGACTTCATATCGTCGGTTCTGAAGGAGGTCTTTAGTTGCGGTGTTAACTGTGGTTCTGGGAAAGCTTAAGGATAAGGTGGAGAGGGTCGGTAGGAAGATTCTTGAGAAGGGTCTTGTTAGGGTAATGCCTAGGAACCCCAATGTACTGACTATATCATCCCTAATAATTACATTGCCAACACCATATTTAATGTGGTTGCATCATTATTGGGCCTATGTATTAGCATTCATTCTATTGCTAATAGCAAGCGCGTTTGACATGCTTGACGCTTAGTAGCCAGGTATTGGGGAAGGGCGTCTAAGCTTGGTGCCTTCCTGGACTCCACGTTGGATAGGTATGTTGATTTTATAGCGCTTGTTGATCTTTGGATAGTCAGTGATAGGGGCTTCCTAAGCATTGTCCTGTTGCTACTTGCGGTATTGGGTTCATTAATGACGAGTTATACGAGGGCCAGGGCTGAGGCGCTTGGTGTGAAGATGATGGGTGTTGGTTTGCTTGAGAGGGAGGAGAGGCTCATACTTATCCTCCTCATACTCTTAATATTCATAGCCACGGGCATAGGCGTGGTAATACTGTATGGCTTGCTCCTCCTCGCACTATTAACAAACATCACGGCGATAGAGAGAATAATTACGGTGGTGAGGTCCTTAGGCTCCTCGTAGTAATTAAATGCGCTTTATTGGCAGGGAAAAGTTAAGCTTTATTAATTAATCCTCAGCCACAGTAATTGTGGGTATGCCTGAGGAGAGCGAGAATGTGGTTATTTACATAGAGAATGAGAGCATAGCCAATAAGGAGATTGTTAAGTCGAGCCTTGCAGATACCGTGAAGAATTACGTAAAGAGATTATTGGATGTATGGAATCCCGAGGAGTCAGACTTCATAGTCCTTAAGGTACCCCAGACCGTAAGTCTCAACCTACCGCTGAGTAAGGAGCTTTATAAGAAGGTTGAGAAGTACGGTGTTAAGAGGGTTGGTAATAAGGCCGAGGTTGAGATACCGACATACGAGATAATATATAGTAATAGGTGGATGGGTGAGGACATGGAGGCTGACAGGTTTGTGGTGATAATGCCCTACATAAATGATGATGTCATAAACCAGGTGGTGAATAACATATTGTCGTCGTTGTCATCACAGGGCGAGGAGGGTGGGGAGGAATTCCTTGAGGAGTGAATTCCCATTCAGTTTTATCAGGAGTAATTATCTATTATTGAGGAACCCATTATACTCTCAAACTCTATCCCAAAGGCATCAAGCACTTGCTCGAGTGACGTCCTTAGGTACTCAATGTACTTATTAGGGTCGACCTCATCAATCCTAGCCAATTGTATCGGCTTGACACCATCCTTACCCGTGGTCTTGACGTAGATTATTATGTCGCCAGGTCTCACGTTATAGCCAAGGCTCTTTAACTGCAGTGCAGCCTTAACGTGTTGGGGCGTGTTCTTTGTGTATGATTCGAGGGGTTTGGTGAGTGCTGTCCTTATCGCCAACTTATTGAGCGGTATTTCCTTCCTCTGCAACTTCCTGTAGTAATCCCTGACCTTATCCCTAACCTCCTCAACCACCTTGCTCACGTCCTCGAGACCCTGAATATCAGAGAGAAGGCTTACTACCTCATTGAATGCCTCCTTGGCGAAGTCTGGCGTATTCCTCTTCTTACCAACCAACCCCTTTATGTCTAGTTCACCATTTTGTAGTATGCCTACGTAATTCTTCTTCCTACCACTCATAGCCACCAACCTATAGACCTTGTCAAGCTCAATCTCAATACCAAACTCCTTATCCACCCACTCGATTAACTCCTTAAGCTTATCCTCATCTGGGTTCCATATGAATAGGCTATCTGTGTCGCCGTAGATGGGGACCAACCCAAGTTCGAGGGCCTTTAATACGGTTCTAGATAATACGTACCTGGCCAGGGCCGTCGTTAACTCAGCGGCGGGTGGGCAGTATAGCTGGAATACTTCAGCGCCCAACACGCCGTATGACGCGTTTATGAAGACCTTAAGTGCGCTTTGTACCACGTTGTAATAACTCCTCAATAACTCACTCGGTGCATTCTTCGCCAATCTCTTATACACGTAAGCCCTCAAATCCCTGAGCAATCCAACAATTAATGCCGTTAATCCCCTCCTATCATTACACACCCAGTGGGGTAGCTCTGGAATCGGCTTATTGCCCTGTTCCTCCTCATTTGGGCATTTGACGGTTTCATAGGAAATATTCCAGCGCTTTATCACCGATGGGTACATGCTTGCGAAGTCGAGGACATAGACGTTCGGGAATATGCCGGGCATTGGCTCGAGGACTATGGCACCCGCGTACTTCTTACCCTTAATAATGGCCTTTGTGGCTACGTCACCTTTAGCCTTAACAATATCCTCCTTCTCAGGTATTAACCAGCCCCTCCTCCTATGTTCGTAATATAGCATGTTCCTAATCCACGCCGATATCTGGCTCCTGACCAAGTCATCCGGTGGTGTCTTGGATATCCTTGACATTAATATTATCAGTCGGAGCACTAGGTTGTTGTCGTATGTCGTTAGGTAAAGCCCAAGGAAGGCATCCCTGAAGTTGTAATTAATTAGTTCGACATAGCTCATCTGTGATACGGGCTTATCCCTACTTAACTTAGACATGCCTATTATTGCGTGGGCTATGGTATCCAGCGTTCTATCCATACCTCTATACTTACCGCCAAAGGCGTAAACCTCGATGGCCCTGATATTGAAGAACTTGTAGAGGTCTAGGTGTATTCCAAGGGCTATTGACGCCTCGTTTCTTCTCAGGATTATTGGTATCTCCTCCTTCCTGAAGCCCAGCTTCAGGGCTCTGTGGTAGATGTAGGGTAGGTCGAAGTTATCGCCGTTGAATGTTATTAGTATTGGGTATTGCAGAATTATTGAGAATAATTCCTTCAGCATATCATACTCACTGTCGAAGAACTCCATCTCGACATCATCATACATCAAGTCCTCGAGGTCCTCAGGTCTCAACTCCATGTCTGGTCTCCTAAGGACTAGCACCTTTTTTCAACCATCACTACCCGCCAGTCCTATTGCTATGATTTCGTAATTAGCCTCCTTGGGGTTCGGCACCCTATTCTCCTGGGGTGTAAATACCTCGATGTCCAGGGACAGTCTCTTAATGTTTGGTACAGGGGCTTGAAATAGCGGTATCCACCTCCTCGCCTCCTCGAGGAACTCCTTATTATTTGCGTACAACTTATTTATGAAGCCCTCAATCTCGGTAGGTACCTCAATGGGTACCTGTACAAGCTTTCCATCCTCAACCCTATAGAACATGCCAGGTATAATCTCATTATCATATATATAGCATAGGTGATACCTAATCCTCGACTCCCAAGTTTTTGGAAGCACCTCCCTTATCGAGTCAGCCTTACCTCCAATACTCAGTGGGTCCTTAGCATTGATCTTTGTAAGCACAACCACCCTATCACTCAGTGGGTCATATTTCTCAACAGCCTCCATGTGACTGAATCCTGGGTGTAGGATCACCTTCGTGAACTTGGTTATTATTTCCTCAGGCCTTGCATTAGTTAGTAAGTAAGGCTTATGCCCAGTGTTGTCGTACCAGAAGTAAACCCTGTCGTTGACGGGATCGTACAACTTAACGAGGGCCTTACCTACCTTCCCATCGTAGGTCACGGTAAGCACTATTGATGGTGGTGTATTTTGTGGCGTTTCAGCCTTTATGGAGATTTCCTCCTCTTCCTCCTCCTCACGCTCTTCAAACTCCTCCTCAAATTCTTCCTCCTCTTCCTCGTCCTCCTCCCTGTACTCCTTGCTCCTCATTCCTCAGCATTATAGTTATAGTAACTGACTTATTAAGTCGCTGTTCCCATTGTCTCTAGTACTACGGTATCTGGCGCATGTGAGTAGAATTATTAAGTGAGGCGTGTTGGTTAGTCGAGCAATGGGCAGGTACTTAGGTGATGTTGTCTGGCCCACGATACTGCTGATAGCGATAGTGGTCCCTGTCTTCATAACCTACGAGCCATACATAATGACAAATACTCACTATGACATTGCATCATCAATAACGCAAATGCTAAGTAATGCCGTGAAAAACCCAGTCAATGTCTTATCAACGTACTTACTTGGGGACCTCGCCCCATACCTGTACGTAGTTCTTGCGGTCCTGTTAATAATCAATAGGCGGAGAATTCATGAACTACGTAATGAACTGGGCCTATCTTGGAAGCCACTATTTGGCGTGTTAACAATACCCGTAATAATAGCCCTGGCACTGATATGGTTCTTAATCAGCGGCTTAATACCTCTCGCAATCATTATCCCTCAATTACCATTAACAAACATACTACTCCTAACGTATACACTATACCCAATAGCCATTAGTGAGGAGTTCATATTCAGGGGCTTCATACTAAGTAGGTTATTGCCAAGGAGTGGCGCCACTGGTATAATCACGACATTACCAGCGGTGATGATTGACACCGCTTACTTTACGATAACCCACGTACCCGTTTACCTGGCGGTTTACGGCATAAACAACCTACTGCCACTAATTTATACGCTTGGTTATATATTCATTTACGGAGTAATCTCGGGCATCATATTCGTATCAACAAGAAACGTAATACCCGACGTAATAATTCACTGGATTAATGATTACCTATCTATAGTAATCGTGGTTTACCTAACGCATTAACAACGGTATTGCACAACTCACCTGATATCTTAAATGCTGCGTTCTTATAGTCCTCAAGGTCTATTAACTCCTCGGGCTTTGATGATATTGGCAGCGATTTTATGGCTACGAAGGATATGCCTAACTTATTGACCTTTTTCATAAACCTCCTGAGCACTCTATTTTCATGGGCTCCATTATAGGCGTTATTGAGTATTACGAGGATGGGCCACCTGCCATACTTACCGAGCAAATTAATATGGGACTCAAGCCTAAGCAGTGCGCCCTCGATGCCGTCGAGGCTCGCGGAAGCTATTAACACAACGTCAGTGTTCACCTGCCTTATGAAGTCCAGCGTGGATGAGAAACCACGCCTATACCTCCTGGATGAGCCAGTTAGAAGCCCCATGACGCCCTCCACGATAAGCACGTCCAAACCAACGTCCCTAACCGTGCTCAACGCCTCCCGCCAATTAACCCAACCAAGTGACCTACTACCCCACTTCAGCCTTATGCTCATCCAAGGCTTAAACGGCCTATTAAGAATGTAAAGACTTGGATGTAGATCCCTAATATCGCCAGCCAACTTGGCGACACCCACGTAATAACCAGCCCTGCTAAGGCAATAAGCCAATGCGCTGGTAATCAGTGTCTTACCTTCACCTGTCATGGTTGATGCCACGGTTATAACCCTAGTACTCGTCTCAGGGCTAACCCTCCCCTTACCAATCCAGTCATTTTCACGATAATTCCTGTAATAATTCGTAACGTCATCATCGGTAATCCCAACCTCATGAAGTATATTCCTCATTATTGGGGATTCCCGCCCAAGTATTCCGTGAACCATCGTACCAAACACATTATATTTACGCGATACAACCAATGTTGGTGTTTCGATTTCTAAATTTTTATAATTATGCCTAGGTACATGCGATGTACCAACAACCTTAACATTATCCGACAAGGTAATTAACTTACCGTAAGTATGCGCCTGCCAGCCCATTAACTCAGTACCCACAAGATTCCTAGTGGCCCAGGACTCATCAGTAATCCTCACCTTCACCGGGCCGGTAACGATTAGCGGCTCGAAAGCCACATCGAGTATGCCAAGCCCCCTGGAATATCCAGGCAATCCCTTAACATTCAGGTTTACGGCCTTAGACAATAACTGAACCCCCGAGCACACACCTACGGTAAATCCACCACTCTCAACATACTCCCAAACCTCCTTCTCAATCCAACCATAACGCTGCAGCACCTGAGACTCAACTAGGGTCCCTGGCGGTAGTATTAATAGGTCGAGGTCCCTAATAATGCCTGGTTCATCAACGAGGACGTTAAATGGTAGCTCTTCGTAATATGGCATCGCGCCTCTAACGTTGAGTATCCCTATCTTAGCCATGGTGAGTCACTATGAAATTATCACAGCATCTATACCATTACTCACTAGTGTTGATACGGTATTAACATTATCATCAAAATGCACTAGTATTTCGTACTTACTTAGTAGGTTCTTAATCATCCATAGCTTATATACGTGGTCTGGTTCGGTATTGCCACGTGGTCTCATGTACAACCCCTCAAACCCATCCACGCCAAAGCTCCTTAATTGGTTTATTGTGCACTCCCTCATTGGCTCATCTCTACCAGTAACTATTAATATGCCGAACCCCCTATCCTTAAGTAGTCTTAGGAAATCTATATTCCTCGGCTTAGGCCTGTCCAGGTATAGCTTATTGCAGTCCAGGAAGCAGTCCCAATCAACCTCATTATTAGGCTTAATGCACATCCTTAACCTACTTTCTGAGTTAACAAGGACTCCATCTATGTCGAAGGATATGTATTTAATGCCCATCACCCCCTCAACTATTGAATGCCAGGTCTAGGCATTCAATGCCGTTACAGCTTATATAATTAATGCCAACCATCTTGGCAGGTAATACATTTGCTTAACGGACTCCGTGGCGACAGTTCCAACACCAACGCTCTTAAGGAAGGGTGATACCACAGGGCACGTAGTTAACACAAGGTGTATATTGAATTCCTTAAGCCTATTAATTATATCCTGCCCCAGGGCGTTAATTACGAATGGCGTGGTGGCTATGTAAATTGGTTTCCTAGCCCTTCCGAATCCCCTGCTCTTTACGTAGTTAATTACGGACATGACCTCCTCAATACCATAATGAGGACATCCTAGGAATACCGCATCGAAGTCCTTAGCCCTAGCCTCAGTCCCTCGATACGCATCACCTACGCTAATATCAACAACCTCAGGCTTATCAGCATGTTAAGGTACTCCCTATGATTTGGCGTTACCCCATCAATCACCATGAACGCATGTGGTGAATAAGTAGCGTAACTGGCCAGTAATTGCTTAATCACGGCATTACTGCCGAACTTAGCCACTAGGTATGGCTTCCCATCACCAACAAGCTCGGCAATCCTCCTGCCCAGGAGCCCGGCAATCAATGGATCATTAATTGCTTTATCCCCCTCAAGCCTAACGATGTGGTTGGAGCCCTACCACTTAACGTGTATAATCCATACCTCGGAACCCTGCCAACCAATGCTGATAGGACCACGAAAGGTCCTGGGAGCTTCTCAGTCCATGCATCGTAAACGGCATTTATGTATGCGACGGCGTTTGACTCAGCAGGCGTGGTAAGTCCTTGGCCTAATTCGTAGGTACTCATACGGGGTGCAGGTGAGCCATAGGCTGGCGCCCATCCTCCGTAACGCATCTATTATCCTCCACTGCTTATTGATGAATTCCTTATCTATTCCCCAATCACTGGATATGTCAATACCCACCGGGTTAACTGTCGTGAATACGTGGAATCTGGCGTTGCTCTTGGCTAAGTCCTCGAGGTACTCAAGCCCTGGGTCACCTATTGTTAAGTAGGATACACCGGCTATATGCGTCGTCTCCACCTCAATTAACCTATCAGCCTTTAGCACATCACCAACCCTAACTATGACCTGCATCGCCCTTGTGATGAGGTCTCCATAATCGCCACGAAGCATCGCCTCCTCATACTTACTAAGGTACATTCGGCGCCTGATTTAGTGGAGGAAAATAAATCTTATTAATTGGGTTATTATCTCACGAACTTGGTAATGTTCAATCATAGAATTAATATGTTCAGGGACGTCTCAGCACTATTCACTGATTATGATGGTACAATAGCGCCAATAGACGTGGCCAGGCACTTAAGTAAGCCTCCCGAGCCCATTTATAAGAAGTTGTATGAGATTAGTAGGTATATACCAATAGCCGTGGTAAGTACTAAGGACTGTGACTTCCTAATACCAAGGACCAGCTTCGCCAGTGCGTGGTCCTGCACGAATGGTCTCGAGATGAGGATTGGTAAGGCCCAGTACATTCATGAGGATTTACCCAAGTGGCAGGATAGATTTAAGTCATTAATTGACGTTATTAATTCCATTGATGAATTGAGAAATGCTTACCTTGAGGTTAAGCACGTGGGTAATTTAATTGGTGGATTGGGAATTGATTGGAGAGCTAAAGGCTCGATAAGCATCGATGCCCTGAATAGAGTCATCGACTTAGCGGGTAAGTTAGGGTTTAAGATCATTAGGTATAGGGGTCATCCATTCATAGACATATACCCAGGAATCCAAATTGACAAGGGCTACGCAGTGGCCAGACTCAGGGAGCTTATGGGCATAAGAGGGCCGGTAATGTACATGGGTGATTCAGAAAATGACATCCCCGCAATGAGGATGGTTGAATATCCCATAGGCATTAGGCATAAGTATAATGAGGGCCTTGACCTACCCGTCCTACTATGGATTCGTGAAGACGAGTTACCAACCTTCCTAGATGAAATATTGTCAATTTTAAAGGCCAAGATTCATTAACTTCCGCAGCCGAATCAACCTATTTAATCGTCGCAGCTTAACCTCGTAATTAATGCCCACTTTTAAATCAATTCTAAGAGAATTCATGACCCTAGACTCAGCAATGCCCTCAACCTTCATAGGACCTCTTGAGTGCCGTAGTTAGACCTATTAAAAACCTTTCTCTATAGTAATCAATAAACCCATAGAAATGGCTTAGGCATATAGAGTGCAAGGCCCTCGAGACCGATCCTCGTGACCGGCTTCATTAAATGCCTATACTCACTGGCCTTAGGGCTCGCTAGAAACCACCTATTCCTCGGTATGAGGATCTTCGGCAATTTACCCTGAAAGCCACATCGCTTACATCGTAACAAACCTGATCTACCCACGGACTCCATGGGCCCACCACATATGGGGCACCTTGGGTTTCTCACCTCAACGTACCTATCATGAAGAACTCTCAAACCCTCCATGTAAAGGCTAAAATCACCATCCTGCTTAACGCCACCCCACACCTGGACCAGACAGCCAATGCACCCTGTCAACTCCCTGGAGATACCCAGGTGTCGATAAGCTATCGCCCTTCGCTTACCGCTCAGTGTAATAAGGGCGTGGCCCTGCTCATCAAATGCCACATCTGTAATAGTGCTTATCGAGTCAGCATTCCTATATGGTATGAACTCACCCATGCGTGACCTATGTTCATCGGTTCCCTGGTTTGTCATGTAGATGATCCAACCAATGGCATTGTACTTACTGGCTAGGTAATTACCCATGGCAAGTACGTGGTATGGCGAATCACCCCTAACACCAAAGAGCACTGGGTCCGGCCCATGAGGCTCGATAAGTACCTGGTCATTATAGATGTTTAGGAATGTGAATGGGCCCGTCACATCATCCCAAAGCCTCACATCACCAAGTTCAATAATTGGTCTCTCCTCATCCTCAGGCCTATACGCAATGAACTCATACGTGGCATCAACAGGCATGAAGCTAGAGACGCCAACGCCCCAATAACACCCCTACTGCCAATCAACTTAACGCCAACCTTATCAGCAATCCTACGTGCAAGGTCCAGTGTAACAATATCCCTAACGCTCTTCCTATAAAACCAACGCAGTTTCTCGTCAATACCTGATAAATCATTCACCACCATGTACGCAATCCCAGGGCTTGTCTTACCAACCCTCTTAACCATCTGATCAATTAATGAGTTCATGAGTTCGACATAATCCATGGCTTATCTTCAGAGTCTATGTGCATGATTATTGACAGGGATGCATTACCCCTGGTCTTAAATGGTACGTATGGATTTAACCTAGTTAAACGCGGCAGCCCAATAACATTATCAATTAGTCCATCATTAACCAGGTACTTTACGAATGAGTACATGACGTAAGTCGTGCACCCACCACCCTCCCAATCAGTGTCGTCAATGCCAATCATTAAGTAGGGCATTTACATGGTGTAGGTTTATGGGGACAATATAATTCCTTCTCATAATGCCCTGTTAAGATTACCTTAATTTAGGCGATGAAAGCCTTTTAAATTAAAATTACAATTAATATCAATCAATTATGGTTGAGGGTGAAGAGCCTGAGAAGGAGGAGCGTGAAGAGAGTGAGGAAGAGGAAACTGAAGGCATTGAGACTGAAGAGACTGAGGAGACTACTGAGGAAACGGAGGAGGTTAGCGAAGCGGGTGGGGCTGAGGAGGGTGCTGAAGAGGGTGGCGTAGGTGGCGTTGTTGAAACAGAGGAGTACTATAGGATAATGTTCCCTAAGGGTAAGGAGTTTAGGTACGTATTCACCGCCCTAGCTAATCTACTTCAGGAGTCAAACCTTGTCATTGATTCTGAGGGCATTAAGATGAAGTCCATAGACCCGAGTAAGGTTTCCCTAGTAATACTTAACATACCTGGCTCGGGCCTTGAGGAGTACACGGTGACGAAGGAGCTTAAGGTTGGGATCAGCTTCGACCTTATTAAGAAGATTCTGAAGAGGGTTAAGGCTAGGGAGAAGGTTGAGTTGGGCGTTGATACGGCTAAGAATAGGTTCTTCATAACGATATACACGAAGAAGGGTAGGGAGGGCGGTTTCTACAGGAGGTTTGGCTTACCAATAATTAACATTGCCGAGGAGGAGGTGCCAGAGCCTAAGCTCGAGTACCCTGTGAGGATTAGGATGGACATGGACATATTCGTCGACGTACTTAGCGCAGCCAGCGAGTTCTCAGACTCGGTGAGGTTCATAGCTAAGGAGGACTCGTTGTCCATAGTTGCTGAGGGTGAGGGTGGTAAGGCAATCGAGACGACTTACTCCAGTAGCG
The DNA here is from genome assembly GCF_001316245.1 of Vulcanisaeta sp. JCM 14467. Lineage (GTDB taxonomy): Archaea > Thermoproteota > Thermoprotei > Thermoproteales > Thermocladiaceae > Vulcanisaeta. The sequence goes on along the minus strand of NZ_BBDM01000008.1, from coordinate 105,669 downwards.
ATGAGGTTTTCTACGAGTACTCAGTACAGGGCTCACATGACTCCACGTACTCTGTCGAGTTACTGCTCGATTTCATCAAGCCCATGAAGCAGATTGGTGAGACTGTAACAATCGAATTCGATAATAATAAACCGTTGAAACTAACGATTGATTTCGCCATTGGATCCATTCAATTCTACCTAGCACCCAGGGTAGCGTAATTACCCACAAATAAAAATTAAGCGATCACTCATGATCACACGCTGTATTTAATCGATACATAATCATGAGGAGGGACAATCATCGGTACTAATTGGGAGAGGTTGGCGTCAAGCGATAATCCCTTAACTGAGCCCTCCCTCGGTTTAAAGTCAACATTAAAGTCAACGGCATAATCACTCCAATTACCTATGAATATCAATCCATGACCATCGAGAGACTCAATCCTAGTTGCTATGTGTGTGGGCATTATGGTCCTGACCTCATAATCATTACTAAGAGTCACCCTACCACCATTAATATTAACGTTCAGGTCACTGATTACGTATGTGCGGTTTAGACTCAATATTAGGGCTATGAAGTGCTCATTAACGTATATAAGTACCCAATTGAGGTAAGGCATGACCTTAACATCCATGGTTATGTGCAACGGCCACGCCACTGGATTAAGCAGTGATAGGAAGGTTAGGTACTTCAGTTCCTCATTCGATGAGAGCATCAGTTCATCAAATACCCTAAGGCTTAGTAATGGCATGTTATACCTATTAAGTGCCACGGACAATTTAGATAGGTCCTCAGGGTCTAGCTCATGAATTCTCCTGTAATAACCATATAATGTGTTTACTGCCTTATCATACTCATATAACCTATTCGCTAGGCATATTAATTCATCGGGGCAATTCCTTCTCAACTCGTTCCTGATTTTCATAAGCTCCCTCTTTAGGTCTGTGATTAACTTAACGCTTCTCTCCCACCGTAACCTCCTATACGTATTTAAGTACTTAATTATTAATTCATCATCACCACAATGCTCCACTTCGGCATTAATTAACTCATAGGCGCTCCATAACCACGATGCGTAATCACACCTCAGCCTTAAGTAAGTACCTGCTCCCAGCTTTAAGGCGTAGCTTTGTATTGATGTGAATATTTCCACGTACATTCCACATCATTATTACTTCAGTATAGATAGCGGTGGTATGTACCTATTATGTTCTATTATTGATCCTGGGTAAATCACAGAGTTAGCACCCACCCTAGCCTTAGGCCCTATAATGGCTCCTAACTTAGCTATCGACTTACCCTTAATAATCACCGGGGATAGGTGCGAAACCTCAACACCACTCGGCAATACATTTAGGGTCACAACACCAGGCTCTATCGTGCTTTCATCACCGACTATGGAACTGCCTATGAATGAGCCCCTACCCACCGTAGCCCTATAACCAATGAGCGACTCTGTTATTTCAGCGTCAGCGCCTATCACGGACTCCTCCTCAAGCGATGTGTTATTCCTAATTAATGCATTATTACCGACATACGCATTCCGACCAATGTACACGGGACCCCTAATTATTGCGCCGTGGTCTATCCTGGCACCCTCATCAATGATCACAGGTCCCTCTATGACAGCCCTTGGTGAAACATCGGAATTCTTACTAATCCTAGTCTCCCCTAGGTCACTCAATAGGTACTTTATGGCACTCAATAGATCCCAGGGATAACTAACATCGACGAACCACCCACTCCAAAGAGCTATGTTAATGTTACCCCTGAACTGCCTCAGGGCATCGTTAATACTCCCATTGAAATCCTGGAGCGAGGTCAGGAACTCCTTCTCAGCAATTAATATCCCCGTCCATGCATAGCCCGATTTATGCTCACTCACCTTATTAATCATCACCACATCATCCGCCTGAACCTCAAAATAACCCTGTAAATCTGATAATGGCGTCATTAATATGGTCACGGGCTTACCTGAATTAACATGGCTATTCAACGCAAGTTCGTAAGCATCCTGCGGCATTATGACATCGCCAAATGATATTATTGTCGTACCCCTACCAACTACCTCATTAATCATCTTCAACGCACTGTCAATATCATCACCCCTCTGCCCAACGTTTTCCATCGAGATGCCACCAAAGTATTGACCAACTTCATTACCCACCTTATTTGGGTCTCTGGATATTACGTAAATTGTCTTCAACCCTAAACGAACCAAGTTATTTATTGGGTAGTAAATGAGTGGCTTACCTAATAACCTAATGAGTGGTTTATCAATGTAGGGCGTTAATGGCTCCATATTAGTGCCTCTACCGCCGCCAAGCACAACCCCAATGACCTCCCTATGATATGTCATACTGCTCATTCCACGGTCACCGTCTTAGCCAAATTCCTCGGTTTGTCTGGGTCATAACCACGCGCAACAGCCGTGTAATAGGCGAGTAATTGCATTGGTACTATGTATATTATTGGAGCGATCCTATAATCAATGTTTGGTAACTCAAATGTTACGCTCAATAACTCCCTAAACTTACCAACGTACTTCTCAGGAACAAAGCCTATGGTGTAAGCATCCCTAGCCTTCATCTCCATGACATTGCCGAGAAGCGCATCCACGTTGTCATCATCGAGTATTGAAAATACGACTGGATATCCCTCCTCAACCAGCGCTATTGGACCGTGCTTACTCTCACCGGCTGGGTATGCCTCCGCATGTATGTATGCTATCTCCTTCAGCTTTAGAGCACCCTCCATACTTAGCGGGACGCCAATGCCCCTACCCAGGTAATATGCGTTGTTCCTACTCTTCATGTACTCACTTAATGCCTTTACCCTGCCCTCTGTCCTGGCTATGACATTTTGAAGAAGCCCTGGCGCCTTATTGAGGGAGTCCATTAGATTTCTATACTCGCCCTGGTCCAACCTACCCATGGCAATACCAGCCTCAGCGTGAGTATTGTAAGGATTACCAACTGTGTGGTGAAGGTCTTCGTGGCAGCAACGCCTATTTCAGGGCCTGCCCTCGTGTAGAGCACGTAGTTTGACTCCCTGGGTATTGCACTATCAATTACGTTTGATACAGCGACTACCTTAGCACCCCTCTCCTTAAATGCCCTCACTGCAACTAACGTGTCTATGGTCTCGCCTGACTGGCTAATGGCTATTACCGCATCATCCTCATTGATGGTATTAACATACTTCTTGTACTCAGAGGATATTACCGCATGTATGTCGAGACCAAGCATTGTCGTGAGCAGGTAATCACCGATAAGGCCTGCGTGGTATGACGTACCAGCCCAATTATTAATACTCTCCTCGAATTTAGAAGAAGGTTGACCACATTATCAAACTCCCTCTCATTGATCCCAGCCAATGTGGAGCTTATTGCGAAGGGCTGCTCATGAATCTCCTTAAGCATGAAGTGCGGGTAACCCTCCTTACTCGCCATCTCCGGCGTCCAACTAATGAGCCTAATCCTCTCCTCAACATTGACTGGGACACCATCCTTCTCAATGTAGACCTTACCTGGCTCGATATACCCATACTCGCCATCCCTAAGTACTATCACCATATTCGTGAACTCCAGGAAGGCAGGTATGTCACTGGCAACGAAGTTGGCACCATTGCCGATACCGATGACGAGGGGTGACGTGTTCCTGGCGAAGTAAAGCCTATTTGGCTCCTGGGCTATTGCGACGACAAATGCGTAGGCACCCTTCAACCTCGACAATGCCGCCTTAAATGCGTCAAAGGGCTTATAACCAAGCCTTAGATACTCCTCGATTAGGTGAGCAACGACCTCAGTGTCGGTCTCGCTCTTAAAGACGTGACCCTTCCTAATGAGTTCCTCCTTAAGTTCCAGGAAGTTTGAGATTATGCCATTATGAACAACGGCAACACTGCCCGTGCAGTCTGTATGCGGATGTGCATTTTCATCACTTGGCTTTCCATGGGTAGCCCACCTGGTGTGCCCAATGGCCGTGGTGCCACTGACCTCATCAAAGTTCAACCTCGCATTAACCTCCACGATCTTACCCTTACCCTTCCTAACCTCTATGGAATTACCCTTAATAACGGCAATACCCACGGAATCATAACCCCTATACTCAAGTCTCTCAAGGCACCTCCTAACTACCTTACCAATGGGCTCCCTAAGGTTATTCGGTAGCGACGTAATACCAATGATACCGCACATAACTCAAGCACTTAATCTTGAAATAAAGTATCTAGAAATAAATATTTAGTCTCTAGGTAATGAGCCCCAGTTCAATCTCGAGCACAGTCAGCAATCTGCACAGTATTGATGATGTATCCATGACATACTTGCCAATCTTCACAACATCATCAGCAAGCCAGTAAGTACGTTCCTCAAATGATCCCCTGGGAAATGCGCCAATCATTACCAAGGGTCTCTTAAAATTCCTCACATAATCAATGAATGACCTAAGGGATAATTCCTTACCCCTTACATCATCAAGGAGTATCTTACGGTCTGGCAACTCCATACTTAGCACATAATTGATTCCACTCACGATCTTCATTAATGGTTTACCAACGGGTGGTACCCTACCCACCTCAAATAATTGACTCATTAAACCAATGAAGTTGTCATAATTACGTGGTGGGCGTATTTCAGGGTCAACATCAATTACCAAATCATTTATTGTATGTATGTATGTCTTAACTAACTTATTACGTGCAAGTAAACTACCCTGAATTAGGAGAAGAGCTTGATGAACTATATCGGGTCTTCCCCTCTTCTCGGCGTTAACTAACCTAATCATCGCCCTATGATGCCTAGCCCTATCAAGGATCAGGTACTTCGGGTTCACGTCTCTTCTTTTTGCATCTTTAATTATTACAGGGTCATTTAATAATTCCTTGGGCACTGTCTCGAGAGAGGACTCGGTAAGTAGCAATATTATCTTTTCCACGGTATTGTATTAAGCGGCGCTAATTTAAGGACTGACCAGCGTCTACGCTTTGGAGGTTAAATACTGTCGTACACTCACTATACATGCATTTTATAATTCCATGGAACTTCTTAGATATGGCTAATATTCTATAATTATCCGGGGTAGTATACGCAACCAGCGTCTTGGCGCCCCTTCTCTTTAGGTCATTTATTGCATAGGCAACCAGTCTTGTGCCAATACCCCTGCCCTGATAATCATCCTTAACCACGATGGCCATTTCATAACAACCATCACTCAGGTAAACAGTCTCCAAAACACCAACCAATTCATTGTTTAGGAAGGCACCGTAAACGATGTTACGCGGGTCTGAGAAAACGGATTTCACATACCTCTCGAAATCCTTAAAGAAGCCCCTGAATCTATAGTAGATGCTTTCATTACTTAATGAATTATACAAATCAATAACCATCTTCATATCACTGCTCCTTAACTCCCTGAATTCAAGCTTAACCAATTGCTTCACGACACTCATTCCTGATCATGCTCAATTACCATTGATCCTTTAAATTTCTTTCTCTTCAAGTGTAAAACATGCCTAGTAGAAGTATCATATGCAAAGAAATGATGATGAATACGCACGAACATTATTACATGGAATAGAATTGAATACTTAAGAATATGATACAAAGCCACTAACATTAAATATTGATCATGCAATTATCGAGACACTTAAATAAAATATTAATTTATGGCTGAGCCCTGCCTTATTTACTACCGCCTCCAGCTCCTCCACCACCAGCTGTCTTACCCTTCGTCACGCCTACTGTTAAGCCTAACCTACCCGTTGTCCTGGTTCTCTGACCCCTAACCTTAAGTCCAAGGTTATGCCTAATGCCCTTCCAACTCCTCAGCTTCTTCATCAGGTCAATATCCTTCTTAGCCACTAATACCAAGTCCGCACCCAATAAGTGCATGTTTCGCCCAGTCTCTGGATCCTTAGGCCTATTCACGAACCAGCCAGGTGCAAATTGATTTAGGTTTCTCACGGCCCAGTCAAGCTTCCTAATCGTCTCATCATCAAGCTGGCCCAGTCTGATTGATGGGTTTATCCCTAGGTACCTACATATTGCATATGCCGTTGATATGCCGATACCCCTTATCTTAGCTAGGGCATAGGCCACGGGCTTAAATCCGTCTAAATCAGTGTCTCCAACCCTAACTATCTGCCTGACTTCCTGGGACATTCGGTTCTGGTGCGCCTATGGGTATTTAAATTTTAGTTTATAGTATAATCTCGCCCTCCCTGTATATTGGTTCCATTACCTCCCTATACGGCCTATCTTCGTATTTTTGGCTATGAATACGGAGTCCTTTATGTAAACACCATCCCCAATCACAGACCCATCCTCAACCCTAGCCCATTTACCAATGTACGTATTACTACCAACAATACTTCCTGCTACGTAAGCACCATCGCATAACGACGATCCCTCAAAGATGAGTGAATTCACGATCTTGACAGTATTTCCAATTTTAGTGTTCCTATGTATTATGGCGTTTGGTCCAATCTCCGTATTATTCCCAATAGTGACACCAGGTCCTAGGTAAACGGGTGGTTGTATCGTAACCGTTGATGGTAAGTCAATGTTTATGCAATTATTGCTACCACCTCCACACCTACTTGCTAAGACACTAAAGTTTGCCTTCATGTAGTCCTCAGGAGTCCCAATATCAAACCATAAACCATTATGTATATATCCATAAACCTCACCCATCCTGAGTAGCCTTGGTATAACATCAATAGCGAGCTTAACCTGGTTCTCCGGGTTTTTCAGAATTAACTTAACAACGTCCTTAGTAAAGACGTAGAAACCGGCATTTATTAAGTTGGAACCAACGTACTGCTTAGGCTTCTCAATGAAGTTTATTATCCTATTAGTCTCGTCTAATTGGGCAACACCATACCTGGACACATCATCCACCCTGGTCAGGGTTATTGTGGCTATGCCGCCCATCTTCTCGTGGAAGTTCACGAGGGCATCAGCATCTATATTGCTGAGTATATCCCCATAAACCACGAGAAAAGTATCCGAGAGTTCATACTTATCATTAATTAATGCTATCGGACCCGCATCACCAAGTGGTTTGTTCTCCATCACGAATATTAACCTATCCTTAAAGTTGCTCCATACCCTCTCCATGTGTTCCCTTATTAAGTCGCCCATGTACCTTATTGATATGAAGATCCTGTTCAGGGATATCCTGGTTATGGACTCCATGATCCAATCAATAATCTCCTTATCGAGTACCGGCAGCAGGGGCTTTGGGCGTGAATAACTAAGGGGTCTAAGCCTTGTTGCTAATCCGCCAGCCAGTATTATTACATCATAACTCTTCATATATAACATCTCGTTGCCTAGATATTTATTTTTTTATTGTATCATCAATTAGACCAAGGTTAATAATAATTAATATTAATAAGGCATGTTTACAACCTAAAGGGGTTGGTGTGAGTACGATACCTGATGTCTGTCATTGGGATCATGAGTGCGTAACAAATTCTGTGGCATTAATCCTCATGCAATTACTGAAGGGGTTTGTACCCAGGGACTTGGCAGGTAATAGCGCATTTCGTAACTTAGTGTCCTGTACAGACGATAAATGCACCTTAACCCTAAGTGATTATTACTCAGTAATTAAGGGCTTGGATGATGCGAGTATTAAGGATGGTGTCGCCAAGGTCGTTAGTCTCATAGACCTGGGTGATGTGCCAGGTCTAATACAATTATTAATTAATATGGATTTAGAGCCAGGTATTATCACTGTTGATGAGAATGTGAGCATTAACATAAAGGGTGAATTGGGCGCTAGGGTTAATGAGGCCCTTGGGATAGCCCTATACTCAATAGCTGCCTATGACAATGCCATCACCAGGTTTAGCGCTGCTGCCGCGATTTATGAGGGTCTTGGTAATGTTAGTAAGGCGCGCTTTATGGAGGCTATGTCGAAGATAGCGAGGGCTGAGGACCTTAGGGTCAAGGCCTCAAGGCTTCATGAGGAGGGTAAGCACGATGCGGAGAAGGACATGATTGAGGACGCATCTAAATTATACGCATCATCTGTCGTGAGCTTTAGGGAGGCTGTGGGTATTGAGGAGGCGAGGCTAATGAGGTGTTGAGTATGATGGATTCCTCGGAAGTTCTTGCTAATTACTACTTCACACATGGTGATATAGCCAGGGCCATGCAGTACTACGACGCGTGCAGGGGTGTCTTAAATAATGCTCAGGGCTTGGGTGAGGATTACCTAAGTGCCGTGAAGGTGAAGGGTGATTTGTGCTCGGCATTTTATCTGCTGTGTAAGGCTATTGAGGAGGGTGATTGGAGGATTTATGAGGAGGCTGGTGATAAATTCCTTGAATTAATAAATGAGGGCTTGATTGATGAGCTAACCACCGAAGGCGCAGTAATGTCATACAGGGGCGCCATAGATGGTGTTGAGGAGATTGAGGATGCTGTTAGGATATACTCAAAGTACGTTAAGGCCGTGAGTAAGTACTTTGACAACATAGTTAAGGATAGGTATGGCGACTTTAATGCATTCATTGAGGAGTTTCGTAAAGGCGATTACGAGGGGCTTGCCCATGCACTTAATACTGATGTTAGCACACTTAAGCTGTATGTCGTTGGTAAGGTAATAATAGACGTGGTTAAGGAGGAGGGTTTAAGCGAGGATACAGCCCTCGAGGTCCTCGCCTACCTGGCCGGGCTTGGTTTAAACCCCCTCGACATGGGTATCGATGAGATGATTGAGGAACTGCAGGGCTTCGTCACGAATGAGGAATTCCTCAATAGGGTTAGGGACTTATTAACTAAGATTAAGGATAAGCTCAACAATATTATTGGCAATTAAGGTGATTAATAGGGGAGTGGCTTTATTAATCCATGACATTAATCCCACATTGTGAATATTGAAGAAGTCTTGTCAGAAGCCATAAGGATTGTTACACCAAGCCCTGAGGAGAGGGTTAGGGTTATCGACACAGCAAATGAGGTTGTTAAATTACTGACGAATGGGTTATCAAGGCGTGGTTACAGGGATTTTACTGTATCAATACAGGGTTCCATAGCAAAGGACACGTGGTTACCCGGCGATAGGGATATCGATATCTTCATTATTTTGCCCAGGGATTACATTGATAGGATTAGGGATGGTAGCATAACCAATGATTTAATAGGTATAGCCGTCGAGAATGATATTAAATGGAGTATTAGGTATGCTCAGCATCCATACATTCAACTACTAATTAATGAATTTGAAATAGACGTAGTTCCATGCATACGCATAAGCCCTGGTGAAAAGCCATTAACCGCAGCCGATAGGACACCATTACATACAGAGTTCGTAAATGGTAGGCTTGGCCATAGGGCTACCGACGTCAGGCTATTGAAGGCATTCTTCAAGTCAGTGGGTGTTTACGGTGCCGAGATCAAGGTCCAGGGATTTAGCGGCTACGTGAGCGAACTATTAATAATATACTATGGTTCATTTCTCAACACAATCAAGGCCATTAGTAATTGGTCAACAAGACACGTATTCATAGACATGACAGGCGCGTACAATGAGAGGGATGCCATAAGGAAGTTTAAGTCACCTGTCATAATAATAGACCCTGTCGACCCAAGTCGAAATGCCGCAGCATCAATAAGTAGGGAGGTACTAGCCACGGCCATAGCAGCGTCACGGGAGTTCCTTAGGAATCCACGGGTGGAGTTCTTCATGAGGGTGCATAAAGCCGTGAAGCCCACTTGGGTATTACCAACGGTGGTCATGAGAATGCCTTACCCAGGGAATACATCTCCGGACGTTGTATGGGGTGAAATTAGGAAGCTTTTGTCATCATTAAATAGGAATCTTAAGAAACTTGATTTCGAGGTTATCCGATCAACGGCTTGGAGCGACGATAAATCAGTAATCCTCCTAATAATAACCCTAAGCGAGCTTGAGCTCCCACCGTATGAATTGCATGAAGGCCCGCCTGTTAATTCAAATGCCGTTGATGGATTCATTAGGAAGTATGTTAATGAACCAAGCGTTGTTGGTCCATTCATAAGGGGTTCACGCTGGTTTGTGGTTAGGAAGAGGAGGTTCTACGATGCTGTTGATGCAATTAAGTACTTGGTATCTACCATATCGTTAAAGCATTTAAGGGCTTCCATCACTAATGCGATGTACGTAAAGATAAGGTCGGTTGATGACTTAAACAATTTTGAACAGGGCGAGAGGGCTATAATTGAGGAGTTTCTTTGGTCACGTCCCTGGTGGTTAACCTAATTTTCTCTCAATTTTTTTACAAGCGATATTTTTTTTAAGCACTTTGGTAACAAATTAATGAGTATGTCAAGCACGCCCGACCTCGAATTAATGACCTTTAATGGAGTTAAGGAGCTGCTCAACTATGTAAATAGCCAAATAAGCGATCTTGAAAGGAGGATTAAGGATATTGAGGGAATGATGAGCGAATTAAGGGTTAAGGCCGATAAGTACATGGCGTTAATGAAGATGATTGAGGAGATTGTTGGTAAGGGTCAGCAATTATCATTATCAACGGCGATAGAACTCACGGGCCTTAAGATAATCTTCGACCCAAGGCCAATCGATGAGTATGAAACATTAGATGAGAGTAGGAAGGCGATGGCCGATAGGTTAGCTGCATTAATGAGGGTTAAGGACGTACTTGACATTATCGCTAGCAAGCTTGGCGATAAGGCTGACGTACCCATACTCGTTGAGTTAAAGATGGGTATTCCAGTTAAGATAATATTCAGGAGTTGGTGAGTCTAGTTGAAGTTGCAGGTGGCGTTGGACCTAACGGAGCCCAGTGCGGCCATTGACTTAGCACGTAAATTATGCAGTGCAGAGGTTGTTGATATTGTTGAGGCGGGGACTCCCCTAATAAAGGCGGCGGGCGTATTAACCGTCAGTGCATTAAGGGTTGCCTGCCCAAATGCGGAGATAATGGCTGACCTGAAGACCATGGACGTAGGCGCTCTTGAGGCCAGGTTAGCCATTAACGCCGGCGCAAGCATAGTGAGTGTCCTTGGGGCCGCGGCTAATGAGACAATTGGTGAGTTCATTAATGAGACAAGGAGATTTGGTGCTAAGTCATTAATTGACATGATAAGTGTTAAGAACCCTATGGCGAGGGTCGAGGAGTTGGTTAATGCGGGGTTAAGGCCTGACTACGTTGGTCTTCACCTTGGTATTGATGTCCAAAGAAGTAGGGGTTTAACAGTTGAGGACTTAATAAGCGAGGCCGTAAACATTAGGAATAATTATGGATTGGCAGTCGCAATAGCGGGTGGTATTGATGAGAAGGTGGCGCCTAGGATTAAGGGTACCAACATCGACATAGTGATTGTCGGTAGAGCAATAACGCAGGCCCCAGACCCTGTAATGGCTGCTAAGAATATTAGGAGATTGCTCGGTATTGATTAGGGCTTCTTAAAAACGTAGATTAACCGCGTCAATCCACCATGAACATACTGCAAGCCACTAATCACTAATTCAAAACCTATATTCAGGAACCAGTCAAGAGAATCAACGTAGGTAGGGTGTGAAAAAGCCACATAGCCGCCATTCCTTAATACCCTGAACGCTTCCTTAGCAAAACCCCTGTATAATGAGTCTAGGTCCACATCGCTTATTGATAATCTATTATATGGAGGGTCTGTGGCTATTGCGTGAATCGACCCATCCTTAATGGGACTTAATAATGAATCAGAATTCACGGAATCGGCATGCACATTGTTGTTTAATGAACCTAAGTACTTCGGGTTAATGTCCATCCCAATCACATAAGCGCCAACTAACATAGCCTCCTGGGCAATCACTCCGGTGCCAACGAATGGGTCAAGGAAAACCCCATCTTCTTCGGTCCTTGCTAAATTAACGAGGAGTCTTGCAATGTGTAGATCGATAACGGCAGCATCACCCTGCCTACCCCTCTTCAGGACTCTGTACCTTGACCTATCAAGTTCTATAAGGGGTTCTTCACTAATGCCATTACTGATAAAGACGCGCTTTATTAATGCCGCCCTACAAATCCTCCTCTTTAATGCCTCAAGATCGCCCCTATAATCTACCACTAAATCTCTAGAATCGTCAATAAGGTCCGGGTAACCACCTGATAGCTCGGCTATTGCCTCTAACTCACCGTACGCTAACGCCTTTAGGTCCTGACTTACCTCCACCCTTAGCCTTACCATACCTATTTCTTAAAATACCCAACGTAATTAATGTTATTAACCCTACCACAGTGTAGATCATCAAATCGAAGAGTAGGGTGTACGTACCCACCTTACCAAACATGTAACCTGCCAAGTCGCTAGCCACCATTAGTAGGAATACGGTCAAGAGCACGTCAGCCGCTATCCTACCGAAGGCTTAATCCTAAACTTTATGTAAACCTCAATTACATTAACCGTGAGTATTGCCCCAACTACAAGCCCAATTAAATCAAAGGCATTCAATGTACCCCAGAGTGGTATTGTCTCGTGTAGCATGTAGTACGTGGATAGTGAGTATATTATTACGAAGAATATCGAGAGGGCTGATATGAAGAACGTGGCCTCATACATCCTGAGAAATCGAAGGAGGCTCTCATGAAGATTAAAGCCGTAGAGTATAAATGCGGCACCCAGCAGTATCGTTATGCTCGCTATAATCATCGTCCTAACCACGGCGGGTATGTACGGCCACACGCTATAAAACGCGCCATAAATCAGTAATAGGGCTCCAGGCACGCCAAGTGCGTACCTCCTATACCTAGGCTCACTAAATAACTTACCAATGTAGTACCTGGCTAGCACAGCAAACTCCTCAAAACCCCTCGTCTGCTTAACCACAATCCTCCTAACAGAGACCACAGGTCTCCTTGACTGTATAAGTGGTACAACAACCTCATCAGATGGTCCATCGGAAACTACGATAAATCCATCAGCATCAAATACCTGGAGCACTCTATCGACTTCATTGAGTATTTTCATGTCTGCGGTAACGTCTTCTGAACTTGTCCCCGTAACCACGGCTATCTCTACGTTTTCGGCGCCAAACGTTGAAATTAACGTGTCATAGAGCTGTATTGCGCCAAACATGGCGTTGGCATCAGAATCATCTGGATACCTAAGTATGTACTCAGTGGCCACCTTGAGCACGTTATTCCTACCAATTATTGGCGTGGGAACGCCAAGTCTCTCGCCTACATCATTATCCCTATCAACGTAAAGTACTATTAGCCTTCTAACGAGCTTAGACATGGCTTACTTCTCATTATCTTCCTCAAACTCCAGACCTAATAAATCATTCAGTGATACTCTCTCACCTCTCATCAATTTCTGAAGACCCTCTTCCGCCCTCTTCTTCGCCTCCTCCTTAATTTTCGCCTCCTCCTGTTTCTTCACGGCTAAGTTCTTCGATTTACGCGCCGCAGCCAATAGTAGTTGGTACTTATTCAATTCATCATTTAACTCCCTTAAACGGCCCTTAACTCCTTAATTTCAGCCGACTTACTCAATATTGTCTTTTTCAACTCATCTCTCCTAGCCTTAAGTGAATCTCTCTTACCCTTTAGCTGAACAATCTCATTCACAATGGACTCCCTCTTCTTCTTCAATTCCTGTATCCGGGCCTTAATGTTAGTAAGGGCATTATTATAGAGATCCCTCATTTGCTGGCCCAACTCCATCCTCTCCTTACGCATCTTCTCAATCTCCTGAGAATCACGACCTATATACTCCTTAATTCTCGAGAGTACCTCGGCCGCACTCAACTCCTTCTCCAATTGCTGTATTGTCCTGAAGAACTCCCACTCCTTCTCAGGATCCGTGGGTGATATCTCATGCTCAAACTCGAGCTTATCAATCAACTCTTTCAATTTCTCCCTATCAACAGGTTTACCACCAACCAAGTCATTAATCATTTTAGCCAACTCCCTATACTTCCTTACTCTATCAATCAACTCCTTAATCCGATTAAGCAACTCGGTCCTCCTCTCCTTAAGCTGCTTCAATGTATTTACCACATCATCCCTATTCTTCCTCAACCTAGCAATCTCATCCTTGATACTCTTTAACTCAGTCCTCTTACTATTGAGCTGGTTTATTATGGCGTTCAACTCCTCCCTAACCTTATTCAACTCATTACGAAGGCCCTCCCTCTCCTTCTCCTTGGCCTCAATTTCGTTCCTAACCTTAAGAATTTCACCACTCAACTCCCTAATCTTACCCTCTAATTCCTCCTCATTTAAAAACGCCATTCAGGTAAGCCACATTAGGAAGGGTATTAATAATGCTTATCCCGGGTCTGTTAAACTTCAATAAGGGAAGAAAATATAAATCACTTATGTAAAACGGGTTAGAGTATGGTTGAAGTACTTAAGTACGATCTAGTGATAATTGGTTCCGGCCTAGCCGGTTTAAGGGCCGCATTTGAAGCGGCTAGGGTTTCCCAGGGCAAGATAAGAATTGCAGTATTATCAAAGGTCCACGCAATGAGGAGCCACTCCGTTAGCGCCGAAGGCGGTGCAAGCGCAGTCCTATACCCAAAGGAGACAGGTGATAGTATCGACCTACACGCCTACGACACGGTCAAGGGTAGCGACTTCCTGGCAGACCAGGACGCAGTTGAGCTACTGGTTCAGGAGGCGCCTAAGGAAATAATATTCATGGATCACCTGGGCGTTCCCTGGTCGAGGATGATAAGGGTAGGATACTTCAGAGACCATTTGGAGGCATGTCGATCCCGAGGACGACCTTCGCTCAGGATAAGAGTGGCTTCTTCTTAATGAGCACGCTATACGACAATGTACTCAGGTTCGATAATGTAGAGATGCTCCACGAGCACTTCGTAACGTCACTGCTCATGGATAATGGAGTGTTCAGGGGCATCACGGCCATAGACCTAAGGACTGGCGAGTTCAAGGTAATACTGTCCAAGGCAGGTATAATAGCCACCGGCGGTAATGGTAGGGTCTACAAATTCACGACAATGGCCTGGTCCTCAACAGGCGATGGATACTCACTGGCCTACAGGGCTGGGTTACCACTCGCTGACATGGAGTTTCCGCAATTCCACCCAACGGCCCTAGTACCTAACGGCATCCTAATAACCGAGGGTGCCAGGGGTGAGGGTGGCTACTTAATCAATAAGGAGGGTGAGAGATTCATGAAGAGGTACGCACCAAGTAGGATGGAGCTAGCGCCAAGGGACATAGTTAGTAGGTCAATAATCACGGAGTGCATGGAGGTAGGGGATTCATGGATGAAGAGTCAGGGCTATGCTACGTATTACTAGACCTTAGGCACTTAGGCGAGGAGAAAATCAACAAGAGGTTACCGATGATTAGGGAGATAGTAATTAAGACGCTGGGTATTGACCCAGTCGATGAGCCAATACCGGTTAGGCCAGCGATGCACTACATGATGGGCGGCATACGCACTGACCTATACGGTCAGGTCCTACTCGATGGTGTGAATACTAGAGTTCCAAACCTATGGGCCGCCGGTGAGGCAGCAAACGTAAGCGTCCACGGAGCAAATAGGCTAGGTAGCAACTCACTAAGTGAGTGCCTTGTCTGGGGTAGGTTGACTGGCGCAGCGGCGGCTAAGTACGCAATGTCTGCACCAGACTCAATGCTTGAGTACAGCGGCGACATAGCTACTAAGGTGGCTAATGAGGAGAGTAGGATATTCGATAAGCTATTGCATAAGGAGGTTGGTGCCGAGAACCCATACGCCATTAGGGAAGAGTTGAATAGAACAATGGACACGTACGTATACGTCTTCAGAGACAAGAGCGGCCTAGAGGAGGCATACTCAACGATTAAGAGATTGAGGGAGAGATTCTCGAACGTGAGGATTGAGGATAAGGCAGGTACTACAACACGAACCTAAGGGACATACTTGAACTCGACTTCCTACTCGAGCAGGCGGAGTTAATAACCGTCGGTGCACTAACGAGGACGGAGTCAAGGGGCGCCCACTACAGGCTAGACTACCCGAAGAGGGATGACGCCAACTGGCTAAAGCACACACTATACTTCTACACGGTAGACGGGCCAAGGCTAAGCTTCGTACCAGTAAGGATAACACGCTGGAAGCCTGAGGAGAGGAAGTACTAAGGACTCAATAAAGAGGTAAAAGTAATTAAAGGGCATTGACTAATCCTCTTCGTGAAGTATAGACTAATGGATGTTTTGGCATGCCCGTACGATAAGACATTCCCGTTAACACTGATCGTGCTTAAGGAGAGGGAATACCCTGAGAGGAAGTATGAGTGGAATAAAAGACCATTCTGCGAAGAATACTGCGCGCTTAAGAATGTCTTTATCAAAAATCATCCGAACCCACAGGAACTACCCTGCGACGAATGCATTAAGAAGGAGGTTGTTGAGGGCATACTATACTGCCCCAAGTGCGGTCGTTGGTACCCAATCAAGGATGAAATACCAATACTATTACCCGACGAGCTAAGGAATAAGGAGGAGGATAAGGCCTTCCTGGATAGGGTTAAGGATCAATTACTTAAGGTCAATCCCGAGCTTGGGAACAAAATATTGAGAGAGGGAAAGCCTATCAATCTATCGGCATAACCATTAACTTAAATAATAGTGCCAACAAATGATATTACTATACCAAGCATTATGTAAAGGACCAGCCACAGAACAGCATTACCCCTAAAATACCTACTCATCAATGTACCGAAGACCCCAAGCATCAGCACCGGATCACAGGTATCCAAAACACCCTTACCAAATACATCGTGAAGTCTGTGACTAAAGCACCCAGCAACGACACAGCGCCAAAGATCAAACCCTTAATCAACGCATCATAAATAGCCCTCCTGTGCAGGCTAGTCCTCAACAACGAACCCCTCCTCATCAACATAGACCTCTCAATGTGACTCAGGGAACTCCTCTCCTCGATGTACTCAGCCATGAATGCGGTCACCAGGTTAATCACGGTAACAATGGTCACCAACTTAACAGTGCTTCGCATGCTCTCGCCTAGTATAAGCGTAGTTAATACGCTGTCAAGGAATCCGAGCACCAAGTACCTACCGTCAATACTCGCCATACCTACCTCTCCTTAAGTAGCTGGGGATTGAGCTCAAGTATGTACTCACCAACGATTACCTGGTCAATACTCCTAATGGCACCGCCAAGGTCCTCAATAACCCTCCTCGCATCATCGTAATTAATGTCATCACCCTCGATAACGATTACCAAGCCCAGCACCTCAACATCCGTGTCGGTCACGGTTACGTTGACAGCCTTAACACCACTAACCCTACCCAACCTATTCGCAAGCTCCACCGTGGAGACACTACTCGGTATGTCAACGTCGAGCACGACCCTACGTAGACCACCCAATTTAGATCAGGAATAATAAGAATAGCCCCTACTTAAGTGTTTAACCCAATGTCGAGAAATAAATTTTAAATGAGGCACAATTATTAATCATAATATGTCTTGGAGGCCAAGTGAGGACGTAGAACGGGATAAGGAACGAGCGGCGGAGTATGAGAAACTATACAGTGGATTCACATTCCAGGGGCCATTAACCGTCGAATTAAGGACCGGGATAATAATTGCGGCGAGGTTCGCAGACAAGCTTAGGCGTGCGGCCTTCGCGGCGTTTTCAAAGACCGTTCCTGAGGACGTAATACTTAGGGATATCGCCGAGCTGAATAAGGCGGTATATGACGAGATGATAAAGAGGAATATCGATAAATTGGCCCTGGTTAGGATTAGCGTGGTTGTCTCATATGACCAGAAGGCGAATAAGCTTAACTTCTCTGACTTGAAGATTGAGAGGTTGTACGCTGAGGATGAGGTTAATAAGATGATTGAGGAGAGGTGTGGTGAGTTGGAGAGGAAGATTGAGGAGATTAGGAATATACTGAGCTCCGTATAAATCGCGATTGATAATACCTCCATTAAAAACCACGTAATCCTCACTAATAAGCACGGAAATACCCAATATTTGGATTAACCTCATGATGAATTAAACCCTTAATGACTTTAGCACCAATGATCAATGATTATAGACCAGGTACATACCTACGTGGCACCTTAAAAACGCCGATTAGGGACTATGCTGGTCATTGGAAAAGCTTGGCTTGGCATGGTCTGCATGATACAGACAACAACGGGAATGCGTAATGACGTCCTACAGAACATGTCATTCACAATAGTGCTTGGCGGAAACGATGCATACGTAGCATCAATAAGCCAGGCCCTACAGCTGACTCAGGAGGACGCCAGGTGGTTAACAACGGCACTACTACCGCACATGCAGGGACTAACCACGAAGGCCCTAATAATCACGGGACCAATCAAGCGCCTAGGCTACATAGAGCTGGAGCCAACCGTGAAGGGGATCCAGTAATTACAATCTTAAACCAGGATCATCCACATGCATAGTACCAGGCTATGATATGAAGATATTGTTTAAACAATATTTGAGGATCATGAGACAATAAGCTTTAAAAATGATCAAAATGCCTAAATGCATGATGAAAATATGGTGAGAGACTCAATGATCAGACACTCCCGGTCTTAATACTCCTAGCCATGCTCATAGGCCTAAGCACACCAGCAATAATACATGCAGAGTCAAACAACACAAACATAGGATACGTAAAATACACCCTTCTTTGTGATAACGAACTTCAAAGCGGACCGCTTAACTATACGGTACTCTGTGCCACCTCACCTAGAGGTATTATTTACGACCCACTTAATGGTTATATCTACATTGCGGATGATTATGCCAACACGGTTGACGTGCTTGACCCTATGAATAATAGTATAATAGCTACAATACCGGTTGGGCTATATCCATACTATATTACCTATGATCCTAAGAATGGGTACCTATACGTCACAGATAACTTAGTAGGTGTTAGTATCATCGCGACGAAGCCTATGCCGACTAGTAATATTATTACGCCTGTAACTAAGCCATCAGTCATGTCCACGGCATTGGTTGTCGGGGTGGTGGTTGTGGCCATTATCGTAGTAGCGGCTGCAGTGATGTTGAGAATGAGAATGAGGAAGTGAGGATGCACTAAGCATTAAATCAAAATCATTAAATTATTCCTTAAACATACTCCCTTTAAACAACCCACACAGACACATTGATGGGCCAGGAACTCTTCCTAATACCGGGCTTAGTATTTATGCGCAGGTACCTAAGGCGGAGGAAACAACTAAGGAGAGGCCCTGGCTCTCTAATGTTAGGTTGAGCCCACCCCTTGGGGAGGATGGTTTCATACACATTAAGCTCTATATAGCCAACGACAGGGCCTGGTCGGTAGCGCTAACATAACTACGGCATTATGGAAAAACAACATTGATATGCTAATACCCATTGACGTGGAAACTTCCACGAGGTTAAGGGCAAAATAACCATATTGAGGGCTTGGGAACTGAAGCAACCGCATGAAGCCCTAAGGCATGAGGAGACTCATAAACGAGTTAACACAGCCATAACCACACCCCTTTTAACTAATCACCTTTTAAACCATGATGTACTTACTAACTGAACTACTTGAGTATGCAATAGCCATTGAGCAATAGCCGTAATTGCCTATGGCATGATTAGGGGCGGGATTGAGGTCAGGAGGTTCATTGCTGTCGGGGCAGCCCTAATACTGGCCTACGTATTACCAACACTCCTCGGCCTGGCACCGCCCGGATCCCCAACGTACTTAGTCCTCTACCATGACGTCGAGAAAGCCGAGGAGTACTGGGGCTTGGTGTTCATGGCTACGGCTAAGGCTGGGTTTGCCTGGGCAATAGGCATGACCATACTCAACATCATAGAGGCAATAAGCAGCTTTGGAATCGGCGTGCTCCCGCTTCAGGAGTTTGAGGTCCTGCAAAGCATGGGCTTCATTATTGACCCAATTGCCGACGTGATATTCGCAGTGATGCACGTAAGCCAGGTAATGATTGCAGTCCTCCACACAATAGCCTACCTGGCCTGGTTCAGCTACGCAATAGCCCCAATTGTTATTGGGGTGGCGATAATCCTAGTGGTTGTTGATGAGTTAGTTTGCCTGTGCTTTTATAGTGATGGTGGTTGGTTGTTTAGGGTATGGTGGGTTTTTCGTGTTGTTTATGTGATTATGTGTTTATTTTGTTTAATTTACATATTTTTATTTATTGTTAATTATGGGTATTTAATCAATACTTATTGTTTGTTCTTTCTATTTCTAGTTCAATTACTTAATTATCTGGTGAAAGCTTATATACGCTTACCTCATTATCAGGCATATGGCACATTTCAATTTAGGAAGTGAGGTTGGTAAGTTACTGTTAAATATTGTCAATACTACCATGGACCAGATACCACCGCCAGCTAGGTTTAGTGATTATGATGCCCAAGTGCTTGTGAAGTATAGGCCGTTGCTCGAGTCAATGACTGAGGACGTCGTTAAGGGTTTCTACGACGTGTTGTTCTCCCATGGACCTACGGCTGCCGTGTTCCAGCCTGGCGAGAGACCATTGCGCGAGAGGACGCTTAGGGATTGGTGGGTTAGGACGCTGAGGGGGCCGTTTGATGAGGATTATTGGCTTTGGCAGGCTTACGTGGGCATCATCCACTATAGGAGGGGTGTTACGCCGCCTATGTTCATGGGCATGTGGGGCTGGATCATAGATAATGTGATAAGGAAGTTAAAGGTGGACCCCGAGCTCGTCTCAGCGCTTGTTAAGCTTGGCGTA
Source organism: Vulcanisaeta sp. JCM 14467 (assembly GCF_001316245.1). GTDB lineage: Archaea > Thermoproteota > Thermoprotei > Thermoproteales > Thermocladiaceae > Vulcanisaeta. Next base: position 84,978 of record NZ_BBDM01000008.1, on the reverse strand, counting down.
ACCCAGTCATCGCTTATGGTTGGTGGTTACTACGATATTGTTGAGTATGCGTTGAGTAAGGTTGATATAGGTAGTGACTTGCTTAGGAATCTCACTATTTCAATTCTTGAGGAATTGACGGCAAGCACTAAAAAGCAGTAGGGTTTCCCGTTTCTGTTAAGTAATGTCTCATTAGGAATCTATAAACGGTGTCGAAATACTTGCCCATGAGTTTCTTGAACATGTGCAACACCTCACTGGGTATGGCGTCCCTTAACACCTCATCCTTACACATGAGGATTCAGTAAAGAATATTCACGCTTTGATTTAAACTCTAGCACTACATTATTTCTACGGTTACTCAGCGGGTAGATTACCCTCCCTGACCTGCATTATCTCCTTAGTTTCAAATCCCTGTTTAACGGCCACTACAAAGAGTATTACTGATGCGACCAACGCGATTATGTAGTCCCATGGGTATTGAATATAACCCGCACCCAGGGAGCCCACGTATGATAAGGCACCGAATATTATCATGTAGCTTACGAACCACGTACTCGCCCTAACCTCCTTACCTACATACCCACCCCTCGACCTGTGGTATAGATATGCAATACTACCAATAAGTAATAATGCGAATATGGCCCAGTAAATGTAAAACGGCAGCGCGCCATTACGAATCCATAATACATTATTAATATCAACACGAGCCAGTAAATCAATGAGAATAAAATGGCCTCAGTACGGCTAATACCAGCGGTCCTGCCATAACCTAGGATTAGCAGTGGTAAGCCAAAGGCCGTTATCACAAATATGTAGCCCAGGTATGGCCAGCCAGTCCAGTAGATAAGCATTGATGATACAACGAAGCTCAGTAACCCAATCAGTAATGGTGTTGGTGCCTTATACGGCCTATCAATATCTGGCGCCGTCCTCCTTAGTATGACCAGTGCTGGGCCTCCGGCTAGGTAATTTATTATTGTTGCTGTTGTCGATATATTGACTATTTGGTACCAGGTTGGGAATGGCAGTAGGAATAGTACGGCTATTAGGTAAGTAATTATAAATGAGAACCACGCGTCTGGAATCTCCTGTGCAGATTGCTGAATATGCTGGATAATAACCTTGCCTTGAAAGCCCATAGAAACTCCTCGCTGTTGTGCCGATATAAACACCCATGGTGCCCGCAGGCGATATCCATGCATCAATCAGTAATACTATGGCCCACGATATTAGTAATGCGATACCGCTTGCATATAGTTCTGAGTAGAATGGTGAACCTGCCCAATTGGAGTTTATTAAGTCGCTCCAGTCGCCAGGCTTTATTGGAATTACATACTGACCCTTACTATTGGCAGGTATATCTTACCCCACTCGATACCTCCAATGAATGCCACCTCCAACGCCATGTATAGTATTGCCACGAGTATTATCGATAAAATCAGCGCCAGCGGTACATCACGCCTTGGATTCTTAGCCTCACCAGCATACTCAAGGGCCTGCCTAAATCCCTCATATGCCCAAATAATACCGCTGGGGATCAATGCCGTGAATACAGCCGCCCAACCCAGGGGTGCGAACCCACCATATGCCGTGAAATTACCTGGGTGTAGATATAGCGTCATTAGGAGTATTACCGTGATTGTCGGCACTATGAACTTCCAAATCGTTATTGCGGTATTAACCTTACCAAACACGTTAACACCAATTACCTGTATGATCGTGAAGACGCCTATTAATGCGGCTGCCGTTAAGATACCCAGCGGTGTTAGATAGCCAGACGCGGTACTGAATAATGGTAGGTATTTATTCGTGTACATTATTATTGCCTCGGCCTCCATGGATATGGTGGTGGCTGATCCAATTAGGTACGCCCAGCCAAGTAGGTAGTTAGAGATTGAGCCATGCACATAGTGGTCAATGCGGACGAGGGAACACTGAATGGGAATATTGAGCCAAGCTCGGCGTATGAGAGGCCTATGAATATGAAGAAGACGCCGGCTATGAGCCACGATATTAATGAGGCTGGGCCAGCATATGCAGCGCCGGCTAGTGCAGCGAATAACCAACCGCTGCCAACCATCCCCGATATTGACAGGAACAGCAGGTCCCAGAACGTTAAGGCCTTTCTTAGCTTTATACCCGTACCTATTGCAGAACTTTGTTCATTTCCTGTATTTCCGGTGAAGGGAGGTCACGATATTGGTGAGTTTAGAAATTTTTTTAAACCTTATCCCGATGAATTGCTTTCGCCGGAATTCTTCGATTGTTGTTCTGGGACTGCCTTAATGTTTAGGGTCTTGTAGAATATCTTCTCATTAAGCCAGTTTATGTTTGATGCCACGTAGTCAACCTTCTTCCTCATCTCGTAATCCCTGGGCTCCAGGCTCAGCAGATCGAGGTATAGCTCCTCCATCACCTGCTTAGCCCTTAATGCGAAGTCCAGGTTATTCCTAATCATCTCCTCAGTAGCCTTCCTACTGAGCTCACCAGTGAAGTCAGCAATACCGTTTATATATGGCTCAGCATCAACGCCCAACTCGCCTGGGCTCGGTATCCTATTTTCGGTTATGAAGAACCACATGGTCATTGCCTCAACATACTCCTGGAGACTGATCACGGCGTTATTATAGTACATCGGGTACCTGGCAATTAAGTCCTGAGCTTACTAGTGAGCTCCTGCATTTCTCCAATGTACTTACGCGCAGTCTCCACGTCACCCCTAATCAATGAATATATTACAGACTTCGAAAGCCTATTCACCCTAACCCCAGTCTCGATAACCTCGTCCTTAACCTCCTCAAGCTCTCTTAACCTAGCCTTTAGGGTCTCGGTATCAATCATACGGCAGTGACAATAACTCAACCCTTATAAAAATCAATTGCCATTAATAATCAATGGTATTTCCCGTATTTGGCGGTGACATACTAAGCGACATACTAGGTCTGATCCTCAAATCCTCCGACCTATACCTAAGGGTTTCAAAGGCCATTAGCGTTGTCGATGGTAAGGTTAGGGTGATGGGTCATGAGGTTGATAATTTCTACGTAATAGCCATTGGTAAGGGCTCAATAGGGATGGCCAGGGCTATCGAGGATGTGGCCTATGATAAAATTATTGATGGGATTGCGGTTGTTCCCAAGGGAACGCCAGGTAATCTGCGGAAAATAAGAATTATCGAATCAACTCATCCATTACCAACTGAGGCTAGCGTTAACGCCGGGTTGAAAATACTTGACCTAATAAGTGATGTCAGGAGTGGTGATTATGTACTATTCCTAATAAGTGGTGGTGGTTCAGCCTGGTGGAGGTACCCATGAAGGTCTAAGCCTTGAGGATATTAGGGAAGTCAATGACTTACTCCTGAGGAGTGGTGCCACTATACAGGAGATCAACACCGTGAGGAAGCACCTATCAATAACCAAGGGTGGTAGGTTGGCGAGGGAGGTGATTAGGAGGGGTGGTAGGGTAATAACCCTGATCGCCAGTGATGTGCCTGGTGATGACCCGGCAACTGTAGCCAGTGGGCCCACGGTGCCCGACCCTACCACGTATAAGGATGCAATAACCATACTGAGGAACAGGGGTCTCTGGGATAGGGTGCCTAGTGCGGTCAGGAACGTCCTGGAGCAAGGCCTTAATGGCTTATTGAGGAGACGCCTAAGGAGTTAATTAACACGTGGAATTACGTAATTGCGAGCAACATGGACGTGCTCACTGACTTGGCAAATTACGTGAAGTCGCTTGGCATGGAGTCGTTAATACTTACGTCTAGGATGGATGGAGAGGCGAGGGAGGTCGGCAGGTACCTGGCTAGTATAGCTCTTGAGGCTAAGTTCAGGGGCGTCCCAATAAGGAGGGGCTTCATACTGAGTGGCGGCGAGCCGACAGTGACTGTTGTGGGTAATGGCAGGGGTGGGCGCACCACGGAGATGTGTGCTGGCTTTGCCCTGTCCGTCAGGGGCGTTGAGGGTGTCTCCATGATTTCTGTAGCCACTGACGGTATTGACGGTAATATGGATGCCGCAGGCTGCGTTGCTGATGGGCACTTAATTGATGAGGCGGTGAAGTTCGGTATAGACTCCATCAGCGAATTGCGCAATAATAATACCGCTGTAATATTTGAAAAAAACGAATACCATAATACGAACGGGGTGGACCGGGAGCAACCTAAACATAGTCACGGCAGTATTTATCTCAGGTTATTAAAGTAATGGGAAGGGTTCGACCTCCTCAATTCTCCCTGGATCAACGCGTAATTTACCCATGACCACCTCGTCGAAGTAATCCGTCGTAACTACGGCATTCGCAACACCCTCCTTAAGGTTAAACTCCTTAATTATGCCAAAGCCTGCCAGGAAACCCCTACGTGATAATCCAACGAATATATTACTAAAGAGCCTAGAGGGTATCTTAACCACGCCACCCTGCCTGGCGACCTCAGGTACGTCATCAATGACGTAATGGCCACAATTGTTAATAATGCACTCAATCACCGAATTACCCATTATCCTGCCCAACTCAACATTCATGTTGATCAATTTATCACCCAAGTACCTGCGCAGGGCCTGGTTCCTGAGGAGTCTTCTCTCATCCTTACTCCTAGCCCTAACGTATTTGGGCCTGGAGACGTTGATGACCTTAACCCCAGACCTTAGGCGCACGTCAGTACCTATGGATATTACGTAATCCGCCCCAACGGCATCGGCCACGTTCCTAATCAACTCAACACCACCATCACCAACCCAGCCAGGCATGTCAATGAGGACGAGACCAGGCGTTCGGCTGAAGGCTTCTCTAACCATGGCACTAACCCCACTAATAAACCTGCCAGGGCATTGAGATGGGCTGTTGCAGCCGACGAAGTACCCACTCATCATGTGTAGGTCCTCGAGCGTTGGCGTTGGCAATCCAACGCAGGAAAGCCCGATAACACCTGGTGGACCTATTGAGGATTGACCAATATCCGCGTCAACAACGCACGTGCTCAAGCCATTGGTCACATGCTTATTTAGTAGGTATGTTGTTAACGTGGTCTTACCCGAGTCTATTTCGCCAATAATTAGGGCAATACCCTCAAGGTTGATGCATCCCAATCACCCGGTATTGTACTCCCATTAACATACCTAATGGAGCCACCATTAACAGTTAACGTACATGAACCCCTGGCTAGTATTGGCAGTGCCTAAACCTCTCAACACTTAACGAGCCACTAACTGGGCAACCTAATACCTCGCACTGACCATTGATCACGGTCACCGTGGCTGGACCCTCGACAATTAAGGTACCATCACTGAAGCTCAGGGTTAGTGAGCCCACAGGATTAGTTATGGGGTGTGCTTAAGTGCATTATTTCAGGAAGGTTAAATGTGTGTAAAGGTTATTAGTTGCCATGAAATAACCAGTCATTAATGATCAATAACTTATTAATTAGGAGGCATCGTCTAGCGATATCAGCCAGATTATCGAGTTTACGAGGAATACATTTCCGTGGGGTGATTACGTGCCTCGCGCTATTAATGACTGGGTTAATGAGGGCACTGCGTACGTGGCGGTTGTTGAGGGTAGGGTTGTCGGTGTTATTAATATAGTGATGGTTAAGGAGATGGGCGTTGTTTGGCTTGAGGGTATTAGAATTCACCCAAGCTATAGGAGGATGGGTATTGGCAGGGCATTGACGGAGTATGTGCTTAATGAAGCATTGAGGAACAATGCTAGATATGCGTCGTTAATGATTGCTGAGTGGAATGAACCGAGTCAACGCCTGGCCAAGTCCTTGGGATTTTACGAAGTACTTACCCTACATACCGGTGTGGCGAGACCAAGCCAGGTAAGTGTGGTTCGAGGAGACCCTATGAGGTATATCGTTAGAGAGGCATTGAGGAGAACAAACGGTTATTTCTGTATGACAGAGAGACATTGGCTTTGCACGAGGGCTAATGAGGACTTCGTAATGGCAACAATAAGTGAGGTGTACGTGGGCAGGGGCATCGGCTTGGGCAGCTTCTCCGTGGGTCCGCCAACAACACCTATGAAGATGGAGGTCCTGGCTACGGAGGAGGGGGATTTTGAGAATTACTACGGCAGGTTCATAGTTTATGAAAAAGAGTTGGTTCGGTCAGGGTAAGACCGAACTTCGCATTAAACACCTATATTGTCTTAATGACCGTTCAATATCCTTAATTATTAAAGGCTTATATTAATTATTACGTTGCAAATCTCAATGAATCGTGAGGAGTTAATCAAGTTATTAATGAGTAAGGGCATCGATGTGCTTGCCGAGAAGTACATGGACGAGGCCAAGGATTACCTGAGCAGGGGTGATGCTGTTCAGGCTAGTGGGAAGGCTTACAGGGCTGCTGAGGAGGTCGTTAAGGCGTTGGCTGAGAAGTATGGTACGCCTGAGTACCAGGAGTTCCTCAGGAAAGGTAGGTGGCACACGTACCTACTGGGCAGGGCGAGCAAGACGTTGTCTAGGAAGTTCGGTGATTGGGTATTGAGTGGGTGGAGCGTTGCCTATGACTTACATGTTTGGGGATTTCACGAGATGAAGTATGGCGTGGATCACGTGGCCGCGGGTATGGAGGTTATTGAGAGGATGGTTAAGGAGGCTAGGAGAATTGTCCTGGGAGGTAATGAGTAATTCTATTACCCATAATGGTGTAATGATCTTGGTGGACCGGCCGGGATTTGAACCCGGGATCTCCCGCGCGCCAAGCGGGCATCCTTCCAGGCTAGACTACCGGCCCGGTTAGTGTCATTTCATGGGCAATTTTAAGCTTTTAGTCTCGTGGATTTATTACTGACTCTATGCATTGTGGTGGTACATAGCTTGTTAGCCTTACTCTATCCGTCGCAATTAACACCTGCTGGCCACTCTTCCTTAGGCAATCTGCATTTACCTTTAGTATTACTACGTCACTGCCATGCCTCAGGCAACCTCATAAGCATCCCTTAAGTCCAGCACTAGGTGCACGTACTTCCTATTCATCGGCTTAATCCCCTCACGCATTATCCGCGTTAATGCTTCCTTGGTAGTGCCATGGTATAGGACGCTAACCTCATTATCAACATCATACCTAATGTCTACGTTGAGTGACTTGTTATGGCCGTACCTCGCCCTGATCATTCCATCCCTAACCTCAAACCTGCCCTTGGGGTCCATTAACGCCACCGCCAGGACGTGTTCCGTGGTTAACCATGAGTATGCCCCTGGGTTCCACCGGTCCTTATTGCGTTAACCAACTTATTAATGCCCACCCAACCCTCCCTATCCATTGATAGCCCAACGGCGCCTGGGTTATGCCTTAGCAAGTAAGTCATTAGGTGGCTTAATCTATTCCTCAATTCACCATTAATTACTAATTTGGCTGGCTTACCGCAGTGGGTGCTATCCTCAGTGAATGTGCCACAAACCACGCACTTGTAGATATTCCTCATCTACAGGGTATTGGCTTATCAACCTCCCTCTTTATTTTTCTTTTATCTTATGTGATTGATTACTTTCAATTTTAAGCGTAAGCGCCTGGGCCAACCTGCTTAGGATGATTAATGCAAAGGCCATTCGCAAAACTCCATGACCTGGTAATGGCAATACAGGCGGTGCATTCATAATACACCCAGCAATGCCCAATGAACTAGGGAACCCTGGGCAGGGTGTTAACCACGATAGAGGCTGCCACAGGCCTAAACCTACTACTGGCCTATGCCTATGGCTGGCCGGGTGAGGCTATTGGCTATGCCCTACTTGTCTATCCAGCTGAGGGTGGTGATGAGATAAGTAAGAAGCTTGTTGAGGCGTCGAAAATGGCTAGTGCCATAATACTTGGTGCGTATAAGATTGAGAATAAGATGCTGTGATTAATTTTTATATGAAATTGACTAGGAGTACCTGATGCCGCCTGGGTCCAGCTTATTTAGGAGCTGTAACTCATCCTGTGTTGCTGGTTCAAGCATGCTCAGGGTCTCCCTAACCCTTGGCTTAAACGCCATATTATTAACCACATCATCAACCGTGACGCCAGGAAAGACTCCAGCCACAACTAACTCGCCAAGTTCATGGTCAAACTCGAACATAGCCTTCGGAGTGCATATTACAAGGCGTGGACCCTGCTTTGTGGGTCCAGGAGCCGTTATAAAGTCAACCCTCTCCACGAGGGTCCTTCTTGAATGCTCCTTAAGCCACATCACTACCTACGGGCCCTCCTATACAGGTAAGCTGCTGCAGCACCACCCGGTAACCTAACCCTTGGCTTATCATAATTACCAATGACGGATAAGTTCATATTGCCACGACGATCAACCTGGGCCGCTGAGAAGAACATAACGTCGAGTTGTCCACGTCTCGCCAGGTCGAAGGCGTCTAGGCTTGTCATAAATCCAGCACCACCAATGAAGGAGTATGGGTCCCCAGACGATGGCGTTATCGCAATACCCCTTGGGTCGTAAATCTCGGTCACGTTTATGAACCAAATGTTCAATCCCCAATACCTAGCTAGGGCCACGGCCAACACCGCAGGGACTGAGGCAAGGCCCGTGTAAACGATATCCCCATCCCTCAACTGCCTAGCCATGCACTTGATCACGTTATCCATGTCAGCCATGGGTAAACACCTCAAGGACCTTCTCAATACTCAACCCAGCCCTGACACTATCGAAGTACTGCTTGATGACATTATAATCGGCATTGTAATAACCATACATCGACGTTGGCCACGCACCCCTCGGTGAGTGGACCACGGCAGTCACCATGAAGCCTGGCACGGTTAAACGTTCAGGGTGCTCCCGGAAGTAATCCTCACCGACTATCTCCTCCGCCGTGATTATGACCTTCTTAGCCGCCTGAATCTTGAGCACATCCTCGTACTTAGGCCCGTAAATCTCCACATCACCTCTCTCATCAGCCCTATGCACGTGTATTAAAGCCACGTCAGGCCTTATGGCCTTAACCGCTACTAACTCCTGCTCATTAAATGGATCCTTAATTACTTTCCAAATACCCCTCCTAACATTCAGCGGGACTAACTCGCTATCTAACGCAATTGCTGATGGCATGAAGGGGAGGCCGTAAGCCCCTGCACGAAGCCCCGCCATAACGCCTTCACAGACGTCCTCAATGAACTCCACCTCACCACTCTCCACCATCCTCCTAAAGCCTGGTGCTATCCCGAAGTGCTCGAAGGTAACCATCGCGGCCCTAATCCTCCTAACCCTACCCGAAATAGTCAGTAAGTCAAAGGCAAGCCCTGGCTCCCTATCTATCAACGCCAAATCCCTCTTATTCGACCTAGCTATGGCTATCGCCATGGATATTGGGTTACGGTGCAGGGACATGCCCCCAATCGCTATTTCATCGCCATCATTGATTAGGTCCAACGCCTCATTAATTCTCATTAACTTACTCTTAGCCATTCACTATCACAAATATTAAAGGCGCGGGTGGAGGTATTAAGTTTTACGATATGAATGCCTTAGGTGCAATCAATACCTCATCACCATCATTGAGAGCTGTGAATAAGCCCCTTAACCAATGTATGTCCCTACCGTTCACAATCACTATGTAATTCTCATTAAGCTCGTCACCCCTAAGTAGTATCCTCGGAATCTCCGGATTCAACTCACCAAGCCTAATTATTAAATCCCTAACCGTACACCCATTTGGCACATCCAACGTGATACTCACGGCATTGGCTAGTTCATGCAGATTCGCCGATAATATTAACCTAACCTTCATATTCATCAGGAACAAACAGAGTCAACAAATGCCCTCGCCAGCTCCCTGGCGCGGTCTATCGAGTTCGTCTCTTCTATACACGCATTTTCCTCATCCTTCATGTACACTATGTACTTATTACCAACATCATATATCATACTCCTGCCAAAACAATTCTCCTCGAGTAGTGTTTGATAAGCCTCGATAGGTTCCTTATCGGATAGGCTCTCGACCACGTTCCTCACCTTCTCATTATTGCACTCCATTGGTTAGCAGCGGATTTAAACTCTCTTTTAAATGTGGCGTTAATGCTTAATTAATCTGGGCTATGCAGGGTTTACTAAAATGAGTAGGGAGTACCCAAGGTACCCATTGGTTGGTGTGGGCGCCATAGTCATTAAGGATGGTAAGATACTCCTAATAAGGAGGGGTGCGGAGCCTAACAGGGGTAAGTGGTCAATACCGGGTGGCATGGTTGAGCCAGGTGAGGACCCTGACAAGGCGGCGCTGAGGGAGTTGCAGGAGGAGACCGGCATCATTGGTAGGGTATTGGGACTCTTCGGTATTTACCAATACGTGGAGAGGGACGAGAGGGGCAGGGTTAGATACCACTTCCTAATGCTTGACTACCTAGTGGAACCCATCGGTGGTGAGTCCAGGGCCTCCAGCGACGCCATGGAACTTAGGTTTACTGACTTAAGTGAAGCGTTAAGCCTTGATTTAACGGATACGGCAAGGCAATTAATAATGGACCTACTTGACTCGGGGCTTAAACCGTGTGGTGGCGGCTTGATCAAGTATGTTAATAAAGAATCGCGAAGTCATTGAACTCATTCTTAGGTTCCTCGTACTCAATATCGACATCCTCCACAATAGCGCCTGGAGGTCCTTTACGAACTATACTTATTAATTGTTCAATGGCGTCATCGGGTCCTTCAGCCACGATCTCTACCGTGAAGCCATCGGGTAAGTTTTTAACGAAGCTTTAACGCCCAATTTCCTGGCGTGCCTCCTCACGAAGGCTCTAAACCCAACTCCCTGGACCACGCCTCTAACTAGTACGTGAACCCTCTTCATTAGGCATCTGAAGAGTTGTACTAACTTATTTACTTTGACTCACCTGCCTTAACGCTGTTGATAGGTATTCCCGGTCGATATCTAGGTTCGTGGACGCCTCTCACGATTAGTTAGGGCTTGATGCCTACACTCGTGAATATCGCCGTGATTAATCCCTACGTAATTCATGACCAGGTATAATACGCCTTATCCCTTCGCAACACACTTGTCGTTATCCATCCTGCGGAAACGTTTTTATTAAGGGATTTCAGGGAGATAATTAACGTGTTAATTACCGATGTTAATAAGGTGATTAAGGCGTTGCCCGGGATCGTACTCTTCATAAGCCTATTATTTCTAATCGGCATTAATATTGTGCGGTTATTAGTCGCGGTTTCGCTATTCGTGTTATTCTATGAATTGTTTAGGAAGTACCCACTGAGGAATAATTGGCTTCTAATACCATTAATTTCGGAGATTATCCTCGTACTATCCATAGCCTTCATAATAAGTAGTGCCTACGTCTATGATGTACTAGCCATATTTTTAGGAGTCCTGATACTCATCTTATCATTGAGGGTAGTTGATCTAAGGGCCATGATCATACTAACAATTGCCTATGTTCTATACCTATTCTACAGGGGTTACGTGAACCCAGCACCTCCCCCGTTTTACTTACTGATTAATTCACTCCTTATATTCGCATCGTCGCTCGTAATCACGATTAGGAACTCCATACTAATGTATAGGATTGACTTTCCTGAGGATGTTATTGATAGGGCAATAACGTACCTAGGCGTATTCCTGATAATACCTGCAGCCATATTTCTCCTAATGCTGAATCAACCCTACGCATACATGGTGTTGGTGCCATCCATAGTGTCGGCAATACCAATGATGAGGAAATTCCCTGGTTATGTATCGGCAGCGGTGCTAATAGTGACGCTGGTTTACGGAATATACCCAGTGATTAGGGTATATTGGCTGGGCATTACAGCTCTAGTGCTCATTTTTATAATAATGTACTTGAGACCAACCAGACTTAGGTTCGTTAAGGGATTGAGACCACCACTGTCCTGGTTAGGCACGTGGTTAGATGGTAAGTACTTAATTGATAGCGTGGTTGCGATGGGTGGTTTTAGTTACGTGCTTAGGGGTAGGGATGAGTGGGGTAGGGTCTACGCCATTAAGGTCCTTAAGGATAAGGATTCAAGGGGTAATCCCCTGGCTAACGACCTAGGGTACTCTCATCATTTAAGAAGGAAATGAGTGAGTACCTATCATCGAGAGTCCACACATCGTTAAGGTATTCGAGGTTCACATACCACCCGATGAGAAGCTTCCATATAAGTCGCTCGAGGACTACCTAAGTGAGCCACCTTACGTGGTCATGGAGTTCATGGAGGGAGGATCACTCAGGGACTTAATGAGGGAAAGTGGACCGTTAGAGCTTAGTGAGTTCCTGAGGTTGGCATACTCAATAACGCTGGCGTTGTCTGAACTACATAAAGCAAACATAGTGCACTTAGACCTCAAGCCTGAGAACATATTATTTAAGGATAAGGATAGAAGGATTGTTAAGATAGGCGATCTAGGCGCGGCTAAGATAATGGTTGGCGGTAAGTCCTACGTATCCCAATTTTCAATAGCCTATGCAGCACCCGAGGTTAGCAGGGGAGTTGCTGATGTTAGGTCGGACATTTACTCACTATCATGCATATTCTACGAAATGTTGACGGGAATAAACCCACACATCCATAGACTAAGTAGTGGGCAGGTCCTCATACCTCCAATAACGAGTTATAGACCTGACGTACCACCTGAAATCGCATCCCTAATAATGAGGGGGCTCGAATTAAATCCATCACTTAGGCCATCAAGCACGGGCGAGATACTAGCCGTACTCAGTAAATACGTGAATACGCAAGTTACTTAATACTATGGATTCTCCCCTGTTATTACTGATAATTTAATAATTGTGTAGTAGCCGAGCCTAACAACGACGTCACCATTAAACCTATACTCGCTTATTCTTTTGAAGGTTCCGCCGTCAAGCACGTACGTGCCATTCGTACTATTCAAATCCTTAATTAATAATTCACCCCCAACCATGGTTATTATGGCATGCTTCCTCGAGACCGTCGGATCAGGTATTATGACCATGTTCTCAGGCTCCTGCCAAGCGTTATCTCTCTAATTATTGACAGGTCGAATACGACCTTAAAATCCTTCATGAAGTCCCTGGGACTTTCAATAAATGTTAACTCAAGCTTACTTGGGTTCCTCCTTTCCGTCTCCGTATTGGCTAACTCCACTCTCCTAGTTTCCTCATTACTCTCCATTATGCGTTAACATGGGCTTAAAATGACTTATAAGAGTTACTGCTGTGCATTCATCATTTGAGTTTAAGGCTTTGCTGGCGCACCCTGGGTGTTCTGCGATGTTGATGGCGCCGGCGCTGTGTCTGGGTTGGCTTGGTTGCTGGTGGCGTTGCTATTGCCTCTCTACGCACTGGCGCTTTTGTCAATGAAATCTTCCTCTTCCTCTCATCCTCGGCCCTAACCTTCAGTATGCCTAGGTAAATGGCGCAGTTTATGCAGTAGGTCTTGGTGACGTAATACCTAGGCACGATTGCGCCCTGCTTCTCAAGCTCTCTAGCAAGGTCACCAGGCACTGGCGAGTATGGTACAGTGACCCTAACAGCCTTAGACCTAGGCACTAACTTACCGCAATTATCACAATAAACCATTGGTTCCTTACCCTTATCACCCTTATGGCGTCCCCTATTCTTCCTCTTCTTCGGCATACCCGGCTTCATATAACAAGCCACTTAAAAAAACATACCCCCTCCGTAATCACGTACTAATAAATGAAACTTGCTTACCTCATAAGGTTTTTAATCATGAATTAATGATTAACAATGGGTTTAATGAAGGAGGCAACATTGTATAGGGCATTGCCGGACGGTAGGGTTGAGTGTACGGCATGCGCAAGGAGGTGTAAGCTCTCTGATGGTCAATATGGATTTTGTGGTGTTAGGTGGAACCTGGGTGGTAAGCTGTACCTAATGGTTTATGGTAAGATCTCGCAATCGCCGTGGACCCAATCGAGAAAAAGCCTCTTTACCACTTCAACCCAGGTTCGATGGTTCTCTCCTTCTCCACGTACGGCTGCAGTTGGGCATGCCAGTACTGCCAGAACTTCGACATAAGCCAGAGGAGGGTTCTCGAGGGGTTTGAGGTAACTCCAGAGAAGATCATCGAATTAGCCGAGACATACGGAGCCCAGGGAATTACGTACACGTATAATGAACCCTCCATCTTCGCAGAGTTCGCATATGACGTTGGAATCCTAGCCAAAAAGAGGGGTTTGTTCAACACATTCGTCACTAACGGGTACATGACTGATGAGACGGTTGATTACATATCTAAGTTCCTCGATGCAGCCACCGTAGACTTCAAGGGAAACGCCGAGCCCAAGTTCCTGAGGAGGTTCTCAATGGTCCCAGACCCAGAGCCAATATTCCAGACGCTCGTTGAGATGAAGAAAAAGGGCATATTCATCGAGGTAACAGACCTGGTGGTCCCCGAAATAGGCGATAACCTTGAGTACGCACGCAAGCTAGCCAGGTGGATCGTGGATAACCTAGGCCCAGAAACACCCATGCATTTCCTGAGGTTTCACCCCGACTACAAGGTTGATTACCTACCACCAACACCCATAGAGACCCTTGAGAAGCACGCTCAAGTGGCTAGGGAGGAGGGTCTCAAGTACGTCTATATTGGTAACGTACCAGGTCACAAGCTCGAAAACACGTACTGCCCAAACTGCGGTAGGGTTGTGATTAGGAGGAGAGGCTTCGACATACTGGAGGTCAACCTGACGGAGGATGGTAGGTGCAAGTTCTGTGGTGCCAGAATTAATATTGGCGGTAAGGTGTGGCCAACATGGAGATTGAGCGATAGGTTCGCCTATGTACCAATTGACTTACTATCTAGGTACGTTAGGATAACTAGGGAGCAGATAGAGGAGTTCAGGAGGAAAGTTCACGTTAAGACCCAGGGATAGGTTAAATTACGGCCTTAACTCTAATGCTAGAGATGCAGAGTACCCTACCTGATAAGGTAACGGTGCCCCCATCAATCAACATTGTTATTCCTGAAACCTCATCAGCAAGGTTAAGTTGGCTAATGGGAAATACCATGCTTATGGCGCCAATGCTAACGTAGATCTTAACTACATACTCCCTATCATGATTATCAATTAACGTTAATACAAAGAGTGATGAGTGATCGCTGATCTTACGTTCCTTCCAACCCAATAACCAGTAATCATCACCGTACTTATTATTAATACTCCTTAACAATGAGACAAACTCAAAATCATCAAAGCACCTACCCACGGTTAAGTCCATCCTCTTCAGGAACCTCCTTAAATTCCTGGTAGATCCCTTGGCAACTTCTACGACCATTTTAACCCGTTAATGTGCATTGCTTAAAAGCATGTCCCTAAAAATAATAACTTCATATTGCGAGGTCAGGTTATTTACTGACTTATTAATCACCGTAAATAATGTAAAAATAACTTGACCACCCAATAATGGGTTGGCAAAATATTGCTAATTGCCCACGACCTTAACCCTAACCCTGACTCCATTGAGCATCGGTGTGCCTGCGTACTTACCCTTAATGCGACCTGTAATACTGTTTATCGGCTTACCATCAAGGTCAATGAGACTACTCTTATAAATCAACGCCACACCTGGGGGCACATTACCATCCCTAACAGCCCTAACCCTAACACTGCCAAACTCACTCTCCAGCACCACAATACCCTCGTAATCATGGGTATAGACCACGGGCTCTAGATTACCGTAAACCTCACGGAACTGGGTATTTGTGTAGAGTGGGTGCGACGTAAACACTAGGCGGACCTCATTAGGACCTAATTCACCGGGCTCGGTTGGGTTTGGCAGCGGTAATGCATCAGGTTCATTGGTGGGTAGGTATTTCGGCTTCATCTTAACGATCTTCCTCACCCTAAGCTCCTCCAGGGTAACACCTGCGGGCCTTATGGCCCTATCCACGGCATCCCAGGGATCCTCAAGGAGCAGTGGGTGCGTAATCCCAAGCTCCTTGGCCAACCTCCTTACTAAATCAACCTCCGCTATACCCCTAGGCGGCTTGATCGGCTCATTGTAAATGAGGTAGTCATGCCAATAACTGTAAACCACGTCATACTTCTCGAGGAATGTGGGTGCGGGGATCACGACATTCGCCAACTTAGCCGTCTCGGACCAGTACGGATCATGAACTATCAATGTAACCCTGCCCTCACGAACAGCCTTAATCAGCTTATCACCACCTGGCAGGGTAACCACGGGATTCTCATTCCAAGCATAGATTATGTCAACCTCACCACGTTCAATGTAATCCCCAAACTCAGCCATGGGTATGACCCTCGATGACCTAGCCATATGAAGACCCCTGAGGTAGTCAAAATCGAGTCCCCAACCGAGGGAGTTCGAGTAGTAATAACCCCTCTCCAAGCCTATGAGGGCGGGTATTAGCGAGATCATCCCAATGGCATCACCACCATTCTGGGAACGACCAAGGGCAAAGCCTATCAGGGTCAAAGGCTTATACTCATGGTAAAACTCGGCAAGCCACCTAATATCGCTAATACCTACACCACTGACCTTTGACAAGTAATCAAGTGAGAAGCCCCTGACGTAATTAACCAACTCCTCAAAGTGCCTGACCTTACCCTCAACAAGACCCTCCTCAATCAAGACCTTAATGACACCAATGGCGAGGTATACGTCTGTGCCAGGTCTAACAATTATTGCCCTATCAGACTTCCTAGCCGTGTCGCTGACCCTAACGTCGATTGACACCTTCGGCTTCTTAACAAATAAGGCCCATATATGCGGTGATGATGTGCTGGCTGGGAATGCCCAGAAAACAGCAGCCCTGTACTTAGTGAAGTCCTCAGGCAGTGCGCCCATGCTCGTGCCGTAATGAGCCCTAATGGCTGCATGACCCTCCGAGGAGCATATCGACCTATCGGTCTGAGACGCACCAATTACATTAAATATTCTATCTGGGTAATACCATGTCAAAAGTCCTTGATTACCGTCGTAGTCCGTACGCAGTATCCTGGCGGGGTTCTTCTTCATCGTCTCCTTGAGTAGCTTGGTCACGTACTTAATGGCCTCGTCAATAGTGGTCTCCTTACCGTCTATGTAGGCTGTGGTCACCCTGTTCTTCTCATTCCTAATTAGGTCGGCCCTGCCCCTGGCGCAGGTGAAGCCGTTGATGGGGAATATATTGAGTGGTTTGTAATTCTCGTTGAATATGCACGTGTCGTAGCAATCCCTGGTGCATGCGATGACCATGTCAGGTTAATGGTCATTCACGTATTAGTTATAAATTAATTCCCCATGATAAGTTGGGGTTGATCATGGCTAGGGCTTATGATGTTGTTGTGATTGGTGCCGGCTCCACGGGAACCACAGTGGCTTATTACCTGGTCAGGGAGGGCTTCAAAACCCTGGTCATTGATAAGCGCGGTGTTGCCCAGGGAATGACCGCATACTCCCTGGGTCTCGTCAGGAGTTACTACGCCAATGAGGATGTGGCTAGAATGTCGCACTACAGCCATGAATCTTCATGAACTTTGAAAAGGAGTTTGGCGTCGACGTATTTACCAGGACGGGCTTGATAGTCATTGGTAATGACGTGGACGGCATGAGGAGGACCTTCGAAATGCTTAGCGGTATCGGCGCCAATGTCAAGTTCTTAAGTGGTAATGAAGTTCGTGAAATGCTCAACGCCGATGTGGCAGATAACGAGGTTGGCATTTACGAGGAGGACGCAGGCTATGCCGATACAGGCCTATACACAAACACGGTAATGGCCAGGGCCAGGGAGTTGGGCGCCGAGTTAATCATTGATGAGGCCCAGGTACATGTCGAGGATAACAAGGTCGTCGGTATTAGGCTCGTTAGCAGGGGCGAAGTTGTTAGGGCTGATCACTACGTGGTTGCCACTAATGTGTGGGTACGCAAGACCCTACCCCAGCTAGACCTGCCAATTAAGAACATTATTGAGAGGATAGTTAGGGTTGACATGGGTAGGTCCCTACCCAACGTGTTTGACTACACGAATAACTTCTACATAAGGCCCGAGGGCTCAAGCAACGGACTAATGGGCCTACTATACCCACCAGAGGACACCTGGCCAGACCCAGACAGCTTTAATCCATTAGCCGAGCCTGAGTTTGAGTATGCCGTTAACGTGATGGAGAATGCTGCCAGAAGAATGCCCTGGTTCGTGAACGCGAAGTACTTGGGTGGTTGGAGGGGCCAGTACGACGTGACGCCGGACTGGATGCCCATAGTCGATGAGCCAATTAAGGACCTAATAATCGTCGTCGGTTTAAGCGGCCACGGCTTCAAGCTAGCCCCAGCCTTCGCCTTAATGGTTACGGAATTGATTAAGTATGGGAGGATGAGGACGTTTAAGGACATCTTTAGATTGAGTAGGTTTAAGGAGGGTAGGATGGTGAAGGGGACTGTGCAGGAGAAGGCTGCGTTTTGACGGTGTTGTTCATGGGTGTATCCTTTCGCCACCCACGTAGGTCTCTAGCACCTTTATGTCTTTCAGTTCCTTATCACTAACACTTAATGGGTCTTTATCAATTATTATGAAGTCGGCTAGGTAACCGGGCTCGAGCCTACCGAGCTCGTGCTCCTCATGGAGTAGGTATGCGGAGCCGTAGGTGTAGTAGTGAAGCGTCTCGGCAATACTAACCGCCTCACCCTCAGTATACTTAAGCAACTCAATACCCTCATAACGACCCCTGGTCACCGCCGCGTACACGGTCTC
Organism: Vulcanisaeta sp. JCM 14467; assembly: GCF_001316245.1. GTDB lineage: Archaea > Thermoproteota > Thermoprotei > Thermoproteales > Thermocladiaceae > Vulcanisaeta. The sequence continues at coordinate 66,342 of NZ_BBDM01000008.1, read as the reverse complement.
CCAGGGATTAAGCGGCTCAACTGGTGCATCAGTGCTGAAGCCCAGCATTATGCCATTATCTATCAGGGTCTTGAATGGGTAGACGTACCTAGCCCTATCAACACCAACCCTATCCACAACCCACCAATCACTAATTACGAAGTGTGGCTGAACAGCCAATGCAACACCCAACTCCCTAATTCTCCCTATCAAGTCCTCCCTAAGTACTGAGGCGTGCTCGATCCTATGCCTAAGCATTGAGGCATCACCCAACCTGCCATAAATATCGAGTATTGTCTCGATCATTTTAACCGCTCTCCCGAGAGCGGTATTTAACCGCCCTTGGGTTCATTGCGGTCTCCCTGGGCACCCTCACCGCGGTGGCGGTTGCCCCACGGCTCTCGGAAACCCAGGGTAACCAAAAGGGTTAATAAGCCAGGGCCTTATAAGTATTGCCTGGGGATTCCCCATATGAGCTACATAACCATTACATTACCATTTAATGTTAATGGTAGTGAAGCTAGGAAGTTATTTAGTACTGCATGGTTGTTTAAGATTGCCACTCATAGACTGCTTGATTTGGCTAAGCAAACGCCCATACTACCTGCAACCGATATTAGCTGGAAAAACACCTTCAGGAAGATAATCTATGAAATAATACCTAATCGTAGGTATACTGATGGGGTTATCACACTTGTACGTGAAATTTACGAGTCTTGTAGGCAATTAGGAGTAGACTTCAAGGAAGTAGAGCTAGGTCATTGGTTAATGTTTCAGCAAAGTGAGATGGAATACCCAGTGAGGAGTATAACTCTCAAAGACGGTTACAGCTTCCACATAACCACAATAGACTATAATGGGAAGGAGAATAGGGTAGTCATTAGGCCAACAATACCCAAGAACTATGGAGTTTTACTTAATAAGATTCTTGAGGAGAAGCAGAAGTACACAGCGAGAGTAGTCATTGAGGACTACGGTATAAGAAAGAACGAGTTATGGGTTCACGGGGAGGTGCAGTTAACGGTGCCCATGGACTTCTACTATAGGCACATGATAAGGTACGGGAGGAATTATGGCAGGCTCTATGGTGGTGTGGATGTCAATACTGATAGAATTAACTTGGCCATAGTTGATGATGGGGGAAACCTTAGAGACACATACACCTTCTGGTTTAGGGAGGTTACGGCTAGGGGTTACCCAAGGCGTAGGGCTTGGAGCGTCATTGGTATGGCCGTGCACGAGATGCTGGATTACGCCTATCACCATGGTGTTAGGATATTGTTCCTGGAAAACCCGGATGTACTGGGGAGGCTAAGGTTACTTTGGATTAGGAATGGTAGGAGGTTGCATGAGAACTACAACTACAGGGTATCAATCTTCAGAAACTCCATAATAGAGATGATTGCCATGAAGGCACCACTATACAGCATCGAAGCCAAGTACGTGAACCCAAGGGGCACCACAAACTCGAGGGAACATGACGAGGCAATGAGGAAACACGGACTAGACAGACACACCGCATCAGCATACCTCATCGCCATAAAGGGAATCAAACAACACTAAAAGACCCCAACCATTGTTACTGCCCCTACCTACTATCCACCCGGTCTTAACGCTTCTCGCGTAATCCCTGAGCCTCCTCTTCAACTCCTCGATACTCGGGACACCCCTAAGGTCGAGCGTTGATAGGTTAATGCCTATTGAGTCCAGGTGCGCGTGGGCGTCAATGAAGCCAGGCGTCACAACCCTACCCCTTAAGTCCACAGTATCGAGGCCTAGGGCATCGGCGATCCTCAATGCCCTGGACTCATCACCGACGTAGACAACCCTATCACCAACGATCACGAGAGCCTCAGCCCTAACCAACGGCTTAAAGGAGACGTAAACCAACCCATTAAACAAAACAAAACCACCAACCATTACTTAAGACTGCTAAAGGCACAGTATGTAAGGATTACCCGCAGGGGTTTAACGGCATTTAATGAGGTCATCATCTTCGGCTCCATCAATCTCTAAATTTAAAATAATGAAGACCAATGCTTCAGCAGCTCATTAACCAAGGTATGTTGGTGGGCATCCCTGGGCTAATTGACCGCCAGCCCAGGTCTCGTTAAGCTCAACGCCGGGCGTGGGTACGGCATAGGTCTGGCCATTATAATTTACGTAGCTAATGCCAGGAACCACATTGTAATAAACGTATTGACCACTTTGGGTAAAGCCTATACTCACGGCATAGTACTCAGTGTTCGTAGTATAGTATTGCTGTAGATTCGTCATTTGGCCCATATCCGAAAGTACGTTGGTGAGCCATTGAGCCCACGTTGGTAAACCACCGGTCTCCACAATGGTATCAACAACCACGCCACCCTCAAGTGCGGAGGCTAAGGCAGATATTACCTGCAGCAATGGAACATTGAAGATATTGGCCACATACTCAGATATCAATGCGCCATTCTGTATTGATGTGCCATTTGGGAAATAGAAATAATAAAGCCCCTGCTCATCCACTGCACAGCCGACGTACTCTGCGTCGGTAGGTTCAAGCCGTAATAGCTCAAGAATTGGAATATAGCCGATACCGGACCGCTGCCAGTGTCTGGGCCATACACTAAATTATTCTGGAGGTTGAACCCTATTACGTAGTAGTAATACTGGTTAGTAGGTACATAACCGCTTACGCACGTTCCAGTGTGTAAATTCAGGTCTGGACAATACCAATATTGGTATTGAGCCATGCCATAGGCGCCTGGGGCACCGACATAGTATATATTACTTGGTAAAGACCCTAATTGCCCAACGCTTTTTAGAGGCATTTGTAATTGTAAGCTTGATGAATTGAATGAGGAACCTATCACATCGGCTATTACCTGTCCACCGCTTGTCTCTAGTTCTTCTGCATATATGTAAAATGGCTCTGAAGAAGATGCTGAAATACTTAGGGCTATGTTCAGTGAGGCACTACTTAGTGTGTTCCTCACGTTTTGGCTCCATGAAATCCATAGCAATGGTATTGTCCCGTTATAGCCGGTGCAGTTAGCTAGAGCCAAGTATCCACCTGGCGACACCACTGATCCAGGAGCGTACTCAGGCGCCTGACTCATGCAGTCGTATAGTTGGCCTGGTTGGTCTGTATTGTTGGAGAGCTCGAGTGGTGGTTTCGTGACTGCGGGACCTGCTGGCTTTAGTTGGCTTATTGGTATGTTTGGTGGGGCTGTCGTGTTTATTTGGGCGTTAACCGTTATTACGTAGGTTTCATCGCCAATGTATAGTGGTGCTGGTGCGTAGGGTATTGTGAATGACTTAATGTAGACTCCGCGTGGTGTTTGGTATGTTATGAATACGAGGAGTGCCGTGTATAGGCCGGGCTGTATTGAGTGCCAGGTGCTCCTCAGCATCCAGGAGACCCACCTATTCACGGCGTAGGCTATGCCTGGCGTGTCCATGGGTATCACGACCCTCGAGCCTACGTAAACCCCAACCGGGACTATGTGGTATGGCGTTAGGGCGAATACGGTCACGGAGGCATTGCCCAGTGGTGCCCCACTTACTGACTCAATGTTTATCACAATCCTCGAGTAGTTAATGCCGTTCGCGGCGACCCTATAGACCTGGTACTCCTCACTCACGTCCCTGATTGGCGAGTATGTCCAGGACCTGTATAGCGTTGGTTGTTGGCCCGTGGTGACTAGTACTGTGATGATTAACGAAATTACTACGGTGAGCATTAGGGCGGTTATTACCCGCGCCCTGGCCATACCCATCATGTTTATGGGGATTAACGGACTTTTTTTACTTCGCCGCCTATTCATAAAAGGTGAGTCGAGCAGGGTTGAAAACCAAAGGCATATTTAGTACTGGGTCTACTCACTAATGTATGGCTAATGTTGACGAGTTAATCAGGAAATTGGTGAATAAGGGAGTTGATGTGGCGGAGTTGTTGCTCGATGCATTAAGCGTGGTGGATCCGCAGGAGGGTATAAGGGAGAGGATTAGGCTCGCTGAGGAGTATTTGGAGGAGGCGAGGCAGTACGTCGATAAGGGTGATGCCGTGCAGGCTAGTGGGAAGGCGTATAAAGCCGCGGAGGAGGTCATCAAGCATTAGCGAGAAATTTAACACGCCAGAGTATCAAGAGTTTGTTAAGGTTGGGCGTTGGTACACATACCTACTGGGCATGGCCAGTAAGACCTTAGCTAATCGGCTTGGTTATTGGGTGGTTGACGGCTGGAACGCAGCCTACGACCTACATGTATGGGGTTTTCATGAGAGGAAGTACTCGGTTGAGTATGTGAAGATCGGTATTGCCAGGGTTGAGGAGTTGGTTAGGGAGGCGAGGAAGGTACTGCAGTGATTTTGGTGGACCGGCCGGGATTTGAACCCGGGATCTCCCGCGTGCAAGGCGGGCATCCTTCCAGGCTAGACTACCGGCCCAGGAAAAGCCTAAGGTAATGGTCTATAAGCTTTTCTAGTTAATCAAGTACAAGCCCTTTTCAGGTTCAGCGGCTGCTGCCTATATGGAGTTAGCTTTTTGTTTTGTCCGCTACCTTACTGTCGATGTTGCTGTGGTTGTTGGGTGTGGGCTTCGGCCTACTGGGCATTTCCTGGCTGATCCTTGAGTATACCTCTGCCTCAAGGTTTAGTGTTGATTATAGGTTGTCCTACATTAAGGAGAGACTGAACTACTTAATACCGCTATATCTAATTGGCGTCGCTGCCGTTGCCCTAACCCTGGTTTCATGGGTTGAGCCTGGTATAGGGCCTATATATCCTACGTCACGGTTCTCGGCTTAACCGTTGGTGGTAAGGTATTCCTTAATAGGGCGAGGAGGGGCTTCATGAGGGTTCTCGATGTTTATGACCTAGACCTTGACCTGCCCATAGTCTCCGCGGCCGTATCGTTAGTACCGCTTAATTCCATAATTGACATACTCATCATTAACCTCGCATCCATGGCAACGTTATTCCTCGAATCAATCATCATGTACGTTAGGGCGAGCAGGAAGTTCTTCGATGTTGGTCGTACGAATGCGCTACTTTACTCATTACCCCTGTTGGTAATTGCCTTATACGCGCTTTACGTTTCAGTGAGGTCCATAGCCGTATTTGCGATAGCGCTGCTCACGTTGGTGTTATTCATCAGCGATTTAATGCATTTAGTAATTAAGGGTCCCTAGTGGGTAAGCCTTATTTCATTAATATTTTATGAAGTACTTAAGTGATGAGTGCTAGACCAGGATGATGTGGTGATTGATAGAACCCGGGCTGAGGCTTCTGGGTATGGTTTTTAAATGGTGTAACACTCTTATGATTACTTAGTATATGCATCATAGGAAATTGAAAAATTACATACTCCTCCAAAACCTTGCCAATGGACTTGTATCGCCATTCATGAGCTTCCTAGCCGCGGTAATAGGAGTACCCAGTATCGGCATCAGCCTGGTCTCGTCCGCCACATCATTCTTCAGTGGTGTCGTTCAATTACCATTGAGGAGGATTAGGCGTATTGAGTTACTGCTTAAGTTATCGACGTTATTGCTGGCGGTTCTGTGGCTTATAATGGCATTCATCGCCTATGGAAATCCACTGGCCTACCTAATAACGTACATACTAATAGCCGGCGTCGGCGGTGCAAACTCCTTCGCGTGGGCCCTGATAATGGAGAGGCTCAGCCGCGGCTGCCCCCTTTGTGGGTGTTGCTAACTTCAACAAGTGCATAGCAATTATTTTTCTCTTCACCTCATCCTTAACTTTACGGTATTTTTGGCACAGTACCTTCACAACCTGTATCCTAACCTCAATATGTTCTTCGATGAACTTCATGGGTAATCTAACAACACATTTACCATGGCTACGATTAATGCGGGCATGAACATCATCATACACAGCTCTCAACATCTCGATAATCCTCTTTGCCTCATCCTCATCCTTAGCCTTGAGAGCCAACCTAACAGTGCCTTTTTGAACATCCACTGTGCATCTGTAACCTAACACACTCACCTGCATCTCGCCCTTTCGCCATCTTACCTCCATCTCGGCAATTCGCTTAATTCTTTCCCACTTCTCAAAGCCTAAAGCGTCAAGGATGTCCTTAAGGATTGATGGCGAGACATCAATCATAGCCCTTGCCAAATTAATGGCATTACTGCCGTAAAACCTCACTTCAACCTTATTGCCCCTTGTTATCGGTTTACCGCTCCTAAAACCCATTTCTCTCAACTTCGCTAACAACGACGACCCCCACGCTTTAAACTTCTCATCCAACATTGTAATTTCAAGCACAGTCACATCATAGCCGCGATCCTTCCTGATAAACGCGCTACCATCGCCGAGTATCGCTGTGAATGTGAATGCCAAAACCTCTTCCTTGCTGAGCTTCCCAATATCATTGTGGATTCTGCCCCTGATTGACTTGTGGTTAGACCGCATGAACCACGTAATAGTTACATCGCCCTCATTGATATTGATGGAGCTCACATACGTATGTACCCTACCAGGGTAAAGTAACGACCATGCGAGAACTTGCCATATCTGCGTCGTCCCCATTGCCGACAAGCCTTTCTGTACGTCTCCATCGGTCTCCTCTAAGCCTCTCCTCAACGCCCTAAGCACTTTCTTAATGAACCTCCTATACTTCTTCTTGTCCATTATTTCCTTAAACACGTCAGGCACCATGATAACTATGCCACCGAGCCCCTTAAGTACTAACTTAACCGTTATACTGTCTCCACTCGCTTTACTCACCTCCAGTGTTGTGTGCCTTCCATATACACTCACCCCTGATACGTTCTCACCCCTAATCACGACCACGGTTCTACCTCTCGCTAAGGCATTAATTAGCTCCCTAACCTCGTAACCAACCACATGCCAGTAATTCATGAATTCCTCACTGTAGCCTATGAACCTATCGATCATCCCTAAAAGACTGGTTGTGATCTTGTCGCTGTACTTACCCCGTAATTGCATTTCCAGCCTATCCCTTGTTATTAACCACTCGTTCATCCATTCCTCAACCCACCAAGAATCCCAAACACACCAGCGTTGTATTCGATTGATTGCTTCGCTCAACAACTCGATGGCCTTATTTACGGCGTTTTCATCAGCCTCACCACCACAGACGTACTTCTTACCCCTCTTCACGCCCATGCAGAACCTATTCCTCCTCAATAGTCCTATGTCGAGCTCACTAGGCTCACCCAGAGCACTATACATACCAATTGCTGAATCCTCAACTAGATTAATAAGGCACTACACAACGTGACCCAGACCTAAAATCCCCGAGCCACTCAACCCTAGACTCGGCAATTGCTCTATGCTCTGGTTTTGAGTAATCAACCACGAAGGTAACGCTCGGCCTTAGGTAGTCATAATCAATAGCCAACCTAACATTCACGAGAAAAGCCCTCGAGCCCCTGAGACCATACGTGATACTCGCCAAATTAACCATGAGATAGTCATAAATGCCGTTAACCAAGTCAGGAAGTACGCCACAGGCAACCTCAAAGACACACCTCGAGTAAGCCCTCCTAAGCCTAGGTCCACGGTAATTAGTAAATAAAATAAGTTGTTTTTAAGGGCTGTTCGCTGATTTAACCGTTAATCGCCATAGGCAGTAAATGACTAAGCGTAAAATCGATTGCGCGAAATTCTAACCGGTTTAATTACTTTACTCAGTAGCTACGAAGATTAACGCAACAAGCATAGTCATTAATAAATAACCAATATTTAAACACACTCAGGTTTTAAAGACTATTCCCATTGGCTCAGGTGTATCTGCTTAACATGAATGTTGAGCAGTTGGCCATTGTTAACGTGATTAGTGGTGTGTCGACTCTAGCCCTGCAGAGGTTTGTGGGTAGGTGGTTCGATAGGAATAGAAAGTTGATCATGTTCCTGGGGAGGTTCCTGCTGGTTACTTTTCCGCTGTCATATGCTCTCGCCAATAATGTTTATGTGATTTACCTCGCGAATACCGTGGCTGGGTTCACAAACTCAGCATCTAACATTGCCTACATAGGCTTTGTCTATGATAATGCTGAGGATCGGAGGACGCTGTCAGCCTATATACCTATTCTATGGTGTGGGCACGTTAATTGGTTCGTTGATTAGTGGGTCATTAGTGACGGTGGTGGCGGGCTACGTGGGTTTGAGGAATAGTATTAGGTACATGCTGCTTGGGGAGCTGCCGCGAGGGCTGTTACGGCTACGCTGTACATGGGTGTCTAACGCAGTTCGGAAGTTTTTTTATTGAGGTCCTTAGTACATGCATTGGATGTTCACAGTATTTATAGTGGGCACGGCTGGGTCTGGGAAGACTACGTTGGTTAGTTCATTCGCTGATTGGCTCGAGGATAATCAGTATGACGTGGCCATAGTCAACCTGGACCCGGCCGTAGAGTACGTGCCGTACATACCGGACATAGACATTAGGGATGTGGTCTCGGCCAGGGAGCTAATGAGGAAGTATAAGCTTGGCCCGAACGGCTCGATAATAGCCGCCATAGACATGCTTGCGGTCAGGGCCCAGGAGATTAAGAGTCAAATAATGGATATCGGGGCTAACTACGTCTTAATAGACACGCCTGGCCAGATGGAGTTATTCGCCTTTAGGAGTGTTGGTTCGGTATTAATTAATAGGTTGAGCATGGATAGGTCTGCCGTGGTCTTCGTGATAGATGCAACCCAGGCCCAGACACCGAGTGGTTACGTATCATCAATGCTCCTAGCCCTCTCAACGCAGTTAGGTTTAATATGCCTCAGGTTAACGTGCTTAATAAGGTTGATCTACTCGACAGGTCCGTGGTTGATCAAATACTTGAGTGGGGTGAGGAGACGGACCTACTCAGGGAGGCATTAATGTCTAGCCAGGCGAATAAGTTAGAGGCGGACTTAAGTGTTAGATTATCGGACGTGCTAACGGCCATTGGGACCATACCAAGGCCAATACCAATAAGTGCTAAGACGGGTGAGGGCTTGATGCGCTTTACAGGGTGTTGCATAATATATACGTGGGTGGTAGCGATTACGATTACCTGGAGTAAACCTCACCAGTGTTCCTAAGCATTACATAACCTGGCCTCGCACCTACCTGTTGATCCTGCGTATGAATTCCCTAACCGCTGGCTTGTTAAGGCTAACCCTGGAGACTACGATGTCAAATTCCTCAAGAGCGATGGGCCTGACCGCGAGGCCCATTGAAAGCGCCTGCCCGGCAATTGCAATGCCGTAATCAGCGAGCCCCCTGGCAACCTTCTCAGTAACCTCTACGTGAGTCTTAACAACATCGTTATAACCCTTCACAATCCTCCTTATCTCATCCGTACCATACCCAGTGTGTCTGGCTACCCCGTTTAGTAATAATTCCGTTGCCAGTCTCGTGCCTGAGCCTGGGTTTCTATTAACCATCCTCAGCCCAAGTATGTCCGTTAAATCACCAATGCTTAGGTATGGTCTATGCACGATGCCCAACAGTCTCATGTAACCCCTTATTAGGACGGCGTTGTCCCAGGCGCCCATTGAATTCATGTAGGGTATGTTGTACTCACCACTCATTGGGTCAATTAGGTGGATGCCGGCTATGTCGGCTAACCCGCTGATAACCATGCTTAATCCATTCATTGAGCCAACCCAGTAGGCGTCGATGCAGTAGCCCTCACTACGCATCTCATTAATCACATCCCTAACTATGCAATCATCACTCCCCGCATACACGGTATCACACACGGTACCATCGGGGTTCCACACATACCTATTCACCATTGATTTATACGTACTCAGTAATTCCCTGCCCTCCGTGGTTAATGACATGCCACCTCTATAACCCCTCCTTGAATTAATGACCTTAACATTCAACCCACTTTCCAGCCTATTAATTAATTCCCAAGCCCTTGAGTATGGTAGCCCAAGGTCCTTAACCACCGATAATAGGGAACCCCTCTTCTCGAGAATCTCGAGAAGTCTCGCCGTTAAATTATCCATTATGACCTTCCCATCCTGTTCAAGGAGCACCTCGATCTTGAACCTGGGCTTACCCACTATGTACTTGGGCTATAGCTTCCCTTAATAAGTGTTTTACCTTTCCATTGATTATAATAGAATGGTTTATTAATGAGTTAGGAATAAGGCATTCTCCCATATTATGGTCATCAAAGCCATTATACTAGATCTAGACATGACCCTCGTGAATACATTACCCAAGTTCCTAAACATACTCAGGGAGTGCGCGGCAAGACATGGTAAAGTCGTAAGTCACGATGTGAATCAACTACTCAGCATTTACTATAGGGATCCATCACTTAGTGAGGTGCTTGGTGACTTATCGAGGAATTTCTGGTTTTGGCATGAGTGTTGGTTAACGTACTCGGAGAGGAGGGATTATGGTGAGGTGTTCACGGGAATTCTTGATGCCATGAAGGCCCTACGCAGCATGGGTAAGAGGTTGGTAATAGCCACGGGCAGGGAGCTGGAATGCGCACGCATAGTGGATGAGCTTAGGTATTACGGATTTACCGAGTTCATAGAGGGGTGCGTATCATTAGGTGATTTGGGGCCTGGTCATGATAAGCTCGACCTGGTTAGGAGGGCGCTTGATATTCTTGGGCTTCCACCGGGCGTTGTTGCTTACGTTACTGATCATCCAAGGGATATCCTCCTAGTTAATGGGTTGGGTACGATAAATATAGGGGTGGCGACATGGACTAAGGGCTTCCCATCAAAGTTTGTGATTAAGAGCGTGGCTGAGCTACCAAGCTCATTGTCATGCTTGACGGAACTTCCTGTTAATGATCATGCCTATCGATACGCCGAGGGCTATTGGTGCTAGGTAAGCGAGGAGCATGTACCAGGGTATCCCAAGGAGGCCTGGTATCACCGTTACGTAGTAAGGCCCATACATGCCTGGATTTACATAATCATTACCAGGGTATTGTATTAACACCGCATAAACACCGGGCTTGGGGAATGGTATGGAGGTCCTTATGTAGTGACCTGTGATTGGCACGCCATACATACTCACAGTCTTATTTCCACTCCTGATCAATATCGTTAGATTTCCACTAACGTAATTAATGGGTATGTCAGTCGCAATACCTATGTTAAACGTTTCATAACCACCCGCGGCAATTAAGTTACCGCTTCCATTTACGTAGAGCATTAACGGGGCCTTCATCACGTTTAACACATAGGTTGCGCGGCATCCCTGGTAATTAATGTTTCCAGGCCAGGACACAATTATTGAGTAATTACCCGGTATCTTTGGCGTGAATACGTACGTGCCGATACCACTTGAGTTAATGTACATTGTTCCACTTATTGATGAGGTATTGCTCTTTATTAATACGTTAAGTTGCGCATTTATAATTATGGGCGTCATACGGCTTTGTATAATGAGTCCATGAAGTACCTCTGGCGTTCCGCTGACGGTTATTATGAGTGAGCAGGGGGCCTTGTTAACGGTTATTGTGAGGTTCGTGGAGCTTGGCTGATAATTGGGTAGGTTTGTATAATAAATTTTTATCACGTATGTTCCGGCCTGGGGCGGTATCCAGGTTACCTGGACAGTGCCGTTCACGGGAGTATAACTGCCTATTGTTATTGCTGGCGTAAGTCCATTAATTTCGTAACCTATAGTTAACGTTCCACCTGAGATCGGCGGCGAAAGCTTTACGTAAATATTAACCGCGCTTCCGTAGGTTATGTTTGTGCTGTTTACATAGGCGATTATGTACACGGTGCCCGGTAATACGAAGAATGTATAATTAATGATGGCTTCTTGGAAGTATGTGGTGTTTGTGAACATCACTGTTAATACGTGGTAACCAACGCCATAATTAACCAGCATGGTGTACTGGGCAATCCCATGGTTATTGGTTGTTACTGACGTTACGTAATCATTATCAACGTAAATACTTAATTGCTGATCCTGTAGGCCCCACGGGTGTTGTTGCGTTTATGGTTATGGGCATGTAATTCCCGTAATTAACAGTGCTCTGCATACTCAGGGTTAAATGAACGGGGGTTGGCACTATGGTGAAGGTGAGTGTTTCATTTTCATTCCGCGTATAGCCTCCAGCGTCCGTATAACTAATTCTAAACGCTATTGTTGCCGTACCTAGTGAGTACGGACCTGGTATTATGGTTATACTCTCATTAGCCGGCGGCTTCACGCTAATCATGGTACTACTAATCACGGTGCCCGTCCCAATCATCACCATTAATGCTGAGCTTATTGGTATGGGCGTACTATTCGTTATCTCTAGCGTAATTACCTGGGGCACGCCGCTATAGAGTCTGGTTGTTGTGGTGTTTATGGTTATTCCAGGGATTATTGAGGACACAGTGAAGTAGTAATTCGTAGCATAATCCACCGTGGTTAATGATAGGGATGCGTTGTAATTACCCTCCGTTAGGGCTGGGTTGGTTATGTTGAATGAGTTCTCCCCTGGCTGTAATGTCCACGTGCCCTGGATTACGTAATCCCCTATGCCTAGGGTGTAGGATACATTAATCGGAACTGTTGCCTCATCATTAATATTAATTGTTATGGTGCTATTTATGCCGGCGCCCGTGTATATGTGCGTATAATTACTTATGGATTCGGCGTAGGATCCGTAGTACCAAGTGATTCCAGTGACCGTGAATGGTGCTGGTGGATCCACACTGAGTATCGCTAGTACTGCGTGTATTATCAACGCTATCATCATTTACGGAATCAAATTAATTACCCATTTAAAAATGCTGCTTACCAGCATTAGCGCATTTAGGTTTTTAAGGACTCAGGACTATTGCCCCTGAAGGTATGGGCAGCAGGTTCACCGTTATAACATTCGGCTGCTGGTTGAATAAGGCTGATAGCGACATAATGATCACGAAGCTCAAATCATTAGGCTGGGAGTACACGGAGGATGTTGAGTCTGCCGACACCATAATAGTGAATACGTGCGCCGTTAGAGAGGAGGCCGAGAGAAACGAACTTAAGCTCCTGAAGAAATTGAGCGAAGAGTATCCAGGCAAGAGACTAATCGTTGCTGGTTGCCTAACCAGGGTTAGGCCAGCTACTATAAGGGACGTGGCGCCCAACGCCGTACTCATTACATCACATGGAGCAGAGCTCATAGATGAGGTTGTAAATAGCAACGTTGATGTTCACGTATATGATGATAGGCCGATGAAGTACCTGCCAGTTATTACCCTGAGCTTCATGGGCATAGGTACGTCGTACCAATACAGGTTGGCTGCCTGGGCAACTGCAGCTTCTGCGTCACAAAGATCGGTAGGATGGGTTTTGGTAGGGTGAGGAGTTACGAAATAAACGACATAGTTAATGCCATCGCCAACGCAGTCAGTAGGGGTGCTCGGGAGATCTACTTGACGGGTCAGGAGATCAGTGCCTATGGGCGTGATAGGGGCTATGACCTGGCGGTCCTCCTCGAAAACATACTGAGTAAGGTGGATGGCAGGTTCATGATTAGGCTTGGGATGATGGAGCCCCTGGAACTAAGCCGTATAATTGATAGGTTGCTGGATATCGTTAAGTCTGATTGGCGTGTGTATAGGTTCTTCCACGTACCAGTGCAGAGTGGTAGTGATAGGGTATTGACGCTAATGAGGAGGAAGTACTCAGTCGAGTTGTTTAGGGATATTGTTGCGAGGATTAGGAGGGTTTTCCCTGATGCCACGATTGCCACGGACATAATTGTAGGGTTCCCTGGAGAGACTGATGAGGACTTTTGGGCTAGCGTGAGGTTAATTGAGGAGTTGGGCATTGATAAGGTTAACCTCGCCAGGTATAGCCGTAGACCATTCACTGAGGCGGCGTACATGGAGCAGGTACCTGAGCAGGTTAAGAAGGAGAGGAGTAAGATAGCCACTGAGGTCTTTAATAAGGTCGCCCTGGAGAGGAATAAAGTGTTCATTGGTAGGGAAATGTGGGGTATTGTTAGTGAGATTGACTTTAAGGGTGAGAACTACGTTGTTCGTTCATATAACTATAAGCCAATAGCCGTGAGGAAGGCCGACATTGGCGCATTCGTTAGGGTTAGGGTCACGGACGCAACGTCACAGAGGCTCTTTGGTCAATTGCTTGAGTCGGAGAGCTTAGGAATTAGGTATAGGGTTGATTTCAGGATTACCGAGGGTCTCGACCTAATTCCCTAAGCGTTGGCATTACTACTCAATCCTTAGCACCTCCATTGGTCTAATCCTCGTTATTGATATTAATGATGGTATTGACGCTATTATCGAGGTGGCTACGGCTATTACTAATGAGTATGCGTATAGTGTTGGTAGTAGTATCACAGGTATTACTATTGGTAGATTCAGCCTAATCATTATGTACCTAGCCAGGTAAGCACCTGCTATTCCAAGTACTATGCCTATCACTGAGCCTATGACACTTATTATCAATATTTCAAGGAGGAATATTAATATTACCTGGCCGTTGGACGCGCCCAACGCCTTTAGGATTCCAATCTCCCTGGTCCTCTCCCTAACATTCATTATTGCCGTATTGGCGACACTGAGCCAGTCACTATTAGGCTTAGGGCTATTATCACGACGAAGAATAGGTTAACCATCGACAACGCGTTAGATATTGAGCCAAGGACCGACTTCTGTTCATAAACATCAGCATTAGGGAAATATTCACTTAATGCAGCGGCTAATTGATTGAGGTATGTGGGGTTCTCCTGGGATAGCTTTATGAATATCGCATTTACAAATCCCTCATCACCTAGATCATTCTGTAGTGTGCCGATTGGTGTCACAATCATATTGAGCTGAAAGCCGAGGAAACCACCAAGTATGCTACTGAAGGTCCCCGTAACTTTAAGAGGTATTATCTCGGAACCTCCTTGTATTCCCGTTAATACCTGGACGTAAACCGTATCACCAATGCTAATGTTATCCCTCTGGGCCAGGGTATCCTGTATTATAGCCTCATCATCACTCATGGGCAATGAACCACTCTCCATATGTACCTCGAAGTATGAGAAGTACTGGCTGGGTATTCCGATCAGGGTGACGGCATGGCCATTAACCTGGGCCGTGCTAATTATTATTGCGGGGACGACATATGAGACGTGGGGAAGCCTGGCAATGACCTGGGCCACGGCCTCTGGTATTGAGACACTCTGTGAGTAAACCATTAGGTCAGTGGGCAGTATGTTCTCGACCTCGCTGGTTATCGCCACTTTAAAGCCGTAGGTCATGGTCTCCAGCGTTATCATGAGAGCCACGCTGTAGATTATCGCCAACATGGTTAGTATGGCCCTTGTTCTCCTGCCTCCAAGGTTCCTGATGGACATTGTTAATAGGGTCCTTAAGCTCATGAGGCGCCTAATTGAAGCCTTATGGCACTTAAAAACGCTTCTAACAAGGAGATCAGTCTTCACCTCCCTCATCATTGCTCATCGGTTTGTTGATCCCTCATCACGTCACTAATCTCTAGAATTCATGTATTTAATGGTTTCGTTATTTCCAACGATCTCATAATCTTTAAGTAAGTGGTAATTATTTAAATGAATGTATTAATTTATAAATTAATTTATTTTTATACTTTCACAATCCTGTAACCTAATTAGCAATAATACTTAAATAGCGGCATTCACCTTAAGGTACGTGCCGAAAAAGATACTCATTCTTGGCGGTGGTGTTGGTGGTGTCGTTGCTGCCAAAAGAATTGCCGAGAGGGTAAGGGGTAGGGCTGATGTTGAGATAACGTTAATAAATGACACGGATTATTACTTATTACCACCACTTCTCGTTAACATAGCGCTTGGTGACATAGAACCCAAGCAAGCTCAATTACCTTTATCATTGCTTGAAAGGAGAGGTGTTAAGATTGTTAGGGCTAAGGTGACGAAGATTGACCCAGACAATAGAGTCGTGGAGACAGACCAGGGCAAGTTCAATTACGACTACTTACTGGCGAGTCTAGGGGTTGAGAACGACTTCGTATCATATAACCTAGGTGTTGGTTACCATAACTATACCCTTGACGGCGCATTAAAGCTTAGGGAGGCATTAAGATCCTTCACTGGCGGTAAGGTTGTTATAGTGGCTCCTGAGCCCATCTATCGATGCGGTGTTTATCCTTTTGAATTTGCCTGCCAATTAGATACATTGTTTAGGAAAAGGGGTATTAGAGATAGAACAAGCATAACACTGCTCTATCCATTTAATAAGCCCGTAGAACCTTTAGGTCCTGAAGCCAGTAGGATATCTGAAGAGATTGCCGCTAAAAAAAGGTGTAGAATGCGTAGGTGGCATTAAACCACCGATTACCATTGATGATAAGGAGAAGGTCGTGATATTATCTAACGGTGAGAAGTATAAGTATGATTTACTAGTTGTAACGCCGCCGGCAAGATTACCTAAGCCCTTTGAAGGTACACCATTGGTTGCTGAAACTCCTACTGGGAAATGGACTGCAATAAATGTTTACACTGGTAGGAGCCTTAAGTATGATGATGTATACTTACCTGGTGAGCACTCAATGCCATACGCAGGTCTTCCAGCAGCAGGCGTTCCCGTGCACTTTACCGCATTAGCTAGTGCAGCAGCCATTACTGGTGAATTACTTGGTCAGCCAGTTGATCCTGCTCAAATAAACGCGATGACGTGTGCTTTAGACTATGGTGATGTTGGTATGATGTTTAACTGTGACATAAAGCTAGACTTAAGCGGTAATAAGGCTGCATGGGTGGGTAACTGCTATAGTATATTAACGTCACCATTAGGTAAGTTGATTAAGGATCTATTTTATAAAACCTGGTTAGCAACAACAATGTGAGGTGATGGTCATGGCACAGGCTCAACAAACACAGGTTGAGAAGAGTCCGGATGAGCAGATCGCCGAAGCCCTCAATGTACTTGTACAAAACATTGATGAGATTAGGGGTTTACTCGATCAATTAATTGAGCTTAAGCGCAGTGGCGTTATTGATGCATTGATGCTAATAGTTAATAGATTTGAGGAGGTTATACAGTATCTCTTTCAGGATCCAGCAATATTTAGGTTATTGTCGATACTCGTTGATGGTAGTTTACAGGCAATGAATAAACTGGATACTCAGGATGTGCTTAGGCTAAAGGGCTTGGTCCAGGACCTTGGTGGATGCTTAGGTAAGAATATTGACCTAGCCAATGCCAAGCCCGTGGGTGGCTTAATGGGGCTTTGGAGGGCATTGGGTGATAAGGATGTGCAGAGAGGTCTTGGTATAGCGATTGCGCTCCTAAAGGCATTGGGTAAGTGCTCGCCGCAGCAGTGATGTAGTATCTTAATCAAATCTAAATTAAATAAAACTGGTAAAAAGATTTAATAAATTAACATTTATTAACATAAATGATGAAGATAAAAGTCAAATTTCTGACTTTACTTTATGAAATGACTAAGACGTTGAATGCCGAGATTGAATTACAGGAGGGTGCAACGCTGCTTGATCTCATAAGGAGGATTGACGATATTATATACCCAGGATTTTCCAAGGTGATACTTGATTGTAATAATAAGATTAAGGAAAAGTTCCTAGTGCTCATTAACGGTAGGTCTCCTGACTTTCTAAATGGCGTTAATACCAAGCTATTAGATGGTGATGAAGTGACATTTCTGCCTCATTGCGGTGTTGCATAGTTAATGCCCTTCGTATTAAGCTTTTTAAACTAACCATTTATTGTTAATGCTTGATGAAGGTTCAGGTTAAGTTCTTGGCATCCCTCTACGACATAACAAAGATATTAAAGACTGAGCTCAACGTACCAGATAACGTCACAATTAAGGACTTAATACAGATTATTGACAGTTCAGTAAGCCCCAACTTCTCAAAGGTGATACTTGATGACGATGGTAAGCTTAAGGATCAATACGTAATCCTAGTCAATGGCAGGTCAATAGACTTCCTAAATGGATTAAGCACTAAGTTATCCAATGGCGACGAAGTTGTATTCCTACCACCAGCCGGTGGAGGTTTATAAAAATGAGTTAATTTACAAAATATTTTTATCCTGATCCTCACCATAGCTCTCGAGAATCCAGGACGGTGTTGATAGTATGGCTACGTAACCGCCAAAGGTCTGTGTCAGTGTTAGGTTTTCCTCAACTGATTTGGGCATTACGAATAATTCAATGTCCTTCTTACCCTTAAGCATGAGTGTTAGGTTCATGATCTCATCCTCACCAACATCCTCACTAACAACAACAACCTTGGCAATACCCTTCTTAATGGCATCCATTACTGAGTCCTTACCGTAGATTAGGTACTCAGGCTTCTTAACGGCTAGGTACATGATTTCCTCCATCAGCTTCTTAGCCTTTACATACTCAGTCTCCTTGAGCTTATCCTCGGCGTTCCTAATGGCCTCAAGGACGCCACCAATGTCCGCACAGCATGCCGACACTATGGCAATGACCTTATCCCTGATCCTATGATCCAACTCACCCTCCTCAAGAAACTCCTCTTTCGTTGGTCCTGGTCCAGCAACAACAATGCCCTTAAGGCTTGGTATTTCGGTGAACACCTTATTGGCCCTTTCAGCAACTAACTTATAAAACGTCTCGGCAAGATGTTCTGTCTGTCGCTTATACCTAAGGGCTGATTGACCACCAGCTGCGTGCTTATTTGGTACGAAGAACTCCACCTTATCAACAATCTCCCAGTAATTACCCCTTAATAATGCTATGACTGCCTCACCCCTTTCAATTACTATTATCCCATACGTATCACTACTCTTAACCATGCTTTCAAGTATCTCCGTATGGAATGATGTATCGCAGATATACTTAAAGGTTGATATTGGTATTGGAGGTATTATTGCGTGGAAAACCCACTCATAATTACCTGGATTCTTCATGTGGAAGCCCGCGAATATGGCTAGGCCATTCTCAGGGGCCTTTGAAATCCCCTTTATCGAATTTATGATCCTCTCAAGCGCGTCCTGAACATGAGTCCTAGTGGTTTTATCCTTGATATTACTCGCCAAGGCCCACTCCTGCCTAAGCATTGACACAACATCAGGTATTGGCCTATTACCATTGATATATAAACTTATGAGTGTTGTCGCATAGCCTCTATACTTCTTGAGTAGGTTAATTATTATTTTCAACTCCGAGAAATCTCTTATTCCAGGGCATCAACCATACTACGGATGGTAAGGCTTATTGTGTTTAAAAGTCTTTTGCCTTTTGTTAAAGCATCTCTATTGCCACGGCCGTGGCACCGCCAGTACCATGGCAAAGCGCGGCCACGCCTTTCCTACCGCCAACATGTATTAATGCGGATATTAAGGTCGTGACTATCCTGGCACCACTCGCACCTAGTGGGTGGCCTAGGGCTATTGCACCGCCAAATATGTTCATCTTACTATATGGAATGCCTAACTCCTTATTCACAAGAACATTAACCACAGCGAAGGCCTCATTAATCTCAAACACATCCACATCATTAATACTCCAACCAACCTTACTCAGCAATTTCCTAATTACGTAAACAGGCGCCTCCGGGAATCTCCAGGGCTCTGTCATGTGCCATGCATAACCAACAACCCTCGCAATGGGCTTCAGCCCCAATTCCCTGGCCTTATCCATGGTAGTTAATAGTAATGCTGCGGCGCCGTCAGATAGCTGCGATGAATTACCCGCCGTGTGTAGGCCATTAGGTCCAAAGGCTGGTTTCAACTTGGCTAGCTTCTCAAGGCTTGTGTCGGGCCTAATACCCTCATCCCTGTCCAGGTAAACCCTCTCCCCATTTATCACCGTGTCCACAGGCTCTAACTCAAGGAAGTACTTATTCTCCGTAGCCTTCAAAGCCCTCATGTGACTTTCATAAGCCACCTTATCGAGTTCCTCCCTAGTTATTTCATGCTCCATGGCAACCTTATCGGCCTCCTGACCCATGAGCATCATGTTGGTTGGGTCGGTTAGCCCATCATAAACCATCAAATCAATAAACCTCAAATCCCTACCAATCAAGTGCTTAATTCCCCACCTAGCCTCATGCGGTAGCGCAAGTGGTTGTGTACTCATTGACTCGGCGCCTCCGGCTATTACAACGTTTACATCACCAACCTTAAGGGCTCTAACAGCTCAATAATTGCCTGCATGCCCGACGAGCAAACCCTATTAACGGTAAACGCACTAACCTCGATTGGCAACCCAGCGAGTAATGCCGCAAATCTACTGAGGTTCTGTCCCATATTGCCCTGCAGGGTTGATCCAAAGACCACTTCATCAACTAACTTAACATCAATACCAGTCCTCCTAATTAGCGCCTTTATAGTCTCGGCAGCTAAATATGGGGTCTTCACATTCCTGAATGCACCCCCGAATTTACCAATGGGTGTCCTTACGAAGCCCGTGATGACTATGTCCTGGCTCATACGTCTTTAGTGATTGATTAAGCAATATTAAGCTTTGTCCATAGTTAATGATTAACAATGACTTTAGACATTGACTAATTAATATTCAACAGTTATGAATTTCACGAGTACCGTGAGGATATAACTTAATTACTCAGCGCTAATCGTAGATTTAATGGACATTTTGGAGAAGCTTCATAATCTCTATGGGCGTGAAATCGACGAGCAATTAATTAAGTACTTAAGCAGGGAGGTTAGTGAGGAGTTTAGAGATGCAGTGATTTACCAAGTATCCACTGGCGGTAAGAGGTTGAGACCATTAATAACATTGACCGCCACAAGGGCTTGCGGTGGCGATTATAGGATTGCGCTACCCGCCGCGGCTATCGTGGAGTTGATACACAATTACTCCCTAATTTATGACGACATAATCGATGAGGCACTGCTAAGGAGGAATAAACCGACGGTTAGGGCTAAGTACGGCGACAATGCAGCCATACTAATCGGTATATGGTATAGGGAGGCCATTGAGGATGCCATACTCGAGACCAGAGATCCAATAGCCTTTGCGAGGGAGACGGCAAGCACGATACGCGCGATAGATGAGGGTGAGCGATTAGACATACTGCTTGAGTATGCTGGGCGTAGGGACCCATACTTTGTAGATAATAGGTTGGGGCCTAAGTTATTGAGTAATTGGGAGGCCCTGTATAATACGTATGTGAAGATGATAAGCCTAAAAACCGCCGCCCTAATAAGGACGGCGGCAGTCTTCGGTGCAATGTCCGCCAATGCGCCGCATTGCATCAAGCCATTGTCCGAGTATGGCACGTACCTGGGGCTTGCCTTCCAGGTACTTGATGATATACTGGACATATTTGGCGATGTTAAGAAGTTCGGTAAGGAGATTGGTAAGGACATAAAGGAGCATAAGTTGGGTAATGCCGTGGTTGTCATGGCGCTTAAGGAACTTAGTGAGAGGGATAGGGAGGAGTTACTGGGTATTCTTGGTAAGGCAGTGGTCACGGATGATGACGTGAAGAGGGCTGTGGAGATAATATCAAGAACGAATGCCAGGGAGAATGCCCTGAAGATTGCCATGGACTTTGCCGAGAAGTCTGAGAATGCATTGAAGGAGTTGGGAAGTAATGAGTTTGTTGAGGATCTTAGGGAGATCCTAAGGTTCACAGTGACTAGGGAGTTTTAATAATGCCTCCATGAGTAACCTCATACTTTTAAGGTCTGTTTACGGCGTTAACCTAGGAGGGTTATGTCGAAATTAATAATAATGAAACTAGGGGGTAGTGCAATAAGTGATAAATCAAGGCCGCTTAGCTATAGGGAGGATTGGGTGAGGAAATTAGGTACCCTGCTAAACAGGGAGTTTAGGTCAGGTAGTAGGTTCATTCTCATTCACGGAGGCGGTAGCTTTGCGCACCCCATAGCCCTGGCCTACGGGTTAAGTAGGTATAGGGATTATGATCAATTAATTGGCGTTTCATTAACCTCAGCCGTACTTAATTACCTGAGCATGAAAATAACGCTAACATTGGCATCTATTGGCCTATCTATTTACCCACTAAGGACCGGTTCAATATACGTTATTAAGGATGGTAAACCCCACCTACTAATAGGGCCTACGCACCTTATGGAATTGATCGAAAGAAACACAATACCGATGCTTTACGGTGATGTGGTTATTAGCGATGATGGTTTCTCAATAATTAGTGGTGATGATATAATGCTTGACCTTGGCTCGAGACTTAGACCATCAGCATCAATATTCCTGACAGACGTACCTGGAATACTTGATGCCAATGGTAACATAATTAGGAGGTTAACTAGGTCTTCTGTAATAAATGAGAGGGATGTGCATCATATAGACGTAACCGGAGGCTCATGAGGAAGGTTAAATCCGCATTGGAGTTGGCGAGGTATACGAGGACTTACCTATGCGCAATTTGGGACTTGGAGTCCATAAGCATGATTATTAATGGTGAGGAGCCCGTTAGGTGTACGAGGTTTTTACCTGATTAACCATTCCTCGGGAGTGCAAATAATGTCTCACTTAGGTATGTGCTATTCGTAAGTTGAGGGCCGTATATAATCCCTGAGGCTTCCACGGTATTGTAAGGCTTAATAACTATTAATAACGGGAAGTAAACCCTACTCGCATTAATGCCTAACTTGGTAAGTAGTTGCGGTAGTAATGTTCCATAACCAACAATGAGTACTTGCGACCCATACGTATAATTACCCCAAAAAGCCGTTGTCACTATGAATCTTGTTGATGTTGGGTTGAAATTGCAAAGTTCATACACATAACTATCGAATTGCTGAATCACTGACAATGTCGCAGGGGCTTGTGTTAGTGGGTTGGGAAATACTACGATTATAACGTTATAATTGTGGTATTGCGTGGCATTATATAGTATTGGCCAGATATTGCATGACTCATCTATCAGGTAGGGGTCATTAACCGTTAAGTACATCAGTATTGGTTTTGTATTATTTATCAATCCTAGGGCCGTGGCATTCACGAGTGAGTTATTGTATGGATTTATTAGTGTTGAGAGCATGTAATTGGTAATGACTGTGGTATTAAGCTCGGCCTGGACCTGTGAAGGGGTCGCTAGTCTAGATACGTAGCCTGGTAGGAATAGTACAATTATGAATGCAGCCTCCCCAAGTATCACCAGCGTCAGCGCCAAGTAGAATAGCTTCCCCCTGCGTCGTTGAGACCTCTTAGTTTTCCTTGATTTCGCCATGATCAGTGTTAGGTCTCCATATAAATTTATTAGGTTAACTCTCCCACCCCGTAGGTAACTCATACTTGAGCTTATCCGTTGTCCTGTTTATCACAATTCGGATAAGAGATACCCATGGTTCCATCACCCCTGAAATAAAAATTGCGATGTCAAATCGCAAACGCAGAGAATGGGAGCAATTACTTAATAAGCTAGGGATTAGGTGGAACCCTAGAGAATCCGGCAGCGTGACTTACATATGTTTCTATAGTTCCTACGCCGTTGAATTAGCTAGAATGATTCTCAATACCTTACCGCCGGTGCTGCAGGGTCTGTTGGACGTTATGAACCTTGAGAAGTGGAAAACGATAAAAGAGATTGCGGCATTAGAACTAAATAGAAGAGGTGAGTCACAAGTAATCGTGGCCGGCATAAATTTCTCCGTACGTTTTACGAAATATACAGTTGATTTAAGGCATAAGGCTAAAAGTAATGAAGAGGTTAAGGAGGTTCTTAGGAGATTAAAGAGTATCTATGGCGATGAGTTCATCAGCCAAATCAATACTCACGAGAGTGATGAATATGAAGTCATCGTAATACCAGCGTACGTGATCGAGTCGCAAAATGACTTAAGGGTTAAGGTTACGCAAGTACTCTGCCGAAAATATGGGAAGACAAAGGATGAGAAAAAGAGACAAGACATAGTCAGGATCTTAAGGCGCTTGGCACCCACAGAGGGGGCGGCCGCGGTAAATTAAGCTATAAATACTTACAAATGCCTCAAAATCGCATTGGATTTTTGAGCTCATGCCAGTGACTATGTAGCCGATATTGCGGGTAATAAGTACCAAAACTTTATAACCAATCCAATTCACATGCCTTAACAATGAAGGCATTGGCACTGCATGGTTTTGGTTCAAGCCCCGAAAAAAAATAAACTGGCTTATTGGACCCCTAAGATCATTAAATCTAGATGTGGTAGCACCAACCTATAGGGATTTCGAAGATGGTTTCAACAAAGTTAAAGAATTATTAGGAGGTAACGATAAGTACATAATTGCTGGGCATTCAATGGGCGGTACAATTGCACTACTCGCCGCTTCAATACTAAGTCAAATCACCTGCGCCATATCAGTATCAGGCCCAACCGATAGGTTGGCACAGATTAGGTGGCTGCTTTCGGGTGAGCCTGGCAGTATTAGGCGGAGGACTTATGAGGAGTTGGCGAAGATTGACAGTAGGCAGGTTACTGAGGAGTTCTTGATGAGGACATCACCAATTAATTACCTAAGGCCTAACTTACCGCCGATCTTATTAATACACGGCACCAGCGATGAGCTAGTGAACGTAAAGCAAGTGGAGGATTATTACGAGAGGGCTAAATCCCTCGGTAATGTAATTGAGCTCATAAAGGTTGAGGCATGCCACATACACCCAGGGGTAAGGATATTAAGATAATAGCTAAGGCTATTGAGGACTTTGTGCGAAGATATTGTTTAAATATATAAAATATAATTTTGATTTTTATAAGGAAATAATGAATTAATCGGCTACATACGTCTCAAGGTGAGATTCCTCGTCGATGTATGGCACCTTAACTAATTTATGACCTCTATGAAGTGATAATAATGATCTATGTACCATAGTCCTGCAATCTGAGCACCAATAAAACTCATCCTCATCACTCTCCTCATTAAACTCAACGAAGAATGGGCATTGCCACTCAGTCATTACAAGTCTCATGTAGTATGGGCTATCCCTGTTCGTGCAAATACCGATGTTGTCACGTAACTCATGAAGTCTAAAGTACCTGCAATTAATGCATTTAATCTCCATAATCTCACTCACTATTTTACTTACAACTAGAATTAATAAATCTGTCGCAAAATGCATAGGAGGTATTTCTCTATTCATGGCTATAGATAATAATGCTTAAATTTTTCATCATAATTCAAATGTAATATGAAGTTAACGATAATAAGTGGGAGGGAGGTTGATGAGTTGTTGGACAATACTGAGGGTGTTATGGGGTTGATAAATGCCGTAGCCGCAGCCTTTAGGGATTACAGTTCTGGCTTGATCAAGATGCCTCAGAGGACGGTTATTTACCTAGATAGTGATTGGTGGGGAGTCATGCCCTGTGGTACGCGTAATGCTGGTTTTTCTGTGAAGATCGTCAATGTCATAGAGGGTAATAAGGCGCGTGGTTTGCCAACGACTCAGGGTATTGTTGTGCTTATGGACGATGTTACCGGTCAGCCACTAGCAGTTATTAATGGTACTGCATTAACTGCGTGGAGGACCGCGGCTGCGACTGCAGTATCTATTAAGTATATGGCACAGAGTATGGATAACCTGGCAATAATAGGTGCTGGGTTGCAGGCTAGGTATCACTTAATGGTTTTGTCCAGGGCTTTCCCCATTAAGAGGCTCTTCATATATTCAAGGACTAGGGAGAGGGCACTTGAGTTGGCGAAATTGGCTCAGGGTAGGGGTATTGATGTTGTAGTTGTTGAATCGGGTTATGACGCCGTTAAGCAGGCTGATGTTGCAATAGCTGTAACAACAAGCAGGGAGCCTGTTATTCACGGTTTATGGCTTCACAGGGGGATGCACATAGTATCGATTGGCGCGCCTGAGGTTAATGCTAGGGAACTCGATGATGAGGTCATTCGTAAAGTATCGGTGATAGCCGTTGATTCACGTACAGCGGTTATGAATGAGACCGGCGATATAATAATTCCAATGAAGAATGGGTTAATAACTGAAAAGGATTTAATTGAGATAGGCGAGATAATAGGTGGAATGAGAAAGGGTAGGTCAGGGGATAATGATATTACGTTGTTTAAGTCTGTCGGTATTGCGGCCGAGGATCTCGCAGCGGCGACTTACATATATAACCTAGCGAGAAGAAAAAAATATGGGTGTCACTTTAGAGCTATAATATCTTATTACATATAAGTAATTTATTAAAAATCATGCGTTCATAATGAAAAATGTTGGAGAAAAAGATTTATAAAGAGGCTATGTGACACTGATGTTGGTGATTAACGTGGTGTCTCTCATAAGTATAAAGGAGAAGAGTACCGAGGAGATCCTTGAGGATGTTGATATTAAGTACATCCTCAGGTGTATCCTGAGACTCTCACCAACTGAGGTTGAGATTTACTACTTATTGCAGAATAAGGCTAAGGAACCCATGACCGTGGCGGAGATAGCGAAGGAGATGAATAAGTCCAGGAGCACCATTGAGAGATCCCTAGTTAAGCTTGTTCAACTCGGTTTGATTGCCAGGAGACCTGTACTTGCTAAGAATGGTGGCTACACATATGTCTATTACACGAAGCCCATAGACTATGTTAAGCAGAAGCTACTGCAATTAATCAATGCATATTATGAGAAGTCGAAACAACTAATCGAAAACCTAACATCAGCCGCATTAATAGAATCATTAAATAGCATGGCCACCGAGGAAAACTCAGATAATTCTAATTAATTATTTATTAATTAGGATCATTTCTTCTCCAGCCCTAAGTCAGTAGATAAGTCGTTTAAACCCTCCTCAATCTCATACATTATAACATTCATATCCAGTGATTTATCGACAATCATTATTAACGCCAACTTACCAATAGACTTCACGATTAACAAGTCCTGCCCAAGCGATATAACCAACTCCGATAAATTCGCCTCACTCAACGCCTTTCTTAAGTTGAGTTCAAGGTTCTTTATTGAGGATACTATCAACGCGCCCAACCACTTTGGGTTAATATTGACATTATCCTTCATTCCAGAAGCTATTGTGAACCCGTCCATGGTTACTAGGGCAACGAATTTTATTAGGTCACTTGATTCCAAAATCTCATTAAGTTTTCGCTGTACCTGCTCTGTTATTGCTTTTCTCGACGAAATGTTATTTGTCGATGTTAGCACATTTTCTATTCTAAATATACCTTTTAAACCTTTACCTGAGTAATGATGACTTTGATGTCGTCGTTGACCTATACCTCAAGTATGACTACGCCACGGGCACTCGCGAAGTTATCGTGCTGTCCCTGCCACAAACGGGTGACAGGGTGATCAACGCCCTCGTGAGTCCTTCCGTTGATGATCGTAACCGCACCCACGCAGGCCGTGCGTTGATAACTATGCCAATCAACTCCCCAGTAATCCTCGACAGGTTCATTGCCCCTAAGCACCATCTCCCTCATAGTTATTCAAATAAGCCGCGGCCGCCCCCTCTGTGGGTGCCGTCAGTCTCGTCAGGTGCTTGATTATGGTTTGTTTCTTTTTCTCGTCTTTCACCTTCTCGAGCTTCTCACAGAGCACTTTAACGACCTGCGCCTTGATGTCTTCATACCTTTCAAACACGTACATGGGTATTACGATGATCAGGTATTTACCGCCCTTATTAACGTAGGTGTGAAACTCATCGCCGTAATTGGCTTTCAGCGCATTAATAACTTCATCAGTCTCAACACCATCCCTAGCCCTATGCTCCAACACAATAGTACTATCATGAACCTTTACTGTGAATCCGTAACCGGCCACGTTTACCTGCATCTCACCCCTCCTGAACTTCATCTCCATCTCTGCAATCCTCCTTAGGTTGTTCCACTTCTCGAATGATAACGCGTCCATGATGTCGCGCAAAATTGGCGGTAAGACGCTGATCATCGACCTGGCCAGGTCAATGGCGTTGCTTCCGTAGAATCTCACGTCAACCACACCATCACTGACTGGTTCCGGCCTCCAGTTAAAACCTATACTCATCAACCTCTCCAACAACGGCTCCCACCCCTTAAACTCCTCATCTGACATCGTGATTTTAACCACAGCCTCATCGTAGGCACGGCCATTAATTATAGGCTTCACAATACCCGCCCACCCATCACCAAGTATTGCAGTAAACATGAAGGCTAGGAGCTCTTTCTCGCTAAGTTTCTCGGCATCACTAAGAATTTTGCCCTTAAGCTGGTCATGGCTGGACCTCAAGAAATAAGCCACCGTCACGCCACCCTCATTGACATTAACGTCGTTATATGCATGTAATTCTCACCTGGATAAAGCAACGCCCAAACAACGACTTGCCATATCTGCGTCGTGCCCATGGCAGCCTTACCTCCCTCAATAGTTCCATCAGCCTCCTCAAAGCCGCCTTTCAGCGCCTCTAGCACGTCATTAACGAACTTCCTATACTCCCTCTCACTCATCACTTTCTTAAATATGTCCGGCGCCTCAATGGTTATGCCCTCAAGGTCATTAAGCACCAGCTGAACCACTATGCCATTTCTCGTCCTATGCGCCTCCAACGTTATGTACTCTCTATACACGCTTACGCCCTTCTCGCTCTCCCAGATAATGGCCTCGGCCCTACCATTCAGCAGATCATCAACTAACTTCTTGGCTTCACCGCCATCATCATGCCAGTAATTTAGGAACTCCTCATTGTAATTGATGAATTCGTTAACGAGTCCCGTGATTGCGTTGACGACCTCATCAACGTACTTACCTCGCAATTGCACCTCCAACCTATCGCGCTTCTCCAACCACTCATCCATTACCTCCTCAACCCACCACACGTCCCAAACCCTCCAGCGTCGCATTCGCCCAACGGCCTCAACAAGCAACTCAACGGCCTTGCTCTTCGCACCCTCATCAGCCTCACCGCCACATCGATACTCCCTACCGCGTTTAACACCAGTGCAGAAGTGGTTGGATTTCAGCGAATCCACGCTGAATTTATCAAGCCAACCCAGAGCACCAGACATACCAATGCGGAAATCCCAACCGAATTAATAAGGCACTACCCGTGCCCTAAGACCAATCAAAAACACATGGATGTGCTTAATAAGGATGCTAAGGTTGTTAGGCAGGTTGGGGCATTGAGCAATGACTTACTCAAGCCGAGGTACCACGTGACGTATGCAATCACGAGCGAGGGACTTCCTCGCCAATGTTAGGCTTGCCATTGACTACGGCCACCTAAAGCCGAGCATTATCTTCGTAATTGACTACTCGAAGCCAAAGCACAGGGCCATCTCCGAGTCGAGGATTAAGTGGCTCAGGGAGTTGGGCTTAGACTTCATCCTTGCTGATGATGAACCGGCCGAAATAAGGGCGGCGAGGGAATGCCTAAAGAGGGGCGGTGCATTGTGCTTAGCCGTGACTACGACCCACTAACAATAATCAACGAAATGATACAGCCCATCAAGGTTAGCGATAGGGCTTGGTTGGTCAAGAAAATAACCGTGAATGGGGAATGTCTCAAACGTCAAGGCTTAGCTTAGGCTTTGTCGATTCGTGAGTTATGGTCTCATTTAGAGGATTGTATTGAGGGATTTGGCATTATTGTGCTGGGCTTCATGGGTTCAGGTCATTGGTACCTGCAGGTTAATTTAATCCAGATCTAAATGAGCGTTGACGTGCCTGTCAGCTTCACCGCTAGGCTCGCTGGACCATCATACACCGTGTTTTAGAAGTAGACAATGAAATTAAATCATTGGCTTCCACTGGTTCCCTGCCCGCCCTCATTAGCTTGAGCACTTTGTTCATTCTGCGTCCTTAGCCACTGCTCCACAATGTCATAACCGTAGAGTGCCTTAAACATTTCACGGCCAAGCCTAGTCATTTTTAGGGGTGTCCAGGGAGGGTCGAAGACCACGTCAATCTCTATGTCCTTAGCATCAGGAATTGCCTGCTGAATAGCTGCGCCAACTTGATAGCCGAGACTCTCAGATAATGGGCAGCCTACTGCCGTTAGGGTCATTTTTACGTGGACAACCTTATCATTGTCTATCGTTATTTCATAAATGAGACCTAGATCATAAACATTTATTGGTATCTCAGGGTCGTAGACGTTACGTAGTATCTCTATTAACTCCTTAACCTTATCACTGGGTAGGTTCGTCTTAAATATCGGTTCCTCACTCTCCTCATTATTGGCGGCGTTCATTGCTTGCTCATTAGACACTGCCATAATTAATCACCAGCAGTGTCACGTGGACTTATTTATAAACCTATCTAGCTTAACGATAATAATTACCCGTAGGCAAATGACAACTACGTAGATGGTTTTATAAGCATTAAGCCTAGGTAAGCGTGATGTTAAAGGTGCGTAAGGTTGATCCGTTAAACCCCGACTATTCCATAATTAGGGAGGCCAGTGAGTACGTTAAGCGCGGATCACTGGTGGCTTTCCCCACGGAGACCGTCTATGGACTTGGCGCCGATACCTTCAACGGTGAAGCGTGCCTAAATATCTTTAGGGCTAAGGGTAGGCCACCGGATAACCCGCTTATAGTGCATATTTCAGGTATTAATGAGCTTGATAGGGTTGCCATTGACATACCTGAAATAGCGATATCAGTGGCTAGGAAGGCGTGGCCAGGCCCGTTAACGCTAATACTACCAAAATCGCCTGACGTGCTATGGAGGTCACGGCTGGGCGTAATACCGTGGCCGTTAGGTCACCAGCCCACCCAGTGGCTCTCGAATTAATCAAGTCTCTGGCACGCCAATAGCTGCGCCAAGCGCCAATAAATCAGGTAGGCCAAGCCCCACGCTGGCTGAGCACGTAATCGAGGATTATGCAAATGACGATGTTGATATGATTCTCCTTGATGCTGGGCCCACGTTCTTCGGCGTTGAATCAACAATAGTCGATGTCACTAGGAACCCACCTGTACTACTGAGGCCGGCCCATTCACGCTCGAGGAATTGAGGAAGTTATTCAACACGGAGATTGTGGTGCCTGAATTCGCAAAGGGCTTAGGCGAGGCTGATGTTGCCCTGGCTCCGGGCATGAAGTATAGGCATTATGCGCCACGTACGAAATTAATAGTGGTTGAGTGTGAGGATTATGATTCATTAATTAAGCTATTGCGTGACACTGTTATTGATTATTTAGGTAAGAAATTAAGAGTTGCGTTACTTATTACGAAAGAAACCGCCAATGAATTAATGAAGTATCCTGAGATCAATGAATTACCAGTGATAATACTGGGTTATAGGGGGAATCCATACACGATAGCCGCATCGTTATTCGATTCATTGAGGAATCTTGACAAGTTGAATGTGGACTTGGGGATTGCCGAGGGGATTGAGGAGAGGGGTATTGGGTTAGCCATTATGAATAGGTTGAGGAAGGCGTCAGGTTTTTTTCATAGTTAAATGTAAAGATGTGAGTAATACATGAATCAGCCGCATCTTATCATAAATTGAAGTCACGAATTTAAGCAATACGCATTAATAATGATACATTGTGAAATGGATTAAAGTTAAAAAATGCAATAGTAATGCCAATAATGGGTGGGTTAGGGTGATCACGATAATAGGTAGTGGGCGTGTCGGCGCAACTACGGCTGCCTTCCTAATGTTCTTCGAAGTTGATAATGAGATAGTCCTCATAGATGTAATAAAGAACTTGCCTCAGGGAGAGGCCCTGGACCTTAACCATGCAGCGGCCATACTCGGTAAGTCTGTCAGGTACAAGGGCAGTAATGACTATAAGGATATGGAGGGTAGCGACTTGGTAATAGTCACGGCGGGTTTGGCTAGAAAGCTGGAATGACCAGGGAAGAGTTAGCGGGTAAGAATGCCGAAATAGTTGCTTCAATAGCTGAGCAGATCAAGAAGTACGCACCCAACTCAATAGTCATAATCACGACAAATCCGCTCGATGCAATGGTCTACGTGCTCTACAAGAAGCTGGGCTTCCCAAGGAATAGGGTCATAGGGTTCAGCGGCGTCCTCGACTCGCAGAGAATGGCATACTACGCATCACAGCTCATTGGTATTGCTCCCGAGTCAATAATACCGGTCGTCCTTGGGCAACATGGTGAGAACATGTACCCGGTACCCGAGGCATCCTTCGTGTATGGTAAGCCGCTCACTGAGTTCATAACAAAGGAGCAGTATGATGAGATTGTGAAGAAGACAGTCCAGGCAGGTGCTGAGATAACGAACCTAAGGGGCTTCAGCAGTAACTGGGGTCCAGCTGCGGGATTGGCGCTAATGGTTGATTCCATAAAGAAGGATAGGAAGAGGGTCTTCGAAGCATCGGTATACCTGGACGGCGAGTACGGCGTGAGGGATGTCTTTGCAGAGGTTCCTGTGGTGCTTGGTAAGAGTGGTGTTGAGAAGATAATTGAGTTGAACCTGAATGAGGAGCAGAGAAAGAAGTTCCTGGCGAGTATTGAGGCAATCAAGAAGAACCTGGCGACCGTACCTGCGCAGTTCCTATCGTAATTAAGTGTTGACTTAATACTGGGTAAAATCATTCATGTATTTCCGAACGTATTCCTGCAATGAATTGATAATCTTCGATAATAACTCCTCATGGGATAAAATATACCTAGCAAGAGTCCTCACTGCCGACATGAAATCGTTGATATAAACGCTTATGAACTCTGGGTCATTAATCATCGCAATTCCATCCTGAACATTCTTGGCGAAGTCGTTAATTATGGTTGTCGTATCTTCGCTTAGGCAGTTTCTTAGTCTTAATAAGTTGTTAAGCATTCTACTCTCCTTATCCAAGTGATCCCTAACCACGTTTAATATTTGGTCATAAACACCCTCAGTGCTCCTTGACTTAATTATCAGTAGGAGTATCATATAATGTTCTATGGAAACTACCGAGTAGAATGTCATTAAGGCGTTCAGTAGGTCCTCGATGCACTTGGCGTTGTTCATTGACGTTATGAGGCGTGGCTACTTATTATTTTTAATGTCACTTCTTCGCAGTCTTCTTAACCTCACCGATTACCTCTCCGTACATGCTTACTGAGAATTGTTTACCGCACTTGGGGCAGGTTATTGATATGCCATGTTGTACCAGGACTCACCCATCTCAACCTCAAACACATGACCGCAGTATGGGCACTTAGCCTAATCTTCAGTAGTCTCTCTGGTACTCCACCTGAGTATTCCCAATCCTCTGGAAATTGCCACTCCTCACCTTCGCCACTCATCAGGTCACTCGCCAGCCAGTGAATTAAAAACATTACTATTTACGGCTTACGAAATCCTCACCTCATAATTAAGCTCCTAACGAAGAACTTTTCAAGACCCTGCTGACGACACACCAGCGGCATTAGAGAGTTTTTAACCATCATGGTCATGGCCTCGGCCACATAACAACAATCTTTATCTTAAAATTCCTCACCTCCAACTTATACATTTTTCACACATCTTTTCTGTATCTTTAACGATTAGTTTATAAATAACATGTCATACGCGCTTCATGCTATGGTGAGTAAAGGCCTGATAATAGGCGTGGTGGTGATAGTGATAGTCGTAGCAGCCCTTGCGGGTTTTCTAATGCCAGGGCTACTAAGACCACACGTGACCAAGTCAACTCCGCCGCTGAGGACTAATGTGACGACGAGCAAGCCAACGCCACCACCCCCGCCACCGCAGGAGGTGGCTCTAAACAACTCACTGGCCCTACTCAAGGGTCAGTACACTGTGTGGATGGCAATGAATGTGAGCATCACTTTAAATGCAACATCAAGTGGGTTCTACATGGCCATGCCGTTTGCGGTCATTAACTCAAGTGGTATTGAGGTATCGTACTCGAACGTCACGGGCCTTAAGCTCCTTATCTCGGGGCCGGCTACAGTCACGGTGTTGTTCCCCACAAGGAACACCACGCAAGTCCCCATTGGACTTGCCATGTTCACGAACACAACATCACTATGTGCTGCGGTCTCCCCAGCAATGGCGAGGTTTACGAACACCACCGTGCCGCCTGGCTACACATCTGCCTAGGGTGCACGCCAATGAGTGAGTTAAGTAATGTAACGGCTTATGTTAATTACCTATGGAACGGGGTTATTGAGAATCTGACGTATATTGGTAATAGCACGTGGAATGGGCAGACCACGTACTGCTTCGCCACGAAGGAACCGGTTGTCTTACCACTCACTAGCCAGTTCAAGAGTATATTACCGGCCAACGCCACTAGGAACCTCGTGAATGCCACACTAAGCATTAGCATCACCAACCTCTGTCTACTGGAGAGCGGCTACGCCACGTCTATCCAAGGCGCAGCAGTCCTCTCCTTCACAATACTGGAGCCATACAGCAACCAAACACTCGTGCCAGCCATCGCGAACTTTAACGTATCATTCACGGCAAGCCTAACCAACTACACGAGCGCATTCGACAGCCAGGCTTTAACGCCCTGCTAAAGAACCCATACATACAGGCAGCACAAGCCATATCGATTACGTGATCCAGCAGTTAAACAGCAACATAATGGGAGTACTTTTATTTAAAAAGAGTTAAAAATAGCCATGTAAAAGTGATTAATACTTTTTTTTCTTTCCTTCCTTTCTATATTATCTTTGAGGATGCTATCTAAAGGACTTGTACTGATTTATGGCCTTAGTGTTTTAAGGCGTGGATTGACTGTGTATTAATAATGAGGGTTTGTTCATTGTTTTCAGGCGGTAAGGACTCCACGTACGCCCTTCACTGGGCTGTACTCAAGGGATTTGACGTTGTCTGCCTACTAACACTTAAGCCTCATCGCTCTGACTCCTGGATGTTTCACTATCCAAACGTTGAGTGGACGAGGTATCAGGCCGAGGCGTTGGATATTGAGCAGGTTATTTATGAGACTAACGGTGTTAAGGATGTTGAACTTGAGGACTTGAGGAGAGCATTTGCCGATGTTAAGGGGAGGTTTGGCGTTACTGGCATTGTGACTGGAGCCCTACTGTCTGATTACCAGAGGATGATGATTAACATAATAGCCCATGAGGTTGGTCTCAGGGTATATTCGCCACTGTGGAGGAAGGATCAGGTCACTTACCTGAGGGATTTGTATAGGCAGGGGTTTAGGTTCGTATTGACGTCAATAAGCACCATGGTATTAGCCCCAGGTTATTGGGTAGGGTATTGATGCTCAGCGATATTGAGGAGTTGATAAAATCAGCCGCTAAGTATGGCTTTAATCCGGCGTTGGAGGGTGGTGAGGGTGAGACTTTCGTTGTTGATGCGCCATTATTTAGGTATAGGATTGTTATTGATGATGGTGAGGTTAAAAGGTTGGATCAATACTCGTGGATTTACGTAATTAAGGCCGTACACCTGGAACCAAAGGTTTTAGATAAGGCGTAACAACCAGGAATTGCCCATGGATTATCTACTTAAAAATTGTGACTTTGTGTTAACGTGGATTAACGATGAACCTAAGGTGCTTAGGAACGTGGACATAGCAATTAGTGATGGATTGATAACGGGCGTTGGTACTATAACCATGGGTGGGTTTGAGAAAATTGATTGCTCGGGCCACGTGGTAATTCCAGGGCTTGTTAATGCCCATACACATACGCCAATGTCCCTATTGAGGGGATTCTATGATGATGCGGAGTTAATGACATGGCTTAATAAAATGTGGAGTGTTGAGCGTGAGTTAACCAGGGACGTGATAGCCCTCGGCAGTGAGTTATCCATAATTGAAATGATTATGAGTGGTACAACTGCTTTCATCGATATGTATCATTATCCTGACGTGACGGCAGACGTGGCGTTGAAGTACGGGTTGAGGGCTGCCCTGGGGTCTACATTCATAGACACGCTAAGGAAACCCTCATGCGTTGAGAATGAATTAAGGAATTTCGTGAGTACTTATGGTAAGTCACAATTGGTTAGACCATTGATTAATGTCCACAGTATCTACGCTGTCAGTAGGGACACGCTGTTAAGGGCTAGGGACTTGAGTAATGAGCTTGACCTACCGATCCAGGTCCACGTGTCCGAGACTAGGGATGAGGTTTACGAATCAAAGAGGAGGTATGGCATGTTCCAGTGGAGTACTTAAACTCGCTTGGCCTGGTGTCGAGTAAGTCACAACTCATTCACCTGGGCTGGGTCACTAATTGGGAGTTGGGCATAATAGCGAGGGTGAATGCCAGGGTGACCCATGCACCGACATCGAATATGAAGCTAGCCACGGCAGGTCACTTTCCAATGAGGGAGTTGATGGATATGGGTGTTATAGTGACGCTGGGCACTGATGGGCCGGCCAGTAATAATTCCCTCGACATGTTTAGGGAGATGAAGATGGCAGTACTACTCCAGAGGCACTCGTACTGGGACGTGAGTATTAAGGCACTGCACGCGTTTAAGGCCGCCACCATAAACGGCTATAGGCTATTGGGGCTTAATGGTGGTTGCGTAGGCAGTGGTTGTGTGGCTGATTTAGTATTGCTTGACTTAGGTAGTCCAAGGCTTCAACCAATTAGGGTGATAATCTTCTATCTAACATTGTTTATTCCGCAGATGGCTCTGACGTGGATATGGTGATTGTCAATGGTAGGATCGTGTACGATAAGTCCAGGGATTATTGGGTATTTAGAGAGCGGGCGAGGGAGATTGGAGAAAGACTCAATGATTTTATTAGGAAGTTCCTGTAGCAGTTTGGCTTATGGGAATGGGTCACTTGGAAAGTGTGCCACAATCACCTTATTCATGCCTTCCCTACCCCATGCCCTACCCATGACCTCCGTATTGAATGCTGAAGCCACATTACCAGAGCTGTCAATTGCGATTAACCCAATATTACCTGGGCCAAACAACTTAGTGACGTAATCAACAACCTGCCTAACAGCATCACTGATTCCGATGCCGCTCTTAACCAGCGTAGCTACCCTGAATGACGCCATGGCCCTGATTATGAACTCCCCAATGCCCGTAGCCGACACGGCACATACGCCATTCTCAGCCCAGTAACCAGCGCCGGGGATTGGTGAGTCACCCACCCTGCCAGGCCATTTAAGTACTACACCGCCCGTGGACGTTGCAGCAGCTAGGTTACCATCTCTATCAAGCGCCACCGCACCAACGGTGCCTAGTAAGCCCAATTTCCTAGCGAGGTCTACGTTTTTCTCGTACCGTGAACGCAAATTCCTAATCAAAGACTTATACCTATTAATTTTAGGTTCATTTATTAGCTCCGTGGATGGAACCCAAAGCCCAAACTGCTTGGCCAGCTCCTCAGCGCCCTCCCCAGTTATTAATACGTGATCTGTCTTCTCCATCACAAGCCTGGCAAGCCTTATCGTATTTATTACGTGCTTAACGGACGCAACGGCACCAACACTTAAGTCTCTACCCCACATGACACCGGCATCCTGCTCAACCTCACCATACAAATTCAACACCGATCCCCTACCAGCATCGTAAGAACCGTCAAGTTCCATGGACGTGACGGCTTCAACAACCATGTCAAGGGCATTGCCCTTCTTTGCCACTTCAAGACCTGCGTTCACGGCATTTACTAAACCATTTAAGTACCTTCGCCTATGTTCCTCATTGATGAAGTAACCTAGGCTACCGGCGCCGCCGTGAACAGCTATTGTGGCTTTTACACTCATTGGGTTCCAGGGATAATTGGTCCCTTAATATTATTTACCACCAGTTACCGTATATTAATAAGTATGATTTGAATAATTCATTAATTTAGAGGCATAAACTGATTTTTAGCCGAGGACAGTACTCAATAAATGTATGTCGAGTAAATTGACGAAGACCGAGGAATTGGCTGCTAAGCTTTATTTTAATGAGGGATTGAAGCCTAAGGAAATAGCCCAGAAGCTCGGTATATCAGTAAACACGGTATACAAGGCAATATCTAAGTATAGGGCTTTCACTAAAAACATGGATCAAGTAATAAGTCAAGCAAGTAATGATAAGCAGGTAAGTAGAATGGATACCCAGGTAAGTAATAATAATTTAATAAGTAATAATTCGTACTTATTGGGTGGTTATGGCGGTATCTTTAATGTGAGTTTATCAATTATTGCAGGAATGCCTGAGCCCCAGTCAAGGGTGATTATTCATATGATAATGCTTATCCGGGTGAGTTGATAAAGGAGTTGAAATCTCTTAAGGAATTGATTGGTAAGCTCATTGAGAAGGTTGAGGAGCTTGAGAAAAGAGGTGCGGATGGCTGTGTCTCCAGTTCTATGAGAGGGCAGGATAAAGTTGTTGGTAGTGCTGGTAGTGAGCAGTTTAATAATGACTCATTACCTGATTTTATACGAGATAATCCATGGATTGACGTTATTAAGTCAATACATGCAGATACATAGTTTCTCTCAGTTTCTCCTGAGTTTCATTTAATTCTATTTTTAATTACTTAGGAAAGAAACGTTTATAAAGTATTTTTCATGGTTTTATTATGTGAAACAGAACGTAATAATGAGCGTCATTTCTACGATAACTGACGCCATTATAGCCGTACTACTCTACATGGTTTTTCCAATAATACCCCTTTACATATTTATAATGCTATTAGCCCTAGTTATTGCATCGTCAGCTCTCAGGAGGTACGGCATAACAGCAGCTATATTGATAACGTATGTAGTACTAACTTTCATAACAACGCTGGGGCATGCATCATTATTGATAATGCCATTACTTATAGCTGCTTATTTAATAACCGAGGCTGGCATTATTAATGACGTAGCAATAGCATCATGGGCCCTACTATTCACACCACTGTATTGGTTATCAATACCACTCTCAATAGCACCATCTGTAAAGGGGTATAGTGTCAGGTCGGCAGGCCTTTTCGTACTACTCACATTACTTTACGTAATTGGTGCTGCGTATCAGGGTATTACGTGGATCCCAATAACGGCCATCCACGCGACAAACCTAGACCTGATACATGGGATGGAGTCCCTATTATTCGATAATTCAGGTAATTTGCTCACCATGTATCATGAATTGAGCAATGCACCGCTTTATTTCATCCTTATAATCATCACCGTAGTACCGCCCTTAATAAGTAGGTACTTAACAAGGTTGCTCATGACCTGGCACACTAATGCGATTTTGTCGCAAGCAATCATTAACCTAACGCCACAGTTAATTACGGCATCCATACTTTACATTCCATTAATTATCAATACATGGAATTACTACGTAACTCCCCTAGTCATTGTTGGGGCGGTTATTATCGGGCTTGCCACCTACGCACTTGAAATCGCGCAGTCCCGACTTAAGGCAGGTATTCAATCAATGTTAAGTGCGAGGAAGAGCCCACCAATTGTAATACCGGTGGTTGATCCAATAACGATTACCGAATATAGTTACTGGGCTAAGAAACTTCCTAAGGATGATGTAGATTTCGCAAACACCATAATAAACACACTATCTAAGACTGGGGTGATTGCATTATATGCTTCGTTACCTCAGGATAGGGTTGAGATAATAGCTAAGGTGCTATTTGGATTAACCAGGTCTAAGGGATTCATAGTTAAGGGTGATATTGATGACCTGTCAAATGACATTAACTGGTTTATTAGAACTCATGAGAGGTCGTTACTCGTACTAATGCCTAATGAAATTAATAAGGACCTATTACTCAAATTAATTGATTACAATAGGCATACTA
Organism: Vulcanisaeta sp. JCM 14467; assembly: GCF_001316245.1. Taxonomy (GTDB): domain Archaea; phylum Thermoproteota; class Thermoprotei; order Thermoproteales; family Thermocladiaceae; genus Vulcanisaeta. Next base: position 26,858 of record NZ_BBDM01000008.1, on the reverse strand, counting down.
AGTTATATGCGTTGATAGTGAATAGTGATGTTAATGCCATAAATAAATTGAGGAAATACGGTATTGAGGTTGTGAAATACAGCACTACAGAGAGTATTGGGAGGGAGCAAAGGCAAAGTAAGTATGTTGAGGAGATACGATTGAAGCAGGTTAATGAGGCCAAGGAGGTAATCAACACCGACAAGTCCTCTAATAACCCAGTTCTAACGGCTGAAGGGTTCGTGACTAATAGGACAAGCCCCGGCCCTCAAGCGCGTGCAGAGAACGTGTCAGTACAGATTAAGGAGGAGGTTAAGGTAGAGAACGTGAATAAGAACAATGAAACAGTCACTAATTTACCGTTGGAGAGGAAAGACGTAAAGGAGGAAAAGGTCCCAGAGGCGCCTAAGCCGCAGATACGTAAGGAGGAGACAAAAGGTAAGACAGTTACTGAGAAACCTAGGGTTAAGGGTAAGGGTATTAGTACCAATGTCGTTATTGCGCTTGACCCTGTTGACTTGATAAGTATGAATACGAAATCCAAACTCATTGATTATATTGATTCATCAATCAGGTTAAGGGATATGATGAGTAACCTAGGGCTTAAGTACATAGTATCGGTATTAGTGGTGGGTCCGCCTAAGTCGGGTAAGACTGCGTTGATAAACTACGTGGCTAAGCATCTTGGCGTGTCGATTATTAATTATAAGGATCCAAGTATTTCCATAATTGATAGTGCGATAATTCATGTACCAAATCTTGAGGAGGTCATTAACACGGATTTAAACCACATACTTAAGCTCCTAAACATAGCCAAGGCTAAGCACTTGGTCATTGTATTTGAGAGTAATAATCCGTGGCTCATAGATCCAGGGTTCATTAAGAAGAACATAGATGCTGTAATACCCGTATTACCTATTCATGATGAGTATGTTGATGAGATTATTGCAGATAAGCTTAAGGTTGGTGATAAGGATCGGGAGGTGATTAAGGGCATAATTAAGTCATGCCCTGCTGTTGAGGCTATTGAGAAGATTAAGTTATACCTATCCTCCAGGGATGGAACGAACGTATTATGCGAGGACGTGTTTAAGAAGTACCAGGACTTTGCCCAGTCGTTTAGTGTTTAAATAATGTAACTAATAGGGTACTGCGTAATGAGAATTAGGATTGCAACCAGAGGGAGTAGATTATCGCTAATACAGACGGAGATCGTAATGAACATGATCCGGAAAGTCGAGCCCAACGTGCAGTTCGACGTAGTTATCGTAAGAACAACAGGCGATGTTATTCAGGACAAGCCACTATACGCAATTGGGGTTAAGGGCATATTCGAAAAGGAGGTTAACCTGGCACTGCTGAAGGATGAAGCTGACATAGCCGTGCATAGTCTCAAGGACCTGCCCAGCGAGATTAGTCCAGGTCTCGTTGTCGCGGGCTTCTCACCCAGGGATCCACCATACGACGTCCTGGCGGTTAGGGACAACTACCCAAGTGATTTAGCGGCACTACCAAGTGGTGCGAGGGTTGGTACGTCAAGCGTTAGGCGTAGGGCATTCCTCCTGGGCATTAGGAGGGATATTTCAGTGGACGTCATTAGGGGCAACGTTGATACAAGAATCAATAAATTGGTAAGGGGTGATTACGATGCCATTGTAATCGCGAGGCAGGTCTTGCGAGGTTGATGAGTGACGTGAAATCTTTCCGTATTAAATATACCCGCATACCCCTTGATACATTGCCACCAGCGCCTGGGCAGGGCATAATAGCGGTTGTTGCCCGTGAAAAGGATACGGAACTAATAGACCTCCTGAATAAGGCCAGTGATCCCAGGGCTAGGCTGAGGCATTGGCTGAGAGGGCATTTTTAAGGACCGTCGGTGGTGGCTGTCACGTACCTGTTGGCGGTGTGGCGATTCATGAGGGGGATCGTATAGAATTCATCGCAGGTATGGCTGATTTAAATGGGGAGAGGAAGGTCATTATTAGGTTAAGTGGTTCTTCGTTGAGTCCTGAGGAGCTTGGGGTAAATGCTGCGCATGAATTATTGAAGCGATGGAATGAGAAATAAATCCGCTGACTTTGATTAGTATTATTATGAACGTTTAGTTCACTATTCAGTTGTTAACTAAACCTTAATGAAGACGCTGAGCTAATAATGAGTTGCCAAGTCTTTAGGATGAGGCAGGTTAATGGGGATCCTGGTTAGGCTTAAGCAAGGCTATTGCAAGGTTATTATGTAATCACGGGTAGTCTAAGGGCCATGGCCATTAATGACGTGGTCACTGGTATCGCTAGGTTGTCTTCAAAGCCGTATGCCTCGGCGAGCGCCGCTACCACGGTTATAGCAAACGTGCCAATTAATTGATTTGTGAATAAGAATAGTACTATAGCGAGGGATGCCATTCCTACGAGCATGCCCTCCATTGTGGCATTACTAAAGGGTAGCTTAACCCTACCAAGGAGTACGCCGCCGATCGCGCTCATTGTGTCGTAAACTATTACCGATATTATTCCGTAAATGACGTAATTACCAGTCAATAACTGCTAATCAATACGCCGATGGCACCCATTAGGATGCCCAGGTAACCACCTCTCCTCTCGTAATCCCTCTCGACACTCTCAAGCAGTTCCTTAACGGTCCTCTCAAGCCTCATTAAACCGTCATCCAGCGTATCTATTGGTATTGCCGAGCCTATTGGTGACTTCGTGATCTGTTGCAGTATTGACCTCCTGGCACTTGTTAAGGCATCCAGCAGGACTATGGTGATTATTGGTCTCTTAACCTGGATTACGTATATCACGGAAACACCCAGGGCAATTAATGCGAAGTATAGCGTTGTTGATATTCCATAGGCGTTTAGGTTAACTATGAATGGTATGATTAGGAAGACGGATAGCACAACATGGATTAATTTCCTAAGTGCCATTGCCCTTAATTGTTCCATCCTGCTCAAGGTCGACACCTACAATGTATACTGTTAAGGGGCTTCCTTTCTTTAACCTATCTATGAGTCTTCTATCGAGGTTAATGGCTGCCTTATTCGCCTTGATCATTAATGTTGCATCATCAATGTAACTACTCCTCCTAATTATCAACTTATTATTATTGCTTAGGGTGAGCCTTGATGAACCCATGCCGATTACATAGTCAAAGTAATCATCAACAATGAATATGACCATTACCAATGATCCATCCTTCCTAATGACCTCCTTAAGTTCAGGGTTTATGTCGGATAACCCCTTATCAGCCTTAATACCAATTATGCAATCGCCTCTTGGCGTTAAATAATCATCCCTTGTTATCTCAATCGTAGTCCTATGCCTAGCGCTGACGTTTACGTGGCCCCAAGCCCTTACCCTATCAATGACTACCTTAACCACGTGAATTCTATATCAATAAAGTTTAATTATCTTAATTTTAACGGTATTAATAATGGATATTGAGGAGAGATTATCATTAATAACCAGGTACCCCACGGAGGAGGTTCTCACAGTTGATGAGTTAAGACAATACCTAGAGACTGGAGCTAAGCTAAAGCATTACATAGGGTTTGAGATCAGTGGATTCATTCATATTGGTACTGGTATCGTCAGCCTATCAAAGGTTGTAGACCTACAGAAGGCGGGTATTGAGGTGTCGATACTGCTCGCCGACATACACTCGTGGCTCAATAATAAGCTTGGCGGCGATCTTGAATTAATAAGGAGGGTTGCGAATAGGTACTACGTTGAGACCTTTAAGAAGGCCATTGAGGTCCTTGGCGGTGACCCTGATAATGTGAGGTTTTACATGGCCAGCGATCTGTATCACAACAATGATGAGTACTGGTACTTAATACTCGACCTGGCCAGGATGACGAACCTAGCCGACATTAGGCATAGCCTGACAATACTCGGTAGGAAGATGGGTGAGTCAATACCAATGTCGTGGCTAGTCTACCCGCTGCTCCAGGTTGCCGATGTGTTTGTGATAGGTTCACACATTGCTCACGGTGGTATTGACCAGAGGAAGGCCTACGTACTAGCCAGGGAGGTCGCGCTTAAGGTTAGGTTTTACCCATTGACGCTCAATAATGAGAAGGTTAAGCCAATAGCCCTATTCCACAGCCTAATACCTGCCTTAAACATAACCGGTAAGGAGTCTAAGGAGGAATTAAGTGAAATGAAGATGAGTAAGTCCCTGCCCGACACGGCAATATTCCTACACGATAGCGCGGAGACCATACGCCAGAAAATACTCAAGGCCTACTGCCCGCCGAGGGAGGTCAGGATGAATCCAGTGGTTGAGCTGGTGCACCTATTCTCCTTCAGGGAGCGTAGGGACAAGCCCTTCATCATTGAGAGACCTCAGCAGTATGGTGGCGGCAGGATGGAGTTCTGGACATTTGATGAATTAACTAAGGCATATACCGAGGGCAAGATACACCCGCTAGACCTCAAGAATGCCGTTGCTGACGAGGTGGTTAAATACCTCGAGCCGATCATTAAATGGTTCCAGGAGGGGCAGGGTGCGAAGTTGATAGAGGAGATGAGCGGTATAATGAGGATAACGAGATAGCACTACTCCAGCGTATCCTTAATTAACCTATTGATTCTGCCTGGTTCAATTAATGATAATTCATTAACTACTGCAAGGAGCGCTTTAATGAACTGCCAAGGTCTTCTTGAGGCTGCCTTCATTATTGCGTCAATGTGATTATCATAATCCTCAACAACGACATTAACCTTACTCATTAGCTGCATTATATTGCCTAAGCTTCTATTTATCATCATATGTAGTATGTATGATGCGGAGCCCAACGCCTTAACCATCCCCCTAATATACTTCCTGAATAATGCATCGTAGAGAGACAATGCATCAGTTATTGATAGTCCCTCCTTTACGGCATTACTTATGCTTTCCGCGAGCAACTTCGCACTTAGCATACCCATTATAATCCCCCCTCCCGTCATTGGCTTAACAAAACCTCCAGCATCACCAATTATCGCTACATTACCCGCAACCACGTGGCTTGGTGATCCACCAATTATTATCTTACCACCAAATGGTTTTGATTGCTCGGCATTAATTATCTTCAGTAGCTCCGTGAATTTAACCCACACATTGGCATCATCAGCAATCCCAATCCTGAACTCATGGGAATTCCTTGGAACTATCCAGGCAAAGTAATGCTCACTGAGCTTCCTATCAAAGATAACCACAATCTCATCATCGCTCCTAGGCATTAACTCACTTACGGCAAATGACTTAGTATCGGTCTGTATGCCATAAACATGGGTTGGCTTCCACGGAATTAAATTCCTCGTTAGCGCCATGTTGGCGCCCTCCGCAATTATGGCGATGTCAAATGCTCCTGCCGTAGTTTTGTCTTAGCAATCCCATTATCTAACTCAGTAACCCTCTCACCCAACGCTAACGTGGCGCTACCCAACTCATCGGCAAGGTAATGCTCGAGACCTGGTCTATCAAGCATTGCTATTGTTCTTTCCCTAAAATCAAAGGTTATGCTATTACCGCTTAAGTCAGTTATTCTCACATACCTATAGGTGTTCACGATGGGGGGCGATATGCAAGGACCTTTAACGAACTAAGATTAACAAGACCTGTGCAATGGGGTGGTATTCCAAGCATCCTGTCTTCCTCGAATATTGTCACATTCATAACCTTACTCAATTCACGGGCTAGGTAAAGCCCGCTGGGTCCTGCACCCACTATTATGGCATCGCTCTTGCTCATTCCTAATTAATGGAAGAACTGACAATATTAATATATATGTTTAGTCCTTAATTCCGGAAAATGACACTTAATTATGCCAAGGTTATCGCAGACCCAGCACTTGGCTGGATTAGGCTAACTAATGAGGAAGCTAGGTTCATTGATTCCTGCAGGTATGTGCAGAGGTTACGGTACATTCATCAACTCGGCCTAACATTTATGGTTTACCCATCAGCCCACCATAGTAGGTTTGAGCATTCATTAGGCACACTTCAAATAGTGACCTTAATGCTTGAGCGAATGCTTAGATCCAATGAGGTTAGGGAATCACTACTAAACCTTGGTAGGTCCATGGGCCTCGATACAGAGGATGAGTTGATAATGCACATGAGGATCGCCGCATTACTGCATGACCTGGGTCATTTACCCTATTCCCACGTATTTGAGGGTGTTTATGGTCAGGGCATTGATCCATTAATTAAGAGCTGTAGTAAGGGGATTGATGAGGAGGTACTGGGTAAGGTCTTTAAGGGTCCCTTTAAGGAGCATGAGTTAATAACGTACTTCATACTCACGAATAATGATGAGTTTAAGAGTGTGCTTAGGGAGTCAATGCCTAACATCGACCTGCGTATAATAAAGGCATTATTGCACGGTGACATTATACATAAGATTTCCGAATTATTACCACAGTACATGGATGTGATTAGTTATGAAGATATTAAGTTCCTTAAGTCACTTGGTGATGAGCTAGGTCCGTTAAACATTCTAAGGAATTTGATATCAGGTGATCTTGATGCTGATAGGGTGGAGTACGTACTTAGGGACTCCTACCTGACCGGCGCCAGTATTGGTTCGGTCATTAGCATTAGTGATATTGAGAGGATACTCGATAACATGAGGGTTATTAAAAGCGGTAAGGACTATGTACTGGCGTTTGATGAGAAGGCAAGGGCTAACCTGGAGGGTTTTGTAATTGCTCGCTCCAACATATACAAGCTCGTATACCTCCATCACAAAGTCGTTCTCTTTAATACATTGGCCAGGAACCTACTAAGTGAGTTATTGAGGTATTATGATGAGCTTAATGACGATATTAGGGATTACCTATGCACGTTGTACCGCTTCTCAATTGGTCATTTAAAGGGTTATGAGATCATGCACGTGATAGATGATTACCTATTATCCATACTGCTAAGGAATAGGCAATACCTCATAAGTAAGATACGCAGTATTTCCAAATTCCTTGACCCTCTAATATCGAGAAACACCACGTTCAAGGCGCTGTGGAAGAGGGATTTCGAGTTCCTAAACCTCATTAATAAGCAAGGCATTGAACTCAAGCTAATAAATGACGTACTCCCATATCTATTAGGTAAGAGTGAGTTTAAGGATGAGGTCCTACGGGCATTCTATAACGAGTTAAGGAAGGAGTTCAATGAGGCATCAATTACCTGTCTACGTAAATTGGTCGATAACGATCATCTAGAGTCATCAATAATAATAGGATTTAGGACATTTGAGCCTGAGGCCAGGCTTAACATAATCCATGGAGATACCCTAGTTAATATCAATGAGTTATCGCCATTGGCGATATCCGTATCCGACGCATGGAGGAGATCGCCGCATGTATTCGTATTCGTGGATGTTGAGGAGTTAAGTAATGCCTGCCGGGGTATTGATGTAAATACCATACTGAACCACTTAAGGGGTTTGGTAATGAGGGCTATGTATAATGCATTAAGAGGTTTTGGTAATGTTATTAGTAAGTATTTCAATAGCCTGTAGATAATGGAGCCCCTCGTTACTTAATGTTACCTTACCATTACTAACCCTTACAACATCAAGTAGGTTAATCACGTCGCTGGGGTTAACTGAGTATCCCATACTGTTTAAATGCTGCGTTATTTTTGAGATTAGGTCAGGAAATTCATGAATACTTATATATCCTAGCTTATGGAGTTCCTTAATAACCATCAACTTGAAAATTAGAGAGTCTGGAATTTCTCGTGAACTCATCAGTAATAATTAATGGTGACTCACTTATTAAGCTAATGAGTAAAAAATTACCCTCGTATAGGCTGAAACTTTCGATTTTTACAATTTAAAATAAATCGACGGGATACCTACTTATTGGTCTCGAACCAGTCTCAGTAACTAGTATTGTATCCTCAATCCTAACGCCACCAACACCCTTGATGTAAACGCCAGGCTCCACGGTTATTACTTCGTTTGGCAGGAGCTCCTCATCACTTGAGGGACTTATAGACGGCCTCTCATGAATCTCTACTCCAACGCCATGCCCGGTACTATGTATGTAATATGCGTCAAAGCCGTACTCAGCAAGTACATTCCTCGCTATCGAATCAACATCCTAGCCTTGACACCTGGTCTAACGGAGCTGGAGGCCTTCCTGAATGCCTCAAGTACGGCTAATGCGGCATCTCTTAATTTACCGTTCACTGACCCCACGGCTATGGTCCTCGTCATATCCGTACAGTAAAGGTGATATCGAGCACCAACATCTATGGTCACCAATTCACTCCTACCAATCACCCTATCGGTAAATACGTGATGTGGATATGCACCATTTGGGCCTGATGCCACGATAGGCTTAAACGCCACATCCTCGGCGCCCTTACTAATCATTTCCTGATACAGCATTGCAGCCACATCCCTCTCCCTCCTACCCTCAAGCCCTCTCTTCAACACGCTGTCTAAGGCCTCCTCGGTTATTCTCGTGGCCTCCTCAATCATCCTAACCTCATACTCATCCTTAATCTCCCTTATTTTCAGAATTGAATCATTAATATTAATGATTTTAATGCCCACGGAACTAAGCTCCTTAGCCACTGGCGAATCCGGGTTGTCAATGCCAACAATATTGTTTGGCTTAAGACCAACCTCCCTGAGCAAGTAATTACCGAGGCTCTTGGATACGAATAGTCTCTCCTCCGGCATTCTCTGCGGTACCTCGACTGTGGAGTAGCCTATGAGGTTCACGTGGTCACCAACAATATTCTGAGCCCTTTGGAAGTCGAGCCTTGGGACTATTAGCGCTGTATCCATTGATCTATTGATAATAAGCATTAATCCACTATCAACACCTGTGAAATACTCAAGTTCGCCTCACCAACCACAACAATTAAATCTAGGCTTAATTCATCAAAGAGACCTGATACTTCTTCACACGATCCTTAACTATACTCACGGCATGTTTAAAGTTAATACATTTTTAAATTACTTCTCTCTATTCAATATCAATGATTAACTGGAACGTGGAGTCCGAGGATGCATTGATGGCCACGTATGTGCATAGATACTCGGTTTTCGGTAAGACCATTGAGACGAGGATCATGTATGACAAGGCCATTAATAAGTATAAATTAAGGTTCATATCGATAAAGCCCATAAACGAGATCGAGTTATCCCTACTCACAATATTGACCCCTCATTTCAAATTTACGGTAGACTACATCCAGGATAACAAGGTGGCCATGATATACCCAAGCCCCGAGACTGAGCTATACGATGATTTACAATCAGTTAATACGTACGTTGACTCACTAATAACACTAATGGTCGAATTACTAAGCTACTCAAGCAACCCATTATTGAGAACCGAGATTAATTATGAGCTTTCATCAAGAAATTGGATACTCGACTTAAGCGATGTTACGTCAAGCATGTTCAAGGTTTATGACACCAAGGTTGGTGTAATTAGGGTGTATGTGGAGCTTGAGCACCGCCAACTGGAGTTGGGCAGGGTTAAGGTAGATGTCTTGGTAAGAGCCATAACGGCATTAAAGTGCGTAGTTGATTACCTCGTAAATAAGGGGTTTAATGCCCAAATAGTTTATGAGGATCTCGGTATAGCGCACCTGATGGCTGAGTTTCCTAGCCTTGGAATATTAACGTTAATAGCCACAAAGATAGATGATATGATCAATGAGGTGGAAAGATCATGTTCTTGAGCGGCTGTGGCCATATACATTCTATCCCATTTGACCACCTATACACTTCATTATAACCAGGTGTAATTTATAAATAAGTACGCCACCCACTATGTCTTGTATGGTTTTGGTGAGTACGTATGATTATTACCTAGTGGCTTCTGTCGCTCTTATCCAGTTTGCGGTATTGGCATCATTCATTTATCAGGTATTTAAAGAATCAAGAAAGCCAATGGATAAGGAAGTGGAGAGGGTGCGGGTTAATAGATCATCAACCGTTATTAATCAATTAGAGTTTGACGCAGCGAGTAAGAATAGGGCGGGTACATCAGATGTTAATGAGTCATTCGTAAATATTAATGAGGATGAGGTGAGGGTCTTATCCTACTTATTAAATAAGGGTGGTGATGCATACCAGGCAGAAATCGCTAGGGAGTTGGGATTACCCAAGAGTACGGTCTCCAGGATAATTAGGAGACTGCATGATAAGGGGTTAATAACTGTTAGGAGGGTTGGCAGGTTTAGTTATGTTCAGATTACGGACATTGATTACGTAAGCGATATAGTCAATAAGTCAAGCCCTGGTAAGTCGTGAGAATAGTTTATTGGCTATCTCATCCACGACACCATTATTAATGACGCCATAGGGCCCCTCACCCATCGTCTTAGCAACAGCGACCGCATTTGAGAAAATGAATGACCACTCAAGGTCCTCACCCCTACCGAGCATGTACGTCAGTGCGCAGGTCAATACATCGCCAGCCCCAGTCGGGTCTTTCGCATTGACTATGCCGTCTGTTGAAACATGGAATTTGCGACCGTTATGCATTAATATTGATCCATTAGCGCCCATGGTCAATACCACGATCTTATCTGGGTACTTACTGATTATGGCATTGAATTCATCCATTGATACATCATCAACACTTGCCTTAATAACATCGGCATACCTCATTAACTCCACAACATCGTTAATATTTATCCTAACGTCAACATAATTATTCTCATCAAAAACCCTGGTAAACCCCTGCAAATCAACACCGACAAACCTAGTGACTCCCCTAATATGCCGCATAACGTCTAGGCTCACCTCTCTAGCTATTGGATTCACTGCAACCGTGTCGGGCAAGTCATAGAGGTCATGTATTGCGAAGTTCCTGCATCTCGCCAATAACCTTAACCTCCTCGTTGTATCGTAATACGTTATTTCGTATGACGTACTGTCACAATCATTCAATACCTTAATCCTATCCGTGACTATGCCCCTAACCCTGTAATCATTTAGGTAATTATTAAAGTCACTGCCAACTAACGTGATTGGTAATGGCTCAATCCCTAATTGCTTTAGGTAAAATGAGCAATAAGTAGGTGCACCACCTGGTGACCTCCTGACGGTTGAGCCCCTCCTTATTATGTCGATTGCTGTATGACCGATTATTCCGAGCATCAGGCGCCTTTATTAACAGTGGTTAATAAATTATTAGGGATGAAGACATCAAGAAGCAACTTAACGGAGTGCCCAATCCTACCAAACCTAACATCATTTATAACCCTTGAGGACCTTATTAACGACATTATTACGCTCGTGAAATTATTAATGCCCTCAATCGTTGATACCAATGATACCCTAACCTCATCACCACTACTCTCCCTCACTATTACCAAGCCATCATTACCATAAATCCTAACCCTACCCCTAACGTACTCCCTATACCCAGGAACTTAACGTTACTATTCATTACAAGCCTTAGGTAGGCCGTGTAAATCATGAAGCTGGACTTTATATAATTCCTCAATACAGTATCAACCACGCTCAATAACTCGTTCATGGCATTACCATGAAAACTAACGCCTCTAAGGAACTCCTCATTAACGCGGTACCTAACGTATGACGCCTTACCACCCTAACACTAAGCTCATAAAGTGCCAGCTCACTCCTCAATAGGGCGTAAACCTCAATACTCGATAAGTCGCCCCAGATGATGGGTCTAACAGGCTTGCCCTCCACGTATGAGCCTTGGTATGGGATTAACATTACGTAATTACCAGCTTCATTGCATGGCGTAATGAAGTCAATGTAATTATCCCTATGCACTACGCAGAGTACTCCATCGTCCAACTTGAGTGGTAGTATTGGGTGCCTTCTCATGATTAGGAATTTAGGTAGCACAATCACTAACTGCTACGGTATTTAATAGCCTAAAACACAAATTTCAGCGGTATTACTTAACCCTCTTAAGGAAGACAAGTGGCCCGTACCTTTCGAGGGTGTCGGCTATCAAGCCCAGGGTACCCTCATCCCTACCTGTGAAGCCCACGATCCTAACATCCCTATCACTAAGCCTGATGTAGTGGTCAAGGTCAAACCTAATAATGACCTCCTTAGGGCCAAAGACCACCTTAAACTTCACCCTATTCTCGGCAAGCTTCTTAACGGCCTCAGCCGTCGTCGCTATTTGCTTAGGCGTTGGTTTACCTCTCGGACTCCTCTTACGCAACTCACTAAGTTCCTTCTTCGCCTCCTCATCCTTTATCTTAACAATCCCCTTAACCTCATCAATCACTATTGAATCGCCTTGGTAATCAACCACCTCAAAGTTTTCAGCATCATTAACAAGGTTTAGCAACTCATTTATTGATACCTGCCTTGCCATATTTTATAGGGTAGGGTATTAGGAATTTAAATGCATTACGTGTTAATGAGGGACAGGAACCTCCTATACTTACTGTCATGCGTGACCAAATGCCTAATGGCATCATTTAGGTTGAAGAATAGTGCACCGCACTCCTTACCATCCTTACCTCTGTACTTACACCTTATGTGAGGTGCATTGCCCTCATACACAACCTCAAGGACGGGCCTTAATTCAGCAGGTATCTCGGGTATTTTTGCTTCACTACTCATTAACTAATTTCGGGCTTTAAGGGATTTTAGTGTTTTGGCCATTATGTTGGTTCAAGTTTCTTGGACATTAACATTTATTAATTAGTTATTTGTTGATAGGGTGATCTGGATGATGCCGCAGAAGGGCATTAGGAGTATATTATCGTCAATACCGTATTATAGTTTGAATCCTTACGTGAATAAATGCCCAAGTTGTGGGTCTGTAATGATGATTGATGGTGAGTGGATTAGGGAGGACAGTAGGCATAGGGCTAAATTAATTGAGAGGTCCCTAACATGCCCTACTGTAAGGTTAGGATAAGGCAGTACATATACCTGCAGTGATTAGGGTGTCTAAGGCATGTACTCTGACGAGATACAGAGGCTGATTGATAGATCATCCATGTTCATGTTCATCTCAGTCATTGCCTCATTACTCTCGGTTATCATGATAGTCATAGCCGCTGACTTCCTATCAAATGATTTACCACCATCAATAGCGGTGAAGTACTTCCAGGTACTCACCTTCCCTGGGCTTAATGTGGTTACGGGGCTCGTAGCTGCATCATCAATAATGGCTGTGATTGGGGGTTTCCTGATATACATGGCAAGGTCAAGTCTAAATAGGAGGGAGTTCCGGGGATTACCCTCAATAATCGCCACAAGCCTAGTCCTAATTTTAATAGCGTTGATATCGGTCATTAGGATATACATTATTTACCAATACTATGTCGGTTTTTCAGGGATGATGGGCCCGTTGCTGCCTGGTACGTTTTCACTAATACTATCAATAATACTACTAGTGATCACGCTTGTGCTCACCCTCCTAGCCTTAATGATGAGTAATGAAATAAGAAGGAGGTACTCACCACGCAGGGTGAGGAGGCGCCAACCTCCACCATCTCCACCACCCCAGGTTTGATTAAAATAAAGATTGATAAAGCATCATATACATGTTTTTACGTTAAAAGACTTATAAATTAATTTAAATTGGGCACGGTGTATGTCTAATTCAGTCGTCATAATAGGCGATTCGCCAATACCCGACAGGCCAAGCAGGGACTTAATAGTCTATGCGAGAGACGCCGGTTTGAATGCCATGTATGTACCGATTTCGCGGATATCGGTTAAGGTTGATAAGGATGGGCCAGTCACGGTAATTAGGGATAGGCCGTTTAAGGTTGATGGGGTCTTCCTCAGGAGTCTCGGGGTTCTTATTGATGTTGAGACGTTCTTTAGGAGGACGATAACCATGAGGTTGATTGAGGAGAGTGGTGCCGTGGTTATTAATCCATTAGATGGGTTGTTGAGGACTAGGAATAAGCTTGAGACTACGGTGATACTGAAGAGTAAGGGCTTGCCCGTGCCCGATACAATAGGCACCGAGGACATATTATATGCCTACGAGGTTGCTAAGAACATGAAGGATGTGGTGATCAAGCCATTGCAAGGCTCTAGGGGTTATGGCGCTGTGAAGGTTAGTGACGCCGACATCGCATTTCAGATAATGAGGACCCTGCTCACGTTTAAGAAGCCCATATACCTGCAGAAGTACATAGAGAAGCCCAACCGCGACATAAGGGTTATGGTGATTGACGGTGAGGTCTTCGGGTGCATGATTAGAGTTGCTCCAATGGGTCAATGGAAAACTAATGTCGCCCAGGGAGCCGTTGGAAAGCCCTGCACAAACATTGATAAGACAGTGATGGAGTTAGCGATTAAGTCTGTGGAAGCGCTTGACTTAATTTATGGCGGTGTTGACATTGGCGAGGGTAAGGATGGCTACGTAATTTTTGAAGTAAATGGTTCGCCAGATTGGGCTGAGTTAACCGCGGTCACGGGTAGAAACCCCGCTAGGGCCCTTGTTCTTTCTATGATGAGGAGGTTGAAGGCGTAAACAATAAGGTTTATTTCTTCTTAAATTGGGTTCACTTAGGGTTATGACTAGGTGGTTAATTAAATGTGATAGGTGCGGTATCGAGACCGTACTAAACGTGGGGTATGACTTAACAAACCTCGGTAGTAAATTGTACCTTTATTGTGAGAGGTGTAGGAGGAATACTGAGCACACAGTACTTGGTTATTATGATGATGACACGAACGAATTCGTTCCATTCGAGAGGGCATTATCATTTAGGTATAAGTCATTATGAGAGACGAGATTTTAGTAGCACTCCTTCTCTAGTTCCATCCTTAATGAAAGCAATTCAGACCTAACCTTCCTTAGTTGATTAAGCAATTCCTCAAGTCCTGCCAATTCGTTCTTCTCATCATCACCTAAATCACCAACCACCTGCTTAATCATTAACTCACTCCTCCTCCTTTCTGCATTACCTATTTTCTTATCTATTTCAGAGAGCGTATCGTTTATCGAACTAATCTTCTCATTACACTGCCTAATCCACTTAATCCTCTCCTTCTCAAGTCTCTCTCTAATGTCTCGGTATAAATCCTCCTTAATACCACCCTGGAGCAGTAGGTCACTGAGCTTGTTCAATTTATCCATAATATCCCTAAGCCTCTCCCTAATGCTATCAACCTCATTCCTATACATAATAACGAGGCCCGAATACTCATCACTGAATTTTTGAAACACCACCTTATCCGTTGCGAACACGGCACCAACATCGTTAACATTAAACTCCTTAGTACCCCCATCACCTAACCTAACCGTTATGGAGACCGGTCTCAAATCACTCTTACTCAACTTTATACTTACCACAGTACCAATTACCTTACCATCATTAGTAACGACAGGCTTACCAACATACCCCCTAAACTTCTTCTCCGTAGACTTTGCCGAATTAAAGAATTTAAATACCATCAAGAGGACGGTCAAGCATCAATATAAATATGTATTATTTAGTAAAATGTACGTACTTGAGCAATAATACAGTGGACTTTGACCTAGTAAAGACAGTTAATGATTAGTGATAACCGTATACGTTACAAAAGTCCGTGTTATATTAATCTTAAGTATATATTCTTGTTTTTGTTTTTCATTTCTTTTTCGTTTTATTCTTATGGTTCTTTCTAAAGCGATATATTTATAAATCTGCGTTACAGAAGAGATAATGGTCAATATGGTCTCGCTTGAGGATCTGGCTAAGAGGGAGTATGAGGTTGAGGGTAGGAAGTTGAGGCCTACGAAGGTTTGGAAGGTTCAGCCTAAGGGTAGGAAGGGCTTCGTAATGGCACTCTTCAAAACACCAGACGGAAAAACCGTGAGAAAAGTAATCGCCAAAGTAGACGAACAAGGAAACATAATCGTATAAGCGACGATCAAATCATAGATTAAAATTAATCAACCTCAATCTATTTCATTATTAAATTATTAATTCGCGTTTACTTCCTTCACTTCCTATAGTAATTAAGAACCTTCTTTATGGCATTTGCGGTATCTACTGCGTCTTCAGTGGTGTATAATGGTCCGATCAATATTGTCACTACTCTCTCAGCAACCCACTCAGCATTAGGTAGTGGTTTATACGTGACCTTCCTCCCATAATACGGGCACGTCCATGGGCAGCCCTTACCGTGACCCATCGTGTTAGTTATTATTGGCTCCTTATGGAGTGGTATTGGGTATGCCACAGTGACTGCCTCAATACCCTCAGCCCTGAGAGCCTCAACAACCCTATCCCTACCAACCCTGAGCTTCTCTAGGTTTAGGATTATTTGGAATAGGTGCCATGCATGCCTAATGTATGGTTTTGGACGTGGGAATTGAATAAGGTCATTCTCAACATCCCGTAACTCCTCCATGAGGACCTTAGCAAAGGTCTCCTTACGCCTAATTATCTCCTCAATCCTCCTCAACTGTGAATAACCAAGTGCTGCCTGAAACTCGGTCATCCTATAGTTATAACCGAGCAACTCATAGTAATACTTCCCGGTCTCGCCATGACTCCTCAACAACCTAGCCCTATTGGCAATATCGGCATCGCTTGTAACGACGGCACCACCCTCACCGGTGGTTATTGTCTTCGTTGGATAGAAACTCAACGTACCAACATGCCCTATCGAGCCAACCATCCTACCCCTATAAATGGCTCCAAGGGCCTGAGCCGTATCCTCAATGACGTATAAACCCCTCTCATTGGCAATCTTCATTATCTCATCCATCTCGGCCGGGTAACCCGCCAGGTGAACGACAATCACTGCCTTAGTCCTGTCAGTGATCACGTCCTCTATGGATGCGGGATCTATGTTCAAGGTCTCTCTATCGATGTCCGCAAATATCGGTATTGCATTTGCGTGCAGTATCGTCGTCGCCGATGCAGCAAATGTGAATGGCGTCGTAATGACCTCATCACCAGGTCCGACACCAATGGCCTTGAGCGCGACGTGAAGTGCGGTTGTGCCGTTGGATACGGTTATTGCGTACTTAACGCCTAGGTACTTAGTTAATTCCTGCTCAAGCAGGGCATTCCACTTACCGCCGATGGCTGATAACTGGCCTGACCTGAGCACGTCAACAACCAGGTTAATATCCTCATCGGTTATCCAGGGCCTAAAACGAAGAGGTGTAGACCTAATCGGTTTTCCACCTTCAATTGCAGGTAAGTCACTCATTACAATGAGCCAGTGAGTGAAGACCAATTATAAGTATTTACTATCCATGGATCCTAACCTTAACCTTGTACAGCCTTGCCAACGCCTCCTCAAGGGCCTTCGTCTCCTCAGGGAAGTTACTGAGTCCGAGCCTCTCGCCAGCACTTAGGGCTTCGTTAACCCACCTACACTCCTTCGATATTAATACCTCACCTGTATTTGGATTGTAAAGTAACGGATACATCTTACAGGCAAGCGGCTTCACCGCATGTATTGTGCATGCCTTACCCTCCCTATCATAGAATGGGCAGTAACCCCTCATCAACCACCTATAAACCCTAACGCCATTAATGTTCAATTCCCTATACCTAATATCGAAGCCCCTAGCCCTAGCCAAAGCCCTCAACCTGGCAAGCTCATCCTCAAACAGGATTGGGCCCCTCTCCTCATTATCAAAGTAACAGCACTCATCACACCGCAGGCACTGAAATACCCTCATCCTAACCACTTGGGTTAAGGACATTATTAATAAGGAGTTCCCTCAGCCTCTCGATATCCTCAGGTTTCGGCTTCTTAATAATGCTAAGGTCCGTTATCAAGTAATCAACTAAATCAAATGGCACCTTATCAAATAGCGGAACCCGCACGTTCAAGCCATCCAGGTTGAAGTCCACGGAATAAGTCTCCCCAACACCACCCACCGCCGCCTTATACGACTCGGCAATAACTACTGTATTCGCGTCAAACCGATGCGCAACAATGAAGAGGGTCTCGGTACCGATCTTATTGAGGAAGTAACCATCGCTATACAGGCCATCAGCCCCTGAAATCACGTAACTAACATCCCTTATGAAGTGGGCAATCGCTGAATCCGGTATTGGAACCACGTTGCTCACGTGACTTAGGTAATCCTTAATGGCTTGAGAAACCTCATTACCCGGTCTCGACTCCATGATATATAGCGTATCAAGCACTTACCCCACCTTGATAAGGCAGCCTTGATGGCTGAGCTGTAACTAATGGTCATGACCCTCGACCCACACCTAATGGGGTACCTATCTAATTGAGCCATTAAACGCTTGGATACCTCCTCATACAAATTCTTCAACCTATTGATTATGTCATTGAGGTCTAAGTCCATATTTATGGCATCCTCGATTATGCTCGTTAGGTTCATTATCGATGCCATGCCCGGCCTAACACTCCTCAACTCATTAAGCAATGCCTTGATATCGTTAATGCTTAGTTTATTCTCAATCGCGAGTTTAATAACATCAATACCCCTCAGGAAATACCAGGACGCACCATGCACCCTATCCTCCCTCAACTCCCTCAACAACTCCTCAATGCTCATGGCTTGATTAGTATCAGCATAGGGAGGTTTAAAGTTATGTCGGTGTTGAAACGAAGATATAGAGTAATTATTAGGCAAATTACTTAATAAGCCACTAATTACTGGGTCTCAATGCTATATATAGAGACCCCAGAATGCATACTATGTGCTCTGGAGTCCAGGATGCAGGAATTAAAGAAGCTGGGCGTTAACGACATCAACGCATACACGCGCATAACAATGCACATATCAAGCCTAATACCGAGGGGTAGAACACCACTCTTCATAGAGTCCTTTGAGTTAGTAACGAAGATCCTGGGCAACGACGATCCGCACGCCAGTGAGAAGAGGGAGCTTGAGGATACGGCATCCCTCATCATAAGCAATATAATTAAGGATGCGGGCAACGACATAATTAGGTATTTCGAAATAGCCGCCGCGGCTAACTCCGTGGATGTCCCAATGAGGGACTATCAATTCGACATTAATGACTTCGTGAATAAACTCCTCGAGGAAGCGGTTTGGCTTAACACGTCAAGGAGGAATTAATGAAGCTGCTAGGTAATATTAAAGATGTTGGTTACGTCCTTGACAATTCCGGGGAGTTTCAGGTGGATGCATTACTAATTAGGAAGTTAATTGACCTGGGCCTTAAGGTCACGGTATACGCCAGGGGCCTGCCCTACGAGATAGACGTCACGGCTGATTACGCAAGCAGGGTATTGGGTGATAGGGTGAAGGTCGTGTCCACGGGTAATAGATACCCAGTATTCTACAACAAGGGTTTATGGCGCGACCTAAGTACACATGAGTTAATTATTTCCAAGGGTGTTGGTAATTTCGAGGCATACCTAGAGAATGATTTAAGGCTTAGGGTCCTATTTCTATTTAGGGCTAAGTGCGGGCCAATAATTAGGTTATTACGCGTTCCCAAGAACAGTCCCGTCATTTACTTAAAGAATGATGGTAGGTCATCCGTAATTGATATATAACTATAGATATTTTATTGTATCTTATTTATTTATAAATTATTCTTTTATAATAGTGATATCTTAAAAGATAATTATAATCCTTAACACTATAATCTTTATAATTGTTAATTATTTAAAATTGATGCTTCGTAAAATTACCGTTGAATTAAGCATTAGGAAAGACTTATATAAAGGATTCCCTCGATACCTCCCGTGAAGTTCGCACTCAAGTGTTCTCCGGGCCAGAAGATTGAGAGACGTAGTGAGAAGGTTGCCATTATTGGTGCTGGACCTGCAGGCCTTGGCGCAGCCGGCTACCTAATTTGCAGGGGCTTCCAGGTCGATGTTTATGATAAAATGCCAGAGCCTGGCGGATTAATGATATTTGGAATACCCGAGTACAGGGTTCCCAAGAAGAACGTTAGGGCTGGCGTTAAGGAATTGATCGAGCTGGGCGTAAACTTCATACTAAAGACTAAGGTTATTGCCGATGAGGAGGAACACGTTGATGGAGATGACTTTATCGAGAATAAGGTTCACCTCGAGAACCTGATCAATAACTATAACGCAGTGCTAATAGCCACTGGGACCTGGAAATCAAGAAACCTGGGCATACCTGGCGAGAACCTAAAGGGTGTTTACCTAGCCCTTGACTATCTATACAGGATCTACACGAGCGAGCTTAGCTACTTACCAAAGTCCGTTGTCTACCCAACCGGCGACAGGGTGGCCGTTATTGGAGCTGGCCTAACGGCTGTTGACGCAGCCATAGAGGCCCAGAGACAGGGGGCTAAGGAGGTCTATGTGCTCTATAGGAGGACGATAAACGAGGCACCTGCGGGTAAGATGGAGATTCAGGGATTGATAAAGAGGGGCATTAAGTTTGTGGAGCTCGTGGGTATAACGGAAATACTGGGTAAGGACCACGTGGAGGCAGTCAAACTAATCAAGATGAGGCTCGGCAAGCCCGACAAGAGCGGTAGGCCAGCACCAGAGCCAATACCAGGTAGTGAGTATACCATGGACATGGACACAGTGATAGCGGCTGTCGGTGAAATACCAACACCACCATTCAGGGATGGCTGCTGCGGCATTAAGTTGACGCCGCACGGAACAATAGACATTGATCAGAAGCACAGGACGACTAGGAAGGGCGTGTTCGCGGCCGGCGACGTGGCCACGGGGCCAAGCCTAATCGGTAAGGCGTTGAAGAACGGCATCGATGCGGCGATGGCGATTGAGGAGTACCTACTTAAGGGTGGGTGGAGGGAGCAGTAAACCAGTTAGTAGTGATGTTTAAATTAACATTAGGTAATCATTGATTGTGAAGCTCCTATCCTTCCAATGGAATAACACGGTCAGGGTCGGCGCATACACCGATAAAGGCATTTTAGACCTGCCAAGCGCCTACATGGCCATTTACGAAACCGCTGAAGCCCCAAGCTTCCTCTATGATATGAAGGCACTCATTAGTAATGGTGAGCCAGCCCTGGCACTGGTCAGGAACTTGGTGAATAGGGCTATTAGGAGTGGTGATCAATCGCTCTTTAGGGATCCAAACTCAATAACCTGGCTACCACCAGTGCCGAACCCAGAGAAGGTCCTGTGCGTCGCCGTTAATTATAGGGCGCATGGTGAGGAGAGCCAGGCAAAGCCTCTCGATAGGCCGTACTTCTTCCCAAAATTCCCAAATGCCCTTATTGGTCATAATCAACCAATACTCAAGCCAAGGGTCTCAAAACAAGTCGACTGGGAGGTGGAGTTGGCACTAATCATTGGCAGGAGGGGTAAGTACATTGATGCTGATAAGGCGCTCGATTACGTATTCGGCTACTTAATCCTAAACGACGTATCAATGCGCGACTGGCAGTTCCCAAGTAAGGAGCCTTATGGAATGGACTGGATTTATGGTAAGAGCATGGACTCATCAACGCCCGTGGTCCATACATAGTCACTAGGGATGAAATACAGGACCCGCACAACCTAAGGCTTATGCTTAGGGTTAATGGTGTTGTGGAGCAGGATGATAATACTAGGAACCTAATATTCAAGATACCAGAACTAATCCACTGGGCATCCCAGGGAGTAACGCTTAAGCCCGGCGATTACATAAGCACCGGCACACCACCTGGGGTGGGTTTCCCAAAGGGTAAATTCTTGAGGGGTGGCGATGTCGTTGAGGCTGAGGTTGAGGGTATTGGTGTTTTGAGGAATACCGTTGTTGAGGAGTAAATCACTTAAAATGGTTTATTAAGTTATGGCGTTAAATAATTAATGATGGGCGATGAACGTAATATATTGCGTAATGGGTTAGTTATAATTGGTGCCATAATTCTAGGTATTGGTGCCTACCTGCTCTACGGCGCGTTGGTGATGGTTAATTACATGGCTTATTACCACTGCATGGGTATGATGTGTGGTATGATGGTTTACTATCCGCTGTTCCTACCGGTGGTATTGATAGTAATAGGCGCTGTCATGATTATAATCCCAATGGCGCTAATCAGTACTAAACCCCAGGGGTTGGGTCAACCACGGCAATTCACTTCCGCGGAAAACACCACGGTGAGTGACACCAATGATTATTATGGTAGGGTCCTTAAATTACTGCCTAAGGCTGAGCGTGAGGTTCTTGAATACGTGATTAGGTCAGGTGGTGAGGTATTTCAGTACCAAATAATGAGGGATCTTGGGTTATCCAAGGTTCAGGCCTGGAGGATTGTGCGTAGGCTTGAGGAGAAGGGTTTGGTTGAGGTTACTAAGGTTAAGGGTAGGAACATAGTGAGGTTGAAGGATTTGAGTAAGGCTGGTCAATGAGCCCCTGCCCTAGCCACCGCATGAGCCGTGCGTATGACTTAGTGAATGAGCATTGCTCGAATCACGTATTAAGCTCCTTATGACCCAAACTATCAAAAGTACTATGAGTATTAGGAATAACACGGCAACCAACGCACCAATTACCCAACCAAACCAACCAAGGCCAAACCACGGCCAAATCCCCAACCCCACCAACCCCACATGCATGGCACGGCATCACCACCACCCCATCATACTGCCCATCCAGCCAGGTCCATAGTACGGCACTGGGTATTGACCAACTGGGTATGCCGGCGCCTGTGCAGTATTAACGCCGTTACCCACCGCGACTATTTCGCCATACATGCCCTCCTCGGCATGGCCTGGGTATGTACAGAGGTACCAGTACGTGCCTGGTTCAGGCACTGCGAATGTGTACCCATAGCCATAGGCATAACCAGTCCCATAATTAGCCGGTGGTAACCACCTCATGTAGAGCATCATTTGAGGCCCCATACCGCCGTACATAGCTATATAGGGCATCACGTTGTATGGATATGGCGGTGGCACAGTTGTGATGACGAAATTGTGGTACATATCATCATCGAGATTCACGAAGGTCACGTGGACAGTGGCCCCAGCGGGTATGACCAGTGTTGGGTTTATGAGTCCGTAAATAATGAAGACATCCCCATGCGCATACGGTGGTGGCGTTGCATTGAACATTTTCTCAGCATCATCACCCATCATGGCCACGACTAGTAGGTCTATGTTTTTACTGGTAAATACTATGGTGTTATTGCCTGGGTAAACATGGGCATAACTGGGTACTTGGGTGACCTCCTTGATTACCTGGTTTATTGAGTATGTACCGTAGTAATAACCATCATAGTAATTATTGATTAATGGATTAATGGAGTAACTGCCGTAGTAATTATAGTAGTAATAAGGTATGATTGCATAAACAATTCCTAAACCAGCGACTAGACTAACTGCAACTCCGATTACGATCCAAATCCAAGTCCTACTCATATTGGTCACGGGGCACAGCCTGGTTTCCTGAATAAAAACCCTCGGTGTAACCAGCCGTGTAACCATGCCGTACCAGGGTTACACCCTAATGAATAATTGGTAGGTGATTAAGGATTTCTTGGTGCCGGGGCCGGGATTTGAACCCGGGCCCCTTGCGGGGACAGGATCTCAAGTCCTGCGCCTTGGACCTGGCTCGGCCACCCCGGCAAGGACAATAAACCATCAATGCCGATTTAAAGCTTTTTCTTCGTGGTTACGGTTTTGCCATCGCCCTCTCGGTCTCCAGCTCCCTCTTAAATATGGCCAGTGCGTGGTTTATGTCGTTGAGTGGTATTCCCAGTAATTCAATAGCCCTCTTATTACTTAAGCTACTATCCTGGGTCTGCGTGCTCTGTAGTTCACATCACTCAATTTAATTGGTTTTATCAACTCCTCATTAAACCCAAAGTACTTGGCTATGGCCCTCGCAAACTCATACCTACTCAGCCTCGGGCCAACCACATGTAGAATCCCAGTGAACCTCATTTCCAGCAACTTTACGAAGGCCTCACCAATTATCGTGTTTAGTGTTGGTGATGACCATTGATCCATTATCGCAGTCACGGCCTCACCCCTCATGAGTTTATCAACCACGGTCTTACCGAAGTTGACCCTGCCAGGCCCCGCGCCGTATATCCAGGCAACCCTGACGATAGAGCCTCCTAGGGCCTTTGTGATTTCCTCGGCGAGGAGCTTAGTCAATCCGTAGTAGTTAACGGGCCTTGGCGCATCATCCTCCGTGTACATGCCTCTCTCGCCATCAAACACGTAGTCTGTCGATAGGTAGTAAATTGCGGAGCCGACCCTATAGGCTGCCGTGAGTAACTCCCTACTCGCCAGCACATTAACCCTATAACAAAGCTCTAACTGCTCCTCACACTGATCAACGTTGCCTATGGCGGCCATGTGAATTACCACATCGGGCTTGTAATCACTAATTAACCTGGCGGGGTCCCTGGTTAGGTCCGCCTTAACCGTGGTGACGCCGGGTATGTTTATTGGGTGTTCGTTATATGTGCCAATAACGTCATGTTTATTGGCTAGGCTAACTGCCGTTTTATAGCCAGGCGATGAACTAACGCCGGTAATTAACACAATCATCAAATCCCAATTACTTATTGGTTTATAAAGGAATTCCAGGAGGTAGTAAGGTTAATTAAGCCATAACCTATTAAACTAGTTGAGGGAGGGCTCGAGAGCCGTGTGGCCCACGGCCCAATGACCTGCCGCTCCTCCGGAGCGGCCACATTCCTCTCCTGCAATTCAATATTCTCCTTATCGTTGGGTGAATTATCTAGTTTATTTTGAATTATGTGTTGAATTTTCACTTTTTAATTTTGATTTAATTTCGTTGATTATCGTGGCCGAGATTTTTTATTTGGGGTACCCTAAGTAATTTGGGGTGGTCATAATGTTGTTTAGTATTGAGCCTAAGAGTAGGAGGGAGGACCTATATGACTTTGATCATGAGTTGGGCATGCTCATTAAGTTCCTGAGGGGTTCGAGGTTGACCCTGGTCACTGGCTTGAGGAGGACTGGTAAGACTTCGCTTATGAGGGTTGCGCTTAATGAGGCTGGTGTTGATTATGTCTATGTGGATGTTAGGTTGAGTCTTTACGCTAATTACCGTGATGTGGTTGAACTGTTCATTGGAGCTATCAATGATTTCCTGCGTAGGAGGTCCTCGATCGTAGATAGGATAATTAATGCGTTTAAAAAACGTTGAGGGCTTGAGGGTTTCCCTTAACCCACCTGGGATTTCCATAAAATTCAGAGGTGGGTCGCGGGTTAATATTGCTGACTTACTCATTGGGCTTAACGATATTGGTGAGCCAGTTATAATAGCCATTGATGAGGCTCAGGGACTTCGGAGGGTTAATTGGCTTAGGTTCGATAGGTTATTCGCTTACATCTTCGATAACCTAACGAATTTGAGGCTCGTCCTGTCAGGCTCACAGATCGGCCTATTATACGGCTTCCTGGGCCTTAACGACCCAAGGGCGCCACTCTTCGGCAGGGCTTACATGGAGATTAAGACGAGGAGGTTGAGCCTGATGAATCCCTGGACTTCCTCGAGCGTGGCTTCAGCCAACTCGGTGTTAACTGCCCGAGGAATGTCCTGGAGAGGGCTGTGGAGACTTTCGATGGTATAATTGGTTGGTTGACCTACTTCGGTTATGAGTACTCGATGAGGGGTTCGGCGGACTTTGATGGTATACTTAGGAATGCCGTCCAGCTGGCGCTCAGTGAATTACGCAACTTAATATCCTCGCTTAGGAGTTATAGGTATTACGTGATACTGAGGGTGTTGGCCGAGGAGCCAATGCCCTGGAGATTGATTAAGCGTAGGCTCGAGGATTACGAGGGTAGGGAGTTGAACCCAGCAACTGTCTCTGAACTACTCAATAACCTAGTGGGTATGGGTGTTATCGAGAAGGTTGACGACGAGTATAGGATTGCGGACCCAGTGTATAGGCTCGCTGCCGAGCACCTCTAAGGGTTTAATACCTGGGCATTTCCCCACAGTGAGCATCAAATGGACCTAATCAGGTACCTGGAGTTTAAGGAGAAGTTGAGGGATAGTTGGAGGACGAGTTAAGCCTGAATCTATTGAGCGAGCTAGGCGGGACCCGCATGCGAGGAGGTATCCACGCCCATGCGGTATGACTATACATACTGGGATTGGCTGCTCATACTCATGCACGTACTGCTACATTTACGACATGGAATTCCCACACAGGGCAAGGCCATACCCACTAAATGGTAAGGAGTTACTATACGCATTGACGTTAAACCCATACGTGGTGCTTGGGCCGGGTGGTACAATGCTGGCCATGGGCTCCGTGACGGAGCCATTCCTGCCAGAGACGAGGGAGAGGGCCCTTGAGTACATAGAAACGCTCGGCTCAATCGGAAATCCACTCCAGGTTAGTTCCAAGTCGGTACTTAGCGATGGGGATATAGCTAGGATTAAGGAGCACGCACCACATATAAGCTTTCTCGAGA
Source organism: Vulcanisaeta sp. JCM 14467 (assembly GCF_001316245.1). Taxonomy (GTDB): domain Archaea; phylum Thermoproteota; class Thermoprotei; order Thermoproteales; family Thermocladiaceae; genus Vulcanisaeta. Next base: position 593 of record NZ_BBDM01000008.1, on the reverse strand, counting down.
CTGTGGTCTGCATTAGGGATTGTAGGAGGATAGAGCATTGGCGCCGGACCCAATGGATAGGTTAATGTTCGCAGGCAGGCTAGCAAGGGCTGGCGTGAATGTATCCCTCTTCATCAGGCCCATAATACCCGGCATTACCGATAGGGATGCCCGTGAAATACTGAGCACGGCTAGGGAGCTTGGCATCAAATCCGTGGTACTCGGCACGCTTAGGGTTACCGCAAGCATATATAAGAGGCTCAGGTCCATAGGCATTGACCTTAGCGATAGGCTGCCAAGCAGTAGGCTTAGCAGGGAGCAGGTGCCCATTAGGCTAGGGACCTCAAGGATAGGATAGTCGCCATCGCCCGCGAAATGGGGTTTAGGGTCTACGAATCTGCCTGCGGCGCGAATATAGAAGCTGCAGGGCTTGGGTGCTATGCCTGTAAATGGGGGCCGTGTGGTGACGTGAGTAGGTTACCCAATGTGGATGCTAGGCATGTTAATGAGTTCATTAAGTATCTCGCTATTCCGGCCGTGTTGAGCAGTTAAGTAATTATAGATCGTCACTAGCTTGATGAGCGTAGTCCTTAAGGGGTTGAATCCGGGTCGGC
>NZ_BBDM01000007.1 GCF_001316245.1 Vulcanisaeta sp. JCM 14467 | reverse complement strand
TGGGCTACCTAATCGGCTCAATACTATACCAGGTAATGAGAGGACCTACCGCATTCATAGTACTACTGGTGTTACTTGCCATACTCTACGCCTTCGTTCTCAGGTACATGATTGAGACGAGACCAACCGTAGGCGCCGTGTACCTAAACCCGCTTAGGGGTGTTTCGAGGAAGGCAATACCTACACTGCCAATTTGGTTCTCAATAACGATGATACTGGGCGCCGCCATATACTCGGGCAGGGCCATAGGTAGTATTAAGGGTGTATTGCCAATACACGTGGGTGCCCTATTCCTTGGCGCAACATTAGTTATTGGCCTCGGCTCGGTATTCTTCGGCTACGTATCCGACAGACTTGGTAGGTTAAGGACGATGAGCGTCGGCGTTGCGGGTGTTAGTATTGGTCTCGTAATACTAACGGTACTACTCCTAATGGGTATAAACAATAATAGCCGTCGCAGTCTCAGCACCCTTCATATTCATGGCTTCAGCGTGGTGCCATCAATACTGGCGTTAACGGGTGACGAAGCGTTAATAAGCATGAGGGGCTCCGCAATGGGCCTATACAGCCTGGTGCTCGGCCTCGGCATGGGGCTTGGCAGCATCCTTGGCAGCTACTCATACGTGAGAATGGGGCTGGGCGGGATAGCGCTGCTGGCCTTGGTGATCTTTGTAGTAGCGTTCATTCTCTACGCAATATTCAGGGCAATCCTCAGGAAATGAGTTGATAACGAATAATTAACTGGGCACTACCATTCCTGCCCCTAAACTCAACAATCGAGGCATTAACCTCCTCACGCAGCGTAATCACCAATGGAAAGCCAAGAACCTTAAGCCTAGCCTTTATCGAACCGAGGACTGACCGGGGAAGCTTAAGCTCATCACCAAGCCTCTTAACGACATCCTCAATGACACAGTCCGTGTAATCCTCACCACAGCCCTCAAGCTCAGCCTCAATAACATCACCACCGATGTGCTCAACATACCTAACAGTGCCGCCATCCATGACCCACTCACCATGATAATCACCAAGCCTAACATCAGCAATCGAAGACACGGTATAAAGGGTAAACCCTAATTAAAAAGTTAAGCTTAAACCTTAAAAGGCGGTGATAAAAAAACTTGACTGGGCCGTAGCTCAGCCAGGTAGAGCGGCGGGCTTTTAACCCGTAGGTCGTGGGTTCGAATCCCACCGGGCCCGCCAAAACACAATCAATCCCTAAATGACTATAACCGTGACCGTTCCTACGCTCGTTAGTTATCCTTTCCATAAGATTCGTAAATGTACATTAATGATCCAATCACCAGAGGTTCTTGCACTTTGACTAATCGATTAAAGAGAGTGATTAAGGATGCTGCTGAGCAGGTTCTTGATAAGGGTTTGGACTTTATGAGTTTAGGAAGTTCTTTGCGACATGGATGATTAGTCATGGTGTGCAGGTATGGGTTGGTTAGGGTGCGTTTCGTGATTAACGACAGCCGTGAAGAGCTGGTCGTATTTTAAATATACGACCCAGTACCAATTAATGGGTTGAGATTTAGTAAGGACCGAGGCTAACGACCTTGCTGAGAGAGTAATCGGCAATCTAATCACCGGTGGCTTCCACCTGGGCAGCATGCACCTCGTGCTCGCCGTACCGAGGCGTAGACTAGGTAGGTACGTTAGGTACGTTGCTAATTGAGTTGATAAGTTGCCGGGGAGCCCAGTCATGATTAATGAGAGCGTTAAGATAGTGTACAAGGGCGGTGACGATAAGGGCGACTAATACGAAATTAAGCCGATCTAATACCCAGCACCGCCGGGCCTTCTCAACTCATTCACCCATCGCTGGCGACTCGTAATCCTGTGCCTAATTACTTCGTGTGAATGCCCCTATTAATTAGCCTGCTCCCATAAATTCAAAGACGCTACCAACTCCCTTACTATGTTAGGTGAGGACTAGCCTCAACACTAGCCCTACAATACTGGCTATCATGTGGGCAGGTTAGCAGGCTATCGTGGGTTAATAGGTTTATAAGTCTCCAGGTGATAATTTATCAGTATGTCTTGGGATAGGGAGGACATGCTGGACTATATACATGACCTTGAAATGGATATCCTCAACAATGCTAGGCAGGAGGCTACTGATTACCTCATGACCACGGCAATGTATAGGGATTATGAATTAGACGATAATGAGCCAGATGAGACTATGACACACAATCATGGTGAAGAAAGAAGGAATGGAAAATGGTGGTGGTTGGGAGTACTTGTGGCTTTTATTGGTATGTCTTCCCCACTTATTGCACTCATTATCTCGCCCCCCATGGTACCGCTCATTGCGCTCTTTTATCCAATTATCTTCGCCGTGTCCTGGGCAATAGGGAAAACGCTGGCTGGGAGTGAGGATGAATAAAAGTGCTTAGCCGGTTTGTGTAACGTTACAGGGCTGCCATAGTAGAAGTGAGGCTGCAGTGGCCCACTGGCGTGGGCTAGTTACCAGGGCCTTGTCCTTAACTTAATGTCCAGCGTGGATAATGCCATAGAGGCAGTGAGACGGATTATGACCTTACCAGCGAGGAGACTCAGGGTTTACTTCTTTGACGAGGATAAAGCCTACCTACCGGACCAGCGTTATCTCAATAAATCCCCTGGGCAAAATAGTGATAGGCATGGTATTACCCAGGGAACGGCGTCAACTCCCTCTCCTCCTCAAGCAACCAAATACCCAACTCCCCAGCCCTCTCGGCAGCACTGGGTAGGGCCCTTATGCAATAGACTACCCTAATCACCTTGCCGGGGAATTTGTCCCTATTCTTACTAATGATGATGCCCAACTTCTCACTAGCCCTGGCAATGAACTCCTTGCTTACCTTGGCCTCTGTGTAGCCAACCACAGTGTACTGCATGTTGGTGCCGTAGATGTCAACCCAGCCTTGTGGGAATTCCACTGGCATTGTCATCATGATAATGCCTTTCTGCTTGAGGTGGTACTGGACCATGTCATTAGCCTCCTCCTCAAGCGTCGGCCCAATCTTCTCAAGCAACTTCCTAAACTCCTCCTCCCTCTTCTCCCACTCCATGTCCCTCAGGCAATGCCCCTCCATGGCACGCCTTAGTCTCCTAACCTCCCTGGTCAACTCCCTCAGTGCATCCACAATGGTCTCGTAGCCCAGTGCCCCAAGTACCGCGTCCCTGAATTGCCTATCCACCTCAAGCGTCCTTAGAAGTCTCTCCTTCTCCTCCGGCGTTAGCGTCTCCATTAGGGCTTTTGCCAATAATGTGGCTAATAAGGATTAGGGCCTTGGCCCCGGGCAGTGCTCAGTGGTTTCATCCTGGGAATGATGTTCTTTCTTTCACCGACTCGAGTAGCCATATGCCTTGCCTCCTAGCCTCCTCAACCGCCTCTGGGTCTGCCTTCACGCTGTAGATCACGGTAATGACCCTTCCTGGGAATTTGCTCGGGAATGCGCTCACGGCATTCCTAACCCTAGCCACTACCCGCTCAACCATCCTCTTACTCACCCTAGTCTTTGCCTCCCCAACAATGGTCAATTGACCATTAGTCCCATAAATATCGAACTCATAAACCGAGTTAAGGCGTACCGAACCCGTCTCAATGTTAATGCCACGCTGCCTCAGGTAGTAGGTAACAACGTCATTCGCCTCATCCTCAAGGGCGGCAGTAACCCTATTCAGAGTCCTATCAATCCTATCAACCCTCCTCTCAAGCCTGCTCATACCCTCCTCAAGCTTGCCCACCCTATCCCTAAGCTCCCTCTGGCCATTCAACAACTCTGTCAACACCTTGAGTATCTCAGCCTGGCCCTTGAGCAACTCCTGAATGCCGAGTAACCCCATTACAGCGTTCCTGAACTCCCAATCCTCCTCAAGAGCCTTTAGGAACCTCTCCTTCTCCTCCTGGCTCAGGCCCATGCCCGCAATAATTTAATTAGCCTGGCTAGTTAAAAGGCGTACGCCCTAGAAACTAAGGTCTTGGGTGAGGAATCACTGGGCGTATTGCATGGGATGGGCTGAGAGATGCTAGGTTGATCACTGGAGTGTTTGAGGGGCCTTAAAATAGTTAGAAATGATGATGTATAGGTCTGGTGATGATTAGTCATGTTAGGCATTATACCGAGTTAGGCGCAATAACCTCCCTTAATGGTCGGTGAGCCTTAAACCGACCCTAATTGATTACCTGTAGCCTGCGTGCTAAAATGGCATCCCAGCTCAACCGGTAGTGGTTAGTTCGTAGGACCTCCCTGAATGCTATACCATTGAGTACTTCGCCAGTTAATTATCATGAGGGCTAACCTACCTATTGACCGCCCTCACCCAGCCATCCCTAGTCTTCATGAAGCCTTTAGTCACATTCAAAACAAGGCTCCTTAACCTGTTGAATACGGCTTGATCGCCGCATATTAATTTACCCTCGTAAAATGCATCGAGAAATATCGTGTTAAAGCTCATGACTTCCCTCTCCACAAACTCCTCATTGGCGTAGTGGACCTGGGCTAAGTCATTGGGCGGTTCAGTGGGTGGCTTATTGCCTATTATCACCAAGTCCCAGTCACTGTCTATCCTGGCCTCACCACGGGCCCTGGAACCAAATAATACTACCGTATAACCCTCACTACACAATCTCTTTATCCACTCCTCAATCTCACGGTGCATTCTAAGAAAAACCTCCCTAGACATAGCTCATCACCATTTCCATGCACTTTACACAGTCCTCGGCGTCGGTCCTATCATAATCGAGCATGCGGGCATCAGTACCTAGACCCTATGTACTGCTCAGTAAGGAGCTTGGCACATCTAATGACCTCGTCGTTTAAGGGCTTATTGAGTATGGAGTCTACCTGGTTTAATAATGCAATTATTGAATGAGTATACAATCTTGAACCTGTTAACTCTATGAGCCTACCCTTAAGATAAAATTCAGTGGCTTGTTGAGCAAAAAAAACATGCCTCTGGATAGAAACCCCTATTGAGCATATCCCTACTTAGTGCTCTATACCGCTCAGCCCTTGCGTACCATCGTGATGCCATTTACGCCAATACTATTTCATTAACCTAGAATTTATATTTATCGCAATTTAATGATAATTCCTGAAGTTATCCCGGCACCGGAGAATTGCCTAATTAGGCTCCGTTTTATTAATGCCCAGTTTATTGGTGCTGAATGAACGAGGTATTTAACGAACTAAGGGAGGAACTTAGGAAGGCCCTGGTTGATGTTGGGTTTGAGAGACCTACGGAGATTCAGAGTTTGGTTATTCCCAAGGCTTTGATGGGTGTTGATATTGCCATGCAGGCTCGAACAGGTAGTGGTAAAACCGCGGCTTATCTCCTGCCCATAATGAACTCCATGGTTGGTAAGGTTACGGAATCCCTAGTCATTGTGCCCACCCGTGAATTGGCATTGCAAGTTGCTTCGCATTTTATGTACTTCAATAAGTACCTTGGGTTTAGGCATGCCGTAGTTTATGGCGGTGTGCCTTATGACAAGCAACTAAGCTCTGTGCGGGACGCATCCCTCGTTGTGGCGACCCCCGGTCGATTACTGGATCTGGTGAGGAAGTCCTACATTGATTTAGGTCGTGTTGATTACTTCGTCATTGATGAGGTGGATAGAATGCTAGATATGGGTTTCATAGATGATGTTCGTGTTATATCAAGCCTAGCACATAATAGGAAGCAAACCTACGCCGCCACCGCAACACTGCTAGGGAAGTTTATGAACTGTTACGTAGTATTATGAGAAACCCTGTCTTTCTAAGACTGGTAATCATGAGTATGAATTACCTCACGTGGAGCAGGTCGTGTACTTAATTAATGGATTTTGGAGTGAGAAGTATAGCGTTATGACGAAGGAATTGACGGGTAAGTCCATAGTCTTTACAAACACAAGGGAGAGGGCGTATAGACTACATAGGCAGTTGTCCCGGGAGTACTATGCGTTTTTGCTTCATGGTGGCATGAAACAATACATGAGGGAGAGAGTGTTAAGAAGGTTTAGGGATGAGGATGGGGACGTCGTATTGGTAACTACGGACTTAGCCTCAAGGGGTTTAGACATAATTGATGTAGAGTTAATAATTAATTTCGATGTACCAAGTAATCCAGAGACGTATATTCATAGGATAGGCAGGACTGCAAGGCTTGATAGGAGGGGGCGCGCAGTAACGCTGACTACGAAGAGTGAGTTGCATGTAATAAATGCTGCGGCTAATCTCAGTGGTTCTCGATATAGATTAATGGTTTTAAATGAATAAATCAATGCCCTATGATCACTCAAATTTCTGTGGCGGTATTACATCACCGTACTTATTCCTGGCATCCAGCAACCTCTGTCTCTGTTCCTCAAGTACTTCGAAGAATCTCCTTGGCGTCGTTGGTATTTCTGAGTATATCTTCCAAATCCTATCAATCTTCTCAAGGAGCTTTGCGACCCTTATTGCGAATTGCTTTGTGTAGTCCTCAAGCCTGTACTCCCTATTGAGCACCTCCCTAAATAGTACCTTCAGGTCCTCATACCTCGGTATATAGCCTATGGGTGTTGTTATTGCGCCAAGCTCGTTGTGGACCCTCCTCTCCATCCACTGAAGCCAAACCCTCTTATCCTCCTTACTATTAAGGAACCTACCCTGCTCATCCCTAAGGAAGTAATTAACGCCAAATATCTTCGGAGGCCTCGTCAGACCCTCGCCAAACTTTAGGTAATTCGTTATGTAAATGCCAAGGTCTACGGACAGGAAGTCGAGGTTAGCCATTGGGTTAAACTCCCTCTCACCAGGTTTACCGATTACCGCGGCGGTTCTCTCAGACTCGAGGGATGCGGCTATCGTGACTACGCCATGTTCCCAATTAAAGGATTCGTAGACAGGGACGAGGGTATCGGGGTCTCTACCGCCGAATATTATGCCACCAACAATGACACCATTTGGATCGTCATAGGCAGGGTCCAGGTTCCTGAAGGCCTTTAGTGATACGGTGAATCTGGCGTTGGGATGAGATGGCGGTATTGGGTTACCCTTCTCATCGGTTTTACCCCTCCACCACTTGCCCGTGTAGTTAATGCCCCTCTCCGGCTCGGGCTTGCCCATGCCGTTCCAATAAACCTCGCCATCCTCGGTAATTAATACGTTCGAGAATATGATCTCGTTGGGCCTCGTTAGTACCTCATATATTAATGGGTCGTCGATTGGGTTTATGCCCTCGATTATCCCGAAGACCCCTATCTCTGGGTTAACTGCCCTAACCTCACCATTGACATTCCTCAGGAATGCCAGGTCATCACCGATTAACCTACCGAGCATTGCCGTTGAGGTCTTGCCTGAGTATGATGGGAATGCGCCGGTGAAGTATGTGACCCTGCCCCTAGGCCCCTCAACGCCGATTAGGAACATGTGCTCGCTAAGCCAGCCCTCCTCCATGGCCCTCTTGATCGTTAGCCTAAGGGCTAGTTTCTTTAAGCCGATGCTGTTACCGCCGTACTGCGTATTTACTGAGTACACTGTCTCATCGAGGAGGTCTATGTAGATCCTCCTCTGCTTAATGTTCTTGCTCTGTTTCATCTCATTCAATTCACCCTGAGAATGAATGAACTTAAGGAACCTAGCCCTTTCACCCTGCTTGACGAATTCGTCGTATGCCGTCCTGTACAGTATGTTTTCATTATGCATTACGTAGTATGAATCCGTTATTTGAATGGCCAATATGCTGAATGGCGAGCCTTTGGTCCAAGGGAGTAGAAGCCACGAGCATTTCCCTGCCCTTCATAATACCGTTGAGTAGTGAGTACATTTCCTTCAATCCCTCATCACGATCCTTAGTCCTTATGAAGGGGAGCTTTTGTCCACCAGGTAGTAGTATTGCCGTGTCCTCACGGGCCCTGGCCTGGTCGTAGGGGCTATCGAAGTGCACGGTATGTCCAGGGGTCTTTAGTAGTATTTCCTCACCAGTCTCTATGGCCTTCCTCCTAATGTAATCAAAGTCCTCTGGACTGCCTGTGTTTATGAATATGGAATCGGGCTTGCAGAGGTCCACGGTCCAGGCTATGAATTTGTGGAGTTCGGGGTTCCTGATATTCATTAATCTTCGGTACATTTCATCACTCATCCTGCTTCGGAGGAGTCTATCAACCTCATCTGGTGTGTTCGGTACCATTAGACCTATTACTACTTATGTCCTTATAACTATTTCTCTATATGTCACAATACCATAACTACCGGGTAAACCCGTTTAACCCTCAGCAACCCATATAAGTTCAGGTTATTAATTAATGGCGTATGGCGTGGAATGCGAGGTATACCCTCGCACTTTTAATAGTTGTTATTGCGTTGCTGGTGATATCAATAGCCATTTACCTGAACCCAATAATGACGAATACGGGGAACATACTCGCCCAGGAAAGCACAATGCAACAGCAGTACTTAGAGCCGATAAACATGACCACATCATCAATACTAAACTACACGAGGAGCCTTTACCGCAACATCATTAACTACCTAAGCGTAATATCCACATATCTAGAAAATATTTACTACTACCAACGTGCCAATACTACAAACATAATCAATGCAATAAATAGGAGTAGTGCTAGGGTAATTAATGAGGTAGTGACCGTTAATTCGACAATAACTAACTTGATAAATAACGTGAAGAGTAATATTGAGAGTAACGTAACATCAACCATAAATAGTGCAGAAAATACGATATACAATGCCGTGATTAACGTAAGCAATTACGTGGCTGATAATAATACTGAGATAATAAGTATGCTCAATAAATTGCTGAGACACGTAACCATGTATTATCAATTGTATGGCACGCCCTACACATACATACAACAGTCATACACCCTATTCACATTTAGCAACCTAACACTCGTCGAGGTATTACTCATAAACATTAGCGTGCCCTCAGGCGGTAATGTAACCGTCTATTGCTATACCGTGCCAGGCACGTCAATAAACGTGCCCATATACTCAACCTCGGTGTCGACTGCCCAAACAATAACTATAAACATTAGTAACTACCCATGCTGGCAAGTCGTAATTCAGGCACCAGGCTCAACACTCAACTGGTACTCAGGCGTACTGCTTTACCAGGGATAATCACCTTAACACAAAGAGAATGACCAGAATGAGACTCGCCAAGACCAGTGACTCAATCAGTAGGCTAATACCAATCCTCCTAATCTTGCGTCTTAAGTCGTTCATAGGTAATTTACTCTCCCTAACGGCTATTAACGCCCTAACCGATGGCTCAAGCAGTATGACTAGAGGTAGCACGCCGCTAGTGATGTACAATCCGTAGGCCAGCCCAGGCAGGCTTATGAACCAAAGAATTGATGAGTGGTAGGGCTTAACGCCCTGCCTAAATGGTAATTTACCCTCAACGTACAATGCGGAGAACGCATGATAAATAACCCACACCAACGACGCCACTATCACTTTAATCTCTAAGTCACCACCCATGAGCACGTACCACGCCAGGTACGTTGAGGCTATCAACGTAGTCCCAGAAACATTGGCCACGGCAGACCTACCCCTCCCACGAATTACCTCGATAATGAACAACATAAGCGGCGTTAAGGGAATCAATAACCAAATGCCCAGGTAAGGAATAAGTACTAGGTATGGTGCCGTATTTATTAGGAATAGTAAGTAATCACGCAAACCCCTCCTAGACACTAAGCAGGTGCGCCTTCACGAGACTCACAACATTTAAAAATGCAAGGGCCGTGTTTAATACTAACCTAATAATATTAATATTACATTTATTAATTATCACTAGGGTGGCTAGGGAGAATACGTAATTCGTTATTAATAGTGATAATGCGCCAGTATCCGTATGAACCCTCCTACTGACCAACCTACTGCTCATCATTACCTAAATTAGGTTGCGGAGGATAAGTATTTCATTCGTTACAAGATTCGGTGTAGGCACCCTGGCCTGTATCAAGGGATTAATTAATGTTAATGTCTCCATAGAATGTCTTAATTATTGCGAGGAAATCTTTATTTAGCTGAAGTTGAATTATTCAAGCAGGATGATTAGAGAGACTGTGGTAATAAGGAAGACTTTGTGGTTAGCTTTAAGGAAGCAATTAATTGGTGATTATGGGGATCTGAAACATGAATGCGAGATCCTACTTCTCAATGATCCCAAGATACATATTGTAGCCTGTGCTGATGGTGACTTTGTTCATTTAACAATAACGTACGACCCACTAGACGTAGCTCTGGATATTAGGAAGTTCCACGAAAGGAGTGGGCGTAGGCATTCATTATGGAGTGAAAAGGCCGTGATTGTACCACTGGCGTAAGCTTAATAATTCCAACGTTTTTTGAAGAAATACTAATAAGTGATGACCATGGTGGACCCTGATCAATAATTGATGAACTTCCAGGCTACTGAACATTCCTGACCAGTATTAACTAATGAGTCTCAGGGCCTGTGGATGAATTGCTGCGTTAACAATACCATCTACATCCAGCAGCTTCTTAAACACCCTGGGTATGTACTCTATGACATCGATAGGCGTTATGTGATAGCCAGGTCCTTAACGGCTAGATCACCCGCTAAACCAGTCACGAAAGCGCCTATTGCGGCTGCCTCGAGCGAGTCTTGGACCTTAACCATGAGCGCCGACACCACGCCAGTAAGCACATCCCCAGTACCGCCAACAGTCATCCCTGGATTACCCGTGAAGTTTACCTTATACCTCTCACCATCGGTTATTACATCGGCATTACCCTTAAGAAGCACGACACCACCTTTTAACGATGACTTAACCACATCCCTCACCAGGGAAGCCCTAAACCACGCATTCGCCTCCTTCGTCACGTCAACCCCAGTCAACCACTTAAACTCACCGGCATGTGGCGTCACGATTACATTCCTCGTTATCAAGTCCTGCCTCCTCAATTCGCCAATAGCCTTAATGGCGTCCGCATCGATCACGATCTTCTTACCAATATTAACGGCCCTTGACACCAACTCGACAACAGCTTCATTGTCTCTTCCCTAAGCCCAAGCCCAGGGCCTACGGCTATAACGTGGGACTTACCCACCTGCTCCATTATCTGATCAACGTGGCTAAGCATTAGGTAATCACCGTCTAGGGGTATTGCAATTACGCTCGGGTCGTGAGCCCTAATATCCCTAGCCACGTCCCTCGGGGCCATCACCACGGATAAGTCAACACCAGTCCTAAGGGCTGCCTTGGCGGCTAGGTAAATGGCGCCTGTGAACTCCCTAGAACCACCAATGAAGAGTATACGCCCATTATCACCCTTTTTTGAGTCAGGCATCCTGGAATAACTCATGTAGTATAAGTCACCTGGGCCAACCACGTGCTCCACCTCCTCAGGAATACCAATATCCGCAACCACTAAATCGCCAACATATTGGGAAACACCCTCCTTAACCAGGCCAACCTTGGGCCTGTGCATTGTTACCGTAACATGAGCCTTAACAGCAATGTCCCTAACCTCACCTGTGTCCGGATCCAACCCGCTGGGTATGTCGACAGCCACCTTATATGCCGATGACTTATTAATCAACTCGATTGCCGTGGCCTGAGGCTCCCTAAGAATACCCCTAATACCAGTGCCTATAATCGCGTCAATAATCACCTCAGCCCACGGGTGAAAAACCTCCTGATGAGCAAGTAGATCATACGGCGTTGGAGCCTCTATTATCTCAACATTCAATCCCCTAAGAATACCCAGGTTATCCACAACCAACTCCTCCCTAGCATCACTAATACGCCCCAGGAGAACCACCTTAACCTCCCTACCCCACGAATGCAGGTACCTGGCAGCCACAAGTCCATCACCACCATTATCGCCCAACCCAGCAACCACGAGAATCCTCTGAGCCTTCGGGTATCTCTCAATTACCGTGGTCGCCACGGACCTGCCCGCATTCTCCATGAGTATGTGCCTATCAATGCCCACGTAAGTTGCGTTTCGATCAATGACCCTCATCTCAAGCGTTGTAATCGCACTTGACGTCCAATTCCTGAAGTCGATGGGCATACTCGGGAATTACGTATTATGCCTTTAAAAACGCTTTTATGCAATATTTTGTGAGGGAGATGAATATAGAGGTCAGGGTTAACCTAGCAATTGGGAGGTGCCGGGTGTTGGTAAGGAGGGGATAACGGTGAAGCTCCTTAGTGATAATAAACTATTCGTTAGGGCTGAGGGTGGCGATAGAAAGTACTTGCTCATTAAGGAGTTACCTGCGTCGGTTGCCACAGAGGGCTCACGTGCTGAGTATAGGAATGGCTTGTTAATAATTAGGTTGCCAATTAAAGGTGTGAGTATTGGTGTTGAGTGATGATTAGGGCCGCAATACTCGATGTTGATGGGGTCCTCACGTACTTCAGGTCGGCGTGGCAACATCTTCATAGGGTTTTGGGCACCGATGAGTGGGCTTCAATAAATAGGGATGCGTATAAGGCGGGACTCATCAATTACAGGGATTGGGCACTCGTAGATGCTCTTCTTTGGATGGGCGTGCCTAGATCGTGGATCGAGATTCCCATAACCCTGAGGAGAGGTGCCTTAGAATTATTAAAATTCCTCAGGGAGAGAGACGTGTCTATTATAGCCGTGAGTGGCGGCCTCAATTATACGGGCATTCCCATTAGGGATTACGTGAATTATTTCATAAGCAATGAGTTAATATTTGATAATGGCGCATTAATCTCCGTTAAAGTTAATGTTGAGAATAAGGAAATAATTGATGAATTAATCAGGGAGTTAAGGCTAGACTGGGATTACGTGATGGCTGTCGGCGATAGCGACATGGATCTACCAATGCTTAGGAGGGCTAGGTACTCCATAGCCTATAACCCTGTTAATGAGGAGGTTGCCAATGCCGCGAGGATTGTGGTTAACTCCAACACTTTATATCCAATAATTGATATTGCAAGGGCCATTTTAGGTAAGTAGTGAGTTTCAAGTATACGTAAAGTAAACGTATACTTGCGCTAATAATGCATTAATATCCAGTCTTCTTCCTCATAATGGGGCTTATGCCAGATACAACAATTGAGGACTTGGGCATCAGGAAGATCTTCAACTCTAGGGGTGAGGAGACGGTTGAGGTTGAGGTATACCTGACGGATGGTTATGGAAGGGCAGCCGCACCCGCGGGTGCTTCGAGGGGTTCTCACGAGGTTGTTTACTTCCCGAATAATGACGTTGACTTGGCAATAAGTACATTCGAGAAGAGCGTCGCGCCTGACCTAATGGGCTTGGATGCGTCAATACAGGGTGAGGTTGATGCTAGGCTTGAGGAGATTGATGGCACTGAGAACTTCTCGAGGATTGGTGGCGCGGTTGCCATAGCCACGTCAATGGCCACTGCCAGGGCTGCTGCGAATGCTCTGGAAATACCACTTTACCAACACCTGGGTGGTGCCAACATTAGGGACTTGCCATACCCGCTTGGTAATGTGATTGGTGGTGGTAAGCATAGCCGCGGGCTTGGCCCTGACATTCAAGAATTCCTTGTACTACCGTATGGGGCCCAGGACGTTTACTCGGCACTCAAGGCCAATATCGAGGTTCACAGGTCAGTCTTTAAGGAATTGGTCAAGGCAGACCCAACATTCACCGGTGGTCGTAATGATGAGGGAGCTTGGTCAGCAAGGATATCCACGAGCACGGCGCTGGATATCCTTAGCAGGGCCGTTAAGGAGGTTGGTTCCAAGATGGGTTTCGAGATAGGGATTGGCGTTGATATGGCAGCGTCGACTCTATGGAATGGTGAGAAGTACGTATACACCAATGAGGGGGTCTCAAGGACGCCCAGGGAACAGCTTGAGTTTGTTAAGGGGCTGATTGAGAAGTACGGGCTTGTCTATGTGGAGGATCCATTCCACGAGGAGGACTTCCAATCATTCGCTGAGTTGACGGATTCGGTTGGCGATAAGTGCCTAATTGTTGGTGATGATCTATTCACGACGAATCCATCCAGGTTGTCCAGGGGTATTAAGGAGGGTGCCGCCAACGCCATAATAATAAAGCCCGACCAAATAGGCACCCTGTCAAGGGCTTGGGAAGCGGTTAGGCTGGCGGTATCCAATGGATATGTACCAGTGGTGTCCCATAGGTCCGGCGATACTGAGTATGAGACACTAGCCACATAGCCGTGGGCTTCGGCGCACCAATAATAAAGAGTGGCGTCCTTGGTGGTGAGAGGATTGTTAAGCTCAATGAGTTGATTAGGATTCAGGACTACATGGGTAAGGCGGCTAGGATGAACCAATCATTGACGCAGAGACTTAAGCGTTGATTTCACGGTTAATCCCTTCATAGTGAAATACTTATTAATTAGATTCTTCACCGTAGTTCCCAATGGGTGAGGAACGTAAGGAGACCCGTGAGGAGGGATTAGCGCCAGTACCACCGCAGGAAGAGTTGCTAATAGCCATTGAGCGTTATCTGGCGGCTGGCGTTAGGCTTGGTACCAGGGTATCAAACGCCTACCTACAGAGGAGGGGCTTCGTATTTTCCGTGAGGCCTGACGGACTTAGGATTCTAAACCTCAGGAAGATTGACGAGAGGATTAGGATTGCTGCCAAGATGATTGCCATGTACGACCCCGAGAAGGTTGTTGCCTACTCAGCCAAGCCCTACGGCTTCAAGCCAGTGGAGATGTTCTGCAAGTTCGTTAGGTGTAAGGCGATAACGGGTAGGTTCATACCTGGCACATTCACGAACCCAAACCTAAACCACTATATAGAGACTGACCTATTAATATCCACGGATCCAAAGGCAGACGTGCAGGCCATTGAGGAGGCAGCCACAATGGGTATACCGGTAATTGCCCTAGTTGATACAGACACGCCCATATCCTACGTGGACCTGATAATACCATGCAATAATAAGGGTAGGAGGAGTCTCGCCCTAATATATTGGTTACTGGCTAGGCAGGTACTTAGGATTAGGGGCGAGCTGAAGGAGAATGAGGACCTACCAGTGCCTCCCGAAGAATTTGAGGTCAAGGTTACACTTGAGGGAGTCACTCAATAGGTTATTTTATTCATAATGAGCGTAAAGTAAAGCGTTTAATCTTGCCTGCTTAGAGTAATCACTGTATGGTTAAAGTACGTAAACCGGCGGTGGCAGGTGCGTTCTATGAGGCGGATAGGGACAAACTGATTAAGCAGATTGAGTGGGCGATAAGCCATCCTTTAGGTCCTGGTCAATTGGTTAAGCAGCCACGTGAGGGGTTTAGGGCTGTGCCCATGGTCATTGTTCCCCACGCCGGTTACGTGTACTCAGGCCCCGTGGCCGCCATGTCCTTTGCGGAGATTTATAGGTTTCACAGCCCCAAGACATTCATCCTCATAGGGCCTAACCACTACGGCATTGGTGCACCAGTGGCTATATACCCTGAGGGTGCTTGGGAAACACCGCTTGGTACGCTTGAGGTTGATTCTGAGGTGGCTAAGGAGTTAATGAGTAAGGTTAAGTACCTGGAACCTGATACTTACGCCTTTGTCCAGGAGCACTCACTTGAGGTTCAATTACCCTTTATACAGTACATATTTGGTAATAATGTTAAGATAGTGCCAATAATAGTTTGGAGACAGACCAGGGAGGTTGCCAGGGACCTTGGTAACGCAATAGCGGAGGTCATCTCAAGCCATGAACTGGGCTCCATAGTCTACGTGGCCTCAAGTGACTGGAATCACTATGAACCTCATGAAATAACCACGGAGAAGGACATGAAGGCCATAGACCCAGTCCTAAGGCTTGATGAGGACTCCTTCTTCGATGTAATTGAGCGCTTTGACGTGTCGGCCTGCGGCTATGGTGCCATAGCCACGGCGATAGTCGCTGCCAGGAGACTTGGTGTTAGGAATGTGGTGCTGCTAAGGCATGCGACATCAGGTGATACTAGTGGATATACGCTTGAGACCGTGGGCTACGCATCAATAGCCTTTTACCTATGATGGGACCCTGTGTTAATCAAAATACTTAATTAGTTTATTTCCTCAGGCGTTAATACGTACAGCTAATATGAGTGCGGTTAGGATATTCTTCGAGGTATTACTCGTAATAGTGGCCCTAGCCCTAATATACTCGATAGTCGCGCCATTTAAGGCTGAGTTGAAGGCATACATATTCAGCATTGGTAATAGGCAGGTTAGTGAGTTGCTCTATATAGGGGGTTACATTATTTATAAGTTGGGTTACCTATCATATACACTGCTAAGGATTATTGCTGAATACTCCTACCAAGCAATTCAATATTTATTAAATAACTTAGGGATTAAAACCAGCCTATTATTAAGTGGTTAGGTATGCTGCATTCACTTTTTTCTTTATATGAAAAAGAGAAAGATTTAAATAGAAAGAGAATTAAATAATTAGTTTGATGAGCATTATACAGCCGAAGGAGGTAAGGACTTGGAAGGATGAACTGAGGGATGTACTAATGAAGTACGTGAGGGACCCATTTAAGGATAAGATTGATGAGTACCTGAGCTTTCTTGATATGTTTTATGACAAGTGGTGGAATGGTGATGTTAAGACGAGGGAGTACTACGCATACCACATGGCACTCCTCATGGCAAAGTCTGACAAACCAAACGTAATTAAGGCAAAGCTCAACAGCTACTATGCGTACCTTGTTTACAAGGGCTATGTGTCGGCTTACAGGTTAATGAAGGATAAGTATGTGGCCGGCGGTGAGTCAATATACACGTGGCTACGTGCATACCGAAAGATAGTGGGTTAGGTAAGTAACTTAAAGTTAAGGTTACGTTCTAAAATCTACCCTTATTACGCAATACACTAGATACGTATTCGTAGATAATATCAACGACTTTCTCAGCATCTATATACGTAGTGTCTATGACCAGGTCAAAGAATGATATGTCGTTTATGTCAATCCCATAAATCGTGAGATACCTCCTCCTATTCGACTTCTCACGAAGCCTAATCTCATTCAGTGCCTCCTCGATGGACTTACCATCCCTACTCGATAGCCTCTGTGACCTAACATTAATGTCAGCCTTTAGGTAAATACGCACATCAGCCACATCCCTAAGCATCCACGCAGCTAGGTGCCCCTCAATAACCACGTTACCCCTCCTCGCCTCCTTAATTGCCTCCTCATCAACAGCCCTATCAATACTGAAGTCAGTTTCGGCGATCCTATGAAGTTCAAGCAATGACACGCCCCTCTGAATGGCAATTCTCCTGAATAATTCGCCAACGGATACAAACCTATAATTCAACCTATTAGCCAACTCCCTAGCTACCGTGGTCTTCCCACTGGCTGCCTGTCCAGAAATCGCTATAACGCCCATTTAAATCACGTTGCTGATAATCGTACAGCCATCCTAAGCGCAAGGGCCAGGCACCTATGGCAAACGTAACCACCGTATGGCCTTGAAACCGTTAAGCCAGCAACATGCTTAGTCTTAATCCTAGCCTCATCAATACCCTGCAATGGCCTACCACAGATGGCGCACCTAGGCTTAGAGGCAAACCTCTTCTCATAGTGAACCACATGCCTACCACCAGGCGTCCTGGTCTGTGTCCTCCTCAACTTCCTAGACCTCAATGCAGGCCTTGGCATAATCGTTCGTCAAATTCATAGTGAGTTTTTATGCTTTACTTAACGTACTTACTCGTCAGAGGGCCAGGCTTGGCAATGCCGAGTGATAGGTATTTATTCAGTTCCTCATCATCAATGACACGAACATGGGACTTCCTAATCACCAATTCTAACTCCTTATCGCCCGCATTGACCCAGTTAATCCTACTAATCATGGACCTCGGAATCACCAACTCGGTGCTACCCTCCCTACGAAGTCTATACGCCGCCCTCTGAAACTCATAAAACAATCTATTAACCCTATCCCTCTTGGACATGGCCCTAATTATCGCTTCCTCGATACTCCCAGTCTCGAAGAGTGTCATTAGTATTATCTCAATCACCTTATTAATCCTATCAGGAACACCAATAATCGAGCCCCTAAGCTCAATCCTACACCTAGGCACGTTAAGTCTCAACAACCTATAAAGCCTAGCCGTCTCGCCCTTAACCCTCCTCTCCTTATCAACAATACCACCAACAATGAACATATCCATCACCCTAACTAGCTCCTCACTAAGTACGCAATCACCCTCAGGGTCAAGCATCACGGCATTGCATGAATGACGGGCCCACTCCGCCTAATGACTACGCCGTGCCTAAACCCCCTGGCGAATTTATTAAATCTCTCGAGGAACTCGTCAGGAACGCTCGTAAGCTCAAGGTTAGAGTCCCAGAGATACCTCCTAACCACGCCTATTGACGCCAATACCTGCTCAACAAGCTCGTTTTTCTCGGAATCCGTGTGATCCCTCCACAGGGATAAATCAATAACGAAGCGCGGCTTTCTGGGCAGGTCCATGAGGAGTTCAAGCGATACCTGACAATCGCCCGGTTTAGTTAGGTGCGCGTCACATGAGGGCTCACCCGGTCCTGGTGAAGTGAGTATTTCAACTCCATCAGCTGAAGACCTCGCGCCCTCCATGACCGCCTAGGCATAGTACGTACCTACCCAGTAGTAGGTTGATGGCAATGCACTGGGGCAGGTAATAATTGCATTTGAGCCTGCGGGGTATGCACAGCCTATGTATGCCCAGGTCCCTAAGGTAATTGAGCAATTGATTGCCAAGCAACACCCTAGGAATTTTAATTAAGTCCTAATAAAAGCATGAGCCCTATGACAATGCAGGGTAGGGAATTACCACTATGCGATAACCATGCCCACACAAACCCAGTGATTGGGATGGGCCCCAGGGAATTGGCGAGGAGGTTTAAGAGGGAGGGTGGTAGGTTCATAGTGATTGTTGCCCTACTAACCTGGAGCTAGCTTAACGCCTGGTGACCTAGACAGTGTTAGGAGGATGTATGACATGACCGTGGAGTCCGCCAGGATAATTAATGAGGAGGGTGTTAAGTCCGTGGCCGTCGTTGGTCTGCACCCAGCGGAGGGTTATGAACTACTTAGGAGGGGTTGGTCGAGGAAAGAGGTTCTTGATTTCATGAGGAGGGGTATTGACCTAGCTGCCGAATACGTTAAGAATGGAAAGGCAGTGGGTATTGGGGAAATTGGTAGGCCTCATTGGGATGTGCCCAAAGACGTTGTCGACCTTTTTAATGAGTTACTTGAGTATGCCTTCGGCGTTGCTAAGGACGTTAACGCGGTCGTGCACCTGCACCTGGAGAGGAATGGCATTAACACGGCATCATCAATAATAGACATGGTTAAGAGGGTGGGTAATAGACCGTACAGCGTCGTTATGCATCATGCGGAGCCCATCGTGATAGACATTGCCAATGATAATGGCTTAATGCCCTCGATACCCATGGGTAGGAAGGGTGAGTTTGAGGAAGCAGTTAAGTACGGTCCAAGGTTTGTCGTTGAGAGTGACTTCATAGATGACCCCAAAAGGCCTGGCGCGGTGATACCACCATGGACCCTAGTTAAGAAATTAAGGACTTACCTAATTAATGGGTTCATTGGTGAGGATTTCCTGCATACGCTTTGTGTCGAAAATATTAGCAGGGTGTATGGCGTGGATGTGATGGGCTGAGTTAACGCGTGTATGAACAGGCAGTAATGGCTTTTAAAGGCTGGCACCTTTCCACTTCGGGATGAGTGAGGAGAGGGAGTTAATCGAGAAGATGTATAGGAAAATAATAATGTCGCGTGTCAGGGAGCCGGCGACGAAAGCGCCCATGTGCCCCAGTGGCATTGTGATGCTCAATAACACGAACTTCGTTTCATCAATTAGGGAGTGCGTGGTCTCGGTCATTGACTTCTATGCCGATTGGTGCATACCCTGCAAGATCATGGAACCAATACTGAATAAGCTGGCCCAGGTATTCGCTGGTAAAGTATTCTTTGGGCGCATTGATGTTGATGCGTACCCAGAGGTGGCTGCTGAGTATGGGGTCATGTCAATACCGACAACAATACTCTTCAGGAATGGTGAGGAGGTTTACAGGGTTATTGGCGCCGTCGATTACAACACAATGAGGAGGTATATCGAGATTTACCTTGACGTTAAACCCTAGGTATTAACCTCACTAATTATTAATCGCCTACCATCCTGGGCAGGCAATATAAACGTTAACTTATAACTATCCCCAAAGAATATCACGCTTACATCATTACCAAGGTGAAACTCCCCATCAACACCCGCCAATATACAGCTCTCACAGTTCTTGGCATCGTCAATTATATTCCTAAATATGTTAATGGCGTCTTTACCGTTCGTCATTATCGAGGCCACAACACCTGCGTGGTCCCCATGTACGTGGTGGTCAATCTTTGCATTATACTTCGTTTTGAGCGTTTCCATGAAATCATTTAATTCCTCAATGACCTCCTTGGATAATTCCGTTATGTGGTGGTGATGATGCTCATGTTCCTCCTCAACCTCCTCTTCCTCCATTTCCTCACCCTCCTCATTACCCTCAACACCACTGAACCCAAAGGTCATGCTAATGATCAACTCAAGCTCCTCATTCTGGGCAATTCTCTCAATTTCCTTACCCAACTTACGCCATTCCTCAAAGCCAAGTTTAATCTGCATCATATCAATACCGCCAACTTAGGGAGAAACCCATTAATAAAACCTTTTGCTGCCACGCACCCATTTCATAACTCACGTGACCTCCTAAGCCATCCAGGTGTTAAACTTTGACTATAATCTCTATACCTTTACATCAATACTATAAATATAATGTATTAACCACGTTATCCTATGTATTATCACGGAAAGACTAAGTAAAATAAGAATAAAGCTTAAAAACTTCCTTTTGCACATTATTCGTGCCCACTAAAAACCTAGAAATCGAACCTGCAGACCTATGGAGGATACTAAAGGGCTCGGGTATAAAGTATGTTAAGTTTATAATAGTGGATATCAACGGAGCACCAAGGTCCGAGATAGTGCCAATAGACATGGCTAAGGATCTCTTTATTGACGGAATGCCCTTTGACGCATCATCAATACCTTCGTACTCAACAGTTAACAAGAGTGACTTCGTGGCATACGTTGACCCAAGAGCTGTATACATTGAGTACTGGCAGGATGGTAAGGTGGCCGATGTATTCACGATGGTCTCGGACATAGCCGACAAACCATCACCGCTTGATCCCAGGAGGGTTCTTAATGACACGCTTGAGGAGGCTAGGTCCAAGGGTTATGAGTTCCTAATGGGCGTTGAGGTTGAGTTCTTTGTTGTTAAGGAAGACAGTGGTAAGCCTATATTTGCTGACCAAGGTGTCTATTTCGATGGCTGGAATGTAACAGTCCAGTCCCAGTTCATGAAGGAGTTAATAACGTCAATAGCTGAGGCGGGCATTAACTACACGAAGACGCACCACGAGGTAGCCCCAAGCCAGTACGAGATAAACATAGGCGCCGCAGATCCACTAAGGCTTGCTGACCAGGTCATTTACTTCAAGATAATGGCTAAGGACATCGCGAGTAAGTACGGCTTAACAGCCACGTTCATGCCAAAACCCTTCTGGGGAGTCAATGGTAGTGGCGCTCACACTCACATCAGTGTCTGGAAGGATGGCAGGAACCTATTCCTAAGCAATACTGGGAAGATAACCGAGGAGTGTGGTTATGCAATAAGCGCTATACTGAGTAATGCGAGGGCGTTGAGTAGCTTCGTGGCACCACTCGTGAACTCATACAAGAGGCTAGTGCCGCATCACGAGGCTCCAACGAGGATTGTCTGGGGCTATGCGAATAGGAGTGCCATGGTTAGGATACCGCAGTACAAAATGAGGATTAACAGGATTGAGTATAGGCACCCAGACCCAAGCATGAACCCATATCTAGCCTTCGCAGCCATAGTAAAGACCATTATTAAGGGCTTTGAGGAAAAGAGGGAACCACCACCGCCAACCGAGGATGTCGCCTACGAGCTAGCCAATGCGCCGGAAACCCCAGCGACGCTTGAGGACACGCTTAAGGAGTTCTCAAAAAGCTTTCTAGCCACCGAACTACCCAGTGAATTAGTCAATGCCTACATCAAGGTTAAGCAAAATGAATGGGAGGACTACCTAACCAATGTTGGTCCCTGGGAGAAGACCTGGAACGTAATAACCCAGTGGGAGTACAATAGGTACCTAATCACCGCATAGTGGCTCAAAATATACCATATATAGTTTATGTTAAAAATATATATTAAATATATTTATTTCCTAACCCAATATTTTTATCGTGAAATTGTAAATAGCATTATGGAGAAAGGCTTAAAAACTAGTGAGTTTATATAGTTCGTGCCCAGTGACCCACTAAAACGGTAAATAGGATAAATAGAATAGCCATACTAAGTAGCTGGTTCCAGTACTAGCTGTAGCTGCGCTGGCGACCGCCATGATAGCTAAGGCTGATATACCGCCGAATCTATCAGGCTATCCACCCGCCTCGGTATCTCCATGGCTTGATACGGGCAGTAACGCATGGATGCTAACGGCTGCCACCCTGGTTGGCCTTCAGAGTGTGCCGGGGCTTATGCTCCTTTACGGTGGTATGACGAAGCGTAAGTACGCAATAAACACGATGATGATGGTCCTTTACGCCTTCGCGATAGTCCTGGTCATTTGGGTGTTAGCGGGTTACATGTTTGCCTTTGGCCCTCCATCCGTGAGGATTGGCAGCTTCTATATACTGGGTACGCCAATACCCGCGTTAACAAGTAACGTAATTACATCACAGGCAAGTGTCCCAGCTGCCCAGCAGTATCCGAATATTGCCATGTCAACGCTCATGTTCTTCCAATTCGTCTTCGCAGCAATAACCCCGGCGCTAATGGTTGGTGCCCTGATAGAGAGGATGAACTTCAAGGCCTGGATGCTCTTCGTACCACTATGGTCACTCCTAGTCTACAGCCCGATAGCCTTCTGGCTTTGGGGCGGTGGTTGGTTGGCGCAGCTCGGCGTTGTTGACTTCTCGGGTGGTTACGTAATACACGTCGATGCCGGCATAGCAGCC
This sequence comes from Vulcanisaeta sp. JCM 14467, assembly GCF_001316245.1. Classification (GTDB taxonomy): domain Archaea; phylum Thermoproteota; class Thermoprotei; order Thermoproteales; family Thermocladiaceae; genus Vulcanisaeta. The sequence continues at coordinate 102,006 of NZ_BBDM01000007.1, read as the reverse complement.
TTCGTGGCAGCTGCCATGGTTGGTGAAAGACTCGTTGAGGAGAGGAGACTGCAGCCGCATAACCTGACTCAGGTCGCGGCTGGGCTTGGCCTTGTTTGGCTCGGCTGGAATGGATTTAACGGTGGCGATCCCTATGGGTCAACAATAGACGCCGCAATAGCCGTGATAAACACGAACCTGGCAACCGCAGTGGTCGTGGTCACGTGGATGATACTCGACATGGCATACTTCAATAAGCCAACATTCACCGGCGCAGTATCCGGCGCAGTGGCTGGTTTAGTCGGTATAACACCGGCGGCGGGCTATGTCAATGGCATTGGTGCCATAATCATCGGCGCAGTGTCGAGCGCCACCGCATGGTATTCGCTGAATATGCTTCAGTTTAGGTCGAGCTTCACGAAACACATTGACGATGCGTTAGGCGTGTTCTCAGACCACGCGGTCCCTGGCATAGTAGGCGGCATATTGACCGGTGTCTTCGCGGATCCGAACATCACTAAGTACGTAGACCCAGGGCTTAGAGGTGCGCTATATGGCAATCCATATCAAGTGATCCTTCAATTACTGGGTGTTATCGTGGTCATAGCTTATGACGTATTAATGACATACCTAATACTGAAATTAATAAGTAAAATAACGCCATTAAAGGCTTCGATAGAGGCCCTGAGGATTGGCGATAGGGAGATGCACGGTGAGGTTGCCTACGATGAATTCGCCTTCGCAACACAGGGTGATGCGGAGAGAGCGGCGGCGGGTATTGTTGTCTCGGTGATTAGTACGACCAATAATATGACAAATACTAGGAAGGAGTAATAAAACGATAAATATTTCAAAAATTTCCTTAAAGACAATAGATTTTTATTAAAATTATTAAACCCATCTAACCTTTAGGATTGATCATCAGTTTCAAGCCTACCTGAGCTAGCCCTTAAATATATCGTCTTTACGCCCAATTGCCTCAGTCTCCTTAGTAACTTCATGTCACAGGTCACGGCAACGCAGTTATACCTCCTAGCAACCTCAACCACGGAATCATCAGGTGAACCCGTGGCGTTGGCTATGGAGAAATTATTGATAATGTAATTGAGGGCGCTTCTCGATGCCCTACTTACCCTGGGCCTACCCAATCTGCTTAATTTCATGAGTTCATTAAGTATTGGCTTTGGGATCATGAGTATTATTGGCGAATTAACAAGTTCAATTACCTGGTCAACCACGCGTATACCCTCGGTAAACATGAGCAATAATGCGCTTGTGTCGAATACCACACACTCGATCTTCACGTTCCTTACCGCCTTATTCGAGGACGGCATTACCACCCTTCAGTATCCCATAACCAACAATCCTCCACCTATTATTAACCTGCTTAGTAATCACTGCCTTGGAATTCTCCTCCGCCGATACAGCCTTCCTAAGTATTACGTCGAGCTTATCACCGTGGAACCCCTTAACAATGCCCATGACGGCTGCCGAGCCAACGTGAACCATGACCACGTCCTTGGGCTTAAACGTGACCTCCCTCAACGCCTGGTCGTCAGGCTTCTCGATCTTATGAAACTCAAGGGTTAATTCAGTCCACACGGGCGGTAACGTGTCAGGCTTACCAACAACACTGCCAACCAGGGAGTCCGCCTTCGTTAGTGCTGGATCAAGTTCGGTACCAATACCCACTAGGCCACCTGGCCTAGCTTCATCAATATGCTCATTGCCGATGGCTATGCTGACTATCTTCGTGATTATCGGCTCATACTTATTACCCAACTTAAGGCCTGGTCTTATTTCAATTTCGTCACCAACCTTAGCCGACCCCTTGATAACCGTACCACCAAGCACACCACCAACCAACTTATCCGGTGGAGTGCCCGGCCTATTGACGTTAAAGCTCCTTAGGATGAGCATCCTAAAGTCACCACTTGAGGTTTCCTTGGGTGGCACTAACTTGTCTATTAGTGATGATATGGCCTCAATATTCACCTTATGCAGTGAGGATACGGGCACTATCGGGGAGTTGCTGGCCCAGGTATTGCTCAGGAACTGCTTAATCTGCTTATAATTCTCCAGGGCCTGCTCCTTACTTACTAGGTCCAGCTTGTTCTGGACAACGATTAACTTATTGAGGCCCATTATTGTGAGTGCCGTGAAGTGCTCCTCGGTCTGCGGCTGGGGTACTGGCATTGATGCATCAATGACCAGTAAGGCCGCGTCTATGTAGGAGATTCCCGAAATCATCGTGCTTATCAACACCTCATGCCCAGGCACGTCTAGTATTGAGACCTTCCTCTTCAGTACTGGTTCATCACCATTGGGGCACTTACCATCCTTAAGCAAGCCATCGCTTATGATCCTAAACTCGCCCTCCATTGATGGACACTCATAGAGACCTATTGTTATGTAGCCCAGCTTAACAGTCATAGCCCTCTTAATCTCCTCACTATACCTGGCAACCCAGACCCCACTCAGGGCATGCACTAGTGTGGTCTTGCCGTGATCCACGTGGCCTGCGGTTGCGATGATGGCGTTTGGATATACGTATTTACCCATTCAAAACGAATTGGCATTAAGGGTTTAATAAGATTTCAGCACATGAGAAGGAAGGCAATGAACAGAATAAGCTTTATATCAAGCTTAATGAATAGATAATTCGCGGCTGTGTGCCTAGCGACGGCAGGCAACCGGGCGAGTCCGGCAACGGCTCGCCTGAGGAAACTTCCCCACATCGCCGTGGGTCCCCGCGGGGCAACCCGCCGACCGAGAGGTCGCAGGGGACGGTGGCCCAAGTAGGGACCTGTGATCTCCACGGGTGAGGTCCGGGTAGGGCCTTAGACGAATGCTACAGAAGGGGAGTTATGCCGTGGCTAGGCACACAGCCGGCCAATTCGTTGTTTTTCTTCTTCACGGGAGGAGATAGGATGTGAAAGTAAGTAAATATAAATAAAAAAAGATAAAATAATAAGAAAATTTTGATTGACACATGATTCGTATCAACTCATTAACTTATTTCTTCTTCTCCTTTTTTTCCTTCCTTCTTTTCCTCCTCCTTCTTCTCTCCCTTCTTGGACATACTGTCTTTTTTTGATATTACGGTTTCTTATAAAGGTTGTAATTTAATTTGCAATATAAAAGTTAAATTACAGAAAATGTCTGGTTATGGCGATTCATCACATGCCTAAAAAAAGCAATTACCTACCCACTTCGTTAGACTCTACGTAGATCTACATGGATTTAGAATAATTAATTCACAACTAGTGACATCTTTCTCTCTTAGTATATCTCTCTTTTTTTATCCAATTAACTAATTAATTCTTCGATTAATGAATCTCTAAGGCGATGTCAATTAGTGATTTTTTTAAGGAGAAATTGGTATTGGGTTTTGGGTATTTTGGCTTCTCTCTTTCTCTTCATAATAAGTCCCATACTATTCATTATTGTATTAATCATAGTGTTAGTCGTATATTTCGTGTTAATTAGGCGTGGCAAAAATAAGGGAGAGGAGTCCACGGTGGCTAAGGTTAAGTTACTGAGGAGCGTGTCCTCTAAGGGTGCTCATGACCTGAGGGTGAGTAGGGTTTGTGTCAGTATTGGTGTTGGTGATAGCATGGTGCGTCTCGGTGACAGGTGGGTTTCGGCGTTGCGAATTAATGCCTTGGACTCCTCATTACTTCGCGATATAATGGGTCTTGGAGCCATTATTAGCGATAATAATAGTAATTACCTGGTCATTTATGGCGATAGTCCTGACGATGTATCCATTAGGTTGAACACAGCCGTTGAATTACTCAGGTCTCGTAATGCATTGTTTAGGCAGTTATCCTCATCAGAAGTAATTAGTGAGGTGATACTGAGATGGATGAGTTAAGTGAGAGTGGCAAGGAATTACTTAGGAAGGTCCTCAGTAGGGGTAGGGTTGTCTATGACTCATTGAGTGAGGATGAGAGGAGGGCTGTCGATGAATTACTGAGGCTTGGTTATGTAAGGCTTTACGTAGAGCCAAATAGTAAGAGATTAGGCGATGCACTAAGGCTCGTTGCACCATCGGGTACCTTACATGGTAGGCTTAGCCATGTGAGGTACATTAACTACCTATGCCTAGCACTAGTCCTGTTAATGCCCTCCTTATCCCTATACCTAACGGTAAGGTCATTAATAATGGGCTACACTTCGGTGGGTGCGCTCTTCCTTGTCATAACCCTGGGGCTTGCGTATGTAGCCTACCTAGTAATACGTGGGAGCGTTGCCGCGTAATTTAGACCCTGAGTATTCTTATGCTATAGTCGTTGTACGTATCTATGACTCCGTGGGTCAACAGGACCAAGTCACCCTTCGCGATTAACCCGCTCCTAATCAATTGATTTAGCGTCTCCCTCTCACCCTCGTCGTAGTCTCTGACGTTCCCAATGAGTATTGGTTCAACACCCCAATAAAGCCTAAGTCTCTTGAGTATCCTCTCATCGCTGACGCCAACGTATGTAGGCACCCTAGGTCTATACCTGGAGATGGCCTCTACGAACCTACCACCCCTTGAGTAAATCACGATCTTAGCGCCTATGTCCTCGGCGAGTTGGACAATCCCCAGGGCTAGCCTATCTGTTAGGTTAGCCATGACGCTCCTATCAACGTGCACCTCATCTTCATACTCACTTGCAACCCTCCTCAACCACTGCACGGCCTCCACGGGGTACTTACCAACGGCGGTCTCGCCGGTCAGTAGTAGCGAGTCCACGCCCTCCATGACTGCGTTTGTTATATCAACAACTTCAGCCCTAGTCGGCACTGGTTGCTCGATCATGGACTCAAGTAACTGAGTCGCCACCATGGTCGGCACACCGCATTTCTGGGCCTCCCTAATTATTGAGCTCTGTATCCTGGGTATCTCCTCCAGGTCGAAGTGCATGCCAAGGTCACCCCTCGCAACCATGACGTAGTCACTAGCGCAGATCACGTCCTTCATGTTCCTAACAGCGTCAGGCCCCTCAATCTTAGCCACAAGCTTAACCCAATCACCACCAAGCCTCCTCAACTCAGTCCTAACCTCCTCAACATCGTCAGAACTCCTAACGTGGCTAATACCAACGTAGTCCATGCCCACCTCAACAGCAAACTTAAGGGCCTCCCTATCATAATCATCAAGTATCGGTAATGGATAATCCTTGCCCTTAATGACCACAGCCTTCTCCTGCGAAATGGTACCCGCGGTTAATGCGGTTAGTACGGCATTATTTGCGGAGACCTTATCAACACGTAGTCTCAACCTGCCATCATTCATCACAATCACATCATCAATTGTTATAACTCTAAAGAATGATGGGCTGGGTATTGGCACGAAACCTCCATCCGACTTATCGTCAAGCCTAAACTCCACGGAGTCGCCTACGTTAAGCGTTATGGGCTTCATACTCCCAGTCCTAACCCCAGGACCTCTTAAGTCGCCGAGCATCGCGATATCGCCTCTAAACCCCCTGGCATTTAGTATTCTTGACTTCCACTCCTCGGCATTGCCGTGTGAGAAGTTTATCCTTATCCCATCAACGTACCTAATTAATTCCCTCAATACCTCAGGCTTCTCTGAGGCGGTCCTATTGTTGCGATTATCTTTACCTTACCCACAACGCTGCTTCATCGCTAGGATTATAAGTCTTAGGGTGATTATGGTAATTACGGGTTTACCCATTATATCAAGGTTATTAAATTAATACGCAATGCTTATAGACAACGCCTACACCCACTACTTACATTACCCTAGGTGGTTCGCTTGCCAAAGCTCGGCATTGCACCACGTATGGAATTGTCCCGCGAGTCCGCAGTACTGTATTGGGGTGATGAGAGGGTGGTAATTCCAAGGCTTAAGCATGGCGTCCTCTTCCTAATGAGTGGTTATATTGGTTCCCAGGTCCATGGCTGCGAATATAGGCTGCACCTTGACTACCTGAAGGGTAGGGTTGTTAATGAGGGGGTCATCAACGGGTTGGAGGAGCATTCGAGGCAGCTTGGCATTAGTGAGGATGGCATTGGTCTCGAACTTGGTTGGAACTCAGTCATCGTTAATCGCGGCGAGGAGGGTGTTTACTTCTTCAATTCAAGAATGAGGAGTTGGATTGGTTACGCTGACTTCAGTAAGCCGTTTATTCAGGAGGTGTCCCTCGTGATGATTAGGAGGGACGTACCAATCCTAGGCCTACCCGACTTAATAATAAACCTGGACAATAAGCCCGCATACATAGTGGAGTTGAAGACCACGAATAACCCAGCGAATTTGAGGGTGGTGAGGGGTAGGGAATCACTGCAGACCGAGTCTTATTTCCACATGATGAGCTACCTAGGGCTTAATCCACGCGGCGTCGCGGTCATAAAGCTGGTTAGGGGTTCGAATTTTCGCGTAATTGATAATATAGACCTAGTGATTAGGGGTTTAGAGAGTGGTGAGGATTTTGTGAGGCTCACGAAGTATGCTATTATTCATAGGGTAAATGTTAGAGGGTTCAACGACTTCCTCAAGGACGTGGATTACTCCCTCGACTACTGGCTCGGCCTTAGAAACCCGAAGCCATCGCCAGGTAGGGGTCTATGCTCAACCTGCGAGCACAGGAGGTACTGTCCATACAGCGTTGTTAGGTGATTCTTACCTTTATTAGTAATAATAACAATATAATTAGTATATATATCATCGGTATAATTATTAGCAATATGAGTATGGAGGGTATGAATGCGTAAGCAAGACCGAGGACCGCCTCAGTCATTGTTAGCCAGGCCCATGTTGTCCTAAATGCCTTACCCAAACACGCCGCATACCCATAGAGGTATGGGCAATTAATTCCCCTCCTTAGGCTAGTATCCACGGAACCATCGATAACCCTAACCTCACCATTAACCTGAATACCCACGTGAGCTAATAGCTTCAATAGTGACGTGGAGTATTTCGTGGCGCTAACGCATCATGAAATGATAAGTCCACCCTAACCCTCCTCACAATCTCTGCAAGGCTCATTGATTGGACGAGCTTCTCCCCAAGCTCTGATGCCAAGGCCCTTTTGATACTTAGAAAATTAACCGTACCCATTGGCTCGCCCGTCCTCATGTCAAAGGGCGATATTAGGCCGCTGGGTAGTTCGAGGGATGATGGATATGGCACCAAAATATCCGTGACGCCAATACCATCACCACTCACGGTTAGGTTAAACAGCCTAATGCTTGGTGAAGGATCCATTATTCTCCAAGTATTGCTCAATGAGGGAACGTAGCCCCTAAAGAATTGTATTACGGAATTATCATCCTAACGAAGTACAGCGTCACGTACGCATAAAAGCCCCTTGGCGATACTGATACCTGCCTTAATGAATTCATCACAATTAAATCTATGGATAACGGGCAGGTATCACCAGTACGTGCATACCTTGTTAGTTCATGGATAACCACTGTCTTACTTCTCAACCCAATTATTGATAACTCGATTAGGATTACGAAGATTGTGATTCCAATTATGAATTGATTTATTAAATATGCCATTACTTAATAGAGAATCGCATTCTCTTTTTAAATTATTTTATCATCTTATTCGGTGCCATTTTTGTAATCTTTTATAATTATAAATAACACGAAAAGTTAATAAATTATCATATGCGGCAATTGTCGATGAGCTTTACTGTTGACAAAATAATAAAGAGGGAACCACTCGTAATAAGTGAAAATGCCAAGGTTAAGGATGCCGTCGAGTTGATGAGTAGGGAGAATGTGGGTCTATTGGTCATTGTGAATAGTGCTGGTAAGCCAATAGGCGTTATTTCGGAGAGGGACGTAATTAGGGCATTGGCTCGCGGCAAGGATTTAAATGCCAAGGTCACTGAGGTTGGCACTGTTGGTAATTTGGTAACGGTGGGTCCTAAGGACAGCATATACAAGGCTGCATTGCTAATGAATGATCGCAGGATAAGGCACTTAGTGGTTATGGATGGTGATAAATTGCGTGGGATCATCTCGATCAGGGACATAATTAGTGAGGAGAGGTTCATATCAAGACTGGCCGAGTTAGCTGAGACTAAGTCATCTGAGGCTGAGGTCAGCGGTGCCGATTAAAAGCTTAAAAATGAAATAGTAATTATTAAAAATGATGGGCTTTCTCAGGAGATGAAATGGAAGAGTTTAAGTCGAAGGTTGAAGAATTATATGGCGACTTTCTGAGGGAGATTAGGGAGATTGAGCAGAAATGGCAGAGGGAGTGGTATGAGAAGGGCATATTCAATGCGACCCAAAGCCGGGCAAGCCCAAGTACTTCATCACCGTGCCCTATCCATACGTATCAGGCTCGCCACATATAGGCCATGGCAGGACCTTTACAATAGGTGACATAATAGCCAGGTATAAGAGGGCCAGGGGATTCAACGTACTATTCCCAATAGCATGGCACATAACCGGTACACCAATACAGTCAGTGGCCGATAGGATAATGAAGGGCGATCCTGACGATATAAAGCTTTACTCCTGGTACATTAGCCTATACGTCGATGACCCAGGTAAGGTTAAGGAAATATTGAGTACTTTCACGAATCCATGGAACATAGCCCGATTCTTCGCTTCAGTATACATTAGGGACTTCATGTCCATGGGCTACTCAATGGACTTCAGGAGGCAGTTCACCACGGGTGACCCTGACTACAACGCCTTCATTATTTGGCAGTATTATAAGTTGAGGGAGGCAGGCTACATAACGCAGGGCAGTCACGTAGTCCTCTTCTCACCTGACGAAAACCAGGCGGTGGGTGAGCACGATATTAAGGGTGGGGATGAAATAACCGTAGACATACTTGAGTTCAACCTGGTGAAGTTTAGGCTGGAGGGTTCCGATGAGTACCTAGTAGCTGCCACACTAAGGCCCGAGACGATTTATGGAATCACAAACGTGTGGGTTCACCCAAATGTTGAGTATGTGATTGCCAATGTCAATGGTGAGAAGTGGATAGTCTCGAAACCAGCGGCCTGGAAATTGAGCTACCAGGGCTATGACGTTAAGGTTGTCGGTTCAATACGTGGTGAGGAGTTAATAGGTAAGTACGTAATCGCACCGCTCATTAATAGGGGGGTTCCCGTACTACCTGCAAACTTTATCGATGAGAACACGGGCACAGGCATTGTCTATAGCGTACCCGCCCACGCACCCTACGACTACGTGGCGTTAGTGGACCTTAAGAAGGATGAGAAGACGCTGGAGAGGTACGGTATTAAGGAGATTGTTGAATCAATAGAGCCCATAAGCATCATCAAGTTGCCGAATTACGGCAAGTACCCAGCCAAGGACGTGGTTGAGAAGCTAGGCGTTAAGGATCAGGGCGATAGGGAGAAGCTTGATGAGGCGACCAGGATCGTGTATAGGGAGGAGTTCTACAACGGAGTCATGAAGGAGAACACGTTATTCCCTGGACTGAGCGTCAACGAGGCTAGGGAGAGGACGATAAAGGCATTGAGCGAGCAGGGTGCGTGGGGTAGGATGTACGAGTTAGAGCCTAGGAAGGTATTCACGAGGAGTGGCAACCCAGTCATAGCAGCCGTGATTAAGGACCAGTGGTTCCTGAACTACGGCAATCCCGAGTGGAAGTCCAAGGCCTTCAAATGCCTGAACTCGATGAGGATAATACCGGTGAAGTATAGGAAGAACTTCGAGGATGTCTTCAACTGGCTATCCATGAGGCCATGCGCAAGGAAAAGAGGCCTGGGCACCAGGCTGCCCTGGGATCCGGGTTGGATTATTGAGTCACTGAGTGACTCAACGATTTACATGGCTTATTACACAATAGCCCATAAAATTAGGTTAAGCGGTCTTGATAAGAAGCTCGGCGAGTTCGCGAGGAGAGTCATAGATAGTAAGGGTACTGATAAGGAGGCCCTGGATGCGATAATGGCTTTCTTCAACTACGTATTCCTGGGCGAGGGTGACCTTAACCGTGTGTCTGAAATTTACGGCGTTAATAAGGAGTTCATTAAGGATCTAAGGAATGAATTTGATTACTGGTACCCAGTGGATGAAAGGCACAGTGGTCCTGACCTGATAAGTAGTCACCTTAGCTTCTTCATATTCCACCACGCGGCCATATTCCCAGAGAAGTACTGGCCCAGGTCGATAACACTTAATGAGTACGTCATTAGGGAGGGCATGAAGATGAGTAGGTCACTGGGCAATGTACTGCCGCTACCCTACGTACCGAGGAAGTACAGCACTGACCTGGCAAGGCTTTACCTAGCCTCAGCAACGGACCTAGATACAACGCTTGACTGGAGGGAGGATGACGTGGCCAGCGTTGCGAGTAGGCTCGTTAGGTTCTGGAACCTGGCTAATGACATAATCAGGAGGGTAAACCACAGGTTAGCGTTGATGTTAGGAATGCCTCATTAATAACCCAGTGGTTGGTTTCCAAGGTTAATAAGGCGATACGCGACTCAACAATCGACATGGATAATGAGAACATAAGGGGTTATGTACTCAAGGCGTTCTTCGACCTACTCTCATCGGTTGAGAAGTACGTGGAGATGGTCAACGTAATTAACGTTAATAAGGATGAGGTTAGGTGGACCCTGTGGTACGTACTGGAGCGTTGGGTTAAGTTATTGCAGCCTGTAATGCCTCACATTGCTGAGGAGCTTTGGCATAGGATGGGCCACGACACCTTCGTTTCCCTGGAGCCCTGGCCTGAGTATGATGAGGGTTTAATAAATGATGAGTTGGACGTAGCCCTAGACCTTATTGAGAGGGCTGTGGAGGATGTGCAGGAGATACTCAGGGTTACTAAGATCACGCCAAAGGCCATTTACTTATACGTGGGTCCATCAAATGAGTATTACCAGATTGCCAATGAGGCTATTAGGCTCATTAGTGAGGGCAAGACCATGGGCGAGACAATAAGGGCCATTATTGGTAAGCCAGAGTATAAGCGCATGGCAGATAGGGTGGCTAACATAGTCTCCAAGGTTGTTGATGGTACAATACCGAGGAGGATAGTGAGTAAGGACATGGAGCTGAGAGTATTCAGGGAATTAAGTAACTACATTAAGTCGAGGATTGGCGCTGAGGTTGTCATACAGGACGCTATGAATCCAACGTATGACCCTGGAAATAGGGCAAGGAATGCATTACCCGGTAGGCCCGCCATTTATGTGGAAACAGTGAAGGAGAGAGCAGGTAATACTGTTTGAAAATGAGTCAGGGGGTGTCGAGCGGGTAGCCGCCCCTGGTGTCCCGCTGTCATCCGCCCCCACGTTAAATACATTTTGTATTCGCTATAAAAAGTAGACTGGCTAGAGTGACGCACTACTTAATGAGTAATGATGGGTCTATGGGTATCCTCGTGATCCTCTCACCCACGGCATTCTCAATCGCCCTAGTCAGTGCGGGAAGCACACCAATCAGGGGTCCCTCAGCAATACCCTTAGCTGGTAATGGCGCGTTCGACTTGCCCTCCTCTAGGTAATGCCACTTAACATTGAAGGACTCCATAATAGTGGGTATCCAATACTCACTGAAGGTTTGGGTCAGTGGGTTTCCATCACTATCATACTTAACCTCCTCAAGGACAACCTCACCGAAGCCCTGAATCACACCACCAATTACCTGGCCCTCAGCAAGCATTGGATTAACCACAAGGCCTATGTCGTCAATGGCAACATAATCAAGGACCTTGACCAAGCCCTCCTCAGTAACCTCAACAAGAGCCACATGTGAACCATAGGGGTAGGTGTAGTTGCTCAGCCCAAAGTACGCAGAGTCTTCCAGCGACGGTTCAACCCCATAGGTCCATATACCGCCAACAACTGATGTCAGTGCATTTGCAATGTCCTTAGTGCTTAATGACTTACCGGTCTTGATGTCCTTAACAACACCATCCTCATATACAGCATCCTCATAATTAACACCCATCAGTGCAGCACCAATCCTTCTCAATTTGTCCTTAAGCTTCCTGGCAGCCAATAGTGCGGCATTACCCGCGAGGGTCAGGGTCCTACTGCCATATGTACCGAAGCCCTCACCAATTAACTCAGTGTCGCCCCAGGAAACCTCGACCTGGCTTATGTCAATACCAAGCTCATCAGCCACTATCTGGCAATCGCCGTTGCATCGCCCTGCCCATGAGGCGCCGCGCCTATTATGACTAGAATCTTACCATCAGACTTAACCCTAACAGAGGCCGACTCCCACGGCCCGAAGTTATTCTGCTCAACGTAGAAGGATAAGCCAACGCCAACCCTCCTACCTGCCTTCTCAACTCCTCAGCCCTCCTCTCGAAATCCCTGTAATAACCCTCAGCAATACTGAGTAGGTGCAGGTAATTGCCACTATCATACTTATGACCAAACGGGTTGGTGTAGGGCAGCTCCGTTATTAAATTCCTCCTCCTAATCTCGACTGGGTCCATCTTAAGTTCGTCAGCTACCATATCCATTATCCTCTCATACACGAAGGCCGCCTCGGGCCTACCGGCGCCCCTGTACTGATCCAGCGGCGTCTTGTTGGTCTTAACTCCGTAAATCTCGACTAGGATATCCTTGACTTTGTATGGTCCACTTATTAATGAGGCGGTTATATCGGCTAGGTAATAGCCATGGGTTGCAGCGCCTAGGTCTATTATTAGCTCATCAATTAACGCTCTCCACTCTCCGCTCCTCGTGAACCCAGCCTTAATCCTATGAATCTGGGCCCTGCTGTGGTACGTACTTAGTAAATCCTCACGCCTAGTGGCTACCCACTTAACAGGCCTTCTATAGATGATGCTTGCATAGGTCACTATGTAGTCCTCCGGGTATGGGAACATCTTCGACCCAAAGGCACCACCCGTGTCCGCCTGAATAACCCTAATGTCGCTAACGTAATCCCTAAACGCGTCCAGGAGGAACTTACGCATATAGTGCGGCGCCTGTCGATGCGTAAACCATCAACTTACCCTCCTGGTAAATAGCTAGTAAGCCCCTGGGTTCCATCGCTGAGGGATAGACACGACTTATCTCGAGTTTAGTCTCGATGACCACGTCACTCCTCGATAACGCATCCTCGGGATTACCCGCCCTGTAGGTCCTCCTGTAATCAATGTTGCTCGTATCCTCGATCGCCTTAACATCATCATTCAACGCCTTCTCTGGGTCAACAACTGCGGGTAAGGCTCATAATCAACCTGTATATAATCAAGTGCGTCATAGGCCTTATACCTATCCTCAGCAATTACCGCCGCTATCGGCTGGCCAACGTATAAGATCTCGTCCTTAGCCATTGGGAAGTTCCTCGGCCTGTTCTCAACCTCTATGTTCAATCCAGTTATGACACCGATAACGCCAGGCATCTTCAATGCATCCTCATAGTCAATCCTTAACAGTCTTGCGTGGGGGACTGTACTCCTGAGTATGGCCATGTAGAGTGTGCCGGGAACCGATATATCGTCAACATACCTCGCACTGCCTGTGATGAATTTAGGGTCTTCAATCCTCCTAATACGTGCACCAATATAGGGCATTGTATGGTTTAATAGTCATTCTTTCTTTAAAGTAATTACCTCCTAAGTACTTTGGCTGAACGCCAAAGTAATGCTTAATTAATATTGTCATGGTCGTACTACCGTGTATCCTCCAAAATTCGGTTACGTAAGGGTTACGTCATTGGAGGAGGCTGTTAAGGTCCTTGAATCCGATGAAAACGCAAAAATACTTGCAGGAGGGCAGAGCCTCATGCCAATGCTTAAGCTCAGGCTAATTAGGCCGTCGTACCTGGTCGACATTAATAGGGTGCCCAACTTATCCTACATAAGCATTGAGAGTGATAGGATAAGGATTGGCGCATTGGTTAGGCATCACCAGGTGGAGGTTAATCGTGACCTCTGGAAGATATACCCAGCACTACCCGAGACGGCCGTCCAAATTGGGGACCCGCAGGTTAGGAATTTAGGGACCATGGCTGGTTCCCTGGCCCATGCTGATCCGGCGGCTGATTGGCCCGCAACATTGATAGCGCTTAGAGCGTCGGTGAAGATACTCGGCCCACCAGGGGTTAGGGAGGTTCCTGTTGAGGACTTCATAACTGGCCCATTCACTACGGTATTAGGCAGGGGTGAGGTGATCAGTGAGATTGTGATTCCCAGGTTTAGTGGTAATGTTAAGTCCTCGTACGTGAAACTCGAGCGTAAGGCAGGGGACTTCGCAGTGGTTGGCGTCGCTGTAATGCTTAGGCTTAGTCAGGACGGTTCGGTGGAGGACGCAAGCATAGGCGTTACGGCGGCTGGGCCCAAGCCATTCAGGCCCGTGAGGCCGAGAAGGCATTGATTGGACGTAAACCTACGGATGGCGTCATTGAGGACGCAGCCGAGAAGGCAATGAGGGAGTCAAGCCCAATAAGCGACATTAGGGGTTCGGCGGAGTACAAGAGGGCCATGGTTAAGGTGATAACCAGGAGGGCCATTAGGAATGCATTATCGAGGTGATGGGCATGGCAACCACGCTTAAGGTTGGGCCTGATGAGAAGGTTAGGATCAGGGTTAAGGTTAATGGCGTTTGGTACGAGAGGGATGTGGAGCCAGAAAATTGCTCGTCCACTTCCTTAGGGAGGACCTTGGGCTAACCAGTGTCCACGTCGGTTGTGACACGGGGCATTGCGGCGCATGCACGGTGATAATGAATGGAGTCAGCGTTAAGTCCTGCCAGGTACTTGCTGTTCAGGCTGACGGTGCTGAGATACTGACGCTTGAGGGCCTTGCTAAGGATGGTAAGCTACACCCAATACAGGAGGCCTTCTGGGAGAAGCACGCACTTCAGTGTGGTTACTGCACGCCGGGCTTCATAATGGAGACGTACTGGTTACTAAGTGAGAATCCGAATCCGACGGAGGAGGAGATCAGGAGGGGCTTGTCGGGAAACCTGTGCAGGTGCACTGGTTATCAGAATATCATAGAGGCGGTTAAATTGGCTGTTCAGAAGCTGAAGGAGTTAAAAACAATGCAATAATTTATTAAATTATTTGTAATTACGTAAATAATAAGTCATAACTTGAACTTGGTGGGTCTCCAAGAGCAGGACTGCTCCTGAATCCTACCCTCAAGGGCATCCTTAACTAGCTTCCTCGGGTCCTTAATCTCACGCATCGGCTTACCACTCGCGTTTCTCATGAACATCATTACCTCAGCGAGTATGCTAAGGGCTACCTCACCAGCCGTCTTAGCCCCAACATCGAGGCCAACGGGCGAGTGCAACTTCTCAAGCACATAGTCGAGACTTAACCCCCTCCTAACCATCTCCGCAATCATGACCGCAGCCCTCCTCTGGCTCGCAAGTAGGCCGACAAACTTGGCGTTGTGCTTAAGGGCTATGTAGAGGGCCTCCGAGTCGTAGGGCTTACCACCCTCATTGGCTATAATCACTATGGAGTTCTCATCAATCAACTTCTCAAGGTCCTTAAGGTCATTACTTATGAAGTAGGCGTTACTAAATGACTCCTTATTAACGTCGCCACTCCCCACAACGGCCACGTAGTAGCCAATGGCATTACCAACATCGACCAGGGCCTTGGCTATTAGCCTGAACCAACAACGATTATTGTTGGCCTCGGCTCCACGGGCTCGAGAATCACCTTAACCCCATTTACCACGGTCTCAATGGCCTTACCGTCACTTAAAGCCTTATTTGCCAACTCGAGAATCTCCCCACCAGTTGCTACACCAAGTAGGGACTTACCATTAATTACTATGTCAGATAACACATTATCTCCACTAACCATTTTAACGATAACAATCTTACCACCCTCAGAACTAACCCTAGTCAACGCCCTAAAGAATTCACACGACGACATTGACCTACCAACTCAATGGGACTAAATAAGCGTTTTTGTGGGGTTAATGATTAATTGTGCGTAAGTCTGATGAGCTCCGAACTCCTTAAATACTGAGCCGTTAGGTCTTACCCTGATGAGTGTACCGAGGTCTATGCATAAGGAGGCGGGCCCTAAAACGGCCAACTTCTTCGTGATAACAGTATCGACTTCCAGGTTCAACGCCAAGGTAAGTGGTCAGCCATATACAGATGAGTCCGGGGACCTGGCGGAGTCAATGCTTAAGCAGGCTGGGCAGAGGGTTGTTGGTAGGGAGTTGATTAAGGATGACCTGGTCATGATTAGGTCACTCGTGGACTCACTCCTCCTCCGTGACGACGTCGACGTGATAGTGCTCACAGGCGGTACAGGCCTCGCCAGGAGTGACGTGACCATAGAGCCATTAGGCCACTCTTCGAGAAGGAGCTTGAGGGATTTGGCGAATTATTTAGATGGACGAGCCATCAAAAGATTGGTACTGGCGTCATAATGACCAGGGCCACGGCCGGGGTAGCCAGGGGCAAGCTCATAGTCGCCCTACCAGGCTCGCCAGACGGCGTTAGGACGGGGCTTGAAATAATACTTCAGGAATTGCCCCACATACTCTACATAATCAGGTCATGATTGTGTTTATGGATTTAAATCAACCTTAGAATGCACATTTTGCATAAATAATTATTGATTTTAACGCCTTTACACCTCAATTAATTAATGACACCGATATTCGCCGCAATACCCTTCGCAGGTTCAGGACTAATGATTTACTACACCTACGAGAATTACAGGTACGTCAACGTGTGCCTACCAGGCATATTCCACTGCGAGCTTTTCAACTTCATAGTGCCCAGGAGGATTAGGCTGGCGCTGGCTGTCGGTGCGGCCGCCGTCCTATTCCTTATTGGGCTTTTGCTAATAATGAATGTATTGCTGGTTGCCCTGGCCCTATCAATAATTGGGTTGGCAATAGGCATATACGGCATTTACCTCCAGGTAAGCCACAATGCATACTGCATGTATTGTCTAACGACAGACATAATACTATTCCTAACCGCATTGCTAATCATAAGTAATCCATAATAAAATTCAAAGCAATGAGTTAAGTATGATTAGGTGAGATGAAGGACTTAGTAGCGGCTATATTCGCGGTGGTGGGTACGGTATCAATATGGTTCAATTTCCTAGCTTACAATGCGATTGCATCAGTGGTCCTAACAAGGTCCTCACTACACTTAGGCTTATTGTCGTCATTCACTACCATATTCGTGGCATTCATAGCAAGGCCGCTTGGGGCTTACGTATTTGGCATGATTGGAGATAAATTTTCGAGTAAGGTCTCGCTTGTTCTCACTCTCATGTCCATGGGCTTATCGACGCTGTTAATAGCGATGATCACGAGGGCGTGGTACACGGTTTATGAATTATTAATGCTCAGGATTATGCAGGGCATGGCCTTAGGTGGCGAGTGGGCGGCGGCCTCGGTACTAACTTATGAATCCATTAGGGGTGGCGTTGGCAGGTTCCTGGCTGGTATGATACAGCTCGGCGTCCCACTCGGCATGCTATTAACGCTCTCGCCGTGGTCCAATGGCGGTTAGCTCTCCTGGTTGGTTCATTATTAAGTCTTTTATCAGCCGCAGTAATTCTAGCGAGCGCCAGGAGTATTAGGTCTATTAAATGGAGACCTAACCTCCGTATTGAGGATTTTAAGAGGATTCTCAAGGCGGTTGGCGTTAAGTTTGGTGAGAGCTCGAGCTTTTACGTGTACACCTCCGCCCTCTTAATATTTATTAATGAGCATGAGATCCCGGGCCTAATCACCGTAGCCGCGATATCCTTACTAATATTTACATTACTTACGTCTATAGCCCTGACCAGGGCGAGCCCAACAAGGGCTTTGATGATTGGTTACATAATCTTCATCCTAGTAAATGTCCTCATGTTTAGGATACAACCATTGCTATTATTCATGCTCTTTGGCTTAGCTGACGCCATAACCTATACACCACAATCACTATACTTAGTATCACTTTTTCGGAGCGACATTAAGCATGTAGGTGCCGGCGTCTCCTACCACGTGGCGAGCTCACTGGGCGGTTTAATGACTTACATAATATCATTATTAATATCAATGTATGGCCTCAGGGCTGGGTTCGTAGCAATACCCACATTACTTACGGCTTCCTGTATCACCTCGATAATTGCATTAACGATTTAGTGCCGTTGGAATTACTTATAAATGGGTCAGCACCTCAATTACTTGTATGGCGAGGGTTCATTATGATGGTTCCTTCGAGGTTAATAAGCCCAGGGATGTGGTGTATAACTTCCTCATTGACCCAAGGAACATAGCCTCAATAATACCCGGCGTGGAGTCAGTCGATGTCATAGACCCAGATAACTTCAAGGTAAAGGCTAGCCTGGGTGTTGGGGCTATTAAGGGCACCGTGAACATAACGGCCAGGTTCACCGAGAAGAAGCCGCCAGAGAGTGCCAAGGTCGTTGGCAGGGGCTCTGGGATGCAGAGCACCATGGACTTCGAAATAGGCTTCAGGCTTGAGGAGGCTGGTTCAGGTAGGACGAGGGTTAATTGGTACTTCGATGGGAACATAGGCGGCTTAATAGGCTCAATGGGCGCCAGGGTGCTCGACCCAGTGGCCCAAAGGATAGTCCAAGACAGTGTGGAGAAACTTAGGCAAAGGCTCTCATAATAAGTCCTATTCCATGATTAGCTAAAATTCTCAATGAGTTGGGTATCAATTTATTCCTCGTTATAGTCACTTAAATAATGCTTAAGGTTAAGGATCACTACGGCAATGACCTACTTAAGGACATTGATTAACCTCGCCTACATCGGTGATCGAAACCCAAAAACTTATTAATTTTTATTTTCACAACACCGTCTTGATAGGTATGAGCCTAATACTAAAGCCTAAGGAGTCGGCTCTGCAAAAGCCGCACCTTAATCTAGCGGTAATAGGGCATGTGGATCATGGGAAATCAACGCTGGTAGGCCACCTACTTGTGGTTACTGGCTATGTCGATGAGAAGGGCTTCAAGGAGCTTGAGGAGCAGGCTAAGAAGATGGGTAAGGAGGACTTCGTATACGCCTGGGTAACTGACAGGCTTAAGGAGGAGAGGGAGAGGGGTGTCACGATTGAGGCAATGCACGTAGGCTTCGAGACATCTAAGTACTTCATAACGATCATAGACCTGCCGGGCCACAGGGACTTCGTAAAGAACATGATAGTTGGTGCAAGCCAGGCAGATGCAGCCATGCTAGTCGTCTCAGCAAGGCCTGGCGAGTTCGAGACAGGCATTGGTCCACAGGGACAGACTAGGGAGCACCTATTCCTAGCCGCTACGCTGGGTATTAGGCAGATTATCGTGGCCGTTAACAAGATGGACGTTGTTAACTACGACCAGAAGAGGTATGAGCAGATTAAGGCGGAGATTAGCAAGTTCATGAAGTTGCTTGGCTACGATCCATCAAAGATACCCTTCATACCAGTCAGCGCGTTGAAGGGTGACAACATTAAGGAGAAGAGCTCTAACATGCCGTGGTATAATGGGCCAACCCTACTGGAGGCCCTTGACGCATTACAGCCACCGCCAAGGCCCGTGGATAAGCCGTTCAGGCTGCCAATACAGGACGTATACACAGTGACTGGGGCTGGTACGGTAGTCGTTGGTAGGATCGAGACAGGCGTGCTAAAGGTTGGTGATAGGGTCGTCGTCATGCCACCGGCTAAGGTCGGTGATGTCAGGAGCATTGAGACGCACCACATGAAGCTTGAGCAGGCGCAGCCAGGCGATAACATTGGTATTAACGTTAGGGGTATTGAGAAGGAGGACGTTAAGAGGGGTGATGTCATGGGCCACCTGGCTAACCCGCCGACTGTTGCTGAGGAGATCGTAGCAAGAGTGGCGGTTCTATGGCATCCAACTGCCATAGGCCCAGGCTACACGCCAGTGCTTCATGTGCACACAGCGACGGTGCCAGCGCAAATAATTGAGATAATCGCAAGGCTTGACCCAAGGACAGGCCAGACAGTGGAGCAGAAGCCGCAGTTCATTAAGCAGGGCGATGTGGCTGTGGTCAGGCTGAAGCCACTCAAGGACGTGGTTGTTGAGAAGTACAGCGATTTCCCAGGGCTTGGTAGGTTCGCCCTAAGGGACATGGGCAGGACAATAGCCGCTGGACAGATAATCGAGATTAAGCCCAAGAAGGTTGAAATTAAGGCGTGATGATTAATGCCAAGGAAGGCGCGAATACGCATTTGGGGCACGGACAGCAAGCAAGTGGATGACTTGGCAAACGAGATAGTGGGCATAGCGAAGAAACTGGGCGTCAAGGTTTCAGGACCAATACCACTACCCAGGAAGAGACTCCTGGTCACGGTTAGGAGGGCACCAAGTGGTCAGGGATATCACACATACGATCACTGGGAAATGAGGATCTACAAACGACTAATCGACATGGACGCTGACGAGAGAGCCATTAGGCAACTAATGAGATTAAGAGTCCCCGAAAACATAAAAATAGAGATAGAACTTGTGGACTAGACTATCTAACCCAATCCTTAATAAAAACCTAAAATTAAACTAAATATCTCAATATATAATTAATTCGTAATTCTTCCCTTCACTACTACCAGTAACTTAATTTGGTATTGGTAAAAATCAGCTTTCAGCCTCTCATCATTCAGGGTATGACCATACTCAGAGGGCTCTAAACTCGTCACCAACGCAATAAGTAAACCAGGGGTAAAAAGCGTTTCTCAAGCCTTATCAGCATAGAACCGATTCTTCATGGTTCCGTGAACTCGGCATTCATCATTGCGGTAATGTTTATTATTGTATTCCCTTAAATCCTTATTGTTATGGTTAGTGTGTCTAGGTTGGGTAATGGGTTGACGGTGGTTACTCATTACATGCCTGTTGATGTGGTTGCGGTTTACGCATTCTACAACGTGGGTGCTAAGAATGAGTACCCGGGCATATTCGGTGGTTCGCACCTGGTTGAGCACATGCTCTTTAGGAGGATTGAGGGTTTGAGGGGTAGTGTTGATGAGCTTGTTGAGGGTGTTGGTGGTTACTTCAATGGCTTCACGAACTATGACTACACGGCTTATGTTGAGGTCCTACCCATTGAGTATGCCGAGTTGGGCCTTGAGATTGAGAGTAAGAGAATGACTAATGCAGTCTTTGACCCAGGTGAGTTTGAGTTGGAGAGGAAAATCGTACTAAGCGAGTTTGACATGAATGAGAATGATGCGGACTTCAGGCTCATGTATAGGGCCTCGATGATTGCCTGGGACACACACCCATACCGCTACGCAGTCATTGGGCTTAGGAGCGACTTGAATAGGGTCTCTAGGGATGAATTGTTTAGGTACTACAGGCGTTACTACAACCCAGGTAATGCAGTCTTAGTCATTGTCGGTGGCTTGGAGGAGAGAAAGGCCCTGGGCCTTGCTGAGAGGTACTTCGGCGGTATAGGGACTGGCGGTGAGTCTGGAGCTGTTAAGCCTGGGATGATGGGCTTCAGGGTAGGGCAAGGATCGAGATGAGGGCATTGAGTGGCGAGACGCCCAGGCTTTTCATAGCCTTTAAGGTGCCTGGGGCGTATGACCTGGATGGACTGAGGAGGTTAATGCTCATGGACTTCGTAGTGTCTGGCGATAGGGCATTCACCTATGGGTTGACGAGTAGGGAGCCCATGGCCGTGCCCAGATCATCGAGGCTTTACAGGCTTGTTGAGGAGGGCCTTGGTGATACAGTTTATAGTTATTACGAGGTTACGTACATGAACAGCCTATACACGATAATGATCTATAATGTTAGGGATCCTGACAGGGTCATTGCTAGGGTTGGGGAGTTGATAATGGAGAGGCCGAGTGAGGATGAGCTGGGCTTTGCTAGGGAGAGGATGATGGCTAGGTTAACCTTCTCCATGGACTCACCGAGTAAGTTGGCCCAGCTGTATGGTTTATCGCAGTTATTCATGAATGACCCCAATGGGTTGGCCTCCATCATCGAGAGTGCGGCGAGGCTTGATGCAAGTGAGTACGTGGGTTTTGTGGATAAGTTATTAGATAGGTTGATAGCGATAATCTATAGGTGATGGGCATGGCCAATAAGTTGTTCATTAAGTCACCCGTGAAGGATGTTGTGGTCCTAGACATTAAGCTGAACCTAGGCTCACTACAGGAGGTAAGGCCGGGCCTCGCGAATGTGTTAATACCGCTATGGAGGATGAGTAATTACGCCAGGGAGTTGGAGAGGATTGGCATTTCCTTCTCCTTTGAGAAGGGTCTTGACGCGCTCACGCTTAGGGTTAAGGCTAGGTACTCCGTGGTTAGTAAGGCCGTGAGCCTAATCGAGAACATGCTCGCGAACCCGGTCATTGATAGGCTCGTCGATGCCATCAGGGAGGCTAGGACGGGCATTAACGTTAATAGGGAGGACACGGCAATCAGGTCAGTGGCTGAGGCCCTGAGGGTCTTGTTTGGTGACCACCCATACTCGAGGCACCCGCTGGCCTATGACTATAGGCTCGATGATGTGACTAGGGAAGAAGTCAAGGGCGCCATTGATAACCTGAGGGTGTTATCACTAACCGTGGTGGCTCCCGAGGATACCGTAGACCTAAACATGCCATACACCAACTATAGCAAGGTGCCCGTCGCCAAATTCGGTAGTGGTGAGGTTGATGTTAGGCTCGAGGGTAAGGCACAGGCAACAATAACCATTGCATACCCAAGCTACGAAATCACGGACCTTGAGAACTCCTTCAGGGTCACGATTGTGAATACCGTGCTTGGAGGCATGGGCTTAATATCACGGCTCTACAGGGAGGTCAGGGTGAAGAGGGGCCTGGCCTACTACGCATACTCCATGTACTGGCCACTGGGTAGTTCAGGTGTTCTCATGGCCATGGCTGGTGTGCGCAGGGAGGTCCTCAAGGAGGCGCTAGACGTAATGCTCAACACGATTAGTGATGTGGCAATTACGGAGGAGGAATTGGACATGGCCGTTAGGAATAGGGTTGGTAGGCTAAAGGTCACTGCCGAGTCGCCGGACGGCATTGCAATGCTCTACTCAGTGATACCGACCTACGACTTACCGAGGGATTACTACGACAGGTTCATTAACTACGTAAGCAGGTTAAGGCCTGAGGATGTGTCCAGGGAGTTAAGGAACCTGCCCAAGCCGGTCATAGCCATCGTCGGCTAATATATAGGTTATTGGTGGTAAGGCTTATTAATACATAGGTTTTGGGTAGGTCGTGAATTCCCTAAACCGGTACATAGGAAACCCAGTAAAATCGCACTCGCCTACTCAGGGGGTCTCGACACAACAGTAGCCATCCACTGGCTTAGGGAGAGGTTTAATGCCGAGGTAATAACGGTTACGGTGGATGTTGGGCAGGACGATGATTTCAAGGACATTGAGGAGAGAGCGTACAGGACTGGAGCCATTAAGCACTACACGATTGATGCCAAGAGGGACTTCGCCGAGGGCCCTGTTGCCACGGCCATAATGGCAAATGCCCTATATGAGGATAAGTACCCACTGGGAACCGCACTGGCAAGGCCATTAATTGCGGAGAAGGTTGTTGAAATCGCTAGGAAGGAGGGCTGCGACGCTGTGGCTCACGGGTCAACGTCAAAGGGTAATGACCAGGTAAGGTTCAACGAGGCCCTAATGGCCCTGGCGCCGGACTTAATGATCATCGAGCCGGCCAAGGTATGGGGCATGAATAGGCTGAGGAGATTGAGTACGCCAAGAGGCACGGAATACCAATACCCAACATACACAGTAGGTTCAGCATTGATGATAACCTGTGGTCGAGGAGCATCGAAGGGCGTGAGATAGATGACCCAATGGCCGAGGTCCCCGAGGACGCCTTCAAGTGGACTGCACCGCCCGAGAGGGTCAATGAACCACTGACCCTCGAGATTGAGTTCAGGGAGGGCCTACCGGTGGCCGTGAATGGCGAGAGGATGGACATGGTAAGCCTAATAACAATGCTCAACAGGGTCGTTGGGATGCACGGCTTTGGCAGGGTTGACCACATTGAGAATAGGGTTGTGGGCTTCAAGTCCAGGGAGGTCTACGAGGCACCAGCCGCCCTAACCCTAATCGAGGCCCACAGAGACCTCGAGAAACTCATCTACACACCGCTTGAGTATAGGTTTAAGAAGATCGTGGACCAGACCTGGACGGACCTAGTCTATAACGGCCTATGGCATGAACCACTACGTGAGGAGCTCGACGGACTCATTAAGTCAATGAATAAGTGGGTCAACGGCGTCGTTAGGGTTAAGGTATTTGGCGGATTGACGATACTCGGTAGGGAGAGCCCATACGCAAGCTATAGCAAGGAATTGGTGGACTACGTGGGTGGTTGGTACCCAAGTGAGGAGGAGGCAAGGGGATTCGTAAGAATGCACGTACTACACTCACTAACAGCCCACAGGGCCAGGCACAGAGCATAATCAACATAACCGAGGATCAAAAACCAGATTAAACACTTGAATTGCGTGGCACCATAAATTTGTGTGGGTGGTGAAAGTTTTGGTTTACTGGTCCTGGCCGTGGGTGGTGGCTTTTATATTGTTGGTGTGGGTGTTGTGGGGCCGTGGTGTGATTGGGCCTTGGGCTGGGTTGGTTGAAACTTTTGTTGCACCACAAATTTGTGGTTTGTGTGTATTCAGTGATTGATTGCCGTGGCCTTGCCGTGGTTTTTCCTTTTGTGGGGTGCTTTGTATTGCTGTGGTTGTTGATTGTGTCCTGGTGGTGTGGGAGAATGTTAAATTAAAGTTAAATTTTTGGTTTTGTAAGGTGAGTAGTGCCGCGTGTGCGTGGTGTTGGGCATCGCTTTGGGGAGGATGTTGTCGTGAGTAGGCGTGAGTGTGGTGATTTGCCGAGGCTAATCGTGGAGTACCTTATTGCCAGGTGCCTTGAGGAGGGTTATGGCCCTTTGACGCCCATGAATGTCGTGAGGTTGCTCGCAGCCGCATTGTTCATAAACCCTGACGCCAAGGACCTCGTCGAGGCTATCGACGTTCATGAGCTGGCCCGTTGCTTCATGTACAGGGTTTACAAGTACCCAGTCTATAGCCAGGTCGTTATTGAGGCGATTAAGGAGTTGTGGCGTGATGGGCGTGTTGAGGTGAGGCTCGTGCCCGTCCTGGAGAATGGTGGGGTTACGCAGGTCATAGATAGGGGCGTGAGGTTCAGGGGTAGTAGGGAGGTCATTGCTGACCTGGAGAATGGGCAGTACACTAGGTACGGCGGGTGGGAGGGCCTCATTGATAGGATTAATAACGCCATTAATAGGTTTGGCTCATACAGCACTAGGAAGTTTAGGAAGTACTTGCATGAGAAACTTGGGATATCAACATTATACATTGAGTCCGGCGCAGACCTTATCAAGTACGTTGGCTTGATCAGGAGGATGAGGGAGGAGGGTAAGAAGGTTTCGGAGGAGGATAGGTTCATAGTTGAGTTATAGTATGTCCGTAGAGACTTCAGCAGCGATAGTACTCAACACGATCATCATTCATAGGCAGGGTAGGTATTAAGGACCCGCAGATGCGGTATCACACTCTACAATTACATAAGAGGCACCGAGTATAGGCCATAACCCTCCCACCTCCCGTGGACATTTTAACACGGCGTTAAGTTAGTGGCCTTGCCATTGACCAAGCCTCTTCGAAGATCCTCCTCGCCGTTTCCAGGTCTATTGGTACTAGGACCTCGATATTGTGTTTCCATGCCGATACCGTCATGTTGGCGCTACCAACCCAGGCCCTGCCGTCAGCTATGTAGAGCTTAATGTGTATGAAACCATCCTCCCCAAGGGGTGGGCTTAGCCTAATGTTGGCGAGCCAGGGATTTTTCCTCAGTAGTTCCTTAGCACTCATCCTAGCCCATAGGATTAGCGCCAGGCCCGGCGCTATGAATGCCAGGAGGAATATCAGGTAAAGGATGGTACTACCACTAATGAATATGCCATTAAATAAGATTGTTAGTAATCCCGTCATGCCAATTATCAAGAGTAGGAGACCATATTTAATACCCGCTGTATTTCTTAACTTGTCCAGGAAGTTATAGAATGCATTATCTTCACCCCTGCTGGTCACGACCATAGCCCTACCCTCCATGACCATTTTGAGGAGCTTACTGGCATAGGCTCCTGGATCCAGGGACTAACCACGTAGGCCACCCTAGCCCTAAGCACCTCATCAAAAACATCCCTAATACCAACACCAACCACATAGCCCTCACCAGCCACGAAACAAATCACAATACACAGCATTAAAAAACTAACCACACGAACACCACAACCCACAAACCCAAGCACACAACACCAAACAATCAATAATCAACACCAGCCACGGCCAAGACCAGTAAACCAAAACTTTCACCACCCACACAAATTTGTGGAGCACGGTGATGCGGTAGTAATCATCGTGCTTTGCCCTGGTTTCGGGGATTGGGTTTTTATTGTTACTCGTTTGTTTTTGTTGATGGGTGTGGTTGTTAGGGAGCTCGATGTTGGGGCCTTGGCTAGGGGGAGGCTTGGTGAGGCTGTGACTGAGCTTGGTGTTGCTGAGGCGTTCCTGGGTCAGGGCCTTGTGAGGAATGCTGCTGGTAAGGCCTTCCAGGCGTGGAAGGCGTTCATATCGTACATAGCCCTCAGTAACGTGGGGCTCCTCAGGGAGAAATACCGTGGGAACAAGCGCGTCGGTTCTGTATTAGTTCCCATGCACGAGTGGGTGGCGGCCGTGGCACCAACGAGTAGGTTAATGGAGCTAAGTATAGAGCTTGAGAAGGTCATACCAGGCATTACCGAGCTAACGGCAATAGCCCTGGAACTACATGAATACCAATACAACGGCCCCGACCCAGAGGGCATAAGGAGCAAGGTGCCCAATGACGAAGTGGCAACCGCATTAATCAGGAAATTAATCGAGAGGGCCAGGGAATTAATAAGTAAGGTGGCAGCGGAGTCTTGATGATTTTCACGTCCTTACTTACGCATTCCTCTTAGTCGTTCCTACTGCTGCCCTTTTATTGCCAATACCAGTTCCTTAGTTTCCGCCTGGCCGACTCCAGGGTTTGCACTGGGTTTGTGGCCTTGATGCGAATCCGCACCCTGGGACTACAATTAGTTTGTTTGGGTCTCCATTAACGACATCCAGGCTGCCTCATACCTCTTCCTAATCACCTCCACGGGCTCCACATTCCTCGACTTAACACTGACTATGCCAAGCGCCAACTTCTTATCCCTGGGAACCGCGTATTGCTTGAAGTACCTTAGTTCTTCGTAGTCCCTAATCCCATCAAAGACCTCGAAGGGCCTAGCACGCCCACCTTTAGGTCGTAGAGCTCCGGTAATGCATCATCGTAGTGACCCAGCGTGTTGAATTGCGAATTATTGAAGTTATCCCCAGCATGAGTGTATTACCCGGTGCCGCTTATGTAACTCAAGCAGCACAGCCTCGGGAATGAAGACCCTCTCTTGCAAAAACAAGGCACCTAAATGTTTAGCACCGTATTTTTATTGCCCATTGTATTGGTACTAGGTCTCTGTTTGCCTTGAATTCGCATTGGTCGCAGACCATGACTCTACCCGGTAGTTGCCTTAGTTCATGTTCACAAATTGGGCATTTTGTGCTTGGTAGTCTCTTGAATTGGTACGGCACTCCGTACCAGGTGAGTTGATTTGTTAGTATTTTCACGAACCTTCTAAGGCCAGCCAAGTAGAGCTTCAGCAAGCCGTTGTTAAGGCCGTTCTCGATCAGTTCACGCCTACCCTCCTCAATAACATCATCAATGATTACCAAGGCCCTATACCTAATGGCTTCATGACGAGCTTATGAGCAATCTTCTGCGCATAATCCCTAGTGTAGGCGTACAACTTACGTCTCAACATCTTAATTTCACGCCATAAACGCCTACCCTTAACAGACTTGTGAAGTCCAAGCCTCCTCAACTTACCATATTCCTGCTCAAGTCTCAAAACCTCATTGTAGAGCCTATCAATACGCCTAAGCCAAGGTCTCCCACGGCCAAGGGATGAGATTGAACCGTCCTTAATTAATGCCCAGACAATCCCGTTTCTCCACGAGTTCACGTCAATAACGAGCATGTACTCACTGGGTTGTATTGGTTGTACCTCACGCTCGAAAGCTATGGCAATCTTCAGATAATCACCATCAATCCACGCCCTAGCCAGCTTGGGCCTACCATCCTCGCCCAATCGCTCCCTAATGTACCTAACCTCACTAGGCGTTAGGTTGATTGTTATTGCCCTTCGCTTAATGACCCACCTAAGCCTGAGCACATTACTGGTTAAGTCAATGAAGACTCCCTCACCCTTATCACGCTCATTATTGAGCCTAAGGCCCACATTGAGCATGGCGTGGACCTTGGCAAACCAGACCTTAGGCGGTTTAACCCCATTA
The DNA here is from genome assembly GCF_001316245.1 of Vulcanisaeta sp. JCM 14467. GTDB lineage: Archaea > Thermoproteota > Thermoprotei > Thermoproteales > Thermocladiaceae > Vulcanisaeta. The sequence goes on along the minus strand of NZ_BBDM01000007.1, from coordinate 73,707 downwards.
CTGAAACTAATCTCGCTCTTGAAGTAATTGAACGCATAAACGAACCTGGAGTCCAGGTCAGGTGGATATACAGTAAAGCCCCTAGCCCATAGGTTGCCCAACGCATCAACCCTAGTAAGAACCCTAACCAATGCATTCTTCTCTTCCTCTGTGAAGAGTCTCAATGGTCTTTTGATAATCAGTGTCCTATGGGCTTTCATCCTCAACCACCATCAGTATCTTCACCTCCTTACCGATTAACGGCCTAAGCTTCTCCCAGTACCTCTTCCTCACGTAAATCCTAATCTCACCCCTACCCTGCGTTATAATCGTACCCTCAACATACAAGACACTAGACATCAAGGCGAAAAAAAACAATACTAACTTATAAGTCTTTCTCTAGAAAGATTTATTAACCCCCAGGGTGAATGGACAATCACGGAAAGCCCGGTGTCTTGGGGAGGACAATCCGATGAACCCACCGGCGCCGAAGCCCCGCGGCAACTGAACAATGACGCCCCAAGAATGAGGCACAGACCCGACAGGAAATGACCAGGTGATTAGGCACGCAGGAATGCGGGGAACGGGGCAATAAGGATTAACAAGCACCAACGCCAAACCACGACACACCAAATAATCCTTATAATTGTGTTTTTGTTCATGCCTTGATGTATCGTAGGGAGTTGCTTGGTCCTGGGAGTGTTGATAAGGTTGGTTATATGTCCTCGGTTTTTGATGATGCTGAGATTTTTAGGTATGTGATTATTGCGTTGATTGTTCACGTTAATGAGCTTGAGAGGGTTGGCGTGGTTAGTGGTGATGTGGCTGGTAAAATTAGGGGTGCTCTTAGGGATATTTGGCGTGGTGGTTATGACCCTGGTAGATTGAGTGGTTATGAGGATGTTCATGAGTACGTGGAGGCCGAGCTCATTAGGAGGTTGGGGAGTATCGGTGGTTGGGTTGGGATTGGTAGGTCTAGGAATGACCACGTGGCCACTGCGATTAGGCTTAGGCTTAGGAGGGCTTTGCTTGACCTGGTCCTATTGGTGCTTAGGCTTAGGGAGGCCTTGCTGGGTAAGGCCATTGAGGCTTACGACAGGGTGGTCATTGGCTCGACGCATAGGCAGCCCGCCCAGGTCACGACGCTCGGCCATTACATGCTATACCTGGATGAGTTGTCCAGGGACTTCCTAGACGGGTTAATGCGCGTGTTCAACCTGGTCAATAGGTCTCCGCTGGGTAGTGGGCCCTTAGCGGGCACCATGGTTGGTATTGATAGGTCCAGGGAGGCCGCCGAGCTGGGCTTCGATGGTGTTGTCAGCAACACAATATACGCCACGGGCTCCAGGTACTTCGCCATTGAGACTGCGTCGGCGTTGGTTAATTACCTCGTGGAGGTTGGTAGGTTCATTAACAACCTCGAGATGTGGTTAATGCCACAGCTGGGCTACATCACTGCTGACCCGAGCCACCTGGCCACGAGTAGTATAATGCCGCATAAGAGGAACCCGGCCACGCTCGAGGTCTTCAGGGCTAGGATTGGTGAGGCCATTGGCATTTAATGGCCATGTACTCAATACTCAGGCCCGTGGAGTCTGGCTACCAATTGGACCTGCAGGAGTTGACCAGGCACCTCTGGGCAATAATTAGGATCGCTGTTGAGGGCCTGTCAATACTCACGGACTTCATTAATGGCGTAAGGGTCAATGAGGATGGCGTCAGCGAGTCCCTGAGCAAGTACGTGGTCACGGCTGCCGAGTACGCCGAGGTAAGGTCGATGAGGGATGGGGTGCCCTTCAGGGACGTGTATAATGAGGTCGCTAGGGAGCTCAGGAAGGGCGTCAGGGTTGGGCTCGGAGTCAATGAGGCCCTGGCTAAGCCGGTCCAGGGATCCTCAAACCCGCAGTTCATCATCAACGAGGCGAGGGCGAGGATTAATGAGGTCAGGGAGTTGGTGGCTAGGATTAACTCAATTGTGAGTAGGCTCGATGAGGTTGAAAATAAACTACTCACTGGGTAGTCTCGGCCTCAACCAACTCCTCAACAACGTACTTACCACCACCCCACAACCACCCAAAGGCCCTCGCAAGCTCGAGCCCGAGACTTGGATGCAGTATTATTGGCGTTGCCGTGTCTGCGGCGAGCCTCCTTGTGGTGTAGTCCCTATCCATTGTGTCGCCGCCCGTAATCACTATGTCGACCATACCCTGCTTAAGCATGGCCCTCACGTCCTCGGTGTCGTCGAGGATAGTAAGCCACTTACCTAAGTGCTTCCTCACCTCCTCAATCGCCTTAGCGTGGTACTCATCGTAGGTGTAAACCAGGGCATTCCTCTTGGGTACCTTGGACGGGGTTGTTGATAGCCAGGCCTTCAGCAGGGCCTCCTCAAACACCCTACCACTCGAGGCGACCTCGCCGGTGCTGTACATCACAGGGCCAAGCCTCGGGTATGAACCCCTAACCCTACTCCAACTGAATTGGCTCGCCTTAACCCACCAACGCCTAGGCCTAAGCACCCTGAACTCCCTATCCATGCCCAGGCCACCCAGGGCGGCCTTCACCGACAGGTTCATGAGGTTGACGCCGGTGGCCTTGCTGGTAAAGGGCATTGCCCTGCTCGACCTAACATTAGCCTCGATCACGTATAGCCTATCCCTGGCGATGAACTGGATGTTGAATGGGCCAACTATGTTCAGGGCCCTGGCGATCCTAAGCGAGGCCTCCGCCATCCTAAGTCTCCACTCATCGTTCAATTTATAGTCGAGGCCCCTGGGCGGTATTACCATGGTGCTATCCCCAGAGTGAACGCCGGGCGGCTCAATGTGCTCCACTGGCACGACAATGACCGACTTCCCATCGCTGACGCCATCAACCTCGGTCTCGACGCCATCGCCAATGAACTTGGACACTACGACTGGGTGCTCAGGGCTTATCCTGGTGGCCCTATTGACGTAATTCAGTAGTTCCTGCCTATCCCTGGCAATGCCATGTAGGTCCCGCCAAGTACGTAGCTGGGCCTAACAATGACTGGGTAGTCGAGCCACCTCTCGACAAGTCCTATCAACTCCTCAATAGTTGATGCGTAGGCCCAGGGCGGTTGGTCGAGACCAAGCTCATCGAGTAGTTTCGAGAACTTGGACCTATCCTCGGCTAGGTCCACGGACTCTGGGCTTGTGCCCAGGATCCTAACGCCCTCGATTAACCACGACCTTGCCTTACCATAGAGTCTCTGCCCAATCTGCCCGCCAGCCCATAGGACCACGAGCTTTGGCTTCTCCTTAATCAGGATGTTCCTGAGGGTCTCTGGCGTTAGTTGGTCGAAGAAGAGCTTATCCGCGAAGTCCCAGTCCGTGCTCACAGTCTCCGGGTTATAATTCAGTATGCCAACCTATAACCGAGCCTCCTCAGCATGAGCACGGTATTGACCACGGACCAATCAAACTCGACGCTAACGCCAATCCTAAAGACCCCGGCCCCGGTCACCACGGCGTCGACGCCTGGCCCCGTGTTATCATCAACCTCACCACCGTGGGTTAGGTATAGGTAGTTCGTTGATGCTGGCCACTCACCAGCCAGGGTGTCGATCTGCTTGATCACTGGCAGCCTCCTCTCAGGTTCACTGCCCAGGGCCTTTCTCAACTGCTCCTCGCTGAAGCCCAGCACGTAGGCCTCCTCAAGCGGTAGTGGCTCGCCCTTCCTCAACCTCTCGTAGAATTCCACGACCCTCCTGATGGCGTTTAGGAAGAACTTATCCACGCCAGTCCACTCATTGATCTCATCGACTGTGAACCCCTCCCTGAGTAGTACGGCTGTGTATAGGAACCAGTATGGCTTCCTCTCCTTGACAACCCTAATAGCCTCCTCAACACTCGCCTCCTCGTAGATCCTACCACCAACTAGGCCCGGCTCCCCAATGTCGAGCATCCTAACCGCCTTCTGCCAAGCCTCCTCAAGCGTCCTACCAATACCCATAACCTCGCCAATACTCATCATCTCGGGTCCCAGGGACTCATCAACGCCAAACCTATCGCTCTCCCAACGCGGTATCTTGACCACGATGTAGTCTAGGCTCGGCTCGAAGGATGCCACAGTCCTGCCGGTAACCCTATTGATTAATTCGCTAAGCCTATAACCAAGCGTCAGCTTGGCCGCTATGTAGGCCAGTGGGTAGCCTGAGGCCTTGCTGGCTAGGGCGCTTGAGCGGCTCATCCTTGGGTTGGTCTCTATCACGTACATCTCAGGGCCCCTCGGGTTAATTGCTACCTGCACGTTGCACTCGCCGATTAGGTTTATGGCGTTGGCGACGCCAATCGAGATTAGCCTAGCCCTTTGATACTCATCATTGGTTAGCGTTAAGCAGGGCGCAACCACCACGGAGTCGCCAGTGTGCACGCCCATTGGGTCTATGTTCTCCATGCAGACCACGGCAACGGAATCGCCGTACTGATCCCTCATTACCTCGAACTCGATCTCCTTCCAACCACCAATGTACTTCTCGACCAGGACCTCCTTAATCTCGCTCATTGCCAGGGCCTTGTGGTACTTACTGACCAATTCATCATCATTACGCGCAACGAAGGCCCCTGCACCGCCTAGGTTGAAGGATACCCTGGCCAGTATTGGGTAGCCCAGCTCCCTGGCGGCGGTTAGGGCCTCGTTTAGTGAGTACGTGGTCTTGGAGGGTAGCACCGGTATTCCATGCCTACTCATTAAGTCCTTAAACAACTGCCTACTCAGGGCGGACCTAATGCCCTCTATTGGCGTGCCCAGGACCTTGACACCGTACTTCCTGAGTATGCCCAAGTCATTTAGGTTAACGCAGGCCGAAAGCGCTGTTTGGCCTCCAAAGCCGCAGGCGATTGCGTCTGGCCTCTCCTTCTCGATTACAATCTCGAGGAACTCGGGCTTAATGGGCACCAGGTAGACCCTGTCTGCGAATACTCGCGTGGTCTGTACCGTAGCCACGTTTGGGTTTACCAAAACCGTGGTTATGCCCTCCTCCTTATAAGCCTTCAAGGCCTGAATACCGCTGTAATCAAACTCCGCAGCCTCCGCAATCTTGATCGGCCCACTCCCAATAACTAGGACCTTCCTAACGTCCATGATTAATCACCATCCTAGCGAACTCATCAAAGACCCAGTTGGCATCCAACGGGCCCGGCTTTGACTCTGGGTGGAACTGCGTCGTTAGTATTGGCAGTCTCTCATGCACTAGGCCCTCCACGGTACCATCATCAGGCTGTACGGCCCATACCCTGAAGCCGGTGCCTTAATGCTCTCAGGGTCCACTGCGTAGCCGTGGTTGTGGGTCGTTATGTAGACCTTATTCCTTATTAGGTCCAGGACAGGCTTGTTGATTGCCCTATGTCCATACCTCATCTTGTAAATCCTTGCCCCGATCCCAAGGGCTATTACCTGGTGCCCTAGGCATATGCCGAGTTGGTATTCTATCCCTAATGACCTCCGTGGCCACGTCACTCAGGTAGGTCAGTAGGTTTGGGTTGCCGGGACCATTGCTCAGCAGAACCCCATCGCAGTTATCCAGGGCCTTCCTCCACATGTGGCATGGGTACCTAACGACCCTGAAACCCCTGCTCAGTAGATTCCTCACAATGCTCATCTTAACGCCGCAGTCCACAATGCCTATGCAGGGCTTGTCATCATCACCGTAATAAATTGGGCTGCTTGGCGTCACGAGTCTCGTGAAGTCAATATCATCGTACTTAGGGGCATCCCTGAGCATTCTCATGGCCCTATCAACGTCATCGGCAATGACCCCCATCATTACGCCAACCTCCCTCAACTTAACAGTCAATGCCCTGGTATCCACCCTATAAATGCCAGGCACGCCATCCTTCCTAAACCACTCATCAAGGCTCATTATGGATGTGTAGTGGCTCGGCATTGTTAGGTCGAAGATCACGGCACCACTAACCTGTATTGAGTCGCTCTCCCACTGGTCGGGTGACGTACCGTAATTACCGATTAACGGGCTCGTGAACACCAGTATTTGCCCCCTGTATGATGGGTCCGTTAACGACTCTGGGTAACCAACATTAGCTGTTGTGAAGACAACCTCACCAACAACCTCATTATCAGCCCCAAAGGCATATCCACGGTATACACTACCATCCTGAAGCACTAGGTATCTCCTCCTCAAACCGAATCATTCAGACGTCCTCATTATAAATATTTTATAAGCTTTGCCCTTAAGGCACTTACATCACGACGCTAAATACATAATGTATATATATTTGTTTAAAATAGGGACTGCAATGCGCGGCTTCTCTCAATCAATAACCTTCCTGAGGGAAAGCCCGACCAGGAGGATTGACGCAATTAGGGAGAGGTTAAGGCGTGAGAGGAGGGATATCATAAACCTATCAGCTGGACAACCCGGGATACCGCCGCCCATCGAGATCAGGTCATTACTGGCTAAGCAGTTGATTGAGGAGAGTGGCATGGAGCTTTACGGCTACACGCCCAGCCAGGGTGTTCTGGAGTTGAGGGAGGCGATTTCCGAGGATTTAAAGAGGCTTGGCGGTATTGACGTTAACCCAGACAACATAGTTGTTATAGCGGGCGGTCAGGAGGGGATGTTCGCAACATTCATGACAATACTGAACCCGGGCGATGAGGTCATACTACTTGACCCAACGTACTTTGGGTATAAGCCAATAATTGAGTACTTCGGCGGTAGGGTGAGGAGACTTTACCTGAGCATGGATGATGGGTTTAGGGTTGATATTGAGAAGCTTAAGGAATTAGTAACAAATAAGACGAAGGCATTGGTCCTCGTATCCCCCGACAACCCGACAGGCAATATAATTGATAGGGAGACCGCGAGGGCTATAGCAGACCTAGCCGTGGATAAGGATTTCTGGATAGTGTCTGATGAGGCCTATAGGACGTTGATCTACGAGGGCGAGCACACTTACATTTACAGGTACGCGCCTGACCACGTGATATCAATAAACACCTTCTCGAAGGATCCAGGAATACCAGGTTGGAGGTTGGGCTTTATCTACGGCCCAAGCAATGCCATCCCGAAGCTAAAACTCGCGGCCGAGGAAATGACCTACTGCCCACCGGTGTTTGCCCAGAGGTTCGTGGCGGCATACCTCAGGTCTGAGGTTAGGATGAGGCATCTAAAGTATATAATTGATGAGTATAGGTCCAGGAGGGATGCGGTGGTTAAGGCATTGAGGGAGTACCTACCCGAGTCCAGGTTTATCGTTCCTAGAGGCTCGATGTTTGTCTTCGTTGACCTATCGAAGTACATAAGGGATTCCGAGAGGTTCGCCGAGGCGTTGCTTGAGAGGTATGGGGTAACCGTAATACCGGGCACCTACTTCAGCGATGTTTATAGGTCAGCCATCAGGATATCATTCGTGGTAGAGAGTATTGATAGACTGCAGTTAGGCGTTGAAAGGATCAACAGGGCTATTAATGATTTGAGGGGCTCGCTCTAAATTGCGAATTATGATTCTAAATACCTCATTCATGGCAATATTTATAATATTTTAGCGCAACCCCACAGTGATGCTCATAATAATAAAGGTTGGTGGGTCAGTGATAAGGAAGGACGTTGATAACCTCATTAGGGAGGTCCCTGAATTAATCGGTAATGGCCATAGGGTAATCCTCGTCCACGGCGGTGGCTACTTCATAAATGAGTTAATGGAGAGGATGGGGATTAAGCCCAAGTTCGTAACAAGCCCCAGCGGTGTCACGAGTAGGTATACGGACCTAGAGACACTGAGGGTCTATGTGATGGGCATGATGTACCTAAATAAGGACTTGGTGAGTAGGTTGCAGGGCGTTGGCGTTAATGCCATTGGCCTATCAGGCCTTGACGCTGGGCTTCTCAGGGCTAGGAGGAGGGAGAGTATGATAATAATTGATGAGAGGGGTAGGGAGAGGGTTGTTGATGGTGGTTATACGGGCAAGATAGAGAGTGCCAATAGGGACTTTATAATGAGACTGCTTAATGATGGATTTACGCCCGTCATAGCGCCAATAGCCATGGACAATAAGACGGGCAGTGCATTAAATGTTGATGGGGACCAAGCACTCGAGGTCTTGTCGACCTCACTAATGCCTAACTATGCCGTGATCCTCACGGATGTTGATGGCGTTATTGTGAATGGTAAGGTCATTAGTAGGGTTAATGCCGCTGAGGCCCAGGGGTTATTTAAGAATCCCGAGGTTAGGGGCGGTATGAAGAGGAAAGTGTACACGGCTGCTCAGTTGGCGGGTAGGGGTATATACACGATAATATCCAACGGCACCATCGAAAGACCAATAACATCAGCAATTAATGGCTTAGGCACGCATGTAGTCCCGTCCAGTAACTCCTAAGGTTAGTATATATCTACTCCATATTATTTATAAAACCTCCCGCATTGACCATAACGCTTATAAATAGGTTATATTCACGCAGTACTGATGCCAACCAAAGTCTCCTGCCAGGTCTGTGGAGCAGACATAGAGGTGCCGGATGACGTACTCGATGGTGAGTTGATAAGCTGCCCGAGCTGTGGTCAGAAGTACCAAGTGGTTATTCAGAATGGGTTGATCCAGCTGAAGATTATTAAGGTTGAGGAGGAGGATTGGGGAGAATAAGGGGTGGTTCTGATTGAAGTCGTACACTTCCTCTACGACACCATAAGGCTCGACGAGAAGCTCCTAATTAGGGAATTCGACAACCTGGGCATTAATTATAGGCTCGTGAACGCTGAGGAAGTAATCTTCGAATTCCCTGGAGTCAACGAGGTCGGTATCGCATTCATAAGGACTGTTAGCCAGACCAGGACGCAGTTACTATCGCAAATGTACGAGGTGATTGGCGGTAGGTCAATAAACCCGTATGCCTCAATAATGATTGGGAATAATAAGGCCGTAACCCTGGCAATACTTAACCGCTTCGGTGTACCAATACCAAACACAGTAGTAGCCCTATCCAGCGAGTCTGCAACCAAGGCCCTGGGCATCATTGGCTTCCCAGCTATTGTTAAGCCTATACATGGTTCCTGGGGTAGGCTCGTGAGCCTGGCGGGTAGCACCGAGGACTTCGCATTGCTGGCGAGACATAGGAGTTCCATGGAGAATCCGCAGTACGAGACTTACCTGATCCAGGAGTTCGTTAGAAAGCCTGGTAGGGACATTAGGGTGACGGTGGTTGGTGATGAGGCTGTTGCCGCGATCTACAGATACGCGGTTAATGATGATTGGAGGACAAACACTGCCAGGGGCGGTAGGGCAGAGGCCGTCACGATCGACCCAGAGCTTGAGGATATAAGTGTCAGGGCTACTAAGGCAATAGGCGCTTATTACGTAGGTGTCGATGTTGTTGAGTCTGACGGTGGTTACAAGGTCCTTGAGGTCAACACGGTGCCTGAGTTTAAGAATGTGCAGAGGGTTACTGGGGTTAACGTTGCTAGGCGAATTGCGGAGCTTGTTAGAGACGTTGTCAAGAGGGGTTGAGAATGTTCAGCGATGAGGCCAGGTTAAAATTACTCATGGAGGCCCTGAACATTTACTCACCCACGGGTGGTGAACATGAACTCGCGGAGTTCCTATCGGAATTACTCATTATGAATGGGTTTGAGGCTAGGATTGATGATGTTGGTAATGTAATCGCCATTAGGGGTAGTGGCGAGCCTGTGCTATGGCTTCATGCGCATATGGACACCGTGCCAGGCTTCATAGAGGTTAGGCGTGAGGGTGATAAAATCATTGGCAGGGGTGCCAGTGATGATAAGGGCCCGTTAATGGCAATGACGATAGCCTTCATGGAGAGCGAGTTGAGCAGGGGAACCCTCGTGCTGGCAGCGGTTGTACATGAGGAGGGTGATAGCCTGGGCACTAGGCATTTAATAACTGGTAACCACGTGCCGAGGCCCAGCGGCATAATTGTTGGTGAGCCAACCGGCGTGGATAGGGTGGTCACTAAGTACAGGGGTGGTACTAAGATTGAGGTTAACGTGAGGACCAGGGGAGGGCATGCGTCAAATCCAGACCTGGACTCAAACTCAATACTCATCGCAATGAATGTTTACAGGGACCTATGGAATGCACTGGGCGCCGGCACGTCCTATGAGAATTTCCTAGTAACGCCAACAATGATTAACTGCGGTGAGGCGGAGAACATGATACCGAGCAACTGCAGGTTAATACTTGACGTTAGGATACCGCCGGGCAGGTCATGCGAGGATGTTGAGAATGCGGTTAATGAGGTGCTTAGTAGGTATGGGGGTTCCGTAAGCATTAATGTTAGGTGGTGCACAGAGCCTGTGGAGGTCCCTGTCAATAACGCCAGCGCCAGGGCTGTGTCTAGGGCAATAATTAAGGTACTGGGTAGGGGACCCGTGCTGGCTAGGAAGTGGGGCACAAGCGACATGAATGACCTGGTTGTGTTAACTAGGAACATGGTTGCCTACGGACCTGGTGACGGCACATTCTCACACTCACTCGAGGAGTACATACTCATTGATGATTATCTCAAGGCCATTGAGGTATATAAGCATGCGGTGAGTGAATTTATGAGTATTTATAGGTAAGTAATATTTAAATTGTTATTTATTATTAAGGGTAAAATTTATAAATTATTTACTTCACGAAATACCTGGGTGGTTCCCATTGAAGCAGGTACTAACCAGACCCTACGATTCCAGGGAGGTAATGAAAACGAATTACTAAGGCAGCTATTAAGGCGTGAGGGTATTGATTATGAAGAGCTGGATGAAGCCGTTATTAAGCAGTGGCCGTTGCCTCCCAGGTTAATGACTGACGGCATAAACATAGACCCTGAACCGCCTGAGAGATTATTTATTACCGATACTACGTTTAGGGATGGGCAGCAGGCATTCTATGTTTATTACTCAATCGATGACGCCGTTAGATTATTTAGGTTGTTGGCCGACCTGGACAATGGGAGCGGCCGCATCATTAGGAGTGAGTTCTTTCTATATAGTCGTAGAGATAGGGAGTTGGTTGAGGCCGTTAGGGACCTAGGCCTTGAGTGGCCTAAGGTCATTGGTTGGGGTAGGGCTAGGGTTGAGGATGTTAGGTTAGTTAGGGATGCTGGGCTTGATGAGATGGTAATGCTCATGTCCATATCGGACATACACATTAGGTATAAGTTCAACTCCACTAGGGACAGAATCGTGAGTAAATACCTCGAGACCGCCGAGTACGCGCTCAAGGAGGGTATTAGGCTTAGGTGTTCCCTTGAGGATGTGACTAGGTCCGACGTGATCGGCTTCGTAATACCATTCGTGGAGAAGCTCCTAAGGCTTGGGGAGAGATATGGCGTTGAGATCACGATTAAGCTGCCGGACACCACGGGCGTTGGTGTCCCATACCCATTCGCACCACTACCCTACAGCATTCCCAAGTTAGTCTGGGTCCTTAGGAAGGCCCTGGGCATACCCAGTGAGTCACTTGAATTTCATGGGCACGGTGACTACTACATGGCAGTACCCAACGCGGTGGCTGCCTGGCTTTACGGAGCCTCGGTAAACAACGGTACACTACTCGGCATTGGCGAGAGGGCGGGCAATGTACCCATTGAGGCCCTGGTCATTTGGTATGCCAGGATCAGGGCTCATTTGATGGTATGAACCCTAAGGTAATTAGTAAAATTGCGGAGGAGTTCAGGAGTCTCAATTACCAGGTGCCCAGGTACCAACCAATCGTTGGTGAGAATGCCTTCACAACAGCGGCGGGCATTCATGTGGATGCCCAGTTGAGGAACCCAATGACGTACCTATCAATGGATCCTGAGGTAATTGGCCGCAGGGCTAACATAGTCATCGGCCCGTACTCAGGCAGATCATCGATAGAGTATTGGTTGAGGCTCATGGTATGGACCCATCACCTGACCTGGTTGATGCCATGTATAGGAGGATCATGCAGTTGTACGATGAGGGTTTAAGGAGAGAGCCATTGAGTAATGAGGATTTAAGTGAGGTTCTTAACGAGGTCATGAGGAGTCAGAAAACACTGCCTTAAGAGCCTTCACAGCGGCTTCCAAGTCCTCATCGGTTATGCAGTACGGCGGTAATAACCTCACTGTAGTCCCACCGGCCACGCTGGTCAGTAACCCCATGTTGATCAGCCTATCAATGTATGGGTCAGCCCTCCTCCTAAGCTCCACACCCAGCATCAGTCCCATGCCCTTGACCCTAAGCACCGCCTTTAAACCGTTGAGTTCATCCTCGAGAATCCTCATGAACCTATCACCCACGGCCCTAACCCTCTCTGGCACATTCTCGCCTAGTAATACTTCAACGCCGGCCTTAGCCGCGGCCATGACCAGGGGATTACCCGCGAAGGTTGAGCCGTGCTCCCCAGGCTCAAAGACATCACCAAACTCCCTCCTCACCACAGTGACCCCTATTGGTAAGCCGCCTGCTATGGACTTACCTGCCGTGAATATGTCGGGCTCAACGCCGTAATTCTCAAAGGCCCAGACACGCCCAGTCCTGCCGAAGCCTGTCTGTACCTCGTCGAATATCAGGAGCACATTCCTCTCCCTAGTTACCTGCCTAAGCGCCCTAAGGAATTCTGCTTAGCCGGGTTAACACCGCCCTCGCCCTGTATTGGCTCAACAATTGCTGCGGCTAAATCCTCAGTCACCAACTTATCCACCTGGTCAACGGCGTTGAATGGTGCGAACCTGACCTTGTAGGGCAGTGGTTCGAAGGCCTTCCTGTATTTCTCGTTACCGGTCACTGATAGTGAGCCCATGGTCCTTCCGTGGAATGAGTTCATGAACGCCAGGAACTCGGCTTTACCACTTATTTTCCTCGCAATCTTAAGGGCAACCTCAACGGCCTCAGTACCGCTGTTCTGCAGGAATACTTTGCCGAAGCTATTCGGTACTACCCTCATGAATTCCCTAATGAACTCAGCCCTAACGTCGTTGTAGAATGTCAGTGGGACGGTTATTATTTTATCCAGTTGCTCCTTAATGGCGTTCACAATCCTTGGGTTCCTATGTCCGAGGAAGGCAACGCCAAAGCCCGTGTGCATGTCGAGGTACTTATTATTGCCTGAGTCCCACACGTACTGCATGTAGCCCCTGACAATGTTTATGGGCTTCTTACTGTAGTACCTGGCCAGGTACTCATCCTCAAACCTGAGTAGATCGTTACTCATTACCTAATCACCTCTTAGCGGTGTTTATAACATATTCAACTATCCTACGCGCAATATTAACGCCAGAAACGCTCATTAACCCCTTGAACTCGGGTATGGCGTTAACCTCATTAATCATGTAACCACGCTCATCATTATGGAGCAGGTCAACACCGGCATAATCAAGGTCTAGGGCCTTCACGGCTTGATCGCTATCTCATACGCATCATCACCAAGCCTAACCGCCTGGGCAACCCCACCCCTAGCCACGTTACTCCTCCAATCATCGTTGCTCGGTCTCCTGACCATTGAAGCCACAGCCTCCTCACCAATGACGAAAACCCTGTAGTCCGTGCCATCACCAATGAATGGCTGGACCATGGAAATCCTCATGTAAGTCTCGCCAACGGCCTTATGCCTAAGCAGCATTGTTAGGTCCTCGGTGCTACCCGCCAGGCTCACGAGCCTACCCCAGGAACCATGTATAGGCTTAACAATGATTGGGTAATTAATACCATCATGTTGGGCGCTCGCCGAGAATAGGAGCTTTGTCGGTACCGTGGGTATGCCCGCCCTAACCAGGGTCGATATCGCAATGGCCTTGTTCCATGAATTCTCTATGGCCAGGCCCTTATTGATTGTCCTCACTCCATGAATATTCAGGATGCGGGCGATAATCCCCGCCTTTGAGTGGCTCATGGGTCTAACAAGGACCGTGCCCAGGTCATTACCACCCTGTTTAGGTCTAGGGATAATTCATCAATATTTAGTAGGGAGACGGTAACACCGAAGTCTCTAAACTCCTTAAGTATTAGTTTTTCTTCGGTCCTCATTGTGTCATATAGCATGGAAACCGTTCCATACTACCAAGCTTCGGCTCTAAATACGCTATATAAATATTTCCCCAATAAACAATAGTATGCCTATAACTCCGAAATTAGTAAAGAAAATATTTAAAAGCCCCGTTGCCATGTAGGCATTGGTGAGACGTCATTGAAGCGGGAACCACGGTTAAACAAGACCTCTCACTTGTGCTCAGTAAGTACGGGCCTGTGGAGCAGAGGATACACAATGAATTAGTGAGTAAAGGGTTCAGGGTATTCTTAGTGAATACTAGGGATGATGGGGTTGGTTATGTGGGTGGTAAGGCCGTCCTTCTCCTTGACGATGCATTCGAGGCCTTCGTCATATCTGGGTTGTTCGAGGATACTCTGAACCCACGCGATGCCTATATAATGGCTATTAATAGGGCGTTACTTTTCAGAGAGCTATCCAGGCTTGGTTACCCAACGCCTGAGGTTAGTATTGCCCTTAATCCGAACGTGGTTGGTAAGTTAATTAAGGGCCTTGGTAGGGCCTACCTGGCAACGCCAACACCGGCCCTGGGCTGGATGGTGTAGTGACGACTTGGGAGGGTGGTAAGTCTGTGGCTGAGCATAGGATGTACATGGCCAACCCACTGGCTAGGATTAACATGGTGATTAGGGCGCCCGATAGCTCATTAACGCCCAGGTAATTGGTGATGAGTGCATTGGCTGTGGTGAGTTGGGTAATTGGGTCCTTAAACTATCCAGGGACATTAAGTGCCTAATGTGCACATACACCATTGGGGCCTACGGCAGCGACTATGTGGTCCTCGGCATTGAACCAAGGTTGAGTTAATAATGAATACCGTGAACAGCGTGGTGAGTACAATCGTGGGGTGGTTAGATGGCAGGTGGTAAGTACAGGGCATGCGTCGTTGGGGCCAGCGGAATAACTGGCGGTGAGTTACTTAGGCTATTACTCAACCACCCTGGCATTGAGTTAGTCTGCGCAACATCGAGGGAGTTCAAGGGTGAGTACGTGTTCAGGGTCCACCCAAATCTTAGGGGTAAGACGAACCTGACCTTCACGGACTCCACAATAGATAACGTACTGAAGAAGGAGGCTGACTTGGTATTCCTGGCGCTACCCCATGCAGAGTGTTGAGTGGGTACCGAAGCTCTATGAGACTGGGCTAACGGTCATCGACTTATCAGCTGACTTCAGGCTCAAGGACCCAAACGCATATGTTGAGTGGTATGGTTGGGAGAAGCCACACCCATACCCAGACCTACTCAGGAAGGCCGTGTATGGACTGCCCGAGCTGCACAGGGAGGAGTTGAAGGGCGCTAAATTAATTGCGGTTCCTGGGTGCATGGCGACGGCATCAATAATATCCCTAGCCCCTGTGGTTAGGGCAGGTCTCATAGACACTGATAGGATTGTGGTTGATGCAAAGATCTCGAGCTCAGGCGCTGGGGCCCATGCGCCCAGGCTAGACCTACACCCGTTCAGGACATACGTGATTAGGCCCTACGAGGTTGTTCATCACAGGCACACGGCTGAGATTGAGCAGGAATTAAGCCTAATAGTCAGTAAGCAGGTACGTGTTGCATTCACGCCGCACGCAGTGGACTTGGTCAGGGGTATCCTAACCACAGCGCACACGTGTTAGTAAAGCCTGTGCAGGAGCCAGATGTTTGGAGGGCCATTAGGTCCATGTACGGTAATGAACCATTCATCAGGATTGTTAAGGACAGGGCGGGCTTTCAAAGGTACCCAGACGTTAAGTACGTGATTGGCTCAAACCTGGTTGACATAGGCTTCGAGATAGACAATAGACTGGGTAGCTCGTCGTACTAGCGGCCATTGACAACCTAATGAAGGGCGCCAGCGGCCAGGCGGTTCAGGCAATGAATGTGGCCCTTGGCTTCCCAGAAACAACAGCGCTAGACCAAGCCCCACTATACCCAGTATGATGGGGCACGTTAAGTAATTAAACAGCATTTTAATTTGTTCAAATTAATTACGAAACTTTATAGCCCACGAACAACATTAAATACGCGATGGCAATACCGAGAGCATAATCAACGAAGCCGTAAAGAGAGGTATAGACCTCATCGACTTAATATCCAGGGCTTTAAACCTCGACTCCACTGGGCGCTCCAGGGCGCACCTGGAGTTGGCTGAGAAGTTTCTTAATGAGGACATGGACTTGGTTAATAAAGATCCTGTCCAGGCCAGTGAGAAGCTCTACAAGGTGGTTGAGGAGGTCATTAAGGCCTTGGCGGTGGCGCTAAACCTTGGCGAGACTTAAGCAGGGCAGGTCAGGAGGATGTGGGGTATGTTTATTAGGCTTGTCAGGGATATCGTCAAAAGCAATAAGTCTTAGCAAAATAAGAGAACTTTGATTTTAATAGATGTTAATGATTATGTCTCTCAATTAATGGCTGGCGCGCTTCATGATGTATAGGGCGATTATCGAGCTTATGATCATTAATGCGCTGCTCCATGCCATGTTTACCGGTATTGCCATTAGCCAGGGGCCTGGCTCCTTGGATGCCCCGGCCATCAACGTCGTTATTATTGCGGCCCAAGCCGCAAGCCAGGTTCCGCCATTATAGGCAAGGCCTGCCCCTGTGGCCCTGACGTTGGGCGGTAGTAAATCCCTTATGTAGACCTGCATAACACCCACGGGCAATACGGCTATGAAGTCCCACAGAAGTACTAACCAGCCATTGCCTAGCATTAGTATTGCGTACATCGTTGGGTATATGAGGGCAATTATTATCAATGCCGTCGTGAGCAGGGCCCTTGACGAACTCCTGAACAAATCAACAAGGACACCGCCAAAGACACTACCAACGGCGTCGCTTGCTGAAAGCACCGTGAGTATTAGGCCGGCAAGGGCTGGTGTGTAGTTGAGTATGTTCTGTAGAATGAATGGTGAGAGTTCGAGCATTACGTAGTACTCGTATAGGAAGCCCATTGTGGCTAGTAATATCGTTATTACGGGCAACCAATACCTAGTGAATAATACCTCATATGGACTCCTCACCTTCTCTGCAACCTCCCACTCAGGGGCTTCCGACAGTAGTCTCCTCCTGAATAATCAACCAATCACCGTGGTGACTATGCCACTCCAGAACACAATCCTCCAGCCAATGGTGTACATGGCATTCTCGGGCAGGTAGGTGGCCACCAACGTGTATGTGAAGGTTACGCCAAATATACCCAGGTCAAAACCAGCCTGCATAATGCCACTCGCCAACCCCCTGTATTTAACCACGCTCTCAACGGCCATGACACCACTCGACGAGTACTCACCACCTAGGAAGAAGCCCACCGCAAACCTAAGGAGTACGAGGAGCGCGACGGCGATTAGCCCGACCTGGGCGTAGGTTGGTAGGAAGCCCATCAGGAAGCTTGACAAACCGGCGCCAATCATTGTGATGTATAGTACGTACCTCCTACCGATCTTATCAGCCAGATTACCAAAGAACACACCACCAAGCGGTCTAACGGCTAGGGATACGCTGAAGGCGGCGAGGGTCGCAATCATCGAGCCCAAACGACCTAGTTGACTAAAGAAGACTTGGGCGATTATTGGTGCAACGAAGGCATAGGCATCCAAACCCCAGCCTAGCATTGAACCAACAACATTACGCCAATTATTCACTTCCGTTCCAGCTTCATAGTCGCAAGAACTCTCGATAATTATAACCTATTTAAACATTATCCATTTTATATTTATACTCCATTTATCATTGTGAGGATTTATCATTGACTCTATATTTTCCCGTTAATCACCAGGGCCTTTAACTCATCTATTGATGAGATGCTAATGGCATTATTACCATTGCCCGCTAATAATGCATCTGGATCCTTCAGGCATGCCCAGTGGCTATCAACACAACCTTGTCCCTGGCATCAACCAAGCCCTCACGCAGAGCCCTTATGTAACCCGCTAACGACGCTGCACTGGCTGGTTCGACACCGATACCCTCCCTACCAAGCACCTTCTGGGCCGTCAATATCTCCTCATCACTAACCTCAATGAACATGCCACCGCTATACTTAGCGGCCCTATAAGCCCTAAACCAATTAACCGGCTTGCCAATCCTTATCGCTGAAGCCACAGTCCTCGGATTATCAACCCTAGCCTCACCCAAGCCCCTCCAGTACCTAACCATTGGCGCCGCGCCCTCAGCCTGAACACCGATCATCCTTGGCACACGGTCAATAATGCCGAGCTCCATGAGCTCCCTAAAGCCCTTCCAAATGGCGTATATATTCCCACCATTACCCACCGGTACAAACACGTAGTCAGGCACGCCGATCTCCTCAACAATTTCAAAGGCAATGGTCTTCTGACCCTCCAACCTCCACGGATTTATTGAGTTCAGCGGGTAATAATGGGCATCCTCGACATGGCCATTACTTAGCACCGTCTCTAGTACGTACTCAAGCGCATTATCAAATGTGCCGGGAACCTCCACAATCCTCGCGCCATGGAGCATGGCCTGGCCTAATTTACCCCTGGCAACACCGCCTTTGGGCAGGACAACCACGCATTCAAGGCCCGCCCTAGCAGCGTAGGCCGCTGCGGATGCCGCCGTGTTACCCGTGGAAGCTACTATGACGCCCCTAACACCTATTGATGACGCCAGCGAAACGCCCACGGTCATTCCCCTATCCTTAAACGAACCCGTTGGGTTAGCACCCTCAAACTTAACATATGCATTACCGTAACCCCTCAACCTGATCAGCGGTGTTGAGCCTCGCCCATGGTAATAACATTGTCAGGCTCGGGCAGTAGGTCCCTATACCTCCACACACCCCTATCGCGTAGACTACCCCAATTGATCCTAACCCTATCAGCAATAAGTACCGCATCAAGTAGTTCGCCACACCTTGGGCACCTCATTACGTACGGGTTTGCCTCAACCTCAAAGCCGCATCTTGGGCACTTTAGTATGTATTTACTTAATGCCCTAGAACTCATGCCTAGGTTTCCATTTCAATCCCCATTAGCACTAATTATTTAGGTTATTTAAGCATTACCATTAAATTAATAGGGCATTGATTCATGGTAATACTCTTAAGTAGATTATAAAAGGCACATTGCTGGCGGGATGAGGAGGTACAGGGTTTTAATAATTGGCTTTGGAAACGTTGGCCAAGCCTTCTTTAGGCTATTGAGTATGAAGAAGGACGCGTTTAACGCAGATGTCCAGGTTAGTGAGATAATTGATAGGAGGCGCGGGCACATAATTAACCCTGGACCCAACGTGGTTGATGAGGCACGGAGTGGCAGGTTATTGGGGAGGAGAATAGACATTGATGAGGTTCCCCAACTCATTGAGGAGAGTGATGCGGACATCGTCTGTGAGTTCACTGACCTAAACATAAGGGATAGGGGTGAACCAGCGTTCACGTACTTATCAACCGCGATTAGGAGTGGTAAGCACGTGATAACCACCAACAAGGGCCCAATAGCTTTTCATTACGATGAGTTAATGGAACTCAGTAGGAGGTATAATAGGTTGGTTAGGTTTAAGGGCACGGTAATGGCTGGTACACCATCTTTCAACGTACTCGAACTACTTCCTGGGGCCAGCGTTAATTACTTCATGGGAATACTAAACGGCACGACAAACTTCATACTCACCAGGATGTACGAGGGCATGAGCTTCAATGAGGCATTAAGGATAGCCCAGGAGAGGGGCTATGCTGAGGCTGATCCATCACTTGATATTGATGGTTGGGATGCAGCCCTTAAGGCTATTATAATATCGAGAGTGCTTGGTTGGAGGCACAGTCTCGAGGGTATGGAGGTCAGGGGAATACGTGACATAGATATTAGGGCCTTTGGGGATAAGATAGTTAAGTTAATAGCCTTTGCGAATAAAGACGTGGCCTACGTGAAGCCTATGGCATTGGATAGGGGTGATGTATTGGCTCACGTAAATGAGAATCTGAATGCATTAAGAATCGGCACTGACACGTTGGGCGATATCATGGTGATAGGGCCTGGGGCTGGCCCGATGGAGACGGCCCAGGCGGTATTAACGGACTTGGCATACATAATTAATAGAGGATACTAGAGTATGTTTAATACCTTCATAGTCTCCACCGTGAGTATGGTAATCCCTGCTGCGCCACGGACCAGGTTATCACCCAGGGCAACCAGCCTGAGCACCCTGTCCCTGATCGCAACCCTACCAACACTCACAGCCATTGGGTCCAAGTCCCTGGCAGGTTGTGGTGCGTCTACCCTATTAATAACCTTGATTGGTTCCCTAGGCGCCGTGGGTAACTCCCTCTCCTGAGGCAGGGATTTGAAGCTTCTCAATCTATTAATGACGTAGTTCACGTCAACGTCCTTATTGAGGATCGCATGTATTACGGCCATGTGCCCATACTTAACGGGGACCCTAGTCGTGGTTACGTATATTGACTTACCCCAGGGCTCGAACTTATCCGGGTATTGCCTACCGAGCATCTTATTCAGCTCTGCATCAATCTTCTCCTCCTCACCCTTTATGAACGGTATCACATTACCATCAATGGCAAGGTAGGACAGGCCCAGGTAACCAGCTCCGGAGACCGATTGCAGGGTGACTATGTGCAGTGTCTCGATTAAGTCCTGGATCGGCTTTAGGGGCATTGATATTATGGCCGCGGTGCAGTTCGGGTTCTTAACAATCCAATTACCCTTAACCTCCCTGAGTATGCCCAGGTGCTCCCAATTAACCTCAGGGTTTATCAGCGGTATCCTCGGGTTCATCCTCTCGGGTGATGCGTTAGATATAACGTTAAGCCCAGCCTCAAGCAACTTACCCTCAATGGGCCATGCAACCTCGTTGGGCAGTGCCGACAGTACCACGTCGGCTGACTTGTGGTCCTTCGGGTCCGTGGAGACCAGTGTTATGTCCCTGGCATACTCAGGTATGTCACCAGGTATGAACCAGTGGACGGTCTCGCCATACTTACGACCAACCTTGCCAGGCGATGCTGATAAACCGACGACTCAATGAATGGGTGGTTAGTCAGTAACTTAACCATCCACTGGCCGACCAATCCCGTGGCCCCAAGTATCGAGACCCTCACGCGATCCATGACCTCACCCACCTATGCAGGTCCCTTGCCAATGAAATTGCGTTATCTCGGTCTTTTAATAATGCCGATACGGCGTGAGGTCCCTCATCCTTAACAGTGCTTACGTCGTATGACAGCACCACTTTGTGAATCTCATTCCTCAAATCATCTATTTGTGAAATCCTACAACCAACCACGGAAACCCTGAATAAGTCGTTACCAGCCTCATTAACCGTGGTCAGCTTTGGCATTGACACGCAGTTGTTCGTCACGTATGTGCCACTATCATGCCAGGGATCCGTTATTACAGTCAAGACCCTACTCTTGAGTAGCGGTTCGAAGGTCCTTGGATGAAATTTCTTAGCACCAAGCATTGATGCTATGTATGCCTCCTCGTAACTCACCTCCCTAAGTAGTACTGGGTCACTTACTATCCTTGGATCACCCGTTAATAATCCACCACTATCCGTGTAGAAGGTTAATTGTGAGACATTTAGGTAATTGGCCAGTAATGATGCCGTGTAGTCACTACCGCCCCTGCCAAGTGATGTGTACCTACCATCACTTGTGACACCAAGGAAACCAGGAACTACGACAATATCGTACTTACTAAGCACGTTACCCAACCTCTCAATAACATACCTATTACTTAACTCGTGATTTACTGATGCGAAGCCCCAGTTACTGTCAGTGACTATGCCAGGTTCATAGACGGCCTTAGCCCTCAGACCAAGTACATCATTAAGTAACCTCTCAATGAGCAACACCGAGAATAACTCGCCATGAACGATAACGTGATCCCTGACCCAGGGCTCGCCCAGGTTTATGAACCTGCGCAGCTCCTCACGCATGAGCTCAAGGAATGATGCCAAGTCATTAAGGCCGAGGTTTAAAGCCTCATTTACGTACATCGAGACCACTACATCTAACGCATTGGGGTCATGATTGTCAAAGGCCCTTATTAATAGGTCCGTGATACCCTTCATCGCAGAGACCACGAGGATGAGCTTATTACCAACGTAGTCCCTACCAACGACCCTACCTATTACGCTTAGGACATTACCGCTCGTCAGTAACGAACCACCTACCTTCGAGATCCTAACCCCCCGTTTTAGTACAGGTTTCCATTTCCATCCGATCACCTCTATATAGGCTCGAACATAGCACATATTTAAAATTTACTATCTCGAGTATAGTATATACCTATTGCCATAGTATAAATAGCAACAATAATATATAGAATTAATACAATGAAGGATTTATTATTGTCTAATTTACTTTTTATAATGATTAATCATTAGGATGTAGTTAAGCCCATCAACTAAAGCCTCGACACTCGCAGCGATTATACTCCTCGAAACGCCCACAGTCCTCCACCTCAACTTACCATCGCTGAACTCCATGAGCACCCTAACGACACTCTCCGTGTTCTTAACCTCGCCAGGTAATATAACCCTGTAGTCGGTAAGCACTACATTATTGAGTTCAGGGAATAGTCTCGAGACGACACTCCTCAATGCCTTATCAATTGCGTGCACTGGACCGACACCCTCAGCAACGCCCAACTCACCATTAACCTTGACTATTGCCACATGCATATCGTCATCACTAACCACCTTCCAGTAATCGACCTTGAGCAAGTCCTTGAATAGGCCCATTTCCCTGAGTACGATGAGTATTGCTGAGGCTGGCGCTAGGTCGAAGCTGTAACCCTCATTCTCGAGGACTTTTATCTTCTCCAGCGCCCGCTTGAGCCTTTGATCGTCCTTACTCAGGTTGATTCCTAAGTCCCTTAGGTGTACTAGTATGTTTGAGGAACCCGCGAGTTCGGAAACCACGAACCTCCTGGTATTACCAACGAGTTCAGGGTCCACATGTTCATAAGCTCGTAACCTTGGAAACCCCATCCACGTGAAGCCCAGCCTTATGTGAGAAGGCGTAATCACCGACGTATGGTTGGTATGGGTTTGGACTTAGGCCCGCGGCCTCATAGACGAACCTGGATACTGCTTTCAACTTCTTTAGGCCATTAACATCCCTGAGAACCCTAAAGCCAAGCTTAAGCACCAGGTTTGGTATTACCTGAACCAAGTCAGCATTACCTGTCCTCTCACCAAGTCCATTAATCGTACCCTGCACATGGCGCGCACCAGCCAATACACCCATCACCGTGTTAGCAACAGCGCAGCCCGAGTCATTATGCATGTGGACTCCAACCACTGTTTTAAGCTCCTTAACGACCTTACCTGTTATTTCATAGACTTCGTGCGGTAGCATGGCGCCATTAGTGTCGGCAAGTACCACGGTGTCAGCCCCAGCCTCCTCGGCGGTCTTAACAACCTTAAGTGCATAATCAGGGTCTTCCTTAAATCCCTGGTAGAAGTGCTCCGCATCAAAGATCACCTTTAACCCGTGATCCCTTAGGTAACGAATACTGTCGTAGACCATGTCCAGATTATCCTCAGGGCTAACCCTAAGCACTTCCCTAACGTGAAGTATCCAGGACTTACCAACGAGGACAGCCACGCCAACGCCCGAATCCAATATGGCCGCGAGGTTTGGATCATCCTTCGTATTTACATCCTTCCTCCTAGTCATGCCGAAGGTGCGAGTTTTGCATGACTTAGGGAGTAATTCCTCATTACCCTAAAGAACTCGGCATCCTTAGGATTACTCCCTGGCCAACCACCCTCTATATAATCAACACCTAGGTCATCAAGCATTAGGGCAATCCTTACCTTATCATTGAGTGTGAACGAGATACCAGTCATTTGCGACCCATCCCTAAGTGTCGTGTCCAGTACCTCAACCCTGGCGGATTTCTACACCACCCTGACCGACCATACTAAGTTAAACTATAGTAGGTATATATAAGCATTACCTATTGACAATAATATATTGAGGATGATTACGGTAACCAGGTAAGGCATGCCATCAGTTAGTAGGTAATCTAATTATGAATGCCCCGAGGGATATAAAGCTTAAATAGTAGCGTGCATTACATACATCGTGGGGTCTGGGGACTTCATTGTTGAGGGTCTGGTGATAAAGGTTGGCGATAACATAGACACTGACGTCATAATACCCGCCAGGTACCTCGTGTACACAGACCCATCAATACTTGCTAAACACGCCATGGAGCCATTAATACCGAACTTCTTCGAGAAGGCCAGTAAGGGCGTGATACTCGTTGCTGGTAGGGGCTTTGGCATGGGCTCAAGCCGTGAGCAGGCAGCAATAGCCCTGAAGGCTGCCGGCGTTAGGGCCGTGCTTGCGGAGTCCTTCGCGAGGATATTCTACAGGAACGCCATTAACAATGGATTGCCAGTCCTCGTGGTGCCCGGCATTAGTAGGGAGGTTAATGATAGCGACTTCGTTAGGGTCAACGTGGGTACTGGCGAGGTAGTAGTAAATAACGGCCAGAAGGTGCTTAGGGCAAGGCCGATAACTGGCATGGCCCTGGAGATACTGATGAGTGGTGGGTTGCTTGAGTATGTTAAGTCGCGCTATGGGTCACGAATAATGTAGGGTGCATTGTTCATGTCGTGTAAAGCCGCAGGGAGTGCTTAATAAATTAGTTTGCAAAATTTGATAGTGTAAGGTGTGTATTGGTATGGGCACTTCTAATAATGTTAAGGCTCAGGAACTGTGGCGTAAAGTTCTCGATTGGATTGAGGAGAGGAGCGTAAAGGAGGTGCACGTAAACCTTAGTAGGGGTAGGAGTGTCAAGTGCGAGGCTTGGTCGTATGGGAGGCATAAGCTGTTAATTAGGGCTGGGAGGTCTAGGTCTAGGGTTGTGGAGGGCGAGGCTCACGTGTACGTGAAGGCGCCTGTTAAGTATTTAAGGGAATTGAGTGGTGTAATTATAAGCTTCATGCATAGTGAGGGCCGTAAATACAGCCTCATAAGCCTAAGTGCGCCGTTAAATGTCATTAGGCGTTATGTGCCTTCACCCAACATATACAGGTACTCCCTTGAGGATTCATTGGAGATGGTTAAGGAGATCATTAAGGACTCCATCGCTGATGCTGTGGCGCTGCACCTAACCACGAGTATGTATGGAGGCGGAGTCATAGGTACTGAGGAGTACGTATTTACCGATGGGAGGATTACAATAAATGAGGTAACGATGTTCAGCGGTGTCAAGGCGCTACACGATGTTAGCTTCTCGATAGATGTGAATGACTCAACCTGGTCCATAGTGCTCGATGAGCTCTTCGGTACTGATGAAACTATTACACAGCCAATACACATAAGCGCACCCAGGGCATTATGGGACCCAATAATCAACAGCATTAGGGAGTCGTTGGGCGGTAGGGAATTATTCATCATTAATGAGGATGAGGAGTTGAGAGATAAGGAGGAAGACATTGAATTAGATGATTGGGATGAGGATGATGAACCAGGTAACGACTTCTTCACCGTTGGCTTAAATTAACTGACCCACTCCCCGCCCTAAAGGGCGGGGTTTTACCTGGGTCTTGGGCGTTACCCCCTTTTACGGGAACTACTCTGTTGTGATCAACGATGAAGGAAAGGGGTTTTCCTATACTATTAATGATTTTCCCTGTGGCTTTCCTTAGTATATTTAATGCACCGTCCAAGTCACTGTGCAGCCTGTGACCTAGTGGACAGTAGGGAGAATTAATCTAGTTTAAAAAAATCCTTACCCTGCCCTAGAAAGGCGAGGTTTGCCACCTGTGTTATCACCAATACTGCGGAGTCTCTGAGAGCCTAATAAGATTAGTGTCATCATTAATGAACCTCCACTTACCACTGCCTGCCGCCAGAATGACAATGCCCAGTTCCTCGGATAGTTTATCGTTTATGATTACCTCCTCCTCGATATGCGATATTACTGCGTCGCAGATAACCTCGCTGGTCTCCCTATCGTTAGTCACCACAGCTATGCGCACGGCATCGGGCACCACGTACTCCCTAACTGGACCGCCAGCCGTGCCGAGCTCAATTAGGTAAGCATTTTCCGGCGGTGGCCATAGTGACAATGCCCTGGCCAGGTTGAGTGGTATTAGTACCTGCGGTCTTTCCGTCTCGAAGCCCGTGTTAACCAGCGCCGTCGTTACTACCTCCTTCCCTCCCGTCCTCAACCTCACCCTTACCCTCACCGCCACGACCAATCACCCAAATATGCCCAATCCTACGCCTAATAATGTATATATGCCCAATCCTGCCCTTAATCCTTGACTTACTCATATTAATATTAGTATTTAAGGTATTAATAAGTCCTAGTCCTCACGTCAGGTACTTCCTAGGGTCTACGAATTTACCATTCAACGCGGCTGCCGCGGCCACGGCGGCGTTCGCCAGGTAAACCCTACCCTCTGGCGAGCCCATCCTACCCCTGAAGTTCCTACTACCCGTGGATATAGCCACCTCCCCAGGGCCCACGAGTCCGAAGTGCCCACCTAGGCAGGTCCACAGGTCCCGTAAGTCACCACACAGCCTGCCCTAACCAAGGTGTCTATGTAGCCTAGCTCCGAGGCCTTTATGTAAATGTCCCTTGAGGCTGGTATTGCAACGCACCTACTCCTTACCTTACCATTCCTCAGTATTTTCGCCGCAACCTCAATATCACTGAGCCTACCGTTAGTGCATGAACCTATAAACACGTAGTCAACCTCCAAACCCTCAACCTCACTTATGGACTTAACATTATCAACACTGTGCGGCGCGGCCACAAGCGGCTCAAGCCTATTTAGCTCCACGTCATAGCCATCCACATACCTCGCATCTGGATCCGGCGTCACAGGCTTAACCTCAATACCTCTCCTCTCCCTGATGTAGTTTATGGTCTCGGAGTCTGGCACGAACATGGCTGCGTCGAGACCGAGTTCAATGCCCATGTTCGATACCGTAGCTCTGTAATCCATTGGGAATGCCCCTGGGTTCTCTACTATGAACTCTGCGGATTTACCGTTCAATCCCTCAGCCCTAAACACACCGAGTAAGTGAAGTGCCACGTCCTTACCATAAACCCCAGGGCCTGGCTTGCCAAGTATCCTAACCCTAAATGGCTCGGGCGCCACTAGCCAGGTCTTGCCAGTAATGACTATCGCGGCTATATCACTCGCCCCAAGTCCCTGGGCGAAGGCGCCCACGGCACCTACCGTGGTTGTGTGACTATCAGCGGCCATAACCACCTGGCCAGGCAGTGCGTAGTAATCAAGGAGTAGTTGGTGGAGTATGCCGTCGCCGACGTCATGGAAGAACTTAACGCCAGCCGCCTTAGCGAACTTCCTAAGCCCAACCTGTATCTCGGCAGCCCTCTCCGTGGGTGGTGGTGCCAGGTGGTCGAAGGCTAGGACGAACTTATTAACATCCCAGACCTTGACAGTACCCATCTTCTCCATGACCTCAACAACGTGGTAACCAGTGAGGTCGTGGAAGGCGGCTAGGTCTACGTTAATCTCGACAACATCGCCAGGGCTTACCGACTTGCCTGAGGCCCTGTTGAGTATTTTCTCTGTCAGTGTTAGGCCCATTGGCACATCTTAATATATAGTATTTATATGGTTTATCCTAGGATACAGAGGTTATGAATACGTTTATTGATTGAGTAATCACAATAATATCATCACTTGTATGGTGCTGGGACTCCTGAGCTCATTGATAACTGCCATAGATAGTCCAGGAATTCATCAATGTCCTTCTCGAGCTCCTTAATCTCGTTATCAGTCACGTGGGACCACCTGGACTGGGCCTTAACGAACTCCCTAAGTGGTTTACGTAACTTCTTATCCATGTACACGTCACTCGGTGGGTTTATGATTAACCTACCGTGGTCCCACTCGTATAGTGGGAAGTAGCCCGTCTCCGTGGCTAGTCTGGCTATCTCTATCATCTTCTCATCAGGGAATCCCCAACCAGGTGGGCATGGAGCTAGTACGTGTAGGAATGCCGGGCCTTCATCGAGGTACGACAGGGCCTTCCTAACCTTATTCACGAGGTCAATTGGGTAAGCAACATTAGCCGTTGCCGCGTATGGTATGTGGTGCGCAATCACAATACTCATTATGTCCTTCTTCTTCTCAATCTTACCCCTAATGACTGTGCCAGCCGGCATTGTGGTCGTCCTTGCGAACCTGGGAGTGCCACCGCTTCTTTGTATTCCTGTGTTCATGTATGCCTCATTGTCGTAGAGTACGTAGAGCACTCCGTGACCACGCTCAAGCATACCACTCAACGACTGCAAACCAATATCATAAGTACCACCATCACCTGCGATAGCAATGACCTTGGTGTTCCTCCTCAGCAACCCATTCTTATTTAACGCCTTTATGGCAGCCTCAATGCCTGCGGCAACGGCGCCCGCGTTCTCAAAGGCCACGTGTATGTAGGGCACGCCCCACGCGGTGTATGGGTATATCGTTGTTGTGACCTCCAAGCATCCCGTGGGATTAACTATTATAACGTCGGGGCCAGAGGCCTTGAGTATTAGCCTAGCCGCCAGGGTAGCACCGCATGCGGGGCATGCAGTGTGGCCTGGCGCGAAGTACTCTTCCCTCGGTATGTCGAAGAAGGACTTAGCAAGCTTAACCTTAACCGCCATACTCCCTCACCCCCATGTATATGGTGCTCCTCGCCATTTCCATGGGTTCCGACGTACTTAACATCCTTATTAACTCAGCAATGTCCCTTGAGAACACGGTCCTCTGTCCAAGCCCATGGACCACCGAGATCACCGGCGTATTCAATCCCCTAGACTTTAATGCCGTGGCAACCTCAATAGCCACCGGGCCTTCTATTGGAGCCCCTGGACTCACTGCCCTATCAACAACGGCCACGGCCTTAACGCCCTCAACAGCCTTAACCAACTCCTCCGTTGGGAACGGCCTAAACAGCCTAAGCCTTAAGGCCCCAGCCCCTATGCCAATCCTCCTAGCCGCGTCAACGGCCTTTTTGACATTTCCCCAAATACCGCCGTAGGCTAGCACTACATAGTCCGCATCTTCGAGCCTATACTCCTCAATAAGCCTATAGTTCCTGCCAAAGGTCTTATTAAACTCATCATGGACCTCCTTAATCACACTCATTGAATTATGCATTGCATCGATCAGTTGGTACTTAATTTCGTAGTACCAATCAGGTATTGCCATCACGCCCATGGTAATTGGTCTCTTACTGTCTAGTATAGGCCTATCAATCCTCTTTGGCGCAAACCTCCTTATCAGCTCCAGATCATAGAGTTCCACGGGTTCTGTTGTGTGGCTCATTAGGAATCCGTCGTAGGAGACCATTACGGGTAGCAGCACCCTATTGTCCTCCGCAATCCTGTAGGCCATGATTATTGAGTCATAAACCTCCTGAGCACTAGACGCAATCATTACAACCCAACCAGCATCTCTGACGGATGCCAGGTCCTGGTAGTCACCGTGGATGCATATCGGCGCTGAGGCAGCCTTGTGGCCAGGGCCATGACTATTGGGAGTCTCAGGCCCGAGGCTATGTAGAGTAGTTCGTACATGTAGAATAGTCCCTGGCTTGAGGTTGCCGTGAATGTCCTGGCACCTGCGGCTGAAGCACCTATTAATGCTGATAATGCACTATGTTCAGACTCCACGGGTATGTATTCAGCACTCATCTCGCCATTCGCTATGAACTCGGCTATCTTCTCAACGGCCGGCGTCTGGGGCGTTATTGGGTATGCAGCCACTACATCAACCTCGGAATCCCTAGCCGCGTAGGCAGCGGCATGGTTTGAGGTCACGGCAACCCTATCCCTAACCACTCCCTTCCTAACCCTTTGCTCAATAACTGCCTGGCTCATTCCTCAGCACCCTCGGGTACCATTGTTATTGCCTTGGTTGGGCATTCGTGTGCGCATATTCCGCAGCCCTTGCAGTGGTCGTAATCAATCTCGTAGGTTAATTCATACCTCCTACCGTCCTTAGTCACGTAGGGTTTGTCTAGCTCTAGTATTGCGGGCTCTGGGCAGTATATCCAGCAGGTCCTACACCTAATGCATGCGTCCTGGTTAATTACGGGTCTCTCAGTCCTCCAGGAGCCGGTGTTATTCTTTGCCGTGCTCATGGGCTCAATAACATAACCACCAATCGCCGGTAACTCCCTCCAACCCAGCGGTTTTGTCGTCTTTGGTGCCCAGGCACCACTACTCATCTTATCACCCTAGCCTCATTATACGCAATCCTTATCAACTCCGCATTCACCTTACCTAACCTACCGCCGAAAACCTTTATCGTTGCCTGGGCTAAGTCATCAACAGTCAATGCATCAAAGGCCCTTAGCAACGCGCCTAGCATTGCCGTGTTAACTATTGCCTTGCCCAGGTACTTCGTTGATAGGTCATAGGCATTTATGTGGATTACACCGCCCCTAAATCCCCTTAGGTATGGCTCAACGGTCTCAAAGCGCCTTGAGTTCACGATAATGTAATCCCGAGTCCTCTCGGGTATCTCAGGATTAACCCTAAGCAGGTCCGGGCCAAAGACAACGGATATGTTAGGCTCCTCTATTGGCTCCCTAACCTCTATTGGCTCAGTGGAAATCACTAAATACGACCTAACAGGCGCACCCCTCCTTTCAGGCCCAAACTCAGGATATGCGAGAGCATACAGGCCCTTACTCACCGCAGCTAGGGCCATTATCTGCGCCGCAGTCACAGCGCCCTGCCCACCCCTCCCAAAGAATACTATTTCATAACCCTCACCTGCCATGTAGGTTCTATCGTTTTACCTATAGTTATAAACAATTTTATGGATTTTTAGGGATTCATAATAATAAAATTCGCCTACTGTAGAAAACCACATATACACTATGCTATAAAGCCCATAAATAAGGGTTCAACCCCTCATCAATGGGTATATACCTCAAGCCATGCGAACTCACATAATGCTCCATGGGCCTTATCAATTTCCCACCCATCCCCAGTACTCAAGCACGTGGGGCAATCCGGCCAACAATCCTCACTAACGCGAAGTTCACTGGGTTATACTCCATTGGGAAGCCCAACGTATAATAAACCAACGATGCATAAAGGTCAGTATTTGCGTGGACGCCCTTATGGCTGAGGTGTCTCTCAGCAGCATACTCTAAGGTCCTGAGCTCCCCATCACTAGGTTCCCCATCAAAGAACATGTAGAAGTAATTGGCGACATGGTTCAGCTCATGCCTGGGCTTCGGCACAGATCCACCAGGATTAGTCTGCGGTTGCGGTAACTATCGTTGGCACTATGGCTATTAATCTAATGGCCTTACCCTCCTCATTAAGTCCTTTAGCCACTGCCTCCTTATTGAGTGTGCCCAGGTAATCAATGCTCAGCCTAAGCACGTCAATAAGCCTTAAACTGCTGGGTAACTCCTTAAGTACCGCCTACTTAAACGTAGACTTAAGGGCGAATTCACCGAGCTCGTAACCCCTGTAATAGATCTTGGCGTTATCAAGGTCTATTAGGCATGTGTCTCTCCTTAACGTAAACGCCATCAAGGACTCATTTGATTTCGGGTTTCTGTAATATTCTCTATATAGAATATAAAATACTTTTAATAAAATTTATTCTATTAGAATAATAAAATTATTAAAGTTTGGGTAATTACTTATTTCTTACGTGATTCATTTATTACCCTCAACCTAATGAACCTAATAACATTGGGTATCCTAATCTCATTTGGGCAATTCTCCTGGCATAGACCGCAGCCCGTACATAGCCAAATGACTTTACGCACCCAGTCATTCATTATTCCCAGGTTGACTAACTTCATGACCAACCTGGTGTTTAGTCCGTAGTCCGTCATTGGACACACGGTGGTGCAGGTACCGCATTGGTAACACAGTGATGCAGTTGGCTCGAATTTAAGCAACTCCTCCCTCAATGCCGGGTTTGCCATAGCCATGCCCATCACCTTAGTTGTTTGATTCTTTGCTTTGTCATTTCGATCTCCTCCTTAGTCACCGACTCCACAATCCTCTTAGCCTCGTTAGCAGCCTCTATGAAGTCCTTAACGTCCGGCGCACCAAATAACCTAAGCTGGAACCTATCTTCCCTAACGCCTATGTTCTTCAACCTCTTCCTCCAATTCTCAAACCTTCTAACCGTGTTGTGGTTTGCGGTTATGTAGTGGCAGTCACCAAGCTACAACCCGTCACGAATACGCCGGCAGCACCAAGCTCAAAGGCACGTTTGACGTGTTTCCAATTAAGCCTTGAGCTGCATTGTAGCCTAATTATCCTAACATGTGGTGGGTACTGGAGCTTAAGTATTCCTGTGTTGTCGGCGGCATAGTATGAGCAGTAGGCGCAGGTGAACATAATCACCTTCTTCTCAGGCTCCTCAGCCAAAGCAGCCTCAACCTGAGCCATAATAGCATCATCACTTAGTATATCCATGTCCAGGGCACCATATGGACACTCACCAACGCACGCACCACAGCCCTGGCACGCCGCAGGGTCTATGGTCACCGGCTTTCTAGGCTCGCCCCTAATGGCGCCGTATGGACAAGCCTTAACGCATAGTAGGCAACCAACGCACTTGCTTGGGTCCACCTTGGGCACTGAGACCTCCTTAATTATGTAGTCACGGCTCAGTAGCGTCAATGCCCTGGCAGCCGACGCATAGCCTCTAGCACGGCCTCGCCAAAGCCCCTATGAGCCCTAACCGCACCCGCTATGAATATTCCAGGGGTCATGGTGTCCACGGGACCAAGCTTCGGGTGAGCCTCCATCAAGAAGCCCTCCTGATCCCTAGAGAGTCTCAGGACCTTAGACACCTCGTCTGAGTTTGGTCTCATGGGTATGTTCAATACGACTGAGTCCACGTGTATCGAGACTTCACCGCCAACCTCCACATCCCTAATTACGGCAGTGTCGTGGTTCAGGGCCACGTGGTTCATGGCGTCCCCATCCCTCGGGACCCTAAGTATCACGACGCCAGCCCTCCTAACCTCCCTGTATAGGTCCTCGTATTGGGTCCCAACCATCATCACATCCCTAACCACGACATAGACATTCCTACCCGCCCTCCTAAGCGCCAGCGCGGCATTGAACATAACGGCTTGGCAATAGGGCTTACCGCACAGGTCTATGAATAATACGTCATTACCCACGCTCAAGCCCTTACTAACCAGGTCGTGTAGCGTCATTACGTTTAAGCCATCACTAATGACCTGCTTCACGGCATCGCTCGGCTTAGCGCCCGTGGCCACTATTATGGTGCCTACGTCCAACTCCACACCATTAGTCAGGGTTACGTGGAAGTTACCCGTGAACCCTGTGACTTCCTTAATCGTCGTTCCGTAGTACACCCTGACCCTGGGGTTGTCGAGGACCTTGAGTAGCCTGTCCATGGTATCCCTAACCCTGGCGCCCTCAGGTAGGTAATTAATCATGAAGCTATTTAGGTAATTACCACCGCACTTATCGCCTAACTCAACGATTATCGTCTCAACGCCTGCATTGGCTAAGGTATTGGCTGCGGCAAGGCCCGCTGGGCCGCAGCCAATGATTAGGGCTCTCTTTACTATGCCAAGCTTCTCAGGCCTAAAGGGTCTCATCAATGGTGCCTTGGCCACGGCCATCTTAATCATGTCCTTAGCCTTCTCGGTAGCCACGACCTTATCGTTGTGGACCCACGTGTCGAGGTTCCTAATGTTAGCCATTTCCACGAGGTACGGGTTAAGCCCAGCCCTCCTAGCTGCGTCCTGGAAGAACCTTAGGTGCGTCGCCGGGGAACAGGCGGCGACTACGACCCTATTTAGGTTATTCGTCTTTATTACCTCGGCAATCCTGTCAAGGCCCGCCTTTGAGCATGCGAAGGGTATGTCCTCGGCACAAACCACGCCAGGCAAACCACCGGAGAACCTAACCAACTCCTTAACATCGGCCACACCTGCTATGTTACTCCCGCAGTGGCAAACGAACACGCCAATCCTAGCTTCTCAGTCTCTATGGTCTCACTGAACTCCTCAACCTCGATGGTTGATCTACCCATGAAACTAGCCGCCTGCGCGGCGGCTGCGAGGCCCATGAGCACGGACTCGGTAATATCCGTCGGCCCGGTTGCGCTACCTGCAGCGAATATGCCGGGTAAATTAGTCTCAACGGGGTTTGCCGGGTTCGTCTTTATGAAGCCGTACTTATCGAGTTCAAGACTTAGTATATTCGCCAATTTCCTTAAGTCACTTGGTGGTTTGATTGTAGGCGCCAGGACTACCATATCGTAGTCCTCAACCTTAACCTCCCTACTCCTAGTGTCCTCGTACTTAATCCTTATTGAGCCATTGACAGGGCTTATCACGATAGGCCTACCATGGACTATCCTAACACCCCTCTCAACAGCCCTTTGGTATAGGTTTTCGAAGCCCTTGCCGTAAGTCCTCACGTCATTCATGTATAGTATGGTTACGTCCTCAATACCGTGATTCTTCGCATAGATGGCCTGCTTAAGTAGGTACTCGCAGCAGACCTTTGAGCAATACGGGTTTGCCTTATTTGTCCTCGAGCCAATGCAGGATATAAAGAGGACCTTCCTTGGGTGGTTGTGGTTACTCAGCTTAATGACCTCACCCAGCGAAGGCCCTGTGGCGTTAACAAGTCTCTCGAACTCCATGGCCGTCAATACGTCGGGGTGCTTACCATAGCCATACCTACCCAGTACCTCGGTACCCTCGAGCTCATAGCCCGTGGCAACGATGACCGCGGCCACCCCCCTCTCTATTATTCGTGGCATCATGGTGAATAGTATTGTCCTAGGCTCACAGACACTAACGCACCTATTGCAGACTATGTTCTCCGGCGGCTTGTTTAGGCATAGGTTCGGGTCTATGGCGTATATTCCTGGCTCAGCCTGTGGGAAGGGTAGGTATATGGCTTTCCTAAGTCCAATACCAGCATTATACTCACTCGCGGCCACCACGGGACAAACCTCTTCGCAAAGCCCGCATTTCGTGCACTCGTCAGTCACGTACCTAGGCTTAATCAGGATCTTGGTCTTATAATGCCCTGGGCTCCCTGTCAACTCCATTACCTCAGCTAGCGTGAGCACTTCAATGTTCTTATTATTCGAGGTGTCACTCATTAGCGGTCCTTCTATGCATATTGAGCAGTCGAGTGTTGGGAATGTCTTATCAAGCATCGTCATCTTACCGCCAATGGCCGGGGACTTCTCAACCAATGTAACCCTATAACCCATGTTAGCCAAAGCCAAGGCAGCCTCAATACCAGCAATACCACCGCCAATCACCAGGACCCTATTACTCGCCGGGCCCTCCTGCAACGCCTTGGTCTCGCCAATCTTCGCCATGTAGTCCCTAATCGTTATTTCCTCCTCACGTTCAACGTAAATGGCGTTCGTCGGGCAGACCCTCTCGCATATGCCGCAGGCCATGCAGTCCAACTCCCTACCTGGCTTAACCCTAACGTAGTGGTAACCCCTGGGGTTAGTGTCCTCGGACAACTCAAGTATATTCACTGGACACCTCTTGACGCATAATTCATCGCCAATACACATCTCAGGCGTTATCTTAAGCCTACCCAATGGTCTCTTGACGCGATCAGCGTCCAACGCCCTATAACTCACGACTAATGAGTTGCGTCGTGAATTAAAAATTTTGCCTAAGTCAATAATAAATGATTAATAAGCCAGTAGACTAATCTCTAAATTATTAAAAATTATTCATAAAGCATAATCATAATTTATAATTATAATCGCCCAGTAAAATAGAGCCTTAATATAGGTATACCCATATAGACTACACAGTGAGAATTAATACTTATTCTATTTACTAATTATAATCTTTTTACTTATTGCTTATTTATATCAATTTTATATATGAAGGCTTATATTAACTATGCTCGGATCACGTTACTACTTACTCCTCATAAGCTGCCTTAGGAATTCACCAACCTTCTCAACCTGGCTCTCCCTAACCTGCTCAAGCAGCTCCCTAAGCCTCGGCGCACCCCTCTGGTATTCGGCAACCCACTCCTTAGCGAACTCACCTCTCCTAACCCTCTCAGCAGCTTCCTTCATCCTCCTCTTAACGTCCTCATTAATCACGTAGGGACCCACGGTCAATCCTCCGTACCTAGCCGTCTCACTAACACCAAGCAGCATACCGGTTAGGCCCCTTTCCCATATTAGGTCCATGATTAATTTAGCCTCATTGATAGCCTCGAAGTAAGCAACCTCGGGTTGGTAACCAAGCTCCACCATAACCTCAAAGCCGTACCTAAGCAACTGCAGTAATCCGCCTACGAGCACGTTCTGCTCACCTATTAGGTCTGTCTCGGTCTCCTCGGCGAATGTCGTCTCTATGACACCCACCCTAGTGAATCCATTGGCCTTGGCAATGGCCAACGCGGTCCTTAGGGCACTGCCCGTGAAATCCTGGTGAACAGCCACCAGCGCCGGCACTCCCCAACCCCTCACGAACTCATCCCTAACGGCTTTACCAGGCGCCTTGGGTGCTATTAAGACCACGTCCACATCGCTCGGAGGCTTAATTAGGCCGAACCTAATATTGAAGCCGTGGGCAAAGACCACGGTCATCCCACGCCTAAGGTTAGGCGCTATCTCGCTCTCCCAAACACTTGGCTGAACCATGTCGGGGAGTAATACGGCTATTATGTCGGCCCTCTTAACGGCATCGCCCACGGAGTATACCTCAAAGCCCTCCTGCCTAGCCAGGTCAAAGCTCTTACCCGGCCTCACACCAACTATTACCTTAACGCCACTATCCCTCATGTTAAGGGCCCACGCCCTGCCCTGAATCCCATAGCCCAGTACCGCAACCACCTTACCCTTAATTACCGATAGGTCCGCATCATTGTCTTTGTATATCCTAGCCATTACTAATCACCACCTTATTCACGTGTACTTCTTCCGGCATATATTTAACATTTACTATATCGTAGAGTTTATCAAGCTTATTACAAACCCACCTAACCTCATCCTCCTCACCCCTAACCCTGATCAAGGCCTTGATCACCGAATCGTTCATGTCAATTATGATGTGCTTAACAGTCACCTTACCCCTCCTAATAATGTTCATAGCCCTAACCACCGCGTCCAGCGGGTTAACCTCATTACTCATCACAACTTCTATCGAGTAATCACCCTCCATAACCATCACCCGGATACCTCAGGTCAACCTTAAAGCCCTCGGGTAGTATTACCTCCTCAAGCCACTTACCTGACGGCACGAAGGGTAGTACGAAGTCTCTCTCCTTATCAATAGTTATATCCACGATCAACGCCTCATTATTCCTAATAGCCCTGGCAATGGCACTCCTCAACTCATCATAGTTACTCGGCCTAACACCCTCTATTCCATAGGCCTCAGCTATCTTCATGAAGTCGGGGTTCACGCCGAAGTCCACGGCAATTATCCTCCTGCTATACAGCATCACCTGCCAATGCCTAACGAGCATTAGTGTGGAGTTGTCGAATATAGCCACTATAACGGGTAGGTTATACTCACGGACTAGGGCTAGGTTTTGCATTGTCATTTGGAATGAACCATCACCATCAATGTCCAGGACAGGCACATCGGGCCTAGCGATCTTAGCGCCTAAGGCTGCAGGTAGGCCAAAGCCCATCGTGCCCAGGCCAGCGCTGGTTATGAATGTGCCGGGTACGTAAACGTCCCAATGCAGTTCACACCACATTTGATGACTACCAACGCCCGTGGTGGTTATTGAGTGTGGCGGCATGACCTCCCTAAGCACCTTCAGCACCTTCCATGGCGCAAACCCATTGATGTCAACCCTCCTCCTATACTCCTCATAACTCTCCTTGATACTCCTCAACCACCTAATGAACGCCTCATGCCTCCTCTCCAATGCCTTGGGCACGAGCTTAATCATCATTGATAACACGACCTTAGCATCACCGACAATGCCCACCTCAGGCTTAACGTTCTTACCAATCTCACTCCTATCAATGTCTATGTGAATCACCCTCCTACCCCTCCTAAACTCGTTGAAGTTGCCCACAGTCCTATCACTGAACCTCGTCCCCACGGCGAGTATTACGTCCGCATTTATAATCGCCGCATCAGCCTCAAGCCTACCGTGCATTCCCGATGGCCCATTACCAGTGGGTGATTACTCGGCACACAATTCTTGCCTGGGAGTGTCGTGACTATGGGCATGCCGATCAACTCGGCCAGGGTTAATACCTCATTCGTGGCACCACTCCAACAGACACCGCCGCCAATAAGCATCACGGGTCTCTCGGCATTTAGGAGCAGCTTAAGTGCGTAGGCAACCATTGATGGGTCGGGCTCTGGTACTGGCTTCCTGGCTATCCTAATGGTCCTCTTACTAACTATTGATGGGTCAACATCCATTAACTGCACATCCCTAGGCAGGTCTATGAGCACGGGCCAGGCCTACCATCCACGGCTATCTCATGGGCAGCCTTGTAGGCAGGTATTAGATCCTCCGGTTTCCTAACCATGAATGTATGCTTAGTCACCGGCATAGTTGCACCCACTATGTCAGTCTCCTGAAACGCATCCCTACCGAAGAACATGGTTGGAACTTGACCCGTTATTGCAATCAATGGTGATGAGTCCATCATCGCATTCGCAAGCCCAGTCAGCAAATTAGTGGCGCCAGGGCCTGAGGTGACGACAACGGTCATGGGTCTTTTCATTACACGGCCATAGGCGTCAGCCGCATGTATTGCGCCCTGCTCGTGCCTAAACATATAAACCTTAATATTAGAATTATATAACGCATCGAAGAACGGCATTATCTGCCCACCAATAATCCCAAAGACCTCCCTAACACCCATGCCCTCCATCTCCCTAACTAGCAAATCAACAGCCCTAGGCATTACCATCACCCAACGTAATCACCTCAGACCTCGCCACAGTCTCATTTAACCGCGGGTTCAACATGCCATTTTTGTCCCCATCATACGTAAAGAATAAAGCACCTCATCAGATATAGGTCAATTTATAAAATATTTAAGTTTTTCCGCCATATAACTAGTATAATGTGGATGCTCATTGATTTACGGATGCTTTATATCCTAGGGAAATACTTAAATAAAGTATTTTTCCCAAAAGTACGGTGGGTTAGATTGCTCAGGGAGACGTAGTTGGGGTCTCGGGTAGGAGGTACGTAAGGTTATTAGATACCACACTTAGGGATGGTGAGCAAACACCTGGCGTTGCCTCAAGCCTGAGGATAAGTTGCTAATTGCGTTGAAGCTCGAGGAGTTGGGTGTTGACTCTATAGAGGCTGGCTTCCCAGTGGTCAGTGATGGTGAGTTCAGGCTGTTAAGGCCATTGCGAAGGAGGTGAGTAATTCCGAGGTAATTGCCCTAGCCAGGACAAGGAGGGAGGACATTGACAAGGTCATTGATGCGGATGCCGACGCCATTCACATATTCATAGCCACCTCGGACATACACATGAAGTATAAACTAAGGATGAGTAGGGAGGAAGTCCTGGACGCTGCCGTGAATGCCGTTAGTTACGCAAAATCCCACGGGTTAACTGTGGAGTTCAGTGCCGAGGACGCCACCAGGAGTGACCCAGATTTCCTCGTTAAGGTCTTCCAGGAAATCGTTAATGCCGGTGCTGATAGGCTAGACATAGCCGATACCGTCGGTGTCATGTGGCCGAGTAAGATGGCGTGGCTGGTGAAGTTCGTTAAGGAGAATGTCAGGGGCAACTACCTACTGAGTGTGCATTGCCATGACGACTTTGGGATGGCTGTGGCCAACAGCGTGGCCGCAATAGAGGCTGGTGCGGATCAGGCTCATGGGACGATAAATGGCGTTGGTGAGAGGGCGGGTAACGCGGCGCTTGAGGAGATTGCAGCTGCGGTGAAGTTCCTGCTTAATTATGATGTGGGTATTAGGTTCGGGAGGATTAAGGAGGTTTCGGACCTGGTCTCCAAGCTCTTCGGAATACCCGTGCCACCTAACAAGGCCATTGTCGGAGCCAACGCCTTCTCGCATGAGTCGGGAATCCACGTGCATGGAGTCCTGTCCAACCCAATAACTTACGAGCCATTGACCCAGGGACCGTGGGCATGAGTAGGAGGATTGTGGTTGGGAAGCACAGTGGTAAGCACTCGATAGTATATGTGCTCAGGTACATGGGCATTGAGCCACGTGACGATATCGTAAATGCAGTCCTCAAGAAAATTAAGGAATTGGGCGATATTGGCGTTAGGGTTTCCGAGGAGGATATTAGGCGCATAGTTATGGAGGTCATAACCAGTGGCGGTTTTGAGTGACTTATTATTAGTAGTATAATTTTAATTCGTTAATTAAATCGCGTCACACTATCACTCCCTTAAGTATTTATCCTCACCTCTTAACCAATCATCCTGACAGGCGAGTATACATCAATGACAAGCGAGTCCTCCAGGGCTTCAACGCTGTGTGTGGTATTGGGTGGTATATGGACAACATCGCCTGGCTCGGCTATGTAGGTTTCATTATCAACAACGAACTTAAGCCTGCCCATAACCACTATGGATACCTGCTCATGAACATGCGCATGGGGCTTAACCACGGAGCCCTTTAATAACTTGAATTGAGCAACCGTTACCCTGGACCCATGTAGGTGCTTCCTATAAATTAACTCCCCAAGTCTCTCCCAATCACCAGCCCATACTTGAGTAGTGCCATTAATAAGGGTGGTTGGCAGGGAGTATTTAAGTCATTATTATAACCTCTATAGCCCTGCTAATGCATAAAAATAGGCTATGTAATTAATGCTCAATGAGGGTAGCCGTAATTGAGGGTGATGGAATAGGACCTGAGGTCACGAGGGCGGCACTAGAGGTCCTTAAGGCAGCTGCCACGAAGTTCGGCCTGAACATTGAGTTCGAGTATGTCGAGGCTGGGATGATGCATTGAGGAAATACGGCGAGGCGTTGCCCGGCAGGTATTGGCGGGTTATAGAGGGCTCTGACGCAATATTAAAGGGACCCGTGGGTGAGAGTGCGGGTGAGGTTGTTGTTAAGTTGAGGAGGGGTCTCGACCTATACGCGAACATTAGGCCTGCCAGGAATTACCCAGGGGTTAAGGCTGTTAGGGATGGCGTGGACCTCGTAATCGTCCGTGAGAATACCGAGGACGTGTATGTCAGGGCTGAGTACATGCTAAATAGCGACACCGCAATAGCCCTTAGGGTAATTACCAGGAGGGCTAGTGAGCGAATTGCCAGGGTAGCCTTGAACATGGCCAGGTCAAGGCGTGGGAGGGTAACGATAGTCCACAAGGCAAACGTACTCACGGTATCTGACGGTCTATTCAGGGACGTGGTTAAGGCTGTCGCCAGGGAGTACCCAGGCGTAACTGTTAATGAAATGTACATAGATGCTGCCGTTATGGACCTCGTCAGGAGACCCCAGGAATTCGACGTAATAGTTACCACGAACCTATACGGCGACATACTAAGTGATTTGGCGGCCTACGTAACCGGCAGCATAGGGCTCGCGCCATCAGCAAACATGGGTGATGAGAAGGCATTATTCGAGCCAATACACGGCGCAGCTTTGACATAGCTGGTAAGGGTATTGCAAACCCAACAGCGATGATACTGAGCGCAGCATGGATGCTCAGGTGGTATGGTGAGAAGACTGGGAGTAGTAACTATGTGACTGCGGGCATTGCCATTGATAACGCCGTTATCAACGCCCTAAGTCAGGGCATACATACGCCTGACCTAGGCGGCAGTTATACCACGGAATCCTTTACCTTGGCAATAATTAAATTAATTTAGTTAATACTACGTAATAAATAGAAATTTATTGAATGTGGTGTTTGTGGTCTTACGGTAATATTTAATATATAATTTCCCGTGGAGAAGCAATGGCTTATTTACATCATTGTCTATGGAATATAAAGCTTAAATATTCTTTACATAAGTTTATTTATTGACAATATACATGAGACCCCTCATTAAATACCCGGCGGACTGCGGAATCTTCGGTGTAATGAGACGTGGTAATGATTCGGATAAGGTAAGTGGTGATCTGGTTGTTAAGGCCATGGAGACAATTAGGTACAGGGGTGCTGGGCTTGGTTCGGGGTTCGCCTTGCTTAATCATGAACATGGGACTTAGGATGGGGTTTTCGTAGGGAGGGTTTCATGAAGGATGCCGTGGATATTATTGAGTCGTTAATGAGAGATAACGGCCTTGGGCAGGTAGATGTTAGGGTTAGGAATAAGCTTGGGCCTATGGTGGACCTTGAAGTCAGGGTACTAAATGATAATACACCTAATTCCAGGGTCACCGAGGTCATTAACTCAATCAATGACCTACTGTGGGAGGATAGGAACGGCAGGGTCTATTACTGGGGTGAGCACGTCAATGTGTTTAAGGGCGTTGGTTACCCGGGCGATATAGCGTCGACGTACGAGGTCGATAAGTACAGCGCCGATTTATGGATAGCCCACACCAGGTTCCCAACTAATTCACCTGGTTACCTGCCTATTGGTCGCACCCATTCTCGGTAAATGACATAGCCATAGTCCACAACGGTGAGTTGAGTAGTTATGGAAGTCACGTGAATGCCCTATACCACGGCTACGGTCTTGCCTCATTTGTCGGCACGGACAGCGAGATCGTGGCATACCTAATGAATTACCTATTGCATGCACATGGGCTTGGCATTGAGGATGCGGTTAGGGTATTGATTGGGGAATCCCCCAAGTACGCAGGTGATGGCGAGTCGCTGCGGTTAATTAGGCGGTTTAGGTGGGCGATGCTCGATGGCCCATTCGCAATAGTCATGGGTGTATACTACAACGGCGATGTTTACCTAATTGCCATGGCCGATAGGTTCAAGCTTAGGCCACTGGTTATTGGGATGGATGATAATTATTACTACGTAGCAAGTGAGGAGGCTGCTATCAGGGCAGTTTCACCAGACGCCAGGGTATGGACCTGGAGCCAGGTGGTTACTTCATCGCCTCGTTTAGGCGTGGCATTGTTTCGTGGGGTAGGGCTAGGGAGGAGGTTGAGGTCTTCTTCCCGCATAGGTCCTTCCCAACTTATGTCGGTAAGGATGTAATAAATGCTGAGGGCCTTGATTATAAGGAGTTGAATGAAGAGATACTAAGGAGGATACTGAGTGGGGAGAGGATTGTTAGGGTGATTAATGTCAGGGGTCAGAGGTTCATAGGCGTTAACCTACCGAGGCATGGGATCAGGGACGTTAGGGTTGAGATATACGGCACGCCAGGCAACTCCCTGGCCAACCTAAACAATGGTGTTGAGTTCGTGGTTTACGGTAATGCCCAGGATGATGTGGCTGACACAATGCATGGAGGCAGGGTGGTGATACACGGCGATGCCAGGGATGTGCTCGGCCAGGCATTACAGGGTGGTGAGGTCTTCGTTAGAGGCAACGCCGGCAATAGGGTCGGTATACAAATGCGTGAGTACCGCGATAGGAGGCCGTACTTAATAATTGGCGGTAGGTTGATGATTACCTGGGCGAGTACATGGCTGGCGGTGTAATAATGGTCTTGGGCATTGACTCATTAAATAAATGTAATGTCCAATTGGTCGGTAAGCACGTGGGCAGTGGCATGGTTGGTGGCAGGATATACATCAGAGGTAAGGTTCTCGAGAACAGGGTTGGTTTAACCATATCCAACACCGAGCTTAAGGAACTCCTTGAAGCCGCTAGGGATGAGGGCCTGGGGCAAGACGAGATTGATAAGCTGCTCAACGTACTAACCACTCGGAGCATGTTAGGAGGAATAGGGTTGAGTATAGGGAGTTGAGTGAGGATGAAGTTAGGGAGTTAGAACCCATACTACGTAGATTTGCTCATGAATTCAATATAAGTGACTCAGTAATTAATTATTTACTTAGCTCTAAGTATACCGTGGTAACAGCCGAGTAATAACTTAATGATTGAACAATATATACTATAGATAATGATAATGCTTATAAATAATTAACCTATTATATCTCGAATGAAATATGTAATCAATATAAGGCCTAGGCAGGTGATTAGGGACTTCATTAGGTCAACGGTTAAGGGACCCACGAGTGACTTCTGGTATGGCGAGGTTATTGAT
Source organism: Vulcanisaeta sp. JCM 14467 (assembly GCF_001316245.1). Classification (GTDB taxonomy): domain Archaea; phylum Thermoproteota; class Thermoprotei; order Thermoproteales; family Thermocladiaceae; genus Vulcanisaeta. Next base: position 29,640 of record NZ_BBDM01000007.1, on the reverse strand, counting down.
GAGATTAGGGAAATGGCTAGGTATGGTAAGCCCGTTAGAATATTTAGGAGAGGCGTTAGGAGGTTTAGGATCCTCGATAATGTTGGTTTCGGCATTAACGAGATAAAGCTCTCAGGCAGTGAGAAGGGTGCGGCTAGCCTTACCTCGTACATAGGCGGTATCGAGGTCTCTGCACCGATATACCTGGCCGACATGTCCTTTGGGGCTTTGGCCGGCGTGCCGAACATAGTGGAGGCTGAGTTGGCTGATGAGTTAATGCTCATAAGCGGCACAGGCGAGGGTGGACTGCATCCCGAGGTTGCTAGGCATAGGAGGATATTCGTTCAGTGGGCCTCGGCGAGGTTTGGGGTCGACATAAACACCCTGATGGCTGGCATGGGCGTGGTCATTAAGATTGGGCAGGGCGCCAAGCCAGGCATTGGAGGGCATTTGCCGGGCTCGAAGGTAACCCAGGTGATATCCCAGGTCAGGAGGATACCAGTGGGCGTTGATGCGTTATCACCGGCACCCCACCACGACATATACTCCATCGAGGACCTGAAGCAGAGGATTGATGCGCTGAAGGAGGCCACTGGGAAGCCCGTCTTCGTTAAGGTGGCGGCCACGAACTACGTACCATACATAGTGACCGGCATAGCCAGGATGGGGGCTGATGGGATAATAATTGACGGCCACGGCGCAGGCACGGGGGCAACACCACTCGTGGTTAGGGACAACATTGGCATACCCATTGAGTTGGCAATAGCCTCGGCCGACAAGATGCTTAGGGAGGAGGGCCTTAGGGATAGGGTCACGTTGATAGCGGCTGGCAGGGTGTCCACGGCCGACGACGCCGCCAAGCTCCTGGCCCTCGGGGCCGACGCAGTCTCCCTAGGCACGGCCTTGCTCATCTCCATGGGCTGCGCAATGGCTAGGACATGCCACAGGGGCAACTGCCCAGCTGGGATAACGAGTAAGATAGCCGATGAATCAGTGATTGTGGATCATGACTTCGCCCTGAGGTCCTCCAGGAACTTCCTCGTCGCCTTCATGGAGGAGCTAAGGCTAATACTCGACCACCTCGGCATTGATGACGTCAGGAAGCTCGTTGGGAGGAGGGACCTACTCAAGGGCCGCTGTATCGATGAGGTCACGGCAAGGGTGCTGGGCATTAAGGATGTTGAGTGTGAGACAGGTAATGACCAGCTCGCTGTCCAGGGCAGTGTCTGGACGCCCGATTACTCAATATACGCCACGCAACTCGTGAGGACTGGCGACGTTGTCATAGTCAGCATGGGTAGCACAGGGCCTCCCGAGGTCGAGCCACCAAAGAGGTTAATTGATTGGTTGAGATTTGACGGTGCCCAGGTGACGAAGCCCGCCATAGACCCATATAGGGAGGACATAGACGTATCAACGACTCTGGCCAGGGGTAGGCTTTGGCTATCAATGCCGGTAATCATTAAGCCACCGAGGACCTGGAACGACGCATTAATAAGGGCTGCTAAATTCATTGCTAGGGCAAACTCGGTAATGATAGACCTCGAGGGGCTGGACATAGTGGATGAGAAACACCTAGTGAGGGTGATGTGGGACAGGTATGTGGATGGGCTTGGCGTGCTCGTGGTGACGCATTTCGGGGTTTCTAAGCCCGACCTCGATGTACCCACGTACATAAGGGTATCGAGTGCTGGCGAGATTAGTGACTTGGTTAGTGCATTATTGAGGAGTAATGATTGGGTTAATGGCATCATACTGGGGGTCAATGATGATTACCCTGAGACTCACCTGGTTAGGCTTGACGTGGAGTTAAGGAGGAGGGGTGTTAGGGATGATTTCGACATAATAATTGACATGCCCAGCGTCAGAAGCAGTGGGGACATTGTTAAGTTAATAGCCCTTGGCGCGGACGCGTGATAATCAGCGACTTCGTGGAGAGGGCGATGCATGGTTACACGGGTATTGAGGACTTTAGGCTTAGGCTAATGAGGTTTCTGACGGGCATTAGGAGGGAGATAGCCCAACTACTCGGTGCTGCGGGCATATACTCATTACAATCTATTATTGGCAATAGGGAACTCCTTAGGGCATTAAGTGGTAGGGTTGGGGACATGCTTACGGTGAAGCTTGCAGGTGAGGACGTACTCTATAGGTGATTTACGCTAAAAATATACTAGGTAGTTTGCGTTATGGTAATATTTATAAACTGTAGATGGTCCTAAATAACGTGAACAACCAGGAATTTCAGAGTTAATAAACGCAATAACCAGTGCTGAGAAGGAGCTGGGTAGGTTGAGGGATTTACTGACTAGGTATGGTGGTTTGAGGGTTACGGACATCATGCAGTCAATACATGAACCACTCATCCTCAGGTTCGTGAATGAGGTATTAATGGGCAATGAGAGGGTTGCTTACCTGGGCCCTGAGGGTAGTTACAGCCATGAGGTTGCACTTCAATTATTCGGCAGGGCACTCCTCATACCGCTTAAGTCAATTAGTGAGGTTGTTAAGGGTGTTTACCAGGGTGAGTATGGCTTCGGCGTAATACCCATCGAGAATAACCAGGCGGGTGTAGTTGGTGAGTCCATGGAGTCACTACTCAGGTGGGACGTCCATGTTAATTACGCAGTTGACTATAGGGTCACACTATGCCTAGCGGTAAATGATGGCGCCACTATCGAGGACATCAGGGAGGTCTACTCACACCCACACGCCATTAATGAGGCCATGAACTTCATATCGAAGTTGAACGTATCAATAAACTACACACAATCAACCTCTGAAGCCCTGAGGATGGTGGTGGGCCACGGGCATAGGGCGGCCATAGCCTCCAGGGCTGGTGCGGAGCTCTATGCTTAAAGCCAATCATCTGTGGTATTGAGGATAACCCAAACTACACAAGGTTCCTGGTGATAACCAGGCACATGGGCAGGTCCGGGGATAGGACGATGGCCATATTCTCAGTACCCAACAGGCCAGGCTCCCTATTCAACGCCCTAAGGCCCTTCGCAGAGTTGGGGATAAACCTGTCAATGATATACTCAAGGCCGAATAGGGGCAGTCCCTGGGGCTACGACTTCCTACTAGAGACCGAGTGCCAATTAAGCGATGAAACCTGCTTAAGGGCATTCAATGAATTGCGTGGGGTGGCAACGTACGTAAAGGTACTAGGTAGTTATTCAATTGCACGGCTTTATTAACTGACGAATCCTATATATGTATCAGTCGAATTTATATAAAATAAGTATAACTTATTAAGCCCCTATTTACCATATACTCAATCATGGATCACGTACCAACGACCATGTGCACCCAACACCCAGACAATGCCAGGGTACCCACGTGGTCCAGGGACGAGGTGATCCAGGGCGATGATGAGGTTCACGAGGCATACCTAGCATACAGCCTCTATGGCTGTCGGGAGGTTATGTGGGATTTCGAGGGTAAGGACGTTGATATTTACGTAATTAGGAAACTACTCACCAGGTATCCCGAGTACTTTAGGGATCACGTGATTGGTAGGGACATTTATCTAACGCTCAGGTTGCCCAACCCCTGGGCTGAGACCGCAGAGAGAAAGTTGTTCTCCCAGGCCCTGGAGTTGATACCCACGGCTTATGACATTGCCAGGGAGTTCTATGGTGATGACAACATAAACGGGGTTTTCCAGGTAATACTACCACTAACCTCCAGGGCCGAGGAGTTAATATTCACCTATAGGTACTACGAGAGGGTCGTCGCAGGTAAGGCATTCCTAGAGTTATTACCTGGCGTCAGGGTCATGGATGTCCTTGGCAGTGTTAGGCCGAGCACGATAGACGTAATACCACTCATTGAGGACCTAAACTCGATGCTGGGCATAAGCAGGATAATCATTGGTTATTGGAAAGCCATTAGGCCGAAATACCTCAGGGTTTTCATAGCCAGGTCAGACCCAGCCATGAATTACGGGCTAATACCCGCAGTACTAATGGCAAAGATAGCCCTTAGCAAAGCGCTAAACCTGGGCAGGGAACTTGAGCTAGAGGTCTACCCAATAATTGGTGTCGGCCCAACACCATTCAGGGGACACCTAACGCCATACAACGTGGACAACGTCGTTAAGGAATACCCATGCGTACGCACCTTCACCGTGCAATCAGCCTTCAGGTATGATTACCCAGAGAATGAAGTGATCAACGCCGTGGCAAGGCTAAACAATAGGTCACCAAGCACTGAATGCCCGATCCAGGACCATGAACTACTCATGGGCGTGATAGGCAGGTACGTGGATCATTACCAGAGGGAGATCGAGGGATTAGCAAACGCAATTAACCTAGTCTCCAACTACGTGCCGAGGAGGAGGGCCAGGAAACTCCACATAGGCCTCTTCGGCTATAGCAGGGGCTTTAGGGGTGTCGTCCTGCCCAGGGCAATAACCTTCGTGGCCACGCTCTACTCCCTCGGAATACCGCCGGAGATCCTGGGCGCCTCGGTCATTAACGAATTAAGTGACAGGGAGTACACGGCATTGAGTGAGACCTACATAAACATGAGGCACGACCTGGAGGCGGCAGCCAAGTACGTGTGTCACGAATGCCTAGACATGATCACCAGGTTCAGCAAGGTCTTTGGGGTCGGTGGGGAGGTCATTGACATGGTTAGGAGGGATGTTAAGGCAATTGAGGAGTTAGGCATTAGGGCAGGGCCCAGTGATTATGAGAGTAGGAAGCACGAGTTACTCGCCCAACTGCTCATTAACTCGCTGGTCGAGGGTAGGAAGGATGACGCGGCCAGGTACATGACGGAGATGGCGATCATAAGGCGCTCAATAGGTTGAGACACTTATTCGCTAGGGCTCTGCCACGCCATCAACCACTTAACTAAAATGGTGATTAATGGTGAGTGCATATGATCATTACCTTTAGTTTCACGGTCATGAATAATTGGGGCACGTGGGTGAGTATAGGTTGGTTATGTAAGTGCCAGGGCCAGGTTCGTAGCTCTGCGGGTTAATGGTGTAGGTGGCGCTTGGGTTGTATTGGATGATGAAGTAGACCTCACTAAAGAAATCCTCAACTATGTAACCGCTGGTTGGTGGGTAGCATATGGTGCCTTCGCCGTAGAGTACTGGCGACGCCGCCGTATTCACCCTACTCGGATTTAAGTACCACGCGCCCTGCGCGTCGGTCACGCCAAAGCCCACTGGGTACTCATAACCAGCTTGTGTCGGGACAGGCATGCAGAACCAGTTCTGGTTCTTAACGCCTATGGACCAAATGAGGTTCGCGGCCCCCTCAGGTCCAGGGCTTGTAATTATTAACGATGGAGCCAATGAGTATACTGCTCGTAGAGTTGAGCATTGATTTCGCATAATAAATTAATTGCAGGACCTCCTGACCAATTAATACAGACATCTGAGGTGCGGATAACATAAACCATTTACAACTAGTACTATAAGGCTGTGCACCACCACCCAGGACCCATGCCATGTACGAGTTATAGCCTCTCTCCTGGTCTATGTGGTATGCGGTGGTCATGTTAACACCAACCACGTAATCAACCCAATCACCACCACTACTCCCAGCCTCCAAATTATTGAAGCCCAGGTACTCAACAGGAATAGATGAGGTCACGATTCTAGCTGATGGGTAGATACCGGTTATGCAGTAATCATATACGTACTCATCACCAGTTAGGTTACCATACTCCGGCGTAGGCCCCGTCGTGAAGACCCACTCACTTAGGTTATAGGCCTTTACCTGCTCCAGCACTATGGGGCATGCATCCTGGTCGTACAGCGTCACTGTTGAGCCTGGGCTCATTAAATACGCACTACCAACCGCACCTCACCGACGACTAACCAATACCTCATCAATTCATTTATTGCCGCCGTGTAATCATAACCAACCTGCACCGGGTTCACGACCAGGTAATTCCTCCCTCCGAAGGCGACCAGGTACGTTGATGCGTTCACAGCCACCACTGGGTAACCAATCACGATACTGTGGAAATAATTACCCCAGGCCACGGCTACCGCATCCTCAAGCGGCAGGACCCACCTCGGGCTTTCTGCGTAGAGGATTAGCAGGTCACCACGGCTAATCACATTCCCCAATAGCTTGGCCAGTTGGTTTATGTTCACATGCATTGTCTCATTTACGTAGTCCCAATCAATGATTATAATCGAGTCATTAGGCACAGAGGCTAGGTCGCCAAGGGTTATTGGCTTAATCATGGACTCAGGAGCACCAGCACTAACCAACCCACTAATGAATTGGCCAGGACCAACTACATAGGCGGTGGCGGGTAGCGCAAGTGGCTGCGGCTTTGTGGGCATTGGTGATAACCTGGCGACTACACGCTTCATAAGCCCAAGCCTATAGGCAATATTTAACACAGTATTCAACGCACCACTTAACATATTGGTGCCCTTAACCATTAAGGACGACGCCGAGGACATCACCGAGGGGCTTAGAACCGCCGCAATAAGTAATGCATCTAAAATTATAAGGGCCACCACCGATGCAATGAGTGACCACTTAGGTCTCGAAGCCATAATCACTAACTCAAAACACTACTTATGACCTTAAAAGAATTCTTGCATAGCCACTATATTCTATCTACGAAATTGATCTACGGGCCACGTAGAGGATGGCAAGATCGCCGTGAATGAAAAGTTTAAAACTCACCATGGATTAGGTGTTATTGGGGCCGTAGTCTAGCCTGGCTAGGATGCTCGGCTCGGGATCCACGACAACGGACGCGAGCCCGAGTGATCCCGGGTTCGAATCCCGGCGGCCCCACCAAATCCTCAATCCCAACCTAGGATGGTTACGCAACAACCTCACATCCCCTAAATCCACACTGCACAATCTAACCTGGCAATCACGTAAACCTCCACTAACGAAAGCATCATCAACACGGCGAGGTCAGCCCACATTAATAAATTATAAGGCAACACTAGGCTTAACGACTTAACCAGTAGGTACAACCATAGGCATAGCGATGCGGCAACAATAATGAGCAGGGTGATTACCAAGGGCCGCGCATCGATCCACAACTCCCTACTCTCCCTATCCACATCAAAGGCAGTCCTATGACCATGCACCGCATCCCTAATCCTCGTTAAGTAAAGCTCCTTAACCCTACCGAGAACCCTAAGCAGGATCATCAACGCTATCGACAGGAGGATCATCGACAACGCCATTAACGGCACATAAATAATCAAATAATGCATCAGGTAAAGGGCAGTTACGCCAATAACCATGGAAATAACCTGCACAATCAACGCCAAACCAATCAACCTAGCAATACCACCAAACTCCTCCCTAAACCCACCCATGACAATCACGCCACTCAAAAACCAACTATTTGATAATAATTACTACACAACCAAAGAGAATACCGCATTAATCACGCATACTCGCAAAAGGTATTTCTACCCGGTACCGGGAAGTTCCCGGTACGGTATAAAGTTCATAACTGACAGTGAGTCATCAACTCAGTGCGCTTCTAGATAGAAGAGTAATTAAACGCACTCATAAACATCCTTAAATAATTGGTCAATTCACCAATTCATACATGGGGCAATGCACTGATTAAGGTCTAAGGATAATTTACTTTATAAAATAGTACATTCAATGATAAGGAAACTACCTAACAATGATAAATCACGAACATAACCACACCCAATTTACTCAACCAAAACCTACCCGGCAATAGGTCACGTGGTAGAAGCCACTTGTCGAGTTCAGGGCAGGGCCGTACGTGGATGGCCTTACGTATAGGCCAGGGCCAAAGCCCGTTAAGCCACCTACCCAACCATTCACATTAACCCAGACATCCCAATCAACGCCGTAAGCCACGTACTCAACCGTAGCACCACTAATCGGTATGAAACCGAGCAGGTAATACCTACATGGAATACTCGTATTATTAACAATTACCAAGGCGCCTACAGGTATTGTGTATGCCGTGGGCTGTGGATTATAGGCAGGGCCCATGTATGTGTAGCCCTGGCTCTCGACACCGTAGGCCTGCTCCTCCTCCGCGTATTGCGTGGCTTGTGGTGTGAATATCCAGGTTTGATTAACTGTACCAATTTTCATCGTCGTTACTGTACCAGGATTTCCATACACCGATATCGTGTATTCTTGGCATGAGTATGTCTGGCTAGTGGAGCTTGAAACCGTTATGCTTGACGAGGTTGCTGAGGAACCAGTTGCTAAGTTAATTGTGTACGTCGTTGATGGTGTACACGAAACACCCCTAGGCTCAAAGCCAGCGGTATTTGTCCAGTAACCTGTTTGTAGTCTTCACCGCTCCCTGCTATGTATTGGGCGTCGCCAGGCAGTTGTGATTCACCAACCTTGCCGAGCCCATACTCATAAACCACGTATGACGCATAACCGTCCTGGAATGTCTTTAAGTACTCAATTTGAGTATCAAAGTTTGGTATGTAATTAATGTAGTTGTAAAACTCAGCATAGCCGGCTGAAGCTCCATTAAGGTCATTGGTGAGCACTGTTGACCATACAGTACAGAAATCAACTATGAAAATTCCAAATGAATCACCGTAGGACTGCGGACCATAGGCAATTACATACTCAGTACTACTAATCCTAGACGGTTGATTAAAAATCGATGTGGCAAGCTCCATGCAGAGGTCCCCACCAGTTGGATCCATTGTTGGCTCCTTCATGGTTAACGCTATACCTAACGCCACACCCAATGAGTGCGGCCCTATGATTAGGGCGTGGCTGTTCCCGTAGGCAACCACGTAACCAAGCCCACTCAAGGACCTGGGCACGGGCATGGCCGCAACACTCGTATTAAACGCCCTAGACCAGGCAGTGGTCAAGACAAGCTCAATGGCCGGTACATCACTGGCATTACCATGGACAATCAGGAAATCCCCACGACCAATCAACCCACTAACCAGCCTGAAGTTTGCCGAGCTCGTATTCACGTAAATAGTGCCGCTCCTATTAATGATTAAGCCGGGGCTAATCAAGGACCAATCAATAACGACCACACTACCATTGGGGAGACTGGGAAGTTCGCTAATCGTTACGAATTTAATTAGGGACTGATTAATACCCAAACCAACCAACCTCTGCACAAGCACTGACGAGCCAACAACATAGATAGACACACTCAAGCCAGCCAATGACGGTTGATAACACCCTGATAAGTAACGCCACTCACCTCAACGGTGGGCCCATGGTTAATGAGGACCCTAGGCAGGTAGGTAATGAGTAGGGCTGCAGCCGCAACAACGATGATGACCACGATCACGAGGCAAGCGCCAACAACCGCGATCCAAAACCCATAACCACCAACCCAACACCAAATTACGGACACCCTAATAACCCATGCGCCCATAAAACGAATTCAGTAGGACGAGCATTATTCATGACCCTCAAAGACAGGGATTAATACAGCCCTTAAACATACCTGCCATACCCATTACCCGCTACTCTTTGGTGGTAGTGATTGCCCCATTGCAAATGATGGCGCGTATCCTGTGGCTAGTGGTCTCGCTTCAGCGAGTGGTCCTGGCGTTAATTCCTGCGGTAGTTGGCTTATTGGGCTTGTGACGTTTATTATGTATATGACTGGCTCCTCGGTTATGTACCTGCCCTCCTCGTAGAGTTGCTCAGCCGTGGGCGTGACATTGGCCACACCGTAAACACCAATCAACCCAATTAGGTGCTCCTCAACCATCAGCTTAACCTCCTCACCCTCATTGGCCACCGCACAGGAGGGCAGTGCATATGGCACGGCAGAGTAAATCACGACAGTCAAGGTATCACTTTGTGTGAGCTTAATCGTTGGGAAGCCTACGCCATCATCCGTGTAGGCCGCGGAGATTGGACCGACAGTATTATTTAATGCGAATTTTAGGCCGAGGATCGGTCCTGGGTAATTATTGCTCGCGATCAACCTGCCATTCACGTAAATACCCACTATCAATGCATCATTTTGGTTTGGTAGCTTTGAGAATGCGGTCAGGGTCTCATTGATTATGCTCGCCGGAAATGCCATGTAGATGACCACGCCGTTAATGGTCACATTACCATGCACGTGATAGCGGAGTATGACCATCGAGTTTCCTGGAATGATTATGAGGCGGTTATCACACTGCAGGAAGCCGTAATTAATGACCTCAGGTATTACGTACGGCAGTGGGCGGAGACTCTCAAGTGTCACGAAATACCAAACCACAAACAACACAACAACGGCAATCACCACCACGGCAGCAATTAGCAGCGCCTTTGACTTGGAGACCATACCCACCAACTAAGCAAAACCACGGACCTTTTTTTTAGAACCTCGGGTGTTCAGATAAAATGAACCGAGCAGAATAAAGGGCAACTCACGCCAGGCATTAATTATATGATGCATAATAAATGCAGCCACGCCATTACGTATACGCCCGAAGCACGGGCTTAAGCATCCTCATTTAAATCACCGCATTGCACGGAGACCCCGTGAGTAAGTTAATATAAGGATCTGATCTAATGTAATTAATTTGGCTTAGAACCCATGGACATCAATGAGCTAATTAACCTGCTGAGGATGGCGTGTAGGGACCTTGAGGCCGAGTTCGGCAATGAATTCCTAGGACTCATGCTCTTCGGCAGTTGGGCCAGGGGCGAAGCCCGTGAGGATAGTGACGTTGACCTACTCATCCTCTTCAACACACTGAGGGGACTGGAGGTCAGGGCAAGGGCCTATGAGGTACTCAAGCGATTCATAAAGCGTGACATAACACTAATAGATATGAGAAGGAACGAACTCAGGGGTAGGTTAACAGCATTGGCGATAAACATGGCTTGGGACGGCATAATAATTTGCGATAAAAACGGTGACCTAAGGCAATTCAAGGAATCAGTCACTAGGTTCATTGAGAGCGAAGGCCTAATCAGGTACAGGACCAGGGATGGGAAGTACGGGTGGATGAGGGCCAACGGAAAGCCAATGATCAAGTCGGTGAGGACTGATGTACGACCCGATCGATGAGGTCAACTATAGGTATAAACTAGCCATTAATTACCTAAGGGAAGCCAATGAAGCACTCAACTGAGGCGACTGGAGGGGCACGGTAGCCAACGCCCAACTAACTGCAGAGAACGCCACCAAGGCTGTAATAGCGGTTTACAGAATACCGAACTGGAGCCACGACCCATCGGGCGAGCTCGAATCAATAATTAACAACCTACCGAGGGACTTAACCGACCTAGCCCGTGAGCTTGCCGCAATAGCCAGGAGATTAGCTCCAGAGCATGGTAGGAGCACCTACGGGGAACCCGAGCGTGGTTTAACGCCGTGGGATATTTATGGTAGCAGGATGCGAGAATTCACTAAACATGGCCAGGAGAGCCGTGGAGATTATGAAGGCCGTGCTAAGGCCCTGGGCCTAGAAGTCCCCGATTAGGTATGGATGATTTTATTCCTCATTACTCGCAAACCAGTTTCCTCAACATACTACCACCCTTCCTGCGTGTACCAACTAGTCTGCAATTGGTGATTGGGAGTACGAGGGCCAGCGGCAGTAGTCTGTACGGTATCTTCCACCTAACATAATTATCCCTGTAACGCTCATCTTTAAGCCTCTCAAGCTCCTCGTTGGCCGCCTTACCGGCCTTTCAGGGCATTCCCGCGATGCTGCCCTAACCATGGCCTTATAAATCTTAATGCCGCTGCTAAGTTCATCAACATCCACGCGCCCAGTCCTCAGCAGGTTAATGAAGGTTCTAACCCAACATAGGTGGTGCCCAGCCACAATGGCCGAGCCAGGTTCCCTCATTAACCGCCTAGCCAACTCCCTAACCTCAAGATTCAAAACCTCAGCCACTGTCTCTACAACGCAGTTCTCCGGTAAATCACTACAGTCACGGAACCTCCTGTTGATGGCTTCGGCCACGATAATCGAGCATTGTACCTGGTTAAACGTGGTTAGGCATTTCTCGTTAATGCCGAGGATACTTGCCAATGCCTTATTAACCCTATTAACGAACTCAGCCACACTATGCTTGGCGCTCCTAACCTCAACCTCCTCAACATCCTCCACGTAATCCTCAGTGAGCGGCTTGGCTGCTCGCCAAAGCTCATCGAAATAATTCATTAATCGTTCATAAAGCTCCCCATCCCTTATCATAACGTTCAGTTCAACATTACCATAAAGACCACCTCTCGTTAAATTGGCACTACCAACAATGGCGAGCCCGTTACCGAGCAGGTAAAGCTTAGCGTGGAGGTCAGGGTAAACCCTGATCACGTCACGCCACCTCTCATAGACAACCCTCGGCACTGAGCCAAGGTCGCCAACCACAACCCTAATATCGCCCACACCACTCAGGTAATTAAGCGCGTATGATAGGCCGTCATAGTCAATAAAACCAGACGCGGCATCAAACAGCGTTAAACCACCAAGGTCCCTAGCCCTGCCTAGGCACTCATCAAGTCTATGGCAAATGTCAATGAGTGCATTACTCATTAGGCATTGTTAATGAGCCATATACTTAAGTATTATATCGTGTTATTAATTAAAACGTCAATGTGATAAAGGTCAGGGCCATGGTCAATACAAGTACTGGGTTGGGACATCGGCCATAAAGGGTAAGTCCGGGTATCCTCCTAATATAGATCCTTTAATTAGACCCTCTACCTAACCACATCATGCCATCAGGACATAATAGGTTTTCTTAACACCATGAGACTCAATCCCTACCCAACATCACGAACTCCCTGACTAGGTCACCGTGCTTCCTGAGGTCCTGGACAAGGCCCTGGAGTTCGTTAAGCATTATGACCTTAACCCTCCTCTTAAGCTCATGAAACGAACCCCTCAGGGCCGCCTCAAGGCTACGCTTAGCCTTCTCATCAGCGACGATGGCGTATAGCCTAACGCCTCTCCAACGATCCCTCGCATGCTTAAGCCTCGCCAGGACCTGCTCGGGGCTCTCCACGACCTCAAACACGGCCAGCGGCGCCAAGCCATCCCTATACTCATCCTCATCACCCCACCAGGCAAGCCCAAGCCTATAACCACCAACCTCAACATCCCTCACAGGGTAATAACCAAGCAACTGGGCAACCTCAACCAACAACCCAATGGCGTCAGTAGACCCAACACCCTGAGTCTCGGCAACCGCCCTGGCCACGGCAGGCTTGGTCTCACCAGCACCTGTGCCAGGGTCTCGACAGCCGGCCTCGGCGTTGATTGTCTCCTTAATTCGTTCATTATTAACTCGGCATCCTCAGGTGGCATGGGCATGGCCTTGGGGTTAGCCGGATCGACGGAGTGCAGGGCCTCGGTAACACTCCTCCTATCCCTGATGAAGGACAGCTTGCCAGCCACGGCACCAAGCTCAACCCTACCCAGGGCTATTGGCTTGACCTCAACAACGTGTGACCAATCACCAATCTTGCTGCTAGCCTTAACCCAATCCCCAACAACCTCAAGAACACCAACAAAGGACTTACAGTAGGACTTACAGCCGAAGCCACTCACGAAAACCACAAGCCTAGTGCCAGGCCTAACCCTAGTCATCAATAGCCCGCACTCAGGTCCCTACAGCCGAAGAACCCCTTCTCGGCAATGTCCATGAATGTCCTCTCCCTAACAATGATTAGCCAATAATTCACAGGTAATACTCTGCAAAAACCAGAGAAAAACTTTTGCCGAGGTCTCACCACGCAATTATTCAATTGAATGCAATTAAATAATAAATAAATCCAAGCACCAGCTTCAGCAAATTTAGCAGTGAATCATTAATTATGATAATTAATCAATACACCAGACATTTTAAGTAGTAGCCAAATCAACTGCGCGACCAGGAATGGATTACACGGCCCTGGGGCCACTCGGTGAGGTCTACGTGCATAGTACCAATGTCAGCAACGCCATGGTGATGACAATAGTCGGTATTTACCTACACGCAGTCTTCGTATCCTTCACCCTAGGCTTCCCACTAGCCATACTCGCATGGCTCATTAAGTGGTACAGGACCGGGGACGAATTATTCCTGAACTACTCCAAGACCCTGACCATGGTCTGGGCCGTGAACTTCGCTCTAGGCGCAGTCACGGGGACCATAGTAGAGTTTGGTTTGTTGGACATTTGGCCGACGAGCATACTACTCTTCTCCTCCTCAGCCTTCATACCACTACTCTACGAGGCAACCATAGCTTCATAGGCGAGGCAGTGCTCGTAGTCCTCTTCATAATCGCCATAGGCAGGTGGAGTGCCAAGTACACCCTCAGCATACTCATAGCCGCGTGGCTCCTCGGCTCACTCTCAGGCTACTTCATACTAACGGCAAATGCTGGATGAACGTGCCCTGGGGAATGGGCGACATACCACACGACCTATACCCATTCCTACCAACCTACGGACCAAACGCCGCAAACCTAACCGCAACACTAAACCTCGCAGCCCTACTACTGCACTACACAATAGATGGCGCTGGCTCGGTGGCCCTAACCAACGCCAACTTCACCTCAATGGTCGGTACTTACTTCACAAACCCATGGCTACCCATGGTAAACCCAGACGCAATAGTGACCACACTCCACACATTACTCGCGGCCTACGCAATCGGTGTTGGCGCCGTGGCCCTAGCCCTATCAATAAGGTTCTTCAGGACCCACGACAGCAGGTACATCAAGCTACTGAAGCCACTACTCTGGGTACTAGCCATAGTCCTCCTCATCGAGCCGATAGTCCTCGGCCACTTCATGGGTGATGACGTGGTCGCCTACCAACCACCCAAGTTCACGGCACTGACCACCTTGACCGGTGGGCCAGGGGTCTATGGGTATGAGTATTACGACCCAATAGAGGCGTTGTTCGCCTACGGAAACCCAAGCCACCCACTATACGGCTTCAAGTACTACCTAGTCCAATGCCAGGCCCTAGGCAACACAACCTTCAGCCAACTATACAGCGAGCTGGACCCAAGGATGCTCAGCTACCTCGGCCCAATGGCCAACGTGACGCTAGCCCAGAACTGCGAGGCGGCTGTCCTAGCCCTAGAGCCGTTGGCTCCGTTGGTTAGTACCTTCTACTACACAATGATTGGCGCCGGCATACTACTTGCCATAGCCGCAGTGCTGGTACTATTCACCTACCTGGTCAGGGTGCCCGTGCTATCCGCGATAACGGACTTCATAAACAACGAAATACTCGGCGTACTGATAGGCGCCGACAACGTGATGCCCTTCCTAGCCTCGGCAATGGCGGTGCTATCAGCCATAGCGGCAACAGCCGGCTGGGCAGCGAGGGAGATTGGTAGGCAGCCCTGGACAGTCTACGGCCTAATAACCACGAACGAAGTCGTGACAAGCGACCCCATAACGCCCGGCTTCGTGGCCTTCGTAGTCATTATCCTACTTGCCATAGCCATTGTTGGTGCCCTGGCAATGTACTACGTAGCCACAAGGCCAAGCCTACTGGACAGGGTAAGAGAATTGGTTGGGGTGGGCGGCCATGAGTGACTACCTAGCCTACTCTCATTCGCCGTCCTCGCTTCGCCCTGGAGATGCACCTGGTCTTCGTTAACGTGATAATTGGGGCTACGGTACTAACAGTGATAACCAGGTACCTAGCGTACAGGCGCAACGACGCGGGGCTGGAGACCACGGCTAGGGACATGTTTAGGCTAATGGTTGTGTCAGAGCTCTTCGGCGGTGTCTGGGGCACGATACTTACCGTGTTCATGGCCGGCCTATTCCCATCAATGACGGCCATATTCATGAGGACCTACTTCTACCCAGTGGCCATAGCCTGACGGGAATACTCATCAGCATACCACTCATAGCCATTTACTGGCACCTATGGGGCAGGGTAAGCCCAAGGACCCACAGCCTAATCGGAATACCAATGGCCATATCCGTACTCCTAGTCCCAATAGGCTTCAGATACCTCTTCGCGGGCCTAGACTACATGCAATACACGACCAACGGCCTTAACCCACTCACCGCACTCTCAAACCCAGTATACCCACCTCTCATAGCCCACACGCTGATTGGCGCCATGGACATCGGGGCCTTCGTAACAGCCACGGTACTCGCCACAAGGAGGAACCTAAACATTAGGGGCATCAAGATAGCCCTAGGCACAGGCCTACTATTACTCGTCCCACAGGCAATAGCCGGAGCCTACTACTACACGGTGCTCCAGAGGTACGACCCATACATAGCCAGGAACATCGCAGGCCCACTACTCGGTTACGACCCAACCACGGCAATGTTCTACCCAGCCTTCTACATGGCCATAGCCCTAACCATAGCCCTAGCCACCACAGCCATATATGCCTTCTACACAACACTACAGGGCAAAGTCACCAGGCCAGCCACAATGAGCACAGGCATACTCGCAGAGGCAATACTCATACTCATGGAGTACGTAAACGACGGATCCAGGTACCCATACCTATTCATAAACGGCAACACGGGCCTACCAATAACACAATTCACAAACACACTAATACCAATACCACCAATCGCCATCTACACAATGCTACTATCAACTCTAGCCTTCACAGCCATCTTCTCAATAACTCTCTATTACGCAGTAATTAAGAGATTTTTGCCCGAGGAATGATGTAGGGGCACGATTAAAATCTACGTAATTTCTTCAAAGTCTTCCTCGCCGTAGTGTTTGATTATTTTAATGCCGTTTGCTTTGGCTAATTCCACAGCCTTGTTGAAGCCCCTTCCCTTGAATACGTGGGCTATTATGGCGATGACTTCCTTACCTGCCATGCTTTGCCTTAGCCTGTTGACCTTCTCTACGAAGTCCCTCACATCCCTGAGCCTGAGCGTTACCATGATTTTAGCCACAATAACTTTATCACCGAACTCCGCATAACCATCAAACTCACCGACACCCTCAACAACCCTCCTCCCAAGCTTATCAACATTCACACCCAAAGCCTCCCTAACCCAGGCAGGAAGATAGCGCTTAATGTCTTGCATAATCAGGAAATCCACAAGCTCAGAAACCTCCGATAGGTCTACCTCGTCCTCCCTAAGCGACTTATCCCCAATAGACATCCACTAAAAACGCCAGGCAGTAAATAAAAACCCACCGCCACGGACGTTAAAAATCGCCGAATAAAGGCACAGCACTTAATAGTCAGTTACTCAGCAGGAACCGTGAGGCTCACCAGGGAGGAAATACTCAAGTCACTGCCCCAGGGCTGGAGGCTTGAGGGCAATTACATCGTTAGGGAGCTCGAGTTCAAAACATTCATGGACTGCATAGCCTTCATAAACGAACTAGCCCAACTAGCCGAAAGGGAGGAACACCACCCAGACATGGTCATCGTGTGGAAACACCTAACACTAAAACTCACGACCCACGACGAGGGAGGGATAACGCAACTGGATCTGGAGATGGCCAGGAAAATAAACGAACTAATAAGCAAGTGGCAAGACAAAATAGAGACCTAAACCCACCCACCACCCAACAACCCCGTAAGCCCAGGAATTCAATACCTTTCGTATCGTAAAATAAGAATAATACTCCTAATATGAAGTTATAACCACCCACGCTCAATCATTAAAGCCAATAAAGCCGCTCAACCCCTGGAACGTAGATAGCCAGGAGAGCTGGCGTATCAATGATCATCATCCCTATCCTCCCTAACCAACTCAGCCAGGGACGGAAAAACACCGTGAACCCTCAACAACCCCTCCCTAATCCTATCCGCCCTCTCAACCTCCCTCCTCAGTTTCTCCCTCCTCACAACCTCCTCCAGGCACCTCCTCACCAAGTCTGCATAGTCAATCCCAAGCTCCTCCAACTCCCTCTTCAACTCCTCATCCACCCTAATCGATATTACAGCACTCGTCACATGGTAATACATAACTGTAAACATTTATAGTTTTTACTAAAGTTTACTAAGATGTTAACAATTAAACGCACCAGGAAAGCAGAGCCGTAAAGGATGTGTGACGCAATATTAAATTACTGTGCTTGAGATTGCCGGAAATAACGTACTGTATTGATCTGAAGTTTTTAAATTGGCTTAGCATAATCATTGATGTGAGGTTTGAGCTTCAGGCTATGGCATCATCACCAGCCTAATAGTGGATGGAAGCCCGTACTGGGAACCCAACGGGCTAAACTTCCTAATTGGGATGCCAGGCTCAGGGAAAACCATGCTGGCCTGGGCACTTTACGTGGAGCCTGTCCTAATGATCCTAGACGCGTACAGGAAAGCATATGAGCAGAGTTTACCTGTAAAGTGCAAGGAAATTATTATTAATAATAAAAATGAGAACATTATCAATAAATTTGAAGAAGTGTTTAGCGAAATCCTACATAACGCAGGGTTCAGGAATTACGTTGAGTTACATAATAAGTCCATGGTTAAGGTATGCGTTGAGGGCAGCCAAGTCTATGATGGATTAAGGAACATTGGCTACGACCCAGGCAGCGTGGACTACGCATGCCTAGTTAATGTGAATGGTAGTATTGGCGTTGAATTAATACTTAGGAGCGGCAGGTTGGAGACATTAACGCTGGACCAGGCTAAGGGCTTGATTCCGGGCTTAACCATGTGGGTGTCGGCCATAGTGGCGTGGCCTCACGGCCTGAGGGAACTCCTATACTCAATAACTCTTAAGCAAATCGAGAAACTCCATGAATTAGTTAGCAAATGGCCCAGGGAGAGCGAGTGCCCACTGCTCAGGCCAATATCAATACTGCTAAAGACTAGGATACCGCCAATAGCGCATGAGGAGTACAACATTTCAGGAGAGTTGGAATTGAGCGAGGGCATACCAATTGAAACTCACCTCGAGCAGGGCAGGGAGGAGACGCTGCTTAAGCTAAGCCTTGGTGAGTTAAGCATGTTCATACTTAAATCCTCTAAAGCATTAGTGAAGGCCCTATATGAGGAGTACTCGGTAAGGCCATTAGTACTCATTGATGATGGGTTCGACGGCATCCCATCTAAATACTCGGGATTCCTAATCGAAACACTGAGCGAGGCGTTGAAGTACTCGGCAATAATCATAACCACGTATAGGCCCGAGGCAATAATACGGAATCCACAGGATGAAAGGGCCAAAGACTTCATTGAGAAATACGTCACAACATACATAGCCACATATCAGTTGGAGGAATTAACGAGGTATGCAAAACACGGTATAAACCATAGGCTTGAATTAATAAGTGCAGGAAGGCTTGATGATGAAACGCGGAATATGGTATACGACGAATTCTAGGTGATGCAGATGTCAATTAATGAGGATAGGAGCCAAAGAGTATGCGGTGAGTTAAGTGTAGGCTCCCCTTTAATAGGTGGTAAGGTTATAATCTGTGCCGATAATTGTGATGACTTCACCAAACTCGTTAACGAATGCGCACATAAGGCTAAGGATATTGTTTCGAGTCGATTTAAAGACTTTACGAAAATACTTTCAAAAATACCTATATTCTCAAAAATTAAAAGGAAATATTTTATGAAATAGAAACAAAGAATTTGCGTATAATTACTGGTGTGAATCCTTTACGGTTAATGTATGAATCTACGTCATCGACAATAGAAATTACGTAGGTTACCAACTCACCGTATTTACTCACGCCACTATTCACTAACTCTCTTATGTAATCATTTATTTTCAACTTAACGATTTGGTCTATGTCTTGATGAAGCCATGCGGCAATATAATCAATGTCAAGCCAGGCCTTACCTAACCTATTTAATTCTTTAAGTATGGCGATTATATTATCCACATCGCTGTGCGTTATGGTTAAGTTCTTCATCAAACCTATGTAGGCTTCATCAAGGCTTCTCCTCGCACTATGGTGTAGGGCTATGCCTGCCAGGAATGGCTCCTTAAGTTTAACGTTTAGGGCGTTAAAGACGTGGTATGCGACCCACATTGACACTAATTCATGGCCCTTCAACGATATCCTCTCCTCATCCTTACTGCATTTATTCTGCAGGACGCCCTGGTAATACCTTATTGCCTTACCGATGTCATGTAGGTAGGCGGATACGGCGAGCGCCTCCTTAACGAATTCTCCATCCATGCCCAATATCCTGGATAAACGCGAGACTACCGTGTCAATCTCCCTCTTAAGCGAGTCAAGGTTCACCCTATTCCTATACTCGTAATTGCTCGGATCCACCACCAGCGTGTATGTATTCCTGAGGTGTTGGGTTAGGTCATGGCCGCACCAGGCAAGCATCCTAATCACCAACGTCAGTGCTGAGACCTAACTCTTTGTAGTATGCATCGGGTCTCGCCTTAATTCCAAGGGCTACCACGCGGATGATTGCGTCCTCGATGTCAGTTAACCCACTCTCCTTAACCCTCACGTAGAGGATGCGGTCAAGCCTATTCAATTTACTGCAGCTTAACTCATTATTACGGGTTAATTGACTCAGAGGTATTGATACTTCCTCAATGATGGGCTTAATCAACCCCTCCTTTTTAGCATTCGTCTCTGCCTTAGTGGTCGTGCCCACCATAGCCAAAACCTCAACATTGCCGTATTCTATGTCGAGCACCTCCTCATGAATATGCTTCTTATCCACGCTCCTATTTAGGTAGTCCAGGTCTAGGTTTATGGAGTTCTCCTCAAGGCAGCGCATAATACCTATAGCGTCGCTGTCCTGTTTCATGCACTCTTGATAATTAATTATCAGCGTCACCATTTGGCCCTCCCTCACGAAGCTACATAACTTATTCAGCACGGCCTCGGCGTCCGACCTATGCATGGTCACTACGCCATCCAGCGCCTTCAACGCATCCCTCAGGTCATGGTCTACTTTCAAATTACTATAGTACTCACTATAGACCTCGTTGAGCAACTTAAAGTACGACTCCCTACTCGTCGAGTCCGGCACCTTCCAATCAACCTTCCTGACCTCGCTTATGGTCTCTACCGTCTTCTTAACTAGATTTACGTCATAGACACCCTTAACGGCCTTAACATAGTACTCGTCATCACCATTCAATATATACGCTTTACCACTACACTCCAAGCGCTTTCTACAGATCCTCCCAACCCTCTGGACTAATTGGGCGAGGGGTGCGGCATCAGTTATTAAGGCATCGTAATCCAGGTCAACCCCAGCCTCAACCACCTGCGTTGCGACGAGGACCCTCAAGTTCTTTAACATGTTTATTACCCTCTCCCTATCTCCATGGGTTAACCTGCCGTGAAGCAGGCCCATGCTGACCTCCTTGGGTAGTTTCTTCCTGAGCTCCATGTAGGTCCTTATGGCCAGCCTAACGGTATTCCTAACCACCAAAACCCTCTTACCCTCATTAACCAACCCGTTGACTAAGTCAACCACCTTGTCGGTACCATCACCCTTAACATTCACAACCTCCGTATCTACCCACCCGGCTTGATAACCGCTGTCGAAGAATACCACGTTCTTACAGCCCATGATGTTGTCAGGGCCCTTGGAGGCCTTGTCCATCGTCAACACCATGCACCTCAATGGGTTCATATCGTTTATTAACCTAGCCACCAAGTCGTCGGGTACGGTGGCCGTCATCACGACCACGGGCAGCCTGGCCTCCAGCAAGCTATTGATCGCGGTCACCAGCGACGTGTAGGCTCTGGCCTCATCAACCTCAGCGAATAGGTGAGCCTCATCGAAGAAGGTGATGGCCGTGTATATGGCCGCCCTCGCAGCCTCGAAGGACGCGTACCTAGTCCTATACGGCGTAACCTTCGCGAAGTTCAGCATGTAGCTGTCCAGCGTCGTGTAGATCAATGGGGATAGGAATAACTCGTCCTTACGCCCCTCATCGATCATAATCGAAGCCTGATAGGCAACATCATCCCTGGAAACGCCTAATTTGTCCCCATACCTATCATAATCGTTGACCGTCTTAACATACACATCCTCGATAATGCTCCTTAGAGGTAGTACATGGATGACCCTACTAATGCCATACTCACTACCGACACTCTTAATGACCGGCGCAATAAACCTAGTCACCGTTGACTTACCGTAACCGGTGGGCAGCCTAACTATCAGCAGCCCACCATCAAGCATTTCTTCAACACCCTCCACTAACTTAACTATGCCAGGCCTTACACTGCCGTAAACCTCCCTCATACTCTTAAGAACGTGGTCGCGGAACGCCATCAACAACCACCTAGGAGAACATTGCCTTACTTAATTCGAGGGTATCCATTATTATTTCAGGCAATTTCGTGAGGCCCCACCTATACGTACCGCCGCCACTTATTCTATCGAGGTCACTGGGATTTATGGAGTCAAGGACCCTCAGGGCCTCATACGCGTGAGTCTCGGCGTTACCCACATTAGACGCTATGAACAGTAATTTCCTCAAGACATCCGAGAACTTACCAGCCACATCCCTCTTATCCGGCTCGCTGGACTGCTCATCCCTAATCACTGCGGCCACAAGTTCTGTAAATGAATTCCCTGTATCATAAGCCATCAA
The DNA here is from genome assembly GCF_001316245.1 of Vulcanisaeta sp. JCM 14467. Taxonomy (GTDB): domain Archaea; phylum Thermoproteota; class Thermoprotei; order Thermoproteales; family Thermocladiaceae; genus Vulcanisaeta. The sequence goes on along the minus strand of NZ_BBDM01000007.1, from coordinate 7,221 downwards.
CGCCTCCACCAACGGCCTATACATGGATAAATCAATGACAAACTCAGCCTTAGTCATCAAATTTCTACCACCACCACGCTCGAGCAATGCCAATTCAACAGCACCACTCCTCGACCTAATCGCAGAGACCAAGAGTAAATTTATCAAGTGATCCTCCACGGTATTTATGTTTACCCTCGCCAACCCTTTTTCGAGTCTCTCCCTAACATTGCCCGCTCTCATACGTTCAATGAGCTCCCTATCGAACGTTAGCGGTATTATAAATGCATAGGTATCTTCAAAACGTGTGATTACGGATAGTGAATACCCAATTGCAACCAACGCATACACTAAGCAACTCACCTCAACTGCCTTATACGACCCACTAACAACGTCTTTAGACAAATCTCTAACTCGATCCCTCTTTACAGTGAGGAGTTCCGGCATGAACCTCTTCAGGGCCTCCATGTAATCCACACTAGCCATTATGGGTGGCGTCAGGTTGAAGCCAATAAAATTGCCTGTACCCCACGTGATCTTAACGTAGGTTGAACCCGCCTGTATATTTACGGCGCTCAATTCCGCAAACACATCACGCGGTCTCATGTTATTGAGGATACCCTTAACGAGGTCCTGAACCTTACCTATTCGAGTCCCCAAGCACTTACCAGCGCTCATGCCATCAATTAATTGAAAATACCTGGACATTACGTTATTAAATCCCTGCGACCCCACGTAATTTTTCAATTCGTTCATGAATTTGTTGCAGTCCGTGCATTTTACGGTGTTTGTTACCTCATCATACTCAATGCCCTCACCTAGGAAGTGACTGAATAATGAGTAGAGTAACTTACTTGCAAATGCTGGCGGTAGATCATCGAGCCTTAGGGTAGGTGTGCTCATGGCCATCAACCCTGACCAGGTATGTCCTGGTGACTACGTTCCTTAAGAGGGTGCACCTCGTGAATGGTAATATTAAGCCGCCATCCGTGTAGCTCCTCCTAAGTGGTATCACATAGGTTATGGTTTTAGCGGGCTCTCTCCTATCTGTCCAGAATTCAACGCTCCTCCAGTCCCAGAACCTGGCGATGGTCGCCTCATTAAAACCGCTTAACTTACTCGCGTATTCCTCGGAGACCTCGAAGTATGGGCATGGCTCGTTCATTAACTTACTAGACTCCTCAACATCGGCCACCCTAACGCTATTGACCGTCACCAACCCCTCGACAGGCCCAATCCTCGTTACCGAGAGCAACCCAGCCACTAGGGCTATGTGCGGATCCACATTACACCCTAACGCACTTAGTGCCTTACCGAATTCATCAATGTCCACTAGGTATGCGGTCTCAACACTCATGGACGGCGCATAGACCTTGCCGGTAACCCTAACCGCAAACCACTGACTCACATCCCCAAGGTTTTCATTCCTTATGTACGGCCCCTGGAAATGCCTCGTGATGTCCATCACCCTGAACCCCCAGCCCTCAACAACCCTGAAGTAGACCTGCCTAATCGAGGGTAGGAACACCTTAACCATGGGCACCAGGTAACCGCCGCCCGTCTTAACGACCTCGGGAGTCCTCAACCCACACAGCCCACTTAACGCCCTTGACAGGCCACTAACCAGCATGCCGACGAGTGTCGATGGCTGGGGCAATACGTAGGTATCCTGCCTAGCACTGGCGTATGGGTACCTGACCCAATAACCCCAGTGAAGTGTCATATTGCAATGGCCATTTTAAGGGTCATTAGAGGCGTCACCCTCACTTAACGCCAAACTCCTCCCTAACCCAATTCAACGCAATCTCCTTAACAGCCATGAAGAACTCCGGTATGGAGTACTTAGCCTCACTGATACCCTGAACATCCACGCCTGGGTCAACCTTATCATCCTTAAAGGCCACCAACACGTAGGCGTAATTACCTCCCAGCAACGCCCTATTGCCCTCAGCCAAGTCGCGGGTCTTGATTATGAAGTTCGTGTAATGCCCTGGATAGGCCACCGTGGGTATTGGCCTGGTTATCAACGCCACAGCACTCCCAGGCAGCCAATGCGGGCTATAACTACTGTGGTGCCCACCTATGGGCCCACGCTTAATTAACTCGGCCAACGCGTCCAGGGCCAACTCAACACGCCTAACCCTCTCGCTGGGGTCTAGTGCCTTATTGCAGTCTATCTTAATATCATTGCCCTCCCTGTATATGCAGTTCGAGACCTGCCCAATACCCGTCAGGTCAATGTTTACCGTGAACGTGTATATAGCGCTCGCCGACTCAATGTAGTATATCGACTGAGGTTGAGCCGCCTGTCCCTGCTGACCAAGCGCCTGCTGCGCCTGTGGTGCGTGCCTAACGTGGAACTGTGTATCCAGGCCGTACTTAAGGCCGTCAATTGCAGGTATCATGTAGCTGACCTCGACTCTGCTCGTCCTTTTTATTTGGACGTTCCTCATGGGCACCAGGAAGCCGGCGATATCCTCAACGGCGCATGACTCGATAATTGCGTACTCCTTGTCACGAAGATTAACATCATCGCTGCTCAGTGTCTTATAAAGGTCAGGCTCAAGCTTGCTTATGAGATCCTCAATCCCATGCTTAACAAATTCGCCTTGCTCACAAAGCTTACACACTTTAATGCCCCTAACCTTAGCTAACTTAGCCAGCTCGAATTGATAGCCGTGCCTAATTGCCTCGCCTGAAACCACGGGTACCGTGACTACCTGGTGACTATTACCCCTGGGTACTATTACTGTGGCCTTCCTATGCCTTATTATGTTGCCCAGGGACTCAACGGCATTCATAGCCTCGGCATTCACCAACACCCTGAAGGAGAAGCTTACGTAAACGCCCATGCCCATCACCCTTTAACTCTCCACGCCATCTAACGCCGCTAACTCTGCCGGCCTCAACTCATAACTGTCCAGGGCCCTCCTCAACTCGTCAAGCTCTCTATCAGTGGGCAATTTAGGGCACCTCACGGCGAATATTAGTTCATTACGTTCGTTCCTACCCACTATGGCACCTAATCGCTATACAGCTCAGTCTCACTTTCCCTAATCCTGTCATGGAGGCATGCCCTGACCTGCCTATTATCCACCTTAATCGTTTCCGGAGTCAACCTTAGGACAATGCTCTCCATCTCACGCAACACCTCAAGCGCCGTGTGAGGGTCTGGGGCATTTGCGAACCTATCAATCATGTATAGCTGATTGGCGGCCCTGAAGAACCTGAGTAGGCTTATGACTCCCGGGAACCTACTACGTAAGTCCACTGATTGCGTCTCAGCCATTACTAACCGTCTCTAGGCCCATTATTTAAACATAGCCATCGTGAAGAGAACTCTATGCTGTGTTCACGTTATCATGCACAGAGGACGTTGGGTAAATCTCGATGTTACGTGGTCGTGATGTTACGTGCTGTGTGCATGAAACAATGCATTTTAACTAGTTAATGCGCACAGTACTGTGCATAAGCTATACGTAATCCCACTGGGCTTCCAGGTGGATTACGTGGTGAGGTTCCTAGTTAGGGTGGGTATTGGCGGTGGTGATGCAGTCCTGGCGTTGATTCCGGAGCAGTCCAGCGGTGATGAGAGGGCTAGGTCCGAGAAGGCGTTGAGGGATCTTGGGGATTTCCTGAGGAGGATTGGGGAGTTGAGAGTGATTCCCGAGTACGTCAATACCGGGGACCCAACAAACCTGGTGATCGGGATTTTCGACGCGGTTATGAGGCACGTCAATGATTATGATTCCGTGATAATAGCAATAACCGGCGGTGTCAGGGCATTCTCAGCCGCCTCACCGCTGGTGGCTGCCATGCTTAGGAAGGCGATTAATAAGGAGGTCAGGCTATTCGTGGTTTCCGAAAACCTGACGGACTACCTGGACCTAACGGAGGCGTTGTACGCCTTTGAGGTGGTGGAGCCGAGTGAGGGTTTGATCGAAGTGCTAATGGCGATCCAGGATGTTGGTGGATTGGGCAGATGCGTTAGTATTGATGAGGTGGCTGATAGGCTCGGTAAGGATTCCTCAACAGTCAGGAGGCAATTGTACGACCTCGAGGACATGAAATTAGTGGCAGGCTCGGGCGGCTCGAGACATAGGTGCTTCTCCCTAACGGGCCCAGGCAGGATATTGGCGAGGCTCTACGCCAACCTGCAGAGTCGTCGGAAGGCGCAGTAGTTGCATTTGCGTGGGTCATTAACTCCCTTGGGCAATCTCTCATTGGCTATCATGAGTCTCAACTCCTTTACTAAACTTGCTAATGCGGACTTGAGGGCCGGCGTTAACTCAATAATTAGGTGGCCGCCCGACGTTAGTATTACGAAGTGCTTAACCACGGTCCTCAGGGTCTCCTCAACAGCCATTGAGTATGCGACGGCCTGCATGAGGTAATGCCTATGCCTACTGAGTAGGGACCTCCTCGAGACCCTACTCAACCACTTAACCTCAATTGGGACTGCGTGGTCATGGTAAAGGCATACGTAGTCTATCCTACCGTATATTCCGAGGGACCGTGAGTAGACCGGGTACTCCCTAAGCACATTACTAGCTCCACCGCACAACTCCCTCACTGCCTTGTCCAGGTCCGCATTGCCCTCCAATGCGGCCTCCATTGACTCGGTCACGTAGTTAATACCTCTCATAAACACTAGGTAGTATGCATAGCGTGGGCAGTAAGTGAACTCCTTGATCAGGGCAATGGGTATTTGCGGGCTAGACGATTTTAACGCTTGAGGCATTGGCAATGGCGCCACCCCTACCCACCATTATCATGGACCTAATGGACTCCTCACCAACGACCATGATCACCAGGCTATCACCAATGCCAACAAACCTACTGAGGTAACGCGCCAAGTCCTTAGCGAGCGCGTGCCCGCCCCTACCCACGAATACGCTCCTCTGGATCCTAGTCAACCCCTTACTAAGTAGTTTATCGGCGATAATCTGCCTAGCCCTATTATCCGATATGTCGTAGAACACAACCACGTAAGTCATCAACCCCACCTAATGACGGGTGGGTCCAAGTCATTAACGTCATCCCTTAGGTACGAAGCCAAACCCTCAATGAAGTTATTAAGGACCTTAAGCGGCGTCGTCGACCTAGCGCCCAGGTAAACCCTGCCCTGAAACTCCTCCGTAACGGTCTTTATAATCGATGCCCTCGACTCATAACTGAGGAAGCCACTAACCACATCGACCCTAAGCCCGGCGAAGACCAGGGCCTTATCGACAATGGGCCTGAAGGGCTCCATAATGTCGAGGGTTAGGCTCGGCTTACCGCTCTTATCCGCGTGTAGGAAGCCTGCGTATGGATCGAAGCCGTGGATTAGCAGGGCCTTCTCAACTATGTACCTTAGCACGCCGTAGCCGTAGTTGAGCATTAGGTTGAGTGGGTCCTTACCGTCCTGGTCCCTACCCTTAAACCCATACTCAGGGGGCGCCACCTGGGCAATGGACTGCCAGTAATGCCTAGCGGCCTGGGCCTCAACCTCCATGATACTGGAGGCCTCGCCGGCCCTCTCCAGGCCCATGGCCAATTCATCGAGCTTCACGGCCTCATCCCTCAAAGAATCAATCCTCCTACTCCTGCCAATGTACCTGAGCAGGTTTGCCTGATTCATGATCTTAGCCCTAGTAATCACCTTTGCCACGTACAACCCCTTACCGTTCAGTAGGGCCTCGTACTGAGCCCTCCTAGTCATAACCGTCTTATTAATGATGGGTGGGTAGACCCTGGCCACGGGCTCCCCATTCCTGGCAAGGAAGACCACGTCAACGCCCATGTTGCTCAACGCCCTAATGGCCATTGACGTTATTGAGACCCTAGACGAAACCACGAGGATGGAGTCTACCGTAGAGTCCACGACCAACTCCTCACCATCAGCACTCCTAACCCTAACCACGCCCCTCCTAACGTATATTCTCGAGGGCTTAGACACTATTAACCTCGACATTACCAACACCCCTACAAACATCCTTAAGCGGGCATGAGTCAGGCACTTAGGGGCTGGGCCAGGGTCATCCCTACGCGACACGATCCTGGCCACCTCATTCCTCTCCTTAATAGCCTCACGCCTAAGCGAGTCGCTTAATACCACGTGCCTAAACTGCATGGTTTGAACCCTGGGGTTGATCACGACCAGGACCCCATAATTAACGGGATTACTCAGGTGGGCCTCCACGGCCATGCCATAGACAGCCAGCGCTAGCTCCTTCCTAGCCAGGTAATCCGGGTTGTCTGAGACCACGACCTCCACGGGCACGGAGCCGATGACCAGGTCGGGCCTGATCACGTCTGAGAAGCCGATTACCGTGCCCTCCAGGCTCGGCTCCACGGCCACGGGTATTGGGTAACCATCATAGACCAGGTCCATCAAGATCCTGGACGATGCCTCAAACACGACCTTACCAAACCCAACCAGGTCCCTGGGCAGGTCACTCAGTAACTGGGTCTTCAGGCTGCTCAACTCCTCAATAACGTCCCCGGCACTAACCCTATTAACCAACCTGAGCGGTGCGAGGAACAACTCATGAAGCGCCCTACCAATGCTCAATGACTCATTAACCCTCGGCTGAAGACCAAGAACCCTCCTCACATAAACATCCCTATGGGTGGGGCACGGCTGAAGGCCTCGGAAACAGTGCAGGTACTCAAAATCCACCTCCCCAACCTCCCTAGACCAACCACGAAGCTCAACGGGCAAATCCCCAACACCAAACACCCTAACCCTATCAAGAACCCTACCAAGCACGGAGAAGAAACAAACCAAGGGGCAAATAAACACTCACACGGTGCACAAGGCACAATGCCCCAGGCACGGTACCATACACACTATTTTAAGTGTTTCCTTGTGTAATTGAAAGCATCATTGGTCGTGTAAAGTGCATGGTACCATGCACTTTCTCCATTTTACAATGGATAAAGTACCATTGGAACAGGCTCGGTGTTTAGGGGTTGAAATTCCGTGGGAACAAGAATTCAATTCCTAATGCAGACCGTGAGAACAAGCACGAACCGTAAAGATTAGGAGTAGAAAGATGTTCCAACGGAAGCAAAACACGAAGGAAGAAAGACTTATAAAGGGGCAAATAAACAAACGAAACAGAAGATTTCAATAGAATATTGAAAGCTGGTCTGCCGTAGATGCGGAACCGTTCAACCGTTTTATGTTGGAAGATTTCAATAGAATATTGAAAGTCCGTGTACACAAGGATTGACATGTCCACGGCGAATTTCTTA